>CAVPLL010000001.1:0-300829 GCA_963706005.1 uncultured Actinomycetes bacterium
TAGCGCGTCGAGGTCCCGGGTCACCCGCCCGGAGCCTCGAGCACCCCTTCGCAGGGCCCTCCATTGAACCGGGCGGCACGCCGTCCAACCACCACCGTCCGGAGGGTTTCGCGATGTTTCTCATCCACGAGCAGCTCATGAAGGTCGATCCGCAGCCGCGGGCGGCGCGCGCCCGTCGTGGCCGCCCCGAGCGCGGCCACCCGCCGCCCCGGCGGCTGCGCGGGCCCGTCGCGCAGGCGCTCGGCGGGCTGGCGCGGCGCCTCGACGCCGACCGCGCGCGCCGCGCGATCGCCTGAGCCGACCAGCGGCGACGCCCCGCCGGCCACCCGCCGGCGGGGCGTAGCCTGCGGGCATGGACCGCTCGAGCCTCGACGCCCTCGTCGGATTCACGACGCTCGACGGATCGACGATCCGCGAGATCGCGGGCCTCGGCGGCGGCGCCGCGGCCCCCGCCCGGGCGCAGAGCCTCGCCGAGGCCACGGTGCCTGTTGGCGGGCGGACCATCGCCCACCTGCACCGCACGACCGAGGAGCTCTACTTCTTCACCGCCGGGCGGGGCGAGCTGCGCCTCGGCGACGAGCGCGCGCCGGTCGCAGCCGGCGACTGCGTCGTCATCGCACCGGGCACGGTGCACCAGCTCGTGTGCACCGGAGCGGAGCCCCTCGTCCTGCTCTGCTGCTGCTCTCCGCCCTACACGGACGCGGACACCGTCCTCGTCGACGAGCCGTAGTGGCAACGCGGCTGGCGATCATCGCCGACACGCACCTGCCGCGGGGCGCCCGGCGGCTCCCCGAGGCCTGCGTGGCCCGCCTGCGCGCCGCCGACCGCATCCTGCATGCGGGCGACCTCGTGGCGCTCTCCGTGCTCGAGCAGCTGCGCACGCTCGGACCGCCGGTCGACGCCGTCTACGGCAACGTCGACGAGCCCGCCGTCCGGGCCACGCTGCCGGCCGCACGCATGGTCGTCGTGGAGGGGTGGCGGATCGTCGTCGTCCACGACGCCGGCCCGAGCGCCGGCCGTCCGGCCCGCCTGCGCCGGCGGTTCCCGCAGGCCGACGCCGTCGTCTTCGGCCACTCGCACGTCCCGCTGCACGAGCGCGACGATGCGCTGGGCCTCGAGATCTTCAACCCCGGCAGCCCGACCGACCGCCGCCGCCAGCCCGTCCACACGATGGGCGAGGCGAGCATCGACGCCGACGGGCTGCGGTTCGGGCTCGTCGAGCTCGGGGGCTGAGCGCTACGATCGCCGCTGCGATGGCCGACGACCTCACGCCCCTGCAGGGCGAGCTGCAAACGCAGATCATGGCCGCCATGTGGCGCCTGGAGGAGGGCACGGTCGAGGAGGTGCGCCAAGCCCTCCCCGACCGCAACCGCGGCGCCTACAACACCGTCCAGACCGTGCTCAACCGGCTCGCCGAGCGCGGGCTGCTGATGCGTCGCCGGCGCGGCCAGCAGATCGTCTACACGCCGGCGCTCGCGGAGGCCGAGTACGTCTCGCGCGCACTGGAGCGCACGCTCGCGCGGGCGACGAGCGAGGCGCGTCACGTGGCACTGGCCCAGCTCATCGGCGGCCTGCCCGAGGACGAGCGCGCCGAGCTGCGCAAGCTCGAGCGCGCGGTCGCCCGCAGGCGGTCGGAATGACGCTCGCCGCGCTCGCCCTCGCGGCGGGAGCGGCGATCCTCCTGCCCCACGCGCTGCACCTGCGCCGCGTGCACCCGGCGAGCGCGTGCGCGGTGTGGGCCGCGGGGCTCGGCCTGCGGGCGCTCGCGGCGCTCGGGCTCGTGGCGACGCTCGTCGTCCTCCTGCACCCCGCGCGCGCCGTCGGCGAGGCCGTCGACTGGACCTGCGGCGCGCCCCTGCCCGGCGGCCATCACGTCGTGCACCTCGCGGTCGTGGCCCCGGCCGTGCTCCTGGCCGCGTCCGTGCTCGTCGCCGCATGGCGGGTCGCGCGCGCCGCGCACGACGTCCGCGCCGTCGTCCGGGGGGCGGTCGGCCGCGGCCCCGGCGACAGCGTCATCGTCGGCGGCGACGACGTCGTCCTCGCCGCCGCCGGGCTCTCGCGCCCCACCGTGCTCGTCTCGGCGGGCGCCCTGGCCCGCCTCGACGACGCCGAGCTCGCGGCCGCGCTCTCCCACGAGCGCGGCCACGTCGCCCGTCGCCACCGCTGGGTGCTGCTCTACGCCGAGACCTGCCGGGCGCTCGCGCGCTTCCTGCCGGGGACGACGCGCGCGGCGCGCGAGCTCGCGTTCCATCTCGAGCGCGACGCCGACCGCTGGGCGCTGCGCCGCCACCCCGATCGCCTCGCGCTGGCGAGCGCGATCTGCAAGTCGGGCGCCGCGCCCGCCACGGCGACGTCGCTGACCGGGTCGGGCGGCGCCGTCGAGCGCGTCCAGGAGCTGCTGGAGCCGATGCATCGCGCGGCGGCGCCGGGGCGCCCGCTCGCGGCGCTCGCCGGCGGGCTGGCCGCGCTCGTGCTGTGCGTCGCGATCGTCCTCCCGCTCGAGCTCGCGGCCGAGGCGGCCGGCCCGCCCCCGGTCGTGCACTCCTGCCCGGCGTAGGCTCGGACGCGGCCCGCCGGCCCGCACGGCAGCCACGGGCCGCCGATCTCGCGCACGTGGCGGTCGCCGCCGTAGACGCACGGCGGACGCCCGCGGTGGGTGACCCGGCGGTCGCCGCAGCGCAAGCATCGCCGCCGAAGTCGAAGTCCGACCCAAGGGCAACGGTTTCACGTTCTACCTACGCAGCGTCGACGCTGCCCGGGCGCTTGCCGCGCGGCTCGGGATCGCGCCGGGAGAACTTGGAGACCTGAGGACTCGGGCTCCGTGCGCTCGACGCTCCGCGACCGGGACAACCGGGCAGGTATCGGCGCGTATGCTTCATGGGGTGGCCGTCCGGGCGCGAGTGGACCTGCGAGAGCTTCACCGCTACTCGCTCGACGAATACCACCGGCTTATCGACGCCGGTGGCTTTGACGAGGACGAGCGCGTCGAGCTGCTCGACGGCCTGCTCGTCAGCATGAGCCCTAAGACGCCGGCGCACGAGCGCGCCGTCAGATGGCTCGCACAATGGCTGTGGAGCGCGGTCGACACGGAGCGCTATGAGATCGGTGTGGCGAGTCCGCTGACGCTCGGGGACTCTGAGCCCGAGCCTGACCTCGCGGTACTCGAGCGCGACGCGCCAGGCCCGTACCACCCCGCCACCGCCGCGCTTGTCGTGGAGGTCGCGGTGTCGTCGCTGGCGCGAGACCTCGTCGCGAAGGCCGACCTCTACGCCTCGGCGGACATCCCGGAGTACTGGGTTCTCGACCTGCGAGGCCGACGAGTCGTCGTACACCGCGAGCCCGCCGTCGACGGCTACGCGCGGCGCTTCGAGCTCACCGAGCGCGACCAGCTGAGCGCCCAGGCCCTAGCGCTTCCCGCTCTCGATCTCGGCAACGTCTTTCAGGCTGCCGAGCACTGAGCGAGGGGCTCCGCACGAGACCGGCGTCGTCGCCTTCGCCCCGCGGCTTGGGCCGCCGCGGTCGAGGCAGCCCCCTCCCGGTGGCGGTCGAGTGGCTCCGCATCCGTGAGCGCACGGCACTCGACGTCGAGGCGCACGAGGATCGAGCGGTGCTCGGTCACCCACCGGTCGTCGGCGAGCTCCCACCACAGGTCGTGCTCCCAGCGGGCTGCGCGCCGGCCATCAGCACCCGCGCCCCGCTGGCCCGTAGCGCCCGGCGACGCGCCGGGCCCGGAGCTAGCCTCCGGGCCGCGATGCGCGACCCGCTTGCTGGCGTCACGGTGCTGCTCGACGGCACCCCAGCGCCGGGATCAACGACGCTCACCGGTGTCGGCGCCTACGTCCTGGTCATCGCCACCGCGCTGCCCGAGCAGGCGACGACCCTGACCTCCTGCTACCTCGGGCGCCCGGACGGCGCGCTCGCCGTCTCGCACCTGCGGGTCGGCCCGGACGACGACCAGCTCGATCAGCACGTCCTCGCGCCCAGCGAGCTGCACGCGACCGCCGCCGGCGCGTGCCTGCTCGATCACGCCGCCACGCTGCGCGACACCCTCGACCAGGCCGGTCACGCCACCGTGACCGTCGACGTGACCGACGACGCGCTTGACGCCGCGATCGACGCCTGGGGCCCTCCCAGCCCCACCCGGCTAGCCAACGACGCGGCGCGATCACGTCGGCGGCGGGGGCCGTGAGGCGCCCACCGCGGGCCGACCCCTCCCCACGGTGGCACGCCTTGCGGCGTGCGCTGGGGAGGGGATCGGTCCCGCAAACGGGCGGGGCCCGAGCGAAAGGTTCGTCATGACGACCACCATGGGTGTGGTTGGGGCAGCGTGATGGCGCTCTGCATGGGTCAGGTAGGTCGCGGGCGCGAGGAACGGCGGCCCATACCACGCAGCGCCCGCGCCGTCGGCGCGGTCGTGGTGTTAGCTCGGCACGTGCCGTGACGCCGTCGGCGCTCGTGTCCGAGCGCGCCGGCCGCGCCGGCGGCGCTCGAGGCCGGGGCCCCAAGCGCCGCCGCGGGGCCGTGCCCGCTAGGGGGCGGGCAGCGGGTTCGTGTTGGCCGAGTTGAAGGCCTGCACGCCGGCTTCGTTGTCGCCGTCGAACGGCGTGATCTCCGTTGACGCCCGGGGCTGCCGAGCAGAAGTCGTCGTCGGCGGGGTCGGCGAACCACATCCCGACCCGGTTGAGGTCGACGCGCACGCGCTTGTCGTTGACGATCGTGCTCGAGAACGCCTCGTCGACGATCAGCCGGAACTCGTTGCGCGCGGTGCCGCGCTTGTCGGACGTGATGTCGCCGATGTACTCGGCGGCGCCGAACGGCGCCCCGGCGGTCTCGAGCAGGAACACCGTGAAGTCGGTGTTCCGCGGCAGGCCGCGGGCGCGGACGATGAACCGGTCGAAGCCGACCCGGTCGGTCGTGGACTTCACCGTCACCCTGACGCGGGCGTGGGGCATGCACGCGGCGAGCTGCGTCATTGGACGGCGTCAGCCGCAGCTTGGTCGTCTTCGCGGCGGCGGCGCGTGCCTTCGCCTTCGACGGGTGCTTGACGGCGCCGGCCGAGCCGGCGATCAGCCCGACGGCGACCACGGCGGCCACCGCCGACGATCAGGATCCTGCGCATGAAGTACCTCCTGGGGTGGTTGGGTGCGCCCCACCTGGGACGCTGACCGCGCGCCGCCCTTCCCACGTCCGGTAGGGCGCAGGCAGAGGCGCACAACTGGCTCACATCGCCTCTTGCGGCGGCGACCGGTCCATAACCCAGCCCACGAACTGTCGGCTCTCCCCAGCGCTATCGCCGGACGGCTCGCTCTTGACTTACTACCCCACACCGACCAGTAACTGTGGCTGCGTGTCCAACGCCGACGGAACCGGCGAGCGGGTGCTGGTCCAGGGAGGGGACGCGATCAACGGCACACCTTGGTCCCCCGACGGGACACGGATCGCGTACTTCGAGTTCCACTCGAACGACGTGTCGATCGTTGACCTCGCCACGGGTCAGTCGTTCCACGTGGCGGAGGGCTACTGGCCAGCCTGGCTGAACGATCACACGCTCATCATCGAGATGGACAGCTGCTACGACCCCACGACGGAGGCACGGGTGGCGCCAGGGCTGCGGCGGGTGAGCTCGCGCGGGCCGATGGGCCTGACGTCACGCCGCGCAGCGTCGTCAAGACTGATCGACGATGATCTCCGCCCTGGCCTCGAGGAGGCCATCGGCGAGGGGTTGGATTCGGTGCCCCGCGACTCGCTCGCAGCCTCCGTGCGGCCTGAGACGGCCTCGGCGGTGCATCTTCGCAGGTCAGCGGGGTAAGACCACTAGCCTTCCAAGCTGGTGGTGCGGGTTCGATTCCCGTCACCCGCTCCGCTGGTCAGAGCCTGTTCCGCAGGTCAGCCCTCTGTCGTGTTCCTCTTGCCGCTCGCGTTGCGGACCCGTTGTTTCGCGTCGTTTCGCGGCCTCCTGGATGCACTCGGGCCGGGTCCCCGCGCCGAGCTGCTTCACGTCCTCATGCTGCCCGACCTCGAGCACGCCGAGCGGATCGGCGAGTTCTGGGCTATCCACAGAGCCGGTCCTTCGCCGAGCTCTGATCGATTGCGAGGGGGACCGGACGCTCCGGGCGGTGCTAGTCGGGATGCTGCGCGAGGCCAGGCGGTAGACACTGGGCGGAAAGAAGATCGCACACCGTGTAGGCGATCCGGAGTCCCCGAAGGTTGTTGCTAAAGGATGAGCGAGACGGCGCAGCTCGGCCCGATAGGGATGGAAGTCCACCAGGCGTCGCCGCCTGTGGCCTTCGAGGAGTTCTTCGCGCAAGAGGGAGATGGGCTGTACCGAGCCTTGTGGCTCGTGACCCGGAACCGGTTCGAGGCCGAGGAGCTCACACAAGAGGCGTTCGTTCGCGTGCTGGAGCGGTGGGACCACGTCTCGGAGATGGAGGATCCCCGCGCCTACCTGTACCGCACAGCGATGAACGCGTTCCGCACCGGCTACGGGCGCGCCCTCCTGGCCGCGAAACGGACGATGAAGGTTCTTCCCGCCGACGATGCGATAGCCGAGATCGACGAGCGCGACGCCACAATTCGAGCCCTCGCCCGTCTCTCGCCGCGTCAGCGCGCAGCAGTGGTCCTGACCGACATGCTCGGCTTCAGGTCCGAGGAAGCCGCCCGCATGCTCGGCATCCGTGCCTCGACGCTCCGCATGCATGCATCTCGGGCGCACGCGGCACTCAAGGAGACGATGCCCCGTGACTGAATACCGGTCCGTCCTCGAGCGGGCGGGGTCGAACGCTCCCCAGCCCGACCTGCAGGTGGATCGCGTCCTGCGCCGCCGCGACCGCAGGCAGCGCAACCAGCGCATCAGTGCGGGCGCCCTTGGCGTCATCCTTACGCTCGCGCTCGGGATCATCTTGGTCCGCTCACTGACGTCGGACCCGATCCCGGCGGATCGACCCGTCGAGCCGATGCCGGCGGCGTCGGGCGCCCTCGCATACGTCCTCGACGGCGACATCTACGTCGCCGATCCGGATGGGACGAACGCGGTCAAGATGGGCGGCATCCCCGACGCGCGGTGCGAGGGGCTCAGCGAGGAGACGTACCTGTCGTGGTCGCCCGACGGGAGGTACCTCGCGATCCAGCGCAGCTGCCCGAGCTCGGGGCAGGACGACATGGTGATCACCGATCCGCACGGCAACTTTGTCGGGGAGTTCCCGACGTATGGGGGTGGGTGGGGATTCACGTGGTCGCCCGACTCGACGCGCGTCGCGGTGTGGGAGGTCGGCTTTGTGACGATCGGCGTCTACGGAGTCGACGGTGAGCGGCAGGCGTCGTTGCCCCAGCCGACCGTCACGGGGGGAGGCAACTCCGACGGCCCGGGGTGGATGCCCGACGGCTCGGCGCTCCTCCTGTTCGGCTATGCGGTCGTGCCGCTCGACGGGAGCCCTGGGTACGAACTCTCGTTGGGCGGGCTCGACCCCTCGTTGGGCGGGCAGGCGACGTACTCACCGGACGGGACGCGCGTCGCCGTGGTCATGGGCAACTCCATCACCGTCCTCGACGCCGAGGGGTCGCTTGTGTCGGAGGTGGACGGGCGTCTGGACGGCGTGGAGGCTTGGTCGCAGGATGGAGAGCACTTCGCGTCGCTGTCCCACGGCGAGCTGAACGTCGTCGACGCCGCATCCGGAACCGTGACGGTGCTGCCCGAAGCGACGGCGGCGCTGGATGGCGGCGACGAGATCCTCGGCATCCGAGGGTTCTCGCCCCAGGGCGACCGGATCCTGTACGCGACGAGCGACGGTGCCGGAGGCGAGAGGGCCCTCTACAGCATCGGCGTCGACGGCTCCGACGCCCGCCTTGTCGTCGCAGGGACGTGGGAGGGCGATTGGCAAACGCCCCCTCAGACGCGCTGAGACGCTCGGACGATGGCTCTCACGTGACGTAGACGAGGCCGTGACCGCGAGCCCGGGCAGTCCGTCCTGCCGTCGCGCCCAGCGACGGTTTCCGTGCCTGCGCTCCCGACCCTCTCGATCCGCGGACAACGTTCCATATCCGTACACCTGGAAGGGATGACAGGGCCTCATGCGCCGGGCCGTGTGTCCAGTTTGACCCCCTGATATGCCCTGCTGCGCTCTGGGAGGCGGACTATCGTGCGGACATGCCGGCTGGCGACCACGCCCTCGTGAACAGAGCCTCCTGGGACGATGACGCGCCAAACTGGGTCCAACGAGGACGAGAGGCGTGGGCTAGGAAGGAACCCGTCTGGGGCAGGGGCAATCCGGAATCTGAGCTCCGGCTCCTGCCTGATGTCTCGGGGCTCGATGCCGTGGAACTCGGGTGCGGGACGGCCTATGTCTCGGCCTGGTTGATGCGCCGGGGCGCACACGTGGTCGGTCTCGACAACTCGTCCAACCAACTCGCGACCGCCCGGATGCTCCAGGAGGAGTTCAATCTCCACTTCCCGCTCGTGCATGCGGACGCGGAGCGTGCGCCGTTCGCCGACCAGAGCTTCGACTTCGCGATCTCCCAGTACGGGGCCGCGATCTGGTGCGACCCGTATCGATGGCTCCCGGAGGCTTGTCGGATCCTGAGGGAGGGCGGCCGTCTCGTGTTCGAAACCGGTTCTCCCCTCGTGATGTGCTGCTATCCGACAGACGACGACGAGGCCTCGGCGGACTCGCGGCTCCATCGGGATTACTTCGGCATGCACCGGTTCGAGTGGCGCGGACCGAGCGGGGCGATCGAAGACATCGAGTTTCGGATTGGGCACGGTGACATGGTTCGACTCTTGCGCTCGAGCGGCTTTGAGATCGAGGACCTGATCGAGATTCAGCCACCCAGCGAAGGCGCCGATCCACAGGCTCAGCCTTACATCCCGCTGGAATGGGCGAGGCGATGGCCAAGCGCGGAGGCGTGGAAGGTGCGCAAGCTCGGCTAGCTGGTCCGGGTCGTGGATGTGCAACCGGCGTCGCGTGCCGGGCGCGTGTGCGTTTCCGCGCACCTGACCGGGTATCCGCCATCACGCTAACCGGCGGCTAACGTTCCCCATCCGTACACTTGAGGTCGGCCCCCGATCGGTCTCACCCGGGCTGCGCGAGACCGACGGCAGGCGGTGAGTGCTCGGCCCGCTCGGTCGTGAACCCCTTCGCGATCAACCAGACTGCCATCACGACCTCCTGGAGGGCGAGCGGTGCGAAGAGGAAGCCCCACGAGATGTCGATCAGCTCCAGCAGCGGTGGCAGCAGGTACAGGGCCGCGCCGACGAGACCCCAGACCGCGAGCCACCGTGGGATCAGGCGCGACGTGTAGAACACCCAGTAGAGCATGAGCGCGTAGATGCTGAACACGAGCACGCTGATGATCGCGTAGAACACGTCGTTCATCTCGCGGAGCGTGTGCCCGACCGAGGCCAGGGCGGCCGCGTCGGGACCCGAAGCGGTGGCGGCAGCGTCGGCGACGCGCACGAGCAGCAGCCACGTCGCGGCCATGACGAGGTAGATCACCGTCTCGAGCCCACTTCGGAACACGACGATGCCGACCGCGAGGCGTTCGCTGTAGCGGCGCAGGATCGGGAACAGCACGAGGGGGATCATCGCCAGGGCGAAGCCCGGCACGAGCACGAACAGCGCGCCGATCTTGAGGCGCCAGGGCTGGGCGTTGACGTCGGCCAACGTGGCGGACGAGGTGAGGAGCGATGCAGCGATCGGCACGCTCGCGATGAGGAACACATCCCCGACGATGTACAGGATGCCGACGATGGTGGCTGCCCTGCGATCGGAGAGGTGAGTGCCCACCCGGTCGCCCTCCACCGTCTCCACCGGCGTCATGGACGCGCTGCTCCTCAGGCTCCTGAACCAAGGTCACCCTAGCGGGCCGATCTCGGATCGCGCCGGGTCTTCCGGACCCAGCTGGGGTGGCACCCCGGCCCTGCACGGTCCCCCGGATGGCGCGCGACCGTCGATCCGCGCTGACTTCAAGGTCAAATCCACCTGGGGACACTCACGCAGCCTGAGAATGCCCTGGTGCAAGACGGGTCCGAGCTATGTCAGAGCGAACTTCGTGGCCCGTCTTGCGGAAAGGACGAGCGAAACGAGATGAAGGTGATGGGCGTCGAGGTCGACCGGCTCGGGCGCGTCGCCGAGGTGCCACCCCGGCACCGAGCCGTCGAGGGGACCGGCGAAACGCGTGCCGGCGGGCAGGTCCGTGCCGAGGACGTCGGGGAGGTGGGGATCGGGCGCCATCGGATCGATTGTCACACGTGCGCCGCGGCGATCGCGGCTCTAGGCTGCTGTGTCTCGGAGGACGCAGCCTCCGATAGCGAGAGGAGCGACGTGGGAACCATGCTCTACCACCTGTCGATCCACCGCCCCAAGCCCGAGCACGAGCAGGACCTGATCGACTCGATGCACCGCTTCGGCGCGGCAGCCCGCGGGCAGGGCGCGATCGAGGCGCACACGTTCAAAGACGCGCGGTCCGACGCGCTCGTCGGCCTCGCGATCTGGCAGTCGGACGCCGACCTCGCCGCTGCGCGGCCGGCGCTGTCGGCGGCGGTCGAGGACGACGACTTCGACACGTGGGAGTCGGGTCCCGTCGAGCTGTTCCTGCTTCACGACGTGTGAGCGCGACGCCCGCGGCGCCCGTTAGGCTCCCGGGCATGTCGAAGGTGCGGCCGTCGACCAAGGCGTCCTCGTTCACCGAGTCGGTGATCCGCGACATGACGCGGCTCGCGAACCTGCACGGCGCGATCAACCTTGGCCAGGGATTCCCCGACTTCGCGGCACCCGCGGCCCTGAAAGGAGCGGCCGCGCAGGCGATCGCCGAGGACCACAACCAGTACCCGATCACGTGGGGCGTGCCGGCGTTCCGCGAGGCGATCGCCGCGAAGTACGCGCGCGACTACGGGATACGCGTCGATCCCGAGACCGAGCTCTGCGTCACGTGGGGATCGACCGAGGCGATGATCGCGACGATGCTTGGGGTGCTCGACCCCGGCGACGAGGTCGTCGTCTTCGAGCCGTTCTACGAGAACTACGGTCCGGACGCGATCCTGAGCGGCGTGGCGCCGCGGCTCGTGACGCTCCGGCCGCCGGACTGGACCTTCGACGAGGCCGAGCTGCGTGCGGCCTTCTCCGACCGGACCCGGGCCGTGGTCATCAACACGCCGAACAATCCGACCGGGAAGGTGTTCTCAAGGGAGGAGCTCGACGCGATCGCGAGGCTGCGCGCGCTACGACGCGATCGCGATCACGGACGAGATCTACGAGCACATCGTGTACGACGGCGTCGAGCACGTCCCGATGGCCATGATCCCCGGCATGGAGGACCGCACCGTCACGATCAGCGCCCTCTCGAAAACGTACTCGGTCACCGGCTGGCGGGTCGGATGGGCGATCGCGCCGACCTCGTTGATGGCGGGGATCCGGCCGGTGCACGACTTCCTGACGGTGGCCGCCGCGGCGCCGCTGCAGGTCGCCGGCATCACGGCGCTCGAGCTGCCAGCGTCCTACTACGAGGAGATGGCGGCGAGGATGTATCTAGCTGCGAAACCTAGAGATGGAGCCCGCCGCGCTGTGACGCTCCCTTACGAAGGGGTGCCGTTTCCAGGCGCCCTATCTCCTAACCCATCAGGTGGAAGACCGCCTCCTCCCCCTCTAACAGACGATCGATCACCCTCTCGATCCGCGGGATAAAAGGCTCCTTGTCCGTACACCGGACGCGGATCGCGGAAGCGACTCGCGCCGGGCACGCGGCTACGACCCGAACGGTGATTCCACCCCCGGCGTGCGAGTCGGGGCGGCCGCTCTGCGCGGAAGGTGGCCGAGGATCCGACCTGTCAGGGTTCCGTACACGAGTCCCACAACCGCTCCGAATGCCACCCAAGCTCTGGCGGAGGGAAAGTCCTCAGGATTGAGCCACCCGATCACGACCAGCCCCCACCTCACGACGCCTGCGGCTACCCCTGCCGCCACAAGAAACGACCCGGCGGCGCCCAGGAGCCACCACCTGGCTCGATGAACCTGTCGTCGGAGCATCATCCATTGGAATGTGACCGGCAGCAGACCCAGGGCCAGGGTGGCCACCACGGCCACCACCACGAATCCCCACACTCCGACATCCCGACCGACCCCGGTCACGGCGCCGCCCATAGCCCCGCTGAGGATCCCCGCAACCACACCCGCCGATGCCCATCCCGCGCTGGTTGCCGGTGCCCACCAGCCGACCCTCTTCAACCTTCCTCGGATCACGAGCCACTGGGCAAGTCCGACGGCGGCGCCCCACACAGCCAGTGCTGCACCAGCGGTGCGCGCCGCGAGGAGCATCGCTTCGGCCGTCGAAGCCGCTGCGACCCCGTAGTGGGATTGCCCCATCGCCCGGGCGATGCCTCCGGCGATCGCGCCGCCAGCCGTAAATCCGACGGTATTCGCCACCACCCACTGGAGTGACAGGCGACTTCCGCCTCCAGGTCGTTCATGCCCAAGAGCGACCATCGGCATCATCCCCGGTCCGGTCCGATCGCGGTCGGCCCCGCCCAACCGGCAGTATCGACGGTCGGAGGGTGAGGCAGGCGCGCGGCACGGGCGAGCCGCGTAAGGGACAGACCTTACCGCCCCGCAGCGCCCCGTCCAGCCAGATCCTGGTGCCTGCGCTGCGCACCACTCTCGATCCGCCGATTTCGCTCCACGTACACCGATGGTCTGCTCACCCTGATCCGGTGGGACGGTCGACGATCAGGAGAGCTCGGATCGCCACACGGCGGGCGTGGGGCCTTCGACGTCGACGCGATAGGCGCCCGCCCACGTGGCCAGCTCGCCGATCGCGCCGGCGACGACCGGGCCGAGCTCACGACATCAGGCAGCTTGCTCGTACTCCCGCTTAGCGGCCTGCTCCGGGCCCTGAGCCTGTGTCGGCAGCCTCCTGGTTGCCCACAAGGCCAGCGCGGCCATGATCACGATCAGACCGATGGCCAGGGCGGTGAGGGCCAAATTTGGCCTCAGACCCGGGCGCCGGTGGGGGGAACACGGGTGGGGCTCCAGCTCCCAGCATCGCGTTTTCACCTCCTCCGTGCGTAGTAGTTGTGCGCTGCCAACACGTTCCCCCGAGGTCCATGAAGGTGTGGTGGAGAGCGCTTGAGAACGGAGTGAACCAGGCGGGTCGCCGGCCCTGGTCGGATCGGCTTCACGCGTTCTTCAAGGAGCAAGGATCAGCCTCCTCGTGTGCAGACGCAACGGGCGAGCCTTCCCAGGCGAACGCGTGAGGCGTAGGTCCCGGGATGCGGTTCCAGGTCCTTGGGCCGCTCGAGGTCACCCGGGAGCGCGCCTCGATCCTTCTCGGAGGGCCGAAGCAGCGGGCCGTCCTCGCCCACCTGATCGTTCAAGCCAATCAGGTGGTGCCTACCGATGCTCTCATCGATCGGTGTGGGGCGAAGAACCGCCCGAGTCGGCGCGCAACGTGCTTCAGACCTACATCTCACACCTGCGCAGCGCGCTCGGCACCGAACGCATCGAGGGACGGACGCCGGATCATCCTTCACTTGGAGCCCTTCGAGCTGGACGCGGTGCGCTTCGAGAGCCTGGTGCGGGAGGCGCGGGAGGCGAATGGTCAATCTGACCGCGCAGCCAGCCTGCTCAAGGAGGCCTTGGAGCTGTGGAAGGGTCCGGCGTTCGCCGACCTGGGGGCCGACGGGTCCCTGGTCGGGGAAGTCGCTCGCCTGAACGACCTGCACCTCCAAGCCCTCGAGGAGCGCATCGGCGCCGACATCGCGTGCGGTCGGCACATCGACGTCCTCGGCGAAGCCGAGGCGCTCATCCACGAACAACCCTTACGAGAGAGGCTCTGGGCCATCTGATCATCGCGCTGTATCGGTCGGGCAGGCAGACGGACGCGCTCAATGCATACCAACGCCTTCGCGAGATCCTCGCCGACGAGCTCGGGGTCGATCCTTCGCGCGAGCTCCAGCGGTTGCACGAACGGGTCCTTCGACAAGACCCCGATCTCGAGTTCAAGGGGAAGGCGCTCCGCGGCTACCGACTGCTCGAGAAGATCGGAGAGGGCGCGTTCGGCGCGTGTACCGCGCGATCCAGCCGCAGGTCGAGCGCGAGGTCGCGATCAAGTCGATCCACGAGGAGCTCGCGAACCAGCCGCGACTTCGTCCGCCGCTTCGAGCGTGAGGCGCAGATGGTCGCGCGCCTGGAGCACCCCCACATCGTGCCGCTCTACGACTACTGGCGAGAGCCAGATGGCGCGTTCCTCGTCATGCGATACGTGCGGGGCGGCAGCCTCGAAGACCTGCTCCGGGGCGGGCCGGTCCCGCTCGAGCGCGCTGCACAGATTCTCGACCAGATCGGTGCGGCGCTCGCGGTCGCGCACCACCAAGGTGTCGTGCATCGGGACGTGAAGCCCGGCAACGTCCTGCTGGACGAGGAGGGCAACGCGTACCTGTCCGACTTCAGCATCGCGCTCGAGACCGGCGCGCCCGAGCAGACGGCGGGGACGATGATCCGCGGCACCCCCGCGTACCTGTCGCCCGAGCAGATCCGCCTCGAGAAGGCGACGCCACGCTCGGACATCTACGCGCTTGGCGTCGTGCTGTTCGAGATGCTAACCGCCGAGCACCCGTTCCCCGGCACCTCGCTGACGGTGCTTCTCAACCAGCACCTGCACCAACCCATCCCCTCGGTCCGGGGCAAGCGCCCCGAGATCCCACCCGCCGTCGACGCGACGATCGGACGTGCCACCGCGAAGGACCCCGAGGCGCGGTTCCCCGACGTGCTCGAGCTCGCCGCGGCGTTCCGGTCGGCGGTCGAGGGCGCCGGCCGGCTGGTCGTCACCGCTGGGGAGATGCGCAACCCGTACAAGGGGCTCCGGGCGTTCCTGGAGGCCGACAGCGCGGACTTCTTCGGGCGCGAGATCCTCACGCGACGTCTGATCGAGCGGATCGCCGAGACCGGCGACCCGCGGTTCCTGTGCGCCGTCGGGCCGTCCGGATCGGGCAAGTCCTCGGTCGTGCGCGCGGGCCTGGTCCCCGCGATCCGCCGAGGGGTGATCCCGGGCTCCGATCGCTGGTACGTGATCGAGGTGCTCCCGGGCGCCCACCCGATGCGCGAGCTCGAGACGGCGCTCCTCGGCGTGTCCGTCGAGCCCCCGCCCTCGCTGCTCGAGGACCTCGAACGCGACGAGTTCGGCCTGGCGCGAGCCGTCGCCAAGCTCCTGCCCGACCCGGAGGCGGAGCTGCTGATCGTCTTGGACCAGCTCGAGGAGATCTTCACGATGGTCCAGGACGAGGCCGAGCGCGTCCACGTGCTCGAGAGCATCCGCGCCGCCACCGCCGATCCCGCCAGCCGTATCCGTGTGATCGCGACGCTCCGCGCCGACTTCTACGACCAGCCGTTGTCGGTCCGCGGCTTCGGTGACCTGCTCGCCGCCCGCAACGAGGCGATCACGCCGATGTCGCCCGAGGAGCTCGAGCGCGCGATCGTAGGTCCCGCCGAACGGGTAGGCCTGGACATCGAGCCCGGGCTCGTCGCCGCCATGGTCGCCGACGTCGTCGACCGCCCCGGCGCCCTCCCCCTCCTGCAGTACGCGCTCACCGAGCTCGCCGATCGCAAGGATGTCGGATCCGCTCACGCTGAACGCCTACCGCCGGATCGGCGGCGTGTCCGGCGCCCTCGCGCGGCGCGCCGAGCACCTGTACGACGCCCTGGACGACGCCGGAGCCGACGCCTGCCGGCAGCTGTTCCTGCGACTGGTGACCATCGGCGAGGACGCGGAGGACACTCGGCGCCGGGTCCGCCGCTCCGAGCTTGCGTCCTCCGACGGCCACGCGACCGACGCGGTGATCGACGCGTTCGGACGGCACCGCCTCCTCTCGTTCGACCGCGACCCGGCCTCGCGCGAGCCGACCGTCGAGATCGCCCACGAGGCCCTCCTCGGCGCCTGGGCCCGCTTGCGCGCCTGGGTCGACGGTGCGCGCGACGACCTACGGACCAGGAGCGCCGTCGCGACCTCGGCCGCCGAGTGGATGACCTCCGGTCGGGACGAGAGCTTCCTGCTGCGCGGCGGCCGCCTCGAGCAGATCGAGACGTGGGCCGAGACGACCAGCGTCGGGCTCTCACCGACCGACGAGGAGCACCTGGCCGCGAGCCTGCGCCGGCGCGAGGAGGAGCGTTCGAGCGAACAGGCCCGCCGCGACCGGGAGCGCAACCTCGAGCGTCGCTCGGTCAAGCGGCTCCGTGCGCTCGTCGGCGTGCTCGTGGCCGCCGCCCTCGTCGCGGGAACGCTCACGGCCGTGGCCCTGAACCAGACTTCGAACGCCCGGCGGGCCTCCCGCCTGGCGGCCGCGCGGGAACTCGCCGCGGCGGCAGCAGCGAACCTCGAGAACGACCGTCAGCTCGCGATCCTGCTCGCGCTCGAGGCGACCCGGACGTCGCGGGACATCGACGGGACCGTCCTGCCGGAAGCCGAGGAGGTCCTGCGCCGCGCCTCGCCGGCCGTCGATATCGACACGACGTCGGTGGTGGGCACGTCGGTCACCGATATCAGGTTCTCATCCGACGGCACGGCGGTCGCCATCGCCGGGGAGGATGGATTCGGGGTGTGGGATTCTCCGGACCGGCTCGCGGAGCCTCGGGGCGCCATCTCCAGAGACATGCGACGGCTTCGAGTGCCCCCACGTCTTCTACATCGATCTGAGCGAGGACGGGTCCGTCTTGGCGGCCGCGGACGGCGAGGGGCGGGTCCACGTGTGGAAGGTGGGCGCCGCGCGCGAGATCCTCACCGTATCGAACCCCTATGTCACGCCGCCCTCTTTCGGGCAAGGCGTGGTCTCGTGGCCCGCACTCAGTCCGGACGGGCGGTTCCTTGCGACCGGACTGAGTGCGGGCCACACGATCCAGATGTGGGACATCCCGGCGCAGCAGAAGCTGTGGAGCTTGCAGGATCAGGCGGACCCGGCGGAGCTGACGTTCGGCCCCGATGGTTCGCACCTCTTCTTCGGCCCCGCCAACCCCCGACCGAACGTCTCCGCGACGAAGGCGAGCGAGCTCCCCGGCGCCGGCCCGAGCATCATCGACGTCGCGAGCGGCGAAGCAGCGATCCTGCTGACCGATGGAACCTGGGTTGGGCGGGAGGCGCGGTTCAGCGCCGACGGCTCACGCGTCGCGTTCGCACACCAGCCTGTGTTCGCGAGCGAGCCCAGCGCATCGGAGCTTCACGCACACCAGGATCCGATCGTGGGCCACCTCGAGGTGTGGGACGTGTCGTCGAAGGTGCAGCTCTCCGACGCGCCCACCGGCTTCGGTCCGCTGGCGCTCAGTCCCGATGGCCAGATCGTCGCCACGAGCGACGGGCCCGTGCTGCGCCTGTTGGATGCGGACTCGCTCGACCCGCTGCGCATGCTCGAAGGTCACACGGCACCCATCACGACGATCGAGTTCAGCCCGGACGGTCGGACCATCGTGACAGCGAGCCTCGACGGAACGGCGCGTGTATGGGACACGGGGTCGGGCGACCCGATCTTCTTGTCTCAGGTCCGGCCGGTGGGCGTGGTCGCGGCGGCTTCAGCGCAGGCGGGTCCAGGATCGCGATCGATCTGTGCGGACGGAACGATCCTGGTGCAGCCAATCGCGGTCGAGGACGTTGTCGAGATCGCCAAGGCACGTCTCACGCGATCGTTCACCGATGAGGAATGTCGCACCTACCTGCACCTCCCCGAGTGCCAGCATTGATCGAGCACGCTAGGACGTGATCACCAGAGCATCGACGGCGACGCATCCGTCGGGGCCACAGATGACCGGGTTCGCGTCGAGCGCCTCCAGGTGCTCGCCGAGATCGTGCGCGAGCCATGACAGCGCGACGACGGCCTTCCCGAGGGCATCCACGTCGGCTTGGGGCTGGCCTCGAACCCCATCGAGCAGCCGGCGACTGCGTGGAGACGTGGCATCGGATGCTGGGGCTCCAACGTATACTGCCTTCAGCACCAGCCCACAAGCGGCGTCGGATCGGGAGAGAGCACGGTCGGCGGCCACCGCAGTTCCAGGGGAGCCTCGGGACCCAGGTTGTGAAGGTGTTCGATCTGGCGGTCGGCGCAGCGGGTCTCCGCGATCGCGATGCGGCAGTCGGCGGATGGATCCAGTCACCACGGAGCTGAGACCTGGGTACAGGGCGACTGATCTACCTGCCGCCACTGCGGATGACGATCCGACGACCGGGGACGCTCGCCGAGACGGCCGACTCCATCCTCGACCGCGGCCTATAGATCGTTGCGCTGTCGCGGAAACGCCCATGACTCGCACTGATCGATGGTACATAACAAGACTTCGCGTCTTCGCTGATCAGCGACCTGCCATCATGCCCGCGCCGCACAGCGCACGGACCTTGCTTTGCAAGCAGAACGCAAGATCGATCGCAGCCCACGTCGTCGGACTGTCATCACGGGGCAGGACCCCGTGCGAGCTGTCCCTCTGGCCCAGTCGAAGTTGGAGCAGGTCGGAGAGGTTTGGGAGGAAGTCGCGACCCGGCGTGTGCCACCGGCTCGCACCCGGAGGCACGGTTAAGCGGGGCGACGCAGTACGGGGTGAATCCCGCACGTCACCACGCCGTCACCACGTGCGTGGTAGGCAGGCACGCGCGGGGCGGAAGCCTCGCAGGTCAGAGGTGGTGGGCGAGGGGGGAGTTGAACCCCCACGTCCTTGCGGACACAGGAACCTGAATCCTGCGCGTCTGCCAATTCCGCCACTCGCCCGAGGGGAACGAATCGTAGCAGTCGTCCCTCCTGGGTCCCCTTCGAGGTTCCGGGCTCGGCGTGCGGGGTAGAATCCGCGCGACCCGCCCTTCCGACCAGCGGAAACAGCGTCCGATGCCCATCCTTCGCGACTTCGAGCGACGTCTCGGCGGCCTCGTCGAAGGCTTCTTCGCAACCACGTTCCGATCCGGGCTGCAGCCGGTCGAGCTGGCGAAGCGGATGATGCGGGAGATGGATACCGGCAAGACCGTGGGGGTCAAGGAGGTCTGGGCCCCCAACCGGTACGTCTTCACCCTGTCCGGGTCCGACGGGCAGCGGTTCGAACAGGCGGAGCAGGCGCTCGTGAGCGAGCTGAAGCAGGTCGTTCGTGAGGCCGCCGCCGAGCGTGGCTGGGGCCTGGTCGGACCGCCCGAGGTCGAGTTCGAGATCGACGCCGGGCTCGGCAAGGGACGCTTCGGCTGCGTGGCGTCGTTCGTCGAGGGCGAGGAGGAGCTCGCGCCGCAGCCCGCGGTCGGCGAGCGGGGCTCGTTGGTGAACCTGGCCGACGGCAGGACCCACCCGCTCGACCGAACCATCGGTCACGCTCGGACGCCTCCCCGAGTGCGACGTGGTCGTGGACGATCCCGGCGCCTCCCGCCAGCACGCCCGCATCCGTCGCACGGAGTCGGGGTTCGTGCTCACCGATCTCGGTTCGACCAATGGGACGATGGTCAACGGCGAGCCGATCCAGGAGCACGTGCTCGAGCCCGGCGACCGCGTGACGATCGGCGAGACCGACCTCGAGTTCCGGAGCGGCTGACGTTGTCCCCGTTCGTGCTGTCGGTGCTCAAGTACTCCCTGCTCGTCCTCCTGTACTTCTTCGTGTTCCGCGCGATCCGCTCGGTGGCCGTGGACGTCGGCGGTCGCAAGCGCGGGGCGACGACCCAGGTGCGATCACCCGTGCCCGCGGGCCCGGCGAAGGCGTCCCGGGGCGGGAAGGCGCCCACCCAGGTGATCGTGCACGATGCCGGCGCCGGCAAGCCCACCCCGATCACGCTCCGCAGCCCGGCCGAGATCGGCCGGGGCGAGCGATGTGCGATTCGCCTCCAAGACACGTACGTTTCACAGGTGCACGCACGCCTGTACGCCGAGAACGGCTCCTGGTACATCCAGGACCTGGGCTCCACGAACGGCACCCTCCTCAACGACCACCGCGTCGACTCGCCCCTGGAGGTCCACGCCGGCGACGTGCTGAAGCTCGGCAAGACCGTGATGGAACTCAAGCGATGAGGGTGCACGTCGGCGCCGCGACGGACATCGGACAGGTCCGCGAGGGCAACGAGGACTCGTACCTCGTCGTCGAGCCGTTGTACGCGGTCGCGGACGGGATGGGCGGACACCGGGGCGGAGAGGTCGCTTCGAGCCTCGCGCTCGAGACCGTGCAGGGGATGTTCGAGCGGCGGGAGGGTTCGCTCGCCCACCAGGTCGAACAGGCCAACCGCGCGGTCTTCGACCGCTCGCAGAACGACCGGAGCGTCTCGGGCATGGGGACCACCCTCACGGCGGCGCTCGTCGACGGGAACCGGGTGCACCTCGTACACGTCGGCGACTCCCGCGCGTACCTGCTCCGCGGCGGGGAACTCACCCAGCTGACGGAGGACCACACGCTCGTCCACCGGATGGTGATGGAGGGGGAGATCAGCCAGGAGGAAGCCGAGACCCACCCGCACCGGAGCATCCTCACGCGCGCGCTGGGCGTGGACCAGAGCGTCCAGGTCGACGAGGGCGACGTCGAGGTCCTCGGCGGGGACCGGCTCCTGCTCTGCACGGACGGGCTCACGGGCATGGTGCCCGAGGGGCAGATCCGGGAGATCCTCCTCGACGCCGCCGAACCCCAGGAGGCGGTCGACCGGTTGGTCACGGTCGCGAACCGCGCGGGCGGCATCGACAACATCACGGCGGTGATCCTCGACTTCGCGGAGGATGGCGGCGGGCCGGGAAGGACGAAGGAGTCCGTCGTCCCCCAGCAACCGACGATGGAACGGCCGGTGCCGCCCCCGGCACCGCCGAAGCGATCCGACATCACGATCGTCGGTGCACCGATCCCCGAGCCGCCGCCCGAGGCGTCGGCCGCCCGGCCGGGAGACCGACGTCCCGCGGCGAGCGACGGGCTCCCGCCCCGCGGCCCCGGACCGGCCGCCACGTCGGAACGAAAGTAGGGATCTACGCGGGCGTCACCCTCGCCGTCGTCGCGCTCGGCATGGTGGGGCTCCGCTTCTACCTCGACCGTCAGTGGTACGTCGGGGTCTCGAACGGGCGCGTGGCGATCTTCCGCGGCGTTCCCACCGAGGTCGCCGGCTTCGAGCTGCACTCGGTCGTCGTCGAGACCTCGATCTCGGCGAAGGATGCACAGGCCCTCGCCCTGTACCGCCGGCTCCCGGAGGGGATCACGGCTGACGACCGGTCGGGCGCAGACGCGATCGTGAACGAGATCCGGGCCGACGTCGCCCGCTTCGCGCAGCCCACGTCGTGAGTCGCGTCGCGGCACCGAGGGGCCGCACATCGCTCGCACCCTCGATCGCGTTCACCGTCCTCGCGCTCATCCTGTCGATCGGGGCGTACGTCGTCGCGGGCTACGGCAAGCGAGGGCAGCTCCCGGCCACGTTCGCCCTGTACGCCACCATCTTCGCGACGGGCTACGCGGCGGCGCTGCTCGTGACGCGCGCGTTCGCGCCGCGGGCCGACCCCGCCCTGTTCCCGTCGGCCGCGGTCCTGGTGGGGCTCGGCTTCGCGATGATCTTCCGACTCTCGGGCGGGCTGGCCGCCGAGCAGGCGACCTGGATCGTGGTCGGCCTGATCGCGTTCGCGCTCACGCTGATCGTCGTACGCGACGCCCGCACGCTCGATGCCTACACGTACACGATCGGCCTGCTCGGCCTCCTGCTGCTCCTCCTGCCGGTCGCGCCGGGGATCGGCCGGACGATCAACGGCGCGAGGTTGTGGGTCCAGATCGGGCCGATCGGTTTCCAGCCGGCCGAGATCGGCAAGGTGCTCGTCGTCATCTTCCTCGCCTCGTACCTCAACCAGAAGCGCGAGCTCCTGCAGGTCGCGACCTCGCATATCGGGCCGCTCCGCCTCCCACCGGCCAAGCACCTGGGACCGGTGATGCTCGCCTGGGGCGCCTCGCTCGCGATCCTGTTCCTGCAGCGCGATCTCGGGGCGTCGATGCTGTACTTCGGGATCTTCGTGGTCATGCTCTGGGTCGCGACGGGGCGAGCCGCGTACCTGGTGATCGGCCTGGTCCTGTTCGTCGTGGGCGCGTACGCGGGGTGGCTGTTGTTCGACCACGTCCAGCTCCGCGTCGATATCTGGCTGCACGCGCTCGACCCAGCGAAGGTGTTCGCACAGGGCTACGGACAGCTCGCGCAGGCGCAGTTCGGGATGGCGACCGGCGGCATCGTGGGGACCGGCCTCGGACAGGGCTCCCCCGGGCTGATCCCGTTCGCGTCCACCGACTTCATCTTCGCGGCGATCGGCGAGGAGCTCGGCCTGCTCGGCACCACGGCGATCCTGCTCCTGTACCTCGTCCTGGTCGGCAAGGGACTGAGGATCGCGATGCGGGCACCCGACGGCTTCTCCTCGCTGCTCGCGGTGGGGCTGTCGACCCTGATCGCGCTGCAGGCGTTCGTGATCGTCGGTGGGGTCACGCGGATCATCCCGCTCACCGGGGTCACGCTTCCGTTCGTGAGCTACGGGGGCTCGAGCCTCGTGTCGAACTTCGTCCTGCTCGGGCTGCTCGTGCGCGTCTCGAGCGGGCCGCTCGCGCCACGGCAGCGGGCCGAGCGGGCGGGAGCGGCCGAGCGGGCGGGAGCGGTCGAGCGGGCGGGCGGGGTCGAGCGGGCGGGCGGGGTCGAGGAGGCGGGGGTCGCGTAGATGGAGCGGCAGATCCGTCGGCTCGGGATCGCCCTGCTCGCGCTCTTCCTGATCGCCTTCGCGCAGGTGAACTACCTACAGGTGTTCGCGGCCGACCGGATCGCCAACGACCCCGCGAACGCTCAGCGGCAGCTGATCGCCGAGTACAAGGTCGATCGCGGGAGCATCCTCGCGGCGGACGGGACGACGGTCCTCGCGTCCAGCCGCAAGAGCCCGGGGGATCTCCGATACCAGCGCCGCTACCCCCACGCCGAGCTGTACGCCCACGAGACCGGCTTCTACTCGTTCGTGTTCGGGCGGACCGAGCTGGAGCAGTCCTACAACGACTTCCTCGCGGGCGACGCGGCCGAGCTCCTGCCGCAGACGCTCACCGACCTGATCCTGGGCCGGCCCAAGCAGGGCGCCACGATCGTGACCACGCTCGTCCCCCAGATCCAGGAGGCGGCCGCCGAGGCCGCCGCGGCCGAGCCCGGCGATGTCGCGATCGCGGCGATCGACCCGGCGACGGGCGACGTGCTCGCCCTGGTCTCCGAACCGAGCTACGACCCGAACCTGCTCGCCTCGCAGGACCCCAAGGTCGTTCGGGACTCCTGGGACGAGCTGAACGCCGATCCCGAGAAGCCGCTGCTGTCGCGCGCGAGCGACGAGCTGTTCCCGCCCGGCTCCACGTTCAAGCTCGTGACGGCCTCGGCGGCGCTCGAGAACGGGTTTGGCCCGGAGAGCCTGTGGCCCAACCCGAACGAGCTCGACCTCCCGCTCACCGACGCCACGATCCAGAACTTCGGCGGGTCCACCTGTTCGGGCGGCTCGCAGATCACGCTGGCCGACGCCCTCCGCCAGTCGTGCAACGTGGTGTTCGGCGCGGTCGGGCTCCAGCTCGGCGCCGAGAGGCTCGCGGAGGAGGCGCGCAAGTACGGCTTCACCGCGGAAGCGGGCGAGGACCTCGTGCCGTTCGACATCCCGTGGACCTCCGGCGTGTTCCCGGCGCCCGAGACGTTCGTGGGACGAGACCCCGCCGTCGCGATCTCGGCGATCGGCCAGCAGGACGTCGCGGCGAACCCGATGCAGATGGCCCTCGTCGCCGCGGCGATCGCGAACCACGGCGTCGAGATGCAGCCGCGCCTGGTCACCGAGGCCCGCGACCCGAGCGGGCGCGTGATCGCGGAGTTCGGCACGAAGGAGTTCTCGCGGCCGCTGTCGCCCGAGAACGCGGCCGCTCTCACGCAGATGATGGTCGGCGTCGTGCAGAGCGGGACCGGCACGGCGGCGCAGATCCCTGGCGTCACCGTCGCCGGCAAGACCGGAACCGCCCAGCACGGTGAGGGCGAGAACCCGCATGCGTGGTTCGTGTGTTTCGCGCCCGCCGAGGCTCCCCAGGTCGCCGTCGCGGTTATCGTCCTCGACGGCGGTAGCCTTGGCAGCGAAGCGACGGGGGGGCAGGTCGCCGCCCCGATCGCGAAGGCGGTCGTCGAGGCCGCGTTGGGCGTGTGACCCAAAGGACGAACAGGAGGTTCCGAAGATCGACCTACCGGTGACCCTCGGAGGGCGCTACCGCGTCGAGCGCGAGCTCGGCCGCGGTGGCATGGCCAAGGTCTTCCTCGGAACGGACACGGTGCTGGGTCGGCCCGTCGCGGTCAAGGTCCTCGCGCCGCAGTTCGTCGACGATGAGGGGTTCGTCCAGCGGTTCCGCCGCGAGGCGCAGGCCGCCGCCAGCATCGGCAACCCACACATCGTGTCGGTGTTCGACACCGGCTCGGACGACGGCGTGCACTTCATCGTGATGGAGTACGTCGAGGGGCGAACGCTCGCCGAGATCCTCGCGGGCGGCGGCCGCATCCTGCCCGACCGCGCCATCGACATCGCGATCGACGTGTGCCGGGCGCTCGACGCCGCACATGCGCAGGGCGTGATCCACCGCGACATCAAGCCCGGCAACATCATGCTGAACCCGCGGGGCGAGGTGAAGGTCACCGATTTCGGCATCGCGCGGGTGACCACGACCGCCGAGACGGTCGCGCAGACGGCGGCGATCCTCGGGACCGCGTCCTACCTCTCGCCGGAGCAGGCCCAGGGCCAGCCCGTCGACGGGCGGTCGGACATCTACTCCCTCGGATGCGTCGTCTACGAGATGGTCACGGGACGGCCGCCGTTCCTCGGCGACTCCCCGGTGGCCGTCGCGTCCAAGCAGGTGCTCGAGCAGCCGGTGCCACCGTCGAAACTGAACCCGGACGTGACGGCCGATCTCGACGCGGTGATCCTGCGTGCGCTCGCGAAGAACCAGGCGAACCGCTACCAGTCGGCGGAGGAGATGCGCGCCGATCTCGAACGCGCCAAGCGCGGCCTGCCGGTCGATGCCACCCCCCTGCTCGCGGCCGGGGCGACCCAGGTGCTCGACCGCCCCCAAGCGCAGGCCACCCAGGTGCTCCCGCCGCCCGAACCCGAGCGCCGCAACTGGGTCCCCATCGTGGTGACGCTCGTGCTCATCGCGCTGCTCGGGGCGCTGCTCTGGATCCTCGCCTCGACCCTGCTCAACGACGACAACCAGCAGACGGGGGTCAAGGTCACCGTCCCGAGCGTGGTGGGCGAGAAGCGATCGCAGGCCGTCAGCGATCTGAACGACGCGGGGCTCGCGATCGGGACCGTCACCCCCGTCCCTGCGGCCGACGGCACGCAGGTGCCCGGGACGGTCCTCGACCAGGACCCGGCAGCGGGCGACGAGGTCGAGCGGGGGACGAAGGTCGACCTGACGATCGTCGCCGCGCCGAACCAGGTGGCGATCCCGAGCCTCCAGGGCGCGTCGCTGGAAGAAGCGCAGGCCACGTTGATCGGCCTCGGCCTCGAGCCGGGAGGACCACAGGAGGAACCGAGCGACACGATCCCCGAGGGCGACGTCACGCGGACCGACCCCGCCTCGGGACAGGAGGTCGATCCCGGCTCCACCGTGACGATCTTCGTCTCGTCGGGCCCCGGAACGGTCGTCGTCCCGAGGGTGACCTGCCAGAGCTTCGGATCGGCGCAGCAGGACCTGCGAGCCGCGGGCCTCGTGCCGGTGGTCTCCGACCAGACGGTGCCCATCAACCCGCTGTGCCCGAAGGGGAACAAGGTGGCGGCGCAGGACCCCGTCGAGGGGACCGAGGTGCAGACGGGGACGACCGTGACGCTCTTCGCCGGGGAAGAGGCCGTCACGACCGGTCCCACCGGCGCGACCGGCGGCTAGCGTGGCCACCTGGTTCGTCCGCGAGGACTTCACGGACGAGGAACGCGCTCGTCTCGAGCCGCACTTCACGAACCTCGACGGCCCGGTGTTCGCGCTCATCAACCTGCCCGAGGTCGTGAAGGGCGCGCTGTTCGCCCGGTACTCCCGCACGCCGAAGTCGCTCCGCCGGCTCTTCCTCGACGAGTTCGCCGAGCCGCTCGAAGGGGGCGTCGTCCCGGGTCTCGAGGGCGTCAAGGTCGAGAAGGCCGAGCAGCTGTTCGACCGGGTGTTCTTCGAGTTCGGCGACGACTCCGTCGCGCAGCTCGGCGGCGTGCACCTCGCGTGCGAGCAGGCCTCGCAGCTGCTGGCGAAGGCGATCGAGTGGGGGCGCCTCGCCGCGTACCTCGAGCAGTCGACCCGTTACATGCGCTACGACGACCGCCCCGGCGGGCGCTGGCGGCTGACGATGCCTCCCGAGATCGATGGCGGCCCCGCCGGCGAGGCGTACGAGACCTACGCGACGCGGACGTTCGAGGCGTACGGGCGGATGTTCCAGCCCCTGTTCGACCGCTTCGCCGAGCGCTTCCCGAAGGACCCGGACGACTCCGACTTCCTGTACCGCTCGACGATCACCGCGAAGACGTGCGACACGCTCCGAGTGCTGCTGCCGGCCGGGACGCGTTCGAACCTCGGCGTGTTCGCGACCGGCCAGGCGTACGAGCAGATGCTGATCCGCATGCACGCGCACCCGCTCGCCGAGGTGCGCGAGTACGCCGGCCTCATGCTCGTCGAGCTCCGCAAGGTGATCCCGGCGTTCCTCAAGCGGGTCGACCTCCGCGACCGCGGCCTGGCATGGTCCCGCTACCTGGCGGAGACGCGCGAGGCGACCGCCGAGGTCACGGCGAAGTTCACCGAGGGCGCCGAACCCGGGCACCGCGAGAACGTGACGCTCACCGACTACGACCCGCTCGGCGAGGAGAAGGTGGTCGCCGCCGCGATGTACGCGTCCTCGCATCTGCCGGACGACCGCCTGCAGTCGCTCGCCCACACGATGAGCGCGGACGAACGCGAGGCGGTGCTTCGCGCGTACGTGGGCGATCGCGGCAACCGTCGCCACAAGCCCGGTCGCGCGTTCGAACGCACCGGGTACCGGTTCGACGTGCTCTGCGACTACGGCGCCTTCCGGGACCTCCAGCGACACCGCCTGCTGACGCTCGAATGGCAGCGGCTGTCCCCGGAGCACGGGTTCGACGTGCCCGAGGCGATCGCCGCCGCGGAGATGACCGATGAGTGGAACCGTGCGATGGAGGACTCTGCCACGACGTGGTCCACGCTCGCCGAGCACGCGGGCGAGGACGTCGCCCAGTACGCCGTCTCGATGGCGTACCGCATCCGGTTCGTGATGCAGATGAGCGCTCGCGAGGCGATGCACGTGATCGAGCTGCGCTCGTCGCCGCAGGGACATCCGACCTATCGGCGTGTCGCGCAGCGGATGCACGACCTGATCGACACGACGGCGGGCCATCGCGCCATCGCCGCGACGATGACCTACCTGGACACGAGCGACGTCGACCTGGAACGGCTGGAGGCCGAGCGTCGCGCCGAGGCCAAGCGTCGGGCCGCTCAGGCCGGCTGAGCCCTACCGGGCCGCCCGATCCCGAGGATCTCGGCGAGGTCGAAGCTGACGGGCTCGTCCAACTGCTCGAACGTGCACGAACGCGGATCGCGGTCCGGCCGCCACCGGACGAACTGCGCGGTGTGCCGGAACCGGTTGCCCTCCATGTGGTCGTAGCGGACCTCGACGACGCGTTCGGGGCGCAGCGGCACGAACGAAAGGTCCTTCTTCGGGTTCCAGCGGCTGCCCTCGGCGCTCCGCGGCGTCCGCGTCTCGGCCATCTCCCGTTCCCAGTCCCACGGATGGCCATCGAAGGTCGTGACCCACGGCTGCAGCTCCTCGAGGAGCCTGCGTCGGCGATCCATCGGGAACGCGCCGATCACGCCGACGTTGGCGAGATCGCCCGCGTCGTCGTACAAGCCGAGCAGGAGCGAGCCGACCGCGTCCGTCCCGCTCTTGTGCAGCCGGTACCCGGCGACGACGCAATCGGCCGTTCGCTCGTGCTTGATCTTGAACATGACCCGCCTATCCGGTTGGTACGTCCCCTGCATCGGCTTGGCGATCACCCCGTCCAGCCCGGCACCCTCGAACTCGTCGAACCACCGTCGCGCGAGCTCGATGTCGGTCGTGGCCGGTGTGACGTGGATCGGCGAGCCCGCGTCCGCCAACGCCTCCTCGAGCGCGGTCCGTCGCTCGGCGAACGGTCGCTCCATGAGGTCGTGCTCGCCGAGTGCGAGCAGGTCGAACGCGATGAGGTGCGCGGGCGTCGTGCCGGCGAGCAGGTTGACCCGGCTCGCGGCCGGGTGGATCCGCTGTTGGAGCGTCTCGAACTCCAGACGCCCGAGCTCGGGGTCGGGCACCACGATCTCGCCGTCGATCACGCAGCGGTCGGGCAGGTTGGTCTCGATCGCCTCGACGACCTCGGGGAAGTACCGGGTCATCGGTCGCTCGTTGCGGCTCCCGATCTCCACCTCGTCGTGATCGCGGAAGACGATGGACCGGAACCCGTCCCACTTCGGCTCGTAGACGAACGGACCGGTCGGGATGTCCTTGATCGACTTCGCGAGCATCGGGGCGACGGGCGGCATCACGGGCAGGCGCATCCACCCATCATGACCCACCCACCCGTCTTGGCCGACCCGCCTCGGGTCCGCGGACCGACGCGTGAACCTCAGGAGGCCAGCGCCACGCTCACCCGGTCGATCGGGGCAGGGCTCGCGACGGCGACGCCGGCGAGCTGCGTCCCGGTCGTCGCGTCGAGGACCTCGACGCGACCGTCCAACGCCGCGTAGAGACGCCGACCGTCCGCCGACAGACCCAGACCGGACACGTCGTCGGTCGCCCACGTCCGGATCACGTCGAACGTGCCGGTGTCGATCCGGGCGATCCCCGCGTCTTCGCCCGAGGTCGCCACGAACAGCGCCGAACCGTCCGCACTCACGACGGCCGAGGTCCGCGTCACGCCCGAGACCGACAGGTCGATCGACGCCGTTCGGATCGCGAGCGTTGCCGTGTCCATGACGGTCACGAGCCCGAGGGTCGGGTCGACGACGTAGAGCAGACGGCCGTTCGGGGAGGCAGCCATCGCCTGCTCGCTCGCCGGGCGATCCCACAGCGGCTCCGGCAGGCCCACGCAGTGCGCCCACCCGTCCTGCAGGCTCAGCACGTGCACGAACGACACCGTCGCGGCGTTCGGGACGGGCGCGTGGTGCGGCGCGTACCCGGGCCGGGCGCTCGAGTAGAGCGTGTACAGCTGGTCCGCGTTCGGGGAGAGCACCTGCTGGAGGCGGATCCCGGGCATCCGCTCCGCCGGGCCCTTGAACGGCCCGAACACCGGCTCCACCCGGCCGCTCCGAAGGTCGAGCACCGTCACGCGGTACACGATGGGCGCCTCGGCCGGCAGGTGCTGGATCATGAACAGGCGCCGGTCGTCGGTCGAGAACGCCTCGGGCTCGAAGTTGCCCCGCAGGTCGTAGGTGCGCGTCGGTCGGACGCCCGTCGGATCGGCGACGACGACCGACGTGCGCGAACGAGGGAGCGGGACCTGCGGATCCCAGCCGGCCGGCAGCGGATCCATCAGGGCGACGGCCGCGCCGG
Source organism: uncultured Actinomycetes bacterium (assembly GCA_963706005.1). Taxonomy (GTDB): domain Bacteria; phylum Actinomycetota; class UBA4738; order UBA4738; family HRBIN12; genus DASSJM01. Next base: position 29,545 of record CAVPLL010000001.1, read on the forward strand.
TCTCGGAGACCACGCGGACATCGAGGGAGCCGTCCACGCGGATCGTGGAGGCCGGCCCGGCGTCGGCGCCGTCGACAGCTTCGAGCAGCGTGGACCCCTCGGACGGGGTCGCGGAGAGCAGCCACGAGCCGCCGAGGCTCGCCACGGTCCCGGGACGCTCGAACAGCACCGAGCCGCTCGGGACCTGGACGACGAGCGGGCCCGCCTGCGTGCCGAGGAGCAGGGTCTCGCGTGGAACGGAACGGCCGGCCGCACCGTCCTGGACGTCCTGCGTGCAGGCGGCGCCCGCCAGGGCCGCCACGGACAGCGCCACGATCAGCTTCCTACTCATCCGACCCCCGTTGGGCTCGAGCGGGCACGTCCCACGTCGATCGCCTTCGAGTCAACTACTCCCGTCGTAGCCGGAAGGTTCCCGGGAACCATGGGAGCCAGCCGCAGGTCTGCTCGGTGGCGTTGGCCGAAGGGAGGCCGGAGGGAGGAGGGTCGGATGCGCGGACGATGGACCGCCGCCGTCGCGATGATCGTCGGGGCGATGATCTGGCCTCTGGCGGCGTCGGCCGACGGCGGCGCCTACCTCGACCTGAACCGGACGCACTACCTCCCGGGTCAGACGGCGCGCGCCGAGGGCTACGTATCGGTGCCCACCGCCAAGCAGAGCCTGCTGGAACGTGGGCCGTTCTATCTGTACGTCGTTCCCTCGCGCTCCGCGGTCACCGAGTATCGGCCGCTCCCCGACGGAGCCGTCCGCGTCGCCGAGGTCTCGATCGAACGCGGGAAGGGGACGACGTTCGAGCTGCATGCGACGTTCGTCGTCCCCGAACTTGCGGGAGCCTCGTACGGGCTCGGCGTCTGCAACGACCCGTGCACGATCTCGGGGTTCCGAGAGCCGCTCACGGGCGCCATCTCGATCGTGGCCACCGCGCGCGAGGGACGGCTCCTGACCCGGGTGAGCCGCCTGTCGGGCAAGAACTGGAGCCTGCACCGGACAGTTCGGAAGGCCGAACGCGCGACCGAGGACCTTCGAGCCCAGCTGACCGCGGCCGAGGTGGCCCGCTCGGCGCTAGCGCTCGACCTGCGGGAGGGGACCGCGACGGCCGCTCGCCGCGACCCCATCGGCCGACGTCCGTTGATCCCGGCCTGGTCGGCCGTGATCGTGGCCCTCGGGTTGCTCGCGCTGGCGGCCGCGATCGTGGTCCACTCTCGACGGCGCACCGTCTTTCCCGACCACGTCACCGAGCCTGACCCGACGCAGGAGCTCGTGGCCTCGCGTTGACGGAACCTCTGCGCGATCCTGCTTCCGGTAGCCTTCGACCGATGGATCGAGAGACCGCATTCCTGCTTGCCCTGGGCCTGTTGATCCTCGCGGCCGCGACCGTGTCCGTGACCGGCTGGATCCTGTTCGTTCGGGACCGCCGCGCCGGACGGGCCGGCCGTCCAGACCCCGAGATCAGCTCGTCGACGGATCGATGATCTTCAGCCGCTTGAAGTACGCGCGGTAGAAACCGCGATCACGCGTGATGAACCGGTCTGCACGCAACCACGCATGGGTCCCGATCAGGAAATCGGGGAGCAACCGATCCCGCGAGCCGCGTTCCTGACGATACCGATGCCACACCCGCCCGGCCGAAGCGGCGACCTCCGGATCGAGGGCTGCGAATCCCACGCCGAATCGATCCAAGACATCGGCTGTCTCCTCTGGAGACGAGAACCACGCGCCGATCTCCGCCCAAACGACATCGCACGCCATGAGCGCCCCATCGGCGAGCGCGGCTTGCATGACGCGAGTGGACGACGACGCGAACCTCGGATCGTCGGCAAGGACGTCGAGCACCACGTTCGTATCCACGACGGTGATCACAGGTTGGCCGGTCCACCGCGCATCTCGTCGACGATCTCATCGACCGACGCGGGGAGCCTGATGCTTCCCCGGAGCGCCTCGAACGCGTCGACGTCCACCCGCTTCCGCACCTTGATGCCGTCCGCCTCGGCGCTGAACTCGAGCCGGTCTCCGGTCCGGATCCCGAATTCGTCGCGGAGTTCCTTCGGGATGGTGACCTGACCTTTCACGGAGATCGTGGACGAGGCCATACCTCGATGGTACGCCTTCCCTACCGAAGATGTAAAGCCAGACTGTGAGTCCCCCCTTGACCCTTCGATCGCGCGGATGCGAGACTGCCAACGTGTTTGAATCGTCGTTCAACTTCGACACCGGCTTCTTCGTACCTCTTCCCTAGGGGCGCGCCGGGCCGCATCCGGCCCGCGCAAGCGTCCCCCTTCGACCCTCGCACCCGCGGGGGTCGTTCGGTATCCATGGTGATAGGCGGGTAGGAGGCAACAACCATGATCGATCTCACGCACGACGAACGGATCCAGCGAGAGGCCGAGAACCTCCGCGCGCACTGGGACTCGAGCCCGCGATGGAGCGGGATCGAACGCAGGCATTCGGCCGAGGACGTGATCGGGCTCCGCAGCTCGATCACCGTCGAACACACCCTCGCCCGGCTCGGCGCCGAGCGCCTCTGGTGGCTCATGAGGACCAAGGACTACGTCCCCGCGCTCGGGGCGCTCTCCGGCGGCCAGGCCGTCGAGATGATCAAGGCCGGGCTGAACGCGATCTACGTCTCCGGCTGGCAGGTGGCCGCGGACGCCAACCTCGCGGGGCACACCTACCCGGATCAATCGTTGTACCCGGTGAACAGCGTGCCGAGCCTGGTCCGCAGGATCAACAACGCGCTCCAGCGCGCCGACCAGATCGCGTGGTCCGACGGGGACACCGGCACCTACTGGATGGCGCCGATCGTCGCGGACGCCGAGGCCGGGTTCGGTGGTGCGCTCAACACCTTCGAGCTCATGAAGTCGATGATCGAGAGCGGCGCGGCGGGCGTGCACTTCGAGGACCAGCTCGCGAGCGAGAAGAAGTGCGGGCACCTCGGGGGCAAGGTGCTCGTCCCGACCTCGCAGTTCATCAAGACCCTGAGCGCCGCGCGGCTGGCCGCCGACGTCCTCGGCGTGCCGACCGTGCTGGTCGCCCGCACCGACGCCGAATCCGCGACCTTGCTCACGAACGACGTCGACGAGGTGGACCGGCCGTTCGTCACGGGTGACCGGACCCACGAGGGGTTCTTCCGCATCCGTAACGGCATCGAGACGGCCATCGCCCGAGCGCTCGCGTACGCGCCGTTCGCGGACGTGGTCTGGTGCGAGACCTCGACGCCGGACCTCGACGAGGCTCGAGACTTCGCCTCGGCGATCCACGCGGCCTTCCCCGGCAAGCTCCTTGCCTACAACTGCTCGCCGAGCTTCAACTGGCGCCAGCACCTGGACGAGCGGACGATCGCCGGGTTCCAGCGCGAGCTCGGCTCGATGGGCTACCGCTTCCAGTTCATCACGCTCGCAGGCTTCCACGCGCTGAACGCCTCGATGTTCGAGCTCGCCCACGCGTACGCGGACAAGGGCATGAGCGCCTACGTGCGCCTGCAGGAGCGCGAGTTCGAGCTCGAGTCGCTCGGGTACTCGGCGACGCGCCATCAGGCCGAGGTCGGCACCGGATACTTCGACCGGGTCTCGGAGATCGTGAGCCGCGGTACGGCATCGACGCTGGCGCTCGCGAACTCGACGGAGCGCTCGCAGTTCCGAACGCCGAACGGGAACGGCTCGCCCTACCGACGCCGGACCGAACCGGTCCGGGACTGAGGCCACGAGGTCTGGAACCACGGCCAGCTAGCATCTCGGCCATGCTGAGCGGGGCGATCGCGGCGGCCGTGACCCCGCTCGGGGCCAGCGGGCGTGAGCTCGACGAGGGAGCCATCGGCCCGCTCGTCCGCTTCCTGGCCGACGGAGGGATCGACGGCGTGCTGGCCTGCGGCACGACGGGCGAGGGGATCCTGCTGTCGGTCGCCGAACGGCGGCGCGTCGCCGAGCGGTTCATCGACGCACGCCCGGAGGGCTTCCAGGTGGCCGTGCACGCGGGCGCCCAGACGACCACCGACACCGTGACGCTCGCCGCGCACGCGATGGACGTCGGCGCCGACGCGGTGGCCGTGATCGCCCCCCCGTACTTCCCGCTCGACGACGAGGCCCTGTTCGAGCACCTGCGATCGGCGGCCGACGCGTGCGGAGCGCTGCCCTTCTACCTGTATGAGTTCGCGGGCCGGTCCGGGTACGCGATCCCGGTCGGCGTGATCGAACGCCTGCGCGGGTCATCGCCGAACCTGGCCGGCATGAAGGTGTCCGACACGCCGTGGAGCGCGGTCGAGCCGTACGTGCTCGACGGGCTCGACCTGTTCGTCGGATCCGAGCCGCTGGTGCTCGAGGCGCTCGAGCACGGCGCCGACGGCGCGGTGTCGGGCCTCGCGACGGCCTTCCCCGAGATCGTGGCCGCGCTCGTCCACGGCCGGGACGCGACGGCCGGCGAGCGCGTCGCCACGCTTCGGTCGCTCCTCGGCCCGCTCCCGTTCCACGCGGCGTTGAAGGAGATCCTCGCCGAGCGCGGCGTTCCCGTCGGCCCCGACGTGCGGCCACCGCTGCGGCGCCTGTCCCCCGTCGAACGCGAGGTGGCGCTCGAAGCCGCTCGTCGCGTGGGCGCCCTCTAGCCCTCGACCAGCTGCAGGATCCGGCGGAGGTCGTCGATCGTCTCGCCGTCCCACTCCTCGGCCTCGGGCCGGAGCATCTCCGCCTCTTCCAGGGGATCGCGGATCAACACCGGGCGCATACCGACGGCCGCCGCGCCCGAGAGCTCGCGGTACGAGCCGTCCCCCACGTACAGGCAGTCGCCCGGCGCCACGCCGAGCCGTTCGGACGCGAGCAGATAGATCTCGGGGTCGGGCTTGCGGAGCGCCACCTCGCTCGAGAAGACCTCGACGTCCACCGTCCCGGCGAGCGGCGACGCTCGCCACATCGAGGGCGTATCGGGTGCGCACATGCTGACCAGGGCGAGCGGGGAGCCGTCGGCCCGCAAGCGAGCGAGGGTCTCCTCCGCCCCGGGACGCGGGACGAACCACTCCCGGTACATCGCCGTCCGGCCCTCGAGGACCTCGGCGAGCTGCGCCTCGGTCGGCCAAGCGCCCGCACGAGCGGCCACCGTCCGCAGGTTCTCCTCGATGTCGCCGAGCCGGCCGGTCTGTCGTTCGATCGCGGTCGCCGCCCACGCCGCCTTGAACGCGTCCACATCGGCCTCGAGGACCGCCGCGCTCGTGTCGAGCCACGCGTCCCAATCGGCCCGCGGGAACTCGTACACGAGCGTCCCGAACAGGTCGAACACGACGGCTGCGATCGGCGTCACGACCCCCGAGGCCATTCGTCCTCCAGGATCGAGTACACGACGAGATCGTAGAAGCCCCTCGAGCCCCGCTCGCCGCCGCGCTCGATGCCCTCCCGGACGAAACCGAGACGCTCGGGGACCGCGCGGCTCCTCGCGTTCTCCACGCCCGCGCGGATCTCGATCCGATGCAGGCCGAGCTCGCCGAACCCGACATCGATAAGCGCGCGGACGGCCCGGGTGACCAGGCCCCGCCCCTCGTCCTCGGCGGCGATCCAGTAGCCGATCTCGCCCCGGACGTCGAACGGATCCCACCGCAGCCCGACACCGCCCGCGTACCGCCCGTCGACGAAGATCCCGCAGCCGTCGAGCGACCGCCCGTCGTGGACGACGCTCTCCAGCCACCGCCGCTGGTCCTCGAGCGTCCGGGTGCCGTCGATCCACGGCATCCAGGGCTCGAGACGGGACCGCTCGGCGTCGACGAGGGCCCAGATCTCGTCGAGGTCGCCCATCGTGAGCCGCCGCAGGACGGCGCCCTCGCCGAGATCGGCGGGCAGCTTGCTCACGACGCGGGCGTCGCGGCCTTCTGACGTTCCTCGTCGGCGAGGACCCGCCGGAGCACCTTGCCCACCATCGTCTCGGGCAGGCTGTCGCGGAACTCGATCCGCTTGGGCGTCCGGTACGCGGTCAGGCCGTTGGCGGGATCGCGCGCCCACGTGACCAGCTCCTCCTCGGTGGCCGCCTCACCCTCCCGCAGGACGACGAACGCCTTCACCGCCTCGCCGGTCTTGTCGTCCGGGACCCCGATCACCGCGACCTTCGAGATCTTCGGGTGCCTGTACAGGGCGTCCTCGATCTCGTTCGGATACACGTTGAAGCCGGACACCAGGATCATCTCCTTCAGTCGGTCGACGATCCTGAAGTACCCGTCCGGCTCCATGAGCGCGACGTCCCCGGTGTGGAACCACCCGTTCCGGATCGCGAGGGCGGTCTCCTCCGGCCGGTTCCAGTACCCGAGCATCACCTGCGGCCCCTTGACGCAGAGCTCGCCCCGCTCGCCGGGCTCGAGGACGTGTTCGGGGTCCTCGAGATCGACGATCTTGCAGTCCGTGTCCGGCATCGGCAGCCCGATGCACCCCGGCCGCGGCGCGTCCAACGGGTTCGCGTGCGTCACCGGCGAGCACTCGGTGAGCCCGTACCCCTCGACGAGCCGGGCGCCACCGGTGATCTCGGCGAACCGCTCCGCGACGGCGGCCGGCAGCGGCGCCGCGCCCGAGATGCACGCCTTCACCGACCGCAGGTCGAACTTGGCGGCCAGCGGCGACTCGTTGAGCGCGTTGAACAGCCGCGGCACCCCCGGGACGAAGGTCGGCTTCTCCTTCGCCATCTCGTCGAGCACCAGGTGGAGGTCACGCGGGTTGGGGATCGGGACCATCTTGCCGGCGATCAGCACGGCCACGTTCATCGTCAGCATCCCGAACGAGTGGAAGAACGGGAGCGGACCGAGGAGCGCCTCCCTGCCCTCCTCGAGCTCCAGGTACGCCGCGGCCTGCATCGCGTTCGCGACCATGTTGCGGTGCGAGAGCATCGCACCCTTCGAGACCCCGGTGGTCCCGCCGGTGTAGATGAACCCGGCGGCGTCCGACTCGGGCTCGACGAAGGCGGCGACGGGGACCGGGCCGGCGCCGCGGAGCCATCCCTCCCACCACGTGACGGGTGCCCCCTTGGGGACGGGCGGCCATGGCTTGCCCTGCTCGAGCTGCCGCTTGCGGAACTTCAGGAACGGCGCGAGCTGCTTCTTCGGGAACGACATGTAGTCGTTCAGCCTCGCGACGACGACGTGCTGCAGGCCCACGGTCTCGAACACGTCGGCGAAGTCCGAGTACAGGAGGTCGAGCACGACGACGACGCTCGGCGCGCAGTCGCGGAGCTGGTGCTCCATCTCGCGCCTCGTGTAGAGCGGGTTGTTGCCGACGACGATCGCGCCGAGTCGCATGGTGGCGTAGAAGGCGATCACGTACTGAGGACAGTTCGGCATGACGAGCGCGACCCGGTCGCCCTTGCCGACGCCGAGGCCTGCGAGGGCGGCCGAACAGCGCTCGACCTCCGACAGGAGACCGGCATAGGAGATCTTCCGGCCGAACCACGCGAGCGCGGGCGAATCCCCGTGGCTTCGGGCCGAGGCCTCAAGCATGCCGAACGCGGAGAGGTCCGGGTACGGCTCGAGCGTGTGCGGGACCCCGGACGGATAGGTCGAGAACCACGGCCGGTGTTCGGTCATCCCGGGCATCATTCCAGACGGGCACCGACGGCGCTCGACCTGCACCCAGGCACGCGGATCGTCGGAGTATCGGCGGACGGGTCCGCTCGATAGGCTCGGGCCGAATGGCCGATCCCCTCGACGAGCTCCGGGAGGCCGCCCGCGCCGCGCTCCCGCGGCTCGAGGGCGAGGTCGCGGTGCCCGGGCTCCGTGCGCCGGTCGAGGTCCTCCGCGACCGCTGGGGCATCCCGTACCTGTCCGCCGCTTCGCTCGAGGATCTCTGGTTCGCGCAGGGGTACGTGCAGGCGTCCGAACGGCTGTTCCAGATCGAGCTCGCGCTCCGCGCGTCCGGCGGCCGTCTCTGCGGCTGGTTCTCCGACCTCACCCTGCCCGCCGACCGGTTCGCGCGAACCGTCGGCTTCCATCGGATCGGCGCCCTCGAGGCCGAGCGCTGGAACGAGGCCTCCCGGACCATGATGGACCGCTTCGTCCAGGGAGCCCGGGCGTGGGTCGCGGGCATGCCGGCCCCGCCGCTCGAGTACGCGATGCTCGCCGTCGCCCCCGAGCTGCCCGAGGACCTCGAGGAGTGGGCGGCGGCCTTCGCCTACCTCGCGTGGGGCCTGTCGGGCAACTGGGACCACGAGCTGCTCCGCCTCCGCCTGTCCGAGGCGCTCGGGACGGAGGCGGCGGCGGCCCTCCTGCCGCCCCTGCCCGCCGACCCGCCGGGCCTGGCGGCCGGCTCGCTCGCGGGACGGCTGCTCGAGGGCCTCCCGCGCTCGAGCGGTACGGGTTCGAACAACTGGGTCGTCGCGGGCTCGAGGACCGCGAGCGGCCGGCCGCTCCTGGCCAACGACCCCCACCTGCTCGCCCAGCAGCCGGCGCCCTGGTTCGAGCTCCACCTGCGGGCTCCGGGCTACGAGGCGCGCGGCGTGGCGTTCCCCTTCGCGCCCGGCATCGTCGTCGGTGCCACGTCGCACCACGCGTGGGGCGTCACCAACGTGAGCGGCGACATCCAGGATCTGTACGTGGAACGCCTGAACGACGACGGCACCGCCGCCGAGTTCGACGGCGGGTGGGAACCGCTGACCGTGCGATCGGAGTCGATCGAGGTCCGGGGCGGCCCGCCGGTCACGTTCGACGTGCGCGAGACGCGGCATGGCCCGATCCTGGAAACCGCGACGGTCGGTGTCACCGGCACCGAGTACGAGCGGCTCGACGGCACGTTCGCCCTGCGGTGGGCCGCGGTCGACGGGCTGCTCGAACCGAGCGCGCTCGTCGACCTCGTCCGAGCGACGTCGTTCGAAGGGTTCCGGGAAGCGTTGCGGGGGCTCTCCTGCCCGGGTCAGAACGTCGTGTACGCCGACGTCGACGGGACGATCGGCTTCCAGTGCTCCGGCCGGTTCCCCCTGCGCCGCGCGGGCGACGGCTCGGCTCCCGTCGCCGGATGGACCTCCGAGCACGAGTGGGACGGGTACCTCCCGTACGAGGAGCTGCCATGGTCGAAGGACCCGGGATCGGGCTTCATCGTCACGGCGAACAACCGGATCCACGACGAGGACTACCCGCACCTGATCGGCCTCGACTTCCACCCGCCGTTCCGAGCCCGCCGGATCGCCGAGCTCCTCGAGGGCAACGGAACCGTCACGGTGGACGACGTCGGGTCGATGCAGGTCGACACCCGGTCCCTCCCCGCGCGGCGCCTGTTGCCGTGGCTGCTCGAGACCGAGGCCCGGAGCGACCGCGCCCGCCGTGCGCTCGGCGCGCTCGAGGGCTGGCCCTGCGATCTGCGAGCGGATTCGGCCGCCGCGGCCGTCTACGAGGTCTGGATCGGTCGGATCGCCGCCCTCGCGTTCGGCGGGGAGGGTGACCGGCGCGCGCTCTTCGACGCGTACTTCGCGTGGCGCGAGGCGTTCGTCTGCACGGCCCTGCCGGCGATGCTCGAGGAGCGCCGAACGCCGCCGGCCGGGAGGTCGTGGCCTGAGATCCTCGCGGCGGCGCTCGAGGACGCGGTCGACTTCCTCGCAGAGCGCCTCGGCGCGGACGAGCGGGACTGGCGTTGGGGGGCGCTCCATCGGGTCCGGTTCGCGCACCCGCTCGCCCGGATGCCGGGGCTCGGACCGTTGTTCGTCGCGGCCGAGCACGAGCTCGGCGGGGACGAGCAGACCGTCCTGCAGGCCGGCATCGACGCGCGCCTGGGGTTCGACGCCGTCGTGATCCCGTCGTGGCGGGTGGTGGTGGATCTGTCGGACCCGGACGCAACGCGCGCCGTGCTCACGACGGGACAGTCGGGCAATCCCGCGTCACCTCACTGGAACGATCAGTCGGCGCTCTGGGCGGCCGGAGCGCTCCGCCCGTGCCCCGTTCACACGCGCCGCCGTGGAGGCCGCGTCCGAGCACTCGATGACGCTCGTCCCCGGGTAACATCGTCGGCGCGATGCCGAAGTCCCGACAGCGACAGAAGAAGACCTCGCGCGGCTACGTGGCGCCTCCGACCAAGGCGAAACCGAAGCCGAGCCCCCGGTGGTACGGCTACCTCGTCCTCGGGCTGATCCTGTTGGGGGTGCTCATCATCGTCCTGAACTACGCGAACTTCCTGCTCCCCGGCGGGACGCAGCAGCACTGGCTCTGGATCGGCCTGGGCGTGATCGGGGTCGGGTTCATCGCCGCGACCCGCTGGCGCTGAGGCGCGCGGGCCTCGGCCGCCCAACGGATCACATCCGTGTGATTCCCCACATCGATCTCCACAGGTGTGGAGAACTAGGCGCCCGCTCCCGCCGGTCGCCGGACGACCTCCATGCGCTCCCCACAGTGCCTGGGGATCTGGAGCTCGCCGATCCTGGTGACCCGGAACTCGGTCCCACACTCGCGGCACACGAGGTAGACATCGAGCTCGTCAACGTCCTCGGGCTCCGGGGACTCGAGGTCCACGCCGACGCCGGAGGCGGCCCGCAGCGCCGTGAGGCCGAGCCAGGCGATCGCGACCCCGATCGCGACCGCGCCGATCACCACCCAGATGCTCATCGGATCCTCTCGAGCCCGCCCACCGTCGGTCGCTCCATGGGATGAGGGGAGTCTACGCACGGGCCCCGGCTACCAAGGCTCGGCGTCACGCGGCGCTCAGCGCATCGGGGTCGGCGTCGGAGACCGTCGGAGCGGCGCATCGCACGGGTCCGAACGACCCCGAAGGCCGGGGCCGATGGCCCCCGCGAGCTCATCGGGCTCCGGTACGCTTCCGCACGAGAGCCAACCCCTTCTCAGGAGGCACGGACCGTGAGCGCGTACGTCGAACGGCTGATGGCCGACGTCGAAGCGAAGAACCCCGGAGAGCTCGAGTTCCACCAGGCGGTCCACGAGGTCGCCACCTCGATCGAGCTCCTGCTCGAGCAGGAGCCGGTCTACCGCGAGGCCAAGATCCTCGAACGCATGATCGAGCCCGAGCGCGTTGTGATGTTCCGCGTCCCGTGGGTGGACGACCACGGCGAGATCAACGTCAACCGCGGCTTCCGGGTCGAGATGAACAGCGCGATCGGGCCGTACAAGGGCGGGCTGCGGTTCCACCCGACGGTCTACCTCGGCATGCTGAAGTTCCTCGCGTTCGAGCAGGTGTTCAAGAACGCGCTCACGACGCTCCCGATGGGCGGCGGCAAGGGCGGTGCCGACTTCGACCCCAAGGGCAAGACCGACGCCGAGGTCATGCGCTTCTGCCAGTCGTTCATGACCGAGCTCCAGCGCCACATCGGCCCGAACACCGACGTGCCGGCCGGCGACATCGGCGTGGGTGGCCGCGAGATCGGCTACCTGTTCGGCCAGTACAAGCGGATCAAGAACGAGTTCACCGGCGTCCTGACGGGCAAGGGGCTCGAATGGGGCGGCTCGCTCATCCGTCCCGAGGCGACCGGCTACGGCGCCGTGTACTTCGCGCACGAGATGCTCAACACGCGCGACGACAGCCTCGAGGGCGAAGACCTGCCTGGTCTCGGGCAGCGGCAACGTGGCGCAGTACACGGTCGAGAAGCTGATGGACATGGGCGCGAAGGCGGTCACGCTCTCGGACTCGAGCGGGTTCGTCCACGACCCGGCCGGGATCGACAACGAGAAGCTCGCCTGGGTCATGGAGCTCAAGAACGAGCGGCGCGGACGCATCGCGGAGTACGCCGAGCACTTCCCGGGCGCGACCTTCACGCCGTTCGACCCGACGGCCGACGCCAACCCGCTGTGGAGCGTGCCCGCGGACTGCGCCTTCCCGAGCGCCACGCAGAACGAGATCAACGCGAAGGACGCGGCGAACCTGCTCGCCGGGGGCGTGCTACGTCGTGAGCGAGGGCGCCAACATGCCGACCTCGCCCGAGGGCGTCGACGCAGTTCGTGAGCGCCGGGATCCTCTACGGCCCGGGCAAGGCCGCGAACGCCGGCGGCGTCGCCGTCTCGGGCCTGGAGATGGCGCAGGACTCGCTCCGGATGGCGTGGCCGCGCGAGGAGGTCGACGCCCGGCTGAAGGACATCATGAAGTCGATCCACAAGCAGTGCCGTCAGACCGCGGAGGAGTACGGGACGCCCGGGCAACTACGTGAACGGCGCGAACATCGCCGGGTTCGTCAAGGTCGCCGACGCGATGCTCGACCAGGGGCTCGTGTAGCCGGCGAGTCGGTCGGCGCGGCTCGCGCGACGCTACGGCAGCGGGACGCGCGCGCGCAGGAACTCCAGCACCGCCGCCCACTCGCGCACCTCTTCGTCGACCACGTACGAGCTGTGGCCCTGCTCGTACGAGTACAGCTCGACGTCGCCGCCCGCCTTCTTCAGGGCCCGCACGTACCGGTAGACCTGCCCCGGGACGCAGCGCGTGTCGTGCTCGCCGACGAGCACGAGCACCGGCGCCCGAACGCGATCGACGTAGGTGATCGGCGAGCGCTCGGCGATGAACTCCGGGATGTCGTGCACGACGCCGCCCGCGAGCGATCCGGTCGTACGCCTGCAGCGACGGGGCGGAGTCGTCGTACGAGTCCAGGTAGTCCCCGACCGGGACGCCGGCCACCCCGGCCGACGAAGCGATCCGGGTGCATCCCGAGCGCGAGCAGCGTGATGTACCCGCCCCAGGACCACCCGCCGATCACGACGCGTTCGGGGTCGGCGATCCCGCGGGCGACGAGGTCGTCGGCGACCTGCGAGGACGTCCTCGACCTCGGGGAACCCGATGTTGCCGATGATGTGGTCGCGCCAGGCGCCGGCCGTAGCCGATCGACCCCCGGTAGTTCACCATCGCGACGGCGAACCCCTCGTCGAGCAGCGACTGGACGTCGGCCACCAGGTGTCGAGGTAGAGCCAGTTCGGACCGCCGTGCACCTTCAGGTACAGCGGGAAGGGACCGTCCCCCGGCGGCGTCGCGAGCCACCCCTGCACCTACGTCGCCCGCCGGGTTGCGGAAGAGCCACTCGCGGTACGGCCGCCCCTCGCGGACGCCGCCGGGCGCGGGAGCCAGGATCTCCTCACCGGCGTCGTCGAGCAGCACCGATGCGCGGTCCGCCGCTCGAGACCCGCAGCCAGACCCGACCGTCGGGACGGACGCGCGCGCCGTGGATCTCGCCCGGCGGGGTGCGCGATCTCGGTCAGCGTGCCGCGTCCGCAGCTCGTAGCCGGTACAGGCGGTCGCGCCCGCGGAACAGGTGGACGAGCAGGATCGATCGCGCGTCGGGCCACCAGTCGATCGGGATCACGTCGCCGGGCAGGTCGAGCGCGCAGATCCGAACGCTCGCCGGTCGTGGGGTTCCACACTCCCGGTCGCGTCGCGTCCTCGCGCTCGTGCGTGAACAGCATCCGCTGGTCGCCGGGCACCGGCGACCAGGCGAACGCGCTCACGCCGAGACCCGGACCGTCGGCGAGCTCGGCGACCTCGTCGCCGGACCGCGGATCGAGCACGAGCAGCGTGCCGGTGGATGTTGTCGCCGTCCTGGGCCGTCTCGACGCAGACCAGGGTCTCGTCGGCCGACAGGCCGACGCGGTCGAACCCCTCCAGGTGGAGGTCGGAGTCCGAGAAGCCGATCACGTCGGGATGCCGGTGGATCTCCGTCGGCGGAGCCGCCGCGCTGCGACACGTGGACGGCGAAGCCGTTCCGATCGGCGATCACGCCGACGACGAGGTCGCGCCCGAGCGCGAGGCCCTCGGGCCAGCCGATCGGCGCGCCGGGCAGCACGTCGCGGTGCTCACCGCCGTCGAACGGCACGGCGAGCCAGCGGCCGGACTCGTCGCCGGTCGGATCGGAGAACCAGACGACGCTCGAACCCGTCGCCCGAGATCGTCGCGTAGATCACGCCGACGGGCTCGTCGGTGCGCCGGATCGGCCGCTCCGAGCCGAGCTCCCACGCGTACGCCTGGAAGGAGCCCTCCTCGTCCGAACGCAGGACGAAGCGCTCGGGCGCGGCCGGGACTCCACGCGGGCAACGTTCGCGTCGGCGCGCGGAACCGTCGCTCCCAGAGCGGTCGCTCGGTCATCGGTCCGGTTCCGCGGGCATCGTCACGACCCTAGCAGGCGTCCTCAGGCCGGCACGAGGACGACGGGAACGGTCGCGACCGCGGGGTCCCCGGCCACGGAGACCCCGGATACCTCGATCGTGCCGGGCTGCCGGCGGTCGACGAAGAAGAACAGCTCGGACGCGAACGTCCCGGTACACCCGTCGCCGCAGCTCGCCTCCACCACCATCGCCGCGAGCTCTTCCCCGTTCGCATCGAGGACACGCACCGTGAGGGATGCGTCCACGACGTCGGCCGTGCCGGTGATCGAGACCGGGTTCGCGACCTCGCCGTTCGCGATCGGCGTCTCGATGTCGACCGCTGGCTCCTCGACGGCCGTGGGCGACGGGCCGGGTGCGGGCGTTCCCGTGGAGACCGGCGGGGAGGTCGTCAAGGCCGTCGTCACCCGGTCGGCGTTCGTACAGGCGACCGCGAGCAGGCCGAGCGTCACCAGGGCCGCGACGCGTCTCACCCGGCCAGCCCTCGCGGATCGCGCGCCACACCCGCTCGTGGGAGGGCGGCGGATCGGGCTCGCTGAGCGCGGCCGCGACCCTCGGCACCACCGCGGCCTCGCTCGTGTCGACGCCCAGGACGCGCTCGTGCGCCATGATGGAGCGGACGAACGCACCCCCCAGCGCCCCTTCGGCCGGGAGATCGTCCACGAGGCGGCAGGCGCCGGTGAGGACCCGGGGATCCTCGACGCGATGGACGACGCTCCCGAAGGTCGAGGTGGTCATGCGGGACGAACTGTAGAGGAGCTGTCATGCGGAGACGGATCGCCGTGCTCTTCCTGTCGAGCCTCGTGGGACTCGATCTGGCTTGCGACCGACCCCGGCGTCGGCCGCCCCGTCGATCCGGGCCCGGGAGGTGGTCGGCGACCTGCAGCAACCCGTCGCGTTCACCTTCGGTCCGGGCCGCACGATCTGGTACGTCGAGAAGGAGACGGGCCAGGTGCGGATCCACGATCTCGACACCGACGCCGATCGCCTGTTCGTCACGGTCCCCGGGGTGAACGGCGACGGCGAACGCGGGATGCTCGGGATCGCCCTGCACCCGCGCTACCCGGACAAGCCGCTCGTCTACGTCTATGCCACGCGCTCGGCCGGTGGGCAGCTCAGCAACGAGATCCTGCGGTACCGCGACGACCACGGGAGCGGCGTCCATCGCAAGGTGCTGTTCTCGAGCGTCGCCGGTGGGAGCCCGTACCACAACGGCGGGACGGATCGCGTTCGGCCCGGACGGGATGCTGTACGCGATCGTCGGCGACGCCCACGACTCCTCGAACGCGCAGGACACGGCGGACGAGGACCGCGGCAAGATCATCCGCATCGAGCCCGACGGCGACGTCCCTGCCGACAACCCGTTCGACGACCGCGTGTGGGTCTTCGGGATCCGCAACTCGTTCGGGTTCGCGTTCGACCCGCAGACCGACGCCTTGTGGGAGACCGAGAACGGCCCCGAATGCAACGACGAGATCAACCTGATCGAGCGCGGCCGCAACTACGGCTGGGGCCCGAACGAGACCTGCAGCGGCTCCTCCCCCGGCAACACGAACCAGGACGGGCCGAACCCCGTGCTCCCGCAGCTGTTCTACGAGAACACGATCGGGATCACCGGGATCGCGTTCTGCGACGGGTGCCACCTCGGACATCGGAGCGAGGGCGCGGCGTTCTTCGGAGCGGTGAACAACGGCGAGGTGACGCGGATCGTGT
Organism: uncultured Actinomycetes bacterium; assembly: GCA_963706005.1. Lineage (GTDB taxonomy): Bacteria > Actinomycetota > UBA4738 > UBA4738 > HRBIN12 > DASSJM01. The sequence continues at coordinate 45,279 of CAVPLL010000001.1, forward strand.
TCGACGACCAGCGGGATGCGATCGCGAGCCACTCGGTCGTGTACGACCACGGCGGGAGCACGCTGTCGTTCGAGGTCGGACCGGGTGGACGGATCTACTTCAGCGACTTCGACGGCATCAACAAGCTCGTCCGCGTCTGAGTTCGCCACGCTGGCCAGGCGCGGGGCCGGCGGGGTACGCTCGGAGACCGGCGACGCCTCGAGGAGCCCCGCATGGACATCGGTCGACCGCGACGGATCATCGAGGTCGAGCCCGTCTCGCTCCCGGTGCCCGAGGACGTCCCCGATCTCGAGCCGCAGCCTCGCCGACCGGAGCCGGCCGAGCCCGACCCCGCTCGTCGGGCTCGGTAGCCGTGTCGAGCGCCGGGCTGCTCGCCCCGCCCGCCCACTCCGTCGAGCCGATCCACGCCTGGCGAACGTGGACCCTCCTCGGCTCGCGAGACGGGTCTCGGGTCCGGCTGACCCCGATCGCCGGCGACGGCAAGCCGTGGCCGCCCCGGCGCCCCGCCACCGCCTCGTGCACGCGGGATCGTGGTCACCTCCGACCCGAGCTCGACTGCACGTGCGGCCTCCACGCCGTGACCGAACCCGACGAGCTTCGCCGGGCCCGCGACCCGGCGGTCCTCGGCACGGTCGCCCTGTGGGGTCGGATCGTGGAACACGAGCACGGGTTCCGCGCGTCGCTCGCGTACCCGCAGCGCCTGCGGCTGATCTGCTACCTGTGCTTCGCGCTCTGGGGACGGCGAGCGCCCGGTGACGCGCGGGTCGTCGTTCGGCATCACCGAGGGCGCATGGTGCCGCTGTGCGAACCGCACCTCGAGCTCAGCCGGCGCTACGGCTACCCGATACCGAGGATCCTCGCGGCCGCGGCGGTCGAGTCGGTCCTCCTCGCCACCTACGCGGTCGACCCGTTGCGAGACCTCGGTGGCGCGGCGACGCCCGGGACGATCGAGCCGCTCTCGGCCCGATCGATCAGCTGAGACGCTTCCTGGCCGCCGCGGCCCGAGCCAGCCGCTCACGGAGCGACAGCCCTTCGGCCTCGGGCTCCTCCTCGGCCCCGGGCTCGGGGTCATCGCCGCTCGTCTCCCACACGTGCGGCGATCCCCCGTCCCCGAACGCACCGAGCGACGGGACGCCGTCGTCCGGGCCCTCCCCGATCCCTCGGTCGCGGTCGGGGCCGGTGACGGAGCTCGTCACCGGAGCGGGCTCGTCGGCCGACTCGTCGTCGGTCCGGACGGGACGGCTCCTGCCGGCCCGTTCGAGCTCCTGAACCCGAGCCTCCGCCTCCCGGAGCTTGCGGGTCGCGTTCGACAGCTCCACCTGGGTGTTGGCGAACGATTCCTGCGCGCGCTGGAGCTCGACGACATCCGCGCGACGTGCGTTCTCGAGCTCGGCGATCCGCGCTTCGAGCTCCTGGTTGGTTCCGGGGCCGGTTCGCGGGACGCTCGCATCGCCATCGGCCCGTGCAGCCCCGGCCTGCTCGAGATCGGCGACCGTGGCGAGCGCGTCCGCGAGCTTCGACTCGGCGTCGACCAGCCGGCTCTGGGCGTCCGTGAACCGCTCCTGCGAGTCGGCGAGCTGCAGCTCGGCGGCGACGGCACGCTCCTCCAGCCCCTGCGCCGCGGCCGTCGCATCGGCCGAGGCGTTCAGCTGCAGACTCTTCACGGCCATCTCGCGCTCGGACGCCTCCGCCTTCGCCTGGGCCTCGGCGAGCGCTCGCTCGAGGTCCCCCAGCTTCGCCACCAGCTGATCTCGCTCGCCCTCGGCCTGCTTGAGCGCCGCAACGAGCTTCTTCTCCGCGGGATCCCGCCGCTTGGTACCCGCCGCCTCCGACTCGGCGACGGACATGGCCGCCTTGCGCTCGGCCAGGGCGGCCCGCTCCTCCGCGTCCGCCGCTCGTCTCTCGATCTTGGCCGCCAGCTCCTCGGCGTCCGCGGCCCGCTGCTCGGCCTGGGCCAAGAGCTGCCCACCGTCGGCGGCCTTCTTCTCGGCGTGCACGGCGCGTTGCTCGGCCTCGGCGGCCTGCTCGTTGGCCTGCGCGACGAGCTGTGCCGCGCCCGAAGCGTTGCGATCGGCCTCGGCGGCCCGCTGCGTGGCGTCCGCGATCGCCTGCTCGGTCGCGAGCGATCCCTGCTGAGCCTCCGCCAGCGCCTGCTCGGCCCGGAGCGCCCGCTGCTCTGCCTCCGCCACCTTCTTCTCGGCCCCACTGCTCCGTCCGTCGACGGTCGACGCCCGCTCCTGCGCGTCGGCCGCCCTCTGCTCGGCCTCGCGGAGCTGCGCCTCCATCTCGAGCGCGCGCTCCGCGGTCGCGGCCGCGCGCTTGGCCGCCACCTCGGTCTTCTTCTCGGCCGCGGCGGCCTTCTTCTCGGCCGCGGCGGCGCGGCTCTCCGCCTCGGCGATCAGCTTGTTCGCCCGCTTGGTCTCCGCGCGCGAGCCGCCGGAACCCTCGCGGGCGAGGGCGAGCTCCGCCTCCTTCTCGGCCAGGGTCGACTGGAACCTGCGCACGGTGCCAGCAAGCTCCTCGCGCTCGGCCTCCGAGGCCCGGAGCTTCAGATCGAGCTCCTCGAGCGCCGCGGTGGCGGTGGCGGTGCTCGGCGCCGCCGCGACCATCGCCTCCAGCTCCTGCAGTCGTTTCCGGGACTCCTCGGCCAGGCGCTCGGCCCGATCCGCCCGAGCCACCGCGTCACGCACGTTCAGGTCGTCGGCCCGTCGTCCGGGCCCGAGCCGGCGCTCGGGCGTGGGACCGAGCTCCTGGGTCGCCGGCGCCCTCCGGAACCATCGCACGAACAGGACGCCGACCCCGACCAGCAGTAGCAGGACCACCAACTGCAGTGGCCGCCACACCTTGAACGCCTCGTTGTGGATGGCCGAATACCGCTGATCGAGCTCCGCCACAGCGTCGACCTGCCCGTCGCTCGACAGTCGGATCGGCACGAACGTCTGGTACAGCTCCTCGTTCGGTCGCTTGAGCCCGTCGTGATAGGTCCCGGTGCTCGAGAGCACGCTCACGGTCTGGCCTCCGAGCGCCTGCTCGATCCATTGGTCGTCGCCGGCGACGACGCTGGTGTCGTCCTTCTGCGCGGTCGAGTAGATGAGAGCGCCGTCGAAACGCCAGATCCGTACGACCGTGAACCGGTCGTCGGACAGGATCCCCGCCTGGACGCGCACCGTGAGGTCGCGGTAGGCCGTGCCGGTGATATCCCTGGCGAGGAGGTCCGAGGTGAGCTGCTCCTCCACGACGGATCCCGAGAGGCTCTCGGCTCGTGCCTGGGCATCCCGCTCGGCGCCCTCGACGGACGATCCGGACAGGAAGACCGACCCGACCAGGACGAGCAGGAGCAGCAGGGCGGCACCGCCCCACAGGAAGCGGCCGTAGCGGCCGAGGAACCCCGTTCTCAGATCGGTCATGTGCGTCCAACGGCTGCCCGCTCACTCGTCGAGCAGTCCCCTGTTCGTTGTCGGCCCTGCGGTGCTCAGGCTTGAACCCAGGCAGGGGGAGGATCCGCGTCCCATCGACGGTCGAGGGGCTCTGCGCGACCGGCGGTGCGAACGGGTCCGCCGGCCGGGCGTGGCTCACGGAACCGGTGGAGGTTGCGCCCTAACCCGGCCGAAACTCCACTCTCACGGGAGGACTACGTGGGTGCCCGATCCTGGTGCCCGGTCGGGGCGGCGGCATGCGGCACCGGCAACCGCCCGGTCACGATCGTCCCGGATCCCGGCTTGGAGCGGATCTCGAGCGTGCCCTCGAGGGCGGCCAGGCGATCCGCCATGCTCTGGAGACCGGTTCCCAGCGGCGTCGTCGCTCGGTCGAAACCGCGACCGTCGTCGCGCACCGTGAACACGAGATCCCCCTCCTGCTCGTGCAGCTGGACGGCGACCTCGTTCGGCTCCGCGTACTTGGCAGCGTTCTGCAGGGCCTCGAGCGTGCAGAAGTACACGGCAGCCTCGATCTCCTGCGGGTAGCGCCGGATCCCGTCGATCTCGAGGTGCACGGGCACGGCCGCACGCCGCGACTGCGCCTCGATCGCGGCTGCCAGGCCCTTGTCCGCGAGGAGGGGCGGGTAGATCCCGCGCGCGAGATCGCGGAGGTTCTCGAGCGCATCGGCGACGTCGCGCTCGAGCTGCTCGAGCTGGGCATCAGCCTCGGCGAGATCCCTCGATGCCGTCGAACGCGCGAGCTTCAGCCGCACCGCGAGCGCCACCAGCTGTTGCTGCGCACCGTCGTGCAGGTTGCGCTCGATCCGACGCCGCTCCTCGTCCTGGGCGGCCACGAGGCGCTGGCGGGAGGCGCGCAGGTCCTCGATGAGTCGCCGGTTGGCGAGGACGAGCCCTGCTTGCCCTGCGAGATCGGTCATGAGCTTGCTCTCGACGGGCGACAACGGGTCCTTCGGCGGCTTCCGCACGCTCAGGAAACCCAGGAGCTCCGCGTGGTGCCGGACGGCCATCGACTCCGTCAGATCATCGAGCTCGAGCGCGTCGCCCCGCGAGAGGCGGACCGGACTCGGCACATCCGCGTCCGTCGGCCAGCGAGCCGCCGGCCGAACCTCCGGACCCACCTTGAGCCACACCACGGCGTTCGTCGCCCCCGTCCCCTCCGCGAGGAGCTTCGCCATCCGGACCAGCACGTCGTCGCCTCCATAGGCCTCGCCGAGATGTTCGGAGAACTCGGAGAGCACCTCGTAGGGGGTCGCTCGCTCGCCGTACACGATGCGGTTCGCCACACGCTGAGCACGCTCGCGGGCCGGCTGGAACGCGATGGCCGCCACCGCCGTCGCGATCAGGGTCAGCCCCTCGGTCACGCCGATCGCTACGCCGATCACCACCACGAAGAGCACGTAGATGACGGTGATGAACCCGCCCAGCAGGGCATAGACGATCGCCTTGCCGATGATGATGTCGATCTCGTAGAGGCGGTATCGCAAGATCGAGACAGCGATCGCCCCCATCAGCAGCAAGAGGCACACGCTGAACGCAACATCGGTGATCGGCGCGTCGTAGAACACCCCGACGATGGCCGAGACGGCGACGAGCGCCGCGGCCGACACGAACCACTTCAGCTGGAGACGCTCCTCTCCGCTCGACCGGGAGAACCGAACGGCCACGGAGACGAACGCGAGCACCATCGCCACCGTGAAGATGACCACCGCGACCAGGAAGATCCAGACGGCGACCTCCCTGACCCCACCGCCCACCGGTTCGTCGATCGGCGCGAAGGGGAAGGACCACGAGGCGACCCCGAAGGCAACCGAGGCGGCCGTGAGGACCGCGAGGTCCGCCGCCGTCAACCAGGCCACCGGTCGCCATCGCCGGGAGGGCAGGTGGCCGTCCGGGAACAGGAGGAACAGGAACAGCAGGAGACCGATCGGGATCGACTGGACGCTCGTGCTGATCAGGGCCATCAGCCGCCCGCCGGGCAGGGCCCCCGGGTCGACGGCCAGCACGTGGATGGCGTAGGCCGCCCCGAACCCGGCCAACGCGAGCGCGAGGCCCGCCACGATGAACAACCAGCCGATCACGTTCTTCGGACGTCGTGCCGTGATCAGCATCCCGATGGCCGTGACGCCGAGGCTGACCACCACGTCGATCACGCGAGGGATGCCCCGCCCGCCGACGGTATCGGGGAGCGGCTCGGCTCGATCGACGATGTTCAGGACGATGGTCCCGAGCATCAGCAGGATCGAGACGATCCCGATCGACCAGGCGAGCCGGCGAGCCGTGAACGAGTTCATGCCACCCCCTTCGATGGATTGTGCCCCTCCCGGTCGGCTGGGCCAAACCCAGAGTTTCGTGAGGACCTCCCTGCCCGGAGCGCGAACCGAGCTGCGTCTGCGGGTTTCGGGGGGAAGCACGTCTCGCCGCTTGACGAGGCGCGCCTCGAAGCGAACGCTGGGGCCGCGTAACGCCCGCCCCTCCTCAAGGGTTCATGGTTCGAGATGCGCGAGGTGACCCTGACCGAGGCACGGCCTGCGGCTCGAGACTTCGAGTCCTTCTTCCGGACCGAGTACCGCTCGCTCTGTCAGGCCCTCCTCCTGCTCGTCGGCGACGCCTTCGAGGCCGAGGAGATCGCCCAGGAGACGATGACCAGGGTGCTCGAGCGGTGGGACCGGGTCGGCGCGATGGACTCGCCCACCGGGTACGCGTACCGGACGGCGCTGAACCTCCAGCGCAAGCGGATCCGCCGACTGGCCGTCCGTGCGAAGCGGCGGTTCGTGTCGGTGCCGGTCGAGGACATAGGACCGGAGGCGGGTGAGCGCCACGACGTCCGCCGGGCGCTCGCGTCGCTCCCGGACGGTCAGCGGGCGGCGCTGATCCTCGTGGACTGGCTCGACATGGATACCGACGAGGCCGCCCGCGCGCTCGGCATCAAGCCGGCGAGCGTCCGCGTGCGGCTGCATCGCGCGCGCTCGACGCTGCGCGAGGCGCTGGGGGTGACATCGTGAGCGACACGCGAGAGCTGCTGCGGCCCGGCGTCGAGGGCTTCGAGCCCACGCCGGACGCCTTCGAACGCGTCCTAGTGCGGCGCGACCGCAAGCGACGGAACCGGCGGATGGCGGCCGGCATCGTCGGCATCGCCGTGTTCGTCATCGCCGCGACCGGGTTGCTGCGCCTGATCGGGTCGGAGCCGACGCCCGCCGTCCCGCAGCCGACGCAGCCGCGCAACGGCCGGTGGGTCGTCTTCTCGGCTCTCCACCTCGACCCTAGTCCAGACGCTCAGCGGGCGAGTCGGGGGCGCAACTTCAAGCTCTACGTCGCGGGCCCAGACGGCACCGCTCGGCTCCTCGTCGGCACGGAGGGGGACTCGACCACACGGGCCTGCCCGGCTTTCTCGCCCGACGGATCGCTGCTGGCCTACGGGGAGAAGAGGGCTGCGTCGATCGGCGGCACGATCGTGGTGACCAGATTCACGTCATCCGGCGAGCTGCATGGTCCGGAGATCCGGATCCCGGCCCCAACCCCGGCCTATTTCCCTCCGCCGTGCCCGACCTGGGCGCCCGTCGGTCAGCGGCTCGCGGTCTTCGTGCCGCGCCAGGGCGTGTTGTTCGCGGAGGCCGACGGAACGACGAGCTTGGTCCGCATCGACGGCGTTCATCGGTTGGATGAGGTCGCGGGCCTGCAGTGGTCACCGGACGGATCACAGGTTGCCGTCCTGCCGATGGCTTCGTACCCCGGGAGCTTGACCCTCTGGATCGTCCCCGCCGACGGCGGCGCACCCCGGCCACTGACAGGGTTCGACACCGGTGAAGTGCCGAACACCGTCGCGTGGACACCGGACGCTCGCTCCGTGGTCGTCGGCGGTTCAACCGGTCTAAGCCCGGTCGGCGGTTTATCCGGTGTAAGCCCGTTCGTCAAGGTCGTGGACGTCGCGACCGGTGTCGCATCCGATGTTCCCCTCCCAGATGCGTGGGACGGTTCCTTCTACCTGCAGACGGTCGCAACGGGAACCGATCGTTTCCTCGCGCTGCGCGCCGCCGCGACGGGGTGGCTGCCGCCCGAGTGGCTCGATCTCCAGGGGAACGTGACGCCCATCCGAGACCTCGAGTACGAACCGTTTTCGTACATCTCCTTGTCCCCGGATGGCGCACAGATGCTCTTCGTGACGTACGACCCGACCCTTCCCTCGCAAGGGCAAGCTCTCGTCGCCGTGCCGCTCGACGGCGGCGAGCCCACGAGGCTCTCGCCGTGGACACCGAACGGTTTCGGCGACAACTACTCGACGTTCGCCTGGCAGCCGAGATAGCGGGCGGGCGAACGACGACGGACGGTCTGCGCGAGGCGCACTCGGCCCCGTCGCTGACGAGGCAGCGCCCGCGATCGCGATGCGGGACCGCACGGTGCGTTGGCTCCTCACCGCGAGGCCGACTAGCATCGCCCGGTGAGCGACGCCCGAGATCTCGGCCGACGTGGACCGGCGGAGGAACGCTTGGCCCGACGTCTGGAGGCGAGTCCCACACCACGCCGGTCGGCGGCGGCCGCGGCCCTTCACGAGCTCGCCGAGGTCGATCGAGCCGTGTATCGGGCGATCGCGAACACGCCGACCCCCGCACTCGACGAGCCCACTCCGACGGCTCTCGGGCCTGGCCAACCACTCGAAGCTGTGGCTCGGCGCCGCCGGCGCGCTCTTCCTCCTCGGCGGGCGTACCGGTCGTCGAGCGGCTCTGACCGGTCTCGCGGCGGTGGGCGTCAACTCCGTGCTCGTCAACATCCCGATGAAGTTCGCGAGTGGACGCGCGCGCCCGGATCGCGAGACAGCCGGGGTGCCCGCGGAGCGATGGGTCCCGATGCCGACGTCGACCTCGTTCCCCTCGGGACACTCGGCGTCCGGGTTCGCGTTCGCCGGGGGCGTGGCCGGGTCGATGCCGGGCCTCGCTGTCCCGCTCCGCGGCCTCGCGGCCGTCGTCGCGTACTCGCGCGTCCACACGGGGGTGCACTACCCGGGTGACATCGTCGTCGGATCGCTCATCGGCGCCACGATCGGGGAGGCGACGTCGTTCGCCGGCCGGGCCTTGCTCCGTGGGCGGGCGCGGGCGGCACGGTAAGCGAGCGCGGTCATCCCCGTCCCCGGTTCGACGCCGCCGGCTGCTGCCGCTCTCGACTCCCCCACCGCCGAGCAGGCGGCGCTACGGGCTCGCCCACCCGAGGAGGGCGGCCGTCGTCGGCGGAGCCCTCCTCCTGCTCGTCGTCGTCGGCGCGGTCGTCGTGGGGAACCATCGAGGAACCTTCGGGATCGATCGCGCGTGGGTCGAGGTCGTGACGACGATGCGCCGGGATGCCCTGACGTCGATCGCCGAGCGTGTCTTCGACCCGCTCGGTAGGTTCCCGGTCAGCTGGTCGATCGTCGCGCTGGCCGGACTGGTGCTCTGGCGCGATCGGCGTCGACGTGCGATCACCGTCTTGTTGATCGGAGAACTGACGTCGTGGGCGACGAACAACCTCATCAAGGCCGCCGTCGACCGCCCTCGGCCGCCGGGCGCTCTCCTCCAGAGCTCCCTGTCGTCGTTCCCTTCGGGGCACGCAGCCTTCGCCGCGGTGACGGCCGTCCTGCTGGTGGGGCTCCTCGTTCCCACCGGGCGACGCGCCGGAGCGACGGCGCTCGCGGCAGGCCTCGCGATCGCGATGGCGTGGAGCCGTACCTACCTACTCGTGCATTGGCTGACCGACGTGGTCGGAGGCCTCTGCGTCGGCGCCGGGGTCGGGTTGCTCACCCTCGCGTTCATGGGCACGGCCGCCGACCGGAGGGACTGACAGTGCCCGGCCATGGGAACTACGCTCGCCGCGATGACCGCATCCTGGGAGGGACCGGATCTCTCGCATCGGCTGGCCGCTGCTGCCGCGCTGCTCCTCGGAGCCCTGGTCGTCGTCGCGACGTTCCTGACCGTCACCGACGACATCCCCCTCCTCGTCGCCCAGCTCGCTCTGCTGGCCGGTGCCGCCCTCGCCGCGTGGTACGGACTGACGCGCTTGGGGCGACGTCGAGCGATCGCCGTCCTCGTCGCCCTGGCCGCACTCACGGGCCTCGTGCTCATGGGCTTCGCGAAGGAGAGCGGGGGGCCCGTGTCGCTGCTCGTCCGCGTCGTGCCGCTCCTGCTCGCGGTCGCGCTCTCGCGGTTCGCCCTCGGTCGGAGCGTGAATGCGCTCAAGCGGAGCGAGACCCCGGGGACCCCCGTGCCCGCCGCCACCCGCGGGGTCGCGATCATGAACCTGAAGTCCGGGGGCGGGAAGGCGGAGCGGTTCCACCTCGTGGACGAGTGCCGCGAACGGGGCATCGAACCCGTGGTCCTCCGACCGGGCGATGACCTGCTCGAGCTCGCTCGCCAGGCCATCGATCGTGGCGCCGACGTGATCGGGATGGCCGGAGGGGACGGGTCGCAGGCACTCGTCGCGAGCGTCGCGGCCGAGCGCGGGGTTCCGATGGTGGTCATCCCCGCGGGAACACGCAACCACCTCGCGCTCGATCTGGGGCTCGACCGCGACGACGTGGTCGGAGCGCTCGATGCCTTCGGAGAGGCGCGGCAGCGACCGATGGACCTCGCCGAGGTCAACGGGCGTGTCTTCGTGAACAACGTCTCGCTCGGCCTGTACGCGGCGATCGTCCGATCACCCGAGTACCGAAACGCCAAGGTCGACACCACCCTCAGCACGCTCCCGACGGTCCTCGCACCCGAGACCGAGCCGTTCGACCTGCGGTTCACCGGACCGAACGGCGAGCCCCACCGCGGAGCACACGTCATCCAGATCTCCAACAACCCGTATGGCTCCACGCTCGCCACGCTCGGCAGCCGTTCGCGTCTGGACACGGGACGGCTGGGCGTCGTCGCCCTCGAGATCCGGAGCGACAGGGAAGCGGCCGCCTTCCTGGCGGCGCTCGCCACCGGGCACCCGGACCGGTTCGCGGGGCTCACGTCCTGGGCGACCCCGACGTTCGAGGTGTCGTCGGGATCGGCCATCGACGTCGGCCTCGACGGCGAGACGCTCGAGCTGGACCCACCCCTCACGTTCTCGATCAGGGCACAGGCGTTGAGCGTTCGGCTGCCCAGCCATGCGATCGGCTACTCACCGGCCGCCAGAGCGATGGGGTGGCGAGCGGCGACGCGGAACCTGTGGAGGACGGCCGTCGGTCGCCCCCCGGTGCTCGAGCCGTAGGTCCGTACCGAGCCCTCAGGGCGTCTCGTCCCGCGCACCCGCATCGGACGCCTTGAAGGCGGTCACGGCGGCCTGGACGGTCGGATAGAAATGCGTCGGATCGATCGTGCGGGTGAGCTCGTACCGCTTGATCTTCTCGCGCACCGGGTCCTTCATCTCCGCGAAGACCAGGGAGACGCCACGGGCGTTCAGCCATTCGTCCAGGTCCTCGAGCATGTCGGCGGCCGTCGTGTCGACGTCGGTGATCGGCTCGGCGGCGATCACGATCCAGCGCACGCCTGCCCCTCCGCCAGCTCGGTGACCTGCTCGCGGAAGGTCCGGGCGTTCGCGAAGATCAGCGGCGCGTCGAATCGGAACAGGACGAGCCCCGGGATCGTGATCGCATCCGGGTGGCCGGCCACGTCGTGGAAGCCGGGGAGGTCGCGCGTGTCCCCGAGGATGGCCTGGTACGGCCACCACGCCCGGCGGAACACGTTCAGGATCGACAGGGCCACCGCGATCGCGATCCCGGGGAGGACGCCGAGGAGCGTGACGGCGAGGAACGCCGCGATGGAGAGCCACGCCTCGGTCTTCCGCTGCTTCCAGAGGCGGACGACCGCAGGGACGTCGGCCAGGGACAGCGATGCCGCGATCACGACGGCCGCGAGGGCCGGCTGCGGCAGGTTCTTCAGCAGTCCGGGAACGGCGCACCAACAGGACCACGATCGCCCCCGCCCCGACCAGGCCCGCGACCTGGGTCTTGGCGCCCGCCTGCTCGGCGACCGCGGTCCGGGATCCGCTGGTGCTCACCGGGAACCCCTGGAAGAAGCCCGGCGGCCACGTTCGCCGCGCCGATCCCGATCATCTCCTGGTTCCCGTGCACGCGGTCGCCGGCGCGAGCCGCGAACGCCGACGCCGTCGAGATCGTGTCCGCGAGCGCCACGAACACGATGCCCAGCGCGCCGGCGAGCAGGAGGGAGAGGTCGGAGAACGACACGTCGGGGATCGTGAACGGCGGGAACCCGCTCGGCAGCGGCCCGACCACCGACACGCCCGTTCGCCGTGAGGTCGAACACGTTCGACCGCGAGGATCGCCAGCACGACGGCGACCAGGACGGCCGGCACCTTCGGCATCGCGCGCTGCAGGACCAGGATCAGGGCGAGCGAGCCCACCCCCACCGCCAGCGCCGCCGCCACGGTCTCACCACCGGTGACGCCGTCGACGAACGCCTTGAGCTCAGGGATGAAGCCGTCGGCGTCCACCGAGAAGCCGAACAGCTTCGGGAGCTGGCCGACGAGGATCGTGAGCGCGAGACCGTTCATGTAGCCGATCTGCGTGGGCTTCGACAGGAGGTCCGCGATGAAGCCGAGCTTCGCGATGCCCGCCAGCAGCATGATCGCGCCCACCAGCAGCGCCAGCATCGAGGCGAGCGCGACGGCCTTCGCCGGATCGCCGTTGGCCCCCACGAGGGGGAGGATCGTCGCGGCGATCATCGGGCCGAGCGACGAGTCTGGACCGAGGACCAGGATCTTCGAGGGCCCCACCAGGGCGTAGGCGATCAGGCAGAGGATGGACGTGTAGAGGCCGGTGATCGGCGGGAGGCCGGCGAGCTCGGCGTACGCCATCCCCTGCGGTACCAGCAACGCGGTCAGGACGAGCCCGGCGACGACGTCCTTCGAGAGCCAGGCCCGCTCGTACGTGCGGAGGACCCGAACGCCTGGCACCGCCCCGAGCTTCATGGCATCCCCCCTCCGAACCGTGCCGCAGCCATCCCAGCCTCATCATCGCGTGACGCGATGGAGCGGTCCACCGCGCGTCGTCCGCGAGGATCAGCGTGCTGCGCTGCGACAGGTTTGCAAGGTTCGGATCCGCCATCCCTACAATCCTGGGGCCCACCGACGCGGGGAGAGGACTTTTGGCCGGTGACGTCATCGGGCGCGAGTCCGAGCTCGCGATCCTTCATCGCTTCCTGGACTCGATCCCGACCGGCCCGAGCGCCTTGCTCCTGTCGGGTGAACCCGGGATCGGGAAGACGACCGTTTGGAAGGAGGGATTGGCGGGTGCCCTTCAGCGCGGCCACCGGACGCTCTCGTGCAGCCCCGTCGAGGCCGAGACGCGTCTCTCGTACACCGTCCTCGGCGACCTCGTCGAGCCCGTCCTGGGCGAGAGCCTGCCGACGCTCCCCGAGCCGCAACGCGAGGCCCTGGAGGTGGCGCTCCTGCGATCGCCTCGTATCGGCGGACGCGCCGACCAGCGGGCCGTCTCGCTGGCCGTCCTGGGGTGCATCCGTGCGGTGGCGTCCACCACGCCCGTCGTCGTGGCCATCGACGACGCGCAGTGGATGGATCTGCCGTCTGCTCGCGTCTTGCAGTTCGTCGTCCGGCGTCTGAGGGACGAGCCGATCGGCGTGCTGACGGCCGTTCGGGGATCGGATGCCGAGGTCGATCCCCTCGGCGTCGTGCCGGCGTTCCCGGAGGAACGCGTACACGTCCTCCATGTCGGGCCGCTGTCCTTGGACGACGTCGAGCGGGTCATCCTGGACACGGTCGGCGAGCGGTATTCGCGGACCACGCTCTTGCGCATCCACGAGATGTCGGGGGGCAATCCCTTCTTCGCTCAGGAGATCGCACTCGCGCTGCTTCGTCGTGGGGACGACGTGGGGTCGGGCGAGCGGCTCCCGATCCCCGACCGCCTTCAGGAACTCATCGAACACCGCCTCGAGGGACTGCCGGGGGAGACCGTTGAGGCGCTGGAGATCGTCTCGGCCTTGTCTTCACCGACCCTCGAGACGGTCGCCGCCGCGATCGCTCCGTCGTCGATCGACGCTCGCCTGGATCCCGCGATCGAGAGCGGTGTCGCATCGATCGCGGGCGACCGGCTCGGGTTCACCCACCCGCTCCTCGCGTCGGCCGTCTACCAGAAGACCCCCTCCGCTCGGCGACGGGAACATCATGCGCGGCTCGCATCGATCCTCAACGATCCGGAGGAACGAGCGCGCCACCTGGCCCTGTCGGTCGAGGGTCCCGACATCGCCGTGGCCGATGCGCTCGAGAGCGCCGCCCTGCTGGCCGCATCCCGCGGAGCCCCGCAGTCGGCGGCAGAGCTCTGGGAGATGGCGCGCCGAGCCACGCCACCAGACAGAGGTGAGGACATCGGGCGCCGGACCGAAGAGGCGGGCCTGGCTCATCACGAGTCTGGAGACACCTCGTTGGCGCGGCGCGTTCTCGAGCAGGCGGTGGAGCTCTCGGGGCACGGGCCGGCTCGAGCCAGGAGGCTACGCAACGTGGGGCAGGTCGTGGCGTACGACGAGGGATGGCGAGCGGCGTCGGAGTACTTCACGGCCGCGCTCGACGAGGTGGGCGACGACCTCGCCCTGAGGGCAGGGGTCGAACAGAGCCTCGGGTATGCCTGGTTGTTCAGGGGAGACCTGGAGGCATCGGAAGGGCATGCTCGCTCGGCGCTGCGCCTGGCCGAGCAGCTGCAGGATCCACGGTCCATGGCTGAGGCCTTCCAGGCGTACCCCTTCGTCGAGTTCCTCCTCGGCCGCGGGGTCGATCGCGAGATGCTGGATCGAGGGATCGCCCTGGAGGGGCACCTGTCGGATGTCTTCTACTGGATGCGCGCGAGCTTCGTCCTGGGTCAACTGCTCACGTACACCGATGCCTTGGACGAGGCCCGCGAAACGTTCGACGAGCTGCTGGCCGATGCGATCGCACACGGGGTGGAGAGTCCGCTCGTGGACCTGCGGCACCACCTCGCCGAGCTGGAGTGCCACGCGGGGAACTGGGATGCCGCCCTGGTGCATGCGCGCGAGGGCGTCACGGCCGCCCAGCGACAGGCGCGTCGGGCCCTTCACTGCCGTGGCCCACTTCGCGATGGGCCTGGTCGAGGCTCACATGGGGCACGTCGAGTCGGCGAGGCGAGAAGCGCTCGAAGGGCTGCGGATCGCCGAGGCGGCCGACGAGCTTCTCCCCACGATCCCGAACCTGGCCGTCCTGGGTTTCGTCGAGCTCTCCCAGGGCCGACACGCGCAGGCTCACGGGTATCTGGCCAGGGCCGTCGAGCTCGAGAAGCAGATGGGCGTGCGGGAGCCCGCCTACTTCCGCGTCGTCCCGGACGAGGTCGAGGCGCTGGTCGCCCTCGGGAGGCTCGACGAAGCCGAGGCGCTCCTCGTCCCGTTCGAGGGGATCGGCGATGATCTCGACCGGGCCTGGACCAAGGCCACGGGAGCCAGGTGCCGTGCGCTCCTGCTCGCCGCTCGGGGCGATCTCCCCGGGGCTTCGGCGGCGGCCGCTCGGGCGCTCCGGGAGCACGACGGCCTGCCGCTGCCGTTCGAGCTGGGGCGGACGCTCTTGGTGAACGGAGCGGTGGAGCGACGCGCCAAGAGGAAGCGAGAGGCTCGCGACACGCTCACGCAAGGCCCTGGAGATCTTCGAGGGGCTCGGCGCCGCGCTGGGCGGACCGGACACGCGCCGAGCTGGCGCGGATCGGCGGACGTGCTCCGTCGTCGGTGGCCCTGACCCCGACCGAGGACCGGGTAGCGGCGCTGGTCGCCACGGGGAGCACCAACAGGGAAGTCGCCGACGCCCTGTTCGTGAGCGTCCACACGGTGGAGGCCAACCTGAAGCGGATCTACCGCAAGCTCGGCATCCGCTCCCGCACGGAACTGGCTTCGAGGTTCCCTCCCGACGCATCGGGGTCCTGACCCGTTTCGTACCGGTCAATGCCTCGATCGGTACGGGTTTCGGGGATTCCTCGGGTCGGCGCTCTCTCTAGCCTCGGGATCAGAGATCGGTACCCGAGTGAAGGGAGGGATCATGAGCACGAAAGCGGGAACGATGGGGTTCTCCGCTCGACCGGCGCTGATCACGTTCTGGACCGTGGCCGTGTCCGCTCTCGCGGCCGCGGCGCTGATCCTGAGCGCGGTGGCACTCAACGTGGCGGGTCGAGGCGATCGATCCGTGACGAGCGTGGAAGGCAGCGGTACCAGCGAGGCGGCCGGGGTCGGAGCCACGCTGTGGGACGCGGGCAAGCTGCAGGCCATGCGAGGGCCGTGTGCTCGCAGAGACCGTTCGGGTCCAAGGGTCCGCACCGCTGTGGGACGCGGGCAAGCTGCAGGCCATGCGAGGGCCGTGTGCTCGCAGAGACCGTTCGGGTCCAGGGTCTCGCACCGCTGTGGGACGCGGGCAAGCTGCAGGCCATGGAGGGCCGTGTGCTCGCCGGGTAGCTCCATCTGCTCGTTCGGTCGTTTCCCAGATCCTGAACAGTGATCCGCGAGACGGTCGGCCCGCATCCCGGGCCGACCGTCTCGCCTGCATCTTCGTTGGGGCGCGTCGTCAATTCCGCGGAGAGATCCTTGTTGATCTATCCGTGGAGACGGCGGACTCGAACCCGCCGACTCCCTGCTTGCAAAGCACGGCCAGGTCGACTCTCTGACCAGCGGCTTTGCCTCTCCCGCAGGTCATGAGCCTGACTCGAGGGCAGACCAGAGACACCACGACGGTCTGGAGACGGCTGACCCGGTACACATTCGGTACACATGGCCGCGCACGAGCGGTGCTCGTCGGGCGTACTGCGGGGAGGCCGGGCGGTGGACGCTGGCGGAGGGAAGCTGCGGGAGGCGAGCGGTATATGGCGATCCGAGAAGTGCCGCGAAGGCTCTCGTGTGTTCAGGACGCACGTGGCGACGCCCCGAGCGGGCGGCCTCGCAGGGATCGAGGGCCATGAGCGTGGCCGGACCGTGGCCTTCGAGACGTTCTTCGAGGCACCAGGGGGAACGGCTGTACGGAGCCCTATGCCTCGTGACGGGAACCAGCACGAGGCGGAGGAGGTCATACAGGACGCGTTCTGAGCTCTGGCAGCGATGGGACCGCGTCTCGCCTCATGGAGGATCCGCCGGGCCTACCTGTACCGAACCGCGATGAACTTGGTCCGCACCGGCTACGGGCGGCCAGTCCTGGCCCTCGGCCGATGACGGTCCTCGCTCGCGCCGAGCGCGATGACCTGCAGCGGTCGACGACCG
This sequence comes from uncultured Actinomycetes bacterium, assembly GCA_963706005.1. Taxonomy (GTDB): domain Bacteria; phylum Actinomycetota; class UBA4738; order UBA4738; family HRBIN12; genus DASSJM01. The sequence goes on from CAVPLL010000001.1 coordinate 61,921, forward strand.
CGACGAGGTCGTGCGCGTCCTCCGCCCGTCTCGTCGCCGCGCGAGCGCGCCGCGGTCGTGCTTCACCACGATGCTCGGCTTCGGTCCGAGGAGGCGGCCCGCATGCTCGGCATCCGTGCTTCGACCGTTCCGCATCCACGCTTCGCGGGCGCGAGCGCGGCACGGTCAAGGAGGACGATACACCCGTGATGATTAGGCGAGTCCGTCCTGAGCGGGCGGGGTCGAACGCTTCAAGGCGCCCGACGCGGCAGCTGGAGCGACTCCTCCGCCGTCGCGACCGCAAGCACCGGAACCAGCGGATCGCGGCCGGCGTCCTCGGCATCGCGGTGTTCGCCATCGCGGCGATCGGGCTCGTCCGACTCCTCGGATCCGAGGGCACACCTGCGAGCGATCCGACCCCTGCGCCCCCGACGTCGGGAGCCATGTGGCCGCAGTCGAGCCTCGCGGAGGCCCGCGAGGCCCAGCGGCTCGCCGACGCCGGCGACCCTCGCTACACCTGGCAAGTCCTTGGGCCCGTCCCTTTCACGGATGCCCGCCAGACGGAGTTCATCACCCGGTTCCTCCAGGAGGAGCTCGGCTGGGAGGAGTTCGATCTGAGTGAATTCCCGGGCTGTACGCCGGCGTCCCCCAGGACGGGCTCTGGGAGTTGTTGGCCGTGCGGTGCGCGCCGGGCCAGACGAACCCCTTGTACCCCAACGACCCCGAGGGCCGGGGGTGCGCCCCGACGATCGACGAGTACCGCTACGAGACGGTGTATGTCAACGCGGAACCGCCGGTGCGTCGCCGACGACCCCTCCGCGATCTGGGTCGTGACCCGATGGGCGATGCTCCGGCCGTCCGATGTGGCACCCAACTACCGCGCCGACAGCGGCCCCGTCGTCCGGCGCCAGGTCCGCCAGGTGGTGCCGCCCTCCGACGCTGAGGCGACGGCGCTCGTGGAGGCCTTCCTCCAGGCACGCGTGGACGGTGAAGGCGCCGAGGAGTATCTGTCCCCCGCCACCTCGCAGATCCCCCTCTTGTACGCCACGACGTCGGGCGACCCCTACGAGCGATCCGAGTTCGAGCTGGTGCAGGGCCCGGTGTGGCCCGGCGGCTGGAGGGAGTTCACGGTCCGACTGTTCGCGGCGGGGGCGAGCACCGTGGTGGAGCAGCCCTTCCTCGTCGAGCGTGACGAGGACGGTCGCCCCGTGCTGGTTTACGGGACCCTGGATCCGTTCGAGGGATTGGGCGGTATGGGGGACGTCCTGACGAGGGAGAACGGGGGAAGCCTGGTCGAGCCCTACGAGTTCCTCGACGGCGAGGTGACCTTCGACGCGGCCTGGCCATGGGACTGGTACGTCGGCAGCTGGGGCTTCACTCCGACGATGACCACCCTCATGTTCGACGACCCCGATCAAGGCGCTGGGCTCGATCAACTCCTCGCGGTCGTTGCCGACCCCCTGCCGGTCGAGAGCGGCTGTCGACAGGGTCCGGCTACCGCCGACGCCGAAGCGCTGGCCCGGAGCATCCGGTCGGACCCGGACCTCGAGGCGACCGAACCGGTGGCGGTGACCGTCGGGGGAATCGAGGGGCTGCAGATGGATGTGGTGGCCGCCGCGGGAGCGAGCGGCTGCGAGGAGTCGCCGGCGCCGCAGGTGTTGACGCCGAACGACGGGGATTGGACCGGGGTCGGACTGGAGCACGGGAAACGGATGCGCCTGTACCTGCTCGACCTCCCCGAGGGGCTGTCGGCACGGATCCTGGCCATCGCGATCAGCGCTCCGGACGCGAGCTTCGAGCACGTGATGGAGGCCGCGGCGTCGATCGTGGACTCGATCGAGTTCCATGCGCGCTGAGGACGCAGGCCCGGCGTCCCGTACGCACCGGTCGAAGGGCACCAGACGACCGCCCATATCGAGGCTCCGAGAGGAACATCGGATGTTGCATCGCCACGCTCGTTCGCTCGCACTGTCCGTCCTCGTGGTGCTGGGGGCGTGTGGACCGGGTCAGGAAGCGGGGGACCCGCCGAGTCCCTCCCCGGCCGCGCCGACCTCCACCGTAGAGGCGAGCGAGCCGAGTCCCACGCCGACGGTCCAGGACATCATGCAGCTCGAGGGCTTCGCTCCGCTCGAGCCCGGGACCTACTCCATCGACCCCGACCTCGACCCCACCACCCCGCTCCGCGTGGTGTACGAGGTTCCCGTCGAGGGATGGTCGATGTGGATCGGCGCGACCAAACCCGCGGATGATGGGCACGTCATGGTGAGCATCACCGCCGTGACGAACCTGGTGCGGCAGGGGTGCCGCGACCATTCGTGGGCCGATCCACCGGTCGGACCGAGCGTCAACGATCTCGCTGCCGCGCTGGCGGACCTGGCTCCGTTCCGGGTGACGTCGCCCCCGACCGACGTGACCATCTACGGCTACCGCGGGGAGCACCTGGAACTGACCGTGCCCGACCTGCCGGTCAAGGGAGAGGGAGACGACCGCCGCTTCACCGGATGCGCGGAAGGCACCCTCAAGAGCTGGGTCGCGGCCGTCGACACAGAGCCGGGGGACGCGTTCTACGGCTACAACGGCGAGCCGGGCCGCACCGAGGAGTTCTGGATCCTCGATGTCGACGGCACCCGTCTCATGATCGAGGCGAACTGGTCACCTGCCTCGCCCGGTAAGGACGTGGCCGAGATGCGGGCGATCCTCGACTCCATCCGGATCGAGCCATGAGTTCAGGTACACGGGCCCGCCGACGTCGACGATTCTGCACGCTGCGGGCGAGAACGAATGAGGTCTGACCTGCGGGTTTGAGGGTGGAGACGGCGGGACTCGAACCCGCGACTTCCTGCTTGCAAAGCAGGTGCTCTACCAACTGAGCTACGTCCCCGAGGCTCCAATCATAGATGCGGCTCCTCGGGCGCCGGCGTCAGCCGGGCGGCGCGACCGACGGTGAGGGGCTGGGAGTCGGGCTGAGGGCGTCGGGCTCGGTGTCGGGGTGGGCAGCGGTTGTTCGATCATCCCCGCGTCCGGGACCGCGTCCAGACACGGCCGTCGAACAGTTCCCGCCCGTGAAGCTCGAGAGCGCGGACCAGAAGTACGACGTCCGGTTCGGGCCGATCGTGACCTCTCGGAGCGGAACCACCACCCAAGCGGCCCTCGAGGTGGCCTTCTCGCTTCGGAGCGCGGTGAGCTCGGTCTGGCCCCCGCCTCGCCGAAGACGGAACAGGTGGGCGACGAGCCGGCGTCCGTCCGAACGCACCACAGCCACGAAGTCCACCGCCGGGTCGCCCTTCGTGTCGAGCTGCACGATCAGGTACCCGCGATCCCACATCGACCGAACCGTCCAGGTCCCGAACGTGGCGAATCGCCAACGGGGCGCACCCTCGTGATCGAACCGCACCGTCGCGAGGTCGAGCCGGCCCGCGGTGTCGTTCGGATCGGTCTGATCCGTCTGGTACGCGGCGGCCGGCACCCCGAACGCCAGCACGGAGACGACGGCGAGCGCGCCGAGCCAGAGGACCCGCCGCCTCATCGGGCCTGCTTCCCGCCGGTCGCGTTGAGGGCCGCGGCGCCGACCCAGGCGGCGAGCCCGATCCCGAGGACGACGAACGCCACCGGCACCCACTCGGAGCCTGCGGGCGGAGCCGAGGGATCGGAACACGGGTGCGTTCGCCCCGGCCCGCAAGGCCACGAGCGCGGCCGCGCCGAGCACCAGGTTGCGGGCCAGCAGGAGCCGGTAGTCGCGGCTCGCCGACGAGCCGAAGCACCCGCACTCCAGACGGCGCCCGACCCGGAGGCGCTCGACGACCAGGGCAGCGGAGAACACCGCCAGCGTCACGAGCGCCGCGCCACCTGCCGTCGACACCAACCCGAGGAAGGGGAGCATCGCGATCGCGAGCTCCAGCATCGGCACCCCGATCGCGATGGGTGCCACCGTCCCCGGTGGGAGCCCGTACGTCGACAGGGCACGCCGCCAGGCCGACCAACGGGCGAGCTTGGCGACGGCCGCCGCAGCGAACGTCAGGGCAAGCACCGCACCGGCGAGCGCACCCGCATCCGGTGGAGCCCCGAGCGTTCGGTACCGCGCGAGCGCGGCGACCAGGACGGCCGCGAGCGCGACCCCGTTCGCGACGCGCCACCGGACCCGCGACGCCGACCGATCCAGGCGATCGACGAGCGCCGCCCCCTCGCCCGGCGAGCGCACCCCGAACGCGAGCACCGGACCGAGCCCTCGGGCAAGACCGAACGGCGCCAGCAGCGCCGCCCCGACGAGCGGGCGGCCGCTCGCGAGCGCGGCGGCCGAGACCACCACCAGCGTCCCGTGCCCGAGGTACGTGAGGAACCCCGGCCCGAGCCCGATCGCCGTACAGGAACGCCGCGACGTGGGGCGGGAAGAAGGTGCGCCACCAGTCCGGCACCTGCCGCCGGAGCTGCGGCACCGACGACCGGCACACCGAGCTCCCGAGCGATGTACGCGCCCGCGAGCACGCCGACGAGCGCCGACCCCGGCGACGCCCCACGGCGCGCCGAGCAGCCAACCGGCGCCGGCCACCAGGGATCCGAACAGCGCGGCGGCCGCGGTCGACGCCGGCGACGTGCAGCGAGCAGCGATACCGCCCACCGGCTCCGGCTGCCCCCGTGAACCACGGGGGTGATGGTCTCCACCATCGACAGGCCTCAGGGGCCGAACAGGCTCGAGAGCCCCGCAACGACCGAGGCCGCCGACCAGCGCGAGACCCGCGGGCTCGCTCAGCACGTGACGTTCAGCTCTCGATAGGTGATGCAGAAGACCCTCAGACCGCGAGGGCAGTAGCCGGTCACGGAGCCGTCGCCGTTGATCCGGATCTCGGAGGACGAGCAGCAGTCCTGGATGTGCCGCACCCGCCCGTTGCAGCATCGGCTCCACCCGCCGCCGTACCGGGGGTCGTGGACGAACGGGTAGGCCTCGGGCACGACGGTCTGGCAGACCTTCCGGCGCGTCTGCCGCTCCGGCGACAGGTAGATCGACCCGTCATCGTCGACCGGGTACCCGAACCGGGATGCACGGGGAAGCCGTAGGCGTCCGTCCTCGAGAGCGGCTCGTAGGGATGGGGGCACGAGTTGGTCGTGTAGGTGTGGCCGCAGATGTGATGCGCCTCGGCGCGGTCGGGGTCGAGGGCGACGGCCACCATCGACCCTCCGGCGATCGCGACGACCGTCCGGCCGACCCGGCCGAGGAACGAACGCCTGCTGGTCCGGCGCGCGAGCTCGTTCCCCGCTCGCTCGACGGCTCCCATCAGCTCGCCCGGAGCTCCTCGGGCTGCGTCGTCCGGCGACGCGCCGTGTCGACCAGCCCCTCGACCTGCTCGAGCGAGTTCACGGTCCCCTTCGAGCGGACCACCCCGAGCTCGTCGAACACGACCACGAACGGCACGCCGGGGACCCGGTACGCGGTCTCGAGCTCGGGGTCGGAGACGACCTGGAGCTCGAGGCGGCCCGCGGCCGCGGCCGCGGGGAGCGACGGCAGGACCTGTTCGCAGATCGGGCAGGAGGCCGAGACGAACGCGAGCAGCCTCCTTGGCCCCGGGCCTCCGACGAGGAGCATCGAACCCCCTCGTTCACGCGCCGTACGAGCCGGTGGGGCCTCGCCGAGCGGCGGGCCCTCGTCGTCGACCTCGAGCGCTCCGAGCGGAGCGAGCCGCAGCTGCAGGACGCCGATCTGCCTCGCCAGGGCGATCACGACGACCGCGAGGACGGCGAGCAGCACCCACTGGACGAGGAAGGCAGCCGCCCACCAACCCGACACCCTCGGTCAGCCTCGGGTTTCCGGCTCGGCCGGCTGCGGCGCGTCGGCGGCGACCTCGGCGGGCGGCGAGAACGAGCTCGGCGTCGTCCACTCGGGCTCGCCCTTGTCGTCGAGGAACTGCATCACGGGTGTCCCGTCGGCGGTGAGCCCCAGGATCGCCCGCAGCTCGCCCTCCTTGTTCAGCAGCCGCAGGATCGGCGATCCCTCCGCCGCCAGACCGATCCGCGCGCGGACCTTGCCGTCCTCGTCTTGCAGCGAGATCGTCGGCGACCCCTGCTGGGCGAGCGAATACACGAACCCCAGCTGCCCGTCCTTGTTCCGCAGCGCGAGGGTCGGCGAGCCCTCGGTACCCAGACCGAACTTCGCGCGCACCTTCCCGTTGCGGTCGACCATCGCCATGCTCGCCGAGCCGTCGGAGAACAGGCCGAACGTCGCCCGGACCTTCCCGTCATCGTCGGCGATGGCCAGGCCGGCCGAGCCGTCGGGCTGCACGCCGAAGCGTGCGCGGAGCTTGTCGTCAGCCCCGTAGAACGACATGAACGGGAGATCCTCGTTCGAGACGCCGAACCGCGCTCGGACCCGGCCCTCGGAGTCCTCGATCTCGATCTCGCCCGCCCTGATGACCCGCTTGCGCATCCCGCAACCTCTCGCCGATCGGACGTCGCTGAGTCTAGGACGAGCCGGAGGCGCGATGTGCGCCTTGCGCCACCGAACCCGCGGGATCGCCGCCGCCGAGCCGGGTGCTGCGCTGACCGAGGGGTTCGAACGGACGGAGGACGGGATGGCACGACCCGACAAGTGAGAAACCGCCGCGACCCGAAGGTCACAGCGGTCTCTCATCGCGGACTCTACGGACGGCCTCCGATACGGTCAACCCGGGTCGGTCGGTTTTGTCACTCTTTCTCGAGCCGTTCGGTCCGGCGCGTCGCGGCCTCGAGCCGTTCGGGATCGGGGTCGACCCCGATCCCGGGGCCGTCCGGGACCGGAAGGGTCCCGTCGGGCGAAAGGACGAGCGGCTCGGTCAGGTCCTCGGCGAAGTACCGCGACGTCGCGCTCGTGTCGCCCGGGAGCCGGAAGTTCGGCAGTGCCGCGAGCGCGAGGTTGGTCGAGCGCCCGATCCCCGTCTCGAGCATCCCGCCGCACCATACGGGCACGCCGAGCTCGGCCGTCACGTCGTGCACCCGCTTGGCCTCGAGGAGTCCGCCGACCCTTCCCTGCTTGATGTTGACGATCCGGCACGACCCGAGCTCGATCGCGGCGCGGGCGTCGGCGGCCGAACGGATCGACTCGTCGAGGCAGACGTCGGTCCGGATCTCGCGTTGCAGGAGCGAGTGCTCCCACAGGTCCTCGTGGTGCAGGGGTTGCTCGATCATGAGGAGATCGAACGCGTCGAGCGCGCGGAAGACCTCGACGTCGGCAAGACGGTAGGCCGCGTTCGCGTCGACCGACAGCACGATGTCCGGGTTCGCCTCGCGGACGGCACGGACACGCTCGACGTCGGTCCCGGGTTCGATCTTGAGCTTGATCCGTCGATAGCCCTCGGCGAGGTAGCCCCCGACCTGCTCCAGCAGCACGTCGGTCGAGCGCGCGATCCCGACCGACACGCCGCACTCGACCCGGTCCCGCGACGCGCCCAGGTACGAGGCGAGGGAGCGTCCCCGGGCCCGAAGCTCGGCGTCGAGCACCGCGTTCTCGAGGGTGGCCTTGGCCATCGGGTGCCCGCGGACGAACGAGAACACCGATCCCAGTCGCTCGGCCTCCACGTCCCCCGCGGCGAACAACGCCGGGGTGAGGAAGTCGCGGATCATCAGCCACGCCCCGTCGTTCCACTCCTCGGAGAAGTTGGGTTCGACGTCGCTCACGCACTCGCCCCACCCGAACGCGTCGCCCGTCTCGACCCGCGCGAGGATGCACACCTTCTCGGTGGACTCGCCGAAGCTCGTGCGGAACGGCCGGACGAGCGGGATCGCGACCAGCCGGAGCTCGACCGAGCGGACGCGCGTCATCCGGGCACGTCCTCGGCGAGCGCGAACAGGTAGCTCGAGGTCGCGCGGTCGAACCCCGCGGCGATCATGCCCGCGGTGAGGCACGCCTCGATCGCCTGCGCCGAGGCGTCCCGCCATGCGCCCCCGCACGCCGGGTCGGCAGACCTGAGCTCGGGGTAGTCGCTCGGCACCGCGACGAGCGCGGCCCGTCCGGACGGCGCGCTCACGCCGCCCGGCCACCCGTCGTCGCTCGCCAGGGCCCGCTCGGTCGCCACGACGTCCCGGGGACCCGGCTCGCGCTCGAGCCCCCATCGGACGGTGAACCGGTCGCTCCGCTCCCCCGCGTTCACCTCGTCGGCCATCGCCCCGTAGTGGTTGCGATCGAACCGATCGGCCACGGCCCCGAGCTTGTGGAGGTTGAAGTAGGCGTTCCGAGCGACGAGCGGATCGAACGTCCAGCGAACCTCGGCGATGCCCTGCTCGAGCGCCTGCGGCGCGCTGCGCGAGCTTGAGCGCGTACCCGACCCCCGCGTGCCGGCGATCGGGCAGGGCGGCCAGCATGTGCGAGTGGGTGTGCAGACCGTCCTCGGGATCGACGCCGACCCATCCGAGGACGAAGCCGATCGCATCCGACCATCGAACGCGCCGAACGGCACGTTCCCGCTGTCGGCGAGCGCGCGCAGCATCTCGCGGGGGAAGCTCTCGTGACCCGGCCATGTCGCGCCCATCACACGCACGATGGCATCCGCGTCCCCGAGCTCGGGGAGGGGCCGGAGCTCGACACCGGCCGCACGAGCCGCCTCGTGTGCAAGCTCCCACGCGTCGCGCACCACGGGAGTCTAGCGAGCCATCGAACCCGCCGGGGAACGCGAAGGGCCCGCGTTCGCCGCGGGCCCTTCGACGGAACGGTTCGGCGTGGTCAGCCGCCCGCGGGGGGCGGCAGCTCCTGCCACTCGTCCTCGTCCAGGTCCTTGCCCCGTCGGCGCTTGAAGATGGCCACCACCGCCGCCACGATCGCAGCGATGAACGCGACCTTCATGAGCTTGCCGAAGAAGCCGCTCTTCTTCTTCGTCTCCTCAGTTCCTTCGGACATCGCTGCCTCCTCCTCGCCGGGTGGGCCTGGTTGGACTTGAACCAACGACCTCATCCTTATCAGGGATGCGCTCTAACCGAGCTGAGCTACAGGCCCGCGGGACGCTGCAGGGGCCTTACACCCGGCCCATCGGCAAGCGTACGCGTGGCTCCGAAAGGGTGTCAATCGTGCGCACCGGCGCGGGGTGTTGCGGCCGGCGCTCGCGTCACCGGCGTTCGGACAGCGTGACCTCGATGCCGCCGACGACGTCCGACAGCAGGTTGTAGAGGAAGGCGACGAAGACGTTGATGAGCGTCCACAGGACGACCAGCCCGAGCCCTATCGCCAGTCCCCTGCTGAACAGCCAGCCTCCGTGGATCTCGAAGGACTGATCGGCGAACAGGTCCCGGATCAACCTGGTGAGGGAATCGAGCGAGCCGATCGCGCCCAAGATCGCGTACAGGATCATCATCGCGCCGATGATCACGACCATCACGCACAGGTAGAACAGGAACGAGATCTTCAGCACCGACCACGGCCCGAGCTTGCGGAGCACCACCCGCGCCTGGCGCGATCGCGCCGGCGCCGGGCTCCGAGGACGGGCGCGCTCGGTGCGGGGCACAGCCTCCGCGGGCGCGGGCTCGGGCGGTGCGACGGTGGCCTGGTCGGCGGGATCGCTCACGGGTTCGCTCTTTCTACGCGGCGGCAGGCCCGGCGGCAACCACACCGCTCGGTCCGGGCCGACCGAACAGGAGTCGTGCGTGCACGGGTGCGAGCACGCCGAGCACGACGAGAGCGACCGCCCACGAGGCGGGCCCGACGTCCTCCTGGACGAGGAGGCCTCCGGCCGCGATCGCGGTCCCGCACGCCGCCGCGAGGGCGAGCGCGGCGGCTGCCGGCAGCCGGTGCCATAGGAAGAAGACGACGACCAGACCCACGGCGCTCGCCGCAACGATGACCGCGACCCCGGCTCCCAGCACGGTGGGATTATCCCCTGAGGACGACGACCGTGGATCCAGCCCCCCCGCTCGAGCGCGACCTTCGGATCATCCTCGCGATCCAGTCCCTCCGCGCGTTCGGCTACGGGTTCGCGAGCGTGGTCCTCGGCACCGCGCTCGCGGAAGGTGGGCTCTCCGACGGCCAGGTCGGGCTCGTCTTCGCGGCGATCCTCGCGGGCAACGCCGTGGTCTCGATCGCGATCGGCCTCGCCGGTGATCGCCTCGGCAGGCGTCGGGCATACACCGTCCTCCTGTGCGTGATGACCGCGGCGGGCGTCGCCTACGCGTTCTCCGATTCGCTTGTGGTCCTGATCCTGGTTGCGCTCACCGGGACGCTGTCGACCGACGCCAACGAGTCGGGACCGCTCACCTCGCTCGAGCAGGCGATGATGGGCGGCGCCGCCGCGGACGTCCGGGCTCGGGTCTTCGGCCGCTACAACGCCGTCGCCTACCTGGCGGGTGCCGTCGGCGCGCTGGCGGGCGGCGGTCCGGCGTTGATCCGCGAACGGATCCCGAACCTCCCGGCGGACCAGCATTGGATCCTCGTGCTCGCGCTCGCGGGGGCCGGATGCGTCGCCCTCACCCGCCGGCTCTCGCCCGCCATCGACGCGCGGGCCGGGCGCTCGACGCGTCCGCTCCAGCGATCGCGCGCGGAGGTGAGCAGGCTCGCGGTCCTGTTCGGACTCGACGCCCTCGCGGGTGGGTTCGTCGTCTCGACCTTCCTCGTGTTCTGGTTCGGACGGCGGTTCGGGGCGAGCGCCGAGCTCATGGGTGCCGTGCTCTTCTGTTCCGGCCTCCTCCAGGCCCTCTCGTCGATCGCCTCCGGCCGGCTCGCAACCCGGATCGGCCTGCTCCGGACCATGGTGTTCACCCACCTGCCGTCGAACGTCCTGCTGATCCTGATCCCGGCGATGCCGACACGGGGTTCCGCGATCGCGATGCTGTTGCTGCGCTCGACCCTGTCGCAGATGGACGTCCCGGCGCGACAGGCGTACGTCACCGCGCTGGTCCCCCCCGAGGAACGCACCGCCGCCGCGGCCTTCACGAACACGGCGCGCTACGTCGTCCGTCCGTTCGGCGCAGCGAGCGCCGGGCTGGTGATGCAGGCCATCGCGGTCGGTGCACCCTTCGTGGTCGCGGGTGCCCTGAAGAGCGTGTACGACGTGCTGCTGTTCGCGAGGTTCCGGCACGTGCAGCTGCCCGAGGAGCGCCGCACGGGCACATCCGAGCCGGGAGCACCCGGCGAACCGAGGACGCGCCGGTAACTACTCGATCTCGACCGACGCGATGACCGGAGCGAGCGCGACGACCGTTGCGCCCTCTTCGACGCGCATCGTCCGGACGCCCTGGGATGCTCGGCCGACCCGGCGGATGTCCGCCGCCGCGACCCTGATCACGATGCCCGACGACGAGATCACGAACATGTCCTGGTCTTTCGAACCGACGAACGCGCCGGCGAGCAGGCCGGTCTTCTTGGTGAGCGTGTGGCCGATCACACCCTTGCCGCCGCGACCCTTCACCGGGTAATCGTTGAGCGGCGTCCGCTTGCCGTACCCCTGATGCGTGACGCTGATCAGCTCCTCGCCCTGGGACGCGACGCCGAGCACGATCACCTCGTCATCGGCGGCCAGGCGCATCCCGATCACGCCCGCGGTCTGCCGGCCCATCGGGCGCACGAGGCTCTCCCGGAACCGGATCGCCTGCCCCTTGCGCGAGACGAGGATCACGTCGTCCTTCCCGTCGGTGAGCCGCACGTCGATCAGCTCGTCGCCCGGCTTCAGGTTGATCGCGGCCAGGCCGGTTCGCGGCGAGTCGTATTCGGGCAGGGCGGTCTTCTTCACCATCCCCTTGCGGGTAGCGAACAACAGGTACCGCCCTTCGGAGTACTCCTTGAGGTCGATGACTGCCTGGACCTTCTCGTCACCGCTGATCGAGACGCCGGGCAGGTTGGCCGCGTACGTCCCGCGGGCGGTCCGGCCCGACTCCGGCACCTCGTGCACCTTGACGCGATAGACCTTGCCGCGGCTGGTAAGGAACAGGAGCCAGTTGTGCGTCGTCGTCGTGAAGACGTCGTTGATGACGTCTTCCTCCTTGAGGTTCGCCCCGCGGATGCCCTTGCCCCCACGTCCCTGCCGCCGGAAGTTCTCGATCGGCTGGCGCTTGACGTAGCCCGCACGGGACACCGTGATCACCACGTCTTCCTCCGCGATCAGGTCCTGCACCTCGAGGTCGCCCTCGTCGGCCTTGAGCTGCGTCCGCCGAGGGGTCGCGAACTTCTTCCTGATCTCCAGGATCTCCTCCGAGATCACGCCGCGGATCTTCTTCGGATCCTTCAGCAGGCCCTTCAGGTACCGGATCCGCGCGAGGAGGTCCCTGTGCTCCTGTTCGAGCTCGGCGCGGGCCAACCGGGTCAGGCGGCGGAGCGGCATATCCAGGATGTGGTTCGCCTGGATCTCGCTGAGCTTGAACCGCTCCATCAGCTTGCCGCGCGCCTCCTCCGCGTCCTGGGAGCCTCGGATCACCTTGATGACCGCGTCGAGGTTGTCGAGCGCGATCAGCAGGCCCTTGACGATGTGGTCGCGCTCCTCGGCCTTCTTGAGCTCGAAGCGCGTGCGACGGGTCACGACGTCGATCTGGTGGTCGACGTAGTAGCCGATCATCTCTGCCAGGTTCAGCGTCCTGGGGACGCCCTCGACGAGCGAGAGCATGATCACGCCGAAACTGTCCTGGAGCTGCGTGTGCTTGTAGAGCTGGTTCAGGACGACCTGCGGGTTCGCGCCCCGCTTGAGCTCGACGACCAGGCGCATACCCTCGCGCCCGCTCGAATGGTCCTTCACGTCCGCGACGTCCTTCAGGCGACCCGTCCGGACCAGGTCCGCGATCTTCTCGGCGAGGCGGGCCTTGTTCACCTGGTAGGGCAGCTCGGTGACCACGATGCGCTGGCGGCCCGTCGAGGCCTCCTCGATCGAGCAGACGGCCCGAACCTTGATCGATCCGCGCCCCGTCTCGTAGGCCTCCTTGATGCCGTCGCGGCCCATCACGATCGCGCCCGTCGGGAAGTCCGGGCCCTTGACGAACTTCATCAGGTCCTTCGGCTTGGACTCGGGGTGCTCGATGAAGTGCACGACCGCGTCGATCACCTCTCCGAGGTTGTGCGGCGGGATGTTCGTCGCCATGCCGACGGCGATCCCACCCGAGCCGTTCACGAGCAGGTTCGGGAAGCGCGACGGCAGGACGACCGGCTGCTGCTCGTAGCCGTCGTAGTTGGGGACGAAGTCGACGGTCTCGGCCTCGATGTCTCGTAGCAGCTCGAGGGCGATCGGCGCGAGCCGCGCCTCCGTATACCGCTGCGCGGCCGCCGGGTCCCCGTCGACCGACCCGAAGTTCCCGTGCCCGTCGATCAGCGGGGCCCGGAGCGAGAAGTCCTGCGCCATCCGCACGAGGGTGTCGTAGATGGCGACGTCGCCGTGCGGGTGGTACTTGCTCATCACGCCGCCGACGACGTTGGCCGACTTGCGGTGCGGACGATCGGGACGCAGACCCTGCTCGAACATCGACCACAGGATCCGGCGGTGGACCGGCTTCAGGCCGTCGCGAACGTCGGGGAGCGCCCGTCCGACGATGACGGACATCGAGTAATCCAGGTACGAGGTCTGGATCTGGTCCTCGAGCTGGACGTCCTCGATCCGACCCCCGAGCATCGACTCCTGCGCCACCGCTCCCCCTACACGTCCAGGTTCTGCACGTCGGCCGCGTTGTCCTCGATCCACTCCTTGCGCGACGCGACGTCCTCACCCATGAGGATGCTGAACAGCCGGTCCGCGGTCGCGGCGTCTTCCAGGGTCACGCGCAGGAGCGTGCGCTGCTCGGGGTTCATCGTCGTCTCCCACAGCTGCGACGCGTCCATCTCGCCCAGGCCCTTGAAACGCTGCGGCTCCAGCTTGCGCTGCCCGTCGATCTCCGCGCGGTACAGGTCCCATTCGCGCTCCGTGTAGAAATACCGCTCCTGCTTGCCCTCCTTGAGCAGGTACAGCGGGGGCTTCGCCAGGTACACGTAGCCGGCGTCGATCAGCTCGCGCATGTAGCGGAACAAGAAGGTGAGCAACAGCGTCTGGATGTGCGCGCCGTCGACGTCGGCGTCGGCCATCAGCACGATCTTGTGGTAGCGGGTCTTCGCGACGTCGAACTCTTCGTCACCCACCCCGGTCCCGATCGCCGTGATGAGCGCCTGGATCTCGGCGTTCTCGAGGATCTTGTGCAGCCGCGACTTCTCGACGTTCAAGATCTTGCCCCGGATCGGCAGGATCGCCTGCGTCGCGGGGTCGCGTGCCTGCTTGGCCGAGCCGCCGGCCGAGTCGCCCTCGACGATGAACAGCTCGGTCGCGCTCGGGTCCGTGAGCTGGCAGTCGGCGAGCTTGCCGGGAAGGCCGCCGCCCTCCAGGAACGACTTGCGCCGCGTGAGGTCGCGGGCCTGCTTGGCCGCGAGACGCGCCTTGGCCGCTTGGGACGACTTCATGACGATCCGCTTCGCGTCGCCCGGGTGCTCCTGGAGCCACGTCATCAGATGCTCGTTCACGGTGGTCTCGACCAGCGAGCGCATCGTCGTGTTGCCGAGCTTGGTCTTCGTCTGGCCCTCGAACTGCGGCTCGCGCAGGCGCACGCTGACGATCGCGATCAGGCCCTCGCGCACGTCCTCGCCGAGGAGGTTCTCCTCCTTCTCCTTCAACAGCCCCTTGGTGCGCGCGTATCGGTTGATGACGTTGGTGAGAGCCTTCTTCAGGCCTTCCTCGTGCATGCCGCCCTCGTGCGTGTTGATCGTGTTCGCGAACGAGTGGATCGACTCCGAGTAGCCATTGGTCCACTGGAGGGCGACGTCGGCCTCCGCGTCGACGTCGCGCGCCTCCATCGAGATCACCTTGGTGTGGATCGTCTCCTTGCCCGTCGCCAGGTGCTTCACGAAGTCCGCGATGCCGCCCGACGCCTTGAAGATCTGCTTGACGGGTTTGGCCTCGCGCTCGTCGATCAGCTGGATCTCGACGCCCTTGGTGAGGAAGGCGTGCTCCTGGAGCCGCTCGGCGAGCATCCGGACGTCGAACTCGACGCCCTCGACGAAGATCTCCGGGTCGGGCCAGAACGTGATGATGGTCCCGGTCTTCCGCGACGGCCTGCCCTTGGTGAGCTTGGTGGCGGCCTTGCCCCGGGCGTAGCTCTGCGTCCACGAGCCGCCCTCGCGCATCACCTGGACGACGAGCTTCTCGGACAGGGCGTTCACCACGGACACGCCGACCCCGTGCAGCCCACCCGAGATCCGGTAGCCCTCGCCCCCGAACTTGCCTCCGGCGTTCAGGGTGGTGAGGACGACCTCGACGGCCGGACGTCGGTCCTTGGCCTTGGGGATCGGCTTGACCGGGATCCCCCTGCCGTTGTCCTCGACCTCGCAGCCGCCGTCCTTCAGCAGCCGAACCGTGATCCGGTCGCAGTCGCCGGCCATCGCCTCGTCGATCGAGTTGTCGACCACCTCGTAGACGAGGTGGTGCAATCCCCTGCTCGAGGTGGTCCCGATGTACATCCCTGGGCGGAGCCGAACGTGCTCGATGCCCTCGAGGACCTGGATGTCCGCGGATCCATAATGTCCGGGCTGGGTCGTTCCGGCCCGCTTGGTTGCCGTGCTCGCCAATGCACCTCCGTCGTGGAACGCGGACGCGCCGGACTCGAGACGACGCGTCTCGGGGGCCGACGGAACCGCGGTTCGGTTCCCCAGATTCTATCAATCAGGGGTGACGCCGATGGCGGTTCCGTGCCCCGTTCCGAGCGTCGTGCCTCGTCCCAACTGCCTTGCGCTACAACCCTTTCCGAGGGTCAGGCCGAACGACCACCTGGACCTTCGCAACGCTGCCGGCACCGAGCGCCATCTCGGCCCGCTCGCGGATCTGTTCGGCCAGGAAACGGACCTGCGCGCCCCACGGCCCCGAGGTCGCGGCGACGACCAGGACGCCGCCCTCCAGGCTCACCGGGGCGGACTCGGTGGCGAGCCGTGGCCCGACCACCGCGGCCCAGTCCGACGCGAGCTGGCCGATCGGCATGCCGCGAGCGAAGGCTCGCTCGCGCAACAGGCCGTCGACGACGTCGCCGATCGGCGTCGCCTTCAGGCTCCGCTCGTCCTTGCGATGCCCGAAGCCCTTCGAGTGCGGCACGCTCATGCCCCCCGGGGCGTCACGGTTCCGGCGGACACGTCGAGGACCAGCGACGACACCTGCGGCACGTGGGCATCGTCCGCGACGCTCACGAAGACCTGGCCACGGTCGGCGAGCCGCTCCCCCACGAGCCTCTGCCGGCGCGGGTCGAGCGCCGAGAACGGGTCGTCGAGCAGCAGGACCGGGCGTTCCCGAGCCTCGTCCGCCACCGCGCTCGCGAGGCCGAGCCGCAGGCAGAGCGCCGCCGCCCATGCCTCCCCGTGACTGGCGAAGCTCCTCGCGCCGAGGTCCCGAACGGCGAGGGAGAGATCGTCGCGGTGCGGACCGACGAGCGTCGTCCGACGGATGAGCTCGTCCCCGCGGCGTTCGGCCAGGCGCCTCTCGAACGCCTCCTCGAGCGGTTCCCCCGACACGTTGGGGGCGTACTCGCAGGCGAGCCCGTAGCCGGCCAGGTGCAGGTACTCCTGCCCCGCCGACGGCGCGAGCCGAGTCACCGCCTCGGCCCGAAGTCGGATCAACGCGCATCCGTTCTTCACCAGTTCCGCATCCCAGGCTTCGAGCCCGGTCGGAGCGCCCCGCCCCTCCCATTCCTTGATGAGCCGGTTCCGCTGACGCAGCGTGCGCTCGTACGCCGTCATCGTCGACTCTTTGAGCGGCCACAGGGAGCGGACGCCGTCGTCGAGGAAGTCGCGTCGCTTCGAGGGGTCGCCGATCACGATCACGAGGTCGTCCGGCCCGAAGTACACCGCGCGCACTTGCCGGCGGAGATCACGCTTGCGCCGCAGCGAGGAACGGTTCACCTGGACGCGGTTGGCTCCCTTGCCGGGGATCTCGACCTCGACGAGCACCCTGCCCGCCTCCTCGGTGAGGATCTCGCCGCGGGCGTAGGCAGGCCCCCGCGAGTCACGTCGGACCACCGGCTCCGTGGACGAGGTACGCGGCGACTGCAGGAAGAACAGGAACGCGATCCCCTCGAGCAGGTTCGTCTTGCCTTCGCCGTTCGGACCGGCGACCGTGATCAGCCCCTCGGGCAGCTCGTCGAGGCGCGTCTCGACGTGGTTGCGGAGATCCCGGAGCTCGACCCACGCGAGCCGCAACGCGGCATCAACCGACCGGCGTCGGCAGCCTCACGGGCATCACGAGGTACGTGAACTCGTCGGATTCCCCCCGGACGATCCCCGGCTTGAGCCCATCCCGCACCTCGAGCCGAACCGACTCGCCCGATGCGGCCGCCAGGCCGTCGGCGAGGTAGTTCGGGTTGAAGGCGGCCGTGATGTCCTCCCCTTCGTACCTGGCCTCGACCGCCTCGACCGCCTGACCGAGATCGGGCGAGGACGAGGACAGCTTGACGCCGAGCGCGTTGAACTCGAGCCGGACGGGCGAGGTGTCCCGAGCCAGGAGCCCGACCCGTCGGACCGCGTCGATCAATTGCTGGCGCGAGACCGTGAGGCGGCTCTCGTACTGCTCCGGCAGCAGCTGTCGGTAGTTCGGGAACTCACCCTCGATCAGCCGCGACGTGAGCATCAACGGCCCCACCCGGAACGCCACCTGGCTCTCGTCGACGAAGACCTCGACCTCGCCCTTCTCGACCGCCTGGGCGGCGCGCCCGGCTTCCGACAGCGCGCGCTCTGGGACGATCGCCTTCGCCTCGCCGGCGGCCGTCGCCACCAGGTCGCGGACGGCGAGCCGGTACGAGTCGGTGGCCACCAGCGTCACGCCCTCGCGGCTCACCTCGAGCAGGATGCCGGTCAGCACCGGCCTCGCCTCGTCACGCGAGGCTGCCCTGGCGACCTGGCCGACCGCCTCGGCGAACCGCGGCGCCTCGGCGACGATCCGGGTCCCCGACGGGGGCTGCAGCGCCGGGAAGTCCTCGGCCGGCAGGAGCCTCAGCGAGCCCTCGTAGGCCGCACATCGGATCCGTGCTTGCGACTGGTCGCTTTCGAACTCGACCGGCGCGTCCGAAAGGCTCTTCACCGTATCGGCGAGCAGCCTCGCGGGGACGAGCGAGATCCCCGGCTCCGCGACCTGCACGTCGATGGACAGCCGGGCCGAGACCTCGAGATCGGTCGTCGTGAGCGTCAGTGCCCCGTCCGCAGACGCCTCGATCAGCACCCCCGTGAGGGCGGGGATCCCCGGCCTCGATGAGACGCCGCGCTGGACGGTCTGCAGAGCCTCGGACAGGGCGTCTCGGTCACACCGGAACTTCACGTGTCCACCCCCTCACTGCTTCTTGGATGCATCTCATATCTCTTTCAGTAGTAGTAGGGGCTGTGGAAAACAGGGAAACCAGCCCGTTCTGCGAGCGTAGCGGGCCCGTACGACATGTGGACCGGCTGGGGGAAATGGTGCACTCGTCCGACCAGGGGCCGCCCGCATCCCCGTCCCCTCCCGGGTTCCGCACAGGTTGTCCGCGGGCGATCATCCGGCACGTGCCCTGCCGCGGATGATGCGGGACAGATCCTGGACCTGGCGGTAGGTGGCGGTCCGCGCCCGCATGTCCTTCTCGACCTTGAGGATGCCGTGGCGTGCCGTCGTGTGGTCGCGTCCCCCGAACGTCTCACCGATCTTCACGAGGGATTGCCCGCTGCATTCGCGCATCAGGTACATGGCGACGTGCCGGGCGGTGGTGAGCGGCCGAGAGCGGTTCGGCGAGATCAGGTCCTGGACGGACAACCCGAAGTAGCGGGCGCTCTCCTCGAGGATCAGGTCGGGCGGGATCTCCGCCTCGGCCTGCGGGAGCAGATCCTCGAGCGCCTGTTCGGCGAGCTCGCTCGTGATCGGCTGCCCCGTGAGGTCGCCCCACGCCACCACCCTGACGAGCGCGCCCTCGAGCTCGCGGATGTTCTGGTCGAAGGTGTCCGCGATGAACTCGATCACGTCGTCGGGGACGTGGAGCTCGTCGCGTTGGGCCTTGAGCTGCAGGATGGCGATCCGCGTCTCGAGGTCCGGAGGCTGCACGTCCACGCAGAGGCCGAGCCTGAAGCGCGACTGGAGGCGTTCCTCCATACCGAGCTCCTGCGGCGGGCGATCGGACGCGATCACGATCTGCCGGTCCTTCTGGTGCAGGGCGTTGAACGTGTGGAAGAACTCGGTCTGCGTCTCCTCGCGCTTGGCGAGGAACTGGATGTCGTCCACCAGCAGCACGTCGATGTCGCGGTACCGCGCGGCGAACTGATAGCCCTGCCGCTCCCGGACGGCCTTGATGAACTCCGCCATGAAGCTCTCGCTCGTCACGTACTTCACCCGCAGGCGCGGGGACAAGCCGAACATCTGATGGCCGATCGCTACCAACAGGTGCGTCTTGCCCAGGCCCACCCCGCCGTAGATGAACAACGGGTTGTAGGCCTTGGACGGCGGCGTGTCGGCGACCGCCATGGCGGCGGCATGGGCGAACCGGTTCGAGGGACCCGCCACGAAGGTCTCGAACGTGTAGTTCGGGAACGGAAGACCCGGCGCGCCCAATGCCGCCCGCTCCCCCGGCCTCCGTTCGGGAGGGTCGGCCGGTTCCCGTTGCAGGGGAACCTCTTCGGGCGGCGCCGACCCCAGCTCGATCGTGACCGGGAGCCCGACAGCTTCCGCCGCCGCGTCCTGGATCAACGCGACGTAGTGCTTGGCGAGCCAGTCACGCACGTAGTCGGACGGAGCGATCACCTCGAGCACCCCGTCATGCAGGCTGGTGGCACGCACGCCGCCGAACCACATCGAGAACGAGCTCTCGGTGAGCTCCTCCTGCGCACGTTCGACGACGTGCGCCCAGGTCCGCTCAGCGGCCTCCTCGAACGATGCGATGGCCATAGCTATCCACAGCGCCTTTCCACAGTTGTGGAAACCCTTGGGGGAAGGATGGACGTCTCGTGGGGAAGGCCCGACGCCCGGGGAAACGCGCCGGACTATAGCACCGCGGTTTTCCCCACCGTGCCGCCGGGCGGGGCTCTTGTCACACTTTCTCGTGCTTCAACATCTCGGGGTCGGCGAGGCGGCGCGGGCCGTCCGGCGAGGCTCCGGTATACTGCGCGGACCGCCCGAGCAACGCTCGCTCGCGCGCGACCGAAGGGCTCGTGCGCACCGACGAGGATGATCCGGATGTCCAAGCGAACGTACCAACCGAACAACCGCCGTCGTCACCGCAAACACGGGTTCCGCATCCGGATGCGGACCCGCGCGGGACGGTCGATCCTGGCTCGTCGCCGCGCGAAGGGCCGTTCTCGCCTGTCGGCGTAGGAACGGCGACGAGCGGCGATCCGATCGCGCAGACCCTCGCTTCCGGCCAGGCATTTCACGGAGAACGGGTGGTAGTGTTTGTCGCCCCCGGGACCGGGTCGGCGGCGTTCGTCGCCGGCCGGCGGATCGGTGGCGCGGTGCTCCGCAACCGGGCCCGGCGCATCCTGCGGGCCGCGTGGCGCGAGATCGCGGACAGGGTCGAGGATGGATACGACGTCGTCGTGGTCGCCAGGGCCGCGATCGTCGGTGCCCGGACGCAGGAACTGGTGGCGGAGGTTGAGGACTTGCTCTCGCGCGCGCAGGTGATCCGAACGTGAACCGTGCGCGCCGCATCGCGTGGACGCTCGGCGCGCCGGCCAGACTGGCGTTGGTGGGTCTGATCCGTCTGTACCGCGCGACCCTGTCCGGCTGGCTGGGTGGCCAATGCCGCTTCTACCCCACCTGTTCGCGCTACGCCGAGGTCGCGATCCGGACCCACGGAGCGCTCCGAGGCTCGGCGATGACCGCGTGGCGGATCGCCCGGTGTGGCCCGTTCACCCGCGGTGGGGTCGACCCGGTCCCGCCGGCCCGCACGCATCAGCGGTATGACGTCGTCACACATCCGGAGCTCGGCCGATGATAGCGCTCGCGCCGTGGCAGGCGCTGCTCAACGCGCTCGGGTGGGTGGTCGCCCAGATCTACGACTTCATCCCGAACTACGGCGTCACGATCATCCTGCTCACGGTCTCGATCCGGCTGGTGCTGCTGCCTCTGGGCATCAAGCAGGTCCGGTCGATGCAGCACATGCAGATCGTGCAACCGAGGATCAAGCAGATCCAGCAGAAGTACAAGGGCAACAAGCAGCGTCAGCAGGAAGAGATCATGAAGCTGTACAAGGAGTACGGGGTGAACCCCTTCTCCGGGTGCTGGCCCGTCCTGCTGCAGTTCCCGATCCTGATCGCCATGTACTCGGTGCTGCGCTGGCCGCAGCACCCCGTCCACGTGCCGACCGACAGCCAGCTCTACGCGGCCGTCTCGCAGCAGATCCCGGAGACGCTGCCCCCCGGCGATCCCAACGGCGAGGCGATCACCACGCAGGCGCAGATCGACGCGCTGGATCTCCCCGGCCCGACGTCCGGGACGTCCTTCCTCACGATGAACCTGCTCTGTTCGGCCGTGCACGCGGGCAACCCCGACGCCAGCCTGGTGGCCAAGGGCTCGACCGGCGACAAGCTCGCGTATCCGGTCGACTGCGGGAGCGACGTGGTGGATCGGATCCCCTACTACATCTTCGCCGCGCTGATGTTCGGGACGACGTTCTACCAGCAGCGGCAGATGCAGAAGGCCAGCCCCCCGGGTGCCTCGTCGCAGCAACAGGCTCTGCTCAAGGTCATGCCGATCATGTTCGGCGTGTTCGGCATCTTCTTCCCCGCTGGACTGGTCCTGTATTGGACGACATCCAATGGTTGGCAGATCGGTCAGCAGTACTTCATGCTCAAGAGCCGACCGACCGCCGAGCAACTGGCTGAACGAACCAAGGCGAAGCCCCAGAAGGCCGAGAAGAAGGGCTTCATGGCCTCCATGATGGAGCGCGCCGAGCAGCAGCGGCAACAGCGGGGGAGCGGCACGCCGAAGCCGGGCACCAAGAAGCCCGGCGCCAAACCGGGACCCTCGTCGAAAGGTCGGTCCAACCCCAAACCGGGATCCAGCCCCAAGCCTGGATCGAGCCCGGGATCCAACCCGAAGGAGCCTGGGCCCGGAGACAACGGCAGTTCCGGAGGCAACGGCAGTGGAGGAGATCCGAAGAAGCGCCCCAAGCGTTGAGGAGGCCCTCGAGGCCGCCCTCGGCGAGCTCGGCCTGAGCGAGCAGGAGGCCGACGTCGAGGTCGTCCAGGAGCCTCGTTCAGGAGTGTTCGGGGTGGGTTCCCAGGAAGCGATCGTCGTCGTCCGGGCTCGTACCAAGTCCGGTGGCGAGGTCTCCGATGACGACCTCGAGGATCAGGCCGAGATCGCCGCCGAGTTCCTGGAAGGCATGCTGGAACGGATGGGGATCGTGGCCAACGTCGAGTCGGCTTTCGAGCACGGGACGATGTACGTCGACGTGATCGGTCCGGAACCCGACGACGAGGACATGGGCCTGTTGATCGGGCGCCACGGGCAGACGCTCGAGGCGATCCAGGAGCTGACTCGAGTCGTGATCGGCCAGCGGACCGGGCTGCCCGCCAGGGTCGTGGTCGACATCGAGGACTACCGGAAGCGGCAGATCGAGCGCTTGTCGGCCCGGGTGCGGGAGGTCGCTAAGCGGGTCTCCCAGACGGGCCGTCCGGAGACGCTCGAGCCGATGAATCCGTTCATGCGGAAGATGGTCCACACTGCCGTGGCCGAGGTAGACGGGGTCGAAAGCTCGAGCGAGGGTGAGGGCGCCGAGCGGCGCGTGGTCATCCGTCGTTCTCGGTAGGCCCACGTCTCTCAAGGTGCCGTTTCACGTGAAACATCGATGAGCGACCCGGCGGTCCTTCGGTCCCAGGCGAGGGAACTCGGGGTCGAGCTCGATCCGTCGCAGGCGGCTCGCCTCCTCGGGTACGAGCAGCTCCTCATCGGGAAGGCGGTGCCGCTCGGAGCGATCGCCCGCTCGGACGTCGAGCGAATCCGGGACCGCCATATCCTCGATTGCCTGCGCGCGGCTCCGCTCGTCGAGCAGACGAGGCTCGTGTGCGACCTCGGTTCGGGAGCGGGATTGCCTGGGGTCGTCGTGGCGATCGCCCTCCCCGGTGTCCGCGTCCTGCTCAGCGAGCGCCGCGAGAAGCGCGTGGCCGTGCTCGAGCTCGTCGTCCAGGAGCTCGAGCTCCCGAACGCCGAGGTGGTGGCCGGCCGAGCCGAGGAGATCGCTCGGCAGGTGGATGCCTGTCTCGCCCGGGCGTTCGCCCCGCTGCCGGCGGCGTGGGCGGTGGCGCGCCACATCCTTCGGCCGGCAGGGCGCCTCGTCTACTTCGCCGGGGCGCATGCCCCGGACCCTCAGGTCCCGCCCGGAGCCCACCTCGAGGCGGTCGTGCGCACCCCCGTGCTTGAAAGCGGGGGTGCGCTCGTTATCATGACTCGTCAGTGACGAAGCCCTCTTCTTCCCGGGCAGCCAATTCGTCCTCCAAGCCGAAGTCCGTGTCCAAACGAGCAACCAAGGCTTCAGGGGCGCCAACGACTGCCGCGCAACGTCCTTCGAAAGCATCGCGCAGCGCGCCGAAGACCACGCCGGCGATCGCCGGTGCCTCGGCGCCCGGCCCTCGGCGAGCGCGGATCATCGCGGTCGCGAACCAGAAGGGAGGCGTCGGCAAGAGCACGACGGCGGTCAGCATCGGGGCATCCCTGGCCGAGCTCGGCCACCGGGTGCTGGTGGTGGACCTGGACCCGCAGGGCAACGCATCGACGGGGCTCGGCATCCGCCACGAGGAGCGCGACGTCACCGTCTACGACGTGCTCGCCGATGAGGCGCCGATCGAGCGGGCCGTGGTGCCCACCGCGATCGAGAACCTGTTCGCGATCCCCTCGACGATCGACCTGGCCGGGGCCGAGATCGAGCTGGTGAGCCAGTTCTCGCGCGAGCTGCGGCTCAAGAAGGCGATCGAGCCCCTCAAGCAGGATGCGTACGACTTCGTGTTCCTGGACTGCCCGCCTTCCCTCGGGCTCCTCACCGTGAACGCCCTGGCGGCCGCCGAGGAACTCATCGTCCCCATCCAGTGCGAGTACTACGCGCTCGAGGGACTGGGCCAGCTCCTGCGCAACGTTCGGCTCGTCCAGCAGAACGTCAACACGGGCCTGCGCCTGACCGGCATCGTGATGACCATGTTCGACCCGAGGACCAAGCTGTCGGAGCAGGTGGTGGCGGAGGTCCGGCGCTACTTCGGCGACCGCGTCTACCAGACCATCATCCCCAGGACCGTGCGCCTCTCCGAGGCGCCGGGGTTCGGCCAGCCGATCACCGTCTACGACCCCCACTCCAAGGGCGCCCAGAGCTACCGCGAACTCGCCCGAGAGGTCGCCGCGAGGCTCCCGGACGAGCGTCCGCTCCCGAACGTCGACGATGTTCCGAGCGTGGTCGTCCCGCCGCCCCAGCCGCAACCCACCCGCGCACCGCGGCCGTTGGTAGGACCCGGCGACCGGGTGAGCGCCGAGGAGGAGCCCGAGGCGCCGGCCGCCCCGGACGCCGACGTCGTGGGAACCGGGCAGGACTCGGACGAGGTTCCGGAGGAACCCGAGAGGGAGCTGGAGGGTGAGACCGAGGCCGCGTCGGCCGGAGAGCCGGAGATCGCGGAGCCTCATCCTGCAGACGAACCCGACGCCGATCGGCACGAGACCGATCGGGAAGAGCCAGGTGCGGTGCAGCCCCTCGACGAGGACCGGGCTGGGCGTCAACCCGACGGCGACGGTGCGCCGACGATGCCCGGGGGCGAGCAGGCCGGGGCAGAGGTCGGCGAGGGCGACCGTGGTCCCGACGTCGCTCCGACCCTCAACGAGGCATCGAGGGCAGAAGGTTCGTCGGTCGCCGAGATGAACGGCGATCAGACGCAGTCTGAACGAGAGGACGAGATGCAGCTCGGACCGGGAGGGTCGACCGACGCCGGAGCCAGGAAGCGACGGAGGGGTCTGTTCCGCAGAGGAGGATCTTGATGAAACGAGGAGGTCTAGGTCGCGGGCTGTCGGCGCTGCTCCCTGGGGCGGTCGAGGAGGGGGTCGGTTTGCTCGAGATCCCCGTCGAGGCGGTCGAGCCGAACCCCCGCCAGCCGCGGACCATGTTCGAGGACGACGCCCTCGAGGCGCTCGCGATGTCGATCCGCGAGGTGGGGGTGCTCCAGCCGATCGTCGTCCGCAAGGCTGGGAGCGGCTTCGAGCTGATCGCCGGTGAGCGGCGGCTGCGGGCGGCCAAGCTTGCGGGGCTCGCGACCGTGCCCGCGGTGCTCCGGGAGAGCGACGACGCGGAATCGCTTCGCGAGGCCCTGATCGAGAACATCCACCGCGAGGACCTGAACCCGATCGAGCTGGCCGAGGCCTTCCGCGAGCTCCTCGAGGAGCTCGGCCTCAAGCAGGAGACGCTCGCGGAGCGATTGGGCATGTCGCGATCCCACATCGCGAACACGATCCGCCTCCTCCAGCTCCCGACGGAGGTGCAGCAGCTGCTCGCGGAGCGCCGGATCCAGGCGGGCCATGGTCGGGCGTTGCTCTCGCTCGGGGACGCGGAGGCGCAGCGGACGCTTGCGGTTCGGATCGCGGCGGAGGACGTCTCGGTCCGCGAGGTCGAGGAGCTCGTGCGCAACTACCTCGACCATCCGTCGCACGTCGAGCGGTCCGCTCAGCTGGCTGCGGTGCCCCAGCCCGAGGGGAACCCGCTCGCCGAGGTCGAGGAGCTCCTGTCCGAGCAGCTCGCGACGCGCGTCACGATCCAGATGAGCAAGCGGCGCGGCAAGATCGTGGTGGAGTTCGGCTCGGCAGACGACCTCGAGCGCATCGTCTCGGAGATCATCGGCTCGGGGCCCGGTCGAGCGCCAGAGTAGCCCACTTCGCCGAAATCGTTGCACTGCAAGGAGTTCCAGAGTCCCCTAGTCGCCGACGACGCCGTCGATCGCCTCGCGGATGATGTCGGCGTGCCCGAGATGGCGCGAGGTCTCCTGGATCATGTGCACCAGGATGCCGCGCAGCGTCGTCGCCTCGCCGGGGGTGGGTCGGGCGGCCGCGTCGTCGAGATCGGCCGCCGCGACGATCGCACGCGATCGTTCGATCTCGGCGAGGTACAGGGCGGCGAGGTCCTCGGCCGACTCGTCGGGCTCGGGGCGGAAGTCCGCGTCGGGATCGTCGTCCGTCCACGGGAACGAGACGTCGAGACCAGCGAACACCCAGCTGAACCACCACCGCTCGACGTACACGGAGTGCTTCAACAGGCCGAGGAGCGACAGGCTCGACACGGTGGAGGGCCGACGCAGATCGTCGTCGGACAGGCCGGCGACCTTGCGGAGCAGGATGGTCCGCTGCTCGTCCAGCTGTGCCGTCAGGATCTCGCGCTCGGTCCCGGCGTGCGGCGTGCGAGGCGGCTCCTCCGGCATCGGGAGCACGATCAGGCGCCCACCCTCGGGATGATCTCCTCGGCCAGCAGCTCGATCTGGTCGAGGTCGTCGAACAGGCTGTGGTTCAGGACGAACCGCTGGACGCCCGCCGCCGCGTACTCGTTCATCCGTTCGATCGCTTGTTCCGTCGTTCCGACGATGCAGTCGCGCGAGATGTCTGCGAGGTACTCCTCGAGCGACCCTGCGGTGGGATCCATGCGTCGGGCCCGTTCCACCCGGTCCCTCCACTCGGCGTCGGTGCGACCGACGAACACCCACGTCATGAACGACATCGTCACGCTCGCGCGGTCGCGTCCCGCCGTGTCGAGCGCGTCCGTCACGCGTTCGATCGATGCCGCCATCTCGTCCGGCGTGCCGCCGACCCGGTTGAACTCGTCCGCCCATCGCGCCACGAGCCGGGCCAACCTCGGTTCGCCCTTGCCTCCCACCACGATCGGAGGATGTGGTTGTTGCACGGGCTTCGGGACGAACCGGCACGCCTCGATCGCGTAGTGGCGGCTCTCGAACGAGAACACCTCTTCGGTCCACAGACCGTGGACGATCTCGAGCTGCTCCTCCAGCATCTCGAAGCGCTCGCCGGTGGAGGGGAAGGGGATCCCGTGGGTGCGATGCTCCTCGTCCCACCACCCCGCACCCATCCCGAGCTGGACCCGTCCGTCGGAGATCCGGTCGACGGTCGTGGCGGCCTTCGCGAGCACCGTCGGGAGCCGGAACGTCACCGGCGAGACCATCGTCCCCAGACGCAGCCGCTCGGTCCTCGCGGCGAGCGCGCCGAGGAGCGTCCACGCATCGTTGGACCCCGGCTCGTCGACGTTCACGACGGAGAGGTAGTGATCGGACGTGAGGAGGCCGTCGAACCCGAGACGCTCGCACGCCTGCGCGATCGCGAGCCACTGCGGCCAGGTGACGCCCTCTTGTCCCTCGAGCATCAGGTGGTAGCTGACCGTCCCCACCGCCGTACGATACCCGCCGATGCAACGACCCTCGACGGAGGAGGTGCGACGAGCGGGCAAGGCACTCGCCCTCGGGCTCGCGCTCGGCATGGTGCTCCTGTCGCTGGCGCGGCGCGCCCGCCGGTAGGCGTCCTCGGCTAGGTCGAGCGCGCGAGATCGGCCGGCGCGGGTCGCGAGAAGGCGACGACGCCGTCCGCGATCGCTCGGGCGACGTCGCTCGGGAAGGCCGGGTCGGCGATGCGTGCGGCATCGTCCGGGTCGTTCGCCACCGCCGGTTCGATGCGTGCCGCCGGCATGCGCGTCTCTCGCAGGATCGCGATCGATCGCGGGTGGAGGCCGCCATCCGGGAGGCCGAGACGGTCGACCAGCTCGCGCCGGATCGACTGGGCGAGCCGGCGGCCCATCGGGGAGTGGGTGGTCGGCGTCCCGTAGTGGAAGCAGGCCGACCCCCGCTCGACCTGCTCGCCGGATCCGACGGCGATCGAGATCAGGGCGGCGGCGTCGCCCGCGTTCGCGCGCCGGATGCGCTCGTCGATCGGGGAGGCCTCCGGCCCCGAACGCAGCAGGAGCGGGCGGGCGCCCAACCGGACGAGGGTCTCGGATAGTTCGAGGGCGATCGCGAGGGAGCGGTCGGTCTCGTCGGCGTCGATCCGGTCGGGGTCGATCGCGATGACCGAGCCCGAGAGCGCGAGCCCGGGACCGCGGGCCGCCTCGCCCTCGCGGACGACCGCGCGGCTCGGGGCGTTCACGGGCGGACGGTACCGGCCGATCGCGTGGACGGTGTCGAGCCCGACGATCCCGTCGACCCGGGAGGCGACGTTGCGCTGGAACTCGCGGACCGCGCGATCGGTCCGCGGGCCGAAGATCCCGTCCTCCTTGCCGGCGTCGAACCCGAGTGCGCCCAGCATCCGCTGGAGCTCGCGCACGTCGTCCCCGCGGAACGCGGGGGAGCGGAGGTAGAGGGTCCGGTCGCTCAGCCGGTAGCCGGCCTCGACGAGCTGGCCCCAGGTGTCGGGGCCCATGATCCCGTCCGCCGGCAGGCCACGGGCGCGCTGGAACGCCCGGACGGCCTCCTCGGTCGAGGGACCGAACGTCCCGTCGAGCTCGCCCGGTTCGATGCGGAGGCCGGCCCCGAGCAGACGGTGCTGCACGTCGCGGACGTCCTCTCCTCGGGTGCCCGGTCGGATGAGCTCCACGGTCGGAGTTTCCGCGGAACCCATGCCGCCCGGCAACCGACCGGCGGCCGGCCGCGCCTAGGCCGCGGGTACGTGCGGGTCGATCTCCTTGAGCAACGCATCCTTGCCCCGCGCGCCCACCACCCGGGCGATCTCCTCGCCACCCTTGAACAGCATCAACGTCGGGATGCTCATCACGCCGAACCGGCGGGTCACCTCGGGGTTGTCGTCGATGTTCAGCTTCGCGATCAGCAGCGTCTCGCCCTTGTCCCGGCCGATCTCCTCGACCACCGGCGACACCATGTGGCACGGCACGCACCACTCCGCCCAGAAGTCCACCAGCACCGGCACCTCGGAACCGAGCACCCGCTCCTCGAAGTCGCCGTCCGTCACGTCACCCATCATCGCCACGTTGGTTCCTTCCTCCCTTGGCCCTTTCGGCTCCGCTCGTTCCTCGGGGATCGCCTCATCCGCCGTTCGCGTGCGCCTGCTCTTCGAGGAAGCGCTCCGCGTCGATCGCGGCCTTGCATCCTTGCCCGGCGGCCGTGACCGCCTGACGGTAGATCACGTCGGTGACGTCACCCGCCGCGAACACCCCGGCTATGTTCGTTCTGGTCGTCGGCTCCCGCACGACGACGTACCCGGCGTCGCTCAGCTCGAGCTGACCCTTGACGAGGTCCGTGTTCGGCGTGTGGCCGATCGCGACGAACACGCCGCCGGTCGCGAGCTCCCGCTCCTCGCCCGTCGCCACGTTCCGCAACCGGACGCCGGTCACGGCACCCTCGCCAAGGATCTCCTCGACGACGGAGTCCCAGATCACGCGGACCTTCGGGTTCGAGAGCACGCGCTCCTGCATGATCTTCGAGGCGCGGAACTCATCGCGGCGATGGACGATCGTCACCGCGCTCGCGAACTTCGTGAGGAAGGTCGCCTCCTCCATCGCGGTGTCGCCGCCCCCGACGACCACGAGCTCGCGATCGCGGAAGAAGAAGCCGTCACAGGTCGCGCACGCGCTCACCCCGCGACCGCGCAGCTGCTCCTCGCCCGGAACCCCGAGCCACCGAGCGCTCGCACCCGTGGCCAGGATCAGGGTCTTCGCCCGCCACTCGAGGTCTCCCGCCCAGACCCCGAAGGGGCGCTCGGACAGGTCGACGCGGGTGACCACCTGCGCGACGATCTCGGTCTCGAACCGCGCCGCCTGCTTCTCGAACGCGTCCATGAGCTCCGGCCCGAGGATCCCGTCGGCGAACCCGGGGTAGTTCTCGACGTCGGTGGTGAGCATCAGCTGCCCGCCCGCCTCGAGGCCCTTCAGCAGCAGCGGCCGGAGGTTGGCCCGGGCAGCGTAGAGGGCGGCCGTGTATCCGGCCGGCCCCGAACCCAAGATAACGGTGTTCCGCTCGTCGACCATCCGCTCCTCCACCGAGGATAACCGCAGCCTAAGCCCGTTCAGTCCCGCGGCAGCGCAGCCCGTCGGAGCTTGCCCGAGGGCGTCACGGGGAGCCGTTCCGTGAGGATGAGCTCCCGTGGCGCCGCGTACCGCGGCAGGCTCCGCGCGGCGAACGCTCGCAGGCCGTCGAGCGTCGGCGGATCCGACGGGTCGACCGGCACGACCCAGACGGCGACGTGCTGGCCCCACTCGGGGTCGAGCCGTCCGCTGGCGGCGACCTCGCGTACGCCCGGGTGATCGCGGAGCGCCGCCTCGACCTCGTCGGGCCACACCTTCTCGCCGCCGGTGTTGATGAGGTCGTCGATCCGGCCGACGACGTGCAGGCGGCCGTCGCGATCGATCTCGCCGGCGTCCCCCGGTCGCAGCCAGCCGTCTGCCGTGAAGGCCGCAGCGGTGCCTACGGGGTCGAACCGGTACCCGCGCATCAGGGTGGGACCGCGCAGCTCGATGCCTCCGTTCACGTCGATGCGCATCTCGGTGCCGGGGAGCGGGAGCCCGTCGTAGACGACGCCGCCGCAGGTCTCCGTGAGGCCGTAGGTCTCGACGATGGTTGCGCCGGCGCGTTCGGCGCGTGCGCGAAGGTCGGGCGAGAGGTGAGCCCCGCCGACGAGGATCGACCGGAATGCGGAGAGGTCGGCGCGAGCGTCGACGAGCCTGCCGAGCATCGTGGGGACCAGGGAGGTGAACGCCACGCCGCGTTCGGCCTCGAACGCCGCCGGGTCGAACCGCGCGTGGACGGTCACGGGCGCCCCCAGGAGGATCGCGCGGAGCAGCACGAGGAGCCCGCCGACGTGCGACAGCGGGAGGCAGCAGAGCCACCGGTCCCGCTCGGTCGCCCCGAGCTCGAGGGCCGACGACGCGACGGCCGCGTCGACCGCCCGCCGTTCGAACTGCACGAGCTTGGGGGAGGCACCGGTCCCGCTCGTGGCGACGATCACCGAGATCCCGGCCTCGGCCGGATCGCCGTCGACGCGGCGCCCGCCGCCCCGATCGAGCACGACCGTCGGCCTGGCCCGGTCGAGCAAGGCTCCCTGCTCGGCCGGCGGGAGCCGGTGGTCGACGGGCAGCAGGGTCGCGCCTGCGGTCCACGTCTCGGCCACGACCTCGAACCACTCGGGCCCGGGCGGGAGCGAGACGGCCACGACGTCCCCGCCGGCGAGCGCGACGTGTTCGAGGGCCGGCACATCCGCTAGGCTAGCCGAAACCCTTCGAGTGCTCGCTCTAGGAGTGCGCGGTCATGACGTCAGACCTTTCGGTTCCCACCTGGTCGAGCGCCGGCGACTACACCGACATCCGGTACGAGACGGCGGAGGGCATCGCCAAGATCACGATCGACCGCCCCGACGTCCGCAACGCCTTCCGCCCGCTCACGGTGCGGGAGCTGATCCGCGCGTTCGATACGGCGCGCGACGATCCGCAGATCGGCGTCGTGATCCTCACCGGGCAGGGGCCGGAGGCGTTCTGCAGCGGTGGGGATCAGAGGATCCGAGGGGACGACGGGTACGTCGACGAGCGGGGGATCGGCCGGCTGAACGTCTTGGACCTGCAGGTCCTGATCCGGCGGCTGCCGAAACCCGTCGTCGCGATGGTCGCCGGCTACGCGATCGGCGGCGGTCACGTGTTGCACGTGTGCTGCGATCTGACGATCGCGGCGGAGAACGCCCGGTTCGGCCAGACAGGACCGAAGGTGGGTTCGTTCGACGGGGGGTATGGCATCAACCTGCTCGCGCGTCAGGTCGGGGAGAAGCGCGCCAAGGAGGTCTGGTTCCTGTGCCGGCAGTACGACGCGCGAACGGCGCTCGCGTGGGGGTTGGTCAACGCGGTCGTGCCGCTGGACGATCTCGAGCCCGAGACCGTGCGCTGGTGCCGCGAGATGCTCGTGATGAGCCCCCTCGCCCTGCGGCTGCTGAAGGCCGGCTCGAACGCCGGCACGGACGGCCTCGCGGGCGTGCAGCAGCTGGCGGGTGACGCGACGCTCCTCTACTACATGACGGAGGAGGCGCAGGAGGGCCGGGACGCGTTCGTCGACAAGCGCGACCCGGACTTCACGCGGTTCCCGAAGCGGCCGTGACGCGCCTGGGCGTCTGGGTGCAGGGGGCGCGCCCCCGGACGCTCGGGGCGAGCGTCACGCCGGTCGTGGTCGGGACCGCCGCCGCCGGCGAGCTGATCCCCTGGCGCTTCGTCGCGGCGCTGCTCGTGGGGCTGGGGCTCCAGGTGGGGGTCAACCTCGCGAACGACTTCCACGACGGCGTTCGCGGCGTCGACACGTCCGAGCGGTTGGGACCGCCACGCCTCACCTCGTCGGGGCTCGCCCGGGCGCGCTCGGTCCTCGTCGCAGCCCTCGGATGCATCTTCGTCGCCGGCGTGTCCGGGCTCGCGCTCGCGGCGGTCACGACGTGGTGGTTGGTGCCGCTCGGCGCGCTCGCGATGCTCGCGCTCTGGCTCTACAGCGGCGGCCCGAGGCCGTACGCGGAGCTCGGCCTCGGCGAGCTGATGGTGTTCCTGTTCTTCGGCGTGATGGCGACCGCCGGGAGCGCATACGTGCAGGCCGGGGTCGTCTCGAGCGCCGCCTGGTGGGCCTCGGTCCCGATGGGCCTGCTCGCCGTCGCGATCTTGGTCGCGAACAACCTCCGTGACATCCCCACGGATGCCGTGGCCGGCAAGCGGACGCTCGCGGTCCGGCTGGGCGAACGGCGGACGCGCACGTTGTACCGGGGGTGCATCCTCGCCGCCTTCGTCGCGGTCGCCCTCGGCGTCGTGGTGGGGACGCTCGACGAAGGGAGCGGGCTCTCGGCGTGGTCGCTGCTCGCACTCGCGGCCGGCGTCGCGGCGATCGGACCGTTCGAACAGGTGGGGCGTGCCGAGGGCCGCGCGCTGATCCCGGTGTTGGTGGGCACCGCGCGGTTGCAGGTGGTGTTCGGGATGTTGCTCGCGCTCGGCCTGGTGATCGCGGAGGCGAGGACGTGAGCGAGGCCGAACGCTCGTTCGCTGCGGCGTGGTGGGTGGTGGACGACCTCGTGCGGTTCGGCATGGAACACGCGACGATCTCGCCGGGGTCCCGTTCGACGCCGATCGCGCTCGCGCTCCGGAGGCATCCGAACGTCCGCACGCACGTCCACCTCGACGAACGCGCCGCGGGCTTCTTCGCGCTCGGCATCGCGAAGGCGACGGGCCGGCCGGTCGCCGTGGCGTGCACCAGCGGCACGGCCGCCGCCGAGCTCTTGCCGGCCGTCGTCGAGGCCTCGATGGCCGCGTGCGACGTTGGTGCTCCTCACCGCCGACCGACCGCCCGAGCTGCGCGGCGTCGGCGCGAACCAGACGATCGAGCAGGTCGGGCTGTTCGGGGGGTACGTCCGGGCCGCGGTCGACGCCCCCGTCCCGGGCGACTCCGCCGATGAGGGCACCTGGCATGAGCTCGTGCTCGGCCTCACCCGCGCCTCGATGGGGCCTCCTCCCGGGCCGGTGCACCTGAACCTGCCGTTCCGCGAGCCGCTGGTCGGCGCTCCGATGGGGATGGCGGCGTCGCCCGCCTCCGGAACGGAGTTCACGCTGTCGGCGGACGCCGAGCCCGAGGAGCTCGACGCGATCGAGCGCGAGCTCACGTCCACGGCGCGTGGGCTGATCCTCGCGGGTTCGATGCGGGAGTCGCCGCCATCGCTGCCGGAGCTCGCTCGCCGGGCGGGATGGCCGCTCCTCGCCGAACCCACGTCGAACCTCCGGGTCCCAGGCGCCCTGTCGGCCGGACCGTTCCTGGTCGCCGACCCGAGGTTCGCGAACGAGCACGTGCCCGAGGTCGTGGTGCAGTTCGGCGCGGCGCCGACGTCGCGGGCCGGACTCGAGCTCGTTCGTCGTGCCGGACGACTGGTGATCGTCGACCAGGACCACCTCGTCGCCGACCCCCACCGCAGGGCCGCGTGGACGCTCCGGGCCGAGCCGGCGGCGTTCGTGCCGGCCCTGCTGGAAGGACCGGCGGCCGATGAGAGCGCGTGGCTCCGCGGATGGCGAGTCGCCGATGGGCTGGCTCGCGCCACCGTGGACGCGCTGCTCGACGGATGGGGCGAACCGTACGAGGGCCGGATCGCCCGAGACGTGGCCGCGTCGGCCCCGGACGGGTCCGTGCTCGTCGTGGGCTCGAGCATGCCGGTGCGTGACCTGGACGCGTACATGGCGCCCCGGAGCGGCATCGGCGTCCTCGCCAACCGGGGCGCGAGCGGGATCGACGGGTTCGTCTCGACCGCGTTCGGCGTGTCGGCGACCCGGGTACCGACCACGGGGCTCTGCGGCGACCTCACGCTGCTGCACGACGTCGGCTCGCTGATCTGGAGCGCGCGCCGCGGCCACGACTGCGTCTTCGTCGTGCCGAACAACGACGGGGGGGTCATCTTCTCGTTCCTCCCCCAGCGCGAGCTCCCCGAGCTCGAGGAGCTGTTCACCACACCCCACGGGCTCGATCTCGGTGCGGTCTGTCGCGCCGCGGGTGCCGGACATGCTCGGGTCGAACGGGCCGACGAGCTGATCCCCGCGGTCGAGCGAGGGCGCGACGCCGGAGGGGTCCATGTCGTCGAAGTGCCGATCGATCGGACCCGCAACGTCCAGATGCACGCCGAGATCCAGGCGGCGGTCGCCGCCGCGCTGGAGCGGCATACCATGTGAGTCGTGCGGACGCCGCTCTACGTGGCCATCGCCATCGGGTCGATCGTCTTCGGCGTGCTCGGCGCGTTCACGATCGGCGTGCCGTTCCTGCTCACGGGGGTCGCGATGCTGGTCGTCTTCCCCTGGCGCACCCGCCGAGATGTCGTCTGGCCCGCGGTCGCGGCGCCATGGGCCTTCACCGTCACCTACGTGCTGCTCGCCCCGCTTTCGTGCACGACCTCCGCCTCGAACGGTTCGCTGTCGCACACCGAGTGCACGAACGTCCTCGGTATCGGATACGGCGGCGGTGGCGCCTACGATCCGCCCCTGCTCCCGGCGTTCCTGGCAGGCCTGGTCGCATCGGGGCTCACGGTCTTCGTCCTCCGTCGGCTCCTCGCCAAGCGAACGGTGGACGCCTGATGGTGCAGCTCCGCCCGGCGACGCCCGGAGACGCCGACGAGCTCGCCCGGCTGCGCTGGGCCTTCCGCGTGGAGCACGGCACCCGGGTCAGCCGAACGTTCGACGCCTTCTTGGAGGAGTTCCGCGCGTTCGCGGAGGGTGCGCTCGCCGACGGAGCGCCGTGGCGAGCCTGGGTCGCGGAGGGAGAAGGCCGTCTCGTGGGCTGCATCTGGCTCCAGCTCGTCGAGAAGGTCCCGCACCCGAGCCGCCGACGCTGGGAGCGACCCATCGTCTACGTGACGAACGTGTACGTCGAGCCCGGGCTGCGCGACGCGGGTCTCGGCCGTCGCCTGCTCGATGCGGCGATGACGTTCGCGCGCGATCACCCTGCGGCCGAGGCCGTGGTCTGGCCGACCCCGAGATCGGTCTCCTTCTATCGACGCGCGGGGTTCGGGACGGAGTCGGCCCCGCTCGGCATCGACCTGGCGGGGGACTGACTCAGCCCCAGCGGAGCGCGTCGAGCAGCGCCCGGAACTTGCGCTCGGTCTCGTCGAGCTCGGCCTCGGGCTCGGAGTCGGCGACGATGCCGGCCCCGGCGAACAGCCGTGCCGTGGAGCCGGTGATCTCCGCGCATCGGAGCGCGATCGCCCACTCGCCATCCCCGTTCGCGTCCATCCACCCCACCGGGCCCGCGTACCCGCCCCGTTGGATCGGCTCGAGCTGCTCGAGCATCTCGAGCGCGGTCTCGCGCGGCGACCCGCACACGGCCGGCGTGGGATGGAGCGCGGCGACGAGCTCGAGCGCGGTGACCGACGGGTCGTGCAACCGACCGCGGAACGGCGTCGCCAGGTGCCACACGTTGGCGGTGCCGAGCAGCTCGGGCTCGTGCGGATGCACGAGATCCTCGCAGAACGCGCCCAGGACGTGGCGGACGTCGTCGACCACCACGGCGTGTTCCTCGCGATCCTTCTCGGACCCGAACAGGCGATCGGCGGAGGCCCGGTCGCGCCCCGCGTCGCCGAAGCGCTGGGAGGAGCCGGCCAGCGGCGTCGCCTCGACCTGCCGCCCGCGCCGCCGCAGCAGCAGCTCCGGCGTGGCGCCGACGAGCACGGAGCCGGAGACCGCGTGCAGCTGCGGCGCCGCGAACGCGTAGCAGTCGGGGTCGACGGCCCGCAGTCGCCACAGGAGCTGCTTGGCGTCGAGCGTCCGTTCCGCGTTCACGAGCATCGTGCGCGCGAGCACGATCTTGCGGAGCTCGCCGGATCGGATCCGCTCGGTCGCGCGCGCCACCGCCGCGGTGTATCCGTCGGGCTCGGGATCGGGTCGGAGCTGCATCTCCTCGAACGCGTCGTGGGGGAGCGTCCGGCCTGCCCACCGCTCGCGCTCGCCGGCGCGCTGGCGCTCGCCCACCGGGGAGATCTCGAGCCGCCAGGTCTCGCCCGGGTCCAGCCGGATCGTGGCGCGCCGCGGGACGACCGCCTCCGCGGGCTCGCGGTCGTCGAACGGGATCGAGGCCACGGCCACGGGCGCCGGCGCGGCGGCGTCCACTCCGATCGGCGCGAGGGCGTCCATCACCGATCTCGAGAGGCGGAGGATGCGTTCGGGGCCGGGCTCGGCCGTCAGGCGGTCCACCTCGCCGCTCGTCGACAGGCCCACCCCCGCCCGTTCGAGGAAGAACCCCCCATCCCGGTACCCGGCGAGGAGGTCGAACGCCGGCCCGAGCCGGGTCGCACGCGCCGCGAGGCCGGTCATGAGCGCGGTCGTCCGCTCATCGGCGGGTCCCGACCAGCAGTTGGGCGACGCCGCCGCCGAGGAGGATCCGATCGACCGTCGTGAAACCGGCGTCGCCGAGCATCGAGCGCAG
Source organism: uncultured Actinomycetes bacterium (assembly GCA_963706005.1). Classification (GTDB taxonomy): domain Bacteria; phylum Actinomycetota; class UBA4738; order UBA4738; family HRBIN12; genus DASSJM01. The sequence continues at coordinate 98,708 of CAVPLL010000001.1, forward strand.
CCGGTCGGGCTCGGGCAGGTACGCCATCGATCTCGGGAGGTAGCGGTAGGCGTCCCGGTCCGAGAGCGCGGCGCCGATCATCGGCACGATCCGCTTGAAGTAGACGGCGTGACCGGCTCGCATCAGGCGGCCGTCGGGCTCGCTCGTCTCGAGGAACGCGAAGCGCCCTCCGGGTCGGAGCACGCGTGCGGTCTCGGCGAAGAGGACGGCGAGGTCGGTCACGTTCCGGAGCGCGAACCCGCACGTCGCGCCGTCCACGCTCGCGTCGGCGAGCGGCAGCGCGAGCGCATCGGCCTCCACGACCGGCGCGCGTGTCCGGGCATGGAGCAGCATGCCGTGCGAGAAATCGAACCCGACCGCCCGGTACCCGCCGGTGAGGAGCTCATCGCAGAGGTCACCCGTGCCGCACGCGAGGTCGGCGACCAACGCTCGGCCGGGCAGCCGGAGCTCGCGAACGGCCCGGCGGCGCCATCCGACGTCCATGCCGAACGTCATGACGCGGTTCACGAGGTCGTAGCGGGTCGAGATGCGGTCGAACATCCCGCGCACGACCCGCGCCTTCTCGCTCGGGTCGGGTAGGCCCTCGGGCGTCGCCCGCCGCTCGCTCACGCGAGCCGTTCCTCGGCCGCGGCGAGCAGCACCCGACGGAAGTGGTTCGCGACCAGGTTCGTGACGGCGGGCAGCAGGGTGTCGAACGCCTCGACGAGCTGCGCGGCCGCGGCGTCGTCCGAGCCGGCGGTGTCGCGGATCGGCTTGCGCACGTGCTCGTCGAACAGCTCGACCGCGCGGTTGGCGAGCGCGACCATCGCGTCGTTCGTGTCCCGCGCGAGCGAGAGGAGCTCGCCGAGCGGGAGTCCGTATTCGAGGAGGCGGAGCGCCCCGCGGACCATCCCGATGTCGGAGGCCGTGTACCGGACCTCGCCGCCGACGGTGCGACCGAGCTCGATGCCCTCGCGCTCGACGGCCTGGATCAGCGAGGCGGGGACCCCGCTCCGGCTGGCGAACCCGTCCAGCGTGAGGAGCTCGTCCTCCCGCGCCTCCCCACGCGCGGCAGCCACCGCCAGGGCGAGGTCGGCGTCGGCGGGGTCCATCCCGTCACCGAGCACCCGCTCGATCGCCGCCAGCGTGAGGCCCCGACGCCTGAGCTCGCGGACCTCGCGGATCCGTTCGGCGTGGTGCTCGTCGTACCAGGCGACCCGTCCCTCCCGCGTCGGCGCCGGGACGAGGCCTCGGGTCTGGTAGTAGCGGATCGTGTCGACCGAGACGTCGCACGCGGCCGCGAGCTGCTCCACGCGATACCTCACGACCGGTAACTCTACGAGTGAACGCTCGAACCTTCACCCCGAGCGGTCAGCCAGGCGTGATCCTCTGCGAGGCGGTCGTCAGGAACCTGCTGCAGTCCTGCGTGGCCACGACCCACACGACGATGTGGTCGGGTGGCTGGCCGGCCCCCGGTCCCTCGGCGAACACCGCGATGTACGCGGGGGTCCCCTGGTACTTGGCTTCGATCAGGCGGATCAGGTCGTCTCGGGGCCCGTTGATGTCCAGGCCGCTCTGCTCGATGCAGCGCTTGGCGTCGCTCGTTCGGGTCGCCGAGTCCTCGGCGGCGCTGGCGAACGCCGTCTGGCCCTTGCCCGCCTCGGCGGACACCAGCGCCCCGGCGGCCTGGGACGCGACCGCCCGGATACCGGCGTCGTCGTAGTTCACCTCGGGCTGTCGCTCGAGACCGAGGAACCGCAGCGGCCCGGGCGAAGCCGCCCCGGCGGACTCGGCGCCACCGGTCGCGCCGCTCGCCCCTGTGCCCCCCGCCGCCGGGCTCGCGGCGTTCTGCGAGTCTCCGTCGCCGACGTTCAGGGCGACCACGACGACGAGCGCGGCCGCGGCCGCGAGGCCGGCCGCCCACCGGAAGCGATCCCAGGCGATGCCCCGGCGGCGCTCGAACCGCCGTCCCGCCTCGGCGAGCACCGGCCCGGTCACGCCGAACGGCACTGGGCGATCCTCGAGCTCGGCCAGGGCGACCTTGGCGCTCCGCGCTTCCCGGACCTCCCCACGGCAGCGCTCGCACCCGAGCAGGTGCGAGTCCACATCGGCGCGCCCGCGTTCGTCCAGCGTGCCGTCGACGTAGTCGGCGAGGAGGTCGTCGGGATGGCTCACGGGGATACCGTCCCTTCTGACGGCCCGGCGGCATCGGCCCGTTCCCCGGTCGTGGGTGCCGCGCGGTCGACGCCCATCGCCCGAGCGAGAGCGACGCGGCCACGATGCAGCCGCGACTTCACGGTGCCGACCGGGACCCCCACGATCGCCGCCACCTCTTCTTGCCGGAGATCGTGCACGTCGTGAAGGATCATCACGACGCGGAAGTCCTCGGGGACCTCCATCAGGGCTCGTTGCACGTCCATCGACAGGCTCGAAGCGTCCGCCGGATCCGGCGCCGGCGGCGGCTCCACGGCGGGGAGGTCGTCCTCGCCGCGTTCGAGCAACGGTGCTCGCTGGCGCTTGCGAAGCAGGTCGTAGCACGCGTTGACGGTCACTCGATGCAGCCAGGTCGTGAACGCTGCCTCGCCGCGGAACGAGGACAGTTTCCGCAGGACGGTGAGGAACGCCTCCTGCGTCGCGTCTCGCGCGTCCTCCTCGCGTCCGGTCATGCGGAACGCGAGGTTGTAGACGCGCCGCTCGTGTCGTTCGACGAGGGCGGCGAACGCGGCTCGGTCTCCCGACAGGTACCGGCGAACGAGATCCTCGTCGCGCGCCGGTGGGTCAGGCACCGACCGCCTCGGTCTCGACGCCCCGGACCTGCACGCGGACCTCGGCGACCTCGGCGCGGGTGCCGTCGTTCACCGGTACGACGGACGTGATCCACACGAGCACGTAGCGTCCCGCACCGCTCAGCGGGATGCGCGACAGCGATGTCGAGGTCACCTCCCCGCCGACCTCGTCGACGAGCGTATCCGGGTCGTCGCCAACCGCGACGCCGAACTCGAACCCCGGGTGCGGGGTCCACAGGCGGAGCCCGAGCACCTCGCGGCGCTCGCCGAGGTCAAGGAGGAGGCCGATCCCCGGCTTGCCGAGCTCGCCGTCGAAGTAGTTCTCCGAACGCCACGCGGTCTGCACGTCGCCGTCGTTCGCCAGGCCGGCGTTGGACGAGAGCTCGTTCCCGTCGCCGAACGGATCGATCGCGACGACGGTCGCGGGACGAACCACGACCGGCGGGATCTCGGCCGACGCCGGGTTGTCCCGGGCGGCACGGATCCCGAGCGGTCCGCCGACCTCGAGCTTGCCCAGCCACAGCCCGAGGGCGATCGCAGCCACGGCGATCCCCGCCACGATCAGGGGCACCCCGATCCAGGTGAACAGGTTCGCGGTGCGTCCCTCGTCGGGCACGTCGACGATCTCGGCATCCACCGAGCGCTCGAGCGCGTCCGCGAACGCCCGCGCGCTCGGGAACCGCCGCTCGGGGTCGGGGTCGAGTGCCCGGGCCAGCACCCGGTCCAGCGCCCTCGGCAGGTCCGCGCGGACCGTGCGAGCGGACGTCCTGCCCCGTGGGGCATCGCCCGTCAACAGCTCGAACAGCAACGACGCGACGGCGTAGACGTCGGTGCGCTCGTCCGTCGACGTGCCGGCGAGCTGTTCGGGCGCCAGGTGCTCGTCGCCGAGCAGCGCCGACGCCTCCTGGGGCCGACTGGCGGCCACCGCCGCGCCGATCCCGAATCCGATCAGGCACACGGTTCCGCCGTCGTTCACGATCACGTCGTCGGGGTCGAGCGCAAGGTGGAGGACGCCGCGTTCGTGCGCCTCGGCGAGCGCGCCGAGAGCCGCGACGCCGATCCGGACGGTCTCGGGGGCCGATGCCGGCCCCCGCTCCTGCAACCGGGCGCGCAGGCTCGAGCCGGGCACGTACTCGCGGACGAGGTAGATGACCCCGTCCTGCTCGCCGGTGTCGAGGAGCCGCGCGATGCCCGGGACCGACAGGACCGCCACGTTGCGAGCCTCGTCCCGCAGCGCCCGCGCGAACCCGGGGTCGTCCGCGAGGCGCGGATGGATGAGCTTCACGGCGACCGAGCGCTGCAGGACGGGATCGCGCGAACGCCACACCATCCCGGTCCGGCTCCTGCCGAGCTCCTCCTCGAGCGCGAAGCGGCCGGCCAGCACGGGGGCCGGCTCCATCGTCTGGGTCACGGCACGAAGTCTATGCCCGGCGCCTCCGCTCCCTACCACGAGGGGACGTGTCAGTCGCGCGGAGCGGCGGTCGAGCCGCTCACGGTCACCTTCGCGAGGTCCTCGAAGAACGGGATCCGGTCGACCACCAGCGTGTCCGCTCGGGCCGCGAGCACGACCAGGACCTCGCGCCGGCCGACCTCGATCCGCTTGAGGCGCACCGGTTCGTCCGCATCGGCGATCGTGTCGAGGGCCGCGAGCTTGGCCTGCTCCTCGTTGCCGGTCTCCCGGAACGCCTCCGCCGCGGATGCCGACGCGTCCTTCGCGAGATCCGACGCGCGGAAGCGCACCAGCAGGATCGAGCCCGCATCGATCGCGATGACGACGACCACAGCAGCGATGAGCAGCCACACGAGGAGGATCTTGCCGACGAGCCCCCGCTCGTCCCCCAGGGCGGCCCTCATCGCCATCGCGCGGTCACCTGTCGGCGGACCATGCCGACCTCCTCGATCCGGAGCGCGGCCGCCGACGCCACGAACACGGCGAGGCCCGCCACCACCGCGCCGAGCACCTGCGCGGCCTGCGCCCCGATCGTCGCCGTGCCGAGCCATCGCTCGAAGCCCTCGGCCACGATCCACGCCGCCGCCGCGGTCGCGAGCCCCGCCACCAGGATGCGACCGACCGACGCGAGGATCCGTCGACCGTCGATCGTTCCGATGCGGCGGCGGATCAGGACCAGGAGGAGGCTCGACGCGAACACGTAGGAGATCGCGTGACCGAGCGCGAGCCCGGGGATCCCCAGATCCCACACGAGGAAGAAGACGAGGTTGACGAGCACGTTGAGCGACACCGCCGCGACGTTCACGAGCGCGGGTGTCCGCGTGTCCTGCATCGCGTACGAGGCTCGGAGCAGGAGCTGGAACGCCGAGAACGCGAACAACCCGATCGCGAACGCGAACAGCACCTCGGCCACCAGGTCGGCGCTCGCCGGTTGGGTGGCGCCATGCTCGAGCAGGAGGCGGACGATCGGCCGCGCGAGCACCAGGTACCCCAGCGCGGCCGGGATCAGGATCGTCGCGGTGGCCCGGATCCCCTGCGAGAGCAGCGCGCGGTACCCGTCGAGGTCGCCCGCCGCCCACCGCGAGGACATCGCCGGGAGCAGCGCGGTCAGGATCGACACGGCGAAGATCGCGTGCGGGAGTTGGAACAGGATGAACGCCGCCGCGTACGCGGAATACCCCCCCGTGATCTCCCCGGCCAAGATCAGCACCACGAGGTACCCGAGCTGGTTCGCGACCACGTAGACGATCACCCACGTCGCCAGCCTGCCGATCCGCCCGATCGCCTCGTCGCGGACGCCTCGGATCCACCTGAACCGGAACCCGGTCGCGCGCACGGAGGGCCAGAGCGCCAGCGTCATGGCCACGACGCCGAGCGTCGTGCCGAGCGCCAGGACGAGCTGTTGGGAACCGGTCGCGAGCTCGTGGGAGCCGCTCGCCGGCGCCGGCATCGCGGCGAAGATCAGGAAGGTAGCGATGACGATGACGTTGTTCGCGATCGGCGCGAACATCGGCGCCGCGAACCGGCGGTGGGCGTTCAGGAGACCGGCCGCGACGGCGCCGATCCCGTAGAACACGACCTGCGGCATGAACCAGCGCAGGAAGAAGGTCGCGAGCCCGTGCACAGCCTCGCGCTGCGCCTCGGGGTACCCGACGGTGTAGAGGTCGACGATCCACGGCGCGAGCACGATGCCCAGGATCGCGATCGCGGAAAGGACCACGATCGCGATCGTGAACAGGCGTCGGACCACGTCCCACGCCTCGTCGCGCCCGCGCTTCTGCATCCACTCGACCACGACGGGGACGACGACGGAGGTCAAGATCCCGCCCAGCGCGAGCTCGTACAGGATGTTCGGCGTGATGTTCGCGACGTTGTAGGCGTCGGTCAGGCGCGTCTCGGTGATGCCGAGCGCGTACGCCATCGCCGACAGGCGGAGGAAGCCGGTCAGCCGCGACAGCGCCGTGCCGGCCGACATCACCACCGTGTTGCGGACGAACGAGCGTGTGGAGTCCTCGGTGGGGGGGTCGGTGCCCGTCCCTACGTCGCCCCGCACGTCGTCGGTCATGTCGCCGGGCGTCGGACGAACCGCTTGGCCCACAGCCCCACCAGCACGAGCGCCGCGCCGATCGTGATGAGCAGCGCGACGCGGTTGTAGGCGGTCGACCGCACGACGATGGCCTCTTGGCCGATCGGACGGCCGCTCGGCGAGACCATCTGCACGAGGACCGGGAACCGGCCGGTGGAACGCAGTTCGGCCTGGAGCCGGAGGGTCTCGGAGTCACCCGGTCCGAGCTCGACCTCGGTGGCGGGTTCCGCGCGGATCCACTGCGAGACGAGACGGACCGAGAACCGGAGCGAGTGCGGGCCCTCGTTCGAAACCGTGACCGGGATGCCGCTCGACTCGGAGGTGAGCGTCACCGACGGCACGGTGTCGAGCGCGAGGTCCTCGACGGTGGCGCGGACGCTCTCGCGGGCCGCATCGATGAACGTGAGCCCGTCGGTCGTCGAGACGAGGAACTGACGCGCCTCGGCCAGCAGCAGCATCGTCTCGAGACGGTCCGGCTCGAGGCTGTTCGGCGGCAGCATCGAGCGCAGCGTGTCGATCCGTCGGCGCGCCTGCTTGAGCGAGGCCACGTAGGACGTCGGGAACCGGCGGAACGAGGGTGAGGTGAGGGTCGAGGCGTCGGTCGGTAGGAACGTCACGACGAACCCCGCAGCGGCGGCCGTGGCGAGCCAGGGCGCCGTCGAGACGCCGCGGACCATCGGCGGGAAGAACGGACCCGGGAGCGGCGCGTCCTCGCTCAGCAGGAGCGCGATCCCCCGCGCCTCGCCCGGCTGCTCCTGCCAGATCGTGGTGAGCTCGCCGAGCAGGACCTGCGTCGCACGGATCGGATCCTCCTCGACCACCGAGGCAAGGAGGGCGGCGGTCGCGGGTTCGGGGACGATCGCCGAGAGCGAACTCTCCCCCAGCGAGGTCGTCGGCGGCCCGGCGAAGCCGAGCGGCTGCTCGGGGAGTTCTACGGTCGAGGGGTCGACGAGCAGCGTCCGGATGCCGGCGGCGGACAGGCCGCGCAGGGTCGTGTCGTCGAGTGCCGCACCCGGTGGTCGCAGGAGCGTCTGCGGCATCTCGGCCCCGACGAACGACGACGCCACCTCGCGCCCGCGTTGGAGCTGGACCGGGACGTCGCGGCCGAGCCCCCCGCCGTAGAGCGACGGGATCTCCGGGGCCGAGAAGGGGAGGGCCGTCATCTCGACGTTCGGCGCCGCCGCGATCGCCCGCAGGTCGGCGAGCGCCTGCCCGGCGAGGGCTGCGCCGCCCTCGCCGGGCTGGACCCGACGGATCCCGCCGTCCTCGGAGACCTCGTAGCCGTCGTCCATCCGTCCGAGCTGGGTCAGCAGGACCGGCGAGATCGCCACGTCCACCGGCGGCAGGGCCGGGTCGTTCGCGAGCTCGAGCAGGGCGCGGATCTCCCCGTTCAGCCGTCCGCCCGGCTCGAGCGCGGTCTCGAGCGATGGGTCGGTGAACGTGCCGTCGGGCGAGAAGGTGATCGGGTGCGCGAGGACGAAGGTCCAGGATAGGTCGAGCGGGATCTCAGGCTGTCGCACGAGGAAGATCACGGGTGTTCGGAGCGCCGCGACGGAGGTGATCCCGCTCCTCAGGTCGACCTTGAGCGGGTATACGCCGGAGTGGTCGGGATCGATCCCGGAGCCGAGGAGCAGCGAGATCTCGAAGTCCCGCGAGGCGCCCGGCTCGATCGCGCCCTCCCGCGGCAGGGTGCCGGCATCGATGACGAGCGACGGATCCGAGACGAGCGAGGCCTCGTACGCGCTCCGCGACAGGACCCGTGAGTACAACGTGACCCCGATCGCGAGCGCATCGAGCGGGGTCGCCCCGACGTTCTGCGCGCGGAACCGCAGAGCGAGCGTTCGTCCCGTTGGACAGTTCCAGGTCTCCTGGCCCGGGGCCAGGTCGCCGGTCGCCGTCGGGCAGTTCCAGGAGGTCTGGGACAGGAGCGTGAGGATGACCGACGGGCTCTCTTGGGCGCTCGACGGAGGCGGTGGCGCGCACAGGACGAGCCAGAGGACGAGCACGATCGCGAAGGGGGGCGCGAGGACGGGCGGCAAGAGCCGTCGCATGGTCGGTCGAGCCATCCTACCCTCGCCCCCCGGCGAGGGAAGCGACCTCCGCCGCTCCGTACGCGACCGCGACCACCAGCAGGAACGTGCCCACGGCGACGCGCAGCGTGCGCTCGCGCGCGCCGAGCGCGATGCGAGCGCCGATCCGGACGCCCGGCACGACGCCGAGCGTGAGGACGAGGAAGATCGCCCAATCGATGTGGCCGAGGAGGGCGTGGACGATCGTGCCGGGGATCACGAGGATCGCGATCACGAGCAGGGACGTCCCGAGCGCCCGACGCAGCGGCATGCCGATCCAGACCGTGAGGGCGGGGACCATGACGATCCCGCCGCCGATGCCGAGCAGGCCGGACACGAACCCGGCGACCAGCCCGATCGCCCCGTACTTCCACCCGGGGGTCCGGCCCTTCACCCAAGGCGTCTTCGGCGTCCGCCCGGCGATCACCTGCGCGGCGGTGACGGCGATCAGTGCAGAGGTGACGACCAGCAACAGGTGTGCGTTCACCAGATCCGTCAGGAGCGCGCCGACGATCGCGCCACCGATCCCCGGGACCGCAGCCCACCGCGCGGCGCGGACGCTCACCTCTCCGGCCTTCGCGTACGTGTACGAGCCGACGATGGACGTCGGCAGGATCACCGGGAGCGGGGTCGCGATCGCCTGGATCGCGGTTCCGCCGAGGAGCGTGTTCACCGCCGGGGTCGTGATGATCCCCCCGCCCACCCCGAACAGACCGGACAGGATGCCGGCGGCGAACCCCACGGCGATGCCGACACCGACCTGCAGCGGGGTCACGAGAGCCGGTCGACGGCGCGCTCGATGACCTCGCGCTCGCCCTTGTACGCGGCGCGTTTGACCGCGGTGCGCAACGGGAACCAGCGGACATCCTCCATCTCGGCGTCGTGCTCGCTGACGTCGCCGCCGGTCGCCCGCATCAGGAAGAAGTGGACGCGCTTGCGCACCCGGACCCCTTCCCAGACGTAGAAGTACCGGATGTCGCCGAGGTCGGCCTCCACCGCCACCTGGAGCCCGGTCTCCTCGAGCACCTCGCGCACCGCGGCCTGCTCCTCCGACTCGCCGGGCTCGATCGCGCCCTTGGCGAGGCCCCACGCGAGGTCGCCCCGGCGCGTTCGGCGTGCCGCGAGCGCCAGCTCGAGCGCGTCGTGCTCGCGGCGATAGACCACGCCCCCCGCGGACACTTCGTTGCGGGATTCCATCAGGGCCGGGGGGGGCCCTTCCTATACTGGGCCGCCGTGCTCGACCGGATCATCGAGTTACTCCGTCCGTACCTCGAGCCGCCGTGGGGGTACGCCATCGTCTTCATGGCGACCTTCCTCGAGAACTCGGTGGGTGCCGGCGTCATCGTCCCGGGCGAGACCCTGGTCATCATCGGCGGATTCTATGCGCGCATCGGCGATCTCTGGCTCCCGGGGGTCGCGGTGGTCGCGATCGTCGGCGCGGTGCTCGGGGACAACCTCGGGTACTGGATCGGGCGCCGGTACGGCCGTGGCTTCCTCGAACGCCACGGGCGCAAGCTGTTCGTCACGCCCGAGCGGCTCGAGGCCGCCGAGGGGTACTACCGTCGACACGGCGGCAAGACGGTGTTCCTGGGCCGCTTCATCCCGGTGGTGCGCAGCGTCGGGTTCATCGTGGCCGGGGTCGCCCATATGGAGTGGCGGCGGTTCATCGTGTACGACGTGGCCGGTGCCGTCCTGTGGGGGATCGGCCATTCCGTGCTCGGCTACGCGCTCGGCGCGAGCTACCAGCGCTGGGAGCGGTACCTGACCCCCGGGGGGCTCGTCCTGCTGGCCGTCCTGCTTCTTCTGATCGGGGGCTCAAAGTTCCTCGCGGCGCGCCGACAAGTGAAGGAGGAGCTCGAGGAGGTCGAGGCCGAGCTCGAGCACGACCGGGAGGGCGAATAGGCACGATGGATGTAACCCAGCTGCTTCGGCACATGGTGGAGGTGGGCGCGAGCGACCTCCATCTGAAGGCGGGGAACGTCCCGTTCGTGCGGATCGACGGCGAGCTGAGCCCGACGGGGTTCGAGGCGATGTCGGGCAACGACACGGCCGCCGCCGCGGTCGCCCTCATGCCCGAGCACAAGCGGCGCGAGTTCGAGACCTCGAACGAGTCGGACTTCGGCCACACGATGGCCGGCGTCGGCCGGTTCCGGATCAACGTCTTCCGGCAGCGGTCGATGGTGGGGCTCGCGATCCGGCGCGTGCGTTCGGAGGTCCCCACGGTCGCCGAGCTGATGCTTCCCCCCGTCATGGCCGAGCTCGCGGACTCGAGCCGCGGCCTGGTCCTGGTCACCGGGCCGACCGGGACGGGCAAGACGACCACGATCGCCTCGATGATCGGGCACATCAACCGGACTCGCCGGGCCCACATCGTGACGATCGAGGACCCGATCGAGGTCGTGCACGACGACGACCGCGCGATCATCCAGCAACGCGAGGTCGGGCTGGACACGGAGTCGTACGCGTCCGCCCTCCGGCACGTCGTGCGTCAGGACCCGGACGTGATCTTCGTCGGCGAGATCCGCGATCCCGAATCCGCGCTGTCGGCGATCCAGGCCGCGGAGACGGGGCACCTGGTGATCTCGACGATGCACACGATCGACTCGACCGAGACGATCAACCGGCTGCTCGACCTGTTCCCGGCTCAACAGCAGCGCGAGGTCCGGACGTCGTTCGCCGGGGCGCTCCGCGGGATCGTGTCGCAGCGCCTGGTGACGCGTTCGGACGGCAAGGGCCGCGTCCCGGCGGTCGAGGTGCTGGTCTCGACCGGCCGCGTGTACGACCGCATCATCGACCCCGAAGCCACCATCGAGATCCGCGACATCATCGCCGAGGGTGGGTTCTACGGGATGCAGACGTTCGACCAGGCGCTCGTGCACCTGGTCGAGCAGGACCTGGTGACCGAGGAGGACGCTCGGTTCGCGTCGACCAGCCCACACGACTTCGTCCTCGCGCTGCGAGGAACGCTCACGCGCGGCTGATCAGCGCTCGCCCGGGTCCTGTTCCCCGGCCGCCCGACGCGCCGCGCGCTCCATCGGATGGCGCCGGTACCCGAACCCGATCGCGAGCAGCAGGTAGACCGGGATGAAGAACGGTCCCCACTGCATGTACTGACGGACGTGGTGGCGTTCGTGCACGAGGAGCCGTCCCTCGACCGGCACGGCTGCGACGATCACGAAGCCGACCGTCATGGCCGTGCGGTGCATCGAAGCAAGCAGCGCGGTCAGCCCTCGCGGTGACCGGTCGAACACGATCGCGCCCCCGTGCGCGCGCGGTGCCTGGAACGTGAGGGCGCCGAGCACGAGCCCCAGGAGCGTGTTCGGCAGCGTCCAGAAGAACCCGAGCCACTCGCCGGGGCGCACGCATCGGACGGTACCGCAGGTCGGCGCGCGATCGATGGCTCGGAGAGTGAGTTCCTCGTGAGCGGTGGGGTTCGGGCTCGGGGGTATCCTGAGCCCGTCATGGCCGACCGGTCGCGTCCGAACGGCGGCGCGCGCCTCGAGATCCCCCCGATCGCCACCGAGCTCGGCGAGCGCTTCCGCATCGCCGGTCACGAGCTGTACCTGGTCGGCGGGGTCGTCCGGGACCTGCTGCTCGGCCGCGACCACGGAGATCTCGACTTCGCGACCGACGCCGTCCCTCGGGAGACCACGAAGGTGCTCCGGGGGTGGGCGGAGCGCCTGTACCTGGTCGGGGTCAAGTTCGGAACGGTGGGTGCCCGAAAGGGCGACCTGGTGCTCGAGATCACCACGTTCCGCGAGGAGGTCTACGCGGAGGAGCACCGCAAGCCGGCGGTCACGTTCGGCAGGGACCTGCGCACCGACCTGTCGCGACGCGACTTCACCGTCAACGCGATGGCGATCCGCCTGCCGGAGGGCGAGTTCGTCGACCCGTTCGGCGGCGTGAAGGACCTGGCCGCCAAGCGGCTGGACACCCCCCTGGATCCCGAGGTGGCCTTCTCCGACGACCCCCTGCGGATGCTCCGCGCGGCGAGGTTCGCCGCCCAGCTCGAGCTCGCCCCGGCGCCCCGCGTCGTCCGGGCGATCGAGCAGATGCACGAGCGCATGCAGATCGTCTCGGCCGAGCGGATCAACGACGAGCTCTCCAAGCTGCTCGTCGGCGACGCACCCGCTCGCGGGCTCGAGCTCGTGGCGCGGACCGAGCTGTCGGACGAGTTCGTGCCCGAGCTCTCCGCGCTGCGGCTGGAGCAGGATCCCGTGCACAAGCACAAGGACGTGTTCCAGCACACGCTCGCGGTCGTCGAGAAGTGCGAGCCGAACCTCACGCTCCGGCTCGCGGCGCTGCTCCACGACGTCGGCAAGCCGAGGACCCGTGAGATCACCCCCGAGGGGGTGTCCTTCCATCACCACGAGGTGGTCGGCGCGCGCATGGCTCGCGAACGGCTGCAGGCGCTCCGGTACCCGTCGACCGTCGTGGACGACGTCGCACGGCTGGTCGAGATGCACCTCCGCTTCCACGGCTACACCGAGTGGAGCGACAGCGCCGTCCGCCGGTACGTCCGTGATGCCGGACCGCTGCTCGACCTGCTGAACCAGCTCACCCGGGCGGACTGCACGACCCAGAACCGGTTCAAGGCGAAGAAGCTGGAGGCGCTCCAGGACGACCTGGAGGAGCGGATCGCGCGGCTGGCCGAGGAGGAGAACCTCGAGGCGCTCCGCCCGCCGCTCGACGGGACGCAGGTGATGGAGCACCTCGGCGTCGAGCCCGGCCCCGTCGTCGGACGTGCGCTCGAACACCTGATGGAGCTCCGTCTCGAACGCGGTCCGATCGATGCGGACGCCGCGTATCGCCTGCTCGATGCGTGGTGGGCGATCGAGCGAGCCACCCCGGGCGACCGATAGCTCCGAACGTGTCCGCCACCCTCGACGGCCTCACCCGCCAGGAGGTCGCCGACCGCGTCGCCCGCGGTCAGGTGAACGACGTCCCCGCCGTGCCCTCGCGCACGGTGCGTGAGATCGTCCGGGCGAACGTCCTCACCCGGTTCAACGCCCTGCTCGGCTCGCTCCTGGTGGTGATCCTGATCGTCGGGCCGATCCAGGACGCGCTGTTCGGCTTCGTGTTGATCGCGAACGCGGGCGTCGGGATCTTCCAGGAGCTGCGGGCCAAGCGGACCCTCGACAAGCTCGCGGTGCTCACGTCGCCCCACGCCCGGATCGTTCGCGAAGGGCAGGTGCGAGAGCAGCCGGTGAGCGAGGTCGTCCTGGACGACGTGCTCGAGTTGCAACCCGGCGACCAGATCGTCGTCGACGGCGAGGTGCTCGAGGCCGCGGCCCTCGAGGTGGACGAGTCGCTCCTGACCGGCGAGTCGGAGGCCGTCGTCAAGTCGGCGGGCGACGAGGTGCTCTCGGGGTCGTTCGTCGCGGCGGGGAGCGGACGGCTCCGAGCCACACGCGTCGGTGCGGAGGCCTACGCCGCGCAGCTGGCCGAGCAGGGCCGGCGGTTCACGCTCACGCGGTCCGAGCTGCGGACCGGCATCGACCAGATCCTGCGGATCGTGACCTGGCTGTTGGTTCCGACCGCGACCCTGCTCCTGATCAGCCAGCTCCGCTCGAACGCGAGCGTGCGCGGGGCGCTCCGAGGTGCGGTCGCCGGCACCGTCGCCATGGTCCCCGAGGGACTCGTGCTGCTGACGAGCGTGGCCTTCGCGGTCGGGGTCGTTCGTCTCGCGCGGCGCCGGGTGCTGGTCCAGGAGCTGCCGGCCGTCGAGGTGCTCGCTCGGGTCGATGTCCTGTGCATCGACAAGACGGGAACGCTCACCGAGGGTCGGCTCGTCGTCGACGAGGTCGAGCTCCTCGGCGAGGACGGGACCCACGCCGACGCCCTCGCCGCGCTCGCGGCGGCCGACCCCCATCCGAACGCCACGCTGCGAGCGATCGGCGAGCGCTTCTCCGAACCTCCGGACGGCTGGAGCGCGTCGCGAACGGTGCCGTTCTCCTCGGCGCGCAAGTGGAGCGGGGCCGAGTTCGGGACGAGGGGGGCATGGGTGCTCGGTGCGCCCGACGTGCTGCTCGGATCCCGACCCGGTGAGGACGCGCACCTGCGGAAGGCTCGTGCGCACGCCGAGGCCGGTCGCCGCGTGGTGCTCCTCGGGCGGACCGAGCTGTCGATCGACGGCGAGGCGCCTCCGGCGGGCCTCGTCCCGGTCGCGTTCGTGATCCTGACCGACCGCGTGAGGGAGACGGCGTCGACCACGCTCGCGTACTTCGCGAGGCAGGGAGTGGAGGTCAAGGTCATCAGCGGCGACCATCCCGAGACCGTGGCCGCGGTCGCGCGCCGGGTCGGGCTGCCGGGCGCCGACGCGCCGTTCGACGCGAAGGCCCTGCCCGAGGGTCGGGAGGCGCTCGCCGAGGTGCTCGAGACGCACTCGATCTTCGGACGCGTCACCCCGCAGCAGAAGCGCTCGATGGTGGGTGCCCTGCAGTCACGCGGACACGTGGTCGCGATGACCGGGGACGGGGTGAACGACGTCCTCGCGCTGAAGGACGCCGACATCGGGATCGCGATGGGGTCGGGGAGCTCGGCGACGCGGGCGGTCGCCCAGCTCGTGCTGCTGGACTCGACCTTCGACGCGATGCCGTCCGTGGTGGGCGAGGGGCGAAGGGTGCTCGGCAACATCGAGCGGACCTCGAACCTGTACGTCACGAAGACCGTGTACGCGATGCTCATCGCGCTCGGCGTGGGTGTGGTGGGCCTGCAGTTCCCGTTCCTGCCGCGCCAGCTCACGCTGATCGGGGCGCTCACGATCGGGATCCCGTCGTTCTTCCTCGCGCTCGCGCCGAACGACGAGCGGGCGCGGCCGGGGTTCCTCAAGCGCGTCCTGCGATTCACGATCCCGGCGGGGACCCTCGCTGCCGTCGCGACGTTCCTCGGCTACGTGCTCGCGAAGAACGAGCCCGGCGTCTCGCTCGCCGAGGCCCGGACGGCCGCGACGATGGTGCTCCTGTGGATCGGGTTCCTCGTGCTGTCGGTGATCGCGGCGCCGCTCACGGCGTGGCGGCTCGCGCTCGTGTGGGCCATGCCCGCGTTGTTCGCGCTCGTGATGGCGCTGCCGGCCGCCCGGGACTTCTTCGCGCTCTATCCACCGCCGCTCATCGTGTGGCTCGCGGCGTTCGGCATCGCGGCGCTGGTGTGGTCGTTCGCCCGGCTGTTCCTGCCGCCCGAGCGGCCGGTGGGGCCGGGTGCGCCGACGGCACCCGGCTGAGCCTCGTCGTCGCCCGGTGCGTCAGCCGATGCCGCCGACGTGCGAGGGCGGCCAGATCAGCACGAACGCCTTGCCGATGACCTTGTCGAACGGCACGTAGCCCAGCCCGAACCTGCTGTCCGCGGAGTTGCCCCGGTTGTCGCCCATCACGAACAGCGAGTCGGCCGGGACCGTGTGGGGCGGGTAGTTGCCGTTGCTCTGCCTCGCCGCGTCCGTGAGGTACGGCTCATCGAGCTTCTTGCCGTCGATGTACACGACGTTGTCGCGGATCTCGATCGTCTCGCCCGGCAGGGCGATCACGCGCTTGATGAAGTCCTCGTTCTCCGGCTGCGCGAGCCCGATCCCTTCGCCGAGCCAGTGGAGCACCCCGCTGATGCCGGTCCGCTGGGGGAGCTCGCCCGGGTTCGGGTTCTCGAAGACGATCACGTCGCCCCGGGCGATGTCACCGCCGTCGAACATGAACTTGCTCACGAACACCCGGTCGCCGACCTGGAGCGTCGGAACCATCGACTCGGATGGGATGTAGAACGCCTGGATCACGAACGTCTTCACCAGGATCGCGACCGCGAGCGCCACGAAGATCAGGAAGGGCGTAGAGCCGAGGAACCGACGGCCGGGCGAAACCTTCTCGACCGGCTGCTTCCCGGCCTCCTCGCTGATGCCGGGACCGCCGGGATCCGTGTCCGGTTCGACCGCCGCCAAGGGCGGCTCGGTCGTGCGGAGCGCGATCGCTTCGGGTTCCGACGGGGCGTCGTCGTCCGGGACGTGCCTGATCTCGGCCATGGGTTCCCCAGCTTACGGGTTCGGTTCCGCTACGGCGGGAGCAGCTCGACCTCGACGGCCTTGAACGACGCCCACAGGTCGGTGCCCGTGCGCACGCCGAGGCGTTCGATCGAGCCGAGCGTGACCTCCGCGACCAGGGGCGGGGCGCATGCGAGGCGGACGCGGGCGCGATCGCCCTCCACGGCGACGGAGGTCACGCGACCCCTGAGCACGTTGCGCGCCGAGCCCCCGGGCCGCTCCGTCCCCAGGGTGACGTCGACCGGTCGAACGATGGCGATCACCTCGCCCGACCCGTACCACTCGGGCCAGGGCACCACGAGCGCTCCGTCGCTCGAGATCAGCCGGCCGGTTCCCTCACCGAGAGGCTCCAAGATCCCGCGGATGGCGTTCACGCCGACCAGGTCCGCGGCGTAGCGAGAGCGGGGAGCCGACCGGATCTCCTCCGGCGTGCCGATCTGCGTCACGTTGCCCTCCTCGACGATGACGAGCCGGTCGGCGAGCGTGGAGGCCTCGACCGGGTCGTGGGTGACGAGGATCCGGACACCTGGGAAGCGTTCGAGCTCGTCTCGGACCACCTCGCGCACGCGCGCACGCGCGCCGACGTCGAGGGCGGAGAGCGGCTCGTCGAGCAGGAGCAGCGCGGGCTCGCCGACCAGCGCCCGCGCGAGTGCCACCCGCTGCGCCTCGCCACCCGAGAGGTCCCGTGGACGAGCATCGGCGCGCGCCTCGACACCGAGCCGTCGAAGGAGGTGGTGGCTGCGTTCGTTCGCCTCCGCCCCCGCGACGCCGCGGGCGCGGAGCGGGAATGCGACGTTCTCGAGCGCCGACAGATGCGGGAACAGGAGCAGGTCCTGGAAGACCACGCCGATCGGCCGGTCCTCCGGTGCGACGCGGATACCGTCGGCCGGTCGGTCGAGGACGCTCCCGTCCAGCACGATCGTGCCCTCCTCCGGCGGCACGAGACCCGCCAACGACGACACCAGCGTCGACTTGCCCGAGCCGTTCGGGCCGAGGAGCGCCACCGTCTGGGTCGCCTCGGCCTCGAATGCCGCCCGGACCTCGAACGCGCCCCGCCTCGTGGCGATGTCGACCGCGAGGCTCATCGCAGGAACCGTCCCCGGAGCGCGAGGATGACCGCGAATGCCAGCACGATGAGGAGCATCGAGACGGCGAAGGCGGCCTCGGGGTCGGTCTGGAGCTGCTCGAAGACGGCGAGCGGGAGCGTCTGCGTCCGGCCCTGGAGGTTGCCGGCGAACGTGATCGTCGCGCCGAACTCGCCGAGCGCCCGCGCCCACGACAAGACGAGGGCGGCAGCGATCTGCGGTGCCATGAGCGGCAGCGTGACCCGTCGCACGACGTACCAGCGAGACGCCCCGAGGGTCGACGCCGCGTCCTCCAGCCGCTCGTCGAGGCCGCGCAGACCGGCTTCGAGGGCGAGCACCGCGAGCGGGAACGAGACGAACGTCGCCGCGAGCACGGCGGCGGCCGTCGTGAAGGTGAGCTGGACCCCGAACCACTCGTACAACCACGATCCGACGAGGCCGCTGCGCCGGCCGAACGCCGCGAGCAGGCCCACCCCGGCGACCACGGGAGGCATGACCAGGGGGAGCACGACGAGCGCCCGCACGAGCGTCTTCCCGCGGAAGGTGCCGCGCACCAGGGCCCAAGCGAGCGGGAACCCGAGGACGAACGAGACCGCCGCCGCGATCGTGGCGACGACCAGCGAGAGGCGGAGAGCGGTCAGCGTCGTCTCGGACGTCAGGATCTCGCCGATGCGGGACCAGGGCGTTCGGATGACGAGGCCCAGCAGGGGCAGCGCCACCAGCGCGACGCCGAGCGCCGCGAGGACGGCGAAGCCGGCCGGCGTCCGCCCCCTACGGAGGGGGGAGGAACCCGTACTCGGCCAGCGTCTGTTGTCCGTCGCCGCGGACGTAGTCGACGAAGCTCTGCGCGAGGTCTGCCTCCTGGGATCCGGTCACGACCGCGATCGGATAGGTCGCGATGACGTTCGCCTCATCGGGGATCGGGATGAGCGTGATCGTGTCCGCGAGATCCGGCGTGACGTCGGTGACGTAGCCGATGCCGGCATCGGCGTCGCCGGAGACGAGCTTCGTGATGACAGCCTTCACGTCCTCCTCGTTGGAGACGACGTTGGCGAGCGCGGCCTTCGAGATCCCCGCGTTCTCGAAGATCTCCCGCGCGTAGTCGCCGGCGGGCACGCCCTCCGCGGCCAGGACCAGCTGCACGTCGTCCTCGGTCAGATCGTTGAGATCCTCGATCCCCGCAGGGTTGTCGACTGGCACGATGATCGCCAGCCGGTTCTGCGCGAAGTCAGCTCGCCCCGTCACACCCGGACCGTCGTCCTGCACGGCATCCATCCAGGTCGGGCTCGCCGAGGCGAACACGTCGACGGGGGCGCCCTCGTTGATCTGACCCGCGAGCCCGTCCGAGGGTCCGAAGTTGAAGGTCACGGTCGTGCCGGGATGCGCCGACTCGAACGCCTTACCGATGTCGGTGAACGCGTCCGTGAGCGAGGACGCGGCCGAGACGGTGAGCTGAACCTCCTCGCTGCCGCTCCCGCCACTCGCCCCGCTCGCCCCGCCGCCGCCTGAGTCGCTGCAGGCGGCAAGGAGCAGCGTCGCCGACATCGCGAGCAACAGCTTCTTCCTCACTCGTCCACCTCCAGCATCACGTTGGTCGCCTTCACCGTGGCGACGGCGCGCATCCCGGGCTCGAGGCCCATCTCGTCGACCGCCTCCCGCGTGACGAACGCGAGGATGCGGTGAGGACCAGCGAGGATCTCCACCGTCGCGGCGAGCGCGTCGCGCTTGATCTCGGTCACGACGCCCGGGAAACGGTTGCGGACGCTCGCCGAGGTCACCGTCGGGCGTTCGCGCCGTTCGTGCAGGAGCCGGGCGACCTCGGCGGCCGCGACCACGCGCTGGCCGCCCGCCGTCCGCGACATCGCGAGCTTGCCCTCCCGCTCCCACCGGCGGAGCGTCTCGACGCGCACGCCGAGCATCGCGGCGGCGTCACCGATCCGGTACTCGTCGGCCATGGGGCCGGAGTATAGAGGTTCCTGCCGACCTAACACCAGGGAAAGCTGGTGTCGGCAGGCTTCAGACCGCGAACCGGACGTGGAGGATGTCGCCCTCCCGGACCGCGTAATCCTTGCCTTCGACCCGCACCTTGCCCTGCTGCTTGGCCGCCTCCATCGACCCGGCCGCCAGCAGCTCCTCGTACCCGATCACTTCGGCGCGGATGAAGCCCCGCTCGAGATCGGAGTGGATCACCCCCGCCGCCTCGGGCGCCCTCGCACCGCTCCGAACCTCCCAGGCCCTGGTCTCGTCCTCGCCCGTCGTGAGGAACGTGAGCAGGTCGATCGCGCGGTAGCCGGCGCGGATGACGGTCTCGAGGCCCGGTTCGTGCACCCCGAACTCGTCGAGCAGCGCGCGGGCCTCCTCGGCGTCCATCTCCGCGGTCTCGGCCTCGATCGAGGCGTAGACCCCGACGGTGCCGTCGGGGAGGCCGCCGGGAACGTCGGTGCCCTCCTCGAGGTTCGCGACCACCACCCAGGGCTTGATCGTGAGCGGCGCGATCGGCTTCAGCTCGCGCCGGTGCTCCTCGGACAGGTCCGCGTCCGACAGCGGCGTCTCCGCCTCGAGGGCGGCGTTCGCGGCGGCGAGCGCATCGATCTCGGGCGTGCGCTTGCCCCGCGAGCGCTTCTCGGCCTTGTGGAGGGCCGGCTCGATCACTGCCTGGTCCGCGATGAGCAGGTCGGCCCGGACCTCCGCGAGCTCGGACGCCGGCGTAGCGTCGGGGCCGAAGCAGCGCACGACGATCGCGAGCGCGTCCGATTCGCGCAGCTTCGCGATGCCTTGGGACGACGACGTCCCGCCCGGGACGTCCACGAACCCGACCTGCGCGTGGACGGTCTTGCGCGAGTGCTCCATCTCGGTCAGCACGTCGACGCGCGGATCCGGGACGGGCACGACGGCGTGGTTGGCCTGACCCCCGTGGCCGCCGGTCCGTGTGAGGGCCGTGAACAGCGTGGACTTCCCGCTGAACGGCACCCCGACCAGGCCGATGTCCTTCACGCGGTCAGTCTAGGGAGCGCGCCCAGACGCGAGGAGGGCGGGGCTGCCGCCCCGCCCTCGGTCACGCCTTCGAACCGGCTGGCCTACGCCTTGGTCTCCCAGAAGATCTTGCCGATCTCGTCGATCGCGTCGAGCAGCTTCTGTCCCTGCGCCGGGTCCTGGGCCTTCTTGGCGAGGCCCGCCTCCTTGGTCGCGTTCCAGAACAGCTCGTGCAGCTGCGGGTACTTCTCGACGTGCTCGGGCTTGAAGTAGTCCGTCCACAGCACCCATAGATGCTCCTTGACCAGGTCGGCGCGGGCCTCCTTGATCGCGAGCGCGCGGGTCCGGTAGTCCTCGACGCTCTCGCCGGCCGTCTTGAACTTCTCCGCGTCCTGGTAGCGGGTCTGGATCGCCTTCACCGACTCGGCCTCCACGCGCGCCTGGGCGGGGTCGTAGATCCCGCACGGCAGGTCGCAGTGGGCGTGGACGATGCGCCGGGGTCTGAGCAAAGCTCTCAGCATGCGTTCCCTCCTTCGGACGGTCGGCGTTCGGTGACCCGAACCTACCACCGGCGTCCGGATGCGCGGAAGGCGGTGTTCGCATGTCTGCTCGCGGCGACCGCTGCGGCGTATGGGTTCCTACGCTGGCGGCCCTTCCGGGTGGAGGTGGAGGGCCCGTCGATGCGACCGACCCTCGAGCCGGGCGACTGGGCGATCGCCGTCGTTCCCGCACGCGTCCGGCGCGGCGACATCGTGGTGGTGGAGCACCCGGATCGTCCGGGGTTCGATCTCGTCAAGCGCGTGACGAGCGTTCCGGGGGACGTGGCGCCCGACGGGTTCCGCCTGGTCGACGCGGTCTGGGTGGAGGGTGACCATCCGGGGAGCTCGACCGACAGCCGCGAGTTCGGACCGGTCGCGACCGCGCTCCTTCGGGGTCGGGTCCGGCTCGTGTGGTGGCCACCGGAGCGGATCCGGTTGCTCTGATTCAGCCGAGGTGGATCTCCTCGCAGAACACGAACGAGTCGGGGTCCGGTCCCCCGTCGCACAGATCCTGGCCGTCGCCGCCGTTGAGCTGATCCCGCCCCACGCCGCCGCTCACCACGTCCGACCCCCCCTGTCCCTGGAGCCGATCGGCGCCGGCGTTGCCCAGCACCTGGTCACGGCCGTCGTGACCGAACAGCTGATCCTTCCCCCGGTCCCCGAGGAGCCGGTTCGCGGAGTCGTCCCCATGGATCGTGTCCGCGAAGGGGGAGCCGGTGACCTGCTCGAACCCCGCGAGCGTGTCGTCGCCCTCTCCCTTCGACGTCCCGTCCCGGAGGTCGACCTGCACGCCCGTGTCCGCCGAGGCGAAGAACACCGTGTCGATGCCGGGACCGCCGTCGAGGGCGTCGGCGCCCGGGCCGCCGCTGATCCGGTCGTCGCCGGCGCCGCCGGCGAGATCGTTGGCCTGCCCGTCGCCGATCAGGACGTCGTTCGCGGGAGAACCGAGCGCGTTCTCGAGCCCCGAGAGCAGGTCCGTCCCGTCGCCTCTGGCCGAGGTGTTCAGGACCACCACGACCGACCCGGGCGATCCGCCGTAGTCCGCGGTGTCAGCCCCGGCCTGCCCGTCCAGGTCGTCGTCGCCGCCCTCGCCCGCGAGCACGTCGGCTCCGTCGCCTCCCCGGAGCACGTTCGGCCCGTCGTCCCCGGTGATCTGGTCTGCCTCGGGCGATCCCGTGAGGTTCTCGACGGCGTTCACCTGATCGAGCAGGGCGCCGGCGTGGTTCACGACGCTTCCGCCCAGGTCGGCCACGATCGCGTTCGACGCCGAGTAGTCGAGGGTGTCGGAGCCGTCGCCGCCGTCGAACGTGCTCCCACCGAGCCCGCCGAAGAGCTGGTCGCCGTCGGCATCCCCGTGCACGGTGGCGGCTCGCTGCGCTCCGGTCCCCGCCCCGCCCGCGACCGAGAGCACGTCGTCGCCGGCCCCGCCGTCGAGCTCGATGACCGGTAGGCCGACGATGAGCACGTCGGCATCGCCGGCCGCCTCTGCGGCGTTCAGGTTGATCCCGCCCTCCCCGACCACCAGGTCGTCGGTGCCTCCGCTCCCGACCACCCGGACCGTCGGCGATCCGGCCGGGAGGTTGATGGTGAACTCGATCTCCGGATCCCCCTCGTCCGATTCCGTCGACATGCCCGGCGCGAACGCGCCACCGCCGAGGTCGATGGTGATCGCCGCGGGGATCGCGGTCCCGTTCACGACGATCGCGTCCGTGGCCGTGACCGTCGCGGCGCCGCACGGGGTGCCGTCCAGCGTGATCGCGTCGCCCGAGCGCGCGATGATCGCGGACTCACCGTTCCCGACCTGGATCGTCGCTGTGGCCGTCATCGCGTCGAACGCGCACGTGGGCGCGGCGGACGCGGGCACGGCCGTGATCACGCCCCCGACAAGCCAGGAGGCCAACAGGACGGCGGAGCCGGCGGCATGTCGCGGGTTCGCGAACCGGAACGACCGGACGAGCGGGCGGATGAGCGGTCGCACACGGGAACGATAGCCCGGCCCACCTCGGGATACCGAGAACGGGCGCCTGGTTGCGGCATTTCCCATCGCACGGATAGCATTTGCACCTGCGATGATCAGGACACGCTGCCGTGGCCTCGTGGGGGCGATGATCCCCGACCGGTGCTGCTGTCCCAAGGTGCCCCGCGTCGGCCGATAGGCCCTCGCACACGGGGCACCCACACCCTCGGCCCGCTCCGCTCCGCTCTCTCACCCCTCAAGGAGGTTCGCCTGATGGACGTCATTACCGCTACCGTCGACGCTCGGGGACGATCGTGCCCCGGGCCGCTCGTCGCCCTGCACCAGGCGCTGAAACAGGCGCGCCCGGGCGACCTGCTCGAGCTCCTCGCGACCGACCCCGGTTCGAGGTCCGACGTCCCGTCCTGGTCACGGCTCTCGGGTCACCAGCTGCTCGAGGCGAGCGAGACCGGGGCGTCTACCGCTACGTGATCCGGAAGGTGTGAGGGAGATGGTCCAGACCGCACGTGCCGATGCCGCCGCCCCGACGCTCGACGAGACGGCGATCCGCGAGCTGATCGAGCACGCGCTCTCCGAACGCGAGGCCGAGGGGATCAACAAGCGGAACAAGGTCACGATCGTCGCCTGGGACGGTCACCTGGACCGAGTCTGGCCGACGCTGATCCTGTCGACCACCGCCGCCGCGTCCGGGATGGACGTGAGCGTGTTCTTCACCTTCTGGGGTCTGTTCGCGCTCGTGAAGCCCGAGCGCCGTCGCAAGACCGGCAAGGACTGGATGACGAAGGCCCTCGGGCAGATGAACCCCGGGTCCACCGCCAAGGCCAAGCTCTCCCGGTACAACTTCGGGGGGATGGGGCCGTGGATGCTCGGCAAGGTGGCCGAGGGTTACCAGACGCCGCACCCCACAGAGCTCCTCGAGCTCGCTCGCGACCTGGGGGTCCGGCTGATCCCGTGTCAGATGACGATGGATCTCATGGGGATCGGCGCCGAGGACCTGATCGACGGGTTGGAGGAGCCGATCGGCGCCGCCACCGCGCTGCTGGAGATGAAGGAGAGCGCGATCCAGCTGTTCATCTGACGGTCCGGGGCCGCCTGGGGAAAGGTCCTTAGCGAGGCTAATTAGCGATGCGTAGTATCATGGGCTCGTGCCCACCATCGCTCCCGTCGACGCCACCGCCCTCGCCGCCCGGCTCCGGCTCGGCGTGACCCGGCTGGCGCGCAGGCTCCGACAGGAGGCCGAGGCCGGCGTCACGCCCTCGATGCTCTCGGCGCTGTCGGCGGCCGAGCGTCACGGCTCGCTCACGATGCGCGAGCTGTGCCTCGCGGAGCAGGTCCAGCCCCCGACGATGACCCGCATCGTCGCCGCGCTCGTCCAGGCTGGTCTGGTCCGTCGCGAGGCCGATGCGGTCGACGGACGGGTCGCGTGGGTGACGGTCACGCCCGAGGGGCGCCACCTGCTCGAGCGGAGCCGGCGCCGGAAGGAGGCCTACCTCGCGAAGGCGCTCGGATCGCTCGAGCCGCGCGAGCTGCAACGTCTCGAGGCAGCGGTGACCCTCCTCGAGCGCCTCACCGATCTGCCGCCGACCCCGCAGGCCGAGGAGCGCGGATGACCCCCGTCCGCCGTGCCGTCCATCGGACGTTCCACGCGCTCGGGCATTCGCGGAACTTCCGCCTGTTCTTCATCGGTCAGGCGATCTCGGTCACCGGCACCTGGATGCAGATGGTGGCGGCGGCCTGGCTGGTGCTCCAGCTGACCGGCAGCGGGGTCGCGCTGGGCATCGACACCGCCCTCGCCTTCGGCCCGATGCTGGTGCTCGGGCCGCTCGGCGGGTCGCTCGCGGATCGCCACGACAAGCGGCGCATCCTGCTCGCCACGCAGGTGACGTTCGGGGCGCTCGCGTTGGCGCTGTGGGCGATCGTGGCGACCGGGGTCGTCGAGCTCTGGATGGTCTACGGGCTCTCGCTGCTGCAGGGGATCACGACGTCGATCGACCAACCCACGCGGCAGAGCTTCTTCGCCGAGATGGTCCAGGACCGAGATCTCCCGAACGCCGTGAGCCTGAACAGCGCGGTCATGACGGGAACCAGGATCGTCGGCCCGGCCCTGGCCGGCACGCTGATCGCCGGCATCGGTCTGCAGTGGTGTTTCTTCGTGAACGCTGTCTCGTACCTCGGGGTGATCGCCGCGCTGCTCGCGATGCATGCCGATGAGCTTCGGCCGCAGCGGGCCGCGCGCGAGGCAGGTGCGATCCGTGCGGGACTGCGATACGCCTGGCGGACGGGCGAGCTCCGGCGACCGCTCCTGCTCATGTCGGTGCTGTACCTGTTCACGTTCAACTACTCCGTGCTGATGCCGTTGTTCGCGGAACGGACCTTCGAGGGTGACGCCGGAACGCTCGCCCTGCTGTTCTCGGTTGCCGGCGTCGGCTCGCTCGCGGGAGCGCTCGTCATGGCCAGCCGCCCGAGGCCGGGAGAACGTCCGTTGGCGCTGGCGGCGATCGGTGTTGGCATCGTAACGACGCTCGTGGCGTTCGCCCCGAGCCTCGACGTGGCGGTCGTGTCGATGCTGCCGCTCGGCGTCGCCTCGATCGTGTTCTTCGTGACGGCGAACTCGACGCTGCAGCTCACGTCGCGGCCCGAGATGCGTGGGCGCGTCATGGCGCTCTACGGGATCGTGTTCCTCGGGACGACGCCGTTCGGCGCTCCGATCGCCGGATGGGTTGGCGAGCACCTCGGGCCGCGGTTCGCGTTCGCCGCCGGCGGGGTCGTCGCGCTCGCGACCGGGATGATCGGCCTGTGGGTGCTCGCGAGACGAGGGCGCACCGATGGTCTCGAGCTCGAAGCGGTGCAGGAGCCCGGGGCGGTCGCCGCCTGAGCGGACGCCGAACGCCCAAGGGTGTCAGGAAGGAACAGCGGTTGGTCCGGCCGGAGCGAGGCCAACCCCCCGCTCCGGCCGGAACCGTCTGCGGGCGTCCTCAGATGCCGAGCTCAGCGCGCACCTTGCCGGCGCGCTCGAGCTGTGCGGGGATGCCCTCGCCGACCGTGAGCAGGTCGACCTGGAAGTGCTCGACGAGCACGAACGCCTTCTGGACGAGCCGCAGGTAGGGCTCCTCCTCCATCAGCTTGAAGATCTCCGGAGCCGGGCCCCTCAGGATGAAGAACCCCGTCTCCGCTCCGTAGTCGCTCGTCATCAGGAAGTAGGGCTCGAAGTACGTGAGGACCTTCTTCGCGTACAGGTCGCGGAAGTACTTCATGCCCTCCTCGAACAGCTCGACCGCCTGACGCTCCCTTCCAGGCACGAGCTTCCCGAACCGGATCCACAACCCGATCTCCATGGTTCCCCCCTCTGGTTGCTCTCCACCCGGCCCGTCAGATGCCCCGGCCACCTTCCCGGATCGGGACCACAACCGTTGGTATCGTTCCCGGCCTCGCGCCGACGATGCAGGGTCGGGGGTCCCCCTCCAGGCGGGACCCGGGCGCTTCAGCCGCGTCGAGCGGCGATGTCGAGGCGCACGTAGTCGAGCTCGAGCCGCGGCAACCGGGCCGCCACGGCGTGCGCGAAGTCGCGGGCTCCGTCCTCCGTCATGTCTGCGACGTGATCGCCGAGCGCGACCGTCCGCAGGAACGTCTCCAGCGCCTCGACGGTCTCGAACGCCGTTGGCTCGCGGTGCAGCCAGCACTCCACGTCCACGAACCCGGCGGCCAGCAGGCGCTCCGACGTGCGCTCGGGCGTCGCGAACACCTTCCCGGTGAACGGATCCGCGCCGAGCTCCTCCAGCGCCCGAACGACCGTCGCGAGGTTCCCGGCGCCGCCGCATTGGGCGGCCAGCGCACCCCCCGGCCGAAGGGCCACCGCGAGGTGCCCGAACAGGAGGTCGTGATCGGGGACCCAGTGGAAGGTCGCGGTCGACAGGACGGCGTCCACGGGTTCGGTCAGCGGGAGCGGGCGCATCAGGTCGGCGACCACGAACCGCATCCGATCACCGAACCGCCGCAACCGCTCCCGCGCCTGCTCGATCATCGACGCCGAACCGTCGAGCGCAACCACTCGGCCGCGCGGGAGCCGCTCGGCGAGGAGCTCGGTCACGCGTCCCGAGCCGCACCCGGCATCCAAGACCGTCTCGTCACCCTCGAGGACGAGCCGGGCGAGCACCCCGGAACCCCAGCGGAACTGTGGGTCGGCGATCCGGTCGTAGGTTGCGGCGTCCCAGTCGCGTGGCACGGCACCGCCCACTTAAGCACCTACCCCAGCTCAGGGTCCTGTTCCTGGGAGGCTGCGCGGGCGGGGAAGGGCCTCATGCCGGACGGGCTTGTCCGGATGCGACGACACACTAGAGTGCCCAAGGTGACACTCGACGCGAGGGATGCGCAGGCCGCGAAGGGGGCCGGGGTCGTCCTGCTGACACTGTGCGCCGGCCAGTTCCTGATGGCGCTCGACAGCTCGGTCATGAACGTCTCGATAGCGACCGTCGCCGACGATCTCGGCACGACGATCACGGGTATCCAGAGCGCGATCGTCCTCTACACGCTGGTGATGGCGATGCTGATGGTCACCGGCGGGAAGATCGGCTCGATCATCGGTCGCAAGCGGGCCTTCACGATCGGGCTCGTGATCTACTGCTCGGGTTCGTTGACGACGGCCCTGTCGCCGAACCTCGGCGTGCTTCTTCTCGGGTGGTCGGTCCTGGAGGGGATCGGGGCAGCCCTGATCATGCCCGCGATCGTCGCGCTCGTCGCGGGGAACTTCCCGCGCGAGGGCCGGCCGCGCGCGTACGGCCTCGTCGGGGCCGCCGGGGCGATCGCGATCGCCGTCGGGCCGTTGATCGGCGGGCTCGCCACGACGTACGCCTCGTGGCGGTGGGTGTTCGCGGGCGAGGTCATCGTCGGGGCGGGCATCGTCCTGTTCAGCCGCCGGATGGCCGACACGCCGGTCGAGAAGCCCCCCCACCTGGACCGGCTCGGCTCGCTGCTCTGGGCGCTCGGCATGGGACTGGTCGTCTTCGGCGTGCTCTTCTCCTCCGAGTGGGGACTGATCAGGCCGAAGGACGACGGACCCTCGATCCTGGGCTTGTCCCCCGTGGTCTGGCTGATCCTCGGTGGGCTGCTCACGCTCCGGCTGTTCATGGACCACATCCGCCGACTGGACGCCGCGGACGCGGAGCCACTCGTCACGCCGGCGCTGTTCCGCAACCGTCAGATGAACGGCGGGCTCCTGATGTTGTTCTTCCAGTTCGTGGTGATGATGGGGGTCTTCTTCGTGATCCCGCTGTACCTGTCGGTCGCCCTCGGGCTCTCGGCGATCGACACCGGCATCAAGATCACCCCGCTCTCGATCACGATGCTCCTGGCCGCGGCGGGCGTGCCGAAGTTCTTCCCAACGGCCTCGCCCCGGCGGGTGGTCGAGCTCGGTCTCGTGGCGGTCGTGATCGGGATCGTGGTCCTGTTGACGGCACTCGACGTGGATGCGAGCGCAAGCATCGTGACCGTCCCGCTGCTGCTGATGGGGCTCGGTTTCGGCGGCCTCGCCTCACAGCTGGGGGCCGTCACCGTCTCGGCGGTCCCGGACGATCAGAGCCCCGAGGTCGGCGGCCTCCAGAACACGGCCACGCAGTTCGGCGCGTCGATCGGCGCCGCGCTCGCCGGAGCGATCCTGATCACCTCGCTGACGACCTCGTTCCTATCGGGCATCGCCGAGAACCCGGACGTCCCGCCGGAGGTCACCTCGCAGGCGACCGTGGAGCTCGCGAGCGGGATCCCGTTCATCTCCGACGCCGACCTCGAGGCGGCGCTCGAGGAAGCGGGGGCCACCCCCGAGATCACCCAGGCCGTCGTGGACGAGAACGAGCAGGCCCGATTGGACGGCCTCCGTTCCGCGCTCGCGCTCCTCGCGCTCGTCGCCGTGGTCGCCCTGTTCTTCACGAAGAGGATCCCGCAGCATCAGCCCGGCACCGCGGTGGCCGGCGGCTCGCCGTAGCCGACCGTCGCCGGGGTGCTAGGTCCCCGTCGCGGAGAAGTGCATGTAGTCCTTGTCGCCGCTCCAGTTCCCGCCCCATTCCCACCCGATGGCGGCGAAGGAGCGGACCACGACGTCGCCCTCGTGGACCATCCCCTCGAGGTTCCGGCCGCGGTCGGTGTACGGCTCGGCAGCTCGGTTGCGCACGAAGCCGTCGCTGGTCACGTACGGGTTCTGCAGGGGGTTGAGGTCGATCGCCAGGCCGTAGGCGTGCTGCGAGTAGTTGCCGCCCGGGCCGAGCGCGGTCACCACCGGCCGGCAGTTGAACGACGCCGTGTTGCTGCGCTGGCTCGTGATGCGCCGGTGCTGAGCGAACGCCTTCGGGTGGAACGGGGTGGACAGGCCGACGTGCTTGATCGGGAACCGGGCGTCGAACAGCCGGTGGAACACCCAGAGCACGTCCTCGGCTTCGGACGCGTTCACGATCATCGGACCGCGCCGGATCACACCGTCGAACCCCCAGTAGTTGAAGTGCAGGAGCCGGAGGTCACCGAGCGGCACCGGGCAGCCGGGCTTCCACGTCGTCCCGCGCAGCTCCGCGCTGAGGGCAGCTGGGAGCGCGTCGATCTTGCCGTGGAACCCCGAGCGCTCGACGGGCTCCGGATCGACGGGGTCGGGGCCCGTCGTGGCGGACGCCCCGCTCGTCTCGGCGGGCGAGACCGACGTGGACGTCGCCTCGGCCGCGGGGCGTTCGGCGACGGCGGACGTGGTGCACGCCGACAGGATCGTCGAGAGCAGGAGCGCGAGGGCGAAGCCTCGCGGCGACGTCATGGCAGGAACTGCTCCTCGATGCGGGTCACGATCCCGTTCTCGATCGTCACCCAGTAGGGGGAAAGGCTCCCCGCGTACAACCGGCCGTCGATCTCGACGAACTGCTTCTGGCCGAGCGCCGAGGCGAAGGCGTCGAGGTCGGCCCCAGGCCTCGGGTCGCAGCACCGGTTCCAGTCGATCAGCGCCAGCTTCGCCGAGGGATCCACCGTCAGGTTCCGGATCGTCGTGTTGTCGTTCACGATGTAGACGTCGTTGGGGACGGGGACCTCGTCGCCGCGTTGCGCGGCCTGCTGGTTCGCCTCCTCGCCCGTGTAGAAGCAGGCGAGGTCGAATGCCACCGCCCCCGAGACGGTGTCGAGGCGCTCCACGTAGCCGAAGTGGGTGCCGTCCGGGAGGATGGTCGGCGCCGGGCCGCCCGAGCAGCCGGGTTGGCCCGCCGCCGACCCGGTCGCGCCCGTCGCACCCGTCGCCGACGTCGCGCCGGTGGCCGACGTGGGTCCCGTGGCCGACGTGGGTCCGGTCGATCCCGTCGCCCCGTCGGTGGTGCCGGTCGGGCCACCGGTGGGTCCGACCGCCGGCTCGTTGCCGCCCCCGAGGGCGATCGCGCCGACGGTGGCCGCGATCGCGACGACCGCGACGACCGCCGCGATCACGGCCCAACGGCCTCGCCGGCCGGGGGGCGTGGTGACCGGGGTGTCCGAGGGCCCGGGCGGGGCCGGTGGGACGGTCTCGGGCGGGGTGGTCCCGGGACCCGAGGGGGCCGGGGGTGGGGCGAGGATCGTCGGGTTCGGGACCGTCGCCGGCTCGGTGAGCGCGGTCCGAGCGGCCCGCACGAACCCCTGGCAGGTGTCGAAGCGCTCGCCCTTGTCCCTGTCCATCGCGCGCGCCACGGCGTCGGCCAGGGCCTCGGGGAGTTCCGGGCGCAGGGCCGTCACGCGCGGCCGTTCCTCCTCGATGTGCGCGAACAGGGTGGCGACGTCCTGATCCTTGGTGAACGGCACCTCGCCGGTCAGGCATTCGAACGCGACGCATCCGAGCGAGTACTGGTCGGTCCGCCCGTCCACCTCGCTCCCGCGGATCTGCTCGGGCGCTACGTAGTCGACGGTCCCGAGGAACGTGCCCGTCTTGGTCAGGCCGCTCTTGGACGAGACGTGCTTGGTGAGGCCGAAGTCGGTGAGGAACGCGTGCTCCTCGTCGCCGTCGACCGCGAGCAGGATGTTGCCGGGCTTGACGTCGCGGTGGACGAGTCCCGCCCGGTGGGCGGCGTCGAGGGCGCTCGCGACCTGCCCCATGATCGTGAGGGTCCGCTCGGGATCCATCGGGCCGCCCTCCGTGATGACGCGGCGCAGGTCGGTCCCCCGGATCACGCGCATCGCGAGGTACAGGACGCCGTCGACCTCCCCGGCGTCGTAGACGGGAACGATGTTGGGGTGCTCGAGGTTCGCGGCCATCTTGGCCTCGCGGACGAACCGGGTCCGGAACCCCTCGTTCTCCGAGAGCTCCTCAGACATCACCTTGAGGGCGACGGCCCGTTCGAGCTTGGTGTGCCGGGCGAGGTAGACGACACTCATCCCACCGCGACCGATCACCGATTCGATCGTGTAGTCGCCGAGGGTGCTGCCGATGCGGGCGTCGGGGGGCACGAGGAGAATGTTCTACCACCGGACCGCCTCCACCGGACGACGGATCAGCCGAGCTCCCGCTCGAGCGTCCAGGCGCCGTCGGGTTCGACCTTCGAGACCTCGATCGTCGTCCCGTCCTGCATCCGCAGGCGGTAGCGTGTCCGGCGAACGCCGTCGGTCTCCTCGAGCGAGCGCCGCTCGACCTCGACCGTCTCCTCGACCCCGCCCCACACGACGGCCCGCGGATCCTCCTCGGCGCGAGCGCCCTCGTAGAACCGCAGCGAGAGCTCGGGGATCCGTCCGATCCATCGGGGCAGGACCGGGCTCCACAGGATGAAGACGATGCCGACGATCGCGACCGTCCCCGCCTCGCCGAACGCGTTCCTCAGCGGGATCGCGAGGAACGCGGCCGCGACCCTCGGACAGGTTGTAGGCGACGTCGTAGACCGCGAACACCCGGCCCCGGTACCCGTCGGGGATCGCCTCCTGCACCATCGTGTCGACGGGGATCTTCTTCCACGCGAACGTGAGCCCAACCGCGAAGCTCGCGATCAGGACGCTCCATCCGGTGATGACCAGGGAGACCGCGATCAGCACGAGGCCGCCCGCGAGGAACGCGCGCGCGACGATCCGCTCCTTCGGGTACCGCTCCTCGAGCTTGCCCACGGTGAGGATGCCGAGGAGCACCCCCAACCCGCCGGCCCCGATCAGGTTCGAGAACGACCCGACGCCCTCCTCGAATCGGTGGCGGAACACGAACAGCGAGAGCACGAGCACGATCCCTTGCCCGACCTGATCGAGCGTGATCGACGTGATCGGGCCGAGGGCGCGCGGCGTTCGCGCGAGCCGGGTGATCCCGTCGGCGAACTCGCGTCCGACGCGCCGCAGTTCGTCCCGGACGGGCGTCTCGGGCACGTGGTGGGGAACCAGGGGGCTCCGGATCCTCGTCGCCACGAGCGATGCGACCAGCCACTCGACGCCCGCGAGCGCGATCACTGGCACGTCGCCGACCAGGTCGGCCATCCATCCGCCGACGAACACGCCGAGGAGCAGCGCCACGGTGCCGCCCACCGTGGCCATCGAATTCGCCATCAGCAGGTCCTCGGTCGGGACCAGGCGCGGGACCACCGCGACGGCCGTCGCCAGGTAGAAGCGGTTCACCGACAGCACCCAGAGCGCCCCGCCGAAGAACAGCACCGGGGCCGCTTTCGGGTCGAACAGCACCAGCCATATCGGTGCCGCGCGCAGCAATGGCGCGATGACGAGGATCTTCCGTCGGGACCACCGGTCGATGAATACCCCCGTGAACGGGCCGAGGATCGAGAACGGCAGAGACACCACGAGCGTCGCGATCGCGAAGCCGAGGATCGTGTTCTGCTCCTCCGGGTTGAACACGATCGAGGAGATGAGCGCCGCCTGGAACAGGCCGTCACCCGACTGCGTGATCAGCCGGATCGTGAACAGGCGCCGGAAGTCGTCGCTCCGCAGGGCCTCGCGGGCGCGTTGCCGGGTCGGCTTCACACCGACGATGGTAGGTGCAGGCGCTGCGGTCGGCCGCTACCTCCGCAGGAACGGGACGATCGCGCCAAAGTCCTCGTCGCCGAGCCCCGCCTCGATCGCCTCGTCGCACCGGGCCGCGGCCGTCCGGGCGACCGTGAGGCCGGCGCCCTCGCGTTCGGCCTCGTCGAACACGATCGCGAGGTCCTTGCGCGCGAGCGCGAGACGGAAGTAGGAGGGCTGGTCCTCGCCCAACAGGCGCGGGCGCCACCGTTCGATCAGCGAGGCGAGCGGGCCGGCCGCCAGGCCCTCGAGCACGGCCTCGGTCTGCAACCCCGCGCGATCGGTGAGCGCGAGCAGCTCGCCGAGCGCCACCAGGGTCGCGATCGACGCCGCGTTGTTGACGAGCTTCAGCCATGCTCCGGATCCCGACGGTCCGACGTAGAGCGGCGTCCCGAGGATCGACAGGAGCTCGGTGTTTCGGTCGAACACCGCCCGGTCCCCGCCGACGAGGATCACGAGGCGGCCGGTCTCCACCGACGGGACGCTACCCAGCACGGGGGCGTCGAGCACCGCGACCGGCTCGAGCCGCCCGACCGCGGAGGCGATCGCGGTCGGCCCCACCGTCGACATCTCGATCAGCGTCGCCGTCCGCGGGATCGCGGCCGCCGCGCCGTCGGGTCCGACCAGCACCTCCTCGAGGGCCGGCGGATCGTTCAGCATCGTGATGACGACCTCCGCGTCCGAAACGGCGTCCGCCGGCGTCGCGCTTCGACGGGCGCCGGCCCGGACGAGCTCCTCGTCCCGGCCGGGCGTGCGGTTCCACACGGAGAGCCCGTGACCGGCGTCCAGCAACCGGGCCGCGATCGCGCGTCCCATCGCGCCGAGACCGAGGACCGCGACCGAGGTCATGCG
This sequence comes from uncultured Actinomycetes bacterium, assembly GCA_963706005.1. Taxonomy (GTDB): domain Bacteria; phylum Actinomycetota; class UBA4738; order UBA4738; family HRBIN12; genus DASSJM01. Next base: position 132,491 of record CAVPLL010000001.1, read on the forward strand.
GGCACCACCGCCACGAGGTCGACCTCGATCATCGCGTCGGGAACGACGAGCGCGACCACCTGGACGGCCGTGCTCGCCGGCGGCTCGGCCGTCAGGTACCTGCTGCGGATCTCGCGCATCGCGGCGAGGTCGTCGAGCGTCGTGAGGTACGTCCCGATCTTGACGACGTCGGCGAACGTCGCCCCGTTCGCCTCCAGGATCGCCTTGAGGTTCTCGAACACCTGCCGGGTCTGGGCGCGCAGGTCGCCGGGCCCGACGAGGGTGCCCTCGAGGTCGGCGGCGATCTGCCCCGAGACGTGGATCCAGACGGCGTCCGCGGTCTGGACGCGCACGGCCTGGGAGTAGGTGCCCATCGGCGCCGCGACGCTGTTGGGGTTCGAAGGGGTTACTCGCATGGTCGGCTCCTTCCGTGTCCCTGCGAGACAGGGTACGGAGGGACAGAGATGGAGACACACGTCCGATACCCAAGGACGATCGACGAAGGGGTGCGGAACATCTCCGCGCCCTCGAGGCTTGCCCTGAAGGACCCCGCGTTCGGTGCCCGACGATCGCCGAACTCCGGGCGGTGGCGGTGGCTGTGTCAGCCGATCCGGATCCTCAGGCCTCCGCGGGTTCGATGTCGAAGAACGCCGTCCAGTCCTCGTCCTTGCTCGCCCCGTTGCCGAGGATGAACTGCTCGACCATCTCGCGTGCGGCCTCGTCGCTGAACTGCACCGGAGGCGACTTCATGAAGTAGGCACTCGGCCCGATCAGCGGTCCGGCCTGGCCCCGGTCGATCGCGAGCTTGGCGCATCGGAGCGCGTCGATCACGATGCCGGCCGAGTTCGGGCTGTCCCAGACCTCGAGCTTCAGTTCCACGTTCAGCGGCACGTCCCCGAACGCCTGGCCCTCGAGCCGGATCTGCGCCCACTTGCGGTCCTCGAGCCACGGCACGTGGTCGCTCGGCCCGATGTGGATGTTCTGCTTGTCGAGCTTCTTGCGCATCTGCGACTGGACCGACTGCGTCTTGGAGACCTTCTTGGAGGTCAGCCGCTCCCGCTCGAGCATGTTCATGAAGTCCATGTTCCCGCCGAAGTTCAGCTGGTACGTGCGGTTGAGCTTCACGCCCCGGTCCTCGAACAGCTTCGTGAGCACCCGGTGGATGATCGTGGCTCCGACCTGGCTCTTGATGTCGTCGCCCACGATCGGCACCCCGGCCTCGACGAACTTCTGCGCCCAGGTCTTGTCGGAGGCGATGAAGACCGGCAGGCAGTTGACGAACGCGACGTGCGCGTCGAGCGCCGCCTGCGCGTAGTGCTTGGCCGCCTGCTCCGAACCGACCGGCAGGTAGGACACGACGACGTCGGCCTGGACGTCGCGGAGCGCCTTGGCGACGTCCACGGGGGGGAGTTCGGATTCGACGATCGTCTCCCGGTAGTACCGGCCGAGGCCGTCGAACGTCGGTCCGCGCTGGACCAGCACGCCTGTTGGAGGAACCTCCGCGAAGCGGATCGTGTTGTTGGGCTCGGAGACGATGGCCTCCGCCACGTCCGTCCCGACCTTCTTCGCGTCGACGTCGAACGCCGCGACGATCTCGACATCGCGGATGTGGTACCCGCCCAGATCGACGTGCATGAGGCCCGGCACGGTTTCGCTCGGATCGGCGTCCTTGTAGTACTCGAGCCCCTGGACGAGCGACGATGCACAGTTGCCGGCGCCGACGATCGCGAGTCGGATCTTGCTCATGTTGCGCGCTCCTTCCTGCGAAGCGACCGGCTGGTCGTCCGGCGCTTCGAGCCCCCTGACGTGGTTTCGGTGGCGCGGCGCTCGGCCGCGATGAGGCCGTTCAGCCACGCGATGTCCTGCTCGGTGCTCTCTCGACCGTGCTGCATGAGCGACACCGTGTACGTGTCGCCGCCCGTGGTCGCGAGCGACGTCCGGATCGTCGAGAGCCGCTCCTCGAGGAAGGCACGCCGGCGCTCGAGCAGGCGGATCCGCGTCTCCGGCGAGAGGTACTTGAAGAACGCCAGGCGGACGCGGAAGCGGTTGTCCTCACCGGAGGACTCCGGTCCCGACTCCTCGAGCAGCTGCCGGAAGAGCGTCTCACCCGCCTCGGTGATCCGGTAGACGTTCTTGCGACGACCGACCTCCTGCTTGTCGAAGATCTGCTCCACCGCGCCCTGGCGTTCCAGGCGTTTCAGCGACGGGTACAGCGAGCCGTACGACACGCGCCAGAACCCCCCGAGGGAGTCGGTGAGCCGTTTCGACAGCTGATACCCGTGCATCGACCGCTCCTTGAGCAGTCCTAGGATCGCGAGCTCCAGCATCCAGATCCTTCCCTACCTTGGCCTACGCTACGTTCCGATATATCGATTCAGTATATCGCTTCGATATATCTAACCGCTACGTCCCGGGAGCGTCAACCCGGACGACCGGGGCCGGATGGCGGCCCGCCGCGAGGGCGAGCGCGGCCGCGAGCACGCCCGCGACGCCGCATCCGATCCACAGGACGTCGGGGTTGAAGGCGTAGGTCACGGTTCCGATCGTGGGTCCGACGATGGCCCCGAGCGCGAACATCACGCCCAGCGAGGCCTGGTACCGCCCCCGCGTGTGCTCGGGGGAGCGATCGGCGACGAAGGCGCTCGAGACCGGTGACGAGATGATCTCGCCGAGCGTCCACACGAGGACCATCGCGGCGAGCGCCGGGATAGATCTGGCGACGACCAGCGACGCGAACGCCAGGCCGATCAGCAGCGCGCCGAGCGCGATCATCCGTGTACGCGATCGTGGCCCGGTCAAGGTGGTGATCGGCAGCTCGAGCAGGACGACGATCACGCCGTTCAGCGCCTGCAGGGCGCCGTAGACCGACGTGGAGTAGCCGGCCGCCCGGACGTGGAGCGGGAACGTGGAGACGTTCTGCATGTAGATGGCGGCCCCGATCAGGATCGAGCCGAGGAACAGCAGGAACCCGCGATCGGCGAGGATCGTCCGGGTGGCGCCATTTAGGTGACGTTCCTCGTGCCGGGACGTGCGGGTGCCGTGCGGCAGGGCGATCAGCGAGATCACGCCGAACGCGGCCGAGGTGACCGCGTCGCCGATGAACAGGTAGTCGAACGATCGGTCGGCGAGCAGGCCGCCGAGCGTGAGGCCGAACGCCCAGCCTACGTTGATCGCGAGGCGGAACACCGCGAACGCGGTGACCCGTTGCTCGCTCGGGACCAGGTCGGCGATCAGGGCCGAGGCCGCCGGTCGGTGCATCTCCGCCACGAGCGCGAGCAGCAGCATCAGGGCGTAGACCATGGCCAGGCTCGACGCCTGCCACAGCACCAGGGTGATCACCGACGCACCGAGCATCGAGAACCCGATGGCGTTGCGACGCCCGATCCGGTCGGCCAGCCAGCCGCCGAGGAACTGGGCCCCGACCCCGCCGACCCCGTACATGGCGAGGGCCAGACCCGCCTGCGGGACGGAGAAGCCGCGTTGGGTGAGGTACAGCGTGATGAACGGCATCACGAACGTCCCGAGCCGGTTCACGAAGGTCCCCCCGAACAGCACCCAGGCGGTTGGCGGCAGGGAACGAAGGTTCTGGCGGAGGCTGGGGCGCGTCGCGGGGTCGCTCATCGGAGCGACAGCCTAGGACGCGGCTCGAAGAACGGACGCCCCGCCGCCCGCAACGCCGCCGATGCCGGGACGTACGCTGACGATGCCCGCGCCGCCCGGCGCTCCCGCCTGAGCTAGGGGCGGGTGTAGCGGGTGACGTAGGCCGGGGGATCGATCCCGTCCGGCAGCTCTGGGTCGGGCTCGGGGTCCCCGGGGACGGTCGTGAGCGGGAGCACGCCTGCCCAGATCGGCAGCGAGAGATCCTCCTCCTCGTCCTTCGGCGGACCGGTGCGGACCTTCGCGGACGCCTCCTCGATCGGGATCGCGAGGATCGTCGTCTGGTCGAGCTCGCGCTGGTTGGGCAGGCGGGCATCCGCGGCCCGGCCGCGGACCACGTGCTCCACGAGCGCTCGCTGCGCGTCGAACTTCTCGGCGGGATCGGTGACCTCGCGTGCGCGTCCGTAGATCACCACCGAGCGGTAGTTCATCGAGTGGTGGAACGCGCTCCGCGCGAGGACTAGCCCGTCGAGGAGCGTGATCTCGACCGCGACCGGCGCTCCCCCCTTGGTCGAACGCAGCGTCCGGCTGGCGTTCGAGCCGTGGACGTAGAGGGTGTCGCCCACCCGCGCGTGGATCGTCGGGATCACGCGCGGTTCGCCGTCCATCACGTAGGCGAGGTGACAGATGAGGGCCTCGTCCACGATCGCGTCGATCTGCTCGCGGTCGTAGACGCCGCGTTCGGGGAGGCGCCGGACGCGCGTGCGCTCGGACGGCGGCTCGGCTGGGGGTCGCGAGATGCGTTCGTCCGTTCGCTCTGCCATGCGGGGATGCTACCGGCTGCCCGGGTACGTCCTCAGCTCAGCAGGAGCTCCATCTCGCGGACCACGCCGTCGGACCCTCGGTCGAGCCCCATCCGGGCCATCCGGCCGAGGCTCGCCGGCTCGGCGTCCAGGTGCTCCTCGACGATCACCTCGGGGATCCGGAACGCGGCCCCGCACGGCGCGTAGCTCCCGCGTTCGCCGTCGGCCCGGTAGACGATCGCCGCGAGCGGGCGCTCGGCCAGCGGACACGGCCGGCCACGGAAGACCGGGCAGGGTCGGTTCGACGGGCCGCCGCACCGGCACACCTCGTACCCGGCACGTTCGACGGCGTCCTCGAGCCGTTCGACCTGCTCCGATCGCTGTCCGACGACGAGGACGCGCTGCACGCCCCGGATCTGCCACGCCGCCACCGCGATCAGCACCAGCAGCAGTCCGCCGCCGATCAGGACGAGCGGCAGGGTCGCCTCGTCCGCCCAGAGCAGGACCCCCGCGAACAGCACGAACGTCCCCGAATACAGGACCAGCTCGCTCCTCACGCTCATCGTCCTCGCCTCTCCTCGCCCCCAGGGTGCGCCGAACCGACCTGATCGGGTACGGGCGAACGGACCACCGAGGGACGGCCCTTCGGACGAGACCGGGGGAGCTGTTGGGCGTCTATCCGCCGAGCGGTCCGCCGGAGGTGCCGCCGTCGCCGCCCTGCTGCAGGAAGCGCTCGATCTCGCTCACGAGCTCGTCACCCGTCGGCATCTCCTGGTTGTCCACGACGGACTCCAGCCGCTCCACGTAGGTGCGCGAGTCGTCGTCGGCCTGGACGATCTGGTCCAGCCGCTGGCGCTGCGCCATCGCCTCGTCCGGGAGCCCGCCGAGCGGCACCTCGACGCCGAGGTGCCGCCCGAGGTGCTCGAGGATCGCGATCGCGGCCGCCGCGTAGGGCCCGCCGACGTAGTGCGGCACCTGCGCGTAGAAGCCGACCGTCGGGACCCCATCGTCCGCGACGGTCTTCTCGAGCGTCGACAACGCGGCGGAAGGGACGCGGAGCAGCCCCGCGGGTCCCACCTGCTCCTCCTCGGCCAGGAGCCCGTCGCCGGATGCCGTCGCCAGGACGGGAACGGGCCGCGTGTGGGGGACCGCGGTCGGGATCGCGCCGAGGCTCACCCACTGGCTCACGCCGAGGCGTCGGACGATCTCTCGAACGTCCCGCCCGAGCTCCTGCCAGCGGAAGTCCGGCTCGGCGCCCGCGAGCACGAGCACGTCTCGCGCGCCGATCCTCGCGCGGCGCATCGTCAGCTCGGGCCAGGTGAGCTCGCTCAGCCGACCGTCGACGACGTCGAGCACGGGTCTGCGCGAGCGGAAATCGAACAGCAGGTCGGCGTCGAACGTGGCGATCGGCGTCGCGCCGTCGGCCACGCGCTCGGCCGCCGCCGTCGAGGCCCCGGCGGCGTCGATCCACCCGTCCAGGGCGGCGACGATCGCCGGGTCGACGAGCGGTTCGCTCGGTTCGCTCAGCAGGTACAGCGGCACGGACCGAGGATAGCCCTCGCTCGCCCTGGAGCATCCGGTCGCGCGGTCAGGGAAGGACCCGCAAGCCCTCGAGCCCCCGGATGATGTAGTTCGGCTTCCAGCGAGGCTCCTCCACGAGCTCGAGGTCCGGGAAGCGATCCATCATCGTCGCGAACGAGACCTGCAGCTCCTGGCGACCGAGCGGCGCCCCGAGGCAGAAGTGGATCCCCGCCCCGAACGTGAGGTGCGGGTTCGGCTCGCGGGTGAGGTCGAGCTCGTCGGGCCGGTCGAACACCGACGGGTCCCGGTTGGCCGAGCCGAAGAGCAGCCCGAGCTCGGCGCCCATCGGGATCTCGGCGCCGTGGATCTCGAAGGGCTCGAGCACCCAGCGCTCGAACATCTGGAGCGGCGTGTCGAACCGCAGGAGTTCCTCGATCGCGCCCGGGAGCAGCGACCGATCCGCGCGGAGCTGTCGGAGGGCGTCCGGGTTCCGGAACAGCGACCACCAGCCGAGCAGCGTCGAGTTGACCGTCGCCTCGTGGCCGGCGTTCAGGAGGAGCACGCACGTCCCGACCAGCTCGTCCTCGGTCAGCTTCTCGCCCTCGTCGACCGCGAGCGCGAGTTGCGAGATCAGGTCGTCGCCGGGATGGCGTTGGCGCTCGCGCGCGAGCTCACGCAGGTAGGCCGAGAACTCGTCGCTCGCACGCACCGCGTCCTGCTGCATCTCGGTCGTGGGGTTCAGCTCGTACATCTTGCAGATGTCGGCGGACCACGGTCGTAGGTGATGACGGTCGGCCTCGGGCACCCCGAGCATCTCGGCGATCACCGTGACGGGAAGCGGTTCGGCGACCTCCAGCAGGTCGAACTCGCCGGCGCCGGGGAGCCCCTCGACGAGGTCGTCCATGATCGCCTGCACCCGGGGCCGCAGGTTCTCCACGAAGCGGGGCGTGAACGCCTTGGAGACGAGCCGCCGGACCCTCGTGTGGTTCGGCGGCTCCATGTCGAGGATGCCCGCGTTGATCAGGTCCCAGAACGGCGCGTGCCGATCGGGCGGATCGGGACGGCCCATGTCCGCGTGCGTGGCGACGTGCCGATACGTCCGTCCGAACCGTCGGTCGCGCAGGAGCGCGTTCACGTCCTCGTAGCGCGAGATCAACCAGTGGTCGGTCGCCTCGTCGTAGCGAACGGGCTCCCGGGCCCGGAGCTCGGCATAGGCGGGATAGGGGTCTGCGATGAACCCGAGGTCCGTCGGAGCGAAGTCCATCCGTCCGACTGTAGCGCGGGCCTGTGCGTCGGAGCGCGGGCCGGAGCCCGAGGACGTGATCGTGAACCCGGAGGCTCATCGGAGGGCGAACGCGCCGTAGCCCACGACCCGATCCGGGTCGCCCCCGGAGTCGGCGGACGTGCGGAGATCCAGTCGACGTACCTCGAGCTCGAGTCGGCGGGCGAGCTCGACCAGCCCGCGGAGCGCGTCGATCCCGCATGCGGCCGAGTCGCCGATCGCGGCCGGGTCTCGAGACACCACGGCATCCGCGGTCCCTCGGTCCACGCGTTCGGCCGTGGTCCGATCCAGGTAGTGGCTGAGGTCGGTGCTCACGACCAGGAGATCGACCGACCTCCACAGCCGCTCGAGCAAGTCGGCGACCTGGACCGGTGTGGCGATCCCGACGGCGACCGGCACGATCGCGAACCCGGGGTCGAGGATGCGCTGGAGGAACGGGAGCTGGACCTCCAACGCGTGCTCCGGCTCATGCGGACGGTCGTCGACCCCCGCCCCGCCGTCGATCGCGACGTTCCGCAGACCCGGGTCGACCGCGACGTTGCCGAGCGGCGTCTCCCACCCGTCGGCCGCGGCCACGGCGAACCCATGCAGTGGAACGAAGTGGGCGGGACCGATGAGCGCGACGCTCCGCACGTCGCCCGGGACGAGCGCGTACGCGGTCGCCGCGACGGGCCCGGAGAAGGCGTAGCCGGCGTGCGGCACGATCAGCCCCGCGGGTGTCGGAGCCGCAAGGCCCGATGCGGCCGCGAGGAGCCCGTCGACGCTTCCGGCGAGGGTCGCCGGCTCCGCCGGGTAGAACGAACCGGCTGCGATCGCTCGTCGGATCAGACCGCTCCGAGCCTGACCGGCCACCTCCTCGCCCCCCAACGGCCTCGCTCGGCCTCGAACACCCCCGCGCATCGTTCCCCGCAGTTCGAGCAGGCCCCCTCGCGCAGGCCCCACGTCCCCAGCTCGTACCCGTCACGTTCGATCAGCAGATGGCCGCACGCATGGCACCTGGTGCTCTGTCCGTCGACGTCGTGCACGTTCCCCGTGTACGCGTGGCGCACACCGTTCCCGAGCGCGATCCGCCGGGCGCGCGTGAGCGTCTCCGGCGGCGTCGGCGGCCGGTCGAGCATCTTCCAGTCCGGGTGGAACGCCGTGAAATGCATCGGGACGTCGGCGCCGAGCCGCTCGACCACCCACCTCGTCATCGCGTCGAGCTCGGCGTCCGAGTCGTTCAACCCGGCGATCACGAGGTTCGTGATCTCGAACCACACGTCCGTCTCGTGCTTCAGGTACTCGAGCGTGTCCAGGACCGGACGCAGGTGCCCCGCGCACGTGCGGCGGTAGAAATCGTCGGTGAAGGCCTTGAGGTCGACGTTCGCCGCGTCCATGTGCCGGTAGAAGTCGCGCCGTGGGCGGTCGTTCATGTAGCCGGCGGTGACGGCGACCGACTTGATGCCGCGCTCATGGCACGCGTCGGCCACATCGATCGCGTACTCGAGGAAGATGACCGGGTCGTTGTACGTGAACGCCACGCTCCGGCATCCGAGCCGGTGCGCCGCATCGGCGATCGTCTCCGGCGAGGCGGCGTCGGCGAGCGTGTCGATCTCGCGCGACTTCGAGATGTCCCAGTTCTGGCAGAAGCGGCAGGCGAGGTTGCATCCCGCCGTTCCGAACGACAGCACCGACGTTCCCGGCAGGAAGTGGTTCAGGGGCTTCTTCTCGATCGGGTCGACGCAGAAGCCACTCGACCGGCCGTAGGTGGTGAGTACGATCTCGTCGTCTTCGCAGGCCCGCACGAAGCACAGGCCCCGTTGTCCCTCGTGGAGCGAGCAGGCCCGGGGGCACACGTCACACCGCACCCGCCCGTCTGGCAGGGCGGTCCAGTACTCGGTCGCGCGTAAGGCCGTCACATCGCCATCATGCACCGCTCGACAAGGCCGGGCGGGCCGTGCCGGACCGGTTGGCCCTACGCCGAGACGCTGGTCGCGAGTCGGTCGGGATCGGTCTGGGTCCACTCGTCCTTGCGGCGCATCTGCCGCGAGACGGCGTAGGCGCTCCCGCCGAGCGCGAGCAGGAACAGCATCCACCGACCCTTGTGCGACGTCCGTCCCTCCCCGTCCTGTGGGCCCTCCTGCTGCAACCGCTCCTCGAACATGTCGAGGATCCGGTTGTGCTCGGTGCGCGACTCCTCGACCTCATCGCGGAGGATCTGGTTCTCCAGCCGCAGGCGCTCGGCCTCGTGGCTCGCGCGATCGAGTCGCTTCTCGAGCATCCGATCCTTCATCCGGTGTCCCACCGCCTCTGCCCGGTGCCGCGCGGCGGCGCCGTATCCCTTCATCGTGCCGGCCATGGCCATCGTGACCTCCCCTGGGTCGGTCGCAGCCCAAACCTGCCCATCTCTGGGCTGCTCCAAGCCTGGGCGTGCCGCAGGAGGCGCGGAAGGGCCGAAGGTCCGGGATGGTTCGGGCTCGCCGAACCCTGTCCACCTAGCCGGCTCGGTCCGCCGGCCGGATGTTCTGGTTCGAGCGGAACAGGTTCGTGGGGTCGTAGCGGGCCTTGAGGCTCGACAGGCGCCGGTACTTCTCGACCCCGTAGGCGGCTCGGACACGGTCCGGTCCCTCGTCGCCGAGGAAGTTCACGTACACGCCGCGCGCCATCGGCTCGAGCGCCCCGAACAGCGACCGGGTCCACGCGACGTGCTCGGGACCGCGCTCCGCCTCCTCGGGGAGCCACACGCCGTTGATGTTGGCGGCGAAGCCCTGCGAGCGACCGCCGAACGCCGTGTCCATCTCGCCGACCCGCGACATCGCGCCGCCGAGCTGGAACACGACCGTGTAGGAGCGTGGCGACGTGATCCGTTCCGTGTGGTCGTGGATCGCATCGACCGCACGATCCGACAGCTCGTCGAGCTCGACGGACTTCCAGTAGTAGTGCCAGCCCGACACGACGGCCCCGTCGAACATCGTCTGGTGCTCGACGAACGGCTTGGGCTCGCACCGATCCACGATCGGCCCGAGCGACCGGATCGGGGCGATGACCCCATGCCCCCCGTCGATCGGACCGCACCAGCAGGCCACGACGATCAGGACCGGGACCCCGTGCAGCGGTTCGGGCATCCACGGCGCCGCCGGTGCCCTGCGCACGTTCACGATCGTGGTGAGCTCTTCGGGCGCGTCGGGTGCCCAGGCTCGGTAGGCGTCCATGACCTCGGTGGTCCGTTCGAGCGGGAACACGATCGGGCCGGCCAGCACCGTCGGCCCCACCGGGTGGGCCCGGAACCGGAACGACGTGACGATGCCGAAGTTGCCGCCGCCGCCGCGGATCCCCCACAGGAGGTCTGGATGGTCCTCCTCGCTCGCCGTCACGATCTCGCCGTCGGCCGTCACGACGTCGGCGGCCACGAGGTTGTCCACCGAGAGACCGTGCTTGCGGGTCAACCACCCGATCCCGCCGCCGAGCGTGAGACCGGCGACGCCCGTGTGCGTGACGACGCCGGCGGGAACGGCGAGCCCGACCGCCTGCGTCGCGGCGTCCAGCTCCCCGAGGGTGACCCCCGCGGCCACCTCGACCGTCCCGTCGTCCGGATCCACGCGGACACCCTTCATCGCGGACAGGTCGATCACGAGCCCGTCGTCGCAGAGCGCGAGGCCGGCGACCCCGTGCCCGCCGCTCCGAACGGACGTGCGCAGGTCGTGCTCTCGCGCGAGGCGCACGGCGCTCCGGACGTCCGACGGATCCGCGCACCGTGCGATCAGGCCCGGCCGGCGGTCGATCGCCCCGTTCCAGATCGCTCGGGCGGCTTCGTAGCCTTCGTCCGCAGGGTCGAAGAGCCGACCGCCGAACCCGTCGCGGAACCCCTGCAGGGCCGTGGGCGGGACGGAGGCGATGGGGGCCTCGTTGGTCGCCATCGTCCAGATGGTGACGCCGGGCGGGCGCCCTCGTCCAGTCGGGATCCGGGCTGGGCGGCAAACCGCATCGCGCGAGGCCCGCGTGTCCCTCGTGCGAGACTGCCGGCGTGGACGAGGAGCTCCCGGTCGGCGAGCCCGTGGACATGGTCCCCGCTCGACCGCCCGAACGCCGCGAGCTGAAGGGGCGATTCGTCGCCGTCCGACCGCTCGATCCGGCGAGCGACGTCGGTCCGCTGTGGGATGCGTCGCACGACGGGGGCGCCGAGGCGTCCCGCCTGTGGACCTACATGTACGAACCGTTCGCCGACCGCGCCGAGATGCGCGCGTGGCTCGACGGGTGCGCGCGTTCGGACGATCCGCTGTTCATGACCGTGGTCTCCCATCGGGCGGGCCCCGTCGGGATGGCGGCCTTCCTGAACATCGAGACGGTGCACCGACGGATGGAGATCGGGCACATCTGGTACGCGCTGGCGGCCCAGCGGACCGAGGCCAACACCGAGACGGCGTACCTCATGATGCGCGAGGCGTTCGACGAGCTCGGCTACCGCCGCGTCGAGTGGAAGTGCGACGCGCTGAACCAGCGCTCGCGCGCGGCGGCGCTCCGGCTCGGGTTCACGTTCGAGGGCGTGTTCCGCAAGCACATGATCGTCCGAGGCCGGAGCCGGGACAGCGCCTGGTTCTCGCTGCTCGACGACGAGTGGCCGGCGGCCAAGGAGGCGCTCGAGCGCTGGCTCGGTTCGGACGCCCAGGGGCGCCCGTCGCTCGGGACGCTCCGAGCGAACCCTTGACGGATCGACCGATCGGTCTCGGGTCGGCGAGCAGACGAGGGCGGCCTAGGCGAACGCGGGCTCGTTGCCCGATCGCCACTTGATGCTGCACCCGATGCTCGCGCGCTGCTCCTCGGCGACGGGCGTGCCCGACAGGACCGCGTCGATCGCGGCGCGCAGGTCCTGCCCGGTGACCGGGAGGCCGTTGCTCGGGCGGCTGGCGTCGAGCTGGCCGCGGTACACGAGCGCCCGATCCGCGTCGAACAGGAAGAAGTCGGGGGTGCAGGCCGCCGTGAAGGCCTTCGCGACCTCCTGGGTCTCGTCGAACAGGTAGGGGAACACGTAGCCCACCTCGCGCGCCTCCTCCGCCAGGCTCTCCGGTGCGTCCTCGGGATAGGCGGACGGATCGTTGGCGCTGATGGCGACGATCCCGAGCGCGCCGTCGGCGAAGTCGCGACCCAGGCGCGCGAGCTCCGCGCGCACGTGCGTGACGTACGGGCAGTGTCGGCAGATGAACATGACGAGCAGCCCGGCCTTGTCGTCGAAGTCCCGGAGGGCGACGGTTCTGCCGGTGACCACGTCCGGGAGCTCGAAGTCCGGCGCCTTCGTCCCGAGCGCGAGCATCGTCGAGGGAACGGCCACCACATCATTCTCCCAGGGAACGGCGGGTCGGAGACTAGGCCGGCGCGACCCGGTCGACCCGGACCTCGTACGTCGGCACCGGGGAGGGCTTGCCCTTCAGGTCGAGCTCGCCGAACGGCTCGGCCGCGACCTCGCCTCGGACGGCCTCGTACGTCGCCTGACCGATCAGGATCGCGCCCGGGCGCGCGGCCGCCTGGAGCCGGGCGGCCACGTTGGTCGTGTCGCCGATCGCGGTGAAGCTCCGATGCGCGCCCGCGCCGACGTTGCCCAGGGCGGCCGGACCCGAGTTGACGCCGATCCGGAACCGGGGCCACTCGGGGTGCTCGTCGGAGGTCTCGGACAACGCCAGTTGCATCGAACGCGCCGCACGGACGGCGCGTAGGGCGTGGTCGGGCTGATCGTCCAGCGCGTTGAACACCACCAGGATCGCGTCGCCCGCGAACCGCTCGATCAGTCCGCCCTCGCGCTCCGTGATGATCGGGACGGCGGTCGCCCAGTACGCGTTCAGCATCTCGACGACCTCCATCGGCGACCGCCCGTCGGAGAAGCCGGTGAAGCCCGCGAGGTCGGCGAACAGCACCGTCACCTCCGCCTCGTGGCCGCCGAGCTCGGCGAGCGACGGCTCCCGCTCGAGCCGGTCGGCGAGGGCGGGGCCGACGTACGGGCGGAACAGCTCGTCGACGCGGGCCATCTCCCGCGCCGCGCGCTCCAGGAGCACGACCTCCTCGGAACCGAACCCCTCGCTGCGGAGTTGCTCGAGCACCGGGGCGAGCGGTTCCTGCGACCGGACCGAGGGCATCAGCTGCGCGATCGCGTTGGACGAGCGCCGGTCGATGCGCTCGAGCGTCTGGTCGAGGTACAGGCTGCCGAACGCCGCCGTCACCGAGCCCTCGCGACGGTATTCGCTCCTGACCGACAGCGTCACGATCGCGAACGCCACGGCCATCAGCGCGTGCCACTCCCACCAGGAGGCGTGCCAGCTCCGCGCGAAGGCGACGGCGACCAAGGCCTCGGCGAGCAGGACGAAGGCCACGGCCACCGACAGCGGGAGCGTCCGCCGCCGGCTGCGGTAGATGCGCAGGTACCGCCACGCCGCGAACGTGTACAGAGCGATGCCGACGGGCGCGAGGAGCCGGAACGCGAGCGGGGCCTCCTCCCCGAGCGGCCGGTCCAGGAGGTCGATCCCGGCGAGCGACCCGGCCGCCCACACGATCAGCAGGAGCGCGAGCGCCCCCCGGATCAGCGTCCGTCGCCGCAGGAGCGCGGTCGCCCTCGCGTGGTCGAGCTCGAGCGCCGACGCCGCGGCGAACACCGACGCGAGGAGCAGGCCGATCGGCGTCGCGATCGCGAACCCGGAGTTCGGGTGGTCGAGCAGCACCCCCGGCGTCGCGAGCGCGTGCAACGCGAGGAACCCCGAGCTCGTGATGAGCGCGAGCGAGACCAGGAACAGACGCGCATCGGCTCGGCGATGCGCCGCCTCGCTCGCGACGAGGGCGAGCGCGACGTTGATCAGCGCGACAGCCAGCACGAGCAGGAAGTGCGACGGATGGTGCTCCCACACGACGTCGATGCTCGGAACGGCGAGGAGCAGGCCCAGGCCCGCGAGCGGCAGCGCAAGCAACAGGACGAGGAGCCAGACTCGCGGGCGGTCTCGCACGTCTCCTCCGTGGATCCACGAGGTGGTCCTCGCGCTCGAGACGCGCGAGCCGTCGGGAGCGCACGTCCGGCCTCGGATAGTAGGCTATGGGTCTCGGGCGCCGCCCGGGGATCCTGAACGAGCGCTCGAACGGGCCTGGCCTGGGGACCTGACTCGCCTCTCGCTAACGGATCGAACGGTCAACGGACGACGGAGGCGAGATGGCACGAGGGAGCAGCGACGTCCTGTTGGGGACCCCCGAGCGCGGGAAGCGTTCCGTGGCGCGCGAGGAGAAGGGGCGGCGTTGCGCCGCACTTGGGTGCGGAACGGTGCTCTCGACGTACAACCGGTCGGCGACGTGCTTCGTGCACACCTCGCCGACGCGGCGGCCGCCGCTCGAAGGTTCCTGAGAGACCGGACCGCGCCGGGCGCCACCGAGGGAACCGCACGCACCACGCACCGAGGAGGAACGGATGCCCGATAGCGTCGGCAAGCGGAAGCGCCGGGACGTGACCGCGCGCAAGCACGCCGCTCGGGAAGAGCGGCGGGTCGCCCGGGCGGGTCGGAAGAAGGACCGCGAGGCCGGTCTCATCGAGCCCGGCCCGCCGATCGGGCCCGCCGAGCAGAGCGAGTGGCTCGTCGTGGAGCCGGAAGCCGACGGCGAGGCCGAAGGCTCGGAGGCCAAGGGCGAGGTCGAGGCCTGAGCGCCGATCCGAACTCACCCACCTGGGAACGCAAGAGGACCCGACGCAAGCGCCGGGTCCTCATCGCGTTCGAACGAACCTAGACGGCGCGGACGTTCGCAGCCTGCGGGCCCTTCTGGCCCTGGGTCACGTCGTACTCCACCTTCTGGTTCTCCTCCAGGTTGCGGAAACCCTCACCGGCGATCGCGCTGAAATGCACGAACACGTCGGCGGTACCGTCGTCCGGAGTGATGAAACCGAAGCCCTTCTCGGGGCTGAACCACTTCACGGTTCCGATTGCCACGTGCGATCCCTCCTTCCTTTCGCCGTCGGGGCCTGGTTGCTGCCCTTCACGGCGCCGGCCGTAGCAGCCGGGTGAGGGAACTGCTCGTAGCTGTAAACCGCGATCGTTGCCCTCGGCACAACGGTACCATTTCGCCCACCGCCGGGGACCGACGGATGCGTGAGAGGCCGGGTCGAGGCACGGCGTGCCTCGCTCGATGCGATCGCGGGGTCTCCGGTACGGACATCTGAGGCGGACGGACGGGGATCGGGGGTTCGACATGCGTCAGCTTCGAGGACGATCGGCTCGTGCACGGATGACCCGGACGCTCCTCGGCCTCATCGCGCCGACGCTGCTCCTCGGCACCGTGTTCGCGACGTCGGCGGTCGCGCAGGACGAGGGTGGGC
Source organism: uncultured Actinomycetes bacterium (assembly GCA_963706005.1). Classification (GTDB taxonomy): domain Bacteria; phylum Actinomycetota; class UBA4738; order UBA4738; family HRBIN12; genus DASSJM01. Next base: position 147,987 of record CAVPLL010000001.1, read on the forward strand.
AGCCCGGCGCCGCCGATCAGATCGTGTTCACCGGAGATCTCGTCGTTCCGTCTGGTGAGACGGTCGGGACCGCGCTGACCTTCAACGGGGACGCGACGATCGAGGGGACCGTGACGGAGAGCGTGGTGGTCTTCAACGGGGACGTCGACGTATCCGGGACCGTCGACGGCGACGTCGTGGTCTTCAACGGCCACGTCGTCGTGCGCTCCGGCGCCGAGGTCGGCGGTGACGTCATGAGCCGGCAGACCGCCCGGATCGAAGACGGCGCCACCATCGGGGGAGACGTCAGGGGGATCTCCGGCCGGTTCGACTTCAAGGGCCTCGGGTTCGCCGGCCGTCTGGCGTGGTGGATCGGCTACTCGGTGTCGACCCTCCTCCTCGGGCTCGCGCTCCTGCTGTTCGGGCCCGGCTTGGATGGTGGCCTCGACGGAGCCTTCCGCAGGCGGACCGGCGCGTCGTTCGGCTTCGGCGCCGCGATCTTCTTCCTGCTCCCGATCGTGGCCGTGCTGCTGCTCGTCGTCGTGGTGGCGATCCCGCTGGGGGTGTTCCTGCTCCTCGCGCTCGCCCTGCTCTACACGGTCGGCTACGTGGCGGGCGCGCACCTCCTCGGCCGGCAGCTGGTCAAGCCGCCGAGCTCGCGGATGGTGGCGTTCCTCCTCGGGTGGGCGATCCTGCGAGGGTTGGCGCTGATCCCGTTCGCCGGCGGCCTCGTCTGGACGGTGGCATCGATCGCCGGGCTGGGTGCGCTCATGATCGCGGCCCGGTCGACCTCGGCGGTTCCGTCGGCGCCGGTCGCGACCGCGCCGATCCCGACCCCACCCGCGCCCCCGCCGATGACCTGACGTTCCGGTCGCGGCCGCCCGGCCCTGGGCTCACCGGGTCGTGTCGGGTGAGCGCTCGGGCGGTCGTGACTCGGCCAGCCGGTGCGCGAGCACGCGCATGACGCCGATCCCGATGTCCGGGCGATCGTGGATCATGCTCTCGAACTCCCGGCGGCCGATGCGGATCGCGCGGACGTCCCCGTCGGCCACGAGCGAGGCGATCCTCGGGTCGCGCGTGATCAGGGACATCTCGCCCACGACCTCGCCGGGGCCCCTCCTCGCGATCTCGGAACCGCCGGACTCCACGCGAACCGCGCCGCGCACGACGATGAGCAGCTCGTCGCCCAGCTCTCCTTCGGACGCGAGGAGCTCGCCGTCCGCGAAGGCCTGTTCCTGCGCCACCTCGGCGATCGCGTTCAGGTCGGCGGGCGCCAGTTCGTCGAACAACGGGACGCGTCGCAGGAACAGGACGCGTTCGATCGCCGGCATCGACGTCCGCGTCCGAGCCATGGTGTCTCCTCCTCCGCGTTCGGACCTCACCGCGGCGGCGCACGCCGCGATGAAGGCATCATCGTCCCCCAGGGTCCGCTCCAGCCAATCGTCCGGCCCGCCGTTCGCCATCGCGACGGCCGGGCGCTCGGACGGCTCCCACAGGGCCAGGACCGGGCCGGCGAGCGTCCCGTCGGTCGTCGCCTCGAGGGTCTCGAGGGCGTTCGCGACCTGACCCGGGTCGTTCGCGTCCAGGCTCTCGATCGCCGAACGCACCGCGCCCGCATCGGTCGAGATCAGCGAGAGGGCCCGGAGCGCCGAGCGTCCGCTCGCCCGCGCCCGCTCGCGGAGCGCGTCCTCCAGGAGCCCGGCGGCGGCTCCGTCGGAAGGGACGGCCGCGGCGAGCCCGTCGTCGCGCGTTGCCTCGCCGGCGCGCTCCTGCACGAACCGCCGAACGTCGGCTTCCCGCCCGACCACGTCGAGTCGGGACAGGGCCCGCAGGGCCGCGTCTCGAGCCCCGGGCCGGTCGAGCGCCGCCAGCACGTCATCGATCGCTCGCTGGCCGATCCTCGCCACGGCCCGCGCGGCCGCCTCGCGCACCCGAGGGCTCGGGTCCTCGAACAGACGGATGGCCGGCCCGAGGGCCTCGTCCGGTTCGGCCGCGGCGAGCGCCGTCACGGCCGCGGCTCGGACGCCCGGGTCCTCGTCGACGAGGGCGGGCGAGGCGAGCGGAGCGGCCACGTCGGAGGGGGCATCCAGGAGGCGGCGGAGCACGGTCGCTCGAACGGCCGGGTCGGGGTCCCGGACGAGCTCGGCGAGCCTGCGTTCGGCATGGGGGCCGTTCGGCCCGCCGGCGCTCGCCACGGCAGCCGAGGCCGCCACGGATGGGTCGGGATCGTCCATCAGGGGCACGAACACCTCGAGGTCCGCGCCCGGTCCCAGCCTGGACGCGAGCCCGACCACCCCCTGGGAGCGGACGGTCGCGTCGTCGTCGCGCAGGGCGCGTTGCAGGCAGGCGATCGCTCGTTCGTCGTCCGTCTCGGCCAGCAGCTGCACCGCGAGCCGCCGCACGGAGGGTCGCTCGTCGTCGGCGGCGTGGAGGAGGCTCTGCAGCGCCTGCGCGTCGGGCTCGAACGCGAACGGGACCCCGGCGACCGCGACGTCGGGGAACACCTCCGGCCGGCCCTCGCGGAGGGCATCGACGAGCGCCGACGCGTACGAGGCGCGGAGACGCCAGGTGACGAACACCGCGATCGCTGCGGTCGCGAGACCGATCGCGGCGAACTGACGTGGCGACAGCACGTCCTGACCGACGAGGGCGATCACGCCGGCGATCGCCGTGCCGGCCTGTGCCGGCCCGCCGCCCAGGAACGTCCGAACCTGGTCGCGCCGGGCATCGGGGATCACGTTCGTGAGCGTCTCCCACGCCGGCGAGGCGACGCCCTGGAGCCAGACGCCGTCGACGAACCTCAGGACGACGAGCGTCACGAAGCCGGAGCTGGCGAGCAAGATCCCGAACGACCCGACGTACAGGAGCGGGAGCACCAGCATCATCGTGGCGATGCCGAACCGGCCGAAGAGCCGGTTCGTGACGAGCACCGACACGAGGAACGCCGCACCCGTCATCGCCGCCCAGAACAGCCCGAAGAACCCCGCGAGCTCGCCCGCGTCGGGGAACCGTTCGGTGGCGGCCGTGGCCCACGGCAGGTACAGCGAGAAGAACAGGACCGAGAACAGGACGGCGGCCAGCGTCATCCACACGAGCAGCCTCGATCGTGTGACGTACCCGAACGCGACGCTCAGATCCTTCACGGGCGACGAACGGGGTCGCCCGACCCGGTGCGCCCGCGGCTGCGGGCTCGTGCCGGCGGCGGCCAGCACGACCCGGCACAGCACGAACGAGATCGCGAGGGCGAGCGCCCAGACGAGCAGGAGGTTCTCCGTCCCGATCGCGCGCACCAGCGGGTCCGTGAGCAGGCCGCCGACGACCGACCCGAGGATCTCGCCAGCGGCGAACAGCGGGAACAGCCGCTTGGCGCGGCGCGTGTCGGTGACGACACCGGCCGTCCCCCAGACGAAGACGTTCTGCAGCAAGATCGCGAGCGCGACCGTCAGCCACAGGACGGGGAAGATCCACCGTCCGTCGCTCAGCAGCGCGAGCCGTTCGGCGAGCACGACGGCCGCGAGCCCGGCCGGGATCGCCAGGTACGCGCGTCGTCGTTCGACCCGGCCGAGGATCGTGGCGAGGCCGAGCATGAACGCGAAGGCCGTCGCGCCCTGGACGAGGTACATGAGGGGGAGCGCGTCCGTACCGATGCGGTCGAAGAAGAGCGCGTTCGCGCCGCTCTGGCCGACGGCCAGGCCGGCCATGCCGACGAAGGACAACGCGACCATGGGCGCGACGAGCCGCGTCTCGCCCCGTTGGATCTTGAGGAGACGCTCGACCGCGCTCACCTGCTGCGACACCCCCCCGATGCGGACGGCTGCGGACTCTACACTTCGGCCGTGCATCCCGAGACCCGGTACGCGAAGGCTGCGGACGGTGTGTCGATCGCGTACCAGGTGGTCGGGGAGGGCCCCAGGGATCTGGTCTGGGTTCCTGGATGGATCTCGCACCTCGAGGTCGCCTGGGAGGAGCCGACGCTCGCTCGCTTCTTCGAGCGGCTCGCGTCGTTCACCCGCTTGATCATGTTCGACAAGCGCGGGACCGGCTTGTCCGACCGCGTGGCCGAATCCGATCTGCCCACGCTCGAGACGCGGATGAGCGACGTGCTCGCTGTGTGTGACGCCATCGGTTCGACGAGCGCGGCTCTGCTGGGAGTGTCGGAGGGCGCCCCGATGTGCGCGCTGTTCGCAGCCACCTATCCGGAGCGGACGACGGCGCTCGTCTTGTTCGGAGGCTTCGCGCGACGGTTACGGAGCACCGACTACCAGCCGGGGATCTCGGCCGACGCCTACGAGGAGATGCTGCGAGAGATCGCGGACGGATGGGGAGGCCCGGTCGGCATCGACTTCCGAGCCCCGAGCCGAGTCAACGATGCGCGGTTCCGTGACAACTGGGCTCGATACCTGCGCGCCGGAGCGAGCCCGGGGGCCGCGATCGCGCTCACGCGCATGAACCGCGAGATCGACGTTCGAGCGGTGCTCTCATCGATCCGGGTTCCCGCACTGGTCCTGCATCGCACGGGCGATCGTGCGATCTCGGTCGAGGCGGGTCGTTACCTAGCAGACCACATCCCCGATGCCACGTTCGTCGAGCTTCCCGGCGTCGATCATCTGCCGTGGGTCGGGGACAGCGAACGGGTCGTCTCCGAGATCGAGGAGTTCCTGACCGGTGTCCGCGGGAGCGCGATGCCCGATCGGGTGCTCGGAACGGTGCTGTTCACCGACATCGTCGGTTCGACCGCGACGGCCGCTGAGATCGGTGACCTCGGGTGGAAGGACCTGCTCGGAGCGCACAACGAGAGGGTTCGCCGCGAGTTCGAGCGGTTCGGTGGCAGGGAGGCGAAGACGACCGGTGACGGGTTCCTCGCGACCTTCGACGGACCCGCTCGAGCGGTGCGCTGTGCCCGAGCGATCACGATGACCGTCCGCGAGATCGGGATCGAGGTCCGGGCCGGCGTTCACACTGGGGAGATCGAGTTCGAGGGTGCCGAGGTGCACGGGATCGCCGTGCATATCGGTGCTCGGGTGGCGGCGATGGCCGCAGCTGGGGAGGTCCTCGTCTCCTCTACGGTCAAGGACCTCATCGCGGGATCCGGTCTGGCGTTCGCCGACAGGGGCGAACACACGCTCAAAGGGGTTCCGGGGAGGTGGCGGATCTTCGCGCTCGTCGAGCCGTGAGCAGCACGGCCGGTCCGCGGACCGAGGGCTCGGGTCAGCGGACCGGCTCGTCCTCGGCGGGTCGCCTCACGCGCAGGACCATCGCGTCGACCGGGTGACCTTTGAGCGAAACGTGCCGCCGCTCGATGCCCCCGTCCGTCATCCCGGCCGCCTCCGCTGTCGCCTCGGTGACCAAGATCTCGCCGGCGGCCGCCTGCGACGCGAGGTGGGCCGCGATGTTGACCGGGTCGCCGAGCGCGGTGAAATCGCTCGAGGTCTTCGTTCCGACGACGCCGACGAATGCGGTCCCGGTGTGCACGCCCGCGCCGAGCGGCACCCACGGCGTTCCGTCGGCGTGGCCCGTCGCCCGCAGCAGCGCCTCGGCCGCGTCGACCCCGCGCCGCGCGTGTTCCGGACCGGTCAGGAGCGGGAGGAAGAGCCCGACCACCTCGTCGCCGACGAACTTCTCGACGATGGCGTCGGCCTCGACGAGCACGTCCTTGGAGACCGAGTAGAAGCGGTTCATGAGGAGCGTGAAGTCCCTCGTCGGCATCTGGCGGGCGAGCTTGCTCGAGCCGCGGATGTCCGCGAACAGCATCGTGAGCTCGACCTCGGCGCCGTTGACCTCTCGATCCTCGACGGAGCCCGGGCACATCTTCGCGGCCGCCTCGATGCTCGTGAAGCATCGCCCGCAGATGTTCGGGTTCTTCTCCCATGGTTTGAACCCATACCGCTTGAGCACGAACGAGCCGGGGGCGCCGAAGGGGGCGGAGCAGAGCCTGCACCGAGGGTTCGACGGGATGAACCGCAGCGGGCTCTTGTCGTGGAGATGGGGGTGGGTCCCACTGAGCATGGCGGCCCATTCGTCCTCGGGGGTCGCGTAGGTCGCCATCTCAGGGCGGAGCCTAGAGGGTCAGTCGTCGATGTGCCGCAGCTCCCCGTCACCGTCGAACTCGAATCGGTGGACGTCCCACTTGACGCCGCTCGGCGCGGGGCGCTCGAGCTTCTGCGCCATCACCAGCTTGCGGCCGTCGGTCCGCAGGTTGATGAGCCCGTAGACGGCGATCGCGCGCTCGATGGCCGACGCGTGGTCGGCGATGAGGGCGAGCACGGCGTCTCGCTCCTCTTCGCTCGTGGCGGCGTCCAGCGCGGCCTCGAGGCCCGACAGCTCATCACGGAGCGCCTGGACCTGCTTGATGTTCTCGCGCGCCGACCTCGCGAGCTCGGTGCTGAAGATGAGGGGCCGGGTTCCCCGTCCCCACTTGCCGAGCGCGCCGAGCGCGTCGGGCCTCGGGTGGGCGAACGGCTCGTCGTCGCCGCTCGAGACCACCGTCACCAGCGCGTTCATGGCACCGAGGAACCCGTCGACGAAGTCGGCGCTGCCGTGGTGACAGCTCTTCGCGACATCGGATCCGAAGATCGCGCGTGCGGCCTCGATCATCTGCTCGCGTCTCGCATCGTCCGCTCCGACGGGATCGATGCCCGTGGTGCGCTCGAGCAGGCGGCGTTGGGAGGCCGAATTCAGATCGCCCGTCAGGAGCACCGAGATGTCGCGGTACCGGAGCCGGAGCGTCACGGAGTGACCGTTCTTGGTGATCCCGTCGTCGCCGAGTCTTCGCAGGGCGGGTTCGCCGTCGACCTCGGTGGTGATCGGTGCGAGCACCTGGATCGCCAGGTCCTCGTCCGGTCCGAACCCCTCCACGAACGCCCCGGCCGAGAGCATCGCGACGTCGTCCGCGAGTGCGCCGTCGACCGCGGTCTTCATCAGGTTGGGGTAGTGCATCGCTCCGACCTGGGCCGGGTCGTCGATGATCGCGTGCAGCGCCGAGAGGTCCGTCACGACATCCGTCTGATAGGTGACGCCGTCGACCTCGGTCGTCGGCCCGAGTCGCGGACCGCCGGCGCGTTCCATCAGGCCGTTGTGGTACAGCGCCCCGAAGTGGAACCTGCCCGAGTCGAGCAGCTTCACGAACCCCCCGTAGTGATCCTCATCGGGATGGGTGATGACGCCCGCGAGGAAGTCGATCCGCCACCAGGGGTGGAAGCGCAGGTTGAAGCGCCAACTGAGGAACCGGAGCATGTTGTCGTCCAGGCCGGCGTCGACGAGGAGGTAGTCGTCGTTCGGGGTGACGATGAAGGTCCCGTCGCCCTGGCCGACGTCGACGAAGTTGACCTCCAGCAGTCGCTCGGCCTGGATCTCGGACCGGCGCATCCATCCGTCCATGCCGCGAGCGCGCACCTGGACCCAGTCGCCGTCCTCGACGCCCGTGAGGCCGACGTAGTCACCCCAGATCGTGTGCTCGACCCGCTCGCCATCGGGTGCATCGAGCACGAAGGGCGCGGGGTAGCCGGCGAACGCCTTCTGCGGCGTTCCGAGCGCCGCGGTCTCGAGATCCGGCACGCGTGTCCCCCCTCGCCTCGAGGACATGGGCGCATCGCGCGGTCGGGGTGTCAAGTCCCTCGTTCTCCCTCGATCACCTGCGGGCGCCGGACACCGGTGGAACCGTTCGGCCGTGCCGCCGGTCGTGTCAGAAAGCGACCGAGAGGAGGCGCGGATGCACTCGCGAGACATCCGACGGGGGGTATCGGCCGCCGCCGTGGTCGTCCTGCTCGGCGCGCTCACGCTCGCGCCCGGCGTCGCCTCGGCGAGCGGCGGGGGCGGATGCGGCCAGCCGGTGACCGACGCGACCGGGACCGCGGTCGACATCCGCGACTACTGCTTCTCCCCGACGATCCTGCGCGTGTCGACCGGCGGCGAGGTGACGTTCACGAACGTCGATCCGGTGCCGCACTCCGTCCTGGGCGCGAACGCCACCTGGGGCGACTACGCGGGCTTCAAGAAAAGGACGGTGACGTACCGGTTCTCCGAGCCAGGCGTCTATCCCTACGTGTGCACGTACCACGCGGGGATGGTCGGCGTGGTGGTCGTGGGTGACGGCATCGGCGGAGCGACCGACACGACGACCGCCGATGGTCCGGTCACGAAGCTCGATGCGTCCGACCTGGCGCTCGAGAAGACCGCGGCCGTGGCCGGCGAGGCGGCGCCGGAGCCGAGCCGCGCTTGGCCCGTCGCCGCGGCCGCGTCGGGGATCGCGGTGGGGGCGCTCGCCTGGATGATCGTCCGGCGGCGGCGCTCCTCTCCGGCCGGGGGTCCGGGGCCGGGCCGGTAGCCTCGAGGCGGTGAACCGTCCCCGACGCTGGATTCCCGTCATCGTCCTGGTCGCCGCCCTGCTGGCGGCGTGCGGACCGGACGACGCGACCGGGCCGCGGGCGACCGGCCGCACGTCGCCGGGCGGTGACGCCCCGACGTCCCCGCCGGCCTCGCCGAGACCGGGTCGAACCGATGCGCGCATCCGGCTCGTCCCGATCGCCGAGCTCGAGCAGCCGGTCGCCATGGCGGTCCGCGCCGGCGATCCGGCCTTGTACGTGGCCGAGAAGGTGGGTCGCGTGGTCGCGCTCGTCTCCGGTTCGGATCCGCGGGTCGTCCTCGACCTGACCGACCGCGTGTCGCTCGGGAGCGAACAGGGCCTGCTCGGGCTGGTGTTCTCTCCGGACGGGCGATACGTATACGTTGACTTCACGGACACCGCGGGCGACACGCACGTGACGGAGTTCGCGTTCGGCGACGCGGGCGTCGATCCCGGGACCGGGCGCGAGGTGCTGTTCGTCGATCAACCGTTCTCGAACCACAACGGCGGCGCGCTCGCGTTCGGACCGGACGGATACCTGTACGTCGCGCTCGGCGACGGTGGGAGCGCCGGCGACCCGATGGGGAACGGGCAGTCGCTCTCGACGCTCCTCGGCAAGCTGCTGCGGATCTCCCCGAGGCCGTCCAGCGGCCGACCGTACGTGATCCCGCCGGACAACCCGTTCGTCGGGCGCGAGGGCGCGCGTCCCGAGATCTGGGACTACGGCCTTCGGAACCCGTGGCGGTTCTCGTTCGACGCCGCCACCGGCGACCTGTGGATCGGCGACGTCGGGCAGAACGCCTGGGAGGAGATCGACCTCGAGCGCGCGGGTTCGAGCGGCGGGTCGAACTTCGGGTGGAACCTCCTCGAGGGCACGCACCCGTTCGAACGTCGGTCCGCCCCCGGGTCGGTTGCGCCCGTGTTCGAGTACGCGCACGGCGACGGCTCGTGCGCGGTCACCGGCGGGTACGTGTACCGGGGCGCGGAGATCGAGGGCCTGGCCGGCGCCTACGTCTTCGCCGACTACTGCCGCGGCAGGCTGGAGGCGTTCGTCCAGCGGGACGGCCGAGCGACGCACCTTCGCGCCCTCGGGCCCCGGGTCGATGCGGTCGCGTCGTTCGGGCAGGACGCCGATGGCGAGCTCTACGTGCTGTCCCTGACGGGGACCGTCTTCCGGCTCGCGCCCTGATCTCCGCGGATCCCCCCGGGCATACTGGACGCTCAGCGCGGGTTGCGGGGTGCAACGACAACGGAACGGGGACGGGGGGCGGCATGGGGACGACGGAGCAGGGACCGGGCGGCGTGAAGGAGCTCGGACACATCGTGCTGTACGTGCGGGACCTCGAGCGTTCGGTGCGGTTCTACCGGGACGTGCTCGGCTGGCGTCAGGTGGGACCCGGAGACGGCCTGCCGTTCTCGGCGGCGATGTTCTCGAGCGGCCGCACCCATCACGAGCTGCTCCTGATCGAGGTCGGCCCCGACGCCGCCCCGATCCCCGCTGGGCGCCGGGTGGGCCTGTACCACTTCGGGCTGAAGGTGGGTGACACGGACGACGAGCTGCGCGCGGCGCTGGCGCGGTTGCAGGAGGGCGGCGTGCCGCTCCTGGGCACCGCCGACCACGGGATGACGCACAGCCTGTACCTCGCCGACCCCGACGGGAACGAGATCGAGCTCTACATCGACGTCGAGGGGGTCGACTGGAACGACCCGGAGGTACTGATGTCGAGGCCACGGGCCCTGCAGCTGTAGGAGCCACTACCTCCGTCCGCTCAGTCGAACCAATCGTCGAACGCCCGGCGACGTCGCACGCGGAGGCGATCGCTCGCGTCCCGGACGAACCAGGCGAGCTCCTCGCCGGCATCGTTCGGTCGAGCCGCGGCGCTCCGGCACGCGATCGCCGGCTCGCGCTGGTCCCACGCGATCTGCCCGATCGGGCGACAGCGCTCCCAGCCGATCTCGGTCCCGTCCGCGTCTCGCGGGTAGGTCGTGGGGAGACCGGCGGCCCGGCATCCGGCGTCGGTGACCACGTCCATCGCGCGATGGGAGCCGACCTCCGTCTCGACCAGCGTCGGTCGCCGTTCGGGGAGCAGGTCGAGGGCGGAGTACGGAAGGCCGTCGAACCGTTTGAGGACGTTCGCCCGCGCGATATCGACGGTCGAGCAGAGGTAGACGACCGGGAACGAGTCGGGTGGGTTCCACCGGGCCCCGCGTTCGGCCGCGAAGCGACCGTCGAGCGGCGATGTCCACGAAGGATCGGCGACGCGAAGGTAGGTCCCGCCGCGGACGACGTGCCGGAACCTCACCCGATCGTCAGGCGCTCCAGGCCCAATCGAACGATCGACGGACGCTCTGCAGGAGCTCGTCGTGGCGATCGGCCGCGATCATCTCGAGCATGGAGACACCGCCGTAGGTCTCGCTCGAGGTGCGGACGACCCCCGGGATCCGTTCGGGCACCAGGTTCCGCTCGAGCAGGTCGACGATCTCGCTGAGCGCGAGGAGCTTGGTCTGCCGCGCCGACGGCACCCCGTCGTCGAGCCACTGCTGGACGGCCTGCCGCTGGACGCCGAAGAGCCGAGCGACGTCGGTGATCGAGAGGTCCCATCCGCGGATGACGCGTTCGAGGCTCGCGCCGGGACGAGCGAGCTCGACGAGGACCGCCCGGGCGAAGCCGCGCAGGCCGGTCGCCGACGGATGCGCGGGCCGCGGCGTGCGCGGGATCGTGGCCCCCTCCATCTCCGGGATGATGCTCGCCGCCACCGACACCAGCTCACGGAGCGGTCCACCGGGGTCGAACGGTGCGGTGAGGGCGAGATGCTCGAGCACGTCGGCCGTCGAGGGCGGCGCCTCCGGGTGTTCCGCGACGATCGTGCCGACCAGTTCCCGCCAGGCGCGTGTGTATCGGCGCGCGGCTCCCTCGTTCCCCGCGAGGGCCGCGGGGAGCCATCGCGTCACCTCGGCGCAGAGCCCGGGGTCGAGCCTCGTGGCCGTGATCGAACCCATGCCGCGAGTCTAGCGCAAGTGAAACGCAAGTATCATCCTCCACGCCCGGTTCAGGCAGCGAGCGTGATGGTCTTCCCGCTGTTCGGCGTTGGGTTGAACGTGCGTCGAGCGACCCCGCTCCACACGATGAGCTCCTCGCCCGTCCAGGCGATCTGGCTCGCCCACCGCGAGTTGAGCGGCGAGTGGCCCGCCGGGACGCTCTCCCACGTCTCGGATGCGAGCGTGTAGATCTGGAGCGCGTCCTTCCCGCACGCCGCCACGTATCGATCGACCAGGAACGCCACCTGGCGGTCCGCGGAATCCTCGACCGCGCACGGGGCCGTCGCCCCGCTGCGCCACTGGTCCGTCGCCGGGTCGTAGAACACGATGCTCGAGCGATCGTCGCCGGTGCCGAAGACCTCGGTCCCGGTCCAGCCGACCGGCGTGAACGACGTGGCGGGCGCGCTCGTCAGATCGATCTCCTCCATCTGGTCCGTCTCGAGGTCGTAGGCGAGGAAGACCGGCCTCGTCGTGCAGGGGTACTGTGGGCAGTCGTACGCGAGCCCGCCGACGAACAGGCGGTCTCCGGACCAAACGGCGCCACTCGGCAACAGGCCGTCCAGAGCGTTCAGGCCGGGCAACCGGCGCCAGGAGTCCGTTCGAGGATCCACGGCCGCGGCGATCGGGCGAGCGAGCGCGTCACCGGACGAGCCGCCGACGATGACGAGCTCGGCCCCCGTCCACGCGGACACGTACCCCTCCCGCGCTCCGAGCGGTCCACGGGATAGGCGGCGCCACCGATCCGTCCTCGGGTTGTAGACGGCGCCGCGTGCGGGACCGTCGGGCGAGTTACCCGCCCAGAACACGGCGCGCCGTCCGGTCCAGGCCGCCGCCTGCCCGCCGCCGCCCAGCACCCCCTCCGGCGCCGAGCGGATCGAGCGCCACGAGGCCCGCACGGGATCGAACGCGGCGCCGTCGCCGACGCCTTCGATGTGCTGGCCGCGGACGACGCCTCCCCACACGATCATCTCCTCGCCCGTCCAGACCACCCCGGCGCTGACGCGTCCGGCGATCGGGGCCTTAGGCATCGGCTGCCAGTTCGGTGGCGGCTGACGGGAGGCGCCCGACGCCGCGGCGGGGCTCGCGAGCGCCCCCACGAGCGCGAGGACCAGGAACCAGGACCAACGTGATACCGAGCGCAGCCGTCGCATGCCGACCTCCCGAGATGTCTCACCTCTACCATCGCACCCGTCCGCGGATCTGGAGGGGCCGACGGTCCCGGTTCCCGCGGTCCGCACACGGGCGGGAGTGCGCCCGGCCTGCTCCCGGCCGGCTAGCGGTCCTCGAGGTGGCGAAGGACGGCCAGCACACGCCGATGGTCGGTCTCCGCGGGCTGGAGGCCGAGCTTCGTGAAGATGTTCGTGACGTGCTTCTCGACCGCGCCCTCCGTGACGACCAGCCGCTGGGCGATGCCCGCGTTCGAAAGGCCCTCGGCCATGAGGGCCAGCACCTCCCGCTCGCGAGGCGTGAGCTCGTCGTGCGGGTGCCTGCGGGCGCGGGCGAGGAGCTGGGCCACCACCTCGGGGTCGAGGGCCGTCCCACCCTGCGCGACGCGGACCAGCGCGTCCAGGAACTCGCGGACGTCGGCGACACGCTGCTTCAGCAGGTAGCCGACGCCGCTGGTGTCGCCCGAGAGCAGCTCGATCGCGTAGCGCTCCTCGACGTACTGCGAGAGCACCAGGACGGGCGTGCCCGGCCACCGCGACCTGATCTCGGTCGCCGCCCGCAGGCCCTCGTCGGTGAACGTGGGCGGCATGCGGACGTCGACGATGCACACATCGGGGCGCTCTCGCTCCACGGCCTCGACGAGCCCGAGCGCATCGCCGACCGACGCGACGACCTCGTGCCCGTCATCGGCGAGCAGGCTGGCGAGACCCTCGCGGAGCAGGACGGCGTCCTCCGCGATCACGACCCGCACGGGATCTCCGCCATCAAGACGGTGGGTCCGCCCCGGGGTGAGAGCAGGTGGAGATCGCCGTCGAGGGCTCGCACGCGGTCGCGGAGACCCGCGAGGCCAGAACCCTCGACGACGACCGCGCCCCCGGTTCCGTCGTCCTGCACCTGGACCGTGAGCCGGTCGCCGCTCCTACGCACGGTCACGGTCGCCTTCGAGGCCGCGGCGTGCTTGGTGACGTTGGTCAGGGCCTCGCTCACGACGAAGTAGGCGGCGGCCTCGATCGACGCCGGCGGCCGTTCGTCGACCTCGACCTCGACCTCGACCGGGATCGGGGAGCGCGCCGCGAGGGAGGACAGCGCCGCGTCGAGCCCTCGGTCGGTCAGGACGGCGGGGTGGATCCCGCGCGCGAGGTCGCGCACCTCGGTGATCGCGCGCTTGGCCTCCTCGTGGGCCTCGTCGACGAGCTCCTTCGCGCGCTCGGGATCCGTGTCGAGCTTCTCCTTGGCTCGCCCGAGATCCATCGCGAGCGACACGAGCCGCTGTTGCACGCCGTCGTGCAGGTCTCGCTCGATCCGGCGGCGGTCCTCCGCGGCGAGGTCGACCGCGGCGGCCCGGGACTCGGTCAACGACCGCACCCGAGCGGTCACGTCGCTGCCGAGCATGCCGCGGACCAGGAACCGGTTCGCGGTGGCCAACCCCCGGACGACCCAGGGCGTGAGGAAGATGACCGCGACGCCGATGAGGACCAGGGCCGCGTATTCGATCGGGGAGTCGATCGCCCATCCGTTGCCCCCGCCGATCAGGGCGATGTGTGGCTGGGCGTCGATCGTGACCTTGATCCACGAGTCGAACAGGTGCACCGGTTGCGGGAGCGCCCAGGCGTAGACCGGGAGGAACACCAGCGAGAGCCCGAGCACCCAGCACGTGAACGCCACCGTGAAGGTGAAGATGCCGATCGGCAGCATCAGGAGGTGGTAGACGATCTCGGTCCACGTGGCCGGATCGGACAGGCGCGAAACCGGCACCCGCCACCAGCGGTCGCTGGCAGGATCGGCCCGGTAGGGCCGAGGGACGTCGACGTCGAGCAGGAGCTTCGCCCTTCCCCGTTCGAACCAGCCCATCGCTCGCGAGACGTACATCATCGCGATGAGGATCGGGATCCCCACCAAGGTGATCAGCAGGCCGAACCCGAGCGCGAACCCGGTCACGACGATCGTGAAGGTGGCGATGCCGATCGGCAGGTTGAGCAGCAGGTGGAGCGTCTCCCGCCACGTCCGCAGCTCGATCGGCGCACGCAGGGCGCGGGCCACCGGGTTCGAGGTCCGGATCGGAGCGGGAGGGGCGGGGAGCGTCATGTAGGTGTCCATGTCTGGAGGCTAGGCCGGGCACGACGGCCCTCCAATCCTGCCACCCGGCGTCTCCGGGGTGTGGTTCTCCCCCGGTCCAGACCCCGGGTGAGGACGCGTACGGCTGGGTCAGGTCCCTCGCGGCTGGAACAGCTCGATGACGTTGCCCGATGGATCCTCGAGCAGGATCTGCGAGCCGCCGGGTCCCCGGACGATGTCGTTGCGGAACCGCAACCCGGCCGCTCGCAGCCGGTCCACCTCCGAGCTGAGATCGTCGACCAGCAGCAGGATGCGATTCCATCCGCCCGGTTCGGGCCGCCGACCGTCGGGCATCGGCCGCCCCGCGGAGCTGGTCTCTCCGCTCAGGAGCAGCCGTAGATCGTCGCGCGCGACGTCCGCGAACGCGGGGGCGGCGCTCGAGATGAGATGGAACCCCAGATGAGTGGTGTAGAAGGCGACCGCCTCGTCGACGTCGCCGACCATGTAGCGCACGTTGACCGTCGGCATGGAGGCTCAGCCTATCGCCGCGCGATCCGACCGGGGACGCGCGGGGCTCGAGCCCTCGGCGCTTACGCGGCCAGCGGAGCGGCCGCCGCGCCTTCGGCACGCTCGCGGATGCCGCGGAGCATCGTGCGCTGCATCACCGTGTCGCCGGCCCCGAAGACGAGCCTGGCGGCGAGGCCGGCCCACTCGGGTGCGAACCGCGCCCGCGTGCGCGCGAGGATCCTGGTCGAACGCGGAGGGCTCAAGACCAGCACGAACGCCCACGAGCAGTCGATCCATCTCGACCCCCGATCGGTCGGGTCGAGCTCGCGACCGGTGAAGGGGTCGCGCAGTGAGTGCAGGACGACCGCGTTCCCGGGCTCGATCGCACGGACGCGCCACGCGCCCTTGCCCTCGTGGCACCCAGGGCCGTCGAGCCAGACGTCCCCGACCTTGAGCCGCTGCAGATGGGGCTGGATCACGCCGAGGTCGTGCAGGTGCTGGGGATCGAACGGCGAGAGGCAGTAGTAGCCGGCGCGTCCGTACCCCATCTGCGCCACCCAGGGCCATACGGCCATCGGACGAGCCGCGATCGTCTCGGCCCGGGTGGCCTCCCACATCGGTTCGTGCACGATCTCGTCGCCGGCCAGCCGACGGCGCTCCTCCTCCGACGTCGCGCCGCTCGCGAGCAACGAGGGGTGGAGCACGCCGTAGACCGTGTCGATCCCGTATTCGAGCGGTGCGCCGTACGCGGTCGCACCGATCGCCTGTCCGATCCGTTCGCGAAGCATGTCGCCCACCTCCGTGGCCACTCGATCGGCCACGTCCAGTCGAACAGGGTCCCGTCCCCGCGCTGGGGGGCGAAGGGCCGTGCGTCTGGGGGCCGGGCGGAGGGCGCCGGCTCCGCTCGGCCTACGTCGCGAGCTTCAGGAGGAGGAACCCACCCTCGGCGGGGTCGTCTGGGTCCGAGACCTCGAACCCGCACTTCTCGAGGACGCGGATCGAGGCACGGTTGTGCTCCGCGACGCCTGCGTAGATGGGGCGGTCTCGCACCTCGTGAAGGAAGGCCGAGAGGGCTCGGGTGGCCACCCCTTTGCCCCAGAACGTTCGCCCGATCCAGTACCCCACCTCTCGACGGCCGTCGTGTTCGAACGCGAGGACGTTGCCCGCAACCTGCCCGTCGAGCTCGACCGTCCGCACGACGCCCGAGGGGTCCCGCAAGATCGCCCGCCAGTGGGTCATGAACGCGTCGCGATCGCGGGGCGCGAACGCGGCCATCCGGCTGGCCTCCGGGTCCCGCTGATCGTCGAAGAAGATCGGGAGGTCGTCCTCGACGACGCCGCGCAGGCGCACCAGGCCGGTCGGGACGTGAGATGGCTCATCGGTGGGGTCATCGCGCGGGCCTACGTCGGGCCTCCCTTGCCGAGCAGGTCGTCGAGCAGCGAGGGTCCGTTCGGATGGACGAGCTCGAGGAGGTGGGGGTTCTCGACGCCGACCGACAGGACCCGGGCCGCGTCGACCGCCGACGGGTCGCCGAGATCGCGGCGGTGCAGGTACGCGCGGACCGAGAGCTCGCGCATCCCCGACCGTCCGGTGAGCGACGCGAGGTCCGTCACCCAGCGGCTCGCCGTCGGATGACCCGCTGCGACGGCCACCGCGCAGAGCGCGTCCAGCGCGTACGCGCGGACCCACAGGTGGGTGTCGCGTCGGCGGGCACACGTCGTGAGCGAGAGCTGCATCGCCTCGACCGCGGCCCCGAGATCGCCGCGAGCGGCGTGCAGGAGCCCGAACCCCCGGACCGCGTACGCCTCCCAGCAGGTGTCGTCCACCTGGGACCCGAGGGCGAACGCGTGCTCGAACGCCTCGGACGCGCGATCCAGGTCGCCACGGCGGACCCACACCTCGGCGAGCAGCGCCTCCGGGTAGGCGAGGAACGCCGTCCACCGCTCGTTCCGGCTCAGCTCGCGCCCGCGCTCGAGCGATGCCTCCGCGAGGTCGAGCTCGTTGCGCAGCAGCTGCGTTCGGCCGAGGACGGCCTGTGGCCACGCCTCCTGTTTGGTCTGGCCGACGGACGCCGCCAGCGCGATCGCCTCGCGGAAGGCGGTCTCGGCCTGCTCGTGCGCCCCGATGTCCGCGAGGCCGGCTCCGGTCACCGCGCGGATGTCCGCGACCTCGAGCGCGTCGCCGTCGGCGAGCTCCTCCGCGGCCCGGAGCCAGGTCCACGCCCTGGGGTAATCGCCGCGCAGGACCTCGACGTAACCGAGCTCTCGATGCGCCGACGCGGCGAGGGCCGGGAGGTCCGTCGCCTCCGCCGCGGTGATGCATCGGTGCAGCGCCGCGGCGCCCTCCTCGTCCTTGCCCTTCGTCGAGTGCACGAGCGCCGATCCGAGCGCGAGCAGGGACGCGGCTTCCTCCCTGGCCTCTCCCGCATCGCGGCTGGCGGCGACGGCGTTGCGCAGGCTGTCCAGCCCGGCCTCGATCGCTCCGGCGTTCACCGCCGCCTGGCCCGATTCGATGAGTGCGCGCAGGGCCGGCCGACCGGCGCCCACGACCCGCGCGGCGCCGGGGGCATCGACGATCGCAGCCTCGGCGAGCTCGGGGCCCGGCTCGACGCCGAGCTCGCGGCGGAACAGGTCGATCGACGCCGAGAGCTGCCGCTGCACGGCCACTTCATCGCCGGTGCCGGCGAACGCCCGGATCAGGAGCACGTGCGCGTCCTCGTTCAGCGCGTCGGCCGCGACCATGCGGGTCGCGAGCTCGACCGCCCTGCGGGCATCGCCGGCGGCGAGCGCACGGAGCGCGCCCTCACGCAGCACGGACTCGCCGAGCGCCTGCAGCCGCCGCCGTTCCCCGAGCAGCCAGGCCGTGAACCCGGCGCTCGCCTCGACGTCCACGCCCTCGAGGAGCTCGCGGCCGAGACCGGGCAGCTCGACGGCTTCGTAGGACGTGCCGTCCATCAGCACCCGGACGTCGATCACCGAGCCCTCGGGCAGGCGCAGGTGGACGGCGTTGCCGCTGCCCACGGTCTCCGGGCCGCCGAGCAGGCGCCGGAGCTCGGACAGGTTCCAGCGGAGCGCGCCGGCCGGATCCTCGGCGTCCGGGAACAGGAGCTCGATCAGCTGGGAGCGGGTCGGCGGCCGGTCGGAGAGCACGAGGTAGGCGAACAGGGCCCAGACTTTCTTGCCCTTCGGCGGGGCGTAGACCGCTCCGTCGCGGATCACCAGTGGGGGCCCGAGCAGGTGGGTGGCGAGGGGCATGGCGACCATCCTGCTCGCACGCACGGGTTCCGACAAGGCCGCCCGTTCTCACTCCCGCTCACACGTACCCGCCGTACGGTCCGGCCTTCCGAGCACGCGGAGGTGGGGCATGACGCTCGCGATCGATGAGCTGCGGGGGCAAGTGCGGGGCGACGTGATCTCGTCCGACGACGAGCGGTACGAGGATGCCCGCGTGGTCTACAACGCGATGATCGACCGGCGGCCGGCAGTGATCGTCCGGCCGGCGAACGCGGGCGACGTGATGGCCGCCGTGAACTTCGCGCGCGAGAACGGGTTGGACCTGGCCGTGCGCGGCGGTGGGCACAGCGTGCCGGGGTTCGGGACGTGCGACGACGGGGTGGTGATCGACCTCTCCGGGATGCGCGGCGTGCGCGTGGACCCTGCGACCTCGACGGCGCGGGCCGAGGGCGGCGCGACGTGGGGCGACTTCAACGCGGCGACGTACCCGTTCGGCCTCGCGACGACGGGTGGGATCATCTCCACGACCGGGGTCGGCGGTCTCACGCTCGGAGGCGGGATCGGTTACCTGGCCCGCGGCTTCGGCCTGTCGATCGACAACCTGATCTCGGCCGACGTCGTCACCGCCGACGGCGCCATGGTCCAGGCGAGCGAACGCCACGACGAGGACCTGTTCTGGGCGATCCGCGGTGGCGGCGGGAACTTCGGGGTGGCCACCTCGCTCGAGTTCCGGCTCCATCCCGTGAAGGAGATCTACGGCGGCCCGATGTTCTACGAGCTGAGCGAGGCCGAGAACGTCCTTCGCTTGTACCGGGAGTACATCGCCGATGCGCCGGAGCAGATGGGCGTGTTCCCCGCCTTCCAGATCGCACCACCGCTACCCTTCATCCCGGAGGACCGTCACGGCGACACGTTCATCGTCCTGGTCGCCTGCTGGGCGGGACCGGTCGAGGAGGGTGAGCGCGCGCTGAAGCCGTTCCACGACGTCGCGCCAGTGGTCGCGGAGCACGTCGGCCCGATGCCGTACCCGGCGCTGAACGGCGCGTTCGACGCCCTGCTGCCGCCCGGGCTGCGGCACTACTGGAAGGCGAACTTCGTGAAGGAGCTGACCGACGAGGCCATCGCGGCCCACGTCGCTCACGGACCCGACGTGCCGACCGTGCACTCCACGGTGCACATCTACCCGATCAACGGCGCGGTGCACCGGGTGGGCGCCGGGGACACGGCGTTCGCGTACCGCGACGCGAACTTCGCCACGGTGATCGTGGCGGCCTGGCCCGAGCCTTCCCGGGACGAGGCGAGCATCGCCTGGGTCCGCGGGTACTACGACGCCGTCGCGCCCCACTCGGAGGAAGGCGGCTACGTCAACTTCATGGCGGGCGACGATCAGGACCGGGTCAAGGCCAACTACAGGGACAACTACGAGCGGCTGGTCCAGGTCAAGCGGACGTACGACCCGGGCAACCTGTTCCACCTGAATCAGAACATCGCTCCGTAGCGTTCTCGGGTCCTCGGGGCCCCTCGACCGGGCTGCTATCACACGGACATATCCGATGGTCCTCGCTCCGAGGGGCCGTTCGACCGTACGCGCCGCCGAGGCACCCATCGAAACTGCTGGGTAACCCGAACGAGGGATCGCGGGATGGGACAGCCTGGCCCCGAGCACGACGCCGCACCGAATCGCGCCCCGATGTGGATCGCCGTCGCTGTCGTCACCGTGATGGTCCTGGGGGGCCTGGGCGTGACCGGTGCGGTGATGGTGATGTCGCCGCACGGTACGGGCGGCTCGGTCATGGCCGGCTCGATGCTCGATCTGGACTCGGTGTCCGCCCAGACCGCCGCCCACTACCACTTCGCGAGCGCACACCGTTCCATGTACGGGACCGTGCCCTGCTTCTGCGGGTGTGACGCGATGCTCGGCCACCGTTCGCTCCGCGATTGCTTCGTGCGACCCGACGGGGCCGGATGGGACGCGCATGCGTCGGGCTGCGCGGTCTGCATCGAGGAATCGCAGATGGTCCGCCGGATGCTCGGGAGGGGCGTCCCGCCGGAGTCGATACCCGGCGTGGTCATCGATCGCTTCGGGTGACCTCCGCAACGATGACAAGGAACCGACGATGACCAGCGCGAGACGTGCCAAGGAGCGAGCGCGAGCCCGGAAGGCGGCTGCGCACCGCCGACCCACGCTCGCGATGGGTCTCGGGGTCGTCGCCGTCGTCGGGCTCGTCGCGTTCGTGATGGGCTCCGCGCTGGGCGGCTCGCCCGCGCCCGAAGGCAGTGGGCGCGCCGAGGCGTTCGTCGAGACCGGATCCGTGAACGAGATGGGCATGCCGGTCATCGAGACGCCCGGTGGCGCCTCGGGGGTCGCCCGCGCCGGCGGCGCCGAGGTCGACGGCGCGACGTGGCAGATGGGCAACGTCCCGCTGCTCGTCGCCGTGCGACCGTCGTGGACGATCGTGAACACGTCGTCCCAGCCCCTGCTCCTCGGCGAACCGCACCCGGAGGTGCGGCAGGGGTGCTGCCCGGGACCGTTCACGATCGGTACGCATCGTCTGGCTCCCGGCGCGTCGACGATCCTCACGTTCGAGCTCTCGATGCACCCGGGGATGGACGGATGGCACGACATCTTCGTCCAGGTCCCCGTCCGGTCGCAGAACACCGATCGCGTCCTGTCGCTGCGCGTGACGGGCGACTTCCGCGGTTCGCTCTCCTGACGACTCATCCGGCGAACCGCGAAGCGGCTCGGCCGGAGTGGGCGTAGCATCGCCGTTCGAGGTGATCTCGCACATGACGGCACAGGATGCAGAGGTGAAGGCGGCCGTCGCGGCCGCGAAGGCGCGTGAGGCGCTCGCGCAGAGGATCGCGAAGCTCGTGCCGGGGGCGGAGAGCGACGACGTTGCCCTCGTGATCCTGCATCTCGCCGAGGCGTACGCCAGTCTCGCCGTGGAACCGCCGCGCAGCCGGGCGGGTTAGCGGGGCGGCCCGGCTCCCGTTCGAGCATGCCCTTCGCCCGAGCCGGTACCTCTCACCGTCCTCGCTACGAGCGCTTGGCCAGCTGTCTGCCGAGGGGAGTCTCGAACCGCGGCCGGATCCGGGTGTCCCCGAGCCAGTCCCGCACGCGTTCGCGCTCGGCGTCCAGTCGCTTGCGGGTCGCGGCGTCGATGCGCCCGATCGGCTCAACCACCACGTCGCCCCCGTCGGTCTGCGCCCAGGCGCCGATCACCCGCCCGTCGGCCCACACGGTCGGGCCGGCGTTCCCGTTGCGGTCGAACAGGTCGGACGCGTGGTCCCCGAGGTACCACGCGCGGTCCTTCCACCCCATGACCGTGGGGTCGAGCCCGGAGAGCAGCGCGACCCACGGGTCGACCGCGCCGACTCGGTCCAGATCGTCGGGAAGGACGTAGCCAACACCCTGCTCGAGCCGGACCTCGACGGCGTCGAGGGCCGCGAGCGTCGTCCTCGCGATCGCGGCCGTCCATCCCGTCCACCACCGAACATCCGTCATCGTCGCCGGGCCGAAGCCTCGCAGCCACCGGGTCAGGAGCTCGGCGCAGGCGGCCGCGTGGTCGATCTCGGCGAGCGGCTTCCCGAGCCACGTCTCGATCGTCGCCCACCGGTACTGGCCGGACGTCCACGCGCCGAGCGGACGCGCCCGGACGATCCGGCCCTCGGCGGCGAGCAGGAACAGCACTCGGGTCGACATGCCCATCGTGCCGCCCCAGGTCTTGCCCTCGCCGAACGTCAGCTTCGCGCCGAGCTCGGGCACGTCCGAGGTCAGCTCGCGAGCGGTTGCTTCGCCGCGCGCGGCAAGGGCAGCGAACGTGTCGGAGGCGATACGGTCCAGCCAGCGCTCGCCCTCGCCCGCCCGAACGATCCCCTGGTCTTCGAGCATCCGAACGAGACGCCTGCGTTGGGCCGGTGCGAGCGCCTTCGTGCAGGCCTCGTCCACGACCGCCGCGAGATCGACCGGGACGACGAACAGCGTCCGACGCATCCCGAGCATCCGCACGAGCGACCGCCGGCGATAGAGCGCGTCCTCGAGGTCGGGCGGCGCGAAAGCCTCGACCCGCGCCCGCGCCGACAGGTACACGGACGCCGGGTCGCTCGAGTGCAGGCCCACCATCGCCGCCGCGGCGTCGTCTGCCGTCGCGGCGGGGACGGCGAGGTGGTGTCGGGCGCCCAGACGCGCCCGTCGCTCTCGCACCCCGATGCGCCTCACTTCGAGCGAACCCTCCCACCGGCCATCGGTGGAGGCGCCGCGACCTGCAGGTCGCGCCGGCCGGTGTCGGCGGCGAGGAACTCGAGGAGGCGTTCACCCTCGGCGGCGATCGCCGCTCCCTCGTCGCGGGTGACCGTGCGGAAGGGCTCGACCCGCAGCGTGGCGCTGTCCTTCTCGCGCTCCATCTTCCACCTGGCCGTCGTGAACCCGTCCGCGAGCACCATGCCCCAGCCGATCTCGGTCCACGTCTTCGTCTCGGGGGCGACGATGCGTGCGCGATCGTCGTGGCCGAGGAGCGCGTTGTCGTACTCGGGGAGGAAGCGGACCGGGGCTGGGGTCTCCGGATCCGGCAGCGGCGCGTCCGGCACGTCGAACAGCTCGCGCCCACGTTCGTCGCGGAAGGCGCGCAGGCGTGGGCGGAGCCGTTCGAGCACCTCGCGCATGCCGGCGAGCCCCGACCATGACCGGACGTCGCCGGGCGTGGCCGGGCCGAACGCCGCCAGGTACCGCATGACCATCTCGTCGGGCTCCCTCGCCGGCTCGAGGGGCCGGCCGAGCCAGTGCTCCACGGTGGTGAACGCGGACGGTCCCGTCCGGCCCCAGATGCCGCGTGGCGTGACCTGCACCAACGGGAGCAGGTACATGGCGGCGTAGGAGAGCTGGGCGGCGTCGTGGCCCGGCCAGCGCTCGGCGAGCGCGGGCACGAGCTCGGCTCGGGTGCGCGGGCGCTCCTCCAGCAGGCGGGTAGCGAACGCCATCAGCTCGGCGACGTCGAGCCCCGCCAGCGCCCGTCCGAACGGGCTCTGGCCGTACAACGTGCGCTGCATCACCGGCTCGAGGATCGGGCGCAGCGAGAGCGCGTCGCGCGCCGTGACGAGATGCAGGGTGGCGCGGAGCAACCCCATCCGTACCGCGCGACGCTCCGCGAACGGCCCGGCCAGCCGTTGCGGTCGGAACCGGTCCAGACGCGACCAGAGCGCGACGTAGGGGTCACGTGGCACCTGCGCCTGAAGGCCGACGAGGTGCTCGACCGCGGTCGGCACCGCGACCCGGCGCCGCCGAAGCAGCAGCTGCCGTTCGAGCAGGGTTCGATTCAGCGCTCGACGTCCCAGCACGCGGGTCTCGCCTGGTTTCAGCTGATCTGCGTCCCTTCGCTGATCCAGTTCGCGCGCCAGGTTACGCCTCCGTCCTCGGAGAAGGCCTGTTCCCACAGGTTCGTAGTGGGGGAGACGACCCGCCACTGGTAGCGGACGGTGACCGGCCTGCCCCCGATCTCGTCGTCGCACAGGAACTCGCCCCGATCGCCGTCGAAGCGCCCCTCGACCGGGCGGTCGAGCTGCCCCGGCAAGCGGATCGACGCCCACCAGATCCGCCAGAGCCCGGTCTGCGGATCGAAGAGCCGGAGCGTGAACCCCTCGAAGGGCTGGCCGGTCGGCGGCATCGCCACGACCGAGAAGCGGTCGACGTTGCCGAGCCCGCCGAGGATCGGCTGGGCCTCGCCCTCGGCGTCGAACTCGACCCAGTCGGTGCACGCCGGGTCGAGCGTGTCGACGAGCTTGCGGTTGTGGATCCGACGGCGCCCGAACAGGAAATCGAAGTCGTGGCGGCCGTCGTCGATCGTCTGCGCCTGTGCCATGCCTGAGTCCTCCCGTCCCTCGCGTCGATGAGCCGTCGCGGCATCATGCACAGGGAACATGGTCATCCTGTGGCCGGTTTCTGTGAGAACCTCGGTCCGTGCGAGCCGATCGCCTCGTCGCCGTCCTGCTGATCC
This sequence comes from uncultured Actinomycetes bacterium, assembly GCA_963706005.1. Classification (GTDB taxonomy): domain Bacteria; phylum Actinomycetota; class UBA4738; order UBA4738; family HRBIN12; genus DASSJM01. The sequence continues at coordinate 172,298 of CAVPLL010000001.1, forward strand.
TCCAGGCCCGAGGGCGGGTGACGGCCGCCGGCCTCGCCGAGGAGCTCGAGATCTCCGAGCGAACGGCGCGCCGCGACCTCGAGGCGCTCGCGATGGCGGGGATCCCCGTCTACTCGCAGCCGGGCCGTGGCGGGGGCTGGTCCCTGCTCGGCGGGGCGCGCACGGACCTGACCGGCCTGACGGCGGCGGAGGCTCGAACCCTGTTCCTGGTGGCGGGCCCGTCGGCATCGGCGACACCGCAGATCAAGGCCGCCCTGCGCAAGCTCGTCCGCGCGCTCCCCGAGCCGTTCCGCGCCGAAGCCGAGGCGGCCGCCTCCGCCGTGGTGATCGACCCGACCACCTGGGACCGGACCCGCATCCCGACACCCGCCCACCTCGACGTCCTGCAGCGGGCGGTCGTGGAGGGTGTCCAGGCCGAGATCGTCTACGCGGCCCCCGATCGGGCCGAGAGCGCGCGCATGGTCCACCCGCTCGGCCTGGTGGCGAAGGCGTCGGTCTGGTACCTGGTCGCGGACACCGACGCCGGGATGCGCACGTTCCGCGTCAGCCGTGTCCGGTCGGTCACGCTCACCGAGGAACCGGTGGAGCGGCCGGACGGGTTCGACCTCGAGGCGCACTGGCGATCGGTCGTCGCCGAGCTCGACGAGCGGCGCGCGACCTTCCGCGCCACGGCCCGCGTATCGGCCGAGGCCATCCCGTGGCTGCGGTCGGTGCTCGGCACGCGGCTGTCGGTGCGAGGGACGGAGAAGCGGGGGCGGGCCGACGTCGAGATCCGTGGCTGGTCCGCGCGCACGCTCGCGGCCGAACTGGCGGGGTTCGGCCGCGCGGTCGAGGTCCTGCGACCGACCGAGGTGCGTGAGGAGCTGGCCCGCATCGCGGCCGAGCTCACCGATCGCTACGGACCGGCGCTGCGGGAACGCCCATCCCAGGCGCTCGAGGTGCCGTGACGACCGGGTGCGCTCAGCCGTTCGGTGATGGTCGTCGTTCGAACGCCCGGAGCCAGGCCGCGGCGCGTTCGGCGACCTTCGGCGAGACGGAGACGACGCCGGACGCCGTCACGGCCGAAGCCGGTGGCCGGCTCGGCGTGAACAACCACAGGTCGAAGAAGTCGCCGAGATCGCGTCCGGAGACCTGCTCCGAGAGCGCGATGAACTCGTCGCTGGAGCCCGTCCCGAACGCGTTCATCTCGGTCCACGAGTGCAGGATCGTCCAGAAGGCGTCGTCGCCCACCTCGTCGCGGAGCGCCTGCAGGGTCATCGCCCCGCGGATGTACACCGCCCCGTCGAACAGATCCCGCACCCCGGGATCCCCCACGACCACCCACCAGAACGGTGATCTCCGGCCGATGCCGTCCCACAGGGACTGGAAGATCTGTTCCGGGGTATCGAACCCCTCGTGCTCGTTCCACAGCCATTCCGCATAGGTGGCGAAGCCCTCGTTCAGCCAGACGTCCTGCCAGCGGTCGACCGCGACGAGGTCCCCGAACCATTGGTGCGCGAGTTCGTGCACGATGACGTAGTCGCCACCGAAGGGGAAGAAGTAGCGAGAGTAGACGGGCCTCGTCTGCGTCTCGAGGGCGAACGCGAGGCGGCGGCTGTCGGGGATGATCGCGCCCACGGATCCGAACGGGTAGGGACCGAACTGGCTCTCGAGGAACGAGACGATCTCGGGCTCTCGTCGCAGCGCGCGGTTCACCCCGCCGACGTCGGGATCGACCGCGTCGATCACCGGCAGGCCGGACGCCGTGTGGCGGAACCGCATGTCCCATTCGCCCACATCGAAGGTCGCGAGGTAGCTCGCCATCGGGTCGTCGGCCTGCCAGACCTGGGTCGTCCATCCTCCGATGGTCGTCCTGCCCTCCGGCACCCCGTTGGCCACAACCCTGTACCCCGTCGGCACGGTGATGCGGAAGGTGTACGAGGCGCGGTCGACCGGATGGTCGTTGACCGGGAACCACGCGGCCGCCGACTCCGGCTCGCCGGCGACGATAGCGCCGTCCTTCGTCCGGATGAAGCCTGCGGGGACCCCGACGCTCGGGATCTCGAACGTGTGTGGTACCCCGTCGTAGTTGGCGACGACCGTGAAGCCGGTGTCCGCCGGCAACGGTTGCGCCGGCGTGACCATCAGCTCGTGGTCGGTTCGCGACCACGTCGCGGCGCTCCCGTCGACGGTGATCGAGCGCACGGTGAGGCCGACGAGGTCCAGACTGAAACAGCTGAGGGTCTGCGTCGAGACGGCCCCGATCGTCGCGACGCCGCGCAGGTGATTCTTCGCTGGTCCGTACCGGATCGCGAGGTCGTAGTGCTGCACGTCGTAGCCGCCGTTGCCGTACCGCGGGTAGTAGGCGTCACCGACGCCGAGCGTTCCCGCGGTGGGACCGGCGCCGCACCTCGCGGCAGGCTCTCGCGCAGCAGGAGCACTCGTCGCTGCGGGTGCGAACAGCGCCGTCGATCCCAGGAGGACGATGGCGAACAGGACGCGTGCGGAGCGCATTCGGCACCTTCCGATCGATGGTCGGGGAACGTCATCGACGGTATGCCTCGGACGGAGCTCCGTCCAGTGGCTCGCGGAACGGGCCTTCCCATCGGGTTCGCCAGGGGTGTTAAGTCCGGAGGGGTTCTGCCCCCCTAAAGAGGTGTGATGCGAGAGACGGCGGAAGCCGTCGGACAGCGGCAACGGTTCGAGGACGTGTACCGGGAGCACGGGCCCCGACTGCTTCGGAGCGTGCTGCTGTTCGCCGGAGATCGCGAGGTCGCGAACGATGCCGTCGCCGAGGCGTTCGCTCAGGCGATCCGGCGGGGAGATGGTGTTCGCGAACCGGTCCCCTGGATCACTCGCGTCGCGTTCCGGATCGCCGCCGGCGAGCTGAAGGAGCGTCGCCGAACCGATTACCCCCTCGTCGAGCACGCCTACGAGATGCCGGAGCCGGCCGCGGAGCTCGTGCTCGCGCTCGCGAAGCTTTCACCGAAGCAACGAGCGTCGGCGATCTTGCACTTCCGCGACGGGTACACGCTCGCCGAGGTCGCGAACATCATCGGCTCGACGACCTCGGCCGTTGGTGTGCATCAGAACCGTGCGCGCCGACGTTTGCGCGAGCTGATGGGAGACCCCGATGCCTGACCTGCGCGAACGGTTCGAGGCCGCCGACCTGATCCCCGTCGACGAGATCTGGCCGGCGGTCCGGGATCGACTGGATCCCGCCCTCATGGACCCGCAGGTCCACCGACGGGCCGAAGGGCTGAGCGGGTGGTCCTCGTCCCGCGGGGGATGGCGGAAGGCCGCCACGATCGCGGCCGCGCTCGCGGTCGCCGTCGCGTCACTCGTGGTCGCGCTGCGCGCGTTCGATACGGCGGATCGGCGAAGGCCGGGGTCGGGGACGACGGCGCCGGCCACCGTGAGGGCGCGGATCCCCATCGAGGGAAACGTGGCGCGCATCGTCGCCGGCGAGGGTGCGGTATGGATCCTCGGGAGCCATGGCATCGACAAGCTCGATCCGTCGACGAACGCGGTCGTCGACAGGTTCGGCGTTCGGGGCGCTCGAGAGATCGCGGCGGGGGACGGCGCCCTGTGGGTGAGTACGCCCTCGCAGGTGGTCCGCCTTGACCCATCGACCGGCGAGGTGCTGGCACGGATCGATGTCCCCGCCGAGGGCCCGATGGCGGTCGGGGCCGGCTCGCTGTGGCTCGGTCAGTTCGCTGCAACTGGCCCGCAACGGATCCTGCGTATCGACCAGGCGACCGACGAGATCGTGGCGAGGATCATCGTCGATCCCGAACCCGAGTATCTGGTGTTCGCCGGCGGCACCCTGTGGGTGGAGGGCACGGTTCCGGGCGTGGCGACGATCGTTCGGATCGATCCATCGACGAACGACGTGACCACAATGTTCGAGGGCTCGCCGCGGGCGAAGTTCGGGCTGAGCTACGTCACCGCCACCACGAACGCGGTCTGGGGGATCGGCTGCGACGAGAGCGTGCTGGGATCGCCGACCTTCGGGTCGAAACCGCGTTGCTCCTGGTCAATCGTCCGTGTCGACGCGGCGACGGGGGAGACCGAGCAGGTCCCGTTCGCGGACGAAGACGTCGTCACGCGGTCGAACGGTGATCTCGCGATCGAGGCGGTCCGCATCTCGCTCATGCTCGCCGACCGTGACGCCGTGTGGATCGCGCAGCACGACCTTGAGCCGCTCGAGGGCGACCCGGATACCGAGGTGATGGTGACGCGCGGGTTCAGCGAGACGAACCCTCGTCTCCTGCGCATCGATACGGTCACCGGTCGCATCGTCGGGACGATCCCACTGGCCGACGTGCCCTCGGACGGTGTCGCCGCAGGGGGAGACCTGTGGTTCGTGGTCGTCGGGCCGGACGGATCGGACGTGGTGGTGCGGGTCGATCCCGGTTCGCGGCGGTGATCCCCCGACCTCTCAGGCCCCGCTCGGGCGACCACGGCGGGCGGCCTTCGCGCGCTCCTGCTGGGGGAGCAGCACCTTGCGCAGGCGGACGTGGTTCGGCGTGACCTCGACACACTCGTCCTCGCGGATGAACTCGAGGGCCTGTTCGAGCACCAGCGTCCGCTTGGGGATCAGGCGCGTGAACTCCTCCGAGTTGGCCTGTCGCATGTTGGTGAGCTTCTTCTCCTTCGTCGCGTTCACGTCGATGTCCTCGGCGCGGGCGTTCTCGCCCACGATCATGCCCTCGTAGACCTCCTCGCCCGGACCGACGAACATCGATCCGCGCTCCTGCAGCGTGAGCAGGGTGAACGTGGTGCTCATGCCCTCGCGGTCGGCGACGAGCGAGCCGGTGGGGCGCGTCCGGAGCTCGCCGTGCCACGGCTCGTAGCCCTCGAACACGTGGTGGAGCTGTCCCGTCCCCCGCGTCTCGGTGAGGAACTCGGTCCGGAAGCCGATCAGCCCACGCGCCGGCACGAGGTGCTCCATGCGGATCCACCCGGTGCCGTGGTTCACCATGTTCTCCATCCGGCCCTTGCGCAGCGCGAGCAGCTGCGTGATCACGCCCAGGTACTCCTCGGGTGCGTCGATCGCGACGCGTTCCACCGGCTCGTGCAGCGTGCCGTCGATCTCTCGGGTGACCACCTGCGGCTTGCCGACCGTGAGCTCGAACCCTTCGCGCCGCATCACCTCGACCAGCACCGCGAGCTGCAGCTCGCCGCGGCCCTGCACCTCCCAGCGGTCGGGGCGATCGCCGTCGAGCACGCGGATCGAGACGTTGCCTACCACCTCCTGATCCAGGCGCGACTTCACCTGCCGCGCGGTGAGCTTGGTGCCGTCCTTGCCCGAGAGCGGCGACGTGTTGATGCCGATCGTCATCGAGAGCGACGGCTCGTCGACCCGCGTGACCGGCAACGGGCGTGGGTCGTCGGGATCGGCGAGCGTCTCGCCGATCGTGATCTCGTCGATCCCGGCCACCGCGACGATCTCGCCGGGCCCGGCCTCGTCGGCCTCGACGCGGTCGAGCGCCTCCGTGACGTACAGCTCGGCGACCTTGGCGGGCTCGATCGTGCCGTCGGCGCGGCACCACGCGACCTCCTGCCCCCGGCGGATCGTGCCGTTGCGGACGCGGCAGAGCGCGAGCCGCCCGACGTACGGCGAGGCGTCGAGGTTGGTCACGAGCGCCTGCAGCGGATGACCCTCCACGTACGACGGCGCGGGGATGTGGTCGCGCAGCGCGTCGAACAGCGGCTCGAGGTCCTCGGGGAGCGCGGACGGGCTCGGACCGCATCGGCCCTCCCGCGCGTCCGCGTACAGGATCGGGAACTCGATCTGGTGCTCGTCGGCGTCGAGGTCCAGGAACAGCTGGTAGACCTCGTCCACGACCTCCATCGTTCGCGCGTCGGGACGGTCGATCTTGTTCACGACCAGGATCACCGGCAGCCGCGACTCGAGCGACTTCCGCAGCACGAACCTGGTCTGCGGCAGCGGTCCCTCGGAGGCGTCGACCAGCAGCAGGACGCCGTCGACCATCGTGAGCCCGCGTTCGACCTCGCCGCCGAAGTCGGCGTGCCCCGGGGTGTCGACGATGTTGATCTTCAGGTCGCCGTGGCGGACCGCCGTGTTCTTCGCGAGGATCGTGATGCCCTTCTCGCGCTCGAGGTCGGTCGAGTCCATGACGCGCTCGGCCACGTCCTGGTTCGCCCGGAAGGCGCCCGACTGCCAGAGCATCGCATCGACCAACGTGGTCTTGCCGTGATCGACGTGGGCGACGATCGCGACGTTGCGGATGTCCGAGCGGGTGGGCATGCCCACATGGTAGGTGGCGACGGATCACGCGGCCCGCGGAGGCACGTGCGATCGCGGCTACCCGGTGGCGACCGCCCCTCCATGGTGGCCCAGCATCGCCTCGTGGGCGGCGGCGGACAGGCTCGCGGCCCAGCGGACGGCGTGGTCCTGCTGGTGGTCGATGAGCAGGTTGTCCTCGGACACGAAGAAGCTCTCGGCAGGTGTGACGAGGCGATACCCCCGGGCCTCGAGCCGGCGGGCGATCCCCCGCGCGGCCGAGCCGGTCAGCAGGACCGACCTGTCGAACCGGGTGTCGAACGCGGCGGCCAGCCGGCCGTCGCCCTCGGGGAGCTCCTTGATCCAGGTGCGGAGGCCGGGGGTGACGCTCGGGTCCCGGTAGTCGTTCTTCTTGTCGGTCGCGGCGACCTTGCGGGTGCCGGCGGAGCTCATGCCGTGGGCGTGGGTTGGGCCGCCGACCACCAGGAGTTCGACCTGAGTCGTCTCCGCCGGGGCCACGGAGGATACCGACGCGGCGTGCGCGTCGAACCCACGGGTCCGCAGCGACCTGGCGATGCTTTCGCCGATCGCAGCCGTGTTGCCGAAGAGGGATTCGTAGACGACGAGCGCTCTCATGGCCGTACCTCCTGCGAGGTTCCGATGCCATCGTCGTCCCGGCGCCCGGTCGGAACCGGGGCCGAACGACCCTGGCCGTCCGGCCCCTCCGTCGCGTGCCCGAGGCTCGAGCCATCCGGGCGTTGCGGGCGGATTGCCGGTAGGGTGCGGTGTCGTGCTCGCTCCGACGGCCTACGAGGCGCGTCTCGCCGATCTGCTGAACCGTGTGTCGGCGGGCGAGGTGACCCCGGACGAGGCGGCGGACGCCCTGAAGGACCTCCCGTTCAGCGATCTCGGCTTCGCCAAGGTGGATCACCACCGCGAACTGCGACAGGGATCGTGCGAGATCGTCTACGCGGAGGGGAAGACGCCCGCGGAGGTGCGCTCGATCGTGGAGCGCCTCCTGTCGGGCAACGCGGGGCCGATCCTCGTGTCGAGGACCTCGCCCGAGCACGTCGACGCCGTCCGCGCGGCGGCGGCGGGCGCGGCCGTCGAGGTCGTCGAGCGGCCGCGGGCGCGTTGCATCGCGCTCCGTCGCAACCCCCCACCCGTCGCCGGCACCGTGCTCATCGTGACGGCCGGGACCTCGGACCTCGGCGTCGCCGAGGAGGCCGAGCTCACGGCATCGCTCCTGGGCGCCGAGACCGAGATCGTCGCGGACGTGGGCGTCGCGGGCATCCATCGCCTGTCCGCCGTGAAGCCGAGGCTCGCCTCGGCCGACGTGGTCGTGGTGGTGGCGGGGATGGAGGGCGCGCTCGCCAGCGTGGTCGGCGGCCTCGCGGCCTGCCCCGTCATCGCGTGTCCGACGAGCGTCGGGTACGGAGCCTCGCTCGGCGGTCTCGCCGCCCTGTTGTCGATGCTGTCGTCGTGCGTCCCCGGGGTCGCGTGCGTAAACGTCGACGACGGCGTCGGCGCCGGCACCATCGCGGCGATGATCGCTCGTTCGGCCCGTCCCCGATGAACGTCGCCTACGTCGACGTCGTGGGTGGGGCGGCGGGCGACATGCTCCTTGCCGCGCTGCTCGACGCCGGCGCGTCGAGCGAAGAGGTAGCCGAAGCCGTCTCGAGCGTGCTCGGACGGCGCATCGGGTGCGGGACCAGGCAGGTGCGACGCCGAGGTCTCCGCGCGCTCGCGCTCGCGGTCCCGGATGGCCTGTCCGCCGAGCGGCGGCGCCCCCGTGCGCTGCTCGCTGCCGTCGAGGAGGCCCCGCTCCGCGACGGCGTTCGGACGCGGGCGGTGGCCGTGCTCACCCGGTTGTTCGAGGCCGAGGCCAAGGTCCACGGCGTGGACGTCGAGGCGCTCGAGCTCGAGGAGCTCGGCGAGGACGACACGCTGCTCGACGTCGTGGGGATCGCGGCGGCGCTCGAGTCGCTCGGCGTCGACCGGATCGAGGTCTCGTCGATCCCGATGTCGCCCGCGTCCGCCGCCGGTGCGCACGGGTCGCCGGCGCCGGTCACGCTCGAGCTCCTGTCCGGCTTCACGCTCCGGCCGTCCGCCGGGACGACGTTGATCGAGACCGTCACACCCACCGCCGCGGCCGTGTTCTCCGCGCTCGGCCGGCCAGCCGCGTCGATCCCCGATCTCGTGCTCGAACGGGTCGGCGTCGGGGCGGGGACCCACGACCCCTCCGGCGTTGCGAACGTCGTCCGCGTGCTCCTCGGAACCGCGTCCTCGATCGGGCGCGGCGCGCGCGGCGTGCTGGTGCTCGAGGCGAACGTGGACGACCTGAGCCCCGAGCTCGTGCCCGACGCGATCGACGCGCTCCTGGCCGCCGGCGCGCTCGACGCGTGGACGACGCCGATCGTGATGAAGCGGGGGCGTCCCGCCGTCACGATCTCCGCCGTCTGCGAGCGAGATGCGCTGGGCGAGGTGCGCCGGGCGTTCTTCGAGTCGACCTCGACGCTGGGGGTCCGTGTCCACGAGGTCGAGCGGCCCGAGCTCGAGCGCCGGATCGTCGAGATCGATCTCGCCGACGGCGGACCCACGGTCCGGGTGAAGGTCGGGGTCATGGACGGGCAGGCCGTGAACGCCAAGCCCGAGCACGCCGATGTCGTCGAGGCCGCGCGCAAGCTCGGGCGCCCGGTCCGTTCCGTGCACGCGCAGGCCTCTTCCCTCGCGTACCGGCTGCTGGAGGACCCGCCGGCGTGAGCGCGTCGGCCCCCGAGGTGGATGCGCGGATCCGAGGGCTGGAGGCGCGCGTCCGCGGGTACGCGGATCGAGCGCTCGTCGCGTTCTCCGGTGGCGTCGACTCGTCCGTGGTGCTCGCGGTGGCCGCACGCGCGCTCGGCCCCGGGCGGGTCGAGGCGGTGACCGCGGTCTCGCCGAGCTACGCGGCCGGTGAGCTCGAGCGGGCGATGGAGACGGCCGCCGACCTGGGCGTCGTGCACCGGTCCGTCCGAACGCACGAGGTCGAGCGTGAGGCCTACGCGCGCAACGACGAGCTTCGGTGCTACCACTGCAAGGCCGAGCTGTACGGGGTCCTCGGGCAGATCGCGAGGCGCGCCACGCCCGACACCGCGGTGCTCGCCGGCGCGAACGTCGACGACCTGGGCGAGTTCCGGCCGGGGATCCGGGCCGGCGAGCAGGCGGGGGTCCGCAACCCGTTGCTCGAGGGCGGGGTCGGCAAGTCGGAGGTCCGGGCGATCGCTCGCCGGCTCGGGCTCCGTGTCTCGGACAAGCCGGCGCTCGCGTGCCTGTCCTCGCGGGTCGAGCTCGGGATCCGCGTGACACCCGAGCTCCTCGCTCGGATCGACCGGGCCGAGGCGATCGTCCGTTCGCTCGGGTTCGGCGTGGTCCGGGTCCGCCACCGGGGCAGTGTCGCGACGATCGAGGTCCCGATCGCCGAGGTCGCTCGACTCAACGGGCATCGCGATCTCGGCCGAACGCTCGGAGCCATCGCGGCGCTCGGCTGGGACGAGGTCCTGGTCGACGAGGCGGGATATCGGGCGGGCGGTGCCTTCGCGAGCATCGATCTCCAGGCACGTTCGCCGTGACGATCGCCGGGTAGCGCGGTCCTACCGCGGCGCCATCGCGGCGCGGAGGCGTCCGACCACGACGGACGCGAGCACCGCGAGGGCGATCGGGATGATCAGCAGCGAGAGCGATCCCAGCGGCGTCGCGAACCCGTGCACCGAGGTCAGCCACGCGATCCGGTCACCGGCGTTGAACCGGTCGTAGCCGGCCGCGCCGATCGATTCGAGGAACGCGGAGGCCATCGCCACCCACAGCAGCACCAACAGCGGGGTCCGGAACGACGCCGCGGCCGTTCCCTCGCTCGGGCGCCACCACCGGTCCATCGCGACGAACAACGCCAGGACGACCGTCCCGAAGAGCAGGTGCAGCACCCCGTGACCGCGCGCTTCCCCCTGCGCCACGGTGAACGTGAGCAGGACCGCGACCCCGCCGAGGACGGCGTCGACCACGACCGCGATCCTCGCGGTCCGGCTCGGCCCGGCCGCGCGGACGTCGGGTACGGCCGATGGGGTTCGAGGCTGCCGACGCCGGAGCACGATGGCGCCCGCGAGCGCGATCGCTCCCACCGACAGGGTGACCGCGGCCGCGGTGAGCCCGGGGCCGGAGGTGCCCATCAGCAACAGCGCAGCCCCGGCGAGCACGCACACCCCGCCGACCGTCACGAGCCCGTCGATCTTCGACATCGAACCTCTCCCCTCGGTGTCGCCATCGTCGGTCGCTCGCCATCCGGGCGCACGGTGGATGCCACCTCTCTCCGCCTCGTGGCAGCACCCGGTCCCCGGCGCCCCGGGGCCTTCGACCCTGGACCCGCGGGTGGACGGGTCGGAGGCTGGGTCCGGAGGTGAGGGGTTCCGATGACCCGTTCAGCCGTGCGGGCGGTTCCCGGGACCCTGCGGACCGCTCGCTCGCCCGACGCGGCGCGAGGCACGGACCGCGACCTCGACCGTGGTGCCCGTCCGGCGGGCGAGCGTCTCGCGTACCTGGACAACCTCAAGACGCTGCTGATCGCGGGGATCATCGCGGCGCACGCCATCCAGGGGTACTCGGAGTTCGGCAGCTGGACGTACCAGGACGTCCAGGAGGTGACCCTGTCGCCCATCGTCGAGACGGTCTTCGTGGTCGCGATGGTGAGCCTCGGAGCGCTCTTCCTCATGGCCCTGTTCTTCCTCGTCTCGGGTCTCTTCACCGAGGACTCGCTCGCACGGAAGGGGTCGTCCCGGTTCGTCTCCGAACGGCTGCTGCGGCTGGGGGTGCCGTTCGCCATCTACACGCTCCTGGTGTGGCCGCTCCTGGAGTTCGCGCTGCTCGAGCCGTACCTGCACCGCGGCTTCTGGCGGTCGGTCGCCGACACCGACCCGGTGCTCGACAACGGCCCGATGTGGTTCGTGGGCGTGCTGCTGCTCTTCTCGCTCGGCGCTGGTCGCCTGGCGGAGGCTGTTCCCGCCGCCGGCCGCTCACGAGGCGGGACGTTGCGCTGGCGCGACCTGGTCCTGCTCTCTGCGGCCGTGGGCGTCGCGACGTTCCTCGTCCGGATCGTCCTCCCCGCTGACTCGAACCAGCCCCTGAACATCAAGCTGTGGGCGTGGCCGGAGTACCTCGCGCTGTTCGGCCTCGGCGTCGTCGCGGCCCGGCGCGGGTGGCTGCGGCCCGTCCCCGACGCGCTCGCGCGACGCTGTGGGATCGCCACGCTCGTCGGGATCGCCTGCGTCGCCGCGGCCGTCCTGTCCGCCGAGCCGCTGGGGCTCACCGAGGACGCGTACTTCGGGGGATGGCGGCTGACGGCCTTGCGTCGCGGCGATGGCCGAGGGCGTGCTCGCGGTCTGCGCGTCGATCTGGGTGTTGGCGTTCGCGCAGCGGCACCTCGATCGCACCGGGCGGCTGCGCCGGGCGATGGCCCGGAGCTCCTACGCTGGCGTTCATGCTGCAGGGGCCGGTGCTCGTCGCCCTCGCGCTCGCTGCTGCGACCCGCCGACCTGTCGGGCGACGTCAAGGCGCTCCTCGTCGCGACGCTCGGGATCGTCGGTTCGTTCGCGCTCGCGTGGCCGGTGGTCACGCGGACGCCGCTGCGGCGGATGCTGTGACGAGCCGACGTCGCCTCAGGGCGAGGTCGGCGTGATCGCGAGGATGGTCGTCAGCTCGTCCTTCCGCTCCGGGTGAAGCATCGACTGGACCGCCCGGATCGGTCTGATGAAGAACAGGTCGAACCGGTACTTGCGTCCCATCAGCCGCTTCACGCGATCCACCTCGGTCGACGGCAGGAACTCCGCGCGCGCCGGCATCGGCGTCCCGTGAGGCTTGCCACGAGCCGAGCATGCGGCCACGGTCACGGACGGGTTGCCCCGGATCCGCTTCACCTTGCCGGACCCCACCGCCGTCATGACGAGCAGGCGGTCGTCCTCGGTGACGAACCACACCGGTGTCGCTACGCCCGTACCGACGCGCCGGTAGCTCGTGATACTCAGGTACTTCCCCGTGATGCGCGCGACCCCGGTCGGGGCCCGCGGGCTCTCGTGAACGTGCGGCCTCGTGCCGCTCGTCGGTGCTCGTACGGCCATCGCTCTCGCCTCCCGTCAGGCCTGACCAGGTCAGCGTGGCGCGGTCGACGCCGCCGGCTCAGGGTCGCGGGGCCCGGAGACGGAGGGCCGGACGATGGACGCGGTTCTCGGACCGAGGACGGGGGACGCCTGCCGGAGCGCCGCGGCGACGACGCGCAGGGAGACGATCACGTCCCGGCCCCGCGCAACCGATCTCCCTTCCGGTGGTGTGGCCAAGCGTATCCGAGCTTCCCGACCCCGGCGGCGAGCGGGTACTCGGGTGCGGTTCGTACGATGTGCCGATGGACGAGCCGACCACCGGTAGGCCCCGCCGCGACTCGTCCAGCCCCTATCCCGAGATCGAGCCGCACGAGCACGGCATGCTCGAGGTCGCCGACGGCGATCTCGTGTACTGGGAGGCGTGCGGCGACCCGGCCGGCAAGCCGGCCGTCGTCCTGCACGGCGGTCCGGGTTCGGGATGCACGTCGTGGCAGCGGCGGCTCTTCGATCCGAAGGCGTACCGGATCGTCCTGTTCGACCAGCGGAACTGCGGCCGGAGCACCCCGCACGCGAGCGAACCCGACGTCGACCTGAGCGGCAACACGACCCCAAACCTGATCGGGGACATCGAGCGGCTGCGCGAGCACCTCGGCGTCGAATGCTGGCTGGTGACCGGCGGGTCCTGGGGGAGCGCGCTCGCGCTCGCGTACGCCGAACGGCACGCGGACCGCGTCACCGGGATGGTCCTGTGGGGCGTGAACTCGGCGCGACGCTCCGAGTTCGACTGGCTGTTCCGCGGCGGCGTCGGTGTCATCTTCCCCGAGCAGTGGGAGCGGCTCGCGAACGCCGTGCCGATCGAACTGCGGGAGCTCGACGTCGTCGAGGCGTACGCGAGGATGCTGTTCGACGCCGACCCGGACGTCCGAGCGCGCGCCGCCCACGAGTGGTGCCTCTGGGAGTCGGCCACGCCGTCCTGGCCACCGACCTCGGGCCTCGACGAGCGGTACGAGGACCCGGCGTTCGCGCTCGCGTTCGCACGGCTGGTCACGCGCTACGTGCGGCACGACGCCTGGCTCGCGGAGGACGAGCTGCTCCGCGGGCTCCGCGCGCTCGCCGGGATCCCGGCGGTGCTCGTCCAGGGGCGGTTCGATTTCCAGGCGCCGCTCGGCTCCGCCTGGGCCGTGCATCGGGCGTGGCCGGGCGCCGAGCTCGTCGTCGTGGACGACGCCGGTCACGACGCGGCCGCGCCGGGGATCGAGCGGGAGATCGTTCGAGCGACCGACCGGTTCGCGAGCCGCTAGCACCTCACGTCGTCGCGCCGTCCTCTGGCTCCGAGATCCACGGCGCAGCCGGCCGCGAGGCGCCTAGGTCGAGCGGAGCGCGGCGTGCACCCGCGCGAGCTCCTGGTCGATCGCCTCGATCTGCGCGGGAACGTCGTCGAGCGTCCCGGTCTTCGCGTCGGCCTCGAGCCGGCGGCAGCGATCGGCGAGCTCGTTGGCGCCGAACGTCGCGGCGTTCGACTTGAGGGTGTGCGCCGCGCGGCGAACCTCGCGGGTGTCGCCCGACTCGAGCCCGTGGCGGGCGGCCGTGACGAGCGCGGGCGAGTCCGTCACGAACTGCTCGATCAGCTCGGCCACGAACGCCTCGTCGCCGCCCATGCTCTCGGCGAGCCGGGCGAGGACGGCGGGGTCCACGGCCGGTCCCGGCTGGTCCGAGGGTCCGGCCGCGGCATCCGCCTTCCGGCTCGGCGTCCGCGTGATCGCGGCGACGAGCTCCTGTGGCCGGATCGGCTTCGCGACGTAGTCGTTCATCCCGGCGGCGAGGAACCCCTCGCGATCGCCGCGCATCACCTCGGCGGTCATCGCGACGATCCACGGGCGTTCGCCGTCCGGCCGCAGCTCGAGGATCCGGCGGGTCGCCTCGACCCCGTCCATCTCCGGCATCTGCACGTCCATCAGGACCAGGTCGTAGCCCTGGCGTTCGACCGCCTCGACGGCCTCGAGCCCGTTGGCGACGACGTCGGCCCGGTAGCCGAGCTTCTCGAGCAGCCGCAGCGCGAGCCGCTGGTTCACGACGTTGTCCTCGGCCAGCAGGATCCGGAGCGGATGTCGCGCGGCGAGCTTCGGGTCGAGGATCCCCGCTGGCTTCGTCCGTGGTCTCCTCCGCACCCGACTCGAGATCCAGCACGACCGCGAGGGCGCCGTGGAGGGCCGAGGCCTTGATCGGCTTGACGATGACCGCACCGATGCCGGCCCCCTCCCACCGAGGATCGCTCGCCACGTCGTGTCGCGGGACCGACGACGCGAGGATCGTGGGCAGCTCGGGCACGCGCTCGTGCAACCGCGTCGCGAGCTCGAGCCCGTCCATCCCCGGCATCAGCATGTCGACGATCGCGACGTCGAACGCGCCCTGCTCGAGCGCGGCGAGCGCCTCGTCGCCGGAGGACGCGGTCGTCGTCTCGACGCCCCACGCCGACAGGAGCGCGGTCATCAGCAGGAGGTTCGTCGCGTTGTCGTCGACGATGAGGGCCCGGCGCCCCGCGAACGACCCGTCACGGCGCAGCGCGGTCGGCGTCATGTCCGTCACGCCCGCCTCGAACGTCACGTGGAAGGTGCTGCCCTCGCCGGGGACGCCACTGCTCTCGGCCGTCACGGTCCCGCCCATCAGCTCGGCGAGCCGGCGGCTGATCGCGAGTCCGAGGCCCGTCCCGCCGAACCGGCGGCTGGTCGACGCGTCGACCTGCGTGAACGACTGGAAGAGCTGGTCGATCCGATCCGGGGGGATCCCGATCCCGGTGTCGCGGATCGACACGTGGAACGCGATGCGGTCCGGCTCGGGCGACTCGGCCTGCTCGACGTGGACGGCGATCTCGCCCTCGTCGGTGAACTTCACCGCGTTGTTCAGCAGGTTGAGCAGGATCTGGCGGAGCCGGCTCGTGTCGCCCACCGCGGTCTCCGGCGTCCCGGGCTCGATCCCGTAGGTGACCTCGAGACCCTTGCGCTGCGCGATCGGTCCGATCAGGTCCACGACCGCCTCGACGCATTCGCGGACGTCGAACGGCGCGAGCTCGAGGTCCATCCGTCCGGCCTCGATCTTCGAGAAGTCGAGGATGTCGTTGATGATCGTGAGCAGGGCCTCGCCGCTGCGGGCGATCGTCGAGGCGTACTCGCGCTGCTCGGCGTCGAGCTCGGTCTCCGCGAGCAGGCCGCTCATGCCGATGATCGCGTTCATCGGCGTGCGGATCTCGTGGCTCATCGTCGCGAGGAAGGCGCTCTTGGACTCGTTCGCCGCGTCGGCCGTCCTGCGCGCCTCCTGGAGCTCGGTGATGTCGTGGTAGATCGCGTAGTAGCCCTGGTGCTCGCCGTCGACGATGAGCGGCACGATGTCGATCTCGACCTCGACGAGGTGGCCGTCCGTTCCGGTGCCGTCTCGACATCCGGTGCGCCCGGCCGCGCTCGGTCGCCTCCCGCACGATGTCGTCGCCTTCCTGCGCGAGGTCCTCGGGGACGATCAGGGAGTCGATCGTCCGACCGATCGCCTCGTCCGGCGAGTAGCCGAAGAGCCGCGCCGCGGCGGGGTTCCAGCCGGAGACCGTCTGATCGCGATCCATCGTCACCACCGCGACCGGGCTGATCTCGACGAGCGATTCGAAGTACTGCTTCTGCTTGCGGTAGCCCTCCTCCGCCTCCTTCGACGTCTGGAACAGCCGTCGCGTTCTCGATCGCGATCGCCGCCTGCTGCGAGAGCCCGACGAGGAAGTCGAGGTCGTTCGTCGGTGAACGGGTTCGCGGCGCGCGTCGTGCGCCAGACCGCCATCATGCCGATGACCTGGCCGCGCGCGACGAGCGGCGCCGCCATCAGGCGCTCCTGCTCCTCGTACTCCGCCCCCGGGATCTGGACCCCGCGGGGGTCGCCGCGGACATCGTTGACGACCTCCGCCGTCCCGCGGAGCGCGAGGTCACCGACGATCCCCTCGCCGGGCGTGATCGTGTCGCTCATGAGGGCCTCACCGAACTCACCGAGGGCCACGACCGGCACGAAGACGGCCTTCGCGCTCCAGGAAGACCGCGCTCGTGTCGGCGTCGAGGAGCTCGCGGGCGCGGTCGCCGATCTCGCCCAGGATCGGCTCGAGGTCGAGGAGAGCGCCGATCTCGCGCCCCAGCTCCGCCAGCGCCGCCATCTCGCTCGCACGGCGTCCGGTCTCGGCGTAGAGGCGGGCGTTCTGGATCGCGACACCGACGTTCGCGGCGATCGTGGAGAGCGAGCCGCGTGTCCGTCCTCGCTGAAGCGTCCGGCCTGCTCGATGCTCTGCACGCTGATCACGCCGATCGCAGTCGCTGCCGGCGATGATCGGGACACCGAGGTACGACTTGGCCGGGCGTCCCCACCACCGGGATCCCGAGCTCCTCGAACGCCGTCGCGCGATTGAGCAGCAACGGCACCCGCGTCTGCAGGATCTTCGAGGTGAGCCCCTCGCCGAAGCGCAGGGACGGATTCTCGCCTCGCTCCCCGTTCTCGCTGTAGTAGGCGAAGTCGATCATGTCGGTCGCCGTGTCGTGCGAGCGCGACGTAGACGAGGTCGGCGCTGAACACCTCACGGAGCTGGTCGCCGAGGCGCTCGATCAGCGCGTCGAGCTCGAGCTGTTCGGCCAGCGCCTGGCCGACGTTGTTGATGATCGCGAGCTCGGCCGCGCGCTGGCCCGTCTCCTCGAACAGCCGGGCGTTCTCGAGCCCAACGCTCAGGCTGCCGGCGAGCGTCGTGAGCAGACGGACGTCGGCCTCGCTGAACGCGTGTTCGCGATCGAGGTTGTGGAGCGAGATCACGCCCGTCCCTCGGTTCCCGATCAGCAGGGGGACGAAGACGGACGACCGTGACGGTTCGCCGGCGATCGCGAGCGGGTTGCCCGCCTCGATGCACCGCCGTTCCATGTCCTCGTTGACGACGACGGGTTCGCGCGTCTCTAGCGCGATCTTGCGGAACCCCATGATCTCGATCGGATGGTCGATCAGCCGAACGCCGCGCTCGATCGAGTATGGGAACCAGATCTGATCGGCGGCCGTGTCCACGACCCCGATGTCGACCGTCTGTGCATCGAAGATCTGCGCGAGGCGCTCGCCGACGAGGTCGTACATCGCCTGCATCTCGAGGTTCTCGGCCAAGCCCTCGCTGCACGTCGTTGATGAGCGCGAGCTCGGCGTTGCGCTGCCGCGTCTCTTCGAACAGGCGCGCGTTGTCGAGCGCGACGCTCAGGCTCCCGGCGAGCGTGGTCAGGAGGCTGACGTCTGCCTCGGTGAACGCGTTCTCGCGGTCCATGTTCTGCAGGGTGATCCGGCCGATCGCCTCACCCCCCACGACAAGAGGGACGTAGACGGCCGACAGTGGATCACCGCCCTCGCCCCAGTTCGGCGCGGGTCCGAGCTCGTTGGCGCGCTCCGTGAACCGCTCGTTGATGACGAGCGTCTCCCCGGTGTCGAGGACGTACTTGGTCGGCCCGCCTTCGATGGACATCGGCTCGGTCGTGTAACGGGCGCCCTTCTCGAACATGTACGGGTTGTCGAGCAGACCGGTGTCCCGATTCACGATGCCGATCGCGATGACCTGCGCGTCGAAGATGTCGCGGATGCGATCGCCGACGAGGTCGTACATCGCCTGCATCTCGAGGTTCTCGGCGAGGCCGCGCTGGACGTCGTTGATGAGCGCGAGCTCGGCGTTGCGCTGTCGGGTCTCGTCGAACAGGCGGGCGTTCTCGAGCGCAACGCTCAGGCTGCCGGCGATCGTCGTCAGCAGGCGAACGTCCGCCTCGCTGAACGCGTGTTCGCGATCCAGGTTCTGGAGCGAGATCCGGCCGGTCGCTTCGCCGCCTACGACTGCAGGGGGACGAACAGCAACGACTTCGGCGATCCGCCCGCGCGTACCGCCATCGGGCCGCCGATCGCGGCGACCCGATCGTCAGCTTCCTCGTTGATCAGGAGGGGTTCGCGCGTCCGCAGGACGTGCGTCGTCAGGCCGCTGGGCTCGACCGTCTCCTTCGGGTCCCGGACGCCGCGCGTGATCGAGTACGGGAACCAGATCAGTCCCGTCTCGCGCTCGAGCACGCCGATGTCGACTGCCTGCGCGTCGAAGATCTCCTGCAGGCGGTCGCCGACGAGGTCGTACATCGCCTGGATGTCGAGGTTCTCGGCCAGGCTCCGCTGCACGTCGTTGATCACGGCGAGCTCCGCGTTGCGCTGACGGGTCTCCTCGAACAGCCGGGCGTTCTCGAGCGCGACGCTCAGGCTCCCGGCGATCGTCGTGAGCAGTCGAACGTCCGCCTCGCTGAACGCGTGTTCGTGGTCGAGGTTCTGGAGCGAGATCCTGCCGGTCGCCTCGCCGCCCACGATGAGCGGGACGAACAGCACCGACATCGCTGGCTCGCCCGAGCCCATGGGCTGGCGCACCGCCCAGCAGCTCGACAGCATCCGCTCGGTGGCTCGCTCGTTGATCAGAAGCGGCTCCCGCGTGTTCATGACGTAGCCGCCCAGGCCGCCGGTCGAACTGCCTCGTCCGGGTAGCGGAGCCCACGCTCGATGGAGTAGGGGAACCGGAGCAAGCCCGGACTCCCGATCGAGCACGCCGATGTCGACGACTTGCGCGTCGAAGATCTCCTGGAGCCGGTCGCCGACGAGCTCGTACATCGCGTGCATCTCGAGGTTCTCGGCCAGGCTGCGCTGCACGTCGTTGATGAGCGCGAGTTCGGCGTTGCGCTGGCGGGTCTCCTCGAACAGCCGCGCGTTCTCGAGCGCGACGCTCAGGCTTCCGGCCGAGCGTGGTGAGGAGTCGCACGTCGGCCTCGCTGAAGGCGTGCTCGCGGTCGATGTTCTGGAGCGAGATGCCGCCGGTCGCCTCCCCGCCGACGATGAGTGGCACATAGACCGACGGACTTCGGCATGCTCGCCCTGGAGCACGCTGGCCGCCGAGCTCTTCGAGTCGCTCGGCCATCCGGTCGTTGATGACGGACCGGCTCACGCGTTTCGAGGACGTGCCTGCGGACACGCCCACGGGCTCCCAGCGGTTCGTCGGGGAGTCGCTTGCCTCGCTCGAGCGAGTACGGGGAGCTGCATCATCCCGGCCTCGCGATCCAGCATCGCCGATGTCGACCACCTGCGCGTCGAAGATCTCCTGGAGTGCGGTCGCCGACGAGGTCGTACATCGCCTGCATCTCGAGGTTCTCGGCCAGGCCGCGCTGCACGTCGTTGATTAGCGCGAGTTCGGCGTTCCGCTGCCGGGTCTCCTCGAACAGCCGGGCGTTCTCGAGCGCGACGCTCAGGCTTCCCGCGAGCGTGGTGAGCAGACGCACGTTGGCGTCGCTGAACGCGTGCTCCCGATCGATGTTCTGGAGCGAGATCAGTCCGGTCGCCTGGTCACCGACGAGGAGCGGGACGAAGACGGCGGACAGAGGCGCTTCGCCCGCGATCACCCGGGGCTGGCCTGCTTCTGTGCACCTCCTCTCCATGTCCTCGTTGACGACGACCGGCTCTCGCGTCTCGAGGGCGATCTTGCGGAAGCCGATGATCTCGATCGGGTCCGTGTGGAAGCGAACCCCTCGTTCGATCTCGTAGGCGAAGTGGATGAGCCCGGCGGTCTCGTCGAGGATCTCGATATCGACGATCTGCGCGTCGAAGATCTCCTGGATCCGGTCGCCCACCAGGTCGTACATCGCCTGCATGTCGAGATTCTCGGCGAGCCCTCGCTGCACGTCGTTGATCAGGGCGAGCTCGGCGTTGCGCTGTCGCGTCTCTTCGAACAGCCGCGCGTTCTCGAGGGCGACGCTCAGGCTCCCGGCGAGCGTCGTCAGGAGTCGCACGTCGTTCGTCGCTGAAGGCGTGCTCGCGGTCGACGTTCTGGAGCGAGATCACCCCGGTCGCCTGCCCGGCGACGACCAGCGGCACGAAGACGACGGACTTGGCGGGCTCGCCCTGGATCGCCTCCGGCTGGCCGTACTTCGGCGAGCTCCTCCGGCTGGACGTGCCGACGACGAGAGGCTCCCGCGTCTCGAGGACGTGGCGTGCGGAACCCGATGACCTCCATCGGCTCGTCGGGGAACCGGACGCCCTTCTCGATCGTGTACGGGAAATGGATCAGGTCGGCTCCTCGATCGAGGACGCCGATGTCGACGACCTGCGCGTCGAAGATCTCCTGGAGCCGATCGCCGACCAGGTCGTACATCGCCTGCATGTCGAGGTTCATCGCCAGGCCGCGCTGGACGTCGTTGATCAGCGCGAGCTCGGCGTTGCGCTGGCGGGTCTCGTCGATCAGCCGCGTGCGCTCGAGCGCCGACGCGATGTGCCGGCCGACGAAGGTCAGGAGCTCCTTGTCCGCCTCGGTGTGCGCCGTCTCCTCCCGGTAGCTCTGCACGACCAGGGCGCCGAGGGCCTTGTCCTCCGACCGCAGCGGGACGCCGAGCCAGGTCACCGACTCCTCGCCGACCATGACGATCTCGCCCCGAGCCGCCAACCGCCTCCAGTCGTCGGTCGACAGCAGCATCGGCCGACCGGCTCGCAGGAGGTAGGCGGTGATCCCGCGCGCCTGTCCGGTTCCTATGGGTTCCCAGACGTTGGGATCGGGCCAGTCCTCGTCGCGCTCGTCGACGTGGAACGGCCAGTTGATCGCCTGGCGTTCCTCGTCGTAGAGCGTGATGTAGAAGTTGCCCGCGTACATCAGCTCGCCAACGATGCGATGCATCTCGGCGTAGAACTCCTGCATGTCCTCGGCCATGCTCGCCGTCTCGGCGATCCGGTAGAGGGCGGCCTGGACCTTCTCGGCACGCTCGCGGCCTGCCTCGGAGGTCTCGAGCTCGGCCACGCGGTCGCGGAGCCAGCGGATCTCTTCGTCGAGCGTGGTCATCTCGTGTCCTCGTCCGCGAGGTCGAGGGCCCACAGTCCGAGCTTGGCGCTGCGTCCTCGGATCTCGAACTCGCCGAGCGAGACCGCTTCCTCCGGCAGCTCGTGCAGCGCGTCCTTCGTCTGCTGGGAGAACAGCACGGCGTGCTCGAGGTCCTTCGTCATCGCCTCGATCCGCGACGCGGTGTTGGTCGTGTCGCCGATCACGGCGTAGTCCAGGCGTCGCGGCGACCCGACGCTCCCGGACAGCACCGGCCCGGAGTTGATCCCGATCCCCATCCGCAGCGGCTGCTCGACGCCGGTGGCGGAGAGCCACGCGTTGAACGTCGCGAGCTGTTCACCCGCCATCGCGCGCGCGGCGGCGAGCGCGAGATCGGCGTGGTCGTCGTTCGCGACAGGGGCGCCGAAGGCGGCCATGATGCCGTCGCCCATGTAGTCGACGAGCGTGCCGCCGTGATCGAGGACCGCATCGGTCATCAGGGTGAGGTACGTGTTGATGGCCTCGATGACGTCGTCCACGGGACGACCCTCCGCGAACCCCGTGAACGCGCGGAGGTCGCCGAACAGGACCGTGGCGGTCAGTTGCTCCGGCCGGATCCGCGCGTCGCCGTCCGTCCTCGCGAGCACCTCGTCCACCATGGACTCCGGCAGGAAGCGCATGAAGATATCGCGGACGCGATCGCGTTCGAGCTCGTGGAGGGCCTTGCGGTCGAGCCCGGCGTTGATGCGGGCGCGCAGGATCGCCGCGTCGAACGGTTTGGGAAGGAAGTCGTCGGCCCCGATCTCCAGGCATCGGACCACGCTCGCCGTGTCCTCGACCCCCGAGATCATGACCACCGGGAGATGCCGGAGCTTCTCGTCGGACTTGATGCTCCTCCAGGACCCCGATCCCGTCGATCCCGGGCATCTCGATGTCCAGCAGGATCACGTCGGGCGGTTCCTCTCGGATCGCCGTGAGGGCCTCGGCCCCGTTGGTGGCCGAGCTCGTTCGGAACCCCTCTCGGGCGAGCGTCGCGGTGAGCAGGCGACGGTTCAGCGCGTCGTCATCGACGACGAGGACGTGACCGCTTCGACGTTGCACCCGCTCCTCCTGACGCGCCCGACACCCGCGAGGGCACCAGGCCCGCCCCGGGCGGCGAGGGAGTGTTCCACGACCCCGTGGGCATCGGCAACCGCTCCGGAGGGCACCCGCCCGCGAGGCGTTCGGAAGCGGTTGCGACGTACGCCCCCTCGGCCCCCAGGGCGGGCTAGATTCGATCCATGACCCGGCACTCCACCTTCCGGCGCCTGTGGCAGCCGCCGGGTCGATACGAGGATCGGGCGACCGACCGGCGCGTGACCTTCCTCGAGCTGTTCTTCGACCTGGTCTTCGTCGTGATCATCTCGCAGCTCGCCCGCCGCCTGGCCGCGCATCCGTCGTGGTCGGGGATCTGGGCTGAGCCCTCCGCGTGATCGATCGTTGGGGCTAGGCTGTTCCCGGCTTCCGGCGCACGGCGTTCGACACGGAGGAGGCGGCGTGGCCGAGCGCATCGCGGACATCGACCGGGCGCGAGCCGCGGTGGAACAGGGATCGTGGTCCGAGGCGTACGAGCTGTTCCGCGCGCTCGAGCCGCTCGAACGTCCCGAGGATCGCGAGCGGTTCGCCGACGCCGCCTGGTGGACCGGTCGGATCGAGGAATCGATGGCGACCCGGCAGAGGGCCTACACAGGCTACGCGGAGGCCGGAGAAGATCGTCGTGCCGCATGGATGTCGGCGCGGCTGTGCATCGAGCACTTCCTCCGGGAGGAGCCGGCGGTCGGCTCCGGGTGGTTCGCCCGGACCCAGCGTCACGCGAGGCAGCTGCCCGACTGCGTCGAGCTCGGCTTCGCCGTGCTCCTGGAGGCGACGGTCCTGTACTTCAGCGGCGACCGCGCCACGGCGCTGCCGCTCGTCGAGCGCGCCACCGAGGTCGCCCAGCGCTTCGGCGACCGGGACCTCCTGGGGATGGCGATCCACATGCACGGCCTCATCCTGATCTCCCAGGGCCGTGTCTCCGAGGGGGTGGCCCTGCTGGACGAGGCGATGACCTCGGTGGTCGCCGGCGAGCTGAGCGACTACTTCACCGGCGCGATCTACTGCAACGTGATCGGTGCCTGCCTCGAGATCGCCGACGTCCGACGGGCCGGCGACTGGGGCGAAGCCGCTCGGGCATGGGCCGAGTCGATCCCGCCCGAGTCGCCCTATCCGGGCATGTGTCGGATCAACCGCGCGGCGCTCGCGAGCCTCCGAGGGGATTGGCCGCAGGCCGAGGCCGAGGCGGTTCGGGCGACCGAGGAGCTGCTGAGGTTCAACTCGGCGCTCGCCGGCGAGGCGTTGTACGAGACCGGGGACGTGCGCCGTCGCCTCGGCGACCTGGCCGGCGCCGAGGCGGCGTTCGAGCGGGCGCACGAGCTCGGCTTCGAGCCTCAGCCCGGGCTGGCGCTGCTCCGTCTCGCGCAGGGGAAGGTCGAGGCCGCGGTGGCGGCGCTGCGGGTCGCGATCACGGGGACGTCCGGAAGCCAGTTGCATCGGACCCGACTGCTGTGGGCGTTCGCGGATGCGGCGCTCGCGGCCGGCGACCTCGATGCCGCGAGGACGGCCGCGGACGAGCTCGATGCGGCCGCCGGTGACTCCGATGCGCTGGTCCTTGCCGCCTCCGCGGCGACCGTCCGCGGGTCGCTCCTGCTCGCCGGGGGCGACGTCCCCGACGCCCTGACGAGCCTGCGCCGAGCGAATGCGCTGTGGCAGGACCTCAAGCTGCCGTACGAGGGGGCTCGCGCCCGGACGGCGTACGGGCTCGCGCTGCGTGCCGCCGGCGACGAGGACGACGCGCGGCTCGAGCTCCGGGCTGCCCTGGCCACGTTCGAACGCCTGGGCGCCGCCGGAGACGCCGCCGAGGCCTCCGATCTGCTCGGTGGGCCGAAGGCCCTGCCGCGCGGCCTGACGGCTCGCGAGGCCGAGGTGCTGCGGCTCGTCGCTTCCGGCAAGACGAACCGGGACATCGCCGTCGAGCTCGTGATCAGCGAGCACACCGTCGCCCGCCACCTCCAGAACATGTTCGTGAAGCTCGGCGTCACGTCCCGCTCGGCGGCCACCGCGTTCGCCTACGAGCACGACCTGGCCTGAGCGGCACGGCTCGTGGTGATTCCTCACCACGAGGGCGCCGCCGGAGGTTGGCTCGTTCGTGCGATGAAGCCGTTGCCCCGCTCCCCTTACGGTCGCGGAAGTACGCGATCGAGGAGGCGGACATGGACGGAAGGGGTTCGGAGCGGTTCGACGTGGTGATCGTGGGGGCAGGGCAGGCGGGCCTGTCCGCCGGCTACCACCTCAAGCGGGCGGGCCGGTCGTTCGTGATCCTCGACGCGAACGACCGGATCGGCGGTTCGTGGCGTACGCGCTACGACTCCCTCAGCCTGTTCACCCCCTCGTGGGCTGTCAAGCTGCCTGGGTGGCGCTTCCCGAGGAAGGGGATCCCGTATCCGACGCGGGACCAGATGGCCGACTACCTCGAGGCGTACGCGGGCAGGTTCGATCTGCCCGTGCGAACCGGCGTTCAGGTCGAACGGATCTCTCGGGACGGTGACCGGTACGCCGTGTCGCTCGGCGACACTCGGATCGAGGCCGACCACGTGATCGTCGCCTCCGGAGCCGACCGGAACCCGCGGATCCCAGCATTCTCCCGCGAGCTAGACCCCGCCATCGTGCAGATGCACTCGAGCGCGTACCGCAACCCGTCCCGGCTTCGGGAGGGCGGCGTCCTGGTGGTGGGCGCCGGCAACTCGGGCGCCGACATCTCGCTCGACGTCGTCGACACGCATCCGACGTGGCTCTCCGGCCCCGATCGCGGGCACGTCCCGGTCAGCATCGACACGTGGGTCGCCCGGAACGTCGTGTTCCGCGTCATCAGGTTCGTCGGCGTGCACGTCCTGACGCTCAGGACCCCGATGGGACGCAAGGCCAAGATGAAGCAGGCGTCCAAGGGCGACATGCTGATCCGCGTCAAGCCCAAGCAGATCGCGGCCGCAGGCGTCGAACGCGTGCCGAAGACGATAGGCGTCCGCGACGGCAAGCCCCTGCTCGAGGACGGGCGCGTCCTCGACGTCGCGAACGTGATCTGGTGCACCGGGTTCCGGCACGACCTATCGTGGATCGATCTCCCGATCTTCGGCGAGGACGGCGAGCTCGTGCACGAGCGCGGCGTGGTGGCGTCCGAGCCGGGCCTGTACTTCGTCGGCCTGTTCTTCCAGTACTCCTCCGCCTCGGATGTCATCCCCGGCGTGCCGCGAGACGCCATGTACGTGGTCGAGCGGCTGCTCGAACGGGAGCGCAGCACGGCGGCACCGGATGTCTCCCTGGCCGCCTGAAGGTCGCCTCCGCCGCAAGTATCTCGGTCACAGGCGGCGACGGAGCGGTGCGGGCACGTCGTTCACCTCGAAGATCTTCACCGGGTGGCGGAAGCCCTCTACCTCGATCGGGTCGAGCGTGGTGGCATCGACGCGCTCCCTGATCGCGGAGTCGGCCAGCGTGCGTTCCGAGACCAGGATCTGATCGGGCCCGGCGGTCTGCGCCAGGTGCGATGCAAGCTTCACGTGGTTGCCGATCACCGTGTACTCGGTCCGCGTGTCCGAACCGATGTTGCCGACGGTGACGTAGCCGGTGCTCACTCCGATCCCGACGTTCAACCCACCCTCGCGCTCGAGCGACCACCTCGTGCGGAGGCCGCGGAGGCGCTGCCGCATCTCGAGCGCCGTCACGACGGCGCGTTCCGCGTGGTCCTCGAACGGGATGGGGTCACCGAAGAAGGCGAGGATCCCGTCGCCGATGTACTTGTCGAGCGTTCCGCCGTGGCGGAAGACGACGTCGGTCATGAGCGCGAAGTGCTGGTTGAGTCCGTCGATCACCTCCTCGGGCTCCATGCTCTCGGACATCGAGGTGAACCCGCGGATATTGGCGACCAGGATGCTCAGGTTCCGGCGCGTCGAGCTCAGCGACACCGGCGCACCGCCGTTCAGCACGGCGTCGGCGACCTGCGGAGCCAGGTACCGGCGGAGCTGTTCGGCCCGTCGGAGCTGGCCCAGTTGCTCGTCCACGGTCTTCTCGAGGTTCTGGTTCAGCTCCTCGAGGTCGTGGTAGAGCGTCGCGAGCTGTCCGCTGGTGCGGTTGAGGTTCGTCGTGAGCCGGCCGAACTCGTCGCGGTTGGGGACGTCGATCTGCTGTCCGAAGTCGCCGTCGGCGATCCGCGACAGGGCGAGATCCATCTTGCGGACCGGGCGGATGACCGACCAGGAGAGCGCCGCACCGAGACCCAGCGCGATCAGCAGGCTCACGCCGGAGAAGATCCCGACCGCGACCAGCAGGAAGCGGGGCAGGGACGAGAGATCCGCGGACGCGACGCTGATCCGCTCCTCCATCGAACCGATCAGCAGATTGAGCTCGTTCTCGAGCTCGTGGGAGATCGCGTGCTCCGCGGCGATGTGCAGGTCGAGCGCGCCCTTGAAGTCGCCCGCCGTGTACAGGGCCAGCACCTGGTCGCCGGCGGCCGCGTAGCGCTCGTTGACCGTCCGCATCCGGTCGACCGTCTCCCGCACGTCCGGCCCACCCATGGCTGCCAGCGTGTCCAGGTCGTCGACGAAGTCCTGCTTCGCCGTCACGATCTTGTCGTTCCAGATGTCCTCCTTCGTGATCAGCGCCATCGCCCGGAAGTGGCTCTGCGAGGTGACGGCGTAGATCGCCTTCCGCGCGACGTCGGTCTGCTCCTGCAGCGTGACGAGCTGATCCGCCTGCCGGTTCATCTCCCTGATGACGAGGATGCTCGTGACCCCCATCGCGACGAGGAGCACCGCGATCACGAGGAAGCCGGCGAGGAGCTTCGTGTGCACCGTCGCGCGGATCTTGGCGATGAAGTCGGCCGCCGGTCTCACGAACGGCGGGAGCCGTTCCGGGTCGGGTAGCCGGCCTTCCGGCCGCTGACCGTCGGCCACGCCGCTCTCGTGGTCGGTCACGCCGCTCTCGTGGTCGGTCACGCCGTCGGGTCTCTCGTGCGCCACGCTCCAGCCCTTCCGGTCGTCCGCCAGGTGACCTGGGGAAACATCGATTCTCCGCTGGGCGGCACGCGCCGGTCAACGTGGGGCTCGGACGCGGTGGTCGGAGGTCAGTCCTTGGCCGAGGGCCGCCAGTCGATCGAGACGACCTCGACGGGCTCGACGATCCCCTTCAGCGAGACGCTCCGCCGCTCCGAACCCCGTGCATCGGGGACATCGGCGAGGGTCGCGGCGCTCGCGAGGATCTCGCTCGCCCCCGCCAGCGAGCCGATCCTGGACGCCGTGTGCACGCCGAGGCCCGTGTAGCCCGTCCCGTCCTGCGTCGCCGCGGTGGCGTGCAGACCCATACGCACCTGGGGCGCGAACCCGTGCATGCGCCGATGCTCGGCGAGCCGTCGCTGGATCTGCACCGAGCAGGCGACGGCGCGCGCGGGATCGGGGAAGGCGACGAAGAAGCCGTCGCCCGCGTGGTCGATCTCCTCGCCGCCGTGATCCGCGAACGTCGAGCGAAGCGTCTCGTTGTGCCAGTGGCGCAGGTCGTTCCACGCCTCGTCCCCGATCACCTCGATCAGCGCGGTCGAGCCGACGATGTCCGTGAACAGGAACGTTCGAACCGTCCGGGACGACACCCCCTCGCTCCGGGTGCGCGCGAGGAGCTCCACCGGGCGCCGCGCTTGCAGATGCGCCCCCAGCCGTTCGAACGCGGTCCGCGCCGCATCGAGCTCGACGGCGGCTGCCTCCCCGTGCCCGGCCGCGAGCTGCGCTTCGGCGAGCGCGAGGGACGCCTTCGCCGTCTCGTACGGGGCTCCGACCTCATGCCATCGATCCCGGGCCTCGCCGAGGTGACCGGCAGCGCGATCCGGATCGTCCTCGAGGAGTGCCGCGATGCCGGCCGTCCACTCGCTCGCCGCGCGGATGGCCGGGGAGCCGACCTGCTGCGCGATCTCCGCCAGTTCGTCGCGGGCCGCCCGGGCCGTCGGCGCGTCGCCCGCCGCGCCGGCGATCTCGGCCTGGGCCGGCAGCATCCGCGCACGAGCGAAGCGGTCGAACGCGGCCACCTGCAGACTCCGGCGGATCGACGACGCCGCCGTGTCCAGATCCCCCTGGGCGAGCCGGAGCAGCGCGAGCCCCGGCTGTGGATCCTCACCCAGCTCGCGTGCCTGTCGGAAGGCCTCGTCGGCGGCGGCGAGATCACCGAGCCGGAGCTCCGCCTCACCCAGCTCGTGCTGCGCCGCCGCGGCGTGGGCCGGGCTGAACCCCATCAGCTCCTGCCAGGCGGCGCGTGCCTCCTCCTCCGCCTCCCGCAGCCTGCCGAGCATGCGCAGGATCGCCGCACGGTTGACCCGACAGATCCCGGGGAAGCCGGTGATCCCCTGCCGCTCTGCCCAACGCATCGCGGCGTCGGACCACTCGCTGCCGCGACGGAAGTCGCCGAGGTCGCGGCAGGTGTTCACCACGTTGGTCAGGATGGCCCCCGTGGTGAACGTTCCGAGCTCGCCGCCGGCCGCGGCCGAGCCGATCTCCTCCATCAGCGGCCACCCCTCGTCCACCCGGCCCCCGTCCACCAGGAACATGCCCCGCCGCATGAGGGCCCAGGTCGCGAGGTCGCGGTCGTCGAACCGGCTCGCGATCTCCACGGCGCGAACCGCCAGGTTCGTGGCCTCGGCGACGTCCCCACGTGCCCGCGCGGCATCGGCGTGGGCGATGGCCAGGTAACCGTGGGCCGTGGACTCCGGGGCGCTCGCGAGCAACCGCTCGGCCCGCGTCAGCCATGCCGCCGCGAGCGAATCCTGGAGCATCGATGCGTGCTGGCGCTGGAGGGTGAGCGCGCAGGACGCGGCTCGCGTGCTGTCGCCCCGTGCGAGGAAGGCCTCGTACGCGGCCTCGCGGATCGAGATCGCGCCGTCCGCGGCCCCGATCCAGTAGGCCGCCTTTGCGAAGCGCTCGAGGTCCTCGGCCTCGAGCGGGCGTTCGGCGGCCACGGACGCGAAGAGCTCGTGGGCACGCTCCCACGCCCGCCGGTCGAAGGCCGACCTGGCCTCCTCGAGCGTCGCGGCCGGCGTCTCGGTCCCATCCATGCGCCCGATGGTGCCACGGACCGGGCCTCCGGTGGAAGGCACGGGTGGCCTACGACGATCCGTCGCACCCGTCCGTCTGGTAGAGCACCGCCATGTCGCCTCGGAGCAGGGTGACGGCGTCGCCCGACGGGCTCCGCCACTGCAGGCGGATGAAGTTGGCGTGGGTCGCCGCGACGTTGTCGCGCTCCACCCACTGGTAGGCGAACGAGTTCGGACCGGTCACCCCGGGGTCGAAGCGCGTCGGGCCGGGGTTGCTGACGAACGTCTGCCCGCCCACGTTGGTGCTGAGGATGCGGAACCGCACCGGTGCTCCCGAGATCAGCGCGGCGACGTTGACGGTGATCGGGAAGATGGCGGTCGGGTGGGCCCCGAACCCGGGGACGGCCCCCCACGTCGTCGACGACGTCGAGACCGAGGAGGTTCGCCAGAGCGTGTCGATGCAGTCGACGGGCGTTCGCCCCGTCGTCGTCCCCGCGATCACCACCCGCGCGCCGGCGATCACGAGGCCGAAGGCGACGGACGCCACCAGCAGCTTCCTGAGCATGAGAGGCCTCCTTCCCGCGGGGTCCGCCCGCGTCATGGGCGGCTGAGCGTACGGGATGACCTCGGAAAAGGTGGGGTGCCAGCGTCATGTCCTCACGCAGGCAGCCACGCTTCGCTTCCGAGGTCGACCGCGCCACGATCGTGCTCGGTGGTCGGATGACCGAACGGACGATGGTCTCCACCTAGGCGGTCCCGCGTCGGCGTGTGATGTCGGATCTCGTGAAGGTCGGCCATACACTCGGCCGGTGGCTGCATGCACGTCCTGCGGAGCCGAGCTCCCCGGCGGCGCGCGCTTCTGCGCGTTCTGCGGGACGGCCGTCGAAGCCGGGCCGAAGGCCGCCGAGGAGCGCCGGACCGTCACGATCTTGTTCGTGGACCTCGTCGGGTTCACGGAGCGCTCGGACCGGGCCGATCCCGAGGACGTCCGCCGGACCCTCGTCCCGTTCCACCGCCGGGTGAAGGAGGACCTCGAGCGGTTCGGCGGCACGCTCGACAAGTTCATCGGCGACGCGGTGATGGGCGTATTCGGCGCGCCAGTCGCGCACGAGGACGATCCGGTCCGAGCGGTGCACGCGGCGCTCCGGATCCTCGACTCGATCGAAGAGCTGCGACGGAACGACCCCGACCTCGCGGTGCGCGTCGCGGTGAACACCGGAGAGGCCGTCGTCTCGTTCGGTTCGGGACCCCAGGTAGGGGAGGCGGTCGCGGGCGACGTCGTGAACACGACCTCCCGGATGCAGTCGCTCGCGCCGCGCGATGCGGTCGTGATCGGCGAGGAGACGCTGCATGCGGTCCGCGGCCGTTTCGAGGTCGAGGCGCTGCCGGCGGCGACGGTGAAGGGCAAGAGCGAGCCGCTCAGGGTCTGGCGGGTCCTCGCCGAGCGGGCCGAGGCCGAGGGCGAGCGCGCGCCGTTCGTCGGCCGGCGAGCGGAGCTCGAGATGTTGACCGAGAGGTTCGACGAAGTCGTAGGGTCCGGCTCGAGCCGCGCCGCGGCCCTCGTGGCCGATGCGGGCGTCGGGAAGTCCCGACTCGTCGCCGAGCTCGCCGACCGGCTTGGGAACCGCGGGCTACGGATCACCGGATCGTGTCTGCCGTACGGAGAGGGCGTGGCGTTCGCGCCGGTCGAGCAGACCGTCCGGGAGCTGACCGGCGTCGAGACCTCGGACGACGCCGCGACCTCGGTCGCGAGGCTCGAGGCACACGCGGCGCGCATCGAGCCAGACCCGCAGGACCGCCGCTGGCTGGTCCGAACGCTCGGCGCGGTCCTCGCGCTCGGGACCGTCTCCGACGGCGCGACGATCGGAGCCGACGAGATCGCGCAGGCGTGGGCGCGCGTCGTCGGTGCCGCCGCGGAGTCGCAGCCCGTACTGCTCGTGGTCGAGGACCTGCACCACGCCCCGCCGGCCTTCGTCGAGATCCTCGCGTCCACCGCCGAGCTCCTCGCGGACCGCGCGGTGCTGATCCTCGCGACGACCCGCCCCGACGCCGCGCTCCCCGAGGGGTGGACCACCCTCCCGCTCGGCGCGCTCGGCGAGTCGGAGACCCGTGAGCTGATCGGATCGCTGCTCGGGGAGCAGGCGGTGACCGAATCTGTGCTCGAGCGCTCGGGCGGCAACCCGCTGTACGCGATCGAGTTCGCCCGCATGCTCGCGGAATCCGTCGGCGCGACCGGCGACGCCACGCCCGCGTCCGTGCAGGCGGTCATCTCGGCTCGGCTCGACATGGTCCCCGCCGACGTCCGGGGCCTCGCTCTGGACGCCGCGGTGCTCGGCGACGAGGTGTGGCCCGACTCGCTCGTGGGCCTGAACGACCACGACCCCCAGGCCGGGCTCGAGGAGCTCGTGCGCCGCGGGCTGCTCGAACGCCGGCCCTCCTCGCTCCCTGGGCTCGACGCGTACGCGTTCACCCACGCGCTGATCCGAGAGGTCGCGTACGGACGGCTCCCCCGCTCGGCGCGCGCCACGCGGCACCTCGCCGCCGCCCGATGGCTCGAGGACGTCACGGGCGACCGCGCTGAGGAGTGGGCCGAGTCCCTCGCGCGCCACTACGCCTCGGCCGCGGAGCTGGGCCTGGCCGCCGACGAGCCGGAGGTCGCCGAACGCGCGACCGGCCCCGCGCTGCGGTGGCTGCTGGCCGCGGGGGAGCGCGCCGCGCTCGTCGACCCCACGGCGGCGTTCGCGACGTTCGAGCGGGCCCTCACCCTCGCGCCCTCGGAGACCCGCGAGCGCGAGGAGGCGCTGTGGCGCTCGGCGGCGACGGCCCGCCGCGGCAGCCTCCTCGACGCGGACGAGGTCCTGGACCGGCATCAGCAGGCGCTCGCGATCGCGATGACGCGCGGCGACGACATCGCGGTGGGCGAGGCGCTCACGCGCCTCGGCACCCAGCTCGCCGTGGCCGGCGAGGCCGACCGCTCGCAGGCGGCGTTCGCCGAGGCGATCGAGACCCTCGAGCGGCATCCTCCCGGTCCGGCCCTCGCCCGTGCGTACGCGTTCCGGGCAGAGGAGGAGCTGTTCGGCGGCGACACGGCGGACGCGGCCGCGTTCGCCGACCGCGCGCTCGAGATCCTCGAGGACGAGGGCGACGAGATCGGGGTGATCGCGCTGCACATCCGCGGCGACGCCCGCTGCTCGATGCGGGACCTCGACGGCGGGATCGCCGATCTCGAGGAGGCGCTCCGCCGCGCGCTGGAGGGTGGCCGCGTGGCCGACGTCGTGTCGTCGCGGAACTACCTGGCCGAGTGGCGCTGGGCGACCGAGGGCCCTGCCGCCGGGCTCGCGGAGTGGGAGATGGCGCTCGAGCTCGCCGAGCACCGCAACGTGCACTCGCAGGCCATGTACACGAAGGGGGCGGCGCTGTGGGTGCTCCTGGAGGCCGGCGAGTGGGACCGCCTGCTCGCCTGGAGCGACGAACTGCTCGCGCTCCCGCCCGGCCGGCTCGACCCCGCGGTGTGGGTCACCGCGCAGGCGACCCGCGCGCACGTGTTCCTCGCGCGTGGCCAGCACTCGGCGGTGGTCGACCCGGATGCGTTGCTCGAGGTCGCCGAGCGAACGCAGGAGCTCGCCGCGAGGGCGCCGGCGCTCATCGCCGCGGCCGCGATCGCGCTCGTGGATGGGGATGTCGACGTAACGGTGGAGCGGCTCGAGGCGTTCGAGTCGGTCACCGAGGGCGTGGCGCCCGAGTACCGCGCGCTCGAACTCGTTCGAGCGGTGCGGTTGTCGCTCGCAGCGGGACGGGCCGACATCGCCGAGCGGCTCGTCGCGTCGAGCGATCCGCTCGTGCTGAGGGATCGGATCCGGCACGATGCGGCGGCCGCGATGCTCGCCGACGCGCGGGGCGAGTCGCCCGCCGAGGCGTACGCGCACGTCGCCGAACGACTTCGCGACTACGGAGATCCGTTCGAGGAGGCGATGGCGCTCCTCGGCGAAGCTCGTCTGGCAGGCGCCCGCGTGCCGAGTGAACGAGCGACGGCGCTCCTCGACGGTCTTGGCGTTCGTCTCTGAGAGGACGGCGTGGAAGTCGGTCAGGACAGGAGGCCGCCCGGCCTAGGAGCAGGCAGCTCGGGCTCGGGGCCGGTGTCATGAGCCGCCAGCGCGGCATCGAGCTGAGCGGTGAGGCTGGGGAGGCCCGACCGGAGCGCTGCCCCATACGCCGGCGCGATCACGTCCATGGCCGCCTTCTCCCGTCGGGTCTTCGGCGTGCCGTACCGGAAGTGGATGGTCGTGCCTGTCGCGTTCGGCTCCAGGTCGATGGTGTGGAGCACCTTCACCGGTCCCTCCGGGGTCTCGAGGATCGTCCGATCCGTGACGTAGTCGTACGGACGCCAATCGAGGATCTCCTCGACGACGGCATCGTTGCCGTGCATGCAGTGGTTGGCGGACCCGAGCCCGCGCCGTCCGCCGATCGCCCCCTTGATCGTGACCTCCGTCACCCAGGGCTGCCACGTCATCCTCTGCCCGGGCCTGGTGATGAACTCCCACGCCACCTGCTGCGGCACGTTCGTCGGCACCGACACGGTGAGGATGGACTCCTCTGGGTCGACACGGATCCGTCCCCGAGCCTCCTCCTCCTGCCAGCGGCGCTCCAGGTCGAGCGCCCAACCCGGCACGTCGCCGATCTGGTCGTAGGTCTCGGTGTGCTCCCGCATGCCGAGCGCCGCCGTGCCGATGTCGGACGCATCGATGCAGTCCTGGCTGATGAGGGCGTAGGCGCTCATGCCGAGCCGATCCACGACGTCGTTCTTCAGCAGGCGGTGCACGACGATCGCACCCATCCCCAGGAGTTCGTTGCGGCCGGCGACCTTCTGCTTGAGCGCGGGGCCGTGATGGACCACGAACTTGAGGTCGAGATCCGGGACCCGGCGGCACGCGTTGCACTCGCACGACGTGGCCTGACGGACGTCGCGACGACGCCGGCGGAACCCGAAGTAGCAGCGCTCGATCGTGTCGAGGAGCATCGACCCATCGATCCC
The DNA here is from genome assembly GCA_963706005.1 of uncultured Actinomycetes bacterium. GTDB lineage: Bacteria > Actinomycetota > UBA4738 > UBA4738 > HRBIN12 > DASSJM01. The sequence continues at coordinate 206,678 of CAVPLL010000001.1, forward strand.
CTCGACCGGCGCGAACATGAACGCGGCATCGCCCTCGATCCGGGACAGCCGGAAGTCGGGCCGCAGCGCGGCGACGATCACCCCGAGGAGGTCCGACAGGATGTCCTCCGCGTGCTCCAGTTCGACGCCGGCCAGGTAGCCCGTGTAGCCGGAGATGTCGGCGATCAGGAAGCAGGTGGGTTGCGCCGCTGACTGCATGTTCCTCGCTCGAGTGGAAGTTCGCGGAGGCTCAACCTACATGGCCGGAGCTACTGGGGGCGAGCATCATGGCCTGGCGAACGCCGGTCATCACCCGAGACACCTCGCAGCTCGGCGCGCGTACGCTTGGTCGACACCAGCCAAGCGTGGGAGGAAGCGGGATGGATCTCGGGGTGCATCTCCCGGTCCTGACGTGGAACGAGTCCGAACCCGAGACCCCATCGCTGATCGCGTACGTGGACGTGGCCCGTCGGCTCGGTTTCACGGCCGTTTCAGTGAACGATCACCTCCAGCACCGCCGGCCGTGGTTGGACGCGCCTACCGCGCTCGCGTCGGTGGTCTCGGCGACTGGGGACATGACGCTCGCAACGACGATCGCGCTCGCCGTGGTCCGTGGGCCCATCCCGCTGGCGAAGTCGCTCGGCGCGATCGACCTGCTCTCGGGCGGTCGCCTGGTCGTCGGCGTCGGGCCGGGCTCGCACGCGCCCGACTACGAGGCCGCGGGGCTGGCGTGGGATGAGCGCTGGCCGCGGTTCGAGGAGTCGATCGGCGCGCTCCGGGCGCTGTGGCATCCGGACGGCGAGCCGTTCGAGGGCACGTTCTACTCGACCCGCGGCATCCGTCTCGAACCTGCGCCCGCGCAGGACGGCGGCCCGCCGATCTGGGTCGGGAGCTGGGGCTCCGACGCCGGGCTCCGACGGGTGTCGCGGCTCGGGGACGGCTGGATCGCCTCCGCCTACAACACCACCCCCGAGGGGTTCGTGGCGTCATGGGAGCGGCTGCGCCGGCAGCTGCCGCAGTACGGCAAGGATCCCGAGAGGTTCCCGAACGCGCTCGCCACGATGATGTTCCGCGTCGAGGAAGACCCGTCGCGCGCCCACCGCGTCCTGGAGGAGTGGGTGGCGCCCACGCTCGGGCGGCGCCCGGAGGAGCTCGGCGAACGGCTGCTCGTCACGTCCGCGGAGGCCTGCGCGGATCGGCTCTCCCGGTTCGCCGAGGCGGGCGTCCAACGCATGTTCCTGTGGCCCGTGGGCGACCCGATCGAGCAGCTCGAACTCTTCGGCGAGCGGGTCATCCCGCTGCTCGACATCTGAGCAGTGCCTGGTGCCATCCAACCGCTGCCCCTGACCGCACCGGCGGGCGCATACCGGCCACGCCCATCGGGTCGGTCCCTGACGAACGACGTCACGCCCGGCCGCTGTGCGTCATCGCTGGAGCCCGAGGCACGGGAAGGTCGGATCCGCGATCGCGAGCTCGGTACACGCGAGTAGCGCGACCTCGTTCGCGGTGAGTGCCTGATCGAACAACCGGATCTGCGATACCGCACCGCTGGACCATTCCCCGGTCGTCGTGACGTCGTCGACGAAGAACCGAAGGCTGTCCGATCCGCCTACCTTCGCGAGGCCACCGCGGTCGTTGAAGGCGAACTGCCGGACGCCGTCGACATACCCGACGACCCTGTCGGCGGCATCCCGCGTGAGGACGATCTGCACGTACGAGTCCGAACCGATCCTGGTGAGGGCGACCTGCTCCTTCGGGAAGAAGTTCAGGCACCCATCCAGCAGGTACAAGCCATCGTCGGATGAGCCGTTCTTGAAGTCGATGACCTTCCGGTACCCGGCGAGGAGATCGAAGCGGAACAGGATCTCGATCGAGTATCCCGAGCTCCGGATGGCGCGGGTCGTCGGAGCCAGCGCCAACCCTCTGCCTCCGGCGAAGCGGAGCACAGTGACCCCGGTCCTTCCATCGACCGTGAAGACGCTGCTGCCCTTCTCGACCTCGACCAGATCGGGGGCGGTTCCCAAGCTGCTTTCGAGCGAGCCCTGGAAGTAGTAGTCGGCTGTGGCTGCAGGCACGGCCTGGGCGGGCTCGGGTGCGGCCGGCGTCGTGGCATCGGCGGAGCACTGAGGTGGCGGGCCCGGCGACGGGTCTGTCGGCAGGCTGGGAAGGGCAGGATCCGCTGGCGTCTCAGGGTCTGCGCGAACCTGATCCTGACCCCCGGGGTCGGGCTCGCCACCACGCGTCAGCGCGAAGGCGACGACCACAGTGAGCGTGAGGGCGAGAGCGATGACCCGCCAGCGCCCGCGCTCGGCGGAAGCGACCGATGGAAGGACCTCCTCGTCCTGGTCGCCCTCGCTTTCGAAAGCCAGGAGGGGCGCGTCGCGCGTGCCTGGGACTTCGGCCGGCGGTTCGGGTCTGGCCGTGGGCACGTCCGGCACAGCCGGCGTCGGCTCCGATCGGCCCATCCGGTACAGGGGAGCGCCGCACCGAGGGCACGCAGGCTCCTCCGTCTCGCCGACCCAGTCGCAGCGCAGGCAGAACCGCTCCGCCATTGGCGAAGCCTATGACGGCCCCCTCGCTTGGTGTTGCTCACGGAGCACGGCTCCGTTGCGGCGCAACCCTGCGGAGTGTCAGCCCTCGCTACATCGTCAGGAACGCCGCGGTCCTCGACCCTAGGACGTCGGCTCCTGGGTGCTTTCCAAGCGCCAGAAGCCAGCCGAGTGGATCAACGCCGCGACGAGCCCGGCAACGAGGAAGGTCACGCCGGCGATCCACGTGATGTGCCAGAACCCCGCGACGATCCCGACGAAGGCTGCCGCCTGGCCGATGACCTGTGCGACGGTGACCGTGACGGACGGGGTCCGGCGGCCCCGGAAGGCTTCCTGCCGGTTGACCATCACGAGCGCAGCGAGGAAGGGGATCGCCACCGCGAACGCGACGATGGAGATCGTGGCGGAGGTGTCGAGCGATGGAGCCGTGAGGAACGGCTGCACCATGTACACGCCGATGAGGATCAAGCCGCCGTAGATCAGTCGGAGCTGGCTGAGCACTTCCTGGCTCATCGGGCCGGTGAGCATCTCCGCCTTCATCCGCTCCGCGTCGGCGCTCGCCCGTTCCTGCTCGGCCTTCGCCCGCTCCTTCGCCGTCCGCCTCGCCTCTTCGGCGACGCGGGCGTGCTCTTGCGCCGAGTCGTCACTCACGGCAACCCCTTTCATCTGCCCCGTTACGGGTTCCAGGGCCCGACGCCTCCGAACCGCTCGGGCGTGATCCGCGTGACGAACCCGGGCGGTGGGTCGGGCATGTTCGGGAACACGATGTCGGGTCCGAGGTACGTGTGCGCCAGGTGCTGGAGCATCTCGGGGGCGCCGCCCTCGACGACGCGCGCCGTTCCGTAGACGACGAGGTATTCGAGGAGGCCCCACGCGTTGACGTTCGTCGACGGCACGGAGAGCGCGACCCGAGGATCTCGGCGGATGTTCCTGAGCTTCCGCTGGTCGGGCATCGTGGCCAGGACGATCTCGTCACCGTCGATCCCGATCCACGCCGCCGAGACGTGCGGCGCCCCGTCCTCGTCGAGAGTGACCACGTGAGCGACGGCGTCGCTCTCGAGGAGCTCGCGAGCCGCCTCCGGGATCGGGACCCCCGCCACGCAGGCATCGTACCGGTGGTCCGCTCCTATCATCGGCGGGATGGCGAAACGGAACGACAAGACGGAGCTCGGGTCAGGGCGGAGGGGCGTTCTCCGACGCCGTGTTCGCGGTGATCATCACGATCATGGCCCTCGAGCTGAGGGCGCCGCACCAAGATGGATGAGCTCGGGCGAGATCCCGTCGCGAGCCAACGGGTGCCGACGCAGGCGTTTCCGATCGCCTAGCCGCGCGGGATCGGCTGCCAGCTGAACACCGAGTAGTTGTCGCCGAACCCCGGGTTCGAACACGGCGAGTAGCGCGTTGCCTTGCCACCGGCGATCGGCACCGCGACGAGGTGCTGGCCGATGCAGTCCGGGTCGGGAGTCGGCGGTTGGTCGTACGTCACGTACAGGAGCTGCCTTCCATCGGGAGAGAGCCCCAGGAACGATGTCGGCGGGTGCTCGAGGTGGATCGCCGTCACGTTCCCCTCGAGGTCGATCGATACGGGGTCTTGTCGCCAGTCCCACATCAGGATGAAACGGTCGTCTCCTGTGGGCAGCATCTGTAGGCCGTAGCCCTGCATCGCCTTGGGCAGGGGCACGTCGGAACCGTCACCCGTCGCAACGTCGATCACCCGAAGGAAGGGACCTCCTCCCACACAGCAAGAGCCGCCCGCCACGACGACTGACCGCCCGTCCGCGGTCCATGCGATGTCGTTCACGCTCATCCCCGACGTTTCACCGTCAGGCAGCAGTCCTGTCAGGACGTGCGTGGAGCCCCCGTCGGCGGGGATGATCCGGATGACCTGTGTCCGTTTCGTCGGTGAGACGAGCCATGCGAGCTGCGTCCCGTCGGGCGACCATGCCAGATCCAGGTCACCCCCCTCACGGAGGCCGTAGGCATCGAACCGGACCAGCTCCCTCTCCCCGTCCAGACCGGCGATCAGCACGCCGCGCCCGGGCGCGACCGTCGCGATCCGCCGGCCGTCGGGCGACCAGACCGGGCAGGGATGAACGAACGATCGCGATGTTGAGACCGGTATCCGGATCGTCGGGTCCTGCAACGCGCCGGCGGAGAACCCGGCGATGACGACGGATCTCTGGCCGCCCTCGGCCTCACTGAAGGCGAGCATCGATCCATCGGGGGAGAACGCCGGGCACTCTTGCCAGACTCCCTCCTCACCGATGAGGGGTCGAGCCGAGCCATCGGGCGCTCCGACGTAGATCCTCGCGTGCCGACCTCGCGACCAGGCCGGCGCGCGTGGATCCGTGTCGAGATGACGGTCGGCCGTGAAGGCGACCCAATCGCCGTTCCGTGGCTGGATCGGCTCGGGGACGGCGGGCTCGGGCTCCGAGTTGATGAGCCGCGCCAGCCCGAGCGCCGCGAGCGCGAAGATCGCGACCCCAACGACGCCGGCCGCCACACGCCGGTTCCGCTGCTTGCGGTCGCGCCGGTCGAGCACGCGCTCGAACGCGTCGGGCATCGGCTCGAAGCTCTCGACGGCGGGTCGAAGCAGTTCGCGAGTCTCGCTCATGACGTCTCTCCCAATGCGTCGCGCAGCGCGGCGCGCGCGCGGTGCAGCCGAACTCGGAGGTTCCCCGACGTGATGCCGAGCGTTCGCGCGGCCTCTTCGTGATCCATGTCGAGCCAGTCGACCAGCACGAGCGGCCCTCGCTGTGCATCCGGCAGCGAGGCCAGCGCCCGGCGGACGTCGTGGCGCTCGCCGGCGTCCGGGGCCACGTCGCCGACCGGCACGGACGAGAATCGCCGCCTCGCTCGAACCGCGAGCCGGCGGATCCGCTTCCGCCGCAGGTTCAGGGCGGTCCTGTACGCGTATCCGGTCGGCGAGTCCATCGTCGCGACGCGGTCCCAGCGCTCGAGCAGTCTGGTCATCGTCTCCTGGGCGATCTCCTCAGCCTCGAAGGCGTCGCCGACCAGCAGCACGAGGGCCTGGCAGAGCCGGCGGTACTCGGCGCGGAAGAAGGACTCGAAGTTCAGGGTCGCGCTCGTTGCCTCGAGCGGCATCGTCGCGTCACGCATCGCGAACCATGAACCCCTGTGTCGGGGCGGGCGTTACGCCAAGGGTTGGCCGAACGGCAGGTTGCGTCAAGAGCCCCGCTTTCACTCGAAGCGGATCGAGTCCAAGACACCGAAGAGCTCCGCACGCCCCGCGGCGTCGACCGTCGGCATGTAGCTGGCATCGACCACCAGTCGCACGCCGTCGACATCGAAGATACGCAGTCGGTCCACCTGCCCGGGACCCTGCTGCCACCGGCAGCATCCGCCGTTCTTGGAGCCCTTCGCCCCCGTCCAACTGTCGAAGTAGCCGTCGTCGCACGCCGAGATGTCGATGTCCTGGGGAACCGACCATTGGATCTGCACGCCGTGGGACCCCGTCGACCTCGACGTCGGCCGGCCTCTTCGCGTGGCGGAGCTGCGCCGTCTCGAGTGCCTGCACGAGATCGTGGACGGTCGGGCCCGGCTGCACCTTCACCTTCCTGGTGCAGGGACGTGTGAAGACCTGGTCCACGTCCCACACGCTGACACCCATGATGTGATGTCCGACCCCGAATCCATCTTCCAGGCTCTCCCACCCGGTGTCGGGGACCGTCATCAGGACGTCCGGGTAACGGTGCGATCCGGGCGCATCGAGGTCGACGACGTAGGTTCCACCCTCGAGACGGCCCGCGGGCAAGGCCATCGGGCCCGTCTCACCCGAGGCCTCCGCCTGGGGTGACGTGCTGGTGGGTCCGGTCGACACGACGCCGGGTGACCCTGCTCCCGACGTGCCCTCGACCGTTGCGTCGCTCGAACATCCGACGAGGCAGAGCCCTGCGACCGACCCGAGGGCCAGCCACCGCGCAAACCTGTTCATCAGTCCCTCCCGCGCAAGGTGTCCGAGCCATGAACCCCCGAGAGGGGCGAGCGTTACGGCGGATATCAGGTGCCGGCGATAAGCGGCGAGGGCCGTTCGCGCAGAGACAGATAGGAGCGACGATATGGCATTCCTGGAGGGGAGTCGGTCGGTGGCGGAGGGATCCGAACCCGTCGCCGTGGAAGCCTCGGAGACGTTCCATCCGTGGCCGGGCGGACCCCGAACTGCGCTGGTGACAATGTCCAGTCCGGCGTGTGAGGCTTCGCCTTGACGTGACGCTCCATTTTCCTACGCGTGCCGAGCGGCCCGGCAATCTCCCTCACGCGGACAGCCTTGCGGCTCCGAATCCTGCGTTCATGAACGAGGGGGCCGTCTTGAAGCGACTGTTCGGGCGCGTGGTCGCCGAGTATGCGGAGTTCCTTTTCTACGCCTGGGACGACGAGCGCGAGGAGGTCATCGGCGTCGGGCACGCGATTCCCGCCGCGTGGGATGGAGACATAGCGAGTCTTCCCGACCGGGGATTCGACGCGGTGATCGAGGCGCGATTCGCTCCGGAACCGCCGACGCCGACCGTCCTCTGCGCGCTTGGCATCACGATCGCTCCTGAGTATCGCGGCCAGGGCCTCAGCCGCCGCATGATCGAGAGGATGGCCGAGATCGGTCGCGACCACGGTCTGGACACGCTGATCGCACCCGTGCGGCCCACCCTGAAGCACCGTTATCCACTGACTCCCATCGACCGCTACCTCTCATGGCGGCGGCCGGACCGCACCCATCTCGACCCCTGGCTGAGAACGCACGAGCGGCTTGGCGCCGACATCGTCAAGGTCGCCTCGAAATCGGTAGTAGTCACAGGCACCGTGGCGGAGTGGGAGGAATGGACGGAGATGGCGCTTCCGGAGAGCGGCGTGTACGTCGTGTCAGGTGCGCTCGTGCCGATCGAGATCGACCGTGAGCGGGACGAAGGCGTGTACGTAGAGCCGAACGTGTGGATGGTGCACCCACCCCCGCGGGCCACCGAACCGTAGGCTGAGCGAGCGTGACCTCGCTCGACGTCGACGCGCCGAGATCCAGGATCTCCGCGACGGGCGGCGCAGCTCCGGTCACCGCGGCAACGGGTTCGGGCCGGTGGCGGTGACCAGCCGCTGAGGCACCCAGTCGTCGACGTGGCTGAAACCGTCGAAGCGCGCTCCCTGGACGATGACGCCGTCGTACAAGGAGTGGCGGTAGAACTTCACGTGGGTGAAGTCCTTGAACAGGATGTAGTAGGGCTCGACGTCGGGACTCTGGAACTGCTGGCCGGTGAGCGCGGCCCGATGCACTCGTGAGAAGTTGTCGACGTCTTCACCGACGACGACGCCGAGGTGCTCGAGGCCCATCCGGTAGACGCGCTGGTGAACGGGCGGGATGAGCTCGATGAGCGAAACCGGAGTCCCGTCGAGGACATCGAGCGGCTCGGCGAGCACGATCAAGGAGATCGGACGCCCGTTCCAGACGTTCTCGCTGTTCGCCCTCGCATGGCGCTCGAGAAGCGTGCGCTGGTGCACGTAAAGGTCCCAGTCGGCGACCCGGACGGCGAGGTGGCTGAGCGGGTACGGTGCGATGTCGATGCCGCAGGCAAGAAGACGGTCGCGCTGCATCGCCGCGAAGGCTCGATAGTCACCGATGATCTCGGCGATCGGATCAGACGTCGCCACGTGGCATCCTCCTTCGCCCTCGTACGAGATGCACGGCCGGACACATGGTCCCGGGTTGGTCTCACTTAGGTAGTCAGCTCCCGGGCGCGACAGCCCAGGGGATCCCGCGAGCCGCGATGAATCCTGGCGTCCGGCGGTTGTACTGTCGAACCCGTTACCGAGGAGGACTTCTGATGCGCAGCGTGACCTACTCGATGAATGTCTCACTTGACGGCTACATCGTCGGGCCGGACGGCGGCTTCGACTGGACGGCGCCCGACGAGGAGGTCTTTCGCTTCTGGATCGACGAGATCCGAGAGGTCGGCGTCCATCTGTTGGGACGACGGCTGTACGAGACGATGCTGTACTGGGAGACCGCCGACCAGGAATCATCGCTCGACGAGTCAGAGCTCGAGTGGGCCGCGCTCTGGAAGCCGCTCCCCAAGGTGGTGTTCTCCACCACGCTGTCCGCGGTGCAGGGCACTGCCCGCCTGGCCTCCGGCGGCCTGGCGGAGGAGATCGAGCGGTTGCGAGCCGAGCCGGGGGAGGGCGAAATCGCGATCGGCGGCGCGACTCTCGCCGCTGAGGCGGCCGCGCTGGGTCTGATCGACGAGTACCGGGCCATGGTCTACCCGGTGTTGGTGGGCGGTGGCATCCCGTTCTTTCCCCAGCACGAGCGCCGGGTGGATCTCGAACTCGTCGAGACCCGCACCTTCCGCTCTAACGTCGTCTACCTTCGCTATCGCGTGGCGCGCTAGCTGGCTCGTCCGCCGACCCCTCACGGACAAGGCGATCGTCGACGATCGGATCGCAGGCTCGCAGCTCACCATCTCTCCCCGGCGACGGGCACCTGGACGTCTGCGACACGCACTGGCCCCGAGGTGCTGGCTGGTCTCCTCCGCATCGGGGTCTGCCGCCGCCGTCCTTCGACCACGGCTACTGGTCGGTGGGCCTCCACTCGTAGAGAGCATCCGGCGTTCGTTCCTCGTTCCGGCTGCCATCGGTCTCCTCGACGAGCCGGAGCCCGTGGCGCTCGTAGAAGCGCCTCGCCGGAACGTTCTCCTGGAAGACCCACAGCCGGAACCCCGACGGCAACCGCTCCTTGGCTCGCTGGAGCAGCGCACTCCCGATGCCGCGGCGCAGGAGATCCGGACGGACGTAGAGATGCTCCACCATGTCTCCGTGCACGGCGAGGAAGCCAACGGTCTCACCGTTCGTCTCGGCGACGAGCACGTCCTGATCGCGCAGGACGATGTTGGCGATGAAGTAGTACGTCTCCTCATCCGTGTGGACGTTCGGGAGGAACGTCAGTGTTGCCTTGGAAGCGAGGAAGAGCCGGGTGATCTGATCGGCATCATCGCGTCTCGCTTGTCGGATCCGCGGCCGGTCGTTCATTAGCGGAGCATGCCCCGGAGCTTAATGTGCGTCCGTGGGTCGTGACCGGCGCAGTCCTTGGATGGTGTGATCGAGGGGTCGATGGCGGCTCTGTCGCGTACTGAGCGCATCAGCCTGATCTTCACAAGGTGATGACCACCTTGCCTCGCCCGTGCCCGGTCCCCAACTCGCCGATCGCCTCCGGCACGTCGCTCAGCGGATACTTCGCGCCGATCACCGGCTTGACCTTGCCGGCCTCGATCAGGTCCTTGAGCACGAGGAGGTCCTCGGTCTTGGCTCGCCCGAGGAAGTTCATCATCCTCTGTCCGACGAACGGGGAGATCGCCTTCGCCTTCATCACGCGACCCATCCCGAGCCACCGCCCGCCACCTTCGCCGCCGGCGAGGACGAGGGTCCCCTTGGGGGTGAGGATCCGTCGGAGGTCCGACACATCGCGGTTGCCTGCCGTGTCGAAGATGACGTCGTAGCGACGAGTCCCGTCGGCGATGTCCTCGCGGGTGTAGTCGATCACCTCGTCGGCGCCGATCGAGCGGACGAGCTCGACCTTCGAGGTGCTGCACACACCCGTCACATGGGCGCCGAACGCCTTGCCGATCTGCACGGCGAACGATCCCACCCCGCCCGCTGCCCCGATCACCAAGACGCGCTGCTCCGCCCGGACCTTGGCTACGTCGCGGAGGCCCTGGAGCGCGGTGCAGCCGGTGGCCGGCACGGTCGCCGCCTCCTCGAAGCTCAGGTTCGCGGGCTTGGGCGCGATCCTGTCGGGCCGTGCGGTTGCGTACTCGGCGAACGCTCCCACGCCCGCGCCGAACACCTCGTCGCCCGCCCGGAACCCGGTGACGCCGTCACCGACCGCCTCGACGGTCCCGGCGAGGTCTTGACCCAGGATGCGCTGCTTGGGCGCGCGCAGCCCCGATACCAGACGGATCGCGTAGGGCGTGCCGGTCATCAGGTGCCAGTCGCCGATGAACACGCTCGCCGCGCCGACGCGGAGGATCACCTGTCCCTTCCCGACGGCCGGCTTCTCGATGTCCTCGAGCTTCAGGACGTCGGCTGAGCCGTACCGATCCTGGACGATCGCCTTCATGCTGTCCCCTCCCCGGTTCATCGCGCCGCGATGTCGCGCCGCGAGACCAAGCGTAGTTGCACCCGCCTCGGCCCGCGCCACCGCCCCTTAGGCACGAGCGGCCGGGCCTGGGTGGGCAGAAATGGGCGCAAAGAAACATTGGTCTGCACCGGGTCTCGGCATGACTCGGTTGCGGCTGCAAGTGGTCCATTGAAGGATGCCAGGTGTGAACGTGCCTGTTACCCGCTACGCGACCACCGACGACGGCGTCTCGATCGCGTACCAAGTTGTCGGCGAGGGCCCGATCGATCTCGTGTTCGTGCACTCGTTCGTCTCGCACGTCGAGGTGTTCTGGGAGTTGCCGGAGTTCGAGCGCTTCGTCACAGAGCTGAGCTCATGGGCGCGGGTGATCCTATTCGACAAGCGTGGCGTCGGCCTGTCAGACCGGCTGTCGGTGATCCCAACGATCGAGGCCCGGCTCGACGACCTCCGGGCCGTCCTCGACGCGGTCGGATCCGAGCGGACCCTCGTGGTCGGGAACAACGACGGGGGAGCCCTGGCAGCCATGTTCGCCGCCACGTATCCGGAGCGAACCTACGGCGTGGTGCTCTGGCGCGGAGGCGTCCGAACGGCCCGCGCTCCGGACTACCCGTGGGGTCTGTCCGAGGACCGCTTCGAGGAGCGGCTCCGTCGGCGGATGGTGATCTGGGGCGACGAGTCGGCGGGCGAGGAGGCGGCCCGCATGACGTTCCAGGGCATCGGCGAGCGCCTGGCCGGGGATCCCGCCTTCGTGCGATGGTTGACCCGGCTCCAACGATACGCGGCCTCACCCGGCGACCAGGCGCGGTTCAGCCGTGTGTGGTTCACGACCGATGCGCGGAGCGTGCTCCCGCTGATCCAGGTGCCGGCCGCCGTGGTGATGCGGATCGGATGGATCGACGCCTACGTGCAGGAGGCGAGGTGGACCGCGGACCAGATCCCCGGCGCGCAACTCGTCCCCGTGCCGGGCGACGGAGACGACGTGTACCTCGGCGACGCCGGGGAGGCCGCGGAGGCGATCCGGGGATTCGCCCAATCGATCGAGGAAGAGCACGCGGCGTTCGATCGCGTGCTCGCCACCGTCCTGTTCACCGACATCGTCGGCTCGTCTGAGCGCGCGGCGGCGCTCGGCGACCAAGCGTGGAAGCAGCTCGTCGAGCAGCATCACGCGAGGGTCCGGGCGCTGCTCGCACGCTACCGCGGTCACGAGGTCGACACGGCCGGCGATGGCTTCTTCGCGACGTTCGACGGGCCCGGCCGCGCGGTCCGCTGCGCGCAGGCGATCGTCCGGTCGGTGGGCACGCTCGGGATCGAGGTCCGCGCCGGTGTGCACACCGGCGAGGTCGAAACGATAGATGGCAAGGCTGGCGGGCTGGCGGTCGTGATCGGGGCGAGGATCGGGGGACTCGCGGGGCCGTCGGAGGTGCTCAGTTCGCAAACGGTGCGAGACCTCACGGCCGGCTCGGGGATCGTCTTCGAGGACGCCGGCGAGCACGAGCTGAAGGGCGTCCCTGACCGTTGGCACCTCTACCGGGTCGTGGACTAAGCCACTCCGGCCACAAGAACAGGGCGTGAAGACATCTGGTTTTGGGCGTCGCGACCGGTCAGTCGCCAGAGCTCGTCGGCGTCGGGATCCGGCCTTCGATGGTCGTGCCTTCGCCCTTGCCGGAGACCACCTGGAGGGCGCCGCCGATCGCGTCCAGGCGGTCGGCCATCCCCTGCACCCCCGTCCCGTAGCTCATCTCCGCAGTGTCGAACCCCGTCCCGTCGTCGACGACCGCGAACCGGAGATGCCCGTCGTCCTGCGCGAGGCTCACCTCGGCCCGGGTCGCCTCGGCGTACTTGGCCACGTTGTTCAGGGCCTCGAGGACGCAGAAGTACACGGCCGACTCGATGTCCTGCGGGTAGCGGCCGATCCCGTCGGACCGAACCTGGGTCGGGACGGACGCCTTGCGCGCCTGCGCCTCGAGGGCGGCGACGAGGCCCTGGTCCGCCAGTAGCGGCGGATAGATGCCGCGCGCGAGGTCTCGGAGCTGCTCCAGCGCGTCAGTCGCATCGGCCTGAAGATCCGACGCCATCGACTTGGCCTTCTCCACGTCGCGATCCATCAGCTGGCCGAGCAGTCGCAGCTTCACGGTGAGCGCGACGATCTGCTGCTGCGCGCCGTCGTGCAGGTTGCGTTCGAGTTTCTTGGCGCGTTCGTCCTGTGCGGTCACGAGGCGCTGGCGCGACGCGCGGAGCTCCTCGATCGTGTCCATCAGCTGCTCCGCAAGCGCGACGTTGCGCATCACCAGCCCTGCCTGCGCGGCCAGATCTCGGACGAGCTTCTCCTCGGTCGGGGTGATCGACTCGCCCGGCTTCTTCGTGATCGACAGCGCTCCGAGGAGCTCGCCCTGGTGGCGGACCGGCTCGCACATCGACGACGGGGTGAGCGTTCCTGCGGCGTTCGCCGAGGCGACGAGGGGTTCGGGCCGCTCGGCGTCCGGCGGCCACACGGCTTCCGCTCGGAGCTCGTCGCCGACGCGGACCCACACGTCGGCGCGGGACGCACCCGTGCCCTCCGCGAGCGCCCGGGCCATCCTCGGCAACAGTTCCTCGTTCGCGTACGCGTTCCCGAGCCGGTCGGAGAATTGCGAGAGCACCTCGTAGGGCGTCGCTCGCTTCCCGTACACGAGGCGGTCGGCGAACCGTTGCGCGCGCCGTCGCGCCGGCTGGAACGCCAGGGCGACGACCGCGGCGGCCACCGCGGATAGGACGGGGGTCGACTGGCTCCCGACGAGGGCTCCGACGCCGACGACGATCGCCACGTACACGATCGTGATGAAGACCACCATCGCCGCGAGCAGCAGCGCACGGTTGATCACGAGGTCGATGTCGAACAGGTGGTACCGGAGCACCGAGATCCCGATCGCGATCGGGATCAGGCCGAAGGACACGATGGCGAGCGACTGGATGACCGCTACCCAGCCGGGCGTGGAGTCGGCCCCCCAGGCGGAGTTGAACGAGAAGACGAGCGCGGAGGCGTAGAGGATTCCCACGGTGGCCGCCGCGGTCACGAGCCACCGCAGCTGGAGCCGTTCGATTCCCGTGGAGCGGCGGAACCGCTGGACGAGGCTCAGCAGCGAGCCGATCACGCCGATCGGCAGCATGATGATGGCTCCCGTGGCGACCGCCAGCACCGGCCGCAGCGCCTCGGAGCCGAGCGGGTTCACCACGTTCGGGAACGCGCTCTCCTCGAACCGTCCCGGGCCGAACAGGATCGCCAGGAAGGTGATCACCATGCTGATGCCCAGGACCCAGGCGAACCATCGCCAGCGCGGCGACGGCAGGTGTCCATCGGGGAAGAGCAGGAGCAGGAACGTCGCCGGCAGACCGACGATCGGCAACCACATCGGCTGGTCGAACGCGAGCGCGATCGCGCCCAGGTGTTCCCCGCCGACGCCACCGTTGATCGCGTAGCTCGCGTAAGACCCCACGAACGCACTCAGGCCGAAGGCGGCGCCGATACCGAGCATCAGCCAGCTGATCGCGTTGTCCGGCCGGCGGATCGCCAGGATGTACCCGATGATCGGGAACAGACAGAAGCTGAGGAGGAAGGCGAGGTCGGTCTCGACCTTCCCGGTATCGAGGATGGACAACCAGATCCCGGCCGCGATGCCCAGGATCGTCAGACCGAAGATGAGCCGTGCGAGCAGCCGCAGGCGAGGCGAGTTCACCGGCGCCGCGGGATCGTCAGTCGAGCTCGGCAGGGCGGCATGGTCACAGCGTAGAGGTAATGGCGGAGCTTGCTAGCCGCTCTTCTGACTCTCTTGGTAGTGAGCTCTCGCGTTCGCGAAGAAATCATGGTCTCGCACATACTCGTCCACTATCCAATCGACGAAGGGGTCGCTGTATTGGGGGGATCCGAAGCGCGGCTGATGGAAGAACAGAGGGTTCAAGTCCGTTCCGTGTGTCCGCCTAACCGAGAGGATGTCGTGGGAATTGATCCTCACACCCTTGGGCAGTCTTCCGTTCACCTCCTTCACCACCTCCGTCTGCCGATAGGGGTGGCTGGTGTCGGGGTCGAGGCGACCGTAGACAGCAGCGTTTGGATCCGACGTGAGTTGAATCCGCTGAGGCTCGTCGGCGGAGTCGCCGCTGGTAGGACGATAGACGGCAACCATGGCGTCCGGGCCAGCCTCGACGACCTTACGCATGTTGCCTAACCAGGCCTCGCGCGCAAGCGCCACTTTCCGATCGAGGACGACTCGAAGATCAAGCCCGGTAGCAGGCTCGCTCTTTGCGCCGTGGCGAACGTATACGACACCCTGGCTGAATGCCCGAGCCTGGCCCCCATTCGGAGCCGCGTACGTTCCTGGCTTGATGAAGACCAGCGGGCTGTCGGACTCTTCCACCGCAAAGACGGCAATCGACCGGCCACCTCGCGTTGTCTTCTGAATGTTCACGCCGTCGAAGTTCTCACCCGTGTACTTCACGAACTTGTCGGTGATCGTGGCTGGATCGAGGTCCAGGACGGCTTTGACCGGTTTGCCCGAGTGCTGTCCCTTGTCATTCGGGCCGACGATGACGATACCTCCGCCACTGTTGGCCATCGCGACGAGGTCCTTCAGCAGCTCGCACCACTCTCCCTTCTCTTCTGGATCAAAGCTCTCCTTGAAGTCGACGTACTTGGACTCGCGTTTCGCCTGTCTGGCGGCGGCTGCTGGGTCGCGAAGTGGACGAGGTCGACGCTGCATGCGATTACGCTAGTTCCCCACCGGGGGGAATGCGCCCGCTTCATCCGTCCTTCCTTCGGTGGCGAAGTGGCTGAAGCAGAGACCAGTACATTGCTGGGTGAGAGGATCGAACCTACCTACGTTGATTCCGCGGCCGGATCGTTTTCCTCGCTGCACTTCGAACGGACCATGAGGCGCCTCCCAGGTACACTGGCGCACGTTATCTAGGTCAATACCAAGGTGGCTTCTGCATGCCTCGAGTACTGCTCATCGGATGGGATGGCGCCGACTGGCGCATCCTCGAACCCCTGCTCGAGCGGGGCGCCCTGCCGAACCTCCAGGCCCTGATCGACCGGGGGCAGAAGGGGGTCCTGCGCTCGACGGTGCCGACCCACTCGTGGGCGGCGTGGCCGTCGTTCCTGACGGGGGTCGACCCGGCCGATCACGGCGTCTACGACATCCTCGAGACGGTGCCGGGGACCCACAAGCAGTACCCGGTCACCTACAAGTCGATCAAGGAGCGGACGTTCGTCGAGGACCTCTCGGCGGCCGGCAAGGTCGGGGTGTACGCCGACGTGCCGCTGCTCTTCCCGCCGCCGGACATCAACGGGAAGATCGCCGCCGGCGGCGTGCTGCCGAAGGGGCGCACCTACACGCAGCCGGCCGACCTGGCCGAGCAGCTCGAGAAGGCCGGCGTGCCGTGGGTGATCAACGGCATGTCCTGGACCACCTACCGCAATCGGCCCGAGCAGTACCTGGACGAGGCGCTCGAGATCAGCGGCAAGCGGATCCGCGCGACCGAGTGGCTGATGGACAACTCGGACTGGGACCTGATGGCCTCGGTGTGGGTCTCGGTCGACCGGACGCAGCACGCGCTCTCGAACTACGTCGCGCCCGACCACCCCGATACGGCGCGCAACGAGAAGACGGCGGTCGGCGCGAAGGTGCGCGACGTCTACAAGCAGCTCGACGAGGCGATCGGCTCGTTCGTCTCTCGAACGCGGCCCGACGACCTCGTCCTGTTCATCTCGGACCACGGGTTCCAGGCGGTTACGCGCACGATCCACATGGACCACCTGCTGAAGCGGTTCGGGTTCCTGGAGTTCAGCGCGTCGAACGTGGTCTTCGGGCCGATGCAGTGGGGGCCGGTGCGCAAGTTCGCGCGCAAGGCCTACGACATGCTCGGCCTGCACGGGAAGGTCTCGCTGCCCCAGTCGGTGAACTGGTCCAAGACGAAAGCGTTCACGACGATCCGCTCGACGGGCGAGGGCGTCTCGATCAACCTCGCCGGGCGCGAGCCCGACGGCATCGTCGACCCGGCCGATTTCGAGAAGGTGCGCGACCAGGTGATGGACGCGCTCTCGAGCTTCGTCGACCCCAAGACCGGCCGCAAGCCTGTGAAGGCGATCTACCGGCGCGATGAGATCTTCAAGGGCAAGCACGCCGACACCGCGCCGGACATCCTGATGGAGTCGGCCGAGCAGTACTCGCTCACGCACGCGAAGACCGCGCTCGAGGACGCCGACTGGATCAGCGGGGACCACCGGATCGAGGGCGTGATCGTCGCGGCCGGGCCGAACGTAAAGGCGTTCGAGGAGCCGCCGATGCTGGTCGACATGGCCCCGACGATCCTGGCCGCGCTCGATGCGCCCGCCACGATCGAGCACACCGGCCGCGTGCTGCACGAGGTCGTGGGGGCGGACGCGAAGGTCTCGCAGGCCGAGCCTTCGAAGCCCGCCATGCAGATCCCCGGCATGCCGAGCGGCGACGAGGTCTCTGCGGTCAGCGACACCGAGGCCGACGAGATGGAGGAGCACCTCCGCGGTCTCGGCTACATCGAGTAGCCCGACGCGCGGCGGCCCCAGCTCCCGCGATCCGGAGCTGAGGCCGCTACGGCGAAACCCGCGCGTCGGTCAGCCGTCGAGGACCGGTGCCGAACCCCAATCGACCTGCGTGGGGAAGCCGCTGCCACGGACGTCGGTTACGCGCTGGACGTCCGTGCCGTCGGCGGCCGACGTGTAGATGTCGAACTTGCCCGCCGAAGCGGTGAACATATCGAAGGCGATCCTCGTTCCGTCGGGCGACCAGTTGGGCCCGAACACGAAGTGGTCCTCGTCGACGTCGACGTCCATCGTGGTCACCGAGGAGCCGTCCGCCGCGTCGACCACGAGGAACCCCTTGTTGGACGTGAGGATCGTCGAGCCGTCGGGGGACCAGCTCGCCGTGCAGCAGTACCGCTCGGCGATCCAGGGTCCGATCTGTTCGAGGTTCGAGCCGTCTGCATCGACGCGCGTCAGCGCGAGGTTGCGGTGGCCCCGCCCCGGGTCCTCGCGGAAGAACACGATGCTCTGACCGTCCGGAGAGGTGTCGAACACGATGTCGTGCCCGCCGTAAGGGTTCTTGGTCACGCGGACGAGGTCGCTCCCGTCCGAGGCGTCGACCGAGAAGACCCCCGGCGCTCGGTGCGGGTGCACGAAGTCCCACCCCTCGCAGAACAGGCGCGACCCGTCGGGCGACCAGACCCCACAGGGCGTGTTCAGCGTCGGGTCCTGGATCGGGAGCTCGACGCGGTTCGAGCCGTCGGCGTCCAGGATCAGGGTCCCGATCCGGCCATCGTCGGTGAGTGTGGCCGACGAGAGCTTCGACCCGTCGGGCGACCACGACGCGCCGTCGAGGCCGGTCAGGTGCACTGCGTTCGTCCCGTCGGGATCGATCGTGACGATCGTCGAACACTGGCTGTCGCCGCAGTGGCGGCCGAAGCGCATGAAGAGCAACCGGCCGTTCGGGCCGGGAGCCGTGGCGCTCGCGCCGGGCGCAAGTGTCACCAGCGTCGCCGCGGTCACGACGAGCGCGGCGAGCCACGCGATGGAGTGGATCCTCGAACGCTTCTGCATGTCCTTCCTCCTTCGTTTCGCGGCGTCAGTTTCAGCCCGTCTCCGCAGGAACCTGCACGGTGCTGAGCAGGTCCTCGCCGTGCGGTCGAAACACGTCGGTGTCGGCAGGTAGGTCTGCGTAGATCGCGGCGACGAACAGATGTCGCGAACCCCCGTACGTGACGTCCGACAGATAGAGACGCGGTGTCTGTTGATCCGTGATCCCGAACGTCCCATCCCACTGGGGGAACCCGAGGAACAGCGCGCAGACGGGCGTCGGACACCCCTGCGGGTCGTCGTTCTTCGCGCCGTCCGCCACCGAGACGTCGACCACGGTGGCCGGTACGTCCCCGATGCGGCCTCGGCGTTCGTCGGAGACGACCAGGCGTGCATCGTTCCGCATCCACCGGAGGAGGCCGTCCGCGGTCATCGGCACGCCCTTGACCCGTCGATCGTGCGCGACCGGATATACGTCCTCCCAGAACAGGACGACGTCCGATGGAAACGACCGGGGGCTGAGCGCGAACTCACCGGTGCTGTCTTCGTTGACGAACCACTCCTCGTCGAGCGAGACGACCATCTCGCCGCCGAAGAACCATTGCGTCTCGTACGGGCCCTCTGGCATCGGTCCGGGCGCGACGATCCCGGGGGTGTTGCATCGCGGGACGCAGCCCCGGATCGGATCTGGCACGGGCACCTCGGACGCCGTCGTGCCGTTGGCCGTCGTATCCCCTCCCGACGTCCCGGTCGACGACGATCGATCCTGAGTCTCACTACTCGAGCCGCACGCCGCTGCGAGCAGCGTAAGCGTGGCGACGCAGACAAGGGTCGTCACCCCGCGGTGGCGGGGACCTCGACTGACGCGATCGCGCCGCGGTGGATCATCACGCCGAGGCACTCCGCGCGGCAGAGCGGTGACGTCTCCTCGCCCACGATCGCCCTCGCCTGGGCGAGCAGCAGTGCGATCGCGAGCGCCAGCGCGATCGCGATCAGGACCACGCTCACCTTGGATCGCGGGGGCATCTCGGTCGCCCTCCGTCGCCATCGCCATCGCTCCTCCTCTGGCCGGGCGGGTTCGCCCGCGCTGGACTCACAGTGCATCGCGGTGGTTGCGGGGACGCTGCGGAACGGCTGCGGCGATGTTGCGGGTTAGCAGATCGCCCGGTATGGACGGTCCGGAAGGAACTCGCGCCACTCATCCGGGGAGATGCTGCGACCGGCGACCGCGCACGCACGCGCCGCCAAATACGCGGGATCGACGTCCCACGCCCAGCCCGAGCCGGAGTCGGACATCACGACCACCCGCCGACCGTCGGGCGTGAAGGACGCGGCGAGGGTCGAGCCGGGCGTGGGGCCGGGGAGCGGATCGCCGAGCACGGTGCCGGTCGCGACGTCCCACAGGAGCGCGGTGCCGGCGCTGTCGGCGCCGACGACCGTGCGCCCGTCCGGGCTGAGATCGGCCGTGTCGGTGCTGCCGGTGAGCCCGGTGAGCGAGGGGCCGACGGGTTCGCCGGTGGCAGTTCGGAACACGCGGACGCTGCTCGATTGCCCCGCCGCGACCAGAAGGCGGCCGTCGCTCGAGAAGTCGGCACCGTACGCCGCCGCGTCGTCGGTGTGGATGATCCTCGCGACGCGCCCCGTCCGCGCATCCCAGATAACCGTGTCGCCGCCGTCCGCGAACCCCGTGGACCCGGCGAGGAGCGAGCCGTCGGGGGTGAACGCGAGGTCGTTCAGCGTCCGGTCGGTCCCCAAGCGCCGCTCGAGCTCGAGCGTCGCGGCGTCGAAGAGGTACACACGGCCGCGCTCCGGGCCGAGGATGCGAGCGCCGGCGGCGAGCGTTCGCCCGTCGGGGCTGAACTCGAGCGTCCACACGACATCGCGGTCGGCGAGACCGGGGGCGTCGCCGCCGATCGGCCGGCCCGTCGCGACGTTCCAGAGCCGGAGATCGCTGTGCCTGCTCGGCTCGCTCCACGCGCTCACGGCGAGCGTCGCCGAGTCGGGGCTGAACGCTAGCCCCTCCGGCGTCGAGTCCGGATAGGGGATCGTCGTCCGAACGCGAAGGTCGTCCGCGTCCACGAGCTCGACGGCGCCTGCCGAACCGAACGCCGAGCCGTCAGGGATGCTCGGCACGGCGAGAGTTCGACCATCAGGGCTGATCGCGAACCACGGCCACTGCTCGAACCCGTCGCCGGCCACGAAGGTCCGGGCGGCACGCCGCACGCCGGAGAGGTCCCACGCCACGACGTCGCGCGTCCGGTCCGTCGTGAACGCCGTCGACGCGTCACCCGAGATCGCGGGACCCCGGAGCGGCAGGTCACCCGTTCCGGCGAGACGCTCGCGGACGGTGCCGCTCGCGACGTCCCACACGATCAGCCGCGAGTCGTTGCCGGTCGTCACGACCTGCTCGCCGCCGGGGGTGAACGAGACGCCCGTCGCCTCGTACTTGGTCAACCCGGGGCCACGGTGGCCGCCCGTGCCGGCGCGCTGCTCGCCCGTCCGCAGGTCGAGGATCGTGACGTCACCCTCATCGTGGTCGTCGTCGTTGACGACGATCGCCGCCAGAGGCCCGATCGGGCTCACCGCGAGCGCGTCGCCACCGATCGGGAAGCGCGATGCGGGCGTCAGGTCGTCGTTCCAGAGCACCGTGTCACCGTGCGACACCGTGGTGACGAGCCGGCCATCCCGCGTGAAGGCGATCGAGACCGGTGCGAGCGGCGGCACCGAGAAGAGCGCGCCGTGCGAAACGGCGACCGGATCCGCGATGGGCTCGAGCGTCTCAGGGTCGCGCTCGACGAGCATCGGTCCGTCGACCGCGTCGACGGTGACGAGCCGCGATCCGTCCGACGCGAACGCGATCGCGTCGACGTCGCCGCCGGCCGTGACGCGGCTCGTCGCTCTGGCGCGCGCCACGTCGATCGCGACGAGCTGCGGCCCGGACGTGACGACGACGAGCGTCCCGTCGGGCGCGAACGTCGCGCGCTCGGTCCCGGCCCCGACGTCGATCGTCGCGCCGGGCTCCCGGGTCACGGCGTCGAACAGCTGCACCGTCGGTCCCGCGTCGCCGATCGCGAGCGTGGCGCCGTCGGGCGAGAGCGCGATCCACTGCGTCTCGTCGCCCTCGGGCGACGGCCCGCCGGGTGCGTACGAGCGGTCGACGATCGCCGGTCCACGTTCGATCGCCGCGAACAGCGCGCCGCGCGTCTCGGCCGTGTCGCTGAGGCTCACGGCCTCCTTCGCGAGCAGCAGCGCGAGCACCGGGTCCTCCTCGACCGCCGCGCGCGACGCGAGCCGCCCGGCGTCCGCGAGCGCGAGGGCGTCGCGCGCGTCGTCGCGCTGGCCGAGCGCGAGGGTCCCGATCACGAGCGAGGCGACGAGCAGGAGCGCGACACCGGCGAGGAGCGCTCGGAGCCGGCGGTTCGTGCGGCGCGCGCGGATCGACTCGACCTCGGACGCGGCGCGGCTCTCGCGCAGGAACTCGCGCTCGAGATCGTTCAGTTCAGGGTCGTTCGCCGGTGCCCATTCGGTCGCGGCCGTGAGCCGGGCGCCGCGGTACAGATCGGCGGCGTCGCGGCCCCCCTCGTCCCACGTCCTCGTCGACGCCGTCAGGTGACGCCGGACCATGCGTCCCTCGGCGTCCTCGTCGAGCCACGCGCGCAGGCGCGGCCACTCGCGGAGCAGCGCCTCGTGGGCGACCTCGGCCGTGCCCTCCGCGACCGTGACGAGCCGGGCGTCGGCGAGCACGTCGAGCGCGCGCGCCGCCGATCCGTCGCGATCGAGATCGAACTCCGACAGGGCGGCGCGCCGGCGCACCACGCGCCCCTCCTCGTCGGACGACGCGAGCCGGAGCAGGATCCGCTTCGCCGCCATGGCCTCGTCGTCGTCCAGCCGCGCGAACGCGTCCTCCGCGAGTCGGGCGACGGCGCCGTCGACGCCCCCGGCGCGGCGGTACTCGGCGAGCGCGAGCACGCCGTCGCGCCGGTGCGTCCACAGCTCGAGCAGCGCGGTCGACAGGAGCGGGAGCGCGCCGGGCTCCCCGCGCGTGTCGGCGATCAACGCGTCGGTCAGCGTCGGCTCCACGGCGAGGCCGACGCGCTCGGCCGGTCGCTCGATCGCGAGGCGGAGCTCGGGCTCGTCCATCGGACCGACGAGGATCTGGCTCTCGGCGAGCAACGACGCGAGCGGCCGGTGCGACGCACATCGACCGTAGAGGTCCGCTCGCATCGCGAGGATCACCGTCCTCGGTCGCTCGCGATCGAGGGCGGCGTCGGTGAGCGCATCGAGGAACGCCGCGCGCTCGGCATCGTCGTCGCACGCCGTGAAGACCTCCTCGAACTGGTCCACCGCGAGCACGCGCGATGCGCCCGCGCCCCCGAACGCTTCGACCGGGTGCTCGCCGGGCCGGATCAGCGACGTCGTCCAGCGTTCGCTCCCCGGGATCGCCCCCGCGCCGAGGGCGGGGAGGATGCCCGCCCGTAGCAACGACGACTTGCCGCTGCCGGACGCGCCGACCAGCGCGAGGAAGGGACGCTCGACGAGTCGTGCGATCGCCTCGGACACGAGCGCGTCACGTCCGAAGAACACGTCGGCGTCGTCCGCCTCGAACCGGGCGAGCCCCTTGTAGGGGCACACGTCGACCGTGCGCGGACCCGGTCCGTGTTCGAGTGCCGGATCGTGCGCCAGGACGGCGGCCTGCAGCCGCTGGAGCTCTGCGCCCGGTTCGATGCCGAGCTCGTCCACGAGCACGGCGCGCGCGCGAGCGAACGCATCGAGCGCCTCCGCCTGTCGACCCGAGCGGTAGAGCGCGAGCATCAGCTGTCCCCAGCGCCGCTCGCGGAGCGGCTCCTCGCGGACCATCGCCTCGAGGTCGCCCACGACCGCAGGGTCGGCCCCGCGCGCGAGCCGTGCGTCGACGAGATCCTCGAGCGCCGACCGACGCAACTCCTCGAGCCGTTCGCCCTCGGCGACGCCGAACGGGGCGGACTGGAACTCCTGGTATGCGCGTCCCCGCCACAGCGAAAGCGCTCGCTCGAGCGTCGAGGTCGCCTGGTCGACGCGACCCTCCGCGAGGAGCCGGTGCCCCAGGACCGCTCCCTCCTGGAAACGCAGGGCATCGACGTCGGCGGCCGTACCGTCGAGCGAGTAGCCGCCCCCTTTGGAGACGAGGATCTCGGCGTCCGATCCATCTTCGAGCGCTCGTCGAACGCGCGAGACGTACGACCCGAGCGTCCGCGCCGCGGTGCGAGGCGGGCCGTCGCCCCACAGCTCGTCGACCAGATCACCGGCCGGGACGACGCGTCCGACGCTCGAGATCAGGCACGCGAGAAGCGTGCGCTCCTTCGATCCGGCGATCGGCATCCCGCGCCCGGAGTCGTCGGTCACCTCGAGGGGACCGAGCACCAGGAACCGCATAGCGCCAGAGGCTAGCGCTCGAGTGCTCGCCGCGCGAGGGAGACCGGCGTGAGCGACGATCCACGACGGGATCCTCGGCTCATGCTCCTGGCTGCGCGGCGTCCCTCAAGGATCCCACCACCGTCGCGACCTCGGGCAGGTCTCCGGCGTGTGCCTGGACCGCGACGACGACATCCGTCTCGGGGAACGCGACGAGCATGACCGCCGTGGACGGTTCGAGTCCGCCGTGGCCGATGGCTGGGACGCCGAACCCGCTGACCGCAGGTGTTCCATCCGAGAAGTCGATCGCACCCAGGCCGTACCAGTCACCCCGGAAGTCGGTCATCTCGCGAAGGGAAGCGTTGGAGAGCACGGACCCGCCGTACAGCTCGTAGCCCCAACGGGCCAGCGTGGCGGCGTCCGATCTGACCCATCCCCCATCGGCTGCCAGCGCGTTCTTCACCGGGTAGACGAGCCCGCCCAGGCCGGGGTGGTCAAGGACGTCCGAGCGAAGGGCCTCCCACAGCGGCCGGCCCGTGACGTGCTCGATGATCGTCCCGAGCAGGACGAAGTTGATGTTCGCGTAGAGGATCTCCGATCCTGCGGGGAAGACCGGCGCGGGTTCCTTCTTCAACGCCTCGGCGAGGTGTGCTCCCGCATCGACGGGCGCAGCGTCGCCGGGAGGGTCGATGAGACCACTGCGCATCCCCAGCAGATCTCGGATGGTGGCGCCGTTCGCGTCGAAGAAGGCGAGTTCCGGAGGCAGTTGCTCGGCGGCCGGGTCGTCCAGACCGAGCTTGCCCTCCTCGGCCAGGCGGAGGACCTCGGCCGCGGTCACGGTCTTGGCCACGCTGGCGGTGAGGAGGCGAGAGTCGGGGGTCATGGGGTCCCCTTCGTCGTCGACGCCGGCGGCTCCCGACCAGCTCCCCGAGCCGGCGACGACGACCGCGGCCGTGACCCCGCTGAACGTGCCTGTGCGCCACCGCATCGTCGAGGATCGCCTGGAGCGAGGTGGCGACGGGCTCCGGGAGGGCCGCCCGCGGGAACTCGGGGAAGTCCCCGACCCTCGCGCTCAGGGACGGCTGCGGGTTCGGGGCGGTCGTGCCCGTGTCCGCCTTCGAGCTGGGCTCCGTGGGCGTCGAGCCAAGGTCGGGGGTGGCGCCGCAACCGACGAGCAGAGCCGCCATCGCTGCGGTCACGGTCAAGCGTGCGGAAGAGGCGATCGCACCGGTCCTGGTCATGCCCTCCCTCTCCTAGCCGTAGCACCCGCAGAAGTACCAACCGCCGCGCAGGCTCGAGTACTGGAGCTCGTCGAGCCGGCGGACGTCGCCGGTTCCATCGGCGTTCGCGACCAGCCAGACCGCCTCCCCGTCGGGCGTGGAGGACCCGAAGGCGATGTGTGCGCCGTCGGGCGACCAGACCGGGCCCGCGGTCTGGTAGCTCGCGGCGCGGCGCCGACTCGAAGAGCAGGCTCGGGCTCGAGCCGTCGGGGGACCCGACCCAGATCTGCATCTGCTGCGTCATGCGTCCTCCGGAGAACGTGACGTAGGCCATCCCGGTCCCGTCGGGCGACCACGAGAGGTTCGGCCCCCAATACACGCTCTGGATCTGGAGGTCGTCAGCGAGCCGATGGAGGTCGGATCCGTCCGCGTTCATGACGTACAGGGCGTCGACCGGGCGGGTATCCCGGATATGCCCTGCCTGGACGGCGATGTGCGAACCGTCCGGCGACCACGTGATCCCCGCCCCGGATCCGAAGACACCGCCGGCCACGTATCCGTGGAAGCTCGCGAGCAGCAGATGATCGCCGCCATCCACGCTCACGGAGTAGACCGACCCTCGGCTCGTGCCGTACGCGATCCGGGTCCCGTCCGGTGACCACGCGAGCGACGAGACGTCATCCACCGTGTCACCGAGGTCCGTTCGATCGCCGGTCGCCGGATCGATGAGCACCAGCGTGTCGCCATGGCTGGAGCTCCGCGCGACCGCGAGCTGCGCGCCCACCGGCGACCATGCCCAGCGCTCGACAGAGGAGCCCAGATCTGGATTCTCGAAGCACGGCTTCGTCAGCTGCTGGGGCTCGTCCAGCCCGTTCGTGACCCAGAGCCCCCCCGTCCCGGTCGGGGAGGTGTCGCCGCCGGCGCACGCGGTGATCTCGAACGCCGCCCATCTCCCGTCGGCGGACCAGGCGGCACTGCCGATGAGGCGGCCGGTGAAGGGGCTCGTAGGCGTGTGGGCATCGACGAGGGGGTGGATCTCGCCGGTGTGCGGGTCCTGAGCGACGAGGTCACCGCTCTCGCGAGGATCGTCGCCCGTGTACGTGATCACCTCACCGTCGCCGCGGAGTGCCGTGCCCGTCGGCGTGGGTGGGGGCTGGACCCCGGGTCGAGGCTGCTCGTCGAGGGCTCGGCTGATCGCGATCGCCGCGGCGATCGTCACGACCACGGCGAACACCAGAGCCTCGACCCGCCGCCGCGGCGGCGGGGCGTCGGGCTCGGGAGGCTTGGGCCCCATGCGGCGCGCGCGTGCCATGACGTCGGGCACATCGAGGTCATCGAGCGCCCGGAACCGGTCGCGGAGTTCAGTCATCGGTCTCCTCCAGCAGCGCGCGGAGTCGTCGTCTGGCCTGGGAGAGATGGACCCGGACCGTGGCCTGACTGCAGGCGAGGATCCGTGCCACGTCTCGGGTGGACATGTCGGCGTAGAGCGAGAGCACCGCTGCCGCCCGCTGATTCGGGCTCAGCGTTCGGAGGGCACGGACCAGATCTGCGACCGGCTCGGGCATCCCCACCGAGGTGACGGGGACATCCGACGGGGTAACCCGCCGCCGCTCCTTCAACTCACCGGCCGCGATGCGGAAGGCCGCGCGCCAGATCCAGCGGTCGGGTGCCTCAACGGCGGCACCTCGGCCCAGCGCTTGTGCGAACGCCTCTGCCATCGCGTCGCTCGCGAGCTCCTCGTTGCCGCTGAAGGCCACGAGCGACCGCCACAGACGAGGACCGTCGTGACGCCAGACACGTTCGACGGCATCTCCTCGTCCGAGCATCGGGACATCGTGGACCTTCACGCTCCTTACAGGGGAGGTTCGTGGCCGAACCGTGTAGGCCGGCATCGCTCAGGTCCGCGACGTCGGAGTCGACCGTCAGCGACACCGAGGCCGACGAGATGGAGGAGCACCTCCCGCGGCCTCGATCACATGGAGTAGGACTAGGGCCCTTCGTCGCGCGGTCGGGCGATATCCATTTCGATATCACCCTCGTTCGGGAAGTTGAGCCCCGCCTGGTCACAGGGTGGTCCCGGCGAGGGATCGATGCCCGGCATCGGCGCCGTCGGTTGTCGCCGTGCCACGCGACCAGCACCCGATGCCAGGCGATCGAGCCCGCGGGCGCTCACCCGCACGTCGAGCAGGTCACCTCGCCGTCCGGGAGGTACGGCTCGAACGAGATGAAGACCGTGTTCTCGATCGGGCCCGGGGCGATCGGGGTCCGAGGCTCGAAGCGGTATCCCAGCGCCCACGCGTTCTCGATCGGGCTCTTGGTGAGCCCCGCTCGGTCGAGAGCGTCGGCCAGCGCGCGAGCCTCCTCCGTCGTCACGTCGTGGCACCCGATCATGACCACGTGGTTCGGTGCATCCGTCCGGGGCGCCGCGCGGAGCAGGTCCTCGACCGGAGGGGGCAGGAGGCTCAGGATGCGGGACGCGTCGACGTGGAGGTTCGCGTTGGGCCCGTAGCAGACCTGGAACCTGGACGGCACGTACGCCCTGATCTCCTGGTCCTGCCACGCGCTCGCCGGCAGCCAGGACCCCGGATCCGTGAGCCGGTCA
The DNA here is from genome assembly GCA_963706005.1 of uncultured Actinomycetes bacterium. Taxonomy (GTDB): domain Bacteria; phylum Actinomycetota; class UBA4738; order UBA4738; family HRBIN12; genus DASSJM01. The sequence goes on from CAVPLL010000001.1 coordinate 234,135, forward strand.
TCGACCCATGCGAGTGCGCTCGCCTGCGCCGCCGTCGCGATCGGGGTCCCGTCCTTCACCCATCCGGGCCAGCCGTAGTTGAGGCGGACGAACCGGTCGCCGCTCCGGACCCGGATCGTGAGGAAGGGCTCGGGGCCGGACACGCCGGCGAGGGCGAGGTCGTCGTCGAACAGCCCGGTCGAGACGATCTCGGACCGCAGGAGCTCGACGCCTGCAGGCGTGAGGCGTTGTTCGAGGTAGCCGGTCGACTGCTCGTTCGCGCCTTCGGGAAGGTTGGCGTCCTGCTGCCAGATCAGCCGCCCGTCGGCGAACACCCAGAGCCTGGTGCGCGGGCCTCCGGTGCTCCCGTAGAGGCTGATCACGAGCTCGCCGCTCTCCGGGCCGCTCGGCGTGGCACCCTCGGGAGGCACACCGATGAAGCCCACGCGTTCGGCATCGGAGGGGACCGCCGGTCCGGTCGTCGGCAGGCGTCTGGGTGCGATCGAACGACCCGCGGTCGTCACGATCCAGACCGCCGCCACGAAGACCGCGAACCCGACGACACCCGCCATGATCCGCTGGTTCCGGCGCTTACGATCGCGGCGGCGCAGCATACGCTCGAACCCGTCGGGCGGCGGGGTCGCACCTCCGACGCCTCGCTCCAGCATCGTCCGCAGGTCACTCATCGTGGTCTCCTAGCAGGTCGCGGAGCGAGGCGCGCCCGCGGTGCAGGCGCCCCCGGACGGACGACGCGTCGATCCCGAGCACCCGGCCGGCCTCCTCGGATCCGAGACCGAGCCACTCGACGAGGATCAGCGCTTCCCGTTGGCCGCGCGGGAGCTGGGCGAGCGCGTTCCGGACGTCGTGGCTCGCTGAGACCGGCCCGCTGAGGTCTTCGGCCGGAACGTCGGCGAAGACCCGGCGGGCCCGCACCACGAGCGTGCGGAGGCGGCTCCGATGCAGGTTCAGCGCCGTCCGGTACACGTACCCCGCGGGTGAGCCCATCGCGCCGACCCGGTCCCATCGCTCGTACGCACGCAGGAGCGCCTCCTGGGCCAGGTCGTCCGCCTCGGACCGGTCGCCGGTCAGCAGGAAGAGCGCCTGGAAGAGGCGCCCGTGCTGGGCGAGGAAGAACTCCTCGAACGCCGAGGTCTCCTCGACCTCGGGCACGGCGCTCAGGCTCGTCGGCTCGATCATCACGCTCCATGAACGCGCGGAGAGCGCTCCGCGTTCGGTTGTTCTTACCTGGCAGCGCGACCGAGCGGAAGAGAGCGCCTTCCCTGCCGCCTACTGGACCCAGAGGCGGCTCATCAGGATCCCCCACTGCGGGTGGACCTGGACGTTCTCCGTCCGCTCCGAGATGGCGTACGTCGAGACCGGGTTGATCAGCGGCGCCCACTCGGCCTGCTCGACGAGCTGGTGCTCGATCTCGATCCACGCCTGGTTCGCGGCAGCCGGATCCGTCGCCTGGAGCCGTTGCGCCTCGGCGATCTGAGACGCGAACTCCTTGGTGCACAGGCCCGATGCATCGTCGGGCCGCCCGCAGCGGAAGTCGTCGTCGATGAAGCCGCCCGCTCCGGAGTAGGTGGTGGCCCACCCACCCACATACGCCTGGATTCCGCCATCGACGTAGACCGCGTGGAAGAACTCGTGGAAGTCCGCGACCTTCAGGTGCGCACGCAAGCCGAGCTCGTTCAGGACCTCGACGACGTACCGCCCCGTCTCGATCGAGCCTGGGAACACGGGGCTGAAGTCGGTCACCCACACGGTCACCTCCTGACCGGCAGCGTGGGCGTCCCTGATCAGGGCTCGAGCTCGGTCGACGTCCGGAGCCGACCACACGCCGCTCTCGGGGCCCTCCGATGGGTGGCTGCCCATCTCCAGGGCGCTCGACACCGATCCGGGCATCGACGTCGTCCACGAGCGTCCCCCCGCCTCGTCATACCCGGGTGTTACGCTCGCGAACGACGATGGACGCTGCAGTCTGGACCGCGATCGGCCTGCTCGCCGCTACCTCGCTCGGAACGCTCTTCTATCTGGGTTCGAGGATCGACGCGCTCGCGACCCGGATGGACGTTCGATTCGACCGGTTGGACGGTCGGTTCGACCACATGGAGGGGCGTTTCGACGCGCTTGCGACGCGACTCGACGCCCATCTCGACCACCACCCGAGCTAGCAGCCGACTTCCCACCTCGCCCTCGACCCCTGCACGCCCGACGTCCCTTGCGCATACAGTTCCCTCCCAAGGGGAGGGACCGTGGTCGAACAGCGACGATCCCAGGGCTCGCTCGTCACGCTGGTCGCCGGCGTGGTCATCGGGGCCATCGAGACCGTCTTCGCGGTCGCGTTCGCGGCCTTCGTCTTCGGCGGCTATCTCGAGGACTACGTTCCCGACGGGGTCAACCTGTATCTCGCAGCGGCGGCGCTGACGCTTGCGGTCCTCGCGTGGAACGCGGGTCCCCGTGGGGTGGTCGGTGGTCTGTCGGGTGCGGTGGCTGCCGTGCTCGCCATCGTGGCGATGACCACGGCCCTCGACGCGTTCGGGGGCCCCGAGCGGGCCTTCCTCACCGTCGTCGCCGCGACGCTCGTCGTGACGATCCTGGCCGGCGTCGCGTTCCTGGCGCTCGGGACGCTCAGGCGCGGCAACCTGATCCGGTTCGTCCCCTACCCGGTCGTCGGCGGGTTCATCGCGGGCATCGGATGGTTGCTCCTGAAGGGCGGCATCTCCGTCGCCTCGCGCGAGACGCCGTCGCTGGCCACGTTCGGCGACCTGACGGAGTCCGCGGTGCTGCAGCTGTGGCTCCCCGCCGTCGCGTTCGGCGTCATCCTGCTCGTCGCGACGAGGCTCGTGAAGAGGCCGTTCGTGCTCCCGGCGGCGATCGGGATCGGGCTCGTGCTGTTCGCGATCGGCATGCTCGTGACGGGCTCGACGATCGACGGTGCGAGATCGGGCAACTGGCTGCTGTTCGGCCCGTTCGACGACCCCGTGTCGTGGCAGCCGTGGACCCTGCGCGCCCTCACCGGCGCCGACTGGTCGGCGGTGCTCGGGCAGTGGGCGGGGATCGCCACCGCCGTGTTCGTGGCCGTGCTCGCGATCTTGTTCAACATCAGCGGGACCGAGATCATCTTGCATCGGGACCTCGATACGAACGAGGAGCTGCGCGACGCCGGCGTGCTGAACGTGGTCTCCGGCGCGCTCGGTGGCATCCCCGGCTACCACGCGCTCAGCCTGAGCGCGCTCGCCGAGCGCATGAAGGTGAACGCGCGGGCCGCGGGGCTCATCGCCGCGGCGGTCCCGCTCGCCGCGGTCGTGTTCGGCGCCGCCGTCATCGAGCTGATCCCGCGCATGATCGTGGGCGGCGTGCTCGTGTTCCTCGGTCTCGCCTTCCTGGTCGAGTGGGTCTGGGACAAGCGGAAGACCCTGCCGCCGGTGGAGTACGGGGTCGTGCTGGTGATCTTGGCGGCGATCATCGCCCGGGGGTTCCTGCCCGGCGTCGTGCTCGGGCTCGTGCTCGCGGTCGTCCTGTTCGCGGTCAGCTACGGCCGGATCGAGCTGGTGCGCGAGGTCTCTTTCGGGGAGACCTACCACAGCAACGTGGACCGTCCGCCCGCCGAGCGAGCGGCGCTGCGGGCCATGGGGGACCGCGTCCAGATCCTGCGCCTGAACGGGTTCGTGTTCTTCGGATCGGCCAACGGCCTGCTCGAGCGGATCCGAAAGCGCGTGGAGGAGCGACCGCCCAGGTTCCTGGTGATCGACCTGCGACGGGTGACCGGCGTGGACTCCTCGGCGGTGGTGTCCTTCCTCAAGGTCACGCACCTGGCGGAGGCGAACGGGTTCGAGCTCGTGCTCACCGGGGTGTCGGACCCGGTGCGCAAGCAGCTGGAGCGTGGCGGGGCGGGCGCGTCCGCGGTCCTGCGGTTCGAACCGGACCTGGATCGGGGCTTGCAGTGGTGCGAGGAGCGTCTGCTCCAGGTCGCGGAGCCTGAGGGGGTGGGGTCGAAGGCGCCGTCGGCGCCCGTGCGGTCGAGGCCGGTGCCGACCAGGTGGCGTCCTCGGACGGATCGAGCGGCGTGCTCGCCGACCTGCCGCCCGGCGTGCGGGGCTACCTCGAGCGTATGCCGCTGGCCGAGGGCACGGTGCTGATCCGACAGGACGAACCGCCGGGCGATCTGTTCGTGGTGGAATCGGGCCGGCTGAGCGTGGAGATGGTGACGACCGACGGGACCCAGATGCGCGTGCGGAGGGTGAACCCCGGTGTGGTCGTCGGCGAGGTCGCGATGTACACGGGAGTGACGCGCACGGCCGACGTGGTGGCGGAGACGCCGAGCGTGGTCCTGCGACTGAGCGGCGCGGCGATCGAGCGGATCGAGACCGAGGAGCCCGAGCTGGCCGCGGCGCTCCATCGGTGGCTCGCGAGGATCCTCTCCGAGCGATTGAGCGACACCCAGCGGGAGTTCGACGCCCTGCTCGACTAGGAGAGCCGATGGCTGTGCAGATGGAGTCGTCCCGCGTGGGTTCCAGCGGAGGCGATTCGTCGTCAGAGGAGCGACGATCCGGCGTGCTCGCCTCGCTGGTCGCGGGGGTGATCATCGGCGGCGTCGAGGTGGTCCTCGCGGTCGCGTTCGCAGCCTTCGTGTTCGGCGGCGTGCTCGTGGGTGATCTGGCGGACGGCATCGGCCTGTACCTCGTTGCGGCCGCGCTCACGCTCGGGTTCCTCGCCTGGAGGGCGGGCTCCCGCGGTGTCGTCGGCAGCGTGCAGGACGCTGCGACGGCCGTGCTCGCGATCGTGGCAGCGAGCACGGCCGCGAGGGCTGCGGCCATCGTGAGGGTCGCCGAGACCGCGGGCGTCGGGACGTTCGAGACGCCGGACATCTTCCTGACCGTCGTCGCCGCGACGCTGGTCGTGACGGTCCTGTGCGGTCTCGTCTTCGCGGCGCTCGGGACCTTCCGGCTCGGCAACCTGGTTCGGTTCGTGCCGTATCCGGTCGTCGGCGGCTTCCTGGCCGGCACGGGGTGGCTGCTCCTGAAGGGCGGCATCTACGTCTCCTCCGGTGTGGAGGTGCACCTGCGAACGGTCGGCCTCCTGGGCAGCTCGGTGACGCTCAAGCACTCGGTGCCTGCGTTCGCCTTCGGCGTGATCCTGCTCGTGGCCGTCCGGCAGCTGAAGAAGCCGCTGGTCATCCCGATCGTGATCGGGATCGGGCTCGTGCTGTTCGCGCTCGGCATGCTCGTGACGGGCTCGACGATCGATGCCGCTCAGCATGGGCGGTGGCTGCTCGGACCCTTCGAGTCGGTCCGGCTGTGGCAGCCGTGGACCCTGCGCGCCCTCACCGGCGCCGACTGGTCGGCGGTGCTCGGGCAGTGGGCGGGGATCGCCACCGCCGTGTTCGTGGCCGTGCTCGCGATCTTGTTCAACATCAGCGGGACCGAGATCATCTTGCACCGGGACCTGGATACGAACGAGGAGCTGCGCGACGCCGGCGTGCTGAACGTGGTCTCCGGCGCGCTCGGTGGCATCCCCGGCTACCACGCGCTCAGCCTGAGCGCGCTCGCCGAGCGCATGAAGGTGAACGCGCGGGCCGCGGGGCTCATCGCCGCGGCGGTCCCGCTCGCCGCGGTCGTGTTCGGCGCCGCCGTCATCGAGCTGATCCCGCGCATGATCGTGGGCGGCGTGCTCGTGTTCCTCGGTCTCGCCTTCCTGGTCGAGTGGGTCTGGGACAAGCGGAAGACCCTGCCGCCGGTCGAGTACGGGGTCGTGCTGGTGATCTTGGCGGCGATCATCGCCCGGGGGTTCCTGCCCGGCGTCGTGCTCGGGCTCGTGCTCGCGGTCGTCCTGTTCGCGGTCAGCTACGGCCGGATCGAGCTGGTGCGCGAGGTCTCCTTCGGGGAGACCTACCACAGCAACGTGGACCGTCCGCCCGCCGAGCGAGCGGCGCTGCGGGCCATGGGGGACCGCGTCCAGATCCTGCGCCTGAACGGGTTCGTGTTCTTCGGATCGGCCAACGGCCTGCTCGAGCGGATCCGAAAGCGCGTGGAGGAGCGACCGCCCAGGTTCCTGGTGATCGACCTGCGACGGGTGACCGGCGTGGACTCCTCGGCGGTGGTGTCCTTCCTCAAGGTCACGCACCTGGCGGAGGCGAACGGGTTCGAGCTCGTGCTCACCGGGGTGTCGGACCCGGTGCGCAAGCAGCTGGAGCAGGGCGGCATCGCGCCGTCCGACGGGGTCGTCCGGTTCGAGCCGGACCTGGATCGAGGTCTCCAGCGCTGCGAGGAGGGGCTGCTCGAGGACGCCGGTGCCGAGCCGGTGCCGTCCGCGGAGGACGGGCTCGCCGGCATGCCGCGGGGCCTGCGGACCTACCTCGAACGCGTGACGGTCCCGGAGGGGAACGTGCTCATCCACCAGGACGAGTCGCCCGACGACGTGTTCGTCCTCGAGTCCGGCCGGCTGCGCGTCGAGATCCTCACGGCCAGGGGGACGCGGATGCGCCTTCGCACGATGCACCCGGGTGTGGTGGTCGGCGAGGTCGCGATGTACACAGGGGTCCCGCGCACGGCGGACGTGGTGGCCGAGACCCCGAGCGTGGTCCTCCGGCTGACCCAGGACTCGATCGCGCGGATCGAGGCCGAGGAGCCCGAGTTGGCCGCTGCGCTCCACCGCTGGCTCGCGACGACCATAGCCCAGCGGTTGGGCGACACCCTGCGGGCGTTCGACGCGCTGTTCGACTAGGGCGCGTCTGCGAACCGGAGGCTCTCGATGCCAGGCAGAGCGCGGTGAAGATGCGGCGGAAGTTCGCCTGGTAGAACTCCTCGAAACTCGGTGCGCCCTCGTTCACCTCGGCCTCGTCGGCGCCCGGCACAGGCACGGATCGCAGATGCGCCTCCATCGTGCCCCTTGAACACCCGAGAGGCCAGCCGCGCTGCGCTGGCTCCGGATCCGGATCCGGCGGCTATTCATCGTGGCCGGGCGCAGACGTTCCGCAGGCACCCGATACCGATCTCGGTATCGCCTGCGCTCGGAGGGATTCCTGCCGCTCGATCGCCCCTACCGAAGCGACGAGCTCTCGCGGCCGTCCGTCGAGTGCGGATCTGAGACCGTCCGCTCGGTCCACCCGGGCCACACGCGCCGAGCGGTCTCCTCGGGCACCCGCCCGCCGAGGTGCATCGAGCGCCACACTCCCCGGTAGCCGGGCAGGACGCCGAGCGCGACGAGCACGTGCCCGAGGATGACCGGGGTCACGATCACCGCGGTCCACAGGTGGACCTTCGCCAGCCAGGCGAACACGGGTCCGCCGTGCAACAGCGTCAGCGCGATGCCGGTCGTCGTGAGGACGATCAACCCGCCCACGATCACGACGTTCGCCACGCGCTGGCCCGGGTCGAACGTGCCCTCGTGCCGCGCGAAGCGCCCGGTCAGGACCGCGGCCGGCCACCTCACCCACCACCGCGCGTCGCCGGGGTCTCGACGGAGCGTCTCGCGCACGAACGTCCGAGCCCCACGGCGCCCGAAGGTGATCGCGGCGATCGCGAGCAACGCGAGCACCCGGCCCGCCCACACGTGCACCCGGACGTCGGCGACGTGGAACGTGCGGGCGAGGAAGCTCGGACTCCCTTCCTCGCCCGACAGCAGCCACCATCCGGTCCACAGGAGCGGGATCGTGGTCAGGTAGATCGCCGCGTGGAACCAGCGGACACGCCGGGGATGGCGGGTGAGCGGTTCGGACACGACCTTCAGGTCGGTCCCCTGCTCAGTAGCCATACCCTCGGCTTCCGGTGGCCCCGGTGCTCGACCCCGTACCCGAACCCATCCCGCCGCCGCTCACGGTGACCGTGATCTCGGCGCTCACGCCCGCGTCGGAGTGGTCCGCGTTGCGGAGCGAGGCGTGGATCGTGTGCATCCCGGGCGAGAGCCCCGTCACCTGCACCGAGTCCTGGTACGCGATCACGGACTGCGAGAGCTCGTCGCAGCTCCCGCCGTCGAAGCAGAGGTGCACGTGGTGCTCGCCGGTCGTCGGCTCGCCGATCGGGACGCTCGCATCCAGCTTCACGGTGAACGGCTCCGACACGGCGGCGCCGTCTCCCGGTGAGGCGATCGAGAGCGACATCCCGCCGCTGCCCGTGGAGGCGCCCGCGCTCGAGCACGCCGCCGCGACCAGCCCGAGCGCGAATAGCGCGCCGACCAGCCGCACCCGTCCGCTCGTTCCTCGCATGGCCTTCCCCTTCCTGTCGGTGGACGTGAGGTACTACCGGCGGGGTCGCGGTTCGGGATTCCGTTCGGGCCAGATCGTCGGGCCGGATCGGGCCGCCGTCGCGAAGAAATCTGCTCGAACGGCAAACCATCGGGGGCTCCGGCCGGTAATACACCTCGTGGGGATCCCTGGACACGGCCACGGCCGCCGGATCGATGCTCTCGGATGAGGCGTTGCTCGCCGGCATGGGCTCGGGCGACGCGACCGCCGCCGCCGAGTTCGTCCGGCGGTTCGAGCGACGGATCTTCGGCCTGACGCTGTCGATCCTGCGAGACCGCGGGGCGGCGGAGGAGGCCGCGCAGGAGACCTTCGTCCGGGCGTGGAGGCATGCCTCGGGGTTCGACGCGCGGCGGGGGAGCGTGGCGGCGTGGCTGCTCACGATCGCCCGCAACACCTCGATCAACATGCTGCCGTCGAGGCGCGCGGATCCGGTCGACCCCGAGGTGCTGCTCGGCCTGTCGGAAGGCCGGCTCGAGCGCGACGGGATCGGGACCGGCGTGGGGGATGCGGTGGCGGACGCCGAGCCGCTCCGGGAGGCGGTCCGCCGGCTCCCCGAGCCGCAGCGACGGGCGCTCGTGCTCGCGGTCTTCTACGGCTTCACCGCCCGCGAGATGAGCGATCTGGACGGCGTGCCGCTCGGGACGGTGAAGACCAGGATCCGGTCGGCGTTGATGAAGCTGCGCTCCGAGCTGGGGGTGGGCGATGGGTCGTGAGATGAGCTGCGAACAGGTGACCGAGCTCGCACCCGAGCTCGCGCTCGGCGTCGCCGACGGGCACGAGCGCGAAGGCGCCCTGCGCCACCTCGGCGGGTGTCAGACGTGCCGGCGGCTGGTCTCCGAGCTGTCATCGGTCACCGACGAGCTGCTGCTGCTTGCGCCCGAGCACGAGGCGCCGCCCGGTCTGGAGTCGCGGGTTCTCGACGCGATCGAGCGAGGCGAGGGGCGCCGCGCGTCCCGGCGCCGCGTCCGACCGACCGGGCTTCGCTGGGGCGCCCTGCGCCGGCCGTGGCGCGTGGGACTGGCCGCGGCGAGCTTCGTCCTGGCGATCGCGATCGGCGCCGGCGCGATGTTCGCGACGACGGCGGGGGATCGGCGCGTCGCGGACGAGTACCGAGCGCTGCTAGGTGTGGGACAGGGCTCCTTCTTCGCCGCCGCTCCGCTGCGGAGCGGGGTGAGCGAAGTCGGGACCGCGTGGGGATATCAGGGCGACCCGTCGTGGTTGTTCGTCTCGCTACGCTCGCCGGTGGGCGGTTCGGGCTGGTATCGCGTGTGGCTCGTCACGACGGACGGCCGACGGATCGCGCTCGGGAGGGCCGAGCTCGGCATGGGCCACGCGGCGTGGGGGCGGAACCTCCCCGTCGACCTCGCGACGGCGAGGGAGCTGCGCCTCGAGCCCGAGGGTGGAGGCCGCGAGCTGGTCGCGGCGTTCCACCCCGACGATCCGTGGGGCGACGGCTAGGCGCGAGACCAAACCGCCGGTGACTCGGGTAGGGTCGCGATCGTGGTCGACCGGCGGCAAGGCTGGTGGGGGATCGGCTTCGCGGTGATGCTGCTCGTCGCCGGGGGGATGGTCTCGATCCCCACGGCCGACGATCCGGGGGCGGCGATCGTCGCCTTCTACTCGGGTCACGGGTCCGTCGTGATCGCGGCGCAGGTGGTCGGCTTGCTGGCGCTGGTGCCGTTCGTGATGTTCGCCTTCGCGCTCGCTCGGCGTGCTTCCCCCGGATCGGCCGCTCCCAGGATCGTCAGTGCCTCGACCCTGGTCGTCCTGACCGAGCTCGCGACCGTCGTTCCGCCGCTCGTGCTGGCGCTCGGAACGCCGACGCCGTCGATGGCGCACGCGTGGACGTTCGCCGCCGATCTCACCGACGCCGCCCTGTTCGTCGCGCTGGGTCTGTTCGTGCTTGCGACGGTACCCCGCCGGCCCGTGTGGGTTCGGTGGTTCGGTGTCGCGGTCTCGGTGATGGCGTTCGTCAGGGCCGCGGTGAGCCCGCTCGGGTCCTCGGCGTTGGATGCGGTCGCCCCGATCGCGTTCATCGTCTACGTCGTCACGCTCGGCGTCTTGATGCTGCGCGAGCATCCGGTCGAGGCGGCGACGCGTTGAGGGATCCGTCCACGATCCGCGTCGGCTCGATGGAGATCGACTGCAACGACTTCGAGCGGATGTGCGCGTTCTGGAGACGCGCTCGGCTACGTCCCGCGGGATGAGCCGGACGAGGACTGGGTCGTCAGGGGAGGTACTCATGACCGAGTCGAGGGGTTCGGGTTCGAAGGACGATCCCTGGGTGTTGACGACCCCGCCGGGGACCTCCGAGTACCAGATGTGGCGTGACGAGGAGGCCGATCCGCCCGCGCTCGTGTGTCAGGTGGGCAAGACGCAGCTGAGCTACCAGCTCCGGTGCATCGAGGACCTGCACGCGATGCTGAAGGCGAACGGCGACTGGGTGCCGCTCGGGAGCGCCGACGAGCAGAAGTCGGCCGGCGAGGGCACGGTCGAGGCCTGGGGCCGCTCGCCCGACAATCCGGTCGGCGGTTGGTACGGCCTGAAGAAGGGGCTGCGAGGTCGCTTCGGGATGTACGTGCCGCCGCTGCTCGAGGCGCTTGGTCTCGCGGAGCTCGAGCACAACCCTCGGAACAACCGCATGCGCGCTCGATAGCCGGCTGCCCGGCCGTCGCAGGTACCGTTCGGCGGTGGACGAACGCAAGATCCCGGCGCTCGGCCCCCGAGGCGAGGGCTGGGTCGTGGCGCAGTTCGCGCTCGGCGTGGTGATCGCCGTGGCGGGGATCTTCGGGCCGCCGTGGGCCGACCCGGCTCGGACCACGCTCCTCGTGGTCGGCGTCGCGATCGCGGCGGCGGGGCTGGTGTTGTTCGTGGCCGGGATCGTCGGGCTTGGCGGCGCGCTCACGCCGTTCCCGAAGCCGTCCGAGGACGCCGCGCTGCGGGTCGGCGGCGTCTACGGGCGGACACGTCACCCGATCTACGGGGGCGTGCTGCTCGGCGCGCTGGGATGGTCCTTGATCACGTCGCCGCTCGCCCTCGTCCCGGGCGCCTTGCTCGTCGTCGTGCTCGAGCTCAAGTCGCGGCACGAGGAATCGATGCTCGCGGAGCGCTACCCGGAGTACGAGGCCTACCGCCGCCGCGTTCGGTGGCGCTTCGTGCCGCGGGTGCACTGACCCTGCGGCGAGGTGGCCGCGGAGCGAGCGCCCCGCGACCACCTCGGGCCGACCTACATGACGTCGAAGGCCTCGTAGACGGTCACGCTGCCGCCGCCCTGCAGGACCGGCGAGCCCTTCGCCAGCACGGTCGCCGCGTCCAGCGAGTCGGCCTGGACGATCGTGTAGCCGGTGAACAGCGGCCCGGACGTGTCGCTCACCGCACCGTCGTTCGCGATGGTCTTGGCCGCCGGCGCGAACGGGTTGCCCCCGTCCTTGATCGAGCCGCCGAGCTCCGCGTACCAGGCGTCCCATGCCTTCATGACGCGGTCTTTCTCCGCGTCGGTCTCGGGCATGCTCCCGCCGCTGTAGAGCAGCACGAAGTCCGCCATCTGAACCCCTCCTTCCGGCCTCACGGCCTGTCCGTCCATTCACCCCTACGACGAACGGGGAGGGTTGCGTTCGACAGATCCGACGAGATCGGGGCCTGGGCCTTGACAGGCTAACGCTGTTCGCCTACGCTGCTAACAGCGTTAGCCGACGAAGGAGGATGACGGGATGGCATTCACCGAGAACCTCAGGGCGGAGGTCGAGATCGATGGGACGCCCGAGCAGGTGTGGGAGACCCTGACCGCGTTCGACGCGTTCGGGTCGTGGAACCCCTTCATCGTGGCCGTCGAAGGGGAGCCGGTGCTCGGCGCGAAGCTGAAGGTCCGGCTCGCACCGCCGGGCGGACGAGGCATCACCATGCATCCCACGGTGACGGATCTCGAACCCGGACGCGTGTTCGCATGGCTCGGCCGGCTCGGGATCGCCGGCGTGTTCGATGGGGCCCACCGTTTCGAGCTCGAGCCGTTGCCGGACGGCCGGACCCGCTTCGTGCAGTCCGAGCACTTCTCCGGCGCGCTCGTGCCGCTCTTCCGCAGGTCGCTGCGCAGGCACACGCTTCGCGGCTTCGTCCTGATGAACGAGGCGCTCGCAGTTCGAGTCTCGGTGGCGACGTGAGCCACGCGACCGAGGAGCTCTCGCCCCGTGCTCGCGAGATCGTGGGTGCGGCGCGGGAGCTCCTCGAGGCCGAGGGCATCGAGGCCCTCACGATGCGCCGTCTGGCCGAACGCCTGGGCATCCGTGCCTCGTCGCTGTACAAGCATCTCCCGGACAAGGACGCGCTCGAATCGGCGATCATCGCGGAAGGGTTCGAAGAGTCCGCCGAGCGGTTCGAGGCGGCGGTGGCCGGGGATCGTCGGCGGCCGATCCGCGCCCTCGGCGCCGCGTACCGCGCCTACGCCCACGAGCACCCGCACCTCTACCGATTGATGACCGAACGGCCGCTGCGCCGCGATCTGTTGCCACCGGGTATCGAGGAGCGCGCCGCGGCGCCCCTGCTCGAAGGGGCCGGCTCGCTCGATCGCGCCCGCGCCATATGGGCGTTCGCGCACGGCATGACCATCCTGGAACTGAACGGCCGGTTCCCTCCCGATGCCGATGTCGACGCCGCGTGGCGGCAGGGCGTCGGCGCGCTCGAACGTTCCATCCGCTGATCGGACGTACGTGGCTCGGGCAGGCACTGGGTGCGCCGTTTCCTGTAGCCCCGGCGACCCTGTGCAGGCTTCCGATGGCCCGGTAGCGTGCGTGGCCTGACGCGCATGGGGGGACGGTGTCCGAGCACCGGAACGTCTCGATGATCCGTCGCGCGCTCGAGTACTACAACTCGGGCGACCACGACGCGATGCGCGGCTTCCTTGCCCCCGACATCCTGTGGCACGTCGGAGGCAACCATCGGATGAGCGGTGACTACGTCGGGATCGAGGCAGTCATCGACTACTTCCGCCGCGTGCGTCGCGAGACGGCCGGGACGTTGCAGGTCGAACCGGCCGAGATCCTCGCGAACGACCGGCACGGCTCGATCTTCACGAGGGTTTCGGCCTACCGCGAGGTGCGATCCTTGGACGTCCTGCTCGCCGAGGCCCTCGCGCTCGATCCCGACGGACGCTGGACGGAGTACTGGGCCCTCGCCGACGATCAGGACGCGGTCGACGCGTTCTGGTCGTAGGGGGTTCGGGGATGGAGCACCCGAACGCGACCAGGATGCGCGAGACGGTCGACGCGTTCATGGCGCGGGACGTCGCTCGTCTGCTCGAGGGCTTCGCGGAGGACGTGGTCTGGATCGCGCCGGGCGACACGCCGGCGAGCGGCACGTTCAGGGGTCGCGACGGGGTCCGGCGCTTCTTCGCGATGCTGGACGCAGCCTCGGTCGGATCGATCCAGGTCGACGTTGACGACGTGCTCGCCGGCGACCGCTACGTGACGATCTTCCTCGACATCGCGGCACAGCGTCATGGCGAGCGGATGCACGTGCTCGTCGCGCAGTTCGCGGAGATCGACGAGCAGGGCAGGTGGAGGCGCTGCTGGTTCCTGCCGGACAAGCTCGACGGTTGGAACCGCTTCTTCGCGGGAGCGACGTCCGAGAACCACTAGACCCCTGGCACACGTCGGTCATTCCCCCGAGCGGTCGAGCCGCGGTTGACACGTCGGTCGTGCGGGTGGAACCGTTCGGCACGTGTCCGAGGTCCGCGTGAACGGCGTGCGTCTCTACTACGAGGAGCACGGGCGGGGAGCGCCGATCGTGTGCATCCACGGGACGTCATCCTCGGCGAAGGTCTGGCGCAGGGCAGCTATCGAGGAGCTCGCGACGCTCGGACGCGTGATCGTCTACGACCGGCGCGGTTGCACGCGGAGCGAGCGCCCCGAGCCGTACGAGACGAGCGTGGTCCAGCACGCGGAGGACGCCGCGGCGCTCATCCGGGCGCTCGACGCCGCGCCGGCCGTCGTGATCGGGCGCAGCTACGGGGGAGAGACCGCGATCGAGCTCGCCATGCGCGATCCCGAACTGGTCCGCGCGCTCGTCCTGCTCGAGGCCGCGAGCCTCACACTGGATGAGGAGGCGATGGCCTGGGCGGATGCGCTCCGACGCAAGGTGGAGGACGCGGCGGCCCGCGATCCGGCCACGGTGGCCGAGGCGTTCCTCCGCGGGGTGGTCGGTGACGCAGCCTGGGAAGCCTTCCCTCCTCGCGCCAAGGCCATGTTCATCGAGAACGGGCCGGCGATCCTCGCCGAGTTCCGCGGTCCATGGCTCGAGGCGACCGAGACCGACCTCGCGCGCATCTCCAAGCCGGCATTACTCGTGCAGGGAACGGATTCGCCCGAGGCGCTCCGTCGGGTCACGGTGCTGATGGCCGAGGCGATCCCAGGGGCCCGCCTGGAAACGGTGGGCGGCGGTCACTTCGTCGATCCGGGGGAGCCGGCGGTGGTCGCGTTCGTCCGCTCGGTGCTCGCGGCCTGACCGCCGCGCGGACAGAGATCTCCCGGTCCACTCCGGTAGGAGCGGGCGCGGGACTCTCATCCGGCTCTCATCGCTCAGGCCTACGCTGTCCGGGATGCGGGTGCTCGTCGTGGAGGACGAGGTCAAGATGGCCGGCCTGCTCAAGCGCGCGCTCGAGGAGGAGGGGTACGCGGTCGACGTCGCCGGTCGGGGGCAGGACGCGCTGTGGCTCGGGACCGAGAACCCCTACGACGCGATCGTCCTGGACCTGATGCTGCCGGATCTCGACGGCTTCGAGGTGAGTCGCCGGCTGCGGGAGGCCGGCCGGTGGAGCCCCGTCCTCATGCTCACGGCCCGGGACGCGGTGGCCGATCGGGTCGCCGGCCTGGACGCCGGCGCCGACGACTACCTGACCAAGCCGTTCTCGTTCGCCGAGCTGCTCGCCCGTCTGCGCGCGCTGATGCGGCGCGGCGCGGTCGAACGCCCGCCGGTCCT
Source organism: uncultured Actinomycetes bacterium (assembly GCA_963706005.1). Lineage (GTDB taxonomy): Bacteria > Actinomycetota > UBA4738 > UBA4738 > HRBIN12 > DASSJM01. Next base: position 249,331 of record CAVPLL010000001.1, read on the forward strand.
GCGCGTCGACGGGCTCGAGCTCGACCCTGCCGCGCGGAGCGTGGTTCGCGACGGGACGCCGATCGCGCTCACCGCTCGCGAGTTCTCGCTCCTCGAGTACCTCATGCGCCATCCGGGCGAGGTCCTGTCCCGGACGCAGCTGATCGAGCACGTGTGGGATTTCGCGTACGAGGGCGACTCCAACGTCGTCGACGTCTACGTCCGGTACCTGAGGAACAAGGTCGACCGGCCGTTCGGGCGCGATCAGATCGAGACCGTGCGCGGCGCGGGATACCGGCTCCGTGGCCGGAGGCGGGCTGATGCCGCTCCGCACGAGGGTGACCCTGGTCGCGGCGGTCCTGATGGCGGTCGTGCTCGCGGCGACCGGAACGTTCGTCTACCTGCGGCTGCAGACCGAGCTCCGGCAGGCCGTCGACGAGACCCTGCGTTCGCGCGCGGACGCGGAGCTCGTGGTCGTCGAACGGTCGGGCGCGCTGTCCCGCGATCAGCCCGACGACGCGTTCGCCCAGCTGATCGCTCCGGCGGCTCGCCGATCGAGTCGTCGAGGAGCATCGCCGGCGCGCCAGCCCTCGTTCGGGGCGACGTCGTCGCCCCCACCCTCTCCGAACGCGATGCGATGACGATCGATGGGGAGGTCGTCCCCGCCCGCATGCTCGCGGTCCCGGTCTCGGACGGGAGCGTGCTCGTCGTCGGCGCGTCGCTCGACGACCAGCGGCAGACGCTCGGCCGGCTCGCCACCTCCCTGGCCGTGGGCGGACCGCTCGCGCTCATCCTGGTCGTCGGCGTGACGTGGCTCCTGGTGGGCTGGACGCTCCGACCGGTCGAGTCGATGCGCCGGGAGGCCGCGGCGATCTCGGCGAGCGATGCGGGACGCCGGCTCCCGGTCCCCGGCACCGGCGACGAGCTCGCCCGCCTGGCCGAGACGCTGAACGCGATGCTGCAACGGCTCGAGGAGGCGATCGAGCGCGAGCGCCGGTTCGTGGACGACGCGAGCCACGAGCTCCGAACGCCGCTCGCGAACCTGAAGGCGGAGCTCGACCTCGCCATGCGGCGTTCCCGCACGGCGGACGAGCTGGAGGCGGCGCTCCGCAGCGCGTCGGTGGAGACGGATCGGCTCGCGCGCCTCGCCGACGACCTGCTCGTGCTCGCCCGGGCCGACCGGGGCCGGCTGCCGATCCGTCGCGAGCCGATCGACGTCGCGCGGATGGTGGGCGGGACCGTCGAGTCGTTCGCCGCGCGCGCCTCCGAGCGCGGGATCGGGATCGACGTGCGGGTCCCGGACGAGCTGCGGGCGGACCTGGACGAGCCCCGGATGCGCCAGGCCCTGGGGAACCTCCTGGACAACGGCCTGCGGTACGTACCCGCCGGCGGGCGGATGAGCGTCGCCGCCGAGCGCAGCGACGGATCGGTGCGGTTCGAGGTACGCGACACGGGTCCGGGGTTCCCGCCCGAGTTTCTTCCCGTGGCGTTCGAGGCGTTCGCGCGACCGGACGCCCCTCGTTCGAGGCCGGAGGGCGGGAGCGGGCTCGGTCTCGCCATCGTCGCCGCCGTCGCGCAGGCGCACGGGGGAACCGTCGAGGCCGCGAACCTGCTCGAAGGGGGCGCCGTCGTCGTGCTGTCGGTCCCCGCCTGAATCCGCGCCGGCCCCCTCAGAAGTCGAACCGGCCCGCGAAGTGCTCTGCTACATCGGGCCGGGCGAGCTCGTACAGCGCGATCCGGTGGCCGCCCGGCGTTCGGAACGAACAGCAGGGGCCGTGCGGGATCTCGAACGTGCCCGCGCGCTCCCACCCGCGCGCCTCGAGCGCGGCGAGCGCCTGGTCGAGGTTCGGGACGAGGTACAGGAGGATCGCGCGCTCGCCCTCGACGTGGTCGGTGAGCAGCACGAGCGGGGGGCCGTCGGTGAGCTCCACTGCGGCGACGCGCGTCCCCATCGCGTCGATCGCGAACACGGCGCGTCCGCCGAGGACCTGTGTGAAGTAGGCGAGATCTCGTTCGACGTCGTCGGAGGGCGTGTACACGAAGTCGAGCCGGTCGAACGGGGGCGTGGGCCCGTCAGCCATGCCGGATCACGGCCGTGAGCACGCTTGCAGGATAGCCTGTGGGCCAGCCGTCTCGAGGGGGACGTCGGTGAACCGAGAGGATGCGCTCGCACGACTGCGGGCTGCGCGTGTGGGGCGGATCGCCACCGTTGCGCCCGACGTCCGTCCACACGTCGTGCCGTTCGTGTTCGCGCTCGTCGAGCGGGACGCGGAGCTGCTCGCGTACTGGGCGGTGGACCGCAAGCCGAAGACATCGGCTCGGCTCCAGCGTCTGCGGAACCTGGAGGGCAACCCTGCGGTGGAGTTCGAGGTGGACGGGTACGACGAAGACTGGCGCGCCCTGTGGTGGGTCCGAGCATCGGGGACGGGACGGGTGGTCGACTACCCGGACGAACGGGCCGCCGCCCTCGACGCGCTCACGGTGAAGTACCCGCAGTACGTGAGCGAGCCCCCTTCCGGTCCCGTGGTTGCGATCGACATCGCGCGGATCTCGGGCTGGGACGGCTTCGCCCGGTGGCCGACGGGAGACCCAGGATGAGGACCGATCGGCTCGAGACGTTCGCCGACGGCGTGCTCGCGATCGCGGCGACCCTGCTGATCCTGAACGTGGATGCGCAGGTCGCGGATCACGCCCCCGACCTGGGCAACCGCCTCCTCGAGATCTGGCCATCGTACGCGGCGTACGCCGTGAGCTTCCTCACGATCGGGATCATCTGGGTGAACCACCACGCGATCATGGAACAGGTGGAACGCGGCGATCGCGTCTTCCTGTTCCTGAACGTCGGCTTCCTGCTCGTCGTCGCCTTCATCCCGTTCCCGACGCGGCTCGTGGCCGAGCACATCCAGCACGAGGGCGCCACCGCGGCTGCTCTCGCTTACGGGATCACGCTCACCGCGACCGCGGTGATGTTCAACGCCATCTGGTTCTACGCCTCGGTCGGCGGACGATTGCTCCGTCCCGATCACGACCCGAAGGCGGTGAAGGGGATCACCAGGAGCTACCTGCCCGCGCCGTGGATCTACCTCGCGATGACCCTGATCGCGCTCATCGATCCCACGGCGAGCGTGATCCTCTACGGCGCCTTCGCGCTGTTCTGGGTGATCGAGAGCTCCGTCTTCGGAAGGACTCGGATGCGGACCTGATCGGGTCGGCCCGCTACATCACCGCGAACGTCTCGAACACCGTGATGGAGGCGCCGCCCTTCAGCACGGGGCAGCCCTTGGCCTTCTCGGTCGCGTCGTCGAGCGAGTCCGCCGTGAGGATCGAGTAGCCGCTCGCCATGCCGCCGCCCGCGCCGTCGCCCACCGAACCGTCGGGTGCGATGCTCTTCGCGAGCACGTAGTCGGCCATCGAGGACCTCCTCCCGAACGAGCGCCTGCGGTCTGGGCGCGGTCGGCCAACCATGGCACGTCTCGCGCGGACCGTGAGCCGCGGTGGCCCTACGTGGCGCCGGTGCCCGGGATCGGGGTGGGCTGGCTCTCGGACTGTGGGGGATTGAGGGTCGGCGCGGCGCCGGCCCATGGCTGGATGTCGCCGCACGCGATCTGCGTGAGGGGATCGTCCAGGACCAGCTGCCAGTCGGTGTACAGCCCCACGTACGCGGCGCCGATCGCCCACTCGCCTCCCTGCTGGGTGAGCTCGTACGTCCCGAGGAAGCGGTCGGCGGGAAGGGTGCTCTCGGGGTCGCCGAGCCCGACCAGGTACACGACGTGGTACGACGTGTCGGCGCCCTTGCCGCAGGTCGAGACGCCCAGGATCTGCATCTGCGGCCCGCCGAACTCGTCCGAGTACTCGTCGTCGACAGCCTCGACGAAGAACGCGAGGTCGTCCCGGTAGTGCGCTGGGGAGTCGACGAAGAACTCGCCCTGATAGGTCCCGATCACGTACCCGTCCAGCCGCTCCTCATCCGCGCACTGGGGGTACTGCTCCCGAGCGATCTCGGCGCAGTCCAGCGAGACGCGACGACTGAGATCGAACACCGCGTCGGCATCCGACAGGACGAGCGCGTTGGCGAGGAAGGCCGCCTGTTCGCAGAACGACGGATCGTCCACCGGACAGCCGTCCGGCGTGAAGGTCGGCGCCGTCGAGATCGGTCCGGTGGCGGCGGTGGGGGGAGCCGGGGCGGATGCGCCGGTGGCCGCGCCCGGGCGTTCGATCTCGGGTTGGTAACCACAGGCGGCGGCCAGGGCCGCGAGCGACGTGAGCAGTACGAGGACCGTTCGGCGCACCGCTCGAACATACGGGTTCGAACGCTCGGGAGGCTCTGGCCTTCGCCCGTTCCCGTCAGACCGAGCGCTGGTAGGCGCGGAACGCCCGGGTGGCGAGCCAGGCGCACACGAGCGCGAACGCGATCAGCAGGCCGACCCGAGCGAGGACCACCGACCAGTCGGGGCTCGTCGCGAGCGCCCCGCGTCCGGCCTCGACGGCCCAGTTGACCGGGTTGAACCGCGCTGCGGTCCGGATCCATCCCGGCGCCAGGCTGAGCGTGATGAACACCCCCGACAGGAACGTGAGCGGCAGGATGATGAAGTTCACGGCCGCGATCACGGTTTCCTCCTTGCGGACGACGACCGCCATCGCCGTCGACAGGGCGCCGAACGAGGCCCCGAGCAGCACCGAGCAGAAGACCAGGATGAACAGCCCGACCGGGTTGGCCGAGTAGCTGGCTCCGAGCAGGAGCCCGATCGTCAGCAGGATCGCCGACTGGATCACCGCGACGATCCCGAGCTGGAGCAGCCGTCCGGCGATCAGGGCGCCGCGGCTCACGGGGGTCACGAGGAACCGGTCGGTGACGCCGCGATGGATGTCCTCGATCAACGCCATGCCGGCCCAGCCGCCCGAGAACAGCGCCGTCATCAGGACGATCCCCGGGGTGAGGAAGTCGATGTAGTTGTCCGAGCCGAATCCCGGGATGTCGACGATCCTCTTGAACAGCGCCCCGTACAGCAGGATCCAGATGATCGGTTGCACGAGCGTGATCGCGATCCACACGGGCTGGCGGAACAGCGCCCGCAGATGGCGCTCCGTCATGTACCAGGTATGCCGAAGGGCTGTGGTCATCGCCGAGCCTCCTCTCGCTCCTTGCGTCGAGCCTCGGCGGCCTCGGCCTCGGACTCAGCGGCCGTGAAGCTGCGTCCCGTCAGGCGCAGGTAGACGTCGTCGAGGGACGGTCGCGAGACCGTGACGCTCGCGACCGGGGCCCCGGCGGCCTCGAGCGCCTGCAGGACCGCCGGCACCGCGCGCGCGCCGTCGTCCGAGCGCGCATGCAGCGTCTTCCCGTCCACCCGGACCTCGCGAACGTCGAACAGCGGCTCCAGGGCTCGGGCGACGCGCCCCTCCCCGTCGGGGTCGGCGAGCTCGACCTGCACCGCGTCACCCTTCAGGTCGCCCTTCAGCTCGTCAGGGGTGCCCTCCGCGACGATCCTGCCTCGGTCGACGATCACCAGACGACGCGCGAGACGATCCGCCTCCTCCAGGTAGTGCGTGGTGAGGAAGATCGTGAGCCCCTCGTCCGTCGCCAGGCGGGTGATCATCGCCCACATGTCCGCTCGCACCTCGGGGTCGAGCCCGGTCGTCGGCTCGTCGAGGAAGAGCACGATGGGTTGATGGACCAGGCCGAGGGCGATGTCGAGCCGGCGCTGCATCCCCCCCGAGAAGGTCTTCACGATGCGGTCGGCGGCCTCGGAGAGGCCGAGCCGCTCGAGCAGCTCGGACACGCGAAGCTCGAGTGCGCGACCACCCATCCCGAACAGCCGTCCCTGCAGGCGGAGGTTCTCGCGGCCGGTCGCCTCCCGGTCCACGCCCGAGCGCTGGGCCACCACCCCGATCGCGCGTCGGACGTCGTTCGGCCGCTCCGCGACGTCGAAGCCGGCGACGACCGCCCGCCCGGCGTCCGGCCGGGAGAGCGTGGTCAAGATCTTGACGGTGGTCGACTTCCCCGCTCCGTTCGGGCCGAGCATCCCGAAGACCGTGCCGGCCTCGACCACGAACCCCAACCCGTCCAGCGCCCGGACGTCGCCCGGATAGATCTTCACCAGGCCGGAGGCCTCGATGGCGTGATCCATGTGTGTCTCCCTACCCCTCCGGCTCGCCGACGATCGTCTTCAGGGTCGACCAGGCGTTCATCGCCGGCGGGAACCCGGCGATCGTGGCCGTCTGGAGGATCACCTCCTGCAGCTCCTCGGGCGTGAGCCCCGCCCGCAGCGACGAGCGCAGGTGGACCGGGAGCTGCGAGGAGCGGCCCGTCGCGACCAGCGCGGCGACCGACGCGATCTGGCGCTCCCGCAGCGAGAGCCCCGGCCTGGAGTAGACGTCGGCGTAGGCGACCTCGACGATCAGCCGGCCGAGCTCACCCAAGGACTCGACGGTCTCGAGCGCTCGGTCCCCGTGCACGTCTCGGAGCTTGTCTCGGCCCCGCTCGAGGCGGGTTCCGTCGGTCATGGTTCCTCCTCCGTCTGGTCGAACCACCGACGCTACCGTCACACGGCCCGAGGCGTCCGGAAGCGTTCGGCTCGACGCTCAGCCCGCCGTGACGGACCCGGGCGGGTTGGGCGTGCGGCCGAGCAGCTTGCCGATCAGGGCGAGCGTCGTCGCGCGCTCACCGGGCTTCAGCCCGATCCAGACCAGGACGACGCCGTACGCGAGGGTCCCGGCCCCGATCGACCCCGCGAGGTCGATCAGCCACTTCGGGCCGGCCAGGACCGCGTGCACGGACCACATGACGAGGGCGCCGGCGAACGCCGGGGGGATGAGCCGGAGGAACCAGCGGTCGAACGGCCAGATGTCGACGAACCGCTTCACGAGCAGGAGCCGGGCGAACGCGGAGACGGTCAGGGTCACGGCCTCGGCGATCGCCGCCCCCCGCATGCCGTACCTCGGGGCCAGCACGACCGCGATCCCGACGGCGAGGACGAACGATCCGACGTAGACCAGGAGGTCCCATCCGGTGCGACCCACCATGATCAGGATGAACCCGACGGTGCCCACGATCACCGGAACGATCAGGCCGATGATCAGGATCTCGAGCGCCGACGCGCCGACGACGAAGCGCTCGCCGTACACCCGCATGATCGTGCCCGGCAGGATGGCGAGGGCGAGCAGGATCGGCAGGGTGGTGGCGAGGCCCCAGCGCGTGACGTTCTTGTAGAGCGCGTCGAGCTTCTCCTTCTCGCCGCGGTAGTGGAGATCGGCGACGAAGGGGCTGAACACGAGCGACAGCGACGTGAGGAAGAGCAGGAGCGATTGCCCGGTCCGCACCGTGGCGCCGTAGACGCCCACCTCGGCGGAGCTCCGGTACGCGGCGAGGACGAAGGTGTCGATCCAGAACAGCAGCTGGGCGAACAGCGTCGCCGGCGCGCGGAGCATGCCGAACTTCATCAGCGCCCACGTGCGCTCCTCGGGGATGCCGGCGCCCTCCGTGCGAGCATCGAATCCGCGGGACTCGCGTTCCCACGCCCACCACGCGAACGCGCAGGCGACCGCCCAGGACGCGGCGTACGCGAACGCGGTCACGCCGGCGGTCTTGGCGACGAACCACCCCGCGACGGCCATCGCGATCCAGCCGAGCGGCTGGCCGATCCAGAAGATGTACAGGGTGTGCCGCATGATCTTCAGGCCGCGGGTTCCCCCCAGGTAGACCCAGGTGATGGCGGCGAAGGGGATCGCGACGGCCGCGGCGTCGAACGCGACGACACCTTGGTGGTGGAGCGCTGGTGAGACGAACGCGGTGGAGAGCCGATCGGCGAGCAGCAGCACCGCCAGGCCCACCACGACCGAGATGACACCGGCGATGATCGCGCTCGTGCGAACGAGCGGCCGCGTCCGTCCCGACTCACCCTGACCGATCAGGATGGCCACGAGACGGACGTTGGCCACGTCCATCCCGAACCGCGTGGCGGTGCTCGCGATGAAGGCGAACTGGGTGGTCAGGGTCACGACGCCGAAGAGCGCCGGACCCAGGCCTCGCGTCATGATCACCTGGGTGGCGAAGGTGGTGAGCACGCCGGCAGCGAGACCGATGACGTTCTGCCCCGCGCCGCCGAGGATGTCGCGCTGGTCGCCGAAACGACCGCGTGGCAGGACCGCGTCGATCGCGTCCTTGAACCGGCCGCCCGAGATCGGCTTCGTGAGCGCGGCGTCCGACGACACCGGCAGGCCCTCGACCTCGACCTCGGCGATCGCGTCCAGCTCGGCTTCGGAGTAGGGGTGCGACGGGGAGGCGGGCGCGAGGTCCCGGCGATCGTCGTTGTTGGCCATGCGTCCCCCGTCCCGACGGCCGGCCCGACCGTGCACGGATCGAGGGTGGTCCGGCACCGGGCGGCCGTGATCGCGAGGGAGTCTAGAGGCGCTCCCGGGCGCCTCCAACGAGGTCCGGGCTCAGTCGGAGCCGGAGATCACCCTGAGGTTCGGCTTGGGCGTCGCAGGGGCCTCGCTCCGAGCGAGCGCCGCCGCGGCTGTCTGGGCGAGCACCTCGTCCCGCCGTGTCTCCAGGGCGTGGATCTGGCGGAGGAGCTCAGCTTCGCGACCCTCGAGCAGGTGGACACGGGCCTCCTGCTCGGTGTCGTCGGCGAGCTCGTCGACGCGTGCCACCTCCGCCCGGTCGCTCCGGCTCCTGCGCAGGACGATGGTCCCGATGAAGAACAGGGCGAGGGTCCCCGCCCCCGCGGCGATCGCGACAGCCGTCGCGGCGGGTCCCTGCAGGTCGAGCCCGATCAGGACCGCTGTGCCGAGGGCGCCGAGTGTCACCAGGATGATCCCGCGCGCAGCCATGGGCGTTGCTCCTTCCATCCTTGCTCCGGCGCTCCGAGCGGCCGCGCTGTAGGTCGACCGTCCCCCTAGGGTGCGTCATGGGGTGGACGCCCACATCGGCCGTCGGTCGGCCGCCCCTCCGCCCTTCGCCGGGACCGAAGGTCTCGTGGGCTCCGCGGATGCCGGTCGATGGCCCGGCGGTCGCCGGCGCCGGTTTCGGGTCAGCGGCCGGCGAGTCGTAGGGCCTGCGCGACCGCGTCTCGAGGGTCGCTCGCGCGCACGATCGCGTCGACCGGCTCCCCGTCCTTGCCGAGCTCCCAGGTCCCGATGCCAACGACCGGCTTGCCCATCTTCAGCGCGAGCGCGATCTCCGACAGCGTGCCGAACTCCCCGTGCACGGCGATCACGACGTCGGCCGTCCGGACGACGATCGCGTTGCGCGCCTCGCCCATGCCGGTGGCGACGGCCACGGTGACGTACGGGTTGGCGTCCAGACGCGAATCGCTCGGCAAGATGCCGACCGACCGTCCACCGGCGTCGGCACATCCGCCCGCCGCCGCCTCCATCACGCCCCCCATCCCGCCGCAGACCAGGACGCCGCCCGCCTCGGCGACGCCGCGCCCCACCGCCTCGCCGATGGCGAGCTCCGCCGGCGTTCCCGCCGACGGTCCCACGACCGCGATGTACGTCTCCCGCGTCATCCGCGTCCCCTCATCCCCGGTTCCGTTCCCCGGTCATGTCCGGCCCAGCATCGCCGAGAGCAGTGACGCGGCCCCGGCCTTGTCGAGCGGCTCGTTCCCGTTCCCGCATTTCGGCGACTGGACGCACGAGGGGCACCCGAGCAGACACGGACAGCCGCGACCGTCTCGAGCGTCGCCTCGAGCCATCGCCGCGCCGAGGCGAAGCCCCGCTCGGCGATCCCCGCGCCTCCTTCGTACCCGTCGTACACGAAGATCGCGCACGAACCGGTGTCCGGATGGTACGCGGTCGAGACGCCACCGACGTCCCACCGATCGCAGGTCGCCACCAGGGGGAGCAGCCCGATGGCGGCGTGCTCCGCCGCGTGGGCGGCTCCGGGCACGTCGGACGGTCGGAGCGCCGCCCGATCCAGCACCGCCTGGGACAGGGCCCACCAGACCGCCCGCGTCTGGAGCAGCACCGGCGGGAGGTCGAGCGGGACGATCTCCAAGATCTCGCCCGTCGCGACGTGCTTGCGGGCGTATGCCACGACCTGGTTGGTGACACGGACCGTCCCGAACGACGTCCCGACCTCGTCGGACAGACGAGCCCGTTCGGTTTCGACCACGACCTCGATGTCCGTCGAGTCGCGCGACTGCGTGTAGTGGTCGGGATCCGATCGGGTGACGATCGCGACGCCTCCCGCCAGGTCCAGCTCGCGCACCTCGAACTGCTCGCCCTGGTGGAGGTAGACCGCACCCGGGTGGACCTGCCAGTACGCCCGGGAGCCGTCGACCGTTCCGAGGAGCTCGCCGGTCTCCGCGATCACGATCTGGAACCGCCGCCCACCGGTGCTCCGGATGTCGACCGATCGGTGGGGTGGCTCGTGTCCCGCGTGGTGCAGCAAGGACCCGCGGCGGCGGAGCTGGCCGGTCGCCACGAGGTCCGAGACCGCGTCCGAGGCCTCCGGCCAGTACGTCGCGACCTCCTCGTCGGACAGCGGGTGCTCGCGCGCCGCGCACAGCAGGTGGGGAACCAGGACGTACGGGTTCGTGGGGTCGATCACCGCCGCCTCGGGCGGCTTGTCGAACAGGTCGGCGGGATGGGTCACCAGGTACTGGTCGAGCGGCTCGTCCTGTGCGACGAGTACCGCCATCGAGCCGTCCGAGCGTCGACCGGCCCGCCCCGCCTGCTGCCACATCGAGGCCCGGGTCCCGGGGTAGCCGACGAGCAGCGCGGCGTCCAGCGAGCCGATGTCGATCCCGAGCTCGAGGGCGTTCGTCGACGCGACGGCGATCAGCTCGTCGTTGGCGAGCTGCCGCTCGAGCTCCCGCCGGTCCTCCGCGAGGTAGCCCGCCCGGTACGCCTTCACGCGGGATCGCAGCTCGGCGTCGAGCTCGCGTCGAGTGAACTCCGCGAGCAGCTCCGCGGCTCTGCGCGACCGGGTGAAACCGATCGACTTCACGCCCGCCTCGGCCAAGCGGGCCATCAGGAACGAGGTGTCGGTGAGGGCGCTCCGCCGAGCCCCCGATTCCTCGTCGACGATCGGCGGGTTCCACAGGGCGAACGTCTTGCCGCCGCTCGGGGAGCGGTCGTCCGTCACCGCCTCGAAGGGCTCGCCGACGAGCCGTTCGGCGAGCTCGGACGGGTTGCCCACGGTCGCCGAGGCAAGGACGAACCGTGGATCCCCGCCGTAGTGCGCGAACAGCCGGCGGAGCCGCCGCAGCACGTGCGCGACGTGCGACCCGAACACCCCGCGGAACACGTGCGTCTCGTCCACGACCACGAGGGACAGGCGGAGGAAGAAGTCGGCCCACCGCGCATGGTCGGGCAGGATCCCGGCGTGGAGCATGTCCGGGTTGGTCATCACGAGGTTCGCGTTCCTGCGGATCAGCGGGCGATCGGCTCGCGGCGTGTCGCCGTCGTACACGCCCGCTCGGAGCTGCGGCAGCCGCAGCTCGCGCACCTGGCGGAGCTGGTCGCGCGCGAGCGCCTTGGTGGGGAACAGGTACAGGGCTGTGCGTTTGGGATCGGGGACGGCTTCGCTCGCGAACGCGAGGTTGTAGACGAGCGTCTTGCCGGACGCCGTCCCGGTCGCGACGATCACGTTGCGGCCCGAGCGCGCGGCGTCGAGCGCCTCCCGCTGGTGCCCGTACAGCCCGGTCACCCCGACCAGGGCGAGCCGTTGACGGATCAGGTCGGGGACGTCGGCGGGGAACGGGCCGGGTTCGGTGGCGCGGGCCGGCAGCTCGCGCACGTGGACGAGCGTGGCCTCGGTGTTCAGGGAGTCGAGGAAGGCGTGCGGATCCACGCGGCGATGGTAACGGGGTCCGTGCCGGCCGCCGCCGGCGCACTACTCGCCCACGATCTCGCGCCGGTTGAGCTCTCGGTACGGGGTGCGGAAGCCGTCCCGGACGAGCGGCCGGATCAGGCTCCGTTGCCGAGCGAAGATCACGGTTCCCAGCACCATGTACGCCGTCGCCACCGCGATGCGCTCGACGCCCATGGCCGATCCGGGGACGAACGCTCCGATCAGGAACTGCGCCCAGAACAGCCCGAAGAGCATCCAGGCCTCGCGCAGGCTGATCGAGAGCGTGACCAGCACGGCGAGCGCGAAGAACGACTGCGCAGCCGTGAGGAACAGCTCCTGTCGTTGGTGGGCGTCGACCGGGAGCCCGTGCAGACCGCCCGCGGCGATCGCGAACACGATCGGCAGGGTCCCTACCAGCAGCGTCCACTGGTTCACCTTCGATGAGACGAGCGTGCCGAGGCCCGCGTTGGTGTTCAGCCGCCAGGCGTACAGGCCCGCGACGAGGAGCTCGGGCGCCTCGGAGGCGAGCGGCGCGAGCCACTGGACCAGCAGGAACTCGCTGATGCCGAACTCCTGCCCGGTCGCGACGAGCGACTCGGCGAAATGCTCGGCGCAGAGCAGGATCACGGTGGCCGCGAACGCGAACATCGCGATCACGGTGGCTCGCCGGTTGGGCGTCCGGAAGGTGCCGACCCACCGGGCGGGTCCCACCAGGTGGGGTTCCTCGGCGGGCGCCCTCGAGAGCCGCCACGTGTAGGCGGCGAAGATCGACACCAGGACCAGGGAGTCCACGAGCGTGATCTGTGACTTCAGCGGCAGCGTGAGCGAGTAGACGGTCGCGAGACCGAGGAACGCGACCTCCACCGAGTGCGGGCGGTCCAGCCGGACCTCGCGCAGCACCGGGGGCGTGCGGCGCGAGCGGTAGGCCGCGATGAACACCACCATCGACCACCCGATCCCGATCAGGAGCCGGTTCGCGCCGGTCATGTTCGCGAGCGCGAGGGAGCACGCGGACTCGCCCGACGCCCCCGGCGGGTGACAGGCCGCCCCGAACTGTTCGAACGCCTGACCGCCCTTCCAGGCGAAGACCATGTCGACGGCGTACTCGGGGAGGACGGCGATCAGGGCGAGCACGGCGATCGCGAGGCCCGCCGAGATGTCCAGCTGCGCGACCTCGGCGGCCCACGACAGCACGAACGCCGCCCCGACGATCGCGAGCCCGAACAGCGCCGCCTCGATCCCGTGGTCGAGAGAGGTCCCGCTCACCCGCAGCGCGATGGCCGGGATCGTGACCCCGATCGCGATGGCGAGCGAGGTGATGGATCGGCCGAGCGGGGGTCCCTCGTTGGGTGTAACGGAGGTCCCGGCGGATCTGCGGTCCGAACCCACGGCCCTTCCTCTCGGCCGAAGGTCTCGTCCCCGCCCGGCGAGGGATCCGCCGGGCCGCGACGCGCGGCCGTCATGACGGCGGGATCCGCTTGTGGACTACTCCCCTTCTCCGGCGAAGCGTAACAGCCGACCGCGGCGCCGGCTGTGGCCGGCTGTATGACACGATGCACGCCCGATGGAGTGGGCGCTGCTCGGCACGTCGCTGCTCGTCATCCTCGGCGGCGCCGAGCTGTTCACGAACGGCGTCGAGTGGATCGGCGAGGGGTTCGGGCTGTCCGAGGGTGTGGTGGGGAGCGTGCTCGCGGCGGTCGGGACCGCGCTGCCCGAGACGATCCTGCCCCTGGTCGCGATCGCGTCGGGCAGCGCCGGCGGCGAGGAGATCGGGATCGGGGCGATCCTCGGGGCGCCGTTCATGCTGACCACCCTCGCGATGTTCGTGGTCGGGACGGCGGTCCTGGTCTTCGCGCGAGGCGGTCGGCGGGGGACGGACCTCGACGCCGACCCGGGTGTCCTGCGGCAGGACCTCGGGTACTTCCTGTGCATGTACGCGCTGGCGGCCGGGGCCGGGCTCATACATGTCCGCGTCCTGCACTGGGCGCTCGCGGTGGTCCTGGTGGTCGGCTACGTCTTCTACGTCCGACGCCATCTCCGGGCCCCCGGCGAGCGCGAACTCGAGGAGGAGGCGGGGAGCGAGATCAAGCCGCTCTACCTGTGGGGGTGGCTCCGCCGGGTGCGGCCGTCGCTCCCCGCGTGGACGAACGCGTCGCCGAACTGGCCGATGTTCGTGCAGACCGCGATCTCGCTCGCCCTGATCGTCGGCGGCGCGAGGATGTTCGTCTCGGGTGTGAACACGGTCGCGGAGACCTTCGGGGTCTCCCACCTGGTGTTCGCGCTCCTCGTCGCGCCGGTGGCGACCGAACTGCCGGAGAAGTTCAACAGCGTGCTGTGGGTGCGGCGGGGCAAGGACACGCTCGCGCTCGGGAACATGACCGGGGCCATGGTCTTCCAGTCATCGTTCCCGGTCACGATCGGGCTGCTCCTCACGCCCTGGCACCTCGCGCACGAGGCGCTCGTCGCGGCGGTCATCGCGCTCGTGGCGGGGAGCGTCCTGTGGCTGACGATCCGGGTGCGAGGTCGGTTCTCGGCGCCGCTCCTGCTGCTGCAAGGAGGGTTCTTCGCGGCGTACGTGATCTACGTCGTCAGCCGCTAACCGCCGAGCAGCTCCGCGTTCGGCGACGGCGGGATGTTCGCCTTCTTCAGGAGCCCGTCGTCGGCGAGGTCCTTCGAGATCGTGTCGAGCGCCGCCTGGTCGAGCGTCACGACCGACAGGCCGCCGACCATCCCGGCTCCTCCTGGGAAGACGGCGTTCACGACCTTGTTCGCGTTGATCGCCGTCCCCGTGAAGGCGAGGTCGAGCACCTCGTCCAGGGACAGCTCGGTCGTCGCGTTCCGCATGAACGACGAGACCCAGGCGAGCATGCGCGCCGGGTCCTGGTTGAACTCCTTCTTCAGTTGGGCGAGCGCGGCGACCATGAGCCGGCCCTGGTTCTCGGAGCGCCCGAGGTCGCCCGCGGGCAGGTCGTGCCGGTCCCTCGCGAACGCGAGGGCGTTGTCGCCGTCGAGCCGCTGCACGCCCGGTTCGAAGAAGGCCCTCGAGTCCTCGTCGTTCATCGCGAACGGCACGTCCACCACGAGACCGTCGACCTGGTCGACCATGGCCTCGAAGCTCGCGAAGCCCGTCATCGCCCAGTAGTCCATCTTCAGACCGGTGAGCTGCTCGACCGTCTGCACCACGAGGTCCGGCCCCCCGTAGAAGAGCGATGCGTTGATCTTGTTCTGCCCGTAGCCCGGGATGTCGACGAAGGAGTCGCGCGGGATCCCGACGATCGTCGCCTTGTGCTCGGCCGGGTTGATGGCCAGGATGTGGAGCGAGTCCGACCGCTGGCTGTCCACGGCCTGGTCGGGCCGCGCGTCCGAGCCGATCACCAGCACGAAGATGGGCCGGCTCCCGTCGAGCACCGGGACGTACTCAGCATGGGCCTGCTCGAGCTGGAACAGCGGGGCGGCGGACGCGTGGCGTGCCGGTCCCGCGGCGCCCAGCGCCGATCCTGCGATCCAGGCGCCCACGAAGGCGACCAGGAGCGCGGCTCGACGGCGGGGTCCGGAGGCCATCATCCGGAGGGCGAGGCCGACGGGGACGGGGACGGGGGCTGGGTCTCGTGGTCGTCGCGGGTCACGTCGAACGCGGTGATCTTCCACCCGTCGATCTGGCGGAGGAAGAACTCCCCCTCGCTCTCGATGGCGAGGTACGTGCCGTCCTTGCGTTCCCCGGTGGCTCGGAAGATCACGGTCACGACGGCGGTTTCCGGGTTCCCGTCGGGGTCGAACAGCACCTCGTAGTGGAGCGTGCTCTTGCCCTTGCCGGGGTCGACCGTGTCGAAGACGTCGCCCGCGTTCGCTCCGAGCGTGAGGGTCTCGACGCTCGCCTCCGCCGTCGCGACGGCGTCCGGGGCGAAGCTCGCGAAGACCTCCTCGTAGTCGCCGTCCTTCCAGTTGCTCGGGTCGAGGTAGGCGTTCGTGAACAGATCGTCGATCGTTGGCGTGATCTCCTGGGCGACCTGGTCGGCGCTCGTCGCGAGGGTCGTCTTGTCCGAGTCGCGCACGGTCGCGACCCCCGTGGCGGGCTTGACGATGAAGTCGAACGGCGGCGTCACCTCTTCGTCCCCACCGATGATCGGGACGTCACCGCCCCGCAGCATCAGGAAGATCCCGACGCCCACCGCGACGAGCACGATGGGCACGATGAGCAACGCGAGCGGCGTCCGGCGCTTCTTGTCCGCGCCGCGCTGCACCCGGTTGGGGGTCACGGAGGGGGGTTCGGTGCTGGTGGCCAAAACGCGTGAAGGCTACCCGTGCCCAGGGGCGCTCGCAACACAAGTAAGATGGAGAAGTTCTGAAGGTGCGCCGGGAAGACTGGTCGGCACGGGATCAGCCATGACCGATCGGATCGAACGCGACGACCCTCCCGGGCCTCCGGACGGCTTGCGCCCCACGTGGTCCCGTTCGAGCCGACGGTTCCCTCGCACGGTCGTGCAGCCGCTGCAGTCCTTCCTGCAGACGGAGACCTCCTCGGCGATCCTCCTCCTCATCGCGGCCGCCGCCGCCCTGATCTGGGCGAACGTGCCCGGCGACTCCTATCAGCGCTTCTGGGGGACCGAGCTCACGATCCGGGTCGGAACCCGGGCGCTGACGGACGACCTCCAGGGGTGGGTCTCCGACGGGCTGATGACCCTGTTCTTCCTGGTCGTCGGCCTGGAGATCAAGCGGGAGCTCCTGACGGGCGAGCTCCGCGAGCGCCGGCGGGCATCGATGCCCGTGATCGCCGCGTTCGGCGGCATGCTGCTTCCGGCGGTGATCTACCTCGCGTTCACCTGGGGGACCGGCGCGGCCGACGGGTTCGGGATCGCGATGCCGACCGACATCGTCTTCGTCCTCGCGATCTTGACCCTGGCAGGGACCGCGTCCCCCGGGTTGAAGGCGTTCCTGCTCACCCTGGCCATCGTGGACGATCTGGGCAGCATCGTGATCGTCGCCACGTTCTACTCGGGCGGGGTCGGGTGGATGCCGCTCGCGACCGCGGTGGCGATCTTCGCCGTGTACGGGCTGCTGTGGCGGATCGGGGTTCGAGCCGTCGTGGTCTACGTGGCGCTCGGGGTCGCCTCGTGGGTCGCGCTCGACTCGGCGGGGATCTCACCCACGATCGCAGGGGTGGTCATCGCTCTCCTCACGCCGGCGGTGGCGTTCCAGCGTCCCCGACACGTGAGCGTCGAGGCGCACCGGGTCGCCGACCTGACGGTCGACGAGCCGGACCCCCCGGACGCCGACGCAGCCCAATGGCTGGACCTCGCCCGCCTGTCTCGGGAGACGGTCTCACCGCTCGCCCGGGCGGAGGCGCTCCTGTTGCCCTGGTCGAGCTACGTGGTCGTCCCGCTCTTCGCGTTGGCCAACGCGGGGGTCCGCCTGTCCGGTCACGCCGTCGCGGAGGCGGCCAGCAGCCGCCTGGGGCTCGGCATCCTCACGTCCAGGATCGTCGGCAAGCCGCTCGGGATCGCCCTGGCCGTGCTGCTCGCGCTCCGCCTGGGACTCGGCGTCCTGCCGGACGGGGTGCGCCGGGGGCGCGTCGTCGCCGCGGGCGCCGCCGCGGGCATCCCCTTCACGGTCTCGCTCTTCGTGGCCGAGCTCGCGCTCCCGCCTCGGCTCATCCAGACGGCGATCGTCGCGATCATGCTCTCGGCCGTTGTTGCGGGGCTCCTCGGCTTCCTCCTGCTCAGACGCGGCGCCACACGATCGAGGGCCACCGAGCCCGTTCCGCCCCAGGTCAGCTGACCGACGACTCCCTATACTTGCCGGGCCCCGGCCTGGCCGGAGCCCGAGTCGTTCCGACCCCGAGGAGGTCCGAAGTTGTTGCACGGTGTCCTCGCCCAGGAGAGCGGTCCGATCAAGGCCGTCTTCGGGTCGTTCGAGAACAACGCCCTGTGGGTGATCCTGCTCATCTCGCTCGTCGCGCTCGCGTTCGCCTACTACCTGGTCCGCGAGGTGCTCGCCGCTCCCGAGGGGAGCGAGAAGATGAAGGAGATCGCGCGGTCTATCCAGATCGGCGCGAAGGCGTACCTGAACCGGCAGTTCCGCACCGTGGCCGTCTTCATGGCGGTCCTGACGGTCGTCCTGTTCTTCGCACTCCCCGTGCCCGAGTTCGCGGTCCACAGCGACTTCTCGATCAGGTTCGGGCGGTCGATCGCGTTCATCCTTGGAGCCGCGTTCAGCGCGATCACGGGCTACACGGGCATGTGGCTCGCCGTCCGCGCGAACGTCCGGACGGCGAACGCCGCCAAGGAGTCCGGCCTGCGGCGGGCGCTCCGGATCGCGTTCCGCGCCGGCGGCGTCGCCGGCATGTTCACGGTCGGGCTCGGCCTGTTCGGCGCGACGATGATCCTGCTGATCTACAAGCAGGACGCGACGAGCGTGCTGATCGGGTTCGGGTTCGGCGGCGCGCTCCTCGCGATGTTCATGCGGGTGGGCGGCGGGATCTTCACCAAGGCCGCCGACGTCGGCGCCGACCTCGTCGGCAAGGTCGAGCAGGGGATCCCCGAGGACGACCCCCGGAACGCGGCCACCATCGCCGACAACGTGGGCGACAACGTCGGCGACTGCGCCGGGATGGCGGCGGACCTGTTCGAGTCGTACGAGGTGACGCTGGTGGCGTCGCTGATCCTCGGCGCGGCCGCGTTCGCCGGCTCCGAGGTGGGGGCGATCGCCGGGGTGATGTTCCCGCTGTTCGTCCGAGCGGTGGGCGTGATCACCTCGATCATCGGGATCTTGGCCGTGACGCCCCGCAGCGAGGAGGAGCACGGGATGCGCGCGATCAACCGCGGCTTCTTCATCTCGGCCGCGATCTCGGCCGCCGCGGTGTTCCTGATCAGCGGCCTGTACATGGACGACCTCCGTCCGGCGGTCGCCGTGCTGTTCGGCCTGATCCTCGCGAGCGTGATCCAGGTCCTCACGCAGTACTTCACCGATACCAAGTACAAGCCGGTGCAGGAGATCGCCGAGTCCACGCAGACGGGCCCCGCGACGACGATCCTGTCCGGCTTCGCGATCGGGATGGAGTCGACCGTCTGGTCGCTCCTCGTCATCGCGGCCGTGATCGGCGGCGCGTTCGTCCTCGGTGACAACACGCGCGAGGCCTTGTACTTCATCTCGCTCACCGGGATGGGGATGCTCACCACCGTCGGCGTCATCGTGTCGATGGACACCTACGGACCGGTCTCGGACAACGCGCAGGGCATCGCGGAGATGTCGGGGGAGTTCGAGGGTCGTCCGGCGGAGGTGCTCACCGGCCTCGACGCCATCGGCAACTCGACGAAGGCGATCACCAAGGGGATGGCGATCGCGACCGCCGTGATCGCGGCGACGTCGCTCTTCGGGTCGTTCGAGGAGGCCCTCCGACTGGCCGGGTTCGACTTCACGGGCATCAAGGTCGACGAGCCCAACGTGCTCGTGGGGCTGCTGATCGGCGGCTCGGTCGCCTTCCTGTTCTGCTCGCTCGCGATCCGCGCGGTCGGTCGAGCTGCGTCGCAGGTCGTCGTCGAGGTCCGGAACCAGTTCCGCGACCACCCGGGGATCATGGACTACACGGAGAAGCCCGACTACGCGCGCGTGGTCGATATCTGCACGAGGACCTCGCTCCGCGAGCTGATGACGCCGGGCCTGCTCGCGGTCCTGTCGCCGATCATCGTCGGGTTCGCGTTCGAGGCCGAGGCGCTCGGTGCGTTCCTCGCTGGCGCGATCCTGACGGGCCAGCTGCTCGCCGTCATGCTCTCGAACTCCGGGGGCGCGTGGGACAACGCCAAGAAGTACATCGAGGCGGGGCACTACGGCGGCAAGGGCAGCGACGCCCACAAGGCCGCCGTGATCGGCGACACGGTCGGGGACCCGTTCAAGGACACCGCTGGCCCCGCGCTGAACCCGCTGATCAAGGTGATGAACCTGGTCGCCCTGCTGTTCGCGCCGGTCATCGTCGAGCAGGCCGACAACGACGTGGTCCGCAGTCGTGGTCGTCACGGTCGCCGTGGCGATCGTCGTGGCGGCGATCTGGGTCTCGAAGGCTCGCAAGTCCGAGCTCATCATCGAGGCTTCGGGACCATCGGCGCGCGCGGACAGGCGAACCGAACCTCGGTCACCTAGGCGCTCGGGCCGTCGCGATGGGGCTCTTCGATCCGTTCCGGCGGTTCTTCCGCCGGATGGCGGAGAGCGACGAGCAGCGCTACGCGGAGGAGATCCAGGCGTGGGCGGACGGCGTGCCCGGCAGCGTTCGGATCGCCGAGGCGCCCCCACGTTCGAAGGTCAAGCTCGCCGGGGTCGTCCGCCGGATCACGGTCCGACCGCTCGAGGGCCACGAGTCGCTCGAGGCGATCCTGTCCGACGGGACCGGCGAGGTCACGGTCGTGTGGATGGGACGTCGCGCGATCCGCGGACTCAGCCTGGGGACCCGCCTCGTCGTCGAGGGCCTGCTCGCCGAACAACGGTCCGAGAAGCGGATGGTGAACCCGAGCTTCGAGTTCCGCGCGTAGGCGGGCGGGGGGACGGACGGCTGGTCAAGTTCGGGTGGTTGGTCTTCCGATACCTCTGGTATGGGACGTGCGTGGAAGGCGTGGCGAGCCACGATCGTCGCGGTCGTCGCGGTGATCGCCATCGGCTCCCTGGCGTCGGCGAGCCCGTCCCTTCGAGCGCCGCGAGGACCGAACGAGCCGGTATTGACCGGTCCGACCGGGACCACAGCGGTGACCGTGCCCACCGGGGCGGCGACGGGGCCCAGCGGTGCGACAGGTTCCGAGATCGAGCCGGCCGAGGACGAGGGCACCGACCCGAACGCGACGTCCTCCGGCGGCGCGGACTTCACGGCCTGCGAAGGCCTGACGGGGCTCGACAACGCGATCTGCCGGCACGAGGCGTTGCTCGTGGTCCATCCGGATAACCGGGGGCTGCAGAACTCGCTCGCTCACCTCCGGCAGAACAAGGCGAAGCACGAGAGCTCCGGTGGGAGCGGTGGTCAAGGGGAGGATCCCCCGGGGAGGGTCGACCGATGACTCCTCGTCCTCGGGCCACGGCCAGAGCGGGGAGCCGCACGGGAACGCCGGCGGCAACGACAAGGCCAACGCCGGTGGCAACGGCAACGGCAACTAGCGGCCGGGGCTGAGCCGAACCCCACGCACGATCCAGCCGGCGCGACGAGCGATTGCGCGTCGGGTCAGGCATCATCTCCCCATGGCTGAGGAGCAGCGAGGCCTCGCGGTCGAGAGCGAGTCCGTCGAGGCCCTGGCCGGCCGGGACGTGGTCGAGCCCGTCCGTCGCGACCGCCTGGACGCAGGAGGAGGCTCACCGCAGGAAGGCCGCGCCGCTCCGGATGTACCTGGGCGCCGCACCGGGGGTCGGCAAGACGTACGCGATGCTCTCCGAGGGGCACCGCCGGTTGGACCGTGGGACGGACGTCGTCGTCGGGTTCGTGGCGACGTACGGTCGCAAACAGACCATCACGATGCTCGAGGGCCTCGAGATCGTCCCGATGCAGGTCCTCGAGTACCGGGGTCGCACGTTCGAGGAGATGGACGTCGACGCGGTGATCGAACGCGAGCCACAGGTCGCGTTGATCGACGAGCTGGCGCACACGAACATCCCGGGCGCGAAGCGGGCGAAACGCTGGGAGGACGCGATCGACACCCTCGCGGCGGGCATCGAGGTGATCACGACCGTGAACATCCAGCACCTCGAGAGCCTGAACGACGTCATCGCCAACGTGACCGGGATCCGGCAACGGGAGACGATCCCCGATTGGCTGTTCGACCTCGCCGACCAGGTGGAGCTCGTCGACATGTCGCCCCACGCGCTCCGACGACGGATCGCGCACGGGAACGTCTACCCGGATGCGCGCAAGTCCGAGCTCGCGCTCCAGCGGTTCTTCACGATGGAGAACCTGACGGCGCTGCGCGAGCTGGCGCTGCTGAAGGTCGCGAACCAGGTCGACGACACCCTGCTCGATCGCTGGACGAGCGAGGGTGCGGCGACCGACGTGCGCGAACGGGTCCTCGTGTGCGTCTCACGGCCCGGCGAGCTGTCGGACACGCTGATCCGACGAGCATCGCGCATCGCGCAGCGCGCACGGGGCGAGCTCCTCGTGCTGCACGTCCGGGAAGGCGAGGGCGCGACCGACCCCGACTGGCTCCAGGAGATCGAGTCGCTGGTCCGCGACTTGGGGGGGACGTTCGACGTGATCGATTCGGAGACGCCCGTCGATGCGGTCCTCGGCTACGCCTACCGGCACTCGGTGACGCAGATCGTGGTGGGCGAGTCCCTCCGTTCTCGCTGGAAGGAGCTGACGCAGGGATCGTTCGTCACCCGGCTGATCCGGGCGGCGGCGAACCTCGACATCCACGTCATCTCGCGCCGGGAGCGGTGATCGCGCCCGCGGCCGGGAGGTTCCACCGTCGGCGCTCACCCCGCGCCGCGGCGATCCGAACCACCGTCGCCTCGCGCAACCGGTCCTGGAGGGGTTCCATGTGGTTGATCATCTCGGCCGTGAGCGTGAAGCGTCGCTCGGCGGCGAGCGTGAGCGCGTCCTCGGTCAGGCGCTGCTGATCAGGGGTGGGGTGCAGCCCCAGGACCACGAGCACCGCTTCCCCCCCGGCCGGCACGTCACCCAAGGTGTCGATCGCGCTCCGGCGTGGGCGTGCTCCGATGACCACCAGCGTCCGCGTGTCCGTCACCGTCCTCATGCCGCCTGCGAGAGCGCGAGGTTGAGCTCGAGGACGTTCACGCGCTCCTGCCCGAGGAACCCGAGGGTCGGTCCCTCGGTGTGATCGTCGATGAGCGCCCGAACCTGACTCGAGCGAAAGGCCGCGTACCTGCGCGATGCGCGGCGCCTGGAGTTCCGCCGCCGCCACGGAGATGTGCGGGTCCAGGCCGCTCGCCGAGGCCGTGAGGAGGTCGGCCGGGATGTCGGCGATGGTCAGACCCTGGTTGTACGGGCCTTCGAGCTTGAGGATCGCGCGCGCCCGCTCGGCGATCTGGTCCGAGAGGTCCTGCGAGTTCGGTCCGAGGTTCGATCCCGAGGAGGTCGACGCGTCGTAGTCGATCGCGGAGGGCCGTCCGTGGAACCACTCCTCGCCCATCCCAGAGCTGCCCGATCGAGGAGCTCCCGACGACCTCGCCGTTCATGCGGATGAGCGACCCGTCGGCCTTGTCCTGCATCGTGAGCTGCGCGATCCCGGTGATGACGAGCGGGTACGACGAGGCCGGTCAGCAGCGCCGAGCACGATGACGGCGCGCAGCGCTCTGAAGACGCTGGCGCATCACGGGAACTTCACCAGCTCGAGGAGCATGTCGATGAGCTTGATGCCGATGAACGGCACGATGATGCCTCCCAATCCGTAGATCAGCATGTTGCGGCGCAGCAGGCCGTTCGCGCCGATCGGCCGGTAGCGCACGCCACGCAGCGCGAGCGGAACCAGCGCCACGATGATGAGCGCGTTGAAGATGACCGCGGACAGGATCGCCGACTCGGGCGTCGCGAGGTTCATGATGTTCAGCTGATCCAGGGCGGGCAGGATCCCGGCGAACATCGCCGGGATGATCGCGAAGTACTTCGCGACGTCGTTGGCGATCGAGAACGTCGTGAGCGCGCCGCGGGTGATGAGCAGCTGCTTGCCGATCTCGACGATGTCCATCAGCTTCGTCGGGTTCGAGTCGAGGTCGACCATGTTGCCGGCTTCCTTGGCCGCGCTCGTCCCGGTGTTCATGGCGACGCCGACGTCCGCCTGGGCGAGCGCGGGCGCGTCGTTGGTGCCGTCCCCGGTCATCGCGACGAGCTTGCCGCCCGTCTGCTCGTGCTTGATCAGGTCCATCTTCGCCTCGGGGGTGGCCTCGGCGAGGAAGTCGTCGACGCCGGACTCCTGCGCGATCGCGGCGGCCGTGAGGGTGTTGTCGCCGGTGATCATCACGGTGCGGATCCCCATCTTCCGCAGCTGATCGAACCGCTCGACGAGCCCTTCCTTGATGATGTCCTTCAACTCGACGACGCCCAGCGGGATCCGGTCCTCCGCGACCGCGAGCGGCGTGCCCCCCGCCCGGGCGATGCGCTCGACCTCGGCGGCGAGCTCCGCGGGGAGCTCGCGTCCGGACCAGCCCACGATGGCATCGACGGCACCCTTGCGGATCTCGACGCCGTCCACGTCCACGCCGCTCATCCGCGTCTGCGCCGTGAACGGGATGAACGTCGCGTGCGTCTCCATCAGCTCGCGCTCGCGGATCCCGAACCGCTCCTTGGCGAGCACCACGATCGAGCGACCCTCGGGGGTCTCGTCCGCGAGGGAGGCGAGCTGCGCGACCTCGGCGAGCTTGCGTCCGTCGACGCCCGGCGCCGGGATCAGCGCGACGGC
The DNA here is from genome assembly GCA_963706005.1 of uncultured Actinomycetes bacterium. Taxonomy (GTDB): domain Bacteria; phylum Actinomycetota; class UBA4738; order UBA4738; family HRBIN12; genus DASSJM01. Next base: position 273,487 of record CAVPLL010000001.1, read on the forward strand.
CTGCCGGTTCCCCAGGGTGATGGTCCCCGTCTTGTCCAGGAGCAGGGTGGAGACGTCGCCCGCCGCCTCGACCGCCCGGCCGCTCATCGCCAGGACGTTGCGCTGCACGAGCCGGTCCATCCCCGCGATGCCGATGGCCGAGAGCAGACCTCCGATCGTCGTGGGGATCAGACAGACGAACAGGGCGATCAGCACCGCGTCGGACAGGCGGCCGCCGGAGTAGATGCCGAACGGCTGGAGGGCCACGCAGACGATCAGGAAGATGATCGTGAACTTGGCGAGCAGGATCGAGAGCGCGATCTCGTTCGGCGTCTTCTGACGCTCGGCGCCCTCGACCAGCGCGATCATCCGGTCGAGGAACCCCTGGCCAGGGTCGGCCGTGATCCGCACCCTGATCCAGTCCGACAGCACCTTCGTGCCGGCGGTCACGGCCGAACGGTCGCCGCCCGACTCGCGGATCACCGGTGCCGACTCACCCGTGATGGCAGACTCGTCGACCGAGGCGATGCCCTCGGCGATCTCCCCGTCGCCCGGGATCATCTCGCCGGCCGAGACCATGACCACGTCGCCCGCCCGCAGTTGCGAGGCCGGGATCGTCTCCTCGACGCCGTCGCTCGAGAGGCGGCGGGCGACGAGGTCCGCTCGCGTCCTGCGGAGCGCGTCGGCCTGCGCCTTGCCGCGACCTTCGGCCATCGCCTCGGCGAAGTTCGCGAACAGGACCGTGAACCACAGGCCGAGCGCGATCGCCGTGTCGAAGGCGATCGGTCCGCCGCTCACGATGTCCGCGACGATCCGGATCGTGACGACGACCGAGACCACCTCGACCACGAAGATCACGGGGTTCTTCATCAGGGTGATCGGGTTCAGCTTGATGAAGCTGTCGATGATCGCCCGCCGCACGATGGGGCCGTCGAACAACGGACGCGCGCGCACGGCGCCGTGCTCGGTCGTGGGTCGGCTTCGGTGTGGTGTCGACGGACATCAGAACAGGCTCCCGTTGCTGAGGTGCTCGACGATCGGTCCCACGGCGAGGGCCGGCAGGAACGTCAGGGCGCCGATGATGAGGATGACGAAGGTGAGGAGCACACCGAACAGCGGTCGTGTCCGTGTGCAGGGTCCCGGAGGTCTCCGGCACGGTCCCGGCGCGGCCGAGGCTCCCTGCGAGCGCCAGCCCGGCGAGGAGCGGCACGAACCGAGCCACGAGCATGAGCAGTCCGCCTGCGATCGCCGGATACGCTCCGCTCGCCGTGTAGCCGGCGAACGCCGATCCGTTGTTGTTCCCCTGCGAGACGAACGCGTAGAAGATCTCGCTGAACCCATGCGGCCCCGAGTTCAGCCTGCCGTCCAGACCACCCGGGATCAGTACGCCGACCGCGGTGACCGCGAGGACGATGAGGAAGGGGACGAGGACCGCGATCGCCGAGAGCTTCACCTCGCGCGCGCCGATCTTCTTGCCCGAGGTACTCCGGCGTCCGGCCGACCATCAGCCCGCCCATGAAGACGGCGATGATCACGTAGAAGATCATGCCGTAGAGGCCGCTACCGACGCCGCCCCAGATCACCTCGCCGAGCGCGATGTTGAACATCGGCGCCACCCCTCCGAGCGGCCGGTACGAGTCGTGCATCGAGTTCACGCTGCCGTTGGAAGCGTCGGTCGTCGCGACCGCCCACAGGGCCGACTCGTCGACCCCGATCCGGAGCTCCTTGCCCTCCAGGTTCTGCGCGCTGGCCGGCACGCCGGCGTCCGCCATGGCCGCGGACGCGCTGTGCTCCTGGGGGACGGTCAGGGCCAGTCCGGCGATCATCAAGACGAGCATGACCGCGAAGATCGTCCAGCCCTGGCGGACGTTGCCGACCCACTTGCCGAACGTGTAGGTGAGGGCGGCCGGGATCAGCAGGATCGAGAACATCTCGATGAAGTTGCCGAACCCGCCGACGCCGCCCTCGAACGGGTGCGCCGAGTTCACGTTGAAGAAGCCGCCGCCGTTCGTCCCGAGCTGCTTGATCGCGATCTGACCCGCGACGGGTCCCCGCGCGATCGTCTGCCCGAACCCCTGGATGCCGGTCGCCGAAGCCGACGAACCGAGCGTCTGGACGACGCCCTGCGTGACGAGCAACACGGCCACGATCGCCGCGAGCGGGAGCAGGATGTAGAGGGTCCCGCGGACGAGGTCGCGCCAGAAGTTGCCGACCTCGTCGCTCTTGGAGCGCGACGAAGCCCCGGAAGAGCGCGACCAGCACGGCCATGCCGACCGCCGCCGACGCGAAGTTCTGGAACGTCAGCGCGAGCATCTGGCTGAGGTAGGTCATCGTGGTCTCGCCGCCGTAGGCCTGCCAGTTCGTGTTGGTGATGAAGCTGGACGAGGTGTTGAACGAGACGTATTGATCGACGGCCCCCAGCCCGACCGGGTTGAGCGGCAGGTGGTTCTGGAGGCGGAACATCGCGTACAGGAGCAGCATCGACAGGACGCTGAACCACAGGCACGAGACGGCGTAGCGCCGCCACGACTGCTCGAGGCTGGGGTTGACGCCGATCAGCCGGTAGACGATCCCCTCGGCGCGACCGATCTCCTCGCGCTTGTAGACGCGGTACATGTACGAGCCGAGCGGCGGGGTGAGCGCGGTCAGCAGCAGGATGTAGACGACGATGGTGACCATGTCAGAAGCGCTCCGGCCGGATCAGGGCGTACGTGAGGTAGACGAGCAGCGCGACCGACAGGATGAGCTCCAGGACGTCGGCGAGGCTCATACGCGCTCCAGCCACGCGACCAACGCGAACGCCGCGGCGAAGAACACCACCGTGAGGGCGATCATCAGTACGTCGAGCATGTCCGCGCCCCCTTCTCCCAAGACACCGCAAGCCTAGGTCCGGGCTCGTCAAGGACCCGTAAGGAAGCCCGGGGTCCGCGTATGGGAACCGTGAGGATTGGGCTCTCGGACCTGCCCCGCAGTCGTTCCGGTGGGATGCTTCCGTGGAGGATCGAGGTCGGAGGTGCGACCATGAGCCAACAGAACGATCGGTCGCCGGGCCACATGCTCCGGCTGATGCGGTCCGCGCGACCGCGCCAGCAGGCGCTCGCGTACGCGGTCGGTGATCGTGGGGACCGCCTTCGCTCGTCGCGGCTCTCCTCCCGTTCCGGGACGACATCGAACCACTGACCAAGGGATTCGGGTTCCTGGTCGTGGTGGTCGCGTCCGCGTGGATCGGCGGGATCGGGCCGGGGGTCTTCACCTCGATCCTCGGCTTCGTCGTCTTCAACTTCTTCTTCCTCCCGCCCTACGACACCTTCGTCATCGGGCAGGCGGAGTACGTCGTCGTGCTCTTCGTGTTCCTCGGGCTGTCCGTGCTCATCTCGATCCTGCTCGGGCGGGCGATCGAGCGCGCCGCGGCGGCCGAGGCACGAGAGGTCGAGCTGCGGACGCTCCAGGATCTCTCGCGCGAGCTCGTGGTGCGCCCTCCCGGACGAGGAGGCGTATCGGGAGATCCTCGGGCTCGTCGTGACGATGTTCGACTACGACGCCGGAGCGCTGTTCGTCCGAGACACGGCGCATGCCGGAGGACTGCGCGAGGAGGTCGCGGTCGGCTGCGGTCCCGGCGAGATCGTTCCCGAATGGGACCCGCGCTCGCCGGAGCGTCCCCCCGAACGCCTCCCGCTCAGCATCGGCGCGAACAACGTCGGGCTCCTGGTGCTCCGCGGCGAGCGGGACGCGCCGACACCCGCGGAGAGCCGGATCCTCCGCGCGTTCGGCGACCAGCTCGCCCTCGTCCTCGAGCGGGACCGGTTGCTGCGGGCCGCCACCGGAGCCGAGGTCTACCGGCAGACGGAACGTCTGCGGCAGACCTTGCTCGCGGCCGTCTCGCACGATCTCCGGAGCCCGCTCGCGGCGATCAAGGCGAACGTCACCGATCTGCTCGACGACGAGGTCGCACGGACCGAACGAGGAACAGCGCGAGGTGCTCGAGGAGATCGATTCGGAGGCCGAGCGGCTCAACGCCCTCATCGCGAACCTCCTCGACATGTCGCGCATCGAGGCAGGGGTGCTCCACGCGCACCTCGAGAACGTCGATCTCAGCGACGCGGTCGCGACGAGCGTCGGCAACGTCGCCCGGGTGTGGCCGGGCGCGCGGATCCGGACCCGGATCGAGGAGGGCGACGTCGTCCGGGTCGACCGCGTCTTCCTCGACCGCGTCATGACGAACCTGCTCGACAACGCCGTCCGCGCCGCGCAACGGCACCTCGTCGGACGTCGAGGTGACGGCGCGCAGCACCGACGGACGGGTCACGATCCGCGTGATCGATCACGGCCGGGGTCTGCCGCCGGATGCCCGGGAGGCGTTGTTCCACCCCTTCTACGATCTCGACCAGCGCAACCCGAGGCTCGGACCGGGGCTCGGTCTCGCGATCGCCAAGGGCTTCGTGGTCGCGATGGACGGGGAGATCTGGGTCGAGGAGACGCCGGGCGGAGGGGCGACGTTCGCGATCGCCGTTGCGGGGAGCCGGGGCGAGACGTGAGCCGGATCCTCGTCGTCGACGACGAGGTGCAGATCCTGCGGGCGCTCCGTCGCGCACTCGCGGCCCGGGGTCACGAGGTCGTGACCGCACAGGACGGTGAGGACGCGATCAGCGAGGTCGAGGCGTCCGCTGCCCGGACCTCGTCGTCCTGGATCTGAACCTGCCGGGCATCGACGGGATGGAGGTCTGTCGCCGCCTGAGGACCTGGACCCAGGTGCCGATCCTCATCTTGTCCGTCCGCGAGGACGAGGCGGGGAAGGTGGAGGCGCTCGACCTCGGCGCCGACGACTACCTCACCAAGCCGTTCGGCGTCGAGGAGCTCCTCGCTCGCGTTCGCGCCCTGCTCCGGCGGAGCCGGCCGCGGGAGAGCCCGCCGCCGCGATTCGAGGTGGACGGGGTCGTGATCGACCTCTCGACCCATCGGGTCTCACGCGATGGGACCGACGTGCATCTGACCAAGACGGAATGGTCGCTGCTCGAGGCGATGGCGGAGTACCCGGGGAAGCTCCTCACCCACCGGTGGCTCCTCGAGCGCGTGTGGGGTGCGGGGTACCAGGAAGACGTCGAGGTCCTGCGCGTCTTCATCAGTCAGCTCCGGAAGAAGGTGGAGCCCGACCCGACCACGCCGACCGTCATCGTGACGGACCCGGGCATCGGGTACCGGTGGGCCGTCGCCGCGAGCGGGGAGGGCGAGATCTAGCTAGCCGATTCTTCACCGAGGACGGCCGCGCGGAGCGCGCTCTCGGCGTCCGGCACGGTGAGCGCGAGCACCTCGTCGCCGTCGGCGATCACGGTCTCCGGTTGCGGGATCACCACGTGTCCCTCGCGGATGATCGCGACGATCGTCGCGTCCGGCGGCAACCGCATCTCGTACAGCGGGCCGGCCGGCCGACGGTGAGTCGGCGGGGATCGTGAGCTCGACGATCGAGATCCCACCGCGTTCGAGCGGCAGCAGACGGACGAGGTCCCCGACGGTGACCTCCTCCTCCACCATCGCGGTGAGGATGTGCGGCGGCGAGACCGCCGCGTCCACGCCCCACTGCTCGGTGAAGAGCCATTCGTTGTCGGGATGGTTCACGCGCGCGAGCACGCGAGGGACGCCGAACTCCTGCTTCGCGAGCAGCGCGGTCACGAGGTTGTCCTCGTCGTCCCCGGTCGAGGCGACGACCACGTCGGCGGTGTTGAGCTGGGCCTTCTCGAGCACCCAGGGTTCGCACGCGTCGCCGATCATGTGGTCGACCTGCGGCGCCCACTCCTTGGCGATCTCGAGGACCGCGGGGTCTTGCTCGATCAGCGTGACGGTGTGACCGCGGTTGGCCAGGTCCGACGCGAGGTGCCGTCCGACCGCGCCGGCGCCGCTGATCACGACGCGCATGCTCAGTGCTCCACCGTCGGTTGCAGGAGTTCCTCGAGGGTCTCGAGCGCGTCCTTCTGGACCACCACGGCCGCGTAGTCGCCCTCCTGGAAGGTGCTCGACGCGACCGGGATGAACCCCTTGCCTCCGCGGTCGACCCCGGCGACGAGGATCTTGCCCTCCATGTTGAGCGAGGAGACCGGTTTGCCGACGAGGTGCGGCGGGATCTCGACGCGCATCCGGAACAGGTCCCCGGCCGCGAGGGTCTCCTTGATCTCCTCGCCGGGGTGCGTGAGCATGAGGATCATCTGCTTGACGCCCCATCGGGTGGTGGAGACCGTCGGGATGTTCAGGCGCTCGTAGATGTCCGCCCGCATCGGGTCGTAGATGCGCGCGATGACCTTGGGGACGTGGTAGGTCTCGCGCGCGACGCGGGCCGACAGGATGTTGGAGTTGTCGCCGCTCGAGACCGCGAGGAACGCGTCCGCCTCCTTGATGCCGGCGTCCTCGAGCACGTCCCGGTCGAACCCCAGCCCCACCATCGTCCGGGCCTCGAACCCCGGGGGCAGGCGCGAGAACGCCGCGGCGTTCTTGTCGATCACGGTGATCTCGTGCCCGGCCTTGGAGAGCTCCTGCGTGAGCAGGATGCCGACACGACCACAACCCATGATGATCACGCGCACGGCTGGCTACCTTAGCGTGCTTGGTCGCGGCCGCAGCGACGGTGCCGGGCGAGCCGACCGACGATCCGGACGGGGCTGACGGTTCCTCCCGAAGAAGTAGGGCACGACCGCCACGTCGACGTGCTCGTACCGTCCGAGCGTCCGCGCGATGCTCCGGCTCGTCCGGTCGTGGAGCAGGCGCTGGGTCATCCTGGCGTAGTCCCGCCGCGGGAGCACGACGGTCACCTCGTTGTGCGGTCCCATCAGGTCGACGACGTACCGTTCGACCGACCGCGAGACGTCGCGGTCCCAGCATTCCACGAGGTCCAGCGCGATGGGCATCCGCAGCTCCATCCAGCGGGCGATGAGTTCGTCCTGGACCTCGGGGTCGACGGCCGCGTGCACCGCCACGACCTCCTCGGCGCCCAGCGACAGCGCGTAGCGAACCGCCTGGAGGGCGGCCCGGTCGGGACGATCGACCAGCACGACCGCACGATGGCTGGTCCTCGGCAGCAGGCGGATCCCGTCCGCATCGTGGGCGCCGATCGGATGCGTCTCGGGGTGGTCGCGCACGAGCGTGACGCGGACGCGGGGGTTCGGCGCGAGGTGACGGGCGAGCCGAGCGCCCGTTCGCCCCTGGCGCAGACGCTCGAGACGACCCATCCGAGCGGGCCCGGGGACGATCACGGTGACGTCGGCGTCTCCGGTCAGCGCCGCCGCGTAGGCGGCGATCGTCGAGGCGGGGTCGCCTTGGAGTGGGAGGACGTGCAGCGGGACGCCGACGCCGAGCCGGGCCCAGCGCGCACGCAGGCGATCGGTCGCCGCCGGATCGCGCTCGACGTGCACCGCATGGGTGGTGCTCGAGCGGATCGTCTTCGCGTACTGGAGGGCGTGCATGGTCTTGCGGTCCAGATCGTCGACGATCAGGACGGAGATCGGGCGACCCGCAGGACCTCGCTCGAACGCCTCGAGCCCCTCGTCGAGCTCGGCGTGCTCGCGTGAGTACTGATGGTTCATCCGGACCAGGATCCACACCATCACCGGGACGAACACCATCACCGCCCAGGCGCCGTGCGCGAACTTGGTGATCGCGATCACCACCGTCACGACCGCCGTCGTGACCGCGCCGAGACCGTTGATCGCCAGACCGTGTCGCCAGCCGGGTTCGCGGAGCCGGAGGTGACGCCTGGCCATGCCCGCCTGGGACAGGGTGAACGAGGTGAACACGCCGATCGCGTACAACGGGATCAGCTTGTGGACGTCGGCCTGGAACAGGACGACCAGCGCCGTGGAGGCGATCGCGAGCCCGATGATCCCGTTGGAGAAGACGAGGCGGTGTCCGCGTTTGGTCAGCGGGCGAGGCATGAAGTCGTCCTGCGCATGGAAGTTGGCGAGGCGCGGGAAGTCGGCGAACGAGGTGTTCGCCGCCAGGATCAGGATCAGCGTGGTCGCCACCTGGAGCATCAGGAACATCGCCGTTCCGATACCGCCGCTGCCGAACACCGCCCGTCCGACCTCGGAGATCACGGTCTTGGTCTCGGTGGGGGTGACCTGGAGCTTCATCGCGAGGAACGACAGGCCCAGGAACATCACGCCCAGCAGGCTGCCCATCCACATCAGCGTGGTCCGGGCGTTGCGCCATTCGGGGGGCTTGAAGGCGGGCACGCCGTTCGAGATCGCCTCGACGCCGGTGACCGCCGCCCCGCCGGAGGCGAAGGCGTGCAGGATCAGGAACAACCCGATCGCGCCGGTGGTCTCGGCCACGTCGGGAGGGATGGGGAGGGGGTGCAGGTCGCCCATGAGCGCCTTGACGATCCCGATGCCGAGGAGCAGGAACATCATGAGGATGAAGAAGTACGTGGGCGCGGCGAAGATGCGACCGGACTCCCGCACCCCTCGCAGGTTCCCCCACGCGATGATCCAGATGAACGCGACCGAGAGCACCACCCGATACGGGTAGAGCCCGGGGGCGGCCGAGGTGATGGCCGCGACCCCCGCCGCGACGGAGACCGAGACCGTGAGGACGTAGTCGGTGAGCAGCGCGACGCCGGCGAGCTGCGCGGCGAGGAGTCCGAAGTTGTCCTTGGTCACGATGTACGCGCCGCCGGCGCTCGGGTAGGCCCTGATCGTCTGGCGGTAGGAGAACAGGAGGATCACGAGCACCCCCAAGATCCCGAAGGTCACCGGCATGACGACCGAGAAGGCCAAGACCCCGATCGCGGGGACCGCCACCTTCAGGATCTCCTCGGTGGCATAGGCGACCGAGGACAGGTTGTCGCTCGCGAACACGGCCAGCGCGGTCGGCTTCCCCAGGCGCTCGTGCTTGAGCTGCGCCGTCGGGAGTGCGGGGCCGAGCGCGATCCGCTTCCACAGGTGCGAGAGGCCCCGCGGTTCGGGGTCGCGCCGGGGCGCGGGTCCGGGAACGGTCGGCGTGGGGATCGTTCGGGGTTCGGAGCGTCCGAGCTTGGTGGCCATCCGTGCTTCCTCCTCACCCCAAGGTTCGGCCGTGCGCCGTAAACGGCCCGTGAAGGGTGCGGCGCTGCGCGTGAAGAAGCCGTAGCGAAGCCGTAGCGTTGCCCCATGAGCGAACGGTGGGTGCTGGCACCCGGCGGCGCCTCCCGTGCGCGGGCCCTCGTGATCTCGGTCGCGGCCCCGGCGCTGGCGCTCGGGATCTCCCTGATCGTCCAGCCCGAGCACGAGCTCGGCGCCGCGTCGCTATTCCTGCTCGCCGTCGTGGCCGCGTCGGTCGCCGGAGGGATCTGGGCGGGGATCGGCAGTTCGGTGCTCGGCTTCCTGTTCCTGAACTACTTCTTCACCGAGCCGCTCCATACCTTCCGCGTGCACAACCGAGACGACGTGGTCGCGCTCGTGGTCTTCCTCGTCGTCGCACTGTTGGTCGGATGGGTGGTCGCGCGCGCCGTGGCGGAACGGGACCGGGCGACCCGTCGGGAGCGAGAGGCCAGGCTGCTGAACCTGTTCACGACGAAGGCCCTGTCCGGTGAGCCGCTCGATCGCGTGCTCAACGACCTGGCCGCCGCGCTCGTCGACGCCCTTCGCCTGTCGAGCTGCTCGATCGTCGCGACCGCTGCGGGTCGCTCGTACGAGGTCCGCAGGGCGCGCCCGGGAACGAGCGACGGTTCGACGGTCGAGCTGCCGATCTCGAGCGGCGAGGTCACGTTCGGGACCCTGCGAGCTTCCTCGCCCGTCCACGAGGAGCTCGTCCCCGAGGACCGACGACTGGTTCAGGCGGCTGCCAGCCAGGTAGCCGTCTACCTCGAGCGCGCCCGCCTCGATGCGGAGATCGCGGCCGCGAGGCTCGACGTCGAGCGGAGCCAGGCGCGTGCCGCGCTGTTCTCCTCCGTGACCCACGACCTCCGCACGCCCCTGGCGTCGATCAAGACGGCCGTGACGAGCCTGCTCCAGGTGGACGTGCGGTTCGACCCGTCCCAGGCGCGGGAGCTCCTCCAGACGGTCTTGGAGGAGACCGATCGTCTCAACCGTCTGGTCGGGAACATCCTCGGGCTCGCGCAGGTGCGGTCGGGTGCGTTGCTCCCGGTCAAGGAGCCGACCGCGCTCGACGAGGTCGTGGAATCCGTCCTGCACCGACTCGAACCCACGCTCGGAGGTATCCGCGTCCGGACGATCTTCCGCGAGGCACCGGATGTTCCCGTGGACCCGGTCCTGATCGATCAGGTGGTCTCGAACCTGCTCGAGAACGCGGTGCGTTTCTCACCTGTAGGTAGCGAGGTCGTGCTGTCGGTCGCCCCATGGCGATCGGCCGTCCAGGTTCGTGTGGCCGATCAGGGTCCCGGGATCGCACCCGAGGATCGTGACCGCGTGTTCGAGGCCTTCACGCAGCTCGGGGAAACGGCCCCGGACGCGAGCGGCGGCAGCGGTCTGGGTCTCGCGATCTCCCGGGCGATCGTCCTCGCGCACGGCGGTCGGATCTGGATCGAGGGGACCCCGGGCGGGGGCACCGCGGTCGTGTTCGAGCTTCCCGTCCGCGAGGCGGCGCCCGTGCAGCAGGAAGTGGCGGCTCGAGAGGGCAGCCCGTGACGCGCGTGCTCGTCGTGGATGATGAGCCGCAGATCCGACGTGCGATGCGGACGAGCCTGGAGGCGCACGGCTACGAGGTGCATACCGTCGGGACCGGTGGCGAGGCGGTGGTCGCGGCCGCGGAGGAGGGTCCCGAGCTCGTCCTGCTCGACCTCGGCCTCCCAGATCTGGATGGCACCGAGGTGATCCGGCGGGTCAGGTCCTTCTCCGAGGTGCCGATCATCGTGCTCTCGGTCCGGGATCGGCAGGCCGACAAGGTCGCCGCGCTCGATGCCGGGGCCGACGACTACGTCACCAAGCCGTTCGGGGTGGAGGAGGTGCTCGCGCGTCTGCGAGCCGCCCTCCGACGGAGCCAGGCCGGCGAGCCGTCCGCCCCGGTCCAACGGTTCGACGAGCTCGAGGTCGACGTCGGCCGACGGCTCGTCACGATCGCGGGCACGCCCGTGCACCTGACGAAGACCGAGTACGCCCTGCTCGAGGCGTTCGTGACCAACCCGGGGAAGCTCCTGACGCATCAGTGGCTGCTGCGGAAGGTGTGGGGCCCTGGGTACGCGCAGGAGAGCCACTACCTCCGGGTCTACGTGCGTTCGCTGCGGCGCAAGCTCGGGGACCAGGCTTCTGCCCCTCGTCTCATCCTGACCGAGCCCGGCGTCGGTTATCGGTGGATCGCGGCACGGACCGATGGCGACCCGTCGTAGCATCTCCACCCGTATGGCCACCAAGACCCGTCCCGGGAGCTCCGTCCTGAAGCGAGCGTTCGTCGGGCGAGCGATGGCGAGCAGCCGCCTGGAACACACCCTGCTCCCGAAGATCCTGGCCCTGCCGGTCTTCAGCTCCGACCCGATGTCCTCGGTGGCGTACGCGACGGAGGAGATCATGATCGTGCTCCTGGCTGCGAGCGCGAACGGCAAGAGTGACGTGTTCCCCATCTCGATCGCCATCGCCACCCTGCTCGGCCATCGTCGTTATCTCATACCGGCAGACCGTGCGCGCTTATCCCAACGGCGGCGGCGCGTACATCGTCAGCAAGGAGAACATCGGGACCGGCGCGGGGCTGGTCGCGGCGGCGGCCTTGCTCGTCGACTACGTGATGACGGTGGTGGTTTCGGTCGTCGCGGGCGTCTACGCGATCACCTCCGCAGCTCCGAGCTTGGTCGGATCTCGCGTCTGGATGTCCGTTGGGTTCGTCATCTTCATCACGCTGGCGAACCTCCGGGGCGTCCGCGAGTCCGGGACACTGTTCGCGATCCCCACCTACGGGTTCATCGCCACCGTGCTGCTCATGATCGGTCTGGGGATCGTGAAGTGCTTCGGCGGTTGTCCCCCGGGCGAGGCCATCCCGCCTGCGCCCGAAGTGGCGAACACCGTGCAGGCGATCTCGTTGTTCGTGATCCTGCATGCATTCTCATCCGGCTCGACGGCGCTCACGGGTGTCGAGGCGATCTCGAACGGGGTCCCGGCGTTCCGGCGCCCGCAATCCAAGAACGCGGCCGAGACGCTCGCGATCATGGGCGTGATCGCGATCACGATGTTCCTCGGGATCTCGTGGCTCGCGACCCACATCCGGAACGTCACGGTGAGCGACGAGCGTACCGTCATCGCGCAGATCGGACACACGGTGTTCGGGGGCGGGTTCGGCTTCTATGTGCTGTCGTTCTTCACTGCCTCGATCTTGATCCTGGCCGCGAACACCGCGTACCAGGACTTCCCCCGTCTTTCGGCGATCCTCGCGCGTGACCGTTTCATGCCCCGACAGTTCATGAACCGCGGGGACCGGCTCGTCTTCTCGAACGGCGTGATCGGTCTCGCGTTCTTCGCGTGCGTGATCATCGTCGCCTTCAACGCGAACCTGACCCAGCTCATCCAGCTCTACGTGGTCGGCGTATTCACCTCGTTCACCCTGTCGCAGACGGGCATGGTCCGGCACTGGCTCAAGGAGAAGCACAAGGGCGCCGAGGCGCAGCCGGGGTGGCGCCGCTCCATCGTGATCAACGCGATCGGTGCGATCACGACGGGGATCGTGCTCATCGTCATCACGTCGACGAAGTTCCTCCACGGAGCGTGGCTCTCGATCCTGGCGATGGCGGTGCTGGTGCCGACCTTCTACATGATCCACCGGCACTACGAGGGGGTGATGGCGCAGCTCAGAAAGGGCAGGGTCCGCGCGGGAACCATCGGCGTCAACCACATGGTGCTGGTGATCCGAGATCTCGACGCCGCGGCCGCCGAGGCGGTCGGCGTCGTCCGCTCGATCCGACCCACCGAGCTCCGCGTCGTCCACCCCTGCGAGGGCGAGATCCCGCCCGAGCTCCAGGAGCGCTGGCGCGCGTTCTCGATGGGAGCCCCTCGACTGGAGCCGCTCGTCCTGGGGAAGGACAGCGTCCTCGACGCGCTCCGACGCTACGTCCGAGGCATCGAGCGCAACCCCGACGACTTCGTGAACGTCGTCGTCCCGGAGGTCGTGAGCGGATCGATGCTCGGCTACCTGCTGCGTGGAGCGGGGGTGGTGCGGCTGAAGGCGGGACTGCTCCGTGAGAAGAACATCGTCGTCACCGATGTCCCCGTGCTGGTGCGGGATGGGCAGCCCGTCGGGGTCGATGCGCTTCCGCTGGTTCCTGAACGGACCGTGGTGCTCGCATTCGTCTCCGGTGTGAACGACGCCACGGTCAGGGCCGCCAACTACGCGGACACGCTGGGTGCCTCGGAGACGCGGGCGATCTACTTCGACCTCGACCCTGAAGCCGCACACCGGATGCAGGAGGAGTGGGGGGCGGCAGGGATGCGGTTCCCGCTCGACATCGTCGAGACGCCGTTCCGCGATCTCACCGGTCCCATGCTCGACGAGGTCCGCCGGTACACCAGGCGGGCGGGGACGCTCGTCCTGGTGGTGGTCCCCGAGTTCATCGTCTCGAAGTGGCGGCATCTCCTCCTCCACAACCAGAACGCGTTGTTCGTGAAGCGGCTGTTCCTCTTCGAGCCGAACGTCGTCCTGTCGAGCGTCCCCTACGTGCTCGGGCATGACCGGGAGCCGGCGGCGCCGGCGGAGTGATGGATCGAGAGGCCGCCGTCGCCCTGTGCCGTGAGAAGTGCCTGAAGGAGACCACGGTCCGGCACCTGATCTCGGTCGAGGGCGTGATGCGCGGGCTCGCCCGGCGCTTCGAGCAGGACGAGGACCTGTGGGGTCTGACCGGCCTGTTCCACGACCTCGACCAGGATCACACCGGCGACGACGCGGCCAACCACGCCCGGCTCGCCGCCGAGTGGCTCCGAGAGGCCGGCGTCGACGAACGCGTGATCAACGGCGTGCTCGCGCACGCGTACGAGGAGTACCGCACGGACCTGATGTCCAAGGCCGTGGTGCACGCGGACGCGGTGGCCGGGCTCCTGGTGGCGGCCGCGCTGGTCCGGCCGGAGCGGAGCGCGGGCATGAAGGTCTCCTCGGTGAAGAAGAAGCTGAAGGAGAAGGCGTTCGCGCCCGGGGTCAACCGGGAGGAGGTCCTGGACGTCGAGGAGAGCATCGGGCTCCCGCTCGACGAGTTCCTCTCGGTCTCGATCGAGGGGTTGCAGCTCGTGGCCCCCGAGATCGGTCTGTAACGGCTCGTGCTCGAGGCGATGGGGTGGGCGCTCCTCGCCGCCTCGTCCCTCGTGCTGGGCGCGCTCGTCGCGTTCGTGGTTCCGATCCCCCGCAAGGTGCTGGGGTTCATCCTGGGGTTCGGGGCGGGCGTGCTGATCAGCGGCGTCGCCTACGAGCTCGTCGAGGAGGCGGTGACCGCCTCGGCGGCCTGGTACGCGGTCGCGATCGGCTTCCCGCTCGGTGCCGTCGTCTTCTTCCTCGGCGACGTCGGGATCGACCGACGGTGGAAGGGCTCGTCGGGGGGAAGTGGCGGGCTGGGGATCGTGCTGGGCGCGGTCCTGGACGGTATCCCCGAGTCCGTCGTGATCGGGGCCTCGCTGCTCACCGGCGAGACCGCGAGCGTGGCCGTGATCGTGGCCGTGTTCCTGTCCAACATCCCCGAGTCGATCTCGGCGTCCAGCGGTCTCCTCCGCGGGGGGTGGTCGCGGTGGAGGGTGCTGCTGCTCTGGGTGATCGTGGTGTCCGCGAGCACCCTGGCGGCCGGCCTCGGGTACGTCGCGCTCGAGGGCGCCTCCAGCTCGTGGATCGCGGCGATCCAGGCGTTCGCGGCGGGCGCGATCTTGACGATGCTCGCCGACGAGATGGTCCCCCAGGCGTTCGAGTACACGGAGCACAACAAGACCGTCGGCCTCGCGCTCGCGTTCGGGTTCGCGCTGTCGGCCGCGCTCTCGTTCGCCAATTAGGCCCTCCATCGGTGGCGGGTGCTGTGGTGTCGGCCCGCCGTTCGAGCAGCATCGCGGACAGCTCGGCTCCGAACACCCGATGGCCCGGACCAGCGACACCAGCCGCGACTGCGCTAGGGTGGCCATCCTCGGAAGCAAGGCACGGGGGACATCGTGAACATCCGGCCCGCGACGCATGAAGACGACGGGTTCCTTCGGGAGATGCTGTACGAGGCCGCGGCGTGGAACCCGGACTGGCCGCGCGAGCGGATGATCGCCGCGCTCGCCGACCCGATGCTCGAGCGGTACCACCGCGACTGGGGACGCGAGGGCGACGCCGGCGTCATCGCCGAGCTCGACCGCGAACCGGTGGGCGCCGCGTGGTACCGGCTGTTCACCGCCGAACAGCCGGGGTACGGGTTCGTCGACGAGAAGACGCCGGAGCTCGGCATCGCAGTGGTCCCGTTGCACCGTCGCAAGGGGATCGGCCACACGCTGCTCCGAGCGCTGATGGTCCAGGCCCGCGAGGACGGCTACCAGGCGCTCTCGCTCTCGGTGGCCGTGCACAACCGCTCGCGGATGATGTACGAGCGCGCCGGGTTCGAGCAGGTCCGCGAGGTGGCCGAGGGCGAGAACTGGGTGATGCGCGCCGAGCTCGGCTGAACGGGACCGCCGAACCTCAGGTCTCGTCGACCCGTTCCGCGATACCCGTGGGGGTCGAGCCGTCGAGCGCCGAGGCGGCCCCGTCCGACGAACCAGGTGAGACCGCACGCCCGGGGGCGTCCGGCGGCGGGCTCGGGACCCTGGCCGCCTCCTCGCGCCGGATCTGGCGGATCCGGTTCCACACGAACCACGCGAGCCCGAACAGGAGGGCCGCGGCGATCACCCAGGCGAAGGGGCGGATGACCGCCTCCGCGCGGTCCCACCGCTCACCGAGGAGGGCGCCGATCCACGCCAACACGATCACCCACGGCAGGCAGCCCAGGACCGTGTAGACGGTGAAGCGCCAGAACGGCATCCGGACCACGCCGGCCGGCAGGCTGATGAAGGTGCGGATCACCGGGAGGAGTCGGCCGAAGAACACGGCCGCCTGCCCACGCCGCTCGAACCAGGCGTGGGCCTTGTCCACCTCGTGGGGCCGGATCAACAGGTATCGGCCCCATCGATCGATGAGCGGTCGGCCGCCCGAGTAGCCGGCCCAGTACGCGAGCCAGGAGCCCACGAGGTTGCCGAGCGTGCCCGCGAGGACGACCAGCCAGAACTCGAGCTGCTGCTCGGGCGCGAGGAACGGGGCCGTCACGAGCGCCCCGCCGAACAGCATCGTGACCTCCGAGGGGATCGGGATGCACGCGGATTCGAGCAGCATCAGGACGAAGATCGCCAGGTAGCCGTACTTGGCGATCTCTCCGGTCACGAAGTCGGTGAACAGGGCGAGCAGGCCGGTCTCCAGGTCGGGGAGGCCGAGCGGTCGGCCCCGATGGGAATGAAACGAGCCTAGCACCGCGTTATGCGGGACCGGGCCGAGCACGCGAGGCGGTCTCCAAGCGCGCCGCTCGGCCCCGCCGGGGCACGGTGAGCGCGCCGGGCACCCCGATGGCCGATGTCCCGGTCGGCGAGGAAGGGGCTGGTACCCTGCCGCGCGGAGGCCCCCGCCACGCTCGCCGGGCCGCCGATCCCCAACGACGACGGGAAGTAGCAGGTCATGAGCAAGACACTGGTCGTGGTCGAGAGCCCGGCCAAGGCCAAGACGATCGAGAAGTACCTCGGCGGCGACTACGCCGTCCGGGCTTCCTACGGCCACATCCGAGACCTCCCCAAGAGCGACCTGGGCGTGGACGTCGACCACGAGTTCGAGGTCACCTACCAGGTCCCCGAGGACTCGAAGAAGCACGTCGCGGCCCTGAAGAAGGCCCTGAAGGCGAACGAGGACCTGATCCTCGCGACGGACTACGACCGCGAGGGCGAGGCGATCGCGTACCACGTCGCGTCCCTGCTCGGGGTGGATCCGGCGCGGGCCAAGCGGGTGACGTTCACCGAGATCACGCGCGACGCGATCCTGGAGGCCTTCCAGCGTCCGCGCGAGATCGACCTGAAGCTGTTCGACGCGCAGGAGGCGCGGCGCGTGCTCGACCGGCTGGTCGGCTACAAGATCTCGCCGCTGTTGTGGCGGCGGGTCCAGCCGGGGCTCTCGGCCGGGCGCGTGCAGTCGGTCGCGCTCCGGCTGATCGTCGAGCGCGAGCGCGAGATCCGCGACTTCACCCCGATCGAGTACTGGAGCGTCGACGCTCGCCTCACACCGCAGGGGCACGACCACCCGTTCCTCGCCCGCCTGGTGAGCGTGCCCGAGGGCCGGATCGCCGGCGCGCCCGACAAGAAGGGTGTGCTGCTGTCGGCCGAGGCCGAGGCCGCCGCGCACGTCGACCGGCTCCGCGAGGCCGACTACCGCGTCGCCAAGGTGGAGAGCAAGGAGCGCAAGGAGGGGCCTCGACCCCCCTTCAAGACCTCCACCTTGCAGCAGGAGGCGGCCCGCAAGCTGGGGTTCGGCGCGCGGAAGACGATGACCCTGGCGCAGCGCCTCTATGAAGGAGTGGATCTGCCCGGCGAGGGCACGGTCGGTCTGATCACCTACATGCGGACGGACTCGCTCACGATCGCCGATGCCGCGCTCCGCGAGATCGCCGAGCTCGTGCGGACCGAGTTCGGGGCCGAGTACGCCCTGGCCGAGCCACGCCGGTTCAAGACGAAGTCGCGGAACGCCCAGGAGGCCCACGAGGCGATCCGGCCGACGTCGGCCCTGCGGACGCCGGACCGGGTGGCCGCCGCCCTGGACCGGGACCAGCTCCGCCTCTACACGCTGATCTGGCAGCGGACCGTGGCCACGCAGATGGCGCAGGCCCGGTTCAACCAGGTCGGGGTCGACATCGACGCGACCGCGGGCACGGCCCGGTACCGGCTGCGCGCGAGCGGCCGCACGATGATCTTCGACGGGCACCTCCGCGTGTACGCCGAGGGTCGCGACGACGGCGCCGACGAGGACGGCGAGAGCCGGCTCCCCGAGCTCACGGCCGAGCAGGCCCTGTCGCTCCTCGAGGTCCTGCCCGAGCAGCACTTCACGCAGCCGCCCCCGCGCTTCTCGGAGGCGTCGCTCGTCAAGACGCTCGAGGAGCTCGGCATCGGGCGCCCGTCGACGTACGCGTCGATCATCTCGACGATCCAGGACCGTGGGTACGTCCGCCTCCAGGACCGCCGGTTCTATCCCAACGACGTCGGCGAGGTCGTGACCGACAAGCTCGTCGAGCACTTCCCCGACATCGTCAACGTGAACTTCACGGCCGAGATGGAGGATGACCTCGACGAGATCGCCGAGGGTGACCTGCAACGCGTCCAGGTGCTGCGGCAGTTCTACACACCGTTCGCCGACGCGCTCGAGCGCGCGGAGGAGAAGTTCGAGCGCTACGTCGAGGAGCTCGACGAGGACTGCCCGCGCTGCATCGAGGAGGGACGCACGCCGCCGGGTCGCCTGCAGAAGCGCCTGGGCCGGTACGGGTTCTTCATCGGGTGCACCCGGTTCGCCGAGGAGGACGGCGGCTGCAAGTACATCCGCAACCTCGACGGCCAGGAGCGCCCCGAGCCCGAGATGCTCGACGAGAACTGCCCCGAGTGCGGCAAGCCGCTGCAGCGCAAGTTCGGTCGCTTCGGGCCGTTCGTGGGCTGCTCGGGGTACCCGGACTGCCGGTACATCAAGAAGGACCCGCCGAAGTCGACGGGCGTGACCTGCCCCCAGTGCGGGAAGGGCGAGATCGTCGAGAAGCGGACCCGGTTCGGCCTGATGTACGGGTGCGAGCGCTACCCCGACTGCGACTTCGCCGTGAACCATCCCCCGATCGCCGACCACCCCTGCCCCGAGTGCGGCTCGCTCCTGATCCGGCGGCCGAAGAGCCTGCGCTGCTGGGGGTGCGGCGCCGAGCTCGACGACGCGTTCAACGTCACGAAGCCGGGCGACCCCGAGGCCGAGGCCGCGGCCAGGGCCGCGAAGTCGGCGGCTCGCGCCGCCCGCGCGGCGGCCAAGGCCGGCGCCAAGAAGAAGACCACCGCCAAGCGCACCACCGCCAAGCGCACTGCGGCCAAGCGTACGACCGCCAAGCGGACGACCGCCAAGCGGGCCGCCGCGAAGAAGCCGTCCACCGCCAAGGAGCGGACGACCGCGGAGGCGCCCGTCGCCGCGGAGCCAGCGACGGGCAACGGCGCGACGGCGCCGGAGGAGGACGCTCACCACCGCCGACCGGGCCGGCGTCGCGGCCGCGGAGGAGTAGGTGTCGACCTTCGCCGACGAGGTCGCCGCGCTCCGCGGGACCCGACCGGCGACCTTCAAGGACCTCATCACCCATCCGAGCCTTCTCCAAGCTGCTGATCGCGCAGACGGTCAGCTCGCTCGGGTGACTGGGTCGGGTTCGTCGCGGTGACGGCGCTGGTCGTCAGCAAGGGTGGGGACGCGGGCGCCTACGCGGTCGCGGGCGTGATGGTCGCGCGGATGCTCCCGGCGATCCTGTTCGGGCCGATCGCCGGCGCGATCGTCGACCGGGTCAACCGCAAGACCCTGATGATCACGGCGGACATCTCGCGCGGGGCGCTGTACGCGCTGATGCCGTTCCTCGGCCCGCTGTGGATGATCTTCGCGGTCTCGTTCGTCATCGAGTGCTTCTCCCTGCTGTGGACGCCCTCCCGCGACGCCTCGCTGCCGAACCTGGTCCCAAGGCGGCAGCTCGCGAACGCGAACTCGCTCGGTCTCATCACGACCTACGCGACGCTGCCGCTGGGTGCGCTCGTGTTCACGTTCCTGTCCGGCGGGTCCGGCCTGTTGCCCTATTTCCAAGACAACTCGGCGTTCCTCGCGCTGTGGCTGGACGCGTTCACGTTCGGGCTCTCGGCGCTGCTCGTCAGCCGGATCCAGATCCCGCGGCCGGCGCCGACGTCGTTCGCGAGGCTCGACCTCTCGCGCGTCGGCAAGGACATCCTCGACGGCGTGCGGTTCCTGCGCGAGAACTCGCTCGCGTCCTCGATGACGCTGGGCATCGTCGCGGCCTTCAGCGCGGTGGGGGCCGTGCTCGCCCTCGGCACGGTGTTCGCGAGGACGACGCTCGACGCGGGCGATCCCGGGCTGGGGGATCCTCGTGACGTCGTTCGGCATCGGGATGGGGATCGGGATGGCCTCCTCGAACAAGGTCGTCGAGTTCGTCCTGCGCGAGTACGTGTTCGTGTGGTCGATCATCGCGGCCGCGGGGACGCTGCTCGTGCTCGCCGCGATGCCCGCGATCGGGCAGGCGGCGGTGATCGCGGTGATCCTCGGTGGGTTCTGCGGCTCGGCCTGGGTGAGCGGCTACGTCTTGCTGCAGGAGAACGTGACCGACGAGTTCCGCGGGCGGACGTTCGGCGCGCTCACCGTGCTCTCACGGCTCGGCCTGTTCCTCTCGCTCACGATCTTCCCGGTGATCGCCGGGGCGATCGGCGTGCACACGGTGACGCTGGGCGAGCGCACCTACGACCTGTCGGGGACGCGGATCTCGTTGATGATCGCCGGTGTGGGCGCATTGCTCGCGGGACTGCTGACCCGCAGCCGGCTCCGGCGGTTCCGGGTCGGCAAGCAGGAGAAGCTCGGGCTGGTTCCCGAAGCTGAAGCGGCCCCCGACGAACGGCCTGTTCGTCGCGTTCGAGGGCGTCGAGGGTTCGGGGAAGGGGACGCAGATCCGGCTGGCCAAGGAGTGGCTGGAGTCCCAGGGCGTCGAGGTCATGGTCACGCGCGAACCCGGAGGGACGCCGGTCGGCGAGGAGCTGCGGAAGATGCTGCTCGCGCACGACACGGGACACATCGAGCCGAAGACCGAGGCGCTGCTGTTCGCGGCGAGCCGAGCGCAGCACGTCGCGTCGGTGATCCGGCCCGCCCTCGCCGCGGGCCAGGTCGTGCTGACGGACCGCTACATCGACTCGTCGCTCGCCTACCAGGGTTCGGCGCGGGGGCTCGGCGAGCAGGACGTGTTGACGCTGAACGTGTGGGCGACCCAGGGCCTGTTCCCCGATCTGGTGCTCCTGCTCCACCTCGAGCCGGAGGCCGGCCTGCTCCGCTCGCTCGAGGAGCCCGATCGGATCGAGCTCGAGGGTCAGGACTTCCATGCGAAGGTGTCCGACGCGTACCTTCGGATCGCGGAGGAGCACCCGGAGCGGGTCGTGGTCGTGGACGCCGACCGGACGCCGGAGCAGGTGCACGAGCAGGTCGTCGAGGCGCTCGGCAGGATCCTGAAGGAACGCGAGGAGGACCGGCATGACTGAGACGGGCGACGACCGCTTCCCGGTGTTCGACCGCGTGCCCGGTCAGGACCACGCGATCGCGTTCCTGCGTCAGGCCGCGGCGCGGCCGCACCACGCCTACGTGCTCGCCGGGCCCGAGGGCGGAGGCAAGCAGCTCGCCGCGCGAGCGTTCGCGGCGGCGCTGCTGTGCAAGGAGGGTGGGTGCGGGACCTGCCGGGACTGCCGCCTCGCGCTCGACGACCGCCACCCCAACGAGGTCGTCGTCGAACCCGAGGGGCGGGACATCCACGTCGAGACCGTGCGCACCGAGATCTGGCACCCCGCGTACCGCACCGCCCCCGAACCCGGCCGCAAGGTCTTCGTGATCCGGGAGGCCGATCGACTGAACCCGGCCGCGGCCGACGTCCTGTTGAAGGTGCTCGAGGAACCGCCGGCGGACGCGGTCCTGATGCTGCTCTCGGCCCGCCCCGACGAGCTGCCCGAGACCGTCCTGTCGCGCTGCCACGTGGTCTCGTTCCGGCCGCTGTCGGAGGCGTTCGTCGCGCAGACGCTCGCCGCCGAGGGGATCGACCCCGGCCGAGCCGCGCTGGCCGCACGGCTGGCGGGCGGCAACCTCGGCAGGGCCCGCCGGCTCGCGACCGGCGCCGACGGGATGTCCTTCCGCGAGACCGCCCGCGACGCGCTCGAGGCCGCCTCGCGTGGGCCCGCGGGGGCGCTCGAGGCCGCCGAGCTCGTGTTGGTCGCGGCCGAGCGGTACCGCAAGGACCTCGGCGCCCAGCTGGAGGAGGAGCTCGCGCCGTTCCTGGACGAACGTGGTCGGGCCGAGGAGGCGTACCGCGGCGCGATCCGCCGGCTCGAGGAGCGACACAAGCGGCAGGTCCGCCGGGCCGAACGCGACTACGTGGACCGGGTGCTGCTCGGGGTTTCGGCGCTGCTGCGCGATCGGGTGGCCGTCGCGGTGGGGGGTGGCGCCGAGGTGTTGATGAACCCCGATCTCTCGCCCGCGCCCGGGCGACGTGACCTCGGCGACCGGCGCGATGGCCGCGGTGGAGGAGGCGCGAGCCGCGCTCGCCGAGGACCTGAACCTCAACCCGCGGCTCGTGCTCGAGCAGGCGTTCCTCCGGGTCGGCAGCTCGGCGTAGCCGCGGACCTCCGAACGATACGGAGCGTGTCTCCAGGCACGAGCAACAGTGGTGCTGGCATCACTGTCGGAGCTCGGACCCCGTGGGACGATGTTCTCGAGGGCAACCATGACGGTCCGAGTGCTCATCGTCGACGGTGCCGGCCGGGCCAGGCACGGCGACCTCGACCGGCGCGGACCATTACAACTCACCGGCAGCCCACGCCGCGCGCTGCTAGAGCGCGGGGGCAATCAACAGTGAGTCGGTGCTACAACGTGTGTGGATGAGTGGAAGGAGTTGTGGATAGGAGGCGGCGCGTGTTGATAACGGCGCCGCGGCAGCGGGCAATTACCGCAGCGATTTCAATCGATAGCGCGAAGGGCGATGAGAGGGAGATGCAACTCGCGATGGTCTATTCCGGTGCAGGCGAGGGTTGCAGGCCGGCCGTGTGCGGCTCACGAGGCGGGCTGGCGCGGGGGCGAGGCCGTGGGCGGCGGGGCGAGCTCGGCGAGCCGTGCCTGCAGGCCGACGGGCTTGTGGCCGGCCATGCCGGGGGTGACCTGGTTCGCCCAGCCGTAGGCGAACATGGTCATCAGCACGGAGGCGGCGAAGAAATAGACGCCGGGCAGCACCGAGGCCTCCGTGTAGCCCGAGGCGTTGATGTAGAAGATCATCAGCGCCAGCACCATCACGTCGGTCATCGAATAGCGGCCGAGCCATTCCATGGCCGCGATCGACTTCTGCGCGGAAATTCGGCCGGCAGGTCGGGCGAGGTGACGAGGGTGAGCAGATAGAACAGCTTCATGAACGGGAAACAGGATCGAGAACAGGAAGATGACGGAGCAGAGGAAGAATTCCTGGTCCTTGCAGAGCGCCCAGATGATGGTCGCGACCGAGTGCTGGTTGGTCCACACGAACACCGTGGTGAAGCGGATCGCGGGCAGGATGACGCCCAGCGCGAAGAACACGGTCGCCAGGATGACGAGCAGGCTGAAGGCCATGTGGCGCAAGGTCGACGCCGGCCGCGGCTGGACCCGCGCCGGCCGGCACCTCCAGCACCTCCTTCCGCAGCCAGGCGAAGCCGAGGATCATGAACAGCACCGCGGCGGTGAAGAAATAGACGCCGTTGAGGCTCTTGGCGTCGTAGACGCCCTGGCTCTTGATGAAGAAGATCGACAGCGACAGCACGAGCACGTCGTGCATCGACCACTTGCCGAGCCATTCGAGCGCGCGCAGCTGCCGCGACAGACGGCGCAGCTCGCGCTGCGGCAAGGCGGACAGCAAGAGCAGGTAGAGCAGCTTGATGATGGGCAGCACGATGGAGAAGATCAGCACCGTGATGCCGAGGAAGATCTGGCCCGAGCGGATCAGCGCGTTGACCGTGGAGATCAGCGAGTGCTCGTAGGTGAAGAAGACGAACTTGGTGAGCTTGATGATCGGCAGGCTGACGCCGAGCGCCAGGCAGACGCTGGCCGCCACGATGGCAAGGGTCAGTAGGAATCGACGGCCGCCGAGCGTCATGGTCCCCGCGGAAGTTTGACGTTCCGGGCTAGGAATCCCCTTCATCCTGGGCGGCATTATGTCGAAAAGGCGCCGCGGGCTCATGCCGGCGACGCCTTCGGTCAACAGGGTGCTGCTGGTACGCTCCGGCGCCGGGCGCCGGTCGAGCCTCAGGCCGACATCTTGGCCTTGTCGTAGGCCACGCCCTTGTCGTCGAGCAGCTGGCTCAGCTCGCCTTCCTGGAACATCTCGCGCACGATATCGCAGCCGCCCACGAACTCGCCCTTGACGTAGAGCTGCGGGATGGTCGGCCAGTTGGAGAAGGTCTTGATGCCGTCGCGGATGCTCATGTCCTCGAGCACGTTGATGTCCTTGTAGGCGACGCCGAGGTGGCCGAGGATCTGGGCGACCTGGGAGGAGAAGCCGCACTGGGGAAAGCTCTTCGTGCCCTTCATGAAAAGGACCACGTCGTTGCTGGCGACGGTCTTGCGGATCCAGTCCTGGACGGCTTGGTCGCTCATGGAGGCGTGTCCTTTCGAGGTTGAGGCGGCTGACGCCCGCCAGAACGCTGCATCGAATTCACGAGAAGATGTGGGCAGGGCCCCGGCAAAGTCAATCTTTGGGGGCGGCGGTGGTGAGCGCCAGGGCGTGGAGAACGCCGCCCATGCGCCCCTGCAGGGCCTCGTATACCAACTTGTGCTGCTGCACCGGGTCTTGCCGGCGAACTCCTTGGCGACGACGTGGGCCGCATAGTGGTCGCCGTCCCCGGCCAGGTCCTTGATGGCCACCTCGGCATCGGGGAAGCGGGCCTTGATCAGCCGCTCGATCTCCTTGGCATCCATGGGCATGTGGCGAGGCGTCCGGGTCAGTGCAACCCAGCGCTAGTGTTAGAGAGCGGCTCAAGCCGTCCCTGATCCGCTTAGCACTCGGTAAGCTCCAGCCGGAGCTTGATCCGGCGGCGGTGTTTACGGCAAATATTGCCAACCTGCTTAGGTGGGTGCCTCGCCAACTCCAGCCGCCGCTCGATGCGTTCAAGCCGCGTGTTCACCCGATCGAAGCGAGGGGAGTGCTGTGCAAGCTGTACCTGGATGTCGGCCAAGCTCGTCTCGATGCGTGCACCGCCGGCCTCTAGGCGTGCCACGCGCCCCGTCAGTTCCTGCACACCCTCGCGCAAGAGGCCGACCTCCGAGCGAATGGCGCGCAGATGCTCCAACACCAGGTCGTCGGGCTCGGTGGCCATAATCGCAAACGTGCCACGGCATCACCTGCCGCAAGCCCCGCGCTACCTGTGTGGCTCTCCTGCGGGAGCCACGACCACAGCGTGGCAGCACCGAATGGGCTATTTCAGGCCGCGCCCATGTACTTTGGCAGCCAGGCCTCGTGGCCGGCGCGGAGGTCGTCGAGCGTGAGGGTGGCCTCGCCGCGCAGCGTGAGCGCGCTGCTGCCGACGCGGCCGACGACGCGGGCGGGCAGTGCCAGCAGCCGCGCGCGCTCGATGATTTCCTCGGCGAGCGCCGGCGTGGCCTCGAGCACGTAGCGGGCCTGGTCCTCGCCGAACCAGGCGGCGTGGACGGGCAGCTTGCCCTCGTAGGGGAAGAGCTGCACGCCGATCTCGCCGGCGAGCGCCATCTCGGCTATCGCGACCAGCAGGCCGCCGTCGCTGACGTCGTGCACGCCGCCGACCTTGCCCTCGCGGATCAGCGTGCGCACGAGGTTGCCGGCCTTGATCTCGTCGGCGAGGTCGACCGGCGGCGGCGCGCCCTCCACCTTGCCGACCAGGATCTGCTGGTAGAGCGACTGGCCGAGGTGGCCGTCCTCGCGCCCGATCACCACCAGCAGGTTGCCTTCGGCCTTGAGGGCGATGGAGGCGGTCTTGGCGAGGTCGGGGATCAGGCCGACGCCGCCGATGGCGGGCGTGGGCGGAATGGCGACGCCGTTGGTCTCGTTGTAGAGCGAGACGTTGCCGGACACGACCGGGTACTCGAGCGCCTCGCAGGCCTCCTTCATGCCTTCGATCGCGCCGACGAACTGGCCCATGATCTCGGGCCGCTCGGGATTGCCGAAGTTCATGTTGTCGGTGATGGCGAGCGGGTCGGCGCCGACCGCGATCAGGTTGCGCCAGCTCTCGGCGACCGCCTGCTTGGCGCCCATCCTCGGATCGGCGGCGACGTAGCGGGGCGTCACGTCGCAGGTCATGGCGAGGCCCTTGGCGGTGCCGTGCACGCGCACGACGGCCGCGTCGCCGCCGGGGCGCTGCACGGTGTCGGCCATCACCATGTGGTCGTACTGCTCCCAGATCCAGCGGCGCGAGCACAGGTGCGGCGAGCCCATCATGGTCTGCAGCGCGCCGAGGATGGAGTTGGGCGCGGGCACCCACTCGGGCAGGATCACCTTGGGCGGGATGGTGGCGACCCAGGGACGCTCGTAGAGCGGCGCGGAGTTGGCGAGCTTGTCGACCGGCAGGTCGGCCTCCACCTCGCCCTTGTGCTTGACGATCATGCGGCCGGTGTCGGTGGTCTTGCCGATGACGGCGAAGTCGAGCCCCCACTTCTTGAAGACCGCCTCGGCCTCGGCCTCGCGGCCGGGCTTGAGGATCATCAGCATGCGCTCCTGGGACTCGGAGAGCATCATCTCGTAGGCGGTCATGCCCGCCTCGCGCTGGGGCACGCGGTCGAGGTCGAGGTCGATGCCGACGCCGCCCTTGTCGGCCATCTCGGAGGTGGAGGAGGTGAGGCCGGCCGCGCCCATGTCCTGGATGGCGACGATGGCGTCGCTCGCCATCAGCTCCAGGCAGGCCTCGATCAGCAGCTTCTCGGTGAAGGGGTCGCCGACCTGCACGGTCGGGCGCTTCTCCTCGGACTTCTCGTCGAACTCGGCCGAGGCCATGGTGGCGCCGTGGATGCCGTCGCGGCCGGTCTTGGAGCCGACGTAGACCACGGGCAGGCCGACGCCCTTGGCGGCCGAGTAGAAGATCTTGTCGCGCTTGGCGAGGCCGACGCACATGGCGTTGACCAGGATGTTGCCGTTGTAGCCGGGATCGAAGTTGGTCTCGCCGCCCACCGTGGGCACGCCCGTGCAGTTGCCGTAGCCGCCGATGCCGGCGACGACGCCGGCCACGAGATGGCGCGTCTTGGGGTGGGCCGGATCGCCGAAGCGCAGCGCGTTGAGGTTGGCGACCGGCCGCGCGCCCATGGTGAAGACGTCGCGCATGATGCCGCCCACGCCCGTGGCCGCGCCCTGGTAGGGCTCGATGTAGGAGGGGTGGTTGTGGCTCTCCATCTTGAACACGACGGCATCGCCGTCGCCGATGTCGACCACGCCCGCGTTCTCGCCAGGCCCCTGGATGACGTGCGGGCCCTTGGTGGGGAGCTGCTTGAGCCAAAGGCGCGAGGATTTGTAGGAGCAGTGCTCGCTCCACATCACCGAGAAGATGCCGAGCTCCGTAGGGAGGGCTCGCGGCCGAGGATGCCGATCAGCCGCTGATACTCGTCGGGCTTGAGGCCGTGCTGGGCGACGACTTCGGGGGTGATCGCGGGC
>CAVPLL010000002.1:0-356927 GCA_963706005.1 uncultured Actinomycetes bacterium
GGAAGAGCTCGAGTGGGGACTCGAGCGGATCCTGCCGGTGCTCGAGCGCGCCGCCGACGCCTGATCGGCCGCGTCAGCCCTCGGCGTCGATCGCTGGGTCGGCCCGTCGACCGGCGGCATCGACGCCGATCCGCGGTCTACCCGGCGACGCCTGCGGCGACCACCTGGTGGACGTCGTGGACGTGCAGGACCTTCTCGTCCTCGTGGGCGGCCGGCTTCAGGTCGAACACGACCTTCTTGACGGTGCCCGTGAACGCGTACGGCGCCTTGTCCTCGTAGTCGAGGTCGACGACCGCCCCGTTGTCCCGGCCGATGTCCATCCCCGCGTAGCTGGTGAACGTGATCGGGACCGTCTGCGGCATGTCGCCCTCGCCGACCGCCTCGTCGTTGACGAACAGCGTGACGTGCCCGCCGCTCCCGGGCTTGTTCTCCGTGGACTCGAACAGCATCTCCACGTGCACGTCGCCGGTGGGCAGCTTCGACGTCGCGGCCTGCTTGTACGTGTCGAC
Source organism: uncultured Actinomycetes bacterium (assembly GCA_963706005.1). GTDB lineage: Bacteria > Actinomycetota > UBA4738 > UBA4738 > HRBIN12 > DASSJM01. Next base: position 510 of record CAVPLL010000002.1, read on the forward strand.
GCCGAGCATCGAGTACGTGTGGCGCAGGATGCCGTCGCCGTCGACCCACAGGCCGAAGCCGCCGATGAAGTCGGCGAACGCGACGATCACCCCCTCGGCGCCCGACTCGGGCACCACGAGGTCGGCCTCGATCGAGTACGAGCGACCGAAGATCCTCGGGATCATGCCCCACATCACGTTCTGCACGTCACCCGCGAACGTGAACGTGGTCTGCGTCGGCAGCGGCGGCAGGATGCCGTAGATCACCGAGAACCCGGCCATCAACGGCAGCACGCGGTTGCGCTCGGCCTCCTTCCACCACAGCTCCTGGAGCTCCTGGACCTTGTCGGGATGGTCGGACGCGATGTCCTTCGCCTGCGAGAAGTCGTCGGGCAGGTAGTAGAGCTCCCAGCCGATGTCCCGGTCGGGGTCGAAGTCCGCCTCGGGCCCGAACCGCGCAAGCGTCTCGGGCGAGAGATCCCACGGGAGCCGGTCGGGCCGCGACGCCGCCCACCAGCCGTCCTTGTACATCCCGCGGGTCGCGAACATCTCGAAGTACTGCGTCGTGTGACGCTCCGGCGCCTTCGCGTCGTCGAACGTGTACAGGAAGCTGGTGCCGTCCATCGGCTCCTGCGCGATGCCGTCGACCGTCTCCGGCTCCGGGATGCCGGCGGCCTCCAGGATCGTGGGCCCGACGTCGATCACGTGCGTGAACTGCGAGCGGATCACGTCGTCGGCCTTGATCCGCGACGGCCACGCGACCACCATCGGGTCGCGCGTGCCGCCGAGGTGGCTCGCCGTCTGCTTGCCCCACTGGAACGGCGCGTTGCAGGCGTGCGCCCACGCGGCGGCGATGTGCGGCGCCGTGTGGTCGCCGCCGAGGGCCTCGAGGCCGCCGTACTTCTCGATCAGCTCGGTCTGCTGCGCGGGATCCAGGACCAGCCCGTTCAGGAACGTCAGCTCGTTGAACGAGCCGGTGATCGTGCCCTCGAGGCTGGCACCGTTGTCGCCCCAGATGAAGATGATCAGCGTGTTGTCGAGGTCGCCCATCTCCTCGATCTCGTCCAGCAGCCGGCCGACGTTCCAGTCGGCGTTCTCCTGGTAGCCGGCGTAGACCTCCATCTGCCGCGCGTACAGCTTCTTCGACGCGTCGTCGAGCGAATCCCAGGCCGGGAACGCGTCGGGCCGGGGGGTCAGCTCGGTGTCCTGCGGGACGACCCCGAGCTGCTTCTGCCGCTCGAGCGTCCGCTCACGGAGCGCGTCCCACCCGTCGTCGAACCGGCCCTCGTACTTGTCCGCCCACTCCTTCGGGACGTGGTGCGGCGCGTGCGCGCAACCGGTCGAATAGAACATGAACCACGGCTTCTGCGCGTCCTGCGCGCGCACACCGTGGAGCCATTCGACGGCCTTGTCCGTGATGTCGTCGGGGAAGTAGTACTGCCCGCCGTCCTTGCTCTCCGTGGGCACGCCGATGACCGCGTCGTCCTGCGTGATGATCGGGTCGTACTGCCCGGCGGCGCCCGACAGGAACCCCCACCAGTGGTCGAAGCCCCACGACTTCGGCCAGTGGTCGAACGGCCCGGCCGCGCCCTGCACGTTGTTCGGGGTGAGGTGCCACTTGCCGAACCCGCCGGTGACGTAGCCGTTCTCCTTGAGGATGCGCGGCAGGCCCGCGCAGCTCCTCGGCTTCGCCGCCGTGTAGCCGGGGAAGGGACCGGGGAACTCGGCGATCGAGCCGAACCCCACGCGATGCTGGTTCCGCCCGGTGAGCAGCGCGGCACGCGTCGGGGAGCACACGGCGGTCACGTGGAAGCTGTTGTAGGTGACGCCCATCTGCTGCACGCGGGAGAAGGCCGGCGAGCTGATCGGGCCGCCGAACGTGTCGATCGCGCCGAACCCCGCGTCGTCGATGATGGCGAGCAGCACGTTCGGCGCCCCCTCCGGCGCCTTCGGCCCGGGGATCATCGCCCAGTCCGCGACCGAGTCCTTGAGCGTGCGTCCCGCGGTCCCGCCGAACGTGCGATCGGGGATCGGCAGCGCGCTGCGGTCCTGCTGGAACTTGCCCATCGCCGTCGCGAGCTCCGCCTTGAGCGCGCGGACACCCTCCTTGTCGGTCTGCGCGACCGACTTCGCCGGTGATCCCGGCAGCGCCTGCTCGATCGCGAGCCGGTGCTCGTCGTCGAACACGGTGATCACGCCGGCCGTGCCGGCCGGCAGCTTCTCGGCGAGCTCCTCCATGCCGGCCTTGACCTTGCGATCGGTGAACTTCCCGATCAGCCCTCCGACGGCGCCGCCGACCGCGATCGCTCCCAGCAGCGGCGGCGCGAACAGGCCGACCACGAGGCCGGCGCCCGCGCCCCACCCGAGGCCCTTGCGGCCCAGGTGGTCACCGTGCTGCACGACGGTGATCTCGCCGTCGGCGCCGTGGGTGACGAGGATCGCGCCCTCGATCTCGACCAGCTTGGCGGCCACGCTCTGCATGAGGGTGTCGAAGTCCCTCGTTGCTGCGTCGACGTCCGGATAGGCGGCGACGAGGACATCGGTGAGTGTGTCAGGCATCCGTTCTCCCCTTCCTTCCTGCACCCGGCGGCACCCCCGCCTGCCCAAGGCCGAGCCGTTCCGCTCGCGCCGCGACACCTCGACGCGAACCAACCAGCTCGGCGCGAGTCGGAGGTCTCCCGCACCGTGCGATGCGGTTCCTCAGGCCGTCGACGTCCGGCTCGCCAGCCATCCGGCAGACCGAGCTAGGCCATGTGATCCGGGCTCGAGAACCCGGCCGCACCCTGCATCTGCCCCGCGGAGGTGGACATCTCGCGGGCGTCGACGATGCTCGGCCGGGCGATCAAGTAGATCAGGATGCCGAACAGGGGCAGGATGAAGATCAGCAGGATCCATCCGGCCTTGGCACCACCGGAGAGATCCTTGCGACGGAAGATGTCCGCGAAGACCATGATGAACATCCAGATCAACATGAACCAGAAGAAGAACGCGAACATGGTCCACAAGAACGAGCCGAAGTCGTAGTCAGCCACCATCGCCTTTTCCTCCTTCGTCGTTACGCCTCGCCAGCCCGGGTCTGGGTCACCACGGTGTCAGCCCCGGCATCTCCGCGCATATTGTCCCCCTCGTTCGGGCGCCGGAGGCATCGTCCTGACGGGATGAAACACCGGGGGGGACTCCTCTTGGAGGCCTAGCGTCCAAGAGGATCGAACAGCACGGAGGAGCGCTCCCACACCTGTGGATCGAGACCGCCCGGATCCCCATGAGCCTGTCGATGCGACGTCCTAATGGACCTGCCTGCTCCGTGCTCAGATCGGGCGGTGATCGTGCCGACGGGATGATGTCGATCGCAGATCTTCCGAGGAACCATGGCGAACAGACAGCGGCAGAGAGATGTTGATGGATCGGCCCGGAACGCGCGGAGGGACATCGTGCTCGAGACGTCGCAGCGGACATCACGTGAGTCGAGGCATCTCAGGCAGGTGATCGGCAGGTTGACCACGGAGTTCGGTGACCGCATCGACACCGACGTCATCCAGCGGGTCGCGGTCGAAGAGATCACGCATCTCCGGAAAGCACGGGTCCAGGAGTTCGTCGCGACCATCTCCTGGCGTGTGGCGCGAGCCCGTCTCGAGGACCTGCTCATCGAGCGACCGGTCGGAGCTCACTGAACGACTCGGGCCGAACCCATTCGGAACCAGCGATCGGGCCGGTGCGGCTCGAGCGCCGAGCGCCGGTCTGCTACATCCCGTGCGATGCGGTCACGCGTTCCACGGATCCACCGCCTCGAGATCGGCGTCGATGTCGTAACCGATCGCCAGGGCGAGCTCCTGCGCGGCCGAGACGACCTTCGCCACCCCGACAATGGGCGCGACCGCGACCAGGACGCCCACGATCTCGTCCTCCGTCACCCCCGCGGCGAGCGCGACCGACGTGTTCCACTGGTACGAAGCGGTCGCGGCGTCCAGGGCGATCAGCGCACCCAAGCGGGCAACCGCGTGGGTCTTGGGGTCGAGGCCCGAGCCATCGACGTCGTTGAGCTTGATCGACAGACCTTCCTCGATCAATCGCTCGTCGTTCATGGCCAGCCTCCGGAGAGTGTCCCGGTGAGGCATCATGAGGTCGTCCTTCCTCGCTGCGCGTGGACGGGCGCGAGCCCTTCAGCTCATACCCTCACGCGGCGGCGCGGACGGCATCGTCCCGACCGGATGAAAGCGAGAGGCGGTTCGCTCGGCGTTCCGGTGGGTTCCGAGCGCGCCTAGGGCTCGAGCAGCTGGAGCCGGCGGGAGGTCTGGACCGCCTCGGATCGCGAGGACACACCGAGCTTGCGATAGATCGAGATCGCCTGCGATTTCACCGTGTTCGGTGACACGAACAGGCGCGCCCCGATCTCGCGGAACGACAGGTACGTGGGCAGGAGGTTCAACACACGCAGCTCGGCGGCCGTCAGCGTCGAGGGGCCTGGCGATCGTCGGGAGCGGATCGTGCCCACATGCTCACCCAACGCGCGGGTCTGCTGCACGAGGGTCCCCAGATCGGGTCGATGGGCGAGGATGTCCCCGACCTCTGCGAGGAGCGTCCGAGCCCCCGCCGCGTCGGAGAGCCCGACCTGGACGCGCGTGAGTTCGAGTCGGGTCTGCACCGCGATCGACGGGAACGCGTACGAGAGGATCGGGCGGAGCCTCTGGGCGGCGATCATGATCTCCTGGGCGCCGTCTCGGTCCCCGGCCCGCAAGGCGGCATGGGCAGATGCCGCATACACCGGGCCGCTGGTCACGTGCTCGGAGAGGTTGGCCGTCCGAACGACCTCGACCCCTCGGTTCGCAAGGGCGTCGGCCTCCTCGTGATCCCCGCGTGCCGTCGCGATCAGTGAGCGTTCCGCGAGGGCGAGGGAGACGGAGGGGAAGGCACCGATCGGCACGCCCGTCTGGACAGTCTGGGCGAAGATGTCGTCCGCCTGCTCGGGGTCGCCCTCGAGCAGGGTGGCGAGCCCCAGGAGTCCGAGCGCGGCAGACCGGAACGGGCTGTGATCCGGCTCCTCCTGAACCGCGTGCTCGGCATCACGTCGCATCGCCTCCGGTCCGTTCGGCGACATGATGGCGCGGACCAACGCCAGGGAGGCGCGCAGCGACGCCGTGCCGTGCAGGGACGGTCCCGAGGGATGGGAGCGCTCCGAGACGTCCAGCCAGTGGTCGGCCGAGACGGGGTCTCCGGTGAGGGCGGCCACCCACGCCGTCACGATCGCCAGGCCGGGGTCGCGCTCGGCCTGAGCGCCCAGCCGATCGAGCCAGGTTCGGATGGTCGCGATGCGTCCGCTTCGATAGGCCAGGAGCATCTGACGCTGGAGCAGCACCGACACCCGACCGAGATCCCCACCCGCGCCGGCGTACTTCATCGCTTCTTCGAGCAGACCCAGCGACTCGTACCACTCCGCCGCACGCCGATACAGCTCCGGGACGACCTGCGGTTCGCGGCGCTGCAGCTCGGCGAGCAGGACGTCACGGAACAGCAGGTGGTAGCGGTACCATTCGCGTTCGCGATCGAGCGGCACGAGGAGGAGGTTCCCGCGCTCGATGGACTCGAGCGCCCGAGCCGATCCCGACCGCTCGAGGACCGCGTCGCACAGGGGGCCACTCAGGCGTTCCAGGACCGAGGTCCGCATCAGGAAGCGCTGCCTCTGCCTGGACAGGCGACCCAACATCTCTGAGCGGATGTAGTCGACGACGTACCGGTCCTCGCCGGTGAAGCGGATCGGTGGGAGGCCGGATCGGCGCTGCTGATGACGGGAGAGCCCAGCGAGGTAGAGGCCGACGGGCCAGCCTTCGGTCGCCTCGGTGAGCTCCTGCGCCTCTTTCTTGGTCGCGTCGAAGCCGGCGCCCCGGAGCAGATGGCGGGCGGAGGCCGCGTCCAAGGCCAGATCCTCGACGCCGACCTCGAGGACGCGTCCGTCCGCACGCAGCAAGGGCAGGCCGATGTTGGGCACGGTTCGAGCGGCGACCGCGATCGTCGAGCCCTCGGCGACGTACCGAGCGAGTTCGGCGACGGCATCCAGGCACAATGGCTCACCGGCACGATCGAGGTCGTCGAGCACCAGGACGAACCCCCGAGCTCGATTTGTGAGGCAGGCGCCGAGACGACGAACGACGCGTCCGGGATCGGAGGCGCCCGGGGAGGCGATCGCATCGAACACCCCGGCATCGATCTCTTCCACGCGATCCAGAGCCTCGGCAACGTGCGAGAGGAACACCACGGGATCCGCATCGCCCTCATCGATCGTCACCCAGGCGAACGGCCTCCGGTCTCGATCCGCCCAGTCGGACAACAGCGTCGTCTTGCCGTATCCGACAGGTGCGACGATCGCGATGAGCGACGGCGTCGGGGAACCGATGAGCCGATCCACCAGGGTGGGTCGGTGGACGATGCCGGGGCGGGTCGGGGGCCGAAGGAGCTTGGCTTCGGCGATCTCGAGTTGCGCTGGAGAGCGTTGCGCCGAAAGGGTGATCTCCCGCTCCAACGTCTTCGACATGGTTGGCCATCTTATCCAGTACGGGCGCCCGGGGTTGACCGTGGACGAAACGCCGTTTCGAAGGCGATCCGCAACCTCGCCCTCGTTTATATGTCCCAGGGGGCAAAGGTTCCAGGCAGCGCCAGGCCCTGGGGGAAGAATCATCCGCATCGGACGACGACGCCTCCTCGCCCCGGTGCGATGGTGGCGTTGCGGGCGCGTGCGCACCCGTCGACCGAAGGGGAGCGATGGTTGCCAGCCAGCTTTCGAACGAGGATCTAGGGCAGATGCTGGAGCTCATCCGCGACGCGGACAGCGTCGAGCTGAAGCTCACGATCCACGAGACCGCACGAGCCAGCACGGCGAGAGCCCTCGGCGTCGACCCGCTCGACGCGCAGGTGCGCCAGGTGTTCTTCTTCGATACGCCCGAGCTGGCGCTGAACGCGGCAGGGGTCGTCGTTCGCGCCCGGCGCCGGCAAGGCGAGGAGGGCGACACGGTCGTGAAGCTCCGGCCGGTCGTCCCGAACGACCTTCCCGCCGAGCTTCGGACCTCGAGTTCCTTCAACGTCGAGGTCGACGCGATGCCGGGGGGATTCGTGTGCTCGGCGTCGTTCAAGGGCGTGGCGGACAACGCGGCGATCCTGGAAACGGCTCAGGGAACCCGGCCGATCCGCAAGCTCTTCTCGAAGGAGCAGCGCGCGTTCTACGCCGCGCACGCACCCAACGGGATCGACCTCGACTCGCTCTCGGTCCTCGGCCCGATCTCGATCCTCAAGGTGAAGCTCGAACCCGACGGGTTCGGGCGCCGGCTGGTCGGCGAGCTGTGGATGTATCCGGACGGATCGGCGATCGTCGAGCTGTCGACCAAGTGCCGACCCAACGAGGCGTTCCAGGTCGCCGCGGAAGCCAGGGCGTTCCTGCACTCGCACGGGGTCGACCTGTCGGCGGAGCAGCAGACGAAGACCAAGACGGCGCTCGAGTTCTTCTCGGACGCGATGCAGCAGGCCTAGGCACGGAAAGGAGCAGGGGTATGACGATCGGACCGGTTCAGCTGATCGCCCTCGGGTTCGACAAGCCCGATTTCCAGGGCGAGATGATCGAGGAGTTCGAGCGGTTGCGCGAGAGCGACACCGTGCGCGTGATCGACGCGCTCGTGGTCTACAAGGACGCCGAGGGCGACGTCACGATCGCGAAGGGCAGCCAGCTCTCGAAGGACGAGGCGGAGGAGTTCGGCGCCATGGTCGGCGCGCTCATCGGCCTCGGTGAGGGCGGCGAGGAGGGCATGGAGGTCGGTGCGACCGCGGGCGCTGAGGCGGCGTCCGGCGGCGTCGACGTGTTCGACGAGGAGGAGGCGTGGGACGTCCTCGAGGAGCTCCCGAACGACGCCGCCGCCGCGCTGATCCTGCTCGAGCACCGCTGGGCGATCCCGCTCCGTGACGCGATGGTTCGCGCCGGCGGCTTCCCGATCGCCGGCAGCTTCATCAGTCCGCTCGACCTCGTCGAGGTCGGGCTCGTCGCCCGCGAGGAGGCGGAGGCGCTCGCCGCCGCCGACTCGAGGCGATAACCGAAGATCGAAGGAGGGAACGCTCATGATGCCAGCGAGAAGGGTCGCGAGGCGCACGTCGAGGCGCACGTCGAGGCGCATGTCCGCGGCGCAACAGCCACCCCAGGAGGCACCGCCGCAGGCGGCCGCACCGACACCGGCCGCGCCGGCGCAGCAGGACGACATGGCGGAGATCCAGCAGCTCGCGAAGATGAAGGACCAGGGGATGCTCACGGAAGAGGAGTTCCAGGCGAAGAAGAAGCAGATCCTCGGGATCTGAGATCCTCGTTCGCGAAGGTCTTTGACTCGGGGTTTCGCTCCATCGACACTCTGTGGAAGTGTTGATGACGTCATCGGCCGGCGGCCGATGAGGGGGGGGAGGAACATGCAGTCCGAAAAGCAGCCGAGCTACTGGGCGGCGGGGTGGGCGACGTTCGCAGGGCTCATGCTGATCCTGCTGGGCATCTTCCACGCGATCTCGGGGCTCGCCCAGGTCGTGGATCCGGACGCCTACGTCGTCACCGACAACTACGTCTTCAAGCTCTCGAGCGACGCGTGGGGCTGGATCCACCTGATCGGGGGGATCATCGTCTTCTTCGCCGGCTTCGCGATCTTCCGCGGTGCTGTGTGGGGCCGGACGGTCGGCGTCATCATCGCCATCGTGAGCGCGGCCGCCGCGTTCGCGTGGCTGCCGTTCGCGCCGGTGTCGGCGATCGCGATCATCGCGATCGACATCGCGGTGATCTGGGCGCTCACGGCGCACGGTCGCGACGTCACCGCCTGATCCGCGGTTCCAGATCGATCGAGGTGGGAGGCCCGCTCCGGCGGGCCTCCTGCGTTCCACGGATCGGCACGCTGAGTAGCATGGGAGCCCGATGGTCACCGACGCTTCCCTGTTGACCAACCCCGACGCCCCTCCGGCGTTCCACCTGCTCGCGAAGCCCACCGGCGCGATCTGCAACCTGGACTGCGAGTACTGCTTCTTCCTGTCCAAGGAGATGCTCTACCCGGGCAGCCGGTTCCGGATGGCCGACGACCTGCTCGAGACCTACCTCCGGCAGCTGATCGAGGCGCACGTCGCGATCGCCGGAGGTCACGGTCGCCTGGCAGGGCGGCGAGCCCACGATGATGGGGCTCGACTTCTTCCGCCGCTCGGTCGAGCTGGCCGAGCGGCACCGGATGCCGCACCAGCGGATCGTCTACACGATCCAGACGAACGCGACGCTGATCGACGACGAGTGGGCGGCGTTCTTCAAGGACCACGGCTTCCTCGTCGGCGTCTCGATCGACGGCCCGAAGCAGATCCACGACACCTACCGCGTCGACAAGGGCGGCAAGGGGAGCTTCGACCGGGTGATGGCCGGCCTCGCCCACCTCCGAGAGCGCGGGGTCGAGTGGAACGCCCTCACCACGATCCACGCCGCGAACCAGGACGCGCGGGCGTGAGATCTACCGGTTCCTGCGGGACGAGTGCGGAGCGCGGTTCATGCAGTTCATCCCGATCGTCGAACGGGCGACGCCGGACACGCTGCCGGTCGCCAACGAGGGGTGGGGCGAGGGCGTCCGGGGACGTCCCCTCTACACCCAGGAGGGGAACCTGCTCACCGAGCGCTCGATCTCGTCGGACGGCTACGGCCGGTTCCTGATCGACGTCTTCGAGGACTGGGTGCGGCGCGACGTCGGCGAGGTGTACGTGCAGATGTTCGACGTCGCGCTCGCCAACTGGCACGGCGAGCCGCCGAGCCTGTGCGTGCATTCGGAGACGTGCGGGCTCGCGCTCGCGATCGAGCACACGGGCGACCTGTACTCGTGCGACCACTTCGTGGAGCCGGCGTTCAAGCTCGGCAACATCAAGGACACGCACATGATCGAACTCATCGCCTCGCCGCAGCAGCAGAGGTTCGGGCTCGACAAGCGCGACACGCTGCCGCGCTTCTGCCGGGAGTGCGACGTTCGGTTCGCCTGTCACGGCGGATGCCCGAAGGACCGGTTCACCGACGATCCCTACGGCGAACCGGGCCTCAACTACCAGTGCCCGAGCTTCAAGGCCTTCTTCCACCACGTCGACGGACCGATGCGGAGGATGTCGGAGCTGCTCCGGGACGGCCGCGCACCCTCGGAGCTCGTCCACGAATACGCGGCGCAGGACGCGAAGCGCGGCCGGAACGACCCGTGCACCTGCGGCTCGGGCCGCAAGTGGAAGCACTGCCACGGCGCCGAGGCGCCGGTGGCGGACTCAGATCCCCAGGATCTTCGCCTTCGCCGCCGCGAACTCCTCGTCGGACAGCGCGCCCGAATCGTGCAGCTGCGCGAGCTTCTGGATCTGCATCGCGGGATCTTCCGCCGGCGGCGGCCCCGCGGCCTGCTGCTCGTAGCCGGCCTCGGCGGCCGAGGCCTGCTGCTGCACGTAGGCGGCGTCCTGCGACGCGTACTTGCTCTGCTGCCGCCGCGCCACGCGTCCCGACACCGCCGTTGCGGTGCCGGCGACGACGGCCGTCCTGGCGGCCATCCCGACGAGCCCCGGACCTCTGCGCATCATGATGGACTCCCTCCCCGGCTACTTGTTGGCTTCCGCGAACTCGATCGCCGCCTGGACGACCTCGTACGGCACCCGCTCGAGATCGAGCAGCTCCCCGTCGGCGTTCACGATCGCGTCTCGAAGCTTGGTCGCCCAGACGTCTTCCCAGACGAGCAGCGCGGCGGAGGAGTTCGGGTCCAGTTCTTCGCCCGCCGCCGCGAGGTCATCCTCGTTCAGCAGACCCATCGTCTCCGGCGAGAGCGAGTCGAAGGCCTTGTACACGTCCGAGTCGAGGTCGCCGAGCTCGGCCGTCACGACCGTGCCGTCGGCGTCCTTCATGACGAACGCGAGATCGATGATGCGGATCGTGCCGGCGTCGACCAGGTCCTTCAGGGCCGGGACGATCTCGCCCTTGAACTGGTTCCCGGGGAACGCGACGATCATGTATTCGACAGGACCGATGGACATGCGGTCTCCTCCTTCTTGCTCGCCTGTTCCTCTCTCGACGGATCGACGTCGGCCGTCGAGAGGTCAGCACTATCTCACGAACCGACGGAGGGGTCAGACGAAGGGCGAGTACGAGATCCGAGGGTCTTGGTCACCGGACGGCCCGCCCTGAAGGCTTCGCGACGTGCCCGAGGCTCTGCCCTAGGCACGACCACGAGCGAGGGTTCACCCGTTCCGAAGGATGCGACCTTGGTTGCCGATGCTGGACGATTCCGCTTCCGGGTGAACCGCACGAAGGGGGTCTGGTTCCGATGGGGGAGGAGACGAGCGCGGAGACGGCCGGGGAGGCCGCGGCGGGATCGGGCGGACCTCAGCGTGCGGGGCTGGTCCTCACCACGCTCATCTTGGTGGCCGCGGTCGCCAACCTGAACCTGGCGGTGGCAAACGTCGCCCTCCCGTCGATCGGGGCGGCGTTCGATTCGTCGCAGACGACCCTGAACCTGATCGCCGTCGGGTATTCGCTCGGGCTCGCGGCCTCCGTTCTCTGGCTCGGCGCCATCGGGGACCGGTACGGCCGAAAGCTCATGCTCGTCCTCGGCACCATGCTGGCCATCCCGTTCAGCCTGCTCGCGGCGTACGCCCCGAGCGACTCGGTCCTGTTCGTCGCCCGTGTGGGCGGCGGGTTGTCCGCGGGGATGGCGTTCCCGACCACCTTGGCGCTGATCACGGCGCTGTGGTCCGGACCCGCGCGGACGAAGTCGATCGCGCTCTGGTCGGGCACCGGCGGGGCCATCGCGGCGCTCGGGCCGCTGTTCTCGGGCCTGCTGCTCGAGCACTTCTGGTGGGGCTCGGTCTTCCTGATCACGTTGCCGCTCGCCGTCGTGGCCCTCTTCCTGGCGGTGCGCCTGGTCCCGGCCCACGTGAACGAGGCCACCGACCCCGTGGACAACCTCGGGGGCATCCTGTCCATGCTGCTCGTGGGCGCGCTGATCCTCGGCATCAACTTCGCCGCCGTGCCGAACGAGGGAGCGCTCGTGGCCGGCCTCGCGATCGTGGCGGTCGCCGCGGGGATCGCGTTCGTCATCCGGCAGCGGCGAGCCCGCAACCCGCTGTACGACCTGCACGTCGCCGGACGGCGGGTGTTCTGGGTGGCCGCCTGCGCCGGGATCATCGTGTTCGGTTCCCTGATGGGCGCGATGTTCGTCGGCCAGCAGTTCCTCCAGGACGTGCTCGCCTACTCGACCCTCGACGCCGGGCCTCGCGATCTTGCCCGCGGCGTTCCTCATGGTGCTCGTGGCACCGCGTTCGGCCAAGGTCGTCGAGGCGAAGGGGGCTCGCTTCACGCTGCTCGCCGGGTACGCGTTCTGCCTGCTCGGGTTCCTCACGATGCTCCTGCTGTGGAACGAGGGGAGCCCGTACTGGGAGGTCGGGCTCGGCTACGCGTTCATCGGCGTGGGCGTCGGCTTCGCCGGCACGCCGGCCTCCCACTCGCTCACCGGCTCGGTGCCCGTCGAACGCGCGGGGATGGCCTCGGGGACTGCCGACCTCCAACGTGACCTCGGTGGCGCGATCATGCAGTCGATCTTCGGCGCGCTCCTCGCGGCCGGCTACGCGGCCTCGTTCACCGCAGCCATCGCCGCCTCGCCGGACGCGCAGAAGGTGTCCGACAGCGTCGAGGCCCAGCTGACCAAGTCGTTCGCGGGCGCCGAAGCCGTCGCGCAGCAGTACCCGAAGTACGCGGACCAGATCACCGCGGCCGCGAAGGCGTCGTTCCTGTCGGGTGACCAGTGGGCGTACACGGCGGGGATCGTCGCGGTGCTGCTGGGTGCGGCGCTCGTCTTCTTCATGTTCCCGAGGAAGGATGACGAGGAGCGACTGCTCGCCGAGTACCACGAGACCGACACGAGCAAGGAGAAGGTGGGGTCGTCATCCTCCTCGCCGCGGATCACAGGTACTGATGCTGCTTGAGCCATCGCGTCGCGAACGAGCCCCAGATGGGTGGCAGGTAGAACGTCACCAATCGGTAGGCGATCGCCGTCGACATGGCCGCCGTGTTCGGTACCCCGAGCGCGACCAGTCCGGCCGTGAGCGCGGCCTCGGAGACGCCCATCCCGCCCGGCACGGGCATGAAGCCCGCGAACAAGGCGACCATCGTGTTCACTAGGACCAATCCCGCGAACGAGGCGCTCTCCCCGAACGCGCGCAAGCAGATCCCGAGGATCATCGCCAGCATCAGCTGTGCGATCAGGTTCCCGAGGAACAGCATCGAGACCTTCGAGGGGGAGCGCAGCACCCGGAGCGCCTTGGCACCCTCGGACATCTGCGCACGGATGTTGGCACGGTAGCGGGGGATCGCCTCCTTGATGGCGGCTCGGTAGCGCGGGATCGCGAGCGCGATGATCCCTCCGAGGATGAGCAGCACGGCCGCGAGGATCAGCAGGTTCGGTCCCGATGAGGACGACGAGCTGCTCGACGAGCTGGAGCTCGAGCTGCTCGTGGAGAGATCGAGGCTCGCCAGTCCGGAGAGCGTGATGATGAGGATCAGGGCGATCTGGATGACGAACCCACTCAGGCTGTCGATCAAGCCGATCGAGAGCGCCCCGCCCGTGTCGACCCCGTTGCGCTGGAAGAACCGCACCTCGAGCGCCACGCGGGCGGCCGAGCTGGGCACGGCGAGCTGGATGAACTGGACGGCGTACTGCAGCATCAGGACGGGGGCGAACAGCATGTCGCGGAGCGACGCGCCCATCGTCGAGAAGGCCTGCGGGATCTGGGAGATCGGCGCGAGGAGCAGCGCGGTGAGCAGCCAGGCCATGTTCGCGGACTTCAGCTCGTCCCACAGGCTCTGGATGCCGACGTTCGCCAGCGCGGAGATGAGGCCGTAGGCCAGGAACGCGATCAGCGCCACGATCGCGATCGACTTGCCGGTGACTCGCCGGATCTGCTCGAGCTCCGGCGCCTCGGTGCCGGTGACCTCGGTCGAGCGCTCCATGAGGTCGTCGAGGTCCCACTCCGAGTCCCGGATCGCTCGTCTGGTATCCCGGTCGAGGACGGCGGGCTGCAGGAACGGAAGGACATCCGCGAAGGCGTCGTTCCCGATCACATCGATCGCGGCGGCGATCGCGCGGTCGGGGCCGACGACCAGCGCCGTCGTGACCAGGACCTGCGCGAGGTCGGCCATCATCGACCCGTCGGATGCCGCCACGCGCGCGCCGCCGAAGTCTCCGATGGCGGGGGTCCCGTCCGACCTGACGACGATCCGCTCGCCGTCGAGCTGGCCGTGGGCGATCCCGAGATCGTGGAGCGGGCCCATCGCCCGCCAGACGTCGCGCACGAGCTCGTCGTCGACCTCGGTCGGGTCGACCGAACCGAGCGAGCGTCCGGTCACCTCGCTCACCAGCAGCGCGTCGCGCTCGGTGGCCATCCCGGCCGCCACGATCGGCAGGACCGGGACCTCCGCCCTCTCGGCCAGCAGGGTCAGGAACGCCTCGTGCTCCACCTGCTGCAACCGGCCGAACCCCAGGGTGGGTCGCTCGCCCCGGTGCCAGAGCGACGACCAGATCGAGGCCAGGAACTGGCCGTCCCACGCGTCCCGGCCGTACACCTTGGCGAGCAGCGTCGTGCCCTGCGGGGACGTCGCCACGACGAGCGCGACGCCGCTCGGTTCGAGCGGCGCATGCCGGAGATCGGTCGCCTCGACACCGAGGTCATCCAGGGCCGTGGCGATCTGGTCGAGCGTCAGGCGACCGGCCGGCGAGCCGAGGATCAGATGGATGATGGCCGCGGAGCCCAACCCGATCAGGAGGCCCGCCACCATCCCGATGGGGAACGTGACGCCGAGCGCGATGCCGGCCAACGCTCCGAACGTCACGACCCAGCGCCCGATGAACCGGAGCGGCCGGCCCATGTGCGGCGACGCCATCACGACGATGGCCGTCGCCACCGCCAGCCGGATCGCGAGGTACACCGCAGGGGTCCCGGATGCCCCCAAGGCCTTCAGGCTCGTCGACCAGTCGGTGCCCGCAGCCCTCCCCGCGAGCAGGGCGAACCCCAGCGCCAGCGCCCCCGTGATCAGCTCCGTGAAGAACAGACGTTTCCGTCCCCGGGCGACGAGCGCGAGGATGAGCAGGATGAACGCCCAGGCGACCATCAGGTCGTAGCAGATGTTCCAGAACCACCCCAGGAGGCCCGGAAGCTCCTTCAGCAGGTCGCTTACGGTCCGGTCGACCGCCGTCGGTCCGGGGGCGAAGATCGACAGGGTGACGACGCCCATCACCGCGACGATCAGCAGGATCACGTCCGTCGGACGCCGGGCGTTCGGCGCGTCGCTCGCGGAGGAGAAGATCCGGATGTCGGCGTGGCGCAGGGCCCGTGGATCCAGCTTGGCTAGGCGACCGCCGCTCCCTCCGTCCGAGGACCGATCGCCCTGTGTCGCAGTCTCCGATGCCCCCACACGCCCTCGCCTCGTCCCCGGTCGCGGAGGCTAGTCGTTGCTCGTTCGCACGTCCATCCCCCTGGCAGCGCGTTCGGATGCGGCGGAGGCGCAAGAGGATCGATCGTGGCGACCGCGGTTGGCATCGGCCGCGATTGCATGGGGGCAGCGGTGAAAGGTACTAGAGTGCTTCGTTTCCGGCGGATCCAGGGGACGAGACCGATCTGGGAGGGGACCCGATGGTCGAACGCGGGGCTTCATCGGCACCGGCGAAGGGGGGAGTCCTCGGCTATCTCGAGACCAAGGTCGAGGATGTGGTCCAGGACTTCTACGATCCGCGGTTCGAGGGTCGGCGACTGTTCTCCGAGGTCTTCGGCACGTTCTTCCTGGTGCTCGTCGCGGCCGGCGGTGGGATGGTCAACGCCCAGAGTGGCGGGCAGATCCCGCTCGCGGTCCGGGTGACGGCACCCGGGCTGATGGTGATGGCGATGATCCTGTTCATGGGAGCCGTGTCGGGCGCCCACTTCAACCCCGTCGTGTCCATCGGCTTCGCGATGCGGGGCGACTTCCCTTGGAAACGTGTTCCGGGGTATCTGATCGCCCAGCTGATCGGATCGATCTGCGCGGTGCTGTTCCTGCGTGCCACGCTCGGCGACATCGGAGGACTCGGCACGACCGAGCCCGGTCCCGGCATCTCGGCGATGACCGCGATCATCTTCGAGGCGGTGTTGACCCTCGGGCTGTTCAGCACGATCCTCGGCACAGCCTCGGGTGCCCAGAACATCGGCGTGTTCGGTGCGATCGGCGTGGGTGCCTACATCGCTCTCGCGGGGCTGTGGTCGGCTCCGATCAGCGGGGCGTCGATGAACCCCACCCGGTCGCTCGGCCCGATGATCGTGAGCGGGAACTATCACGATTGGTACGTCTACATCGTGGGCCCGTTCATCGGCGGCATCCTCGCCGTCGGGGTCGCCTGGATCCTGCGCGGTCGCGGCGGCGGGATCAGGGGGAGGATGGCCGCTCAGGGCGATGTCAAGCTCGACGTGGTCGACCCATCGAAGCCTCCGCTCGAGGCGCCGCCCGAGTGATCACGGTTGGGCCTCGTGAGGGGAGTCCGAACTGCGGGGCGCGATTTCATCGCGAGACTGGCGGGCGTATATTGTCGGTATCCACGGCGCCAACCCGGCGGACGTGGATCCGCGGCCCCAGTCACGCGGTCGCATCAAGTCGGCCCGAGCCCCCGGCCGCTCGATCGTTCGGAGCGCGTCATGCGTGTCACGCCGGTGTTCGAACGGCCCCGAGCGGGTCTCCGGAGGGAGCGCGGCTATGAGTGAACCAGCCTCGACAGCGCCTCGAAAGACCAAGGCGACCACCCCGGAAGGCACCGCCGAGCGAGATGCGGGCGAGCGGTCGCACGGCGCGGTGATCCATCTGACGCCCGCGGAGCGTGTCGCTCGAGGCAAGGCGGCTCGAGCCGAGGTTCCCCGCTCCAGCCATGCGGCGTGGGACGCGCCACCCGGCCGCCCGGATCCGGTCGGGCTCCTCCAGGAGCAAGCGGAGAATCGCGTTCCGGAGCTCGTCCCGATCCGGTACGGACGGATGCTCGCCTCGCCGTTCGCGTTCTACCGCGGTGGGGCCTACCTGATGGCCTCGGACCTCGCCTCGACGCCGCGATCGGGCTTCGTCGTCCAGGCATGCGGCGACGCGCACGTGTCGAATTTCGGTCTCTTCGGCTCTCCCGAGCGCGAGCTCCTGTTCGACATCAACGATTTCGATGAAACGGCTCCGGGACCGTGGGAATGGGACGTGAAACGCCTCGCCGCGAGCCTGGCTATCGCGGGTCGCAACAACGGGTTCTCGGACAAGGAGCGCACCGAGGTCGTCCTCAGCGCGACCGGGGGATACCGCTCGGCGATGCGGGAGTTCGCCGCCATGCGCAACCTGGAGGTCTGGTACGCGCACGGGCGCATCCAAGAGGGTCTACCACGCGTGCAGGCACTGCTCGACAAGAAGAACCTGAAGGAAGCCGATCGGGTCGTCACGAAAGCCAAGACCAAGGACAGCTTGGAGGCGTTCGGCAAGCTGACGCACGTCGTCGAGGGAGAGCGACGTATCATCAGCGATCCGCCGCTGGTCGTCCCCGTCGAGGAGTTGCTCCCTCCGGATCAGGTGGAGGAGTTCCTGGCGACGATCCACGGCTTGATCCGGTCCTACCGTCGGACCCTGCAGGGAGACCGCAAGCATCTGTTGGAGGACTTCCGGTTCTCGCATCTCGCCCGGAAGGTGGTCGGCGTAGGGAGCGTCGGCACCCGTGCCTGGATCGCGCTCATGCTCGGCCGAGACGACGAGGATCCGCTCTTCCTGCAGGCCAAAGAGGCCCAGCCATCCGTCCTGGAGCCGTTCGTCGGCAAGAGCCGGTACGCGAACCACGGGCAGCGGGTGGTCGAGGGGCAGCGGCTCATGCAGGCGGCGAGCGACATCTTCCTCGGGTGGAACCGCATCACCGGATTCGATGGCGTCGACCGCGACTTCTACCTGCGCCAGCTCCGCGACTGGAAGGGCTCGTGGGCACCGGAGGCCATGGTCCCGCAGGTCATGGCGCTCTACGGGCAGATGTGCGGGTGGACGCTGGCGAGAGCGCATGCGCGCTCGGGGGACCGGATCGCCATCGCGTCGTACCTGGGAGGCTCCGATGCGTTCGACCGCGCGATCGTGTCCTTCTCGGAGGCGTACGCGGACCAGAACGATCGCGACTACGCGGCGCTCGAGGCCGCGCTGAAGGCCAAGAAGATCGAGGCGACGACCGGGGTCTGAACGGCCGCGTCGAGTGCGGTCGACACACGGGAAGTTCTGTCCGCTGGTTCCCGGCCCGTGAGAGATGACGTGGAGCGCGCGTCGCATCTGCGGGGGTGCTCCGGACGAGGAGGAGTGGAACGATGGCGAGAGAGTTCGCAGGAACGATCAACATCGACATCCGGGACTCCGAGCCCGACTGGTCGCCGTTCGAGCCCCCAAAGGCGCCGGAAGGGGCGCCGAGCGTCGTCTACATCGTCCTGGACGACGTCGGCTTCTCGGCGATGTCCTGCTACGGCGGACCGATCGACACCCCGAACATCGACCGGATCGCCGGCGACGGCGTGCGCTACACGCAATGGCACACGACGGCACTCTGTTCTCCGACACGTTCGTGCCTGTTGACGGGCCGCAACCACACCCGCAACAGCATGGCGTGCATCACCGAGGCCGCGATCGGCTTCCCGAACGCGAGCGGGACGATCCCGCCCGAGAACGGCACGCTCGCCGAGATCCTCGGCGAGCTCGGCTGGAACACCTACATGGTGGGCAAGTGGCACCTCTGCCCCGACGACGAGATGAACCTGGCATCGACGCGTCGCAACTGGCCGGGCGGCAGGGGCTTCGAGCGCTCGTACGCGTTCCTCGGGGCCGAGACGAACCAGTGGTATCCGGACCTCGTGTACGACAACCACGTCATCGACCAGCCGAAGTCGCCTGAGGAGGGCTACCACCTGACCGTGGACATCACGGACAGGGCGATCGAATTCATCCGCGACTCGAAGTCGATCGCGCCCGAGAAGCCGTTCTTCCTCTACTACGCGCCCGGCGCCGCCCACGCGCCGCACCACGCGCCGAAGGAGTGGATCGCCAAGTTCAAGGGCCGATTCGACATGGGCTATGAGGCGATGCGCGAGGAGACGCTCGCCCGCCAGAAGGAGCTCGGGATCGTCCCCGATGACACGGAGTTGCCGCCGATCAACCCGATCGGGACGACCGACCGGACGGGGCCTGAAGGAAAGCCGTTCCCGGCGCTCGACGTCACCCGGCCGTGGGACACGCTCTCCGACGACGAGAAGGCGCTGTTCTGCCGCATGGCGGAGGTCTACGCCGGCTTCCTCGCCCACGCCGACGACCAGATCGGCCGCCTCCTCGGCTTCCTCGAGGAGTTCGGCTGGCGTGAGAACACGATCGTGATGCTGGTGTCCGACAACGGGGCGTCGGGCGAGGGCGGCCCGAACGGATCCGTGAACGAGATGAAGTTCGCGAACGGCGTCCCCGACACGATCGAGGCCAACCTGCCGCTCATGGAGGAGCTCGGCGGCCCGACCACGTACAACCACTACCCGAACGGCTGGGCGATGGCCTTCAACACGCCATTCAAGATGTGGAAGCGGTACGAGTTCAACGGCGGCACCAGTGACCCGTGCATCGTCTCGTGGCCGGCCGGGATCGAGTCCAGGGACGAGATCCGGCACCAGTACCACCACGCGATCGATCTCGTGCCGACGGTGCTCGACGTGCTCGGGATCGAGGCGCCCGAGGCGATCAAGGGCCACGTCCAGACCCCCTTCGACGGGGTGAGCATGCGCTCCAGCTTCGACCACGCGGACATGCCCTCGACGAGGTCGACCCAGTTCTACGCGATGCTCGGGTCCCGGGCGATCTGGCACGACGGTTGGAAGGCCGTCACGAACCATCCGACGATCGCCGGATGGAGCCACTTCAACGACGACGAGTGGGAGCTGTACCACACGGAGGTCGACCGCTCGGAGCTGCACGATCTCGCCGCCGAGCAGCCGGACAAGGTTCGGGAGCTCCAGAACCTCTGGTTCGCGGAGGCGGGCGCGAACGGCGCGTTCCCGCTCGACGACCGCTCGGCGCTGGAGATCATGATCACGCCCCGGCCGGTCCTCTCGCCGCCGCGCAATCGCTACGTCTACTTCCCGGATACCGCTGAGGTACCCGAGTCCCAGGCGGTCAACGTCCGCAACCGGTCCTACGGGATCGGCGCACTGGTCGACATCCCGGCCCCGGGCGCCGAGGGCGTCCTGTTCGCGCACGGATCGGCGTTCGGCGGCCACAGCCTCTACGTGAAGGGGAACCGGCTGCACTACGTCTACAACTTCATCGGGATGGCCGAGCAGGTCGTGGTGGCGACCGAGGATGTTCCGATCGGCGAGAAGTTGATCTTGGCGGCGTCCTTCGATAAGGACGGCGAGGACCCGCCGGGGGTCGCCAACGGCACGCTCTCCCTCTGGCACGGGGAGACGAAGGTCGGTGAGTCGCGCATCAAGACCCAGCCCGGCAAGTTCATGATCGCCGGCGAGGGTCTGTGCGTTGGACGCGACGGAGGCTCGGGCGTGACGACGGACTATCCCGGCACCGAGCCGTGGCGCTTCACGGGCGGGACGATCCGTCGCGTCGCCGTCGACGTGAGCGGCGACCCGTACATCGACCTCGAGCGCGAGGCCGTCGCGATGCTCATGCGCGAGTGAGCACGCCGCCGTCCGGGCTCCGCCGTTCGGGGAGAGGCCCCGTCTGCATCGGCGCGCTCCCCGAGGGGGAGTGACGATGGGTCAGACCATCGGCGACATCCTTCCGTTGGCCGTCGGTGTTGCCGTCAGCCCGATCCCGATCATCGCGGTGATCCTGATGCTCTTCTCCGGGCGGGCTCGGACGAACAGCCTGTCGTTCCTGCTCGGGTGGATCGTCGGGATCGTCGTGGTGTGCACCTTCTTCGTCTGGCTCGCCGGGACGCAGGACCTGTCGACGGGCGGTCAGCCGTCGACGCTCTCCTCCTGGATCAAGGTCGCCCTCGGTGTGCTGCTGCTCCTGGCCGGGTTGAAGGAATGGCGGAGCCGTCCGGAGCCGGGGGCTGACGTGAAGATGCCGCGACTGGATGCAGCGGATCGATTCGCTCAAGCCCGGGAGCGGCGCTCGGTCTCGGCTTCCTGCTGTCGGCCGTGAACCCCAAGAACCTGCTGCTCATCATCGGCGCGGCCGTGACGATCGCCCAGGCATCACTGTCCACGACCGACGACGCGATCGCGATCGCGGTCTTCACGATCATCGGCGCGAGCACCGTGGCGCTCCCGACCCTCGCCTACCTCATCATGGGCGAGCGAGCGCAACCGTCCCTCGATCGGGCCAAGGCCTGGCTGTCCGTGAACAACACCGCGGTGATGGCGGTCCTGTTCCTGATCTTCGGCTTCACCCTCCTGGGCAAGGGCCTGGGTGGGCTTCTGTAGCCCTGAGGGTCAGCCCGACCAGCGCCGAGGAACCACGGGCCAGCTGAGCAAGCGTCGGCGTTTGCCTCGAGGTCGGTCCGGGGGAATCATCCCGTTGGTGTGATGCTCTGTGGCGCATCCCACGCTGTGATGCCGCGACAGAGGCACGCGCTGGTCTGTAGAAGAGGGGGAAGTCGGCCACGTGAACCCGGAGTTCCTGTCCCGGCTCCAGTTCGCCCTGACCGCGAGCTTCCACTTCATCTTCCCCCCGATCTCGATGGGTCTCGGCCTGCTCATGGTCTGGATGGCGTGGAAGCACGTCCGGACCGGCGACCCCGTCTGGCGCCAGGCCTCCTTCTTCTGGACCAAGGTCTACGGGCTCGTGTTCGCGCTCGGGATCGCGACGGGGGTCGTGCAGGAGTTCGCCTTCGGGATGAACTGGTCGCAGTACTCGCGGTTCGTCGGCAACGTCTTCGGGAGCCTGCTGGCGGCCGAGGGGGTGTTCGCGTTCTTCCTCGAGGGCGGCTTCCTCGGGCTGATGCTGTTCGGCGGCGAGCGGCTCGGGCCGCGGATGTGGCTGCTCGCGACCTCCCTCGTGGTGTTCGGCGCGCACTTCAGCGCGCTCTGGATCCTGATGGCGAACTCGTGGATGCAGACCCCGCAGGGGTTCACGACGCACATGACGCAGTGGGGCAGCCAGGCCTTCATGAGCGACTTCGGATCCGTCGTCTTCACGCCGTCGTTCCTCCCGCGATTGCTGCATACGTGGGTGGCGTCGTGGATGATCGGCGCTGCGTTGATCCTGTCCGTGAGCGCCTGGTACCAACTGAAGAACCGACATCAGGAGTTCGCGAGGAAGAACTTCTCGATGGCCGTGAGGTTCTTCACGGTCCTGGCGGTGCTCCAGGTCTTCATCTTCGGGGCGCAGATGGCGATCGCGGTCACGAAGAACCAGCCGGAGAAGTTGGCTTCGATCGAGGGGAACTGGACGTCGGAGTCCTGCGCGCCCCTGTACCTGATCGGTTGGGTCGACGAGGGCTCGGAGAAGACGTACGCCATCGGCGTCCCGTGCTTGCTGAGCTTCCTGTCGTACGGGAGTTTCGACGCCACCGTCCCCGGCATCGACACGTTCCCGACGAAAGACTGGGCGCCGGTGAACGTCGCCTTCCAGGCGTACCACCTGATGATCGACCTCGGGTTCCTGTTCCCCCTGATCGGTGTGGTGGGCTGGTTCGTCTGGCATCGGCGCAGGGGTGAGCGCATGCCCCGCTGGCTCTTGTGGGTCTTCGTGTCGACGGTGTTCCTCACGGAGGTCGCGACGATCGCCGGATGGTGGACGGCCGAGGTCGGGCGACAACCGTGGATCGTGTGGAACGTCCTCCGCACCGACGAGGCCGTCTCGCCGACCCTCAGCACGCCGCAGGTCTTCCTGTCGTTGGTGACGTTCGCTCTCCTGTACGCGTTGCTGCTCGCGCTGTTCCTGTTCCTGCTCGACCGGAAGATCAAGCACGGGCCCGAAGAGCCCGAGCCCGAGGGGACCAGGAGACGGGTCTGCCGGACACCTTCCGCGAGCTGTTCGGCCGCAAGGCCCAGGCTCGCACGGCCGTCGACCCCGCGGCGCTGGAGGATCATGTCGCTCGCTGACCTGTGGTACGTGCTGTTCGTGGCGATCATCGCCGGCTACCTGATCCTGGACGGGTTCGACCTGGGGGTCGGGATGCTCCATCCCGTTCGTGGCCAAGGACGACCGGGACCGGCGCATCGTCCTGAACAGCATCGGTCCCGTCTGGGACGGGAACGAGGTGTGGCTGGTGGTCGGCGGGGGCGTGCTGTTCGCCGCGTTCCCGGTCGTCTACGCCGCGCTGTTCTCCGGGTTCTACTGGGCGTTGATGCTGGTGCTGCTCACGATGATCCTGCGCACCGTCGCGATCGAGTTCCGGAGCAAGCGGGAGGGTTCGAGCTGGCGGATCCTGTGGGACGTCGTGTTCTCGGCCTCCTCCTACGGGCTGGCGCTGCTGCTCGGCGTCGCGTTCGGCAACGTGATCAGCGGTGTGCCCCTGAACGAGAACGGCGATGTCGAGATCGGGAGCATCCTGGATCTCCTGCATCCCTTCGCCTTGTGGCTGGGGTTGACGACGATCGCGATGCTGTTGCTGCACGGGGCGCTGTACCTGAGCGTGAAGACCGAGGACGACCTGCAGGCTCGCCTCCACCGGTGGATCCCGCGCCTCCTCGGGCTGTTCGCCGTCGCGGGCGCCGTCGGCGGCCGTCTGGATCGCCGTATCCGAGTACGGGGTGACCGACACCTACGTCGACGACGTCTGGCCGATCGTGTTCCCGATCGGCGCGCTCGTCGCGTTCGTGACCATGGTGGTGATGTGGCGTCGTGGCCGGGAGGCCGCCGCGTTCTTCGCGAGCTCGGCGATGCTGGCGCTGTTGCTCGCGACGGTCTCCGCCGGCCTGTACCCGAACATGCTCAAGTCCTCGACCGACCCCTCCTTCAGCATGACCGTGACGAACGCGTCGGCGGCCTCGAACACGCTGACCGTGATGCTCGTCGTGGCGATCATCGGGATCCCGTTCGTCCTGCTGTACACGGCAGGGGTGCAGTACCTGTTCCGCGGCAAGGTGAAGCTGACCGAGAGCAGCTACTGACATGGAGCCGTCGCCCACGGCTCACCCACCCTCGGGGGAGCAGCACCTGATCCGGCACGCCGATCAGGCGGCTGTCGTCACCGAGGTCGGGGCGACCTTGCGCTCCTACTCGGCGGGAGGTGTTGACGTCGTCGACGGCTTCGGCCTTGCCGAGCCGTCATCCGCTGGCCGCGGACAGGTGCTGGCACCCTGGCCGAACCGTCTCGATGGCGGTCGATACGGGTTCGACGGCCGCTCCGGGGCGGCCGCGATCGACGAGCCCGAGCGCGGAAACGCGATCCACGGGTTGGTGCGTTGGCTTCCCTGGCTGCTCGCTTCAAAGACCGACGAGGCGGTCGCGCTGGAATGCGTCCTGCACCCACAGCCCGCGTATCCCTGGCGGCTCGAGCTGGGCCTCGAGTATCGGCTCGGGACGGACGGGCTCCTCGCGGTCGCGCGTGCGACGAATGCCTCTGCCGAGGCGGCCCCGTTCGGGATCGGGTTCCACCCCTACCTGACGATCGGGATCCCGGTCGACGACGTACGACTGACGATCCCGGCCGCGCGCCGGCTGATCACGGACAACCGGGCCCTTCCGGTCAGGGAGGAGGACGTCGCCGAGACGGAGTTCGACTTCACCGGCGGTCGTCCGGTGGACGCGACTCGGCTGGACACCTGTTTCACGGGTCTCGCTCGCGGGTCTGACGGCCGGTCCCGCGCTCGGCTCGAGTCGGCCGACGGCGAACGCGGCGTCGAGGTCTGGGTGGACGAGGCGTTCGGCTACCTCCAGGCTTACACGGGGGACACGCTTGAGCCGGCGTCCAGGCGCCGGCAGGCCGTCGCGATCGAACCGATGACCTGCCCGCCGAACGCGTTCGCCTCCGGCGTGGACGTGATCCGGCTCGAGCCTGGTGCTTCGTGGTCGGGGGTGTGGGGGATCGCGCTCCGTCAGGGGTAGGAGTGCGCAGACGAGCGTGACCGGGCACCGAACGATGGCTCGCGCCATTCTCCCTCCATCGTGACGGACGGCCTCCCTAGAGTCGCTCGAGCAGGTGGTCTCCGACGCGCAACGCGTTCGCCATCGCCGTGAGGGCGGGATTCACCGCACCGATGCTCGGGAAGCAGCTCGTGTCCACCACGTACAGGTTGTCGAGCTCGTGCGCCTTGCAGTTCGGGTCCACGACGGAGGTGGCGGGGTCCGAACCCATCCTGCAGGTGCCGGCCTGATGCGCGACCCCGGCGACCGGGATGGTCGTCTTCAGGTAGGCGTTGCGGGGGATCAGGTGATCAGGGTGCAGTCCCAGATGCCCCAGCATCGACTTCAGCTTGTGGTACAGCCGCTTGCCGGACTCCTCGTTGCTGGGCTCGTACGCGAGCTTGACGTTGCCGTCCTTCTCCAACGTCACGCGATTCTCCGGGAGCGGCAGGTCTTCGGTCGAGAGCCAGAAGTCGATGGCGTGTGTGGCGATGTCCTTGAGCGCGAACGTTGGCGCGAGCTTGGTCTCGATCGGCTTCTCGCCCTTGTACATCTCGGCCTGGGACTTGCCGACCATCTGGATGTTGCCCATCGGGTACTCGTACCCGTCGTCCCCGAAGTAGAAGTCGTTCACGCCGAGGGTCTTCTGGAAGACCGTGGGGTTCGGCTCCTTCGACAGGGCCAGCACCGCCTGGCTGTAGTGGAACATGTAGTTGCGCCCGACCTGATCCGACGCGTTGGCCAGGCCGTTCGGATGCTTGTCGTTCGCCGACGCCAGCAGCAGCTTGGCCGAGTTGGCCGCGCCGCAGGACACCACCACGACGTCGCCGGTCACGGTCTCGGTCGACCCGTCGAGTCCGATCACGACCTCGGTCACCGACCGTGCCCTCGGGGTCGGTGTCCAGCCGGATCGCGGGCGCGTCGGTGAGCAGCGTGACGTTCGGCGATCCGAGCGCGGGGCGAACGCCCATCACCTCGGCGTCGGCCTTCGCGTGCAGCGGGCACGGGAAGCCGTCGCAGTTGCCGCAGCGGACGCAGATGCTCGTCTGTGGGGTGTCCTCGTCCCGGAGCACGCCGCACGGCGCATGGAACGGGTGGAGGCCGGCGGCGGCGAGATCGTCGGACAGTTGCTGGATCCGGGGCTCGTGCGGGAGCGCCGGGAAGGGATAGGGGGCGCTCGAGGGCGGCTCCGTTGGGTCCTCGCCTCGGGCGCCGCGAACCTGATAGAGCTCCTCGGCCATCGTGTAGTAGGGCTCCATGTCGCCGTACTCGATCGGCCACGCCGGGGAGATCCCGTCGGGGTACTTGAGCTCCCCGAAATCCTTCTCCCGCAAGCGATACAGGGCGGCACCGTAGAGCTTGGTGGCACCCCCCACGTAGTAATGGACCTGCGGCTGGAAGGGCCTGCCCTTGGCGTCGTACCACGTGTCGGGTGAGATGTACCGGCCGTCGATGAAGACGTCCGCCGTGCTCCAGTTCTGCGGTTCTCGGGGCAGCCAGTCTCCGCGCTCGAGCAGGAGGATGCGCTTGCCGGACGGGGCCAGGTGCCGCGCGAGCGTCCCCCCGCCCGCGCCCGTGCCGATGATGATCACGTCGTAGTCGGTCATGAGATCTCCTCCACACGCTCGGCCAGGATGATCCGGCCTGCGGCCTCGATCAGGGCCAGGTGCGAGAACGCCTGCGGGAAGTTGCCCAGATGCCGTCCGGTGTCGACGTCGTACTCCTCGGCGAACAGGCCCAGGGGAGAGGCGATGCGAAGCAGGCGCTCCATCAGGTCCCGGGCGCGCTGCCACTCGTGGATGATCGCCAGGGAGGAGACGAGCCAGAACGAGCAGATCAGGAAGGTCCCCTCCTTCCCCGACAGGCCGTCGTCGGTCTCGTCCGTCTTGTACCGGAGGACGTAGCCGTTCTCGGTGAGCTCGTCGGCGATCGCCAGCACCGTCGCTCGCAGGCGCTCGTCCTCGGGCGGGAGGAAGCCGAACAGGGCCGCGAGGAGGACCGACGCGTCGAGCGCGTCGGTGTCGTAGTGCTGGCGCAGGACCCCGCGATCGTCGACGCCGCGATCGAGGATGTCGGCCTTGATCTCGTCGGCCGTGCCCTGCCAGGTCTCTCGAAGCGCTTCATCTCCCCCGATCGCGGCGAGCTTGGCCGCGCGATCCATCGCCACCCAGCACATCAGCTTGGACGAGACGTAGTGCTGCGGCTTCCCGCGCGCCTCCCAGATCCCCTGATCGGGTTCCCGCCAGACCGACGTGGCGCCCGCGGCCTGGGTCTGTACGATCGGCCACAGACGCCGCGGCAACCGCTGGCTCCGGCGCGTGTGCAGGAGGATGGAGTCCAGCGCGGCACCGAAGACGTCGTTCTGCCGCTGATCGAACGCCCCGTTCCCGATCCTGACGGGGTGGGCGCCCGCGTACCCGGAGAGCTCGTCCCGGGTCGATTCGGTCAGGTCGCGGCGGCCGTCGATCCCGTACATGATCTGCAACGCCCCGTCCGTGTTCGGCTCCAGATCGGCCACGAACTGCATGAACTCCTCGGCCTCCCAGTCGAGGTTGAGGAAATGCAGCGCTTGAAGGGTGAACGTCGAATCCCGGATCCAGGTGAACCGATAGTCCCAATTGCGTTCCCCGCCGGGCGTTTCCGGCAGCGAAGTCGTCAGGGCTGCCACGGTCGCCCCCGTCGGCATGTACGTGAGGCCCTTGATCGCCAACGCGGAGCGCTGGATCGGTTCCCGCCATCGATGGTCCGGGACCCGCGCCCGGGCGAGCCAGGCGCGCCAGAACCGAACGGTCGCCGCTATCCGGGCCTCGGCGTCGTCGACGTCGCTCGGGGTCTCCAGTTCGTGGGCCCACGACAGGGCGCAGAACGCGCGGTCGCCGGCGCTCAGGACGTGACGGGCTCGCACGCGCTCGCCCTCGATGCCCAGCGACAGGTCCGTCCGCAACCGGAACTTCTGGTCGGCGCCGGTCGCGTCGGCGATGCCATCGTCTCCGTCGCCGAGGCTCCACGTCGCCGGGATCTCCCCGTAGTCGAAGATGGGTTCGCACACGAGTTCGATCTCGACCTGCCCATCCAGGCACACGGCCGTCCGAACGAGCATGTGATCGGCGTCGTCATCGGCGGGTGGTCGGGTATGCGGAGTGACCAGATCGTCCCCTTGCCGCGTCCCGAGCGTCAACGCATCGCGCACCATCACCCAGCCGCCCGTGGTCTTCCAGGTCGTCACGAGCACGTTGGTGCCGGGCTCGTATGCGATCTGCGACGGCACGTTGATGCCGAACGGCCCGAACCTGAACGACCCCGCCTGCCGGTCGAGCAGGCTCCCGAAGACGCTCGGCGAGTCGAACTTCGGCAGGCAGAGCCAGTCCACCGCGCCGTCGGGCGCGATCAAGGCCCCCGTGTGACAGTCCGACAGGAACGCGTAGTCGGCGATCGGCGGGAACGGCGACGGCATCGCCGCGCTCTGTGCGCCACTGGTGGTGGCCTTGGCACGTTCGTTCATCGGGACATCCATGGGTCGTGCCATGTGCCGGATCCCTCGACGAGCGCGTTCGCCGCGTCGGGTCCCCACGTTCCCTGGCCGTACGGGTTGACGGTCGGCGGTGCGTCCAGTAGTGGCTGGAACACGCGCCACGTCTCCTCGACGCCGTCTTGCCGTGTGAACCGCGTGCTATCACCCGTCATCGCGGCGTGGAGGAGTACTTCGTAGGGTGTCGGTCCCTCCCCACCTTCCTGTGCGAACTCCATGTCCAGATGGATGGGTGCGGTCCCCGCTCGGTCTGCTCGGTGCGCCTCCACCATGAGTCTGATCCCGGTCGTCGGATCCAGCCGGACGACGAGCTGATTCGGTTCGGGCCGGCGGTCGATCGCCGCGAAGCCGAGCTTGGGCGGATGCTTGAACACCAGCCGGAGTTCGGTCTGGGTGGTCGGCAGGCGCTTGCCCGTCCGGATGAAGAACGGAACGCCCGACCAGCGCCAGTTCTCGACCTCGAGTCGAAGCGCCACGAAGGTCTCGGTCGTTGAGTCTGGCGCGACGCCCTCGATCGAGCGATAGCCCTCGTACTGGCCCCGCACGTAGTGGGCGGGGTCGGCCTCCTGGATGGCACGGAACAGGTTGACCTGCGCGTCCTTGATGGTCGTCGGGTCTCCTCTGGACGGTGCTTCCATCGCGCATGCGGCGACCATCTGCATGAGGTGGTTGACGACGACGTCGCGGAGCGCGCCGACCGGGTCGTAGAAGTGACCCCGGTCCTCGACCCCGAACGACTCCGCCATCGTGATCTGCACGCTGGAGAGGAAGTTGCGGCTCCACACGGGTTCGAGGATCGCGTTCGCGAACCGCAGGTGAAGGATCTCGATCAGGCCCATCTTCCCCAGGTAGTGGTCGATCCGGTACAGCTGCGACTCGTCGATGTACTGGTGAATCTCCTCGGCGAGCGCGATCGCGGACTCGCGGTCGTGGCCGAACGGCTTCTCGACGACGACGCGGGCCGAGTCGGTCAGGCCCGCCTCGTGGAGCCCCTTGATGACCGTGCCGAAGAGGAACGGCGGGATCTCCAGGTAGAAGACCGGCGTCTGCGCCTCGGAGATCGCGTCGGCGACGTGCTTGTACGTCTCGGCGTCGGAGAAGTCGCCGGCGACGTAGGAGAACCGGGCGGCGAGGCGGTCGAAGATCGCCTGGTCCAGAGGCTCGCCCGTGCCCGTGATCGACGTCCTGGCACGCTCCTTCAGATCGTCGACAGACCAGTCGTCCACCGCCACGCCCACGATCGGGCAGTCGAGCAGACCGCGACGCTCCAACCGGTACAGCGAGCGGAACGTCATCACCTTGGCCAGGTCGCCGGTGATGCCGAACACGACGAGCACGTCCGCGGGTCTTGCCGCATCCTTCGCTCGGGCGCTTCCTGCCATGTCGTTCCTCCTCGGCTCGGTCAGCTGCTGCGCGTTCGTCCCCGCGGCGATCGTCCGCGACCGTGCGATCCGCGGCCGGCGACGTCGACCCGTCCCCGGCCGAACGCGTCGATCCGGCCCCATCGTCCCGGGATGTCCAGCAGTTCGAGGCGTCCGATGCTCTGGGGCAGCGCCGGATCGACGATCAGGTGCTCGCCGAAAGGTTCGAGCCCGAGCATCGTCCGCAGGAACAGCAGGGGCGCCCCCGTCGACCACGCCTGCGGGCTGCACGCGGTCGGGTACTGGACGGGGTACTTCGTGAGCGAGCGCTCGTACCCGCCGAACGCCTCGGGCAGCCGTCCGTCGAAGTACCCGGCCGCATCCAGGATGCCCTCGGCGATCGTCGCCGCCTCGGCCTTGAACCCGTATCGGCGGAGTCCCCAGGAGATGAACGAGTTGTCGAAGGGCCACACGGTGCCGACGTGGTAGCCGATCGGGTTGTAACGGCCCTCGCCCTCGGCGAGCGTTCGCACGCCCCAGCCCGAGAACAGCCTCGGGCCGAGGAGGTTGCCGACGACCGCCTTGGCCTTGGACTTGTCCACGATGCCGCTCCAGAGCAGGTGACCGTTGTTCGAGGCGAGCGAGTCGACCTGGTTGCCCTCGGTGTCGAGCGCCAGCGCGAAGTACCCTTCGTCCGCGACCCAGAAGTCGCGGTTGAAGCGACGCTTGAGGTCGCCCGCCTCCTTCTCGAGGCGATCGGCGAACGCCGGGTCGTTCCAGACCAGCCGCGCGAGGCGCGCGCCGCGGACCTTCGCGTCGTACGCGTAGCCCTGCAGCTCGCACGTGGCCCGCGGGAACTCGGGCAGGCGGCCGTCCCGGTAGGAGATCGAGTCCCAGGAGTCCTTCCAGCACTGGTTCTCGAGCCCGGTCTCCTCGTTGCGGCGCCGGTACCAGACGTAGCCGTTGCCCTGGAGGTCGGCGAACGCGTGGATCCAGTCGAGCGCCGCCCGCGCCTCGTGTTCGAGGCGGCGCACCAGCCCGCGGTCGCCGGTCCAGCGCTCGTACTCGTCCAGCAACACCACGAACAGCGGCGTCGCGTCCGCGCACCCGTAGTACGGGGAGTGGGGGCGCTCCTCGAACGCCGTCATCTCGCCGTAGCGCATCTCGTGCAGGATCCGGCCGGGGTCCTCGTCCCGGAAGTCGTCGACCCGGGTGCCCTGCCAGTCCGCGAGCACCTGCAGGGTCGTCGCGGCCAGCTCCGGGGCGAAGGGCAACGCCTGGAGGCTGGTGAAGATGCTGTCGCGCCCGAACATCGTCATGAACCACGGCAGGCCCGCGGCGGGCAGGCTCCGCCCGCCGGCGATCGGCGGTGAGAATCGGAGCGCGGCGAGGTCGACCAGGCTCCGGCGGTAGGTGGCCCGCAGTCCATCGTCGTCGCATTCCAGGCGCGGGGCGTCCTCCAGCCAGCTCTCGAGGCTGCGGCCCATGTTCGGCTGGGCGCGGCGCTCGCCGCGCTGATACTTCGGTCGGTTGAACCGCCCACCCGCACCTGCCGCGGTCACGACGTCCAGGTCGGTCGTCCACGATCCGTGGGGATCGATCCGAACGGTGAACGTCAGACCCTGGTCGTCGACGGCCGCGGGCGCCGACGCCGAGATCATCGTCATCCGCGTGAAGGTCGCCCGTTCGTAGCCGAGCAGCAGTCGCCCCTTCTCGACCTTGGCGGAGTACGTTCCCTTCTTCTCGAGCGCGTCCTTGACCTCGAACAGGTCCGCGAAGTCCGAGGCGGCGTCGACGCGTACCTTCAGATCCACCGGGGCGTCGTCGTGGTTCAAGATCGTGAGCTCTTCGTGGAAGCCGTCGCCGACCGCGCGCCGGCGGATCACGGACAGCTTGGCGTCGATGTAGACGGTGCCGGTGCCCGGCACGAGGAAGAACCGTGCCTCGAAGTACTGGAGGTCGTCGACCGACAGCGGGTTGAGCCGTTGGCCGTCGACGGTCAGCACCCACCTCGACAGGAAGCGCGTGTCGAACGAGAACAGGCCGGTCGGATCGGTGAGCGAGGCCTCGATGTCACCGCGTTCGTCGCTGACCACGAACGTGTTGCCGTCGAGGATCTTGACGATGCCGTCGCTCACGAGCGCCGGCTCCGTGCGGCCGTGGTGCGCCTGCCTTTCGGCTTCGCCGGCGGCGGTCCGGGGAAGACCCGTTGGAACAGCACCAGGAGGGTGGGGTCGCCCTCGATGGACAGCACGCCCCGGAGCGTGGCGGCCATGGCGTTCACGCGGCCGGCGACCATGCCCGCGAACACCTCCTCGGAGGTGCGGACGACGCAGTCGGCCTTCGCGTTGCGATGCGAGACGCCGACGTCCCCCTCCTCGATCGTGACGAACCAGCGTTGGGTGCCCGTGCCGTCCTCGAGATCGATCCGGAGCGAGCCTTTCGCCCTGCGCAGGAGCGGTTCGTGACCCCGGTGCGCGAGATCATCGAAGAACCCCTCGATCGGCTCGTTCACGCGTCTTCCCTTCGCCCGGTTGCGAGGCCGTGGCTGGTATCGAACGCCCTCGGCGGGGGACCGTCCATCCCCCCGACCGGATGAAATGATCCTCGAGAACGAACCACCCGCGTGGAGACCCATATCCTCCAAGTTCATCGCCTGTTCATCTTGCCCGTTCATCCGGTTCGGGGGATGCGGGGGCGGGCCTCCCCGCGTCCGATGAGGAGTCATTACCCTGGTGTCCCGATCCCTGCGAGCGGGATGGGGCCACGAGCGACGCGGAAGGGGTGAGCCATGCCGGATCGGCCTCGGGTGGTGGTGCTGGGCGGCGGGTTCGGTGGGGTCGGTGCCGTCAAGAAGCTGGAGGACGCCCACGCCGACGTCCTCCTGGTCGACAAGCACGACTACCACACGTTCCAGCCGCTCCTGTACCAGGTCGCGACGGACCTCCTCGAAACGCCGACGGTGGGACACCCGCTGCGTGACCTGTTCCACGGTCACGACCACGTCTCGGTCAAGCAGGCCACGGTGACCGGCGTCGACCTCGAGAAGCGACGCGTGTCGTTCGCCGAGATGAAGCCGCGTCGGTACGACTACCTGGTGCTCGGGCTGGGAGCGACGGTCAACTTCTTCGGGGTCCCCGGCGCCGACCAGCACGCGTTCCCGATGTACACGCTGCCCGACGCCGTGCGGCTGAGGCAGCACGTGCTGAAACGCTGGGAGGAGGCGGACCGCGACCCGGCCCTGATCGACGACGGCGCCTTGAACGTCGTGATCGTCGGCGCGGGCCCGACGGGCGTGGAGACCGCCGGCGCGCTCTCCGAGCTGTACCGCGCGAACCTCGCGAAGGACTACCCCGGTATCCCGCAGGACAAGGCCCGGATCGTCGTGGTCGAGGCGGGCGACGCCGTGCTCGGGATGTTCAAGAAGGGGCTGCAGACCTACGCGAAGAAGGCGCTCGAGAAACGCACGGTCGAGATCATGCTCGGCCAGGTGGTCTCGAGCATCGAGCCCACGCGCGTCCGGCTGAAGTCCGGCAAGGTGCTGAAGGCGCACACGCTCATCTGGGGCGCGGGGCTCCAGGCGAACCCGGTCGTGTCGGGCCTCGGCGTCGAGCTCCAGCGCGGCAACCGCCTGCCCGTCGGTCCGGACCTGAGCGTGCCGGGGCACCCGGAGGTGTTCGCCGTGGGCGACATCGCGTGGATCACTGATACCAAGTCCGAGACCGTCCTGCCGCAGCTCGGCTCGGTCGCGCTCCAAGCCGGCGAGCACGCCGGCACGACGATCTCGCGCGTCCTTCGCAAGAAGAAGGTGAAGCCCTTCGAGTACGAGGACAAGGGGACGATGGCCACGATCGGTCGCAAGGCCGCGGTGGTGCAGTTCCGTGGGGGCAGGTCGCTCACG
This sequence comes from uncultured Actinomycetes bacterium, assembly GCA_963706005.1. Taxonomy (GTDB): domain Bacteria; phylum Actinomycetota; class UBA4738; order UBA4738; family HRBIN12; genus DASSJM01. Next base: position 34,358 of record CAVPLL010000002.1, read on the forward strand.
GGCACGACCGCGTGGCTCGCCTGGGGCGCGGTCCACCTGGCGCTCCTGTCGACCGGGGAGGACCGAGCTCGCGCCGTCGTGGACTGGACCTGGGCGGGGTTCACGCACGAACGCGCCGGCCGGATCCTGGTGGATGAGACGGAGCACTGACGCGGTCGAGCGCCGCCTGTGGGACGAACGACCGCGGGCGCGTTCGGCCATGGACGCGGCGACGGGTCTCGGCCTCGGGGCGGTCTGCTGTTGGATCGCGTTCGCCCTGCTCTTGGCCGCCGTCATCGCGCGGGTCTTCGTGGACGGGGCGACCCGGGACTCGGTCGGCGGGGTGCTGGTCGCGATGCTCGGGCTCGTGCTCCTGCGTGGCGCGTTCGTGTGGTGCGCCGAGGTCGTGGGGCAGCGGGCCGCGCGGGGACTGAAGACCGACCTGCGCGAACGCCTGGCCGCCAAGCTCATCGCGCTCGGCCCGACCTACACCCAGGGCGAGCGGATCGGCGAGCTCGTGTACGCGGCGGGGGAGGGCGTCGAGGCCCTCGATCCGTTCGTCACCCGATACGCGCCGACGCGACGGCTCGCCGTCATCGCCCCGATCCTGGTGGCGGCCGTGGTGTTCGTGCTGGACCCGTGGACCGTGCCGATCCTGTTGATCACCGGACCCGTGCTGGTCTTGTTCCTCGCCCTGATCGGGCGGCGCGTCCGCGACCTGACGGAGCGCCGCGAACGCGAGCTTGCATGGATGAACGCGCACTTCCTCGACGTCCTTCGGGGCCTCCCGACCCTGAAGATGTTCGGTCGCAGCGCCGAGCAGGCGGAGACGATCCGGGCCGTCAGCCGTCGACAGGGCTCATCGACGATGGACGTGCTGCGGACGGCGTTCCAAACGACCCTGGTCCTCGAGTGGGGCGCGACCGCCGCGACCGCGCTCGTGGCCATCGAGACCAGCGTCCGGCTGATGGCCGGCGGGATCGCGTTCGAGCGGGCGCTGGCGGTCCTGCTGCTCGCGCCCGAGTTCTTCCTCCCGCTCCGCCGCCTCTCGGCCGAGTACCACGTGGGGCGCTCGGCGCTCGCCGCCGCCGAGCGGGTCCACGCCATCCTCGACGAGCCCGTCCGGACCCCGACGACCGGTCCCCAGCTCGTCGCGCCCGCTGCCGGTGCGCCTCGATGTCCGGTTCGAGGACGTCGTCGTCGCCTACGACCAGGGATCGCGAGCGGCGCTCGCCGGGTGCTCGCTCGAGATCCCGCACGGCGCGACGGTCGCGCTCGTCGGGCCGACCGGTGCCGGGAAGACGACCGTGGCCAACGTCCTGCTCCGGTTCGTCGAGCCCGAACGGGGGCGTGTGACCGTGGGCGGCGAGCCCCTGGCCGGGATCGATCCGGCGCGGTGGCGCACCCGGGTCGCGTGGGTCCCGCAACATCCGGCGTTGTTCCACGGCACCGTCGCGGACAACCTGCGTCTCGCCCGGCCCGCCGCGCGCGATGACGAGCTCGTGGCGGCGGCGACCGCCGCCAACGCGCACGGGTTCGTGAGCGACCTCCCCGACGGATACGAGACGCGCATCGGAGAGGGTGGCGCCGGGCTGAGCGGCGGCGAGCGTCAGCGGATCGCGCTCGCCCGCGCGTTCCTGAAGGACGCGCCGCTCCTGATCCTCGACGAACCCACCTCGCACCTGGACCGGGCGAGCGAGTCGACGGTGCTCGACGCGCTGTCCCGGCTCGTCGAGGGGCGTACCGTGCTCGTCATCGCCCACCGGCCCGAGCCCGTTGCCGACGCCGATCTCGTCGTGTCGCTGCGCGCGGGACGCGTCGAGCACGTTGGCCCGGCGGACCACCCGACCGAGGGACGCCACCGGAACGCCCCGATCGCGCTCGGCGGGCAGCCGTGAGCCCGCCGGCGCCGCTCCGTCGCCTGCTGATGCTCGCCGCCCCGGTCAGGGGCTGGGTGCTCCTCGCCGTCCTGACCAGCTTCGGCGCGCTCGCCGCGAACGTCGCGCTGATGACGGCCGCTCCGTACCTGATCTCGAAGGCCACGCTGGTGACCGGCTTCGCGGCGCTCGCGATCGCCGTCACGGCGGTCCGGGCGTTCGCGATCGCCCGGGCCGCGCTCCGCTACTCGGAGCGGTACGTCGTCCATCTCGCGGCGCTCCGGGTCCTCACGCAGATCCGCGTCTGGCTGTTCGACGCGATCGAGCCGCTCGCACCGGGGGGCCTGCGGGCGTTCCGCGGCGGCGACCTGCTCGCGCGAACGGTCGCCGACGTCGACACCCTCGACGCGTTCTTCGTCCGGGGGATCGTGCCCCCCGCCGCCGCGATCCTCACGACGGCGTTCGCGTGCGCGATCCTCGGGGTGGTCGAACCCCTCCTCGTCGCTCGTCCTGCTCGCGTTCCTCGCGCTCGGGGGCATCGGGCTCCCGCTCGCGGCCCGCCGCCGCGCCCGCCGGCCGTCCGAACGGCTGATCGCGGCCCGGGCGGATCTGCACGCGGGGTTCGCGAGCGACCTCGCCGGTCTCGCCGACCTGACGGCCTTCGGCCGCGAGGGACAGCTGGTCGACGACCTGGGGGCGCGATCCACGGCGATGGCCGGGGAACAGCGAAGGCTCGCGTCGATCCGGGGCGCGAGCGGCGGGGCGGGGGCCGTCCTCGCGGGGCTCGCGGGCCTGGCCGTGCTCGCGCTCGCGATCCCGTCGGTTCGCGGCGATGCGATCGACGGCGTGGTCCTCGCCTCGCTGCCGCTCGTGGCGTTCGCCGCGTTCGAGGCGGTCCTGCCGCTCGGGGATGCCTTCCGCGAGGTCGAGCTCAGCCGCGCCGCCGCCGTCCGGACCTTCGAGATCACCGACGCCCCGCCGCCGGTGATCGAACCCGCGCACGCGGTCGCGCCGCCCACCCACCCGACCGTCGAGCTCCGCCACGTCGGGTTCCGGTACGACGAACGGTCGCCGCTGGTCCTGGACGACCTGAGCCTCTCGATCCGACCGGGCGATCGACTCGGCATCACCGGCCCGAGCGGTGCGGGGAAGACGACGATCGTCGGCCTGCTGCTGCGGTTCTTCGACCCCGACTCGGGGAGCGTCCTGCTGGACGGCGCGGACGCCCGAGGGTTCCGCGCGGACGACGTTCGCGCGCTGATCGGGGTCGTGCCGCAGCAGATCTACCTGTTCAACGGGACGCTCCGCGACAACCTGCTGCTCGCCGACGGCGAGGCGGACGACATACGCATCGGGCGGGCGTGCGAACGGGCGGGGCTGAGGTCGCTCCTGCGCTCCCTGCCGTCGGGGCTCGACACGCTGGTGGGGGACGACGGCCTGAAGCTGAGCGGCGGCGAGCGCCAGCGGGTCGCGATCGCCCGTGCGTTCCTGAAGGACGCGCCGATCCTGATCCTGGACGAGGCGACGGCCAACCTCGATGCGGCCACGGAGGCCGAGGTCCTGGGCAACGTCTCGGCCTTCGCGCAGGGCCGGACCGTGCTCGTGATCTCGCATCGTCCCGCGGCGCTCGACCTCGCCGACCGCGTGATCACGTTGCCTACGCCGGCCGGCCGGCCCGGCGAGGTGGACGCGCTCCCCAGGCTCTAGGGTTACGGTCCTCAGCGGACGAAGGAGGCTCCACCCATGGCACGAGGCATCCTCGAACGGCTCGCGGATGGTCCGGTCCTCGGCGACGGCGGCTACCTGCTCGAGCTCGAGAAGCGCGGCTACGTCCAGGCCGGCCCATTCACGCCCGAGGTGGTGATCGAGCACCCCGACGCCCTCGCGCAGCTGCACCGGGAGTTCCTGCGCGCGGGTGCCGAGGTGCTGCAGACCATGACCTTCTACGCGAGCGACGACAAGCTCGCCACGGTGGGTCTGGCCGGCAAGGTCGACGAGATCAACCGAACGGCGGTCCGGGTCGCCCGGGAGGTGGCGTCCGAAGGAGACGCGCTCGTGGCCGGCAACCTGTCGCTCACGTGGGCGTACCTGCCCGAGGATCCCTCGAGCCCAGGGCACGTCCGCGAGCTCTTCGACCGCCAGCTCCAGGACCAGCTCGACGCCGGTCCGCCCGACTTCTGGATCGGGGAGACGTTCTCGTACCTCGGCGAGGCGCTCCTGTTCGTCGAGCGCGCGAGGGCGACCGGCCTGCCCGTCATGGTGACGATGTCGTACGAGCAGCCGGTGCCGCGTTCGTACGAGGGCGACACGCCGGCCGAGTGCGCCCGCAGGCTCCGCGACGCCGGGGCGGACATCGTCGGCGTGAACTGCCTGAACGGGCCCGACGAGCAGCTGCCGATCGCGCTCGAGATGCGTTCGGCGGTCGACGGGTTCGTCGCCACCCAGCCGGTCGCCTACCGCACGAGCACGGAGCAGCCCGACTTCACCTCGACGCCGAGCTTCCCCTACGCGCTCGACCCGCTGCAGCTCTCGCGGCAGGAGATGGCGACCTTCGCGCGGAAGGCGCAGGAGGGAGGCATCGACTACATCGGCTCGTGCTGCGGCAGCATCCAGGCCCACGTCCGGGCGATGGGCAAGGCGATCGGGAAGACCCCGGATGCCGAGCGCGAGTGGCGGAGCACGGCCGGTCGAGCGATGAGCGCCTACGAGTACCACGAGCACAGCGAGACCGAGGTCTGATCGTTCCGGGCGCGTCCCCGGGATGGCGGATGCGGGCTGGTTAGGTCCTGCGGCCGTTGACCCGGTGGGCTCGCGGGCCTAGCGTCGAGAAGGTGCGACGGGTGTTCGTCCTCGTGTCGGTGGTGGTCGTCTCATTCGTCACGATCCCGGCGTCGTGGGCCGGCGTGATCGTGTCGAACGTGGCCGACGGCATCCTCACGGTGACCGGGACCGCCGGGGGCGACGACGTGACCGTGCGGTGCGAGGGCGGTGAGGTGACCGTGAACCAGACCCAGCCGTCGGGCGGGCCGATCAGCTGCGGCGACCTGCGGCGCATCCTCGTGTTCGCCGGCGGGGGATCCGATCGCGTGAGCCTCGGCGAGCTCACGCGATCGGTCTTCGACGGCCTGGAGGCGACGTCCGTGTCCGGGCAGGACGGCGACGACACGCTCATCGGGTCGGACCTCGGCGACGAACTGATCGGCGGGAACGGCGTCGATTCGCTCCGGGGCGGGACCGGGCGCGATCGGCTCCTCCCCGGCTCGGGTGGTGGCGAGGCGCTCGGGGGCAAGGGCCGCGACGTCGTGTCGGTGACCGGCGACGAGAACTGGACGGTGAACGACTCGCTCTTGCGCTCCACGACCGCGGATGAGGACACGACGCTCAGCTCGATCGAGACGGCCGTGATCACGGGCGGCGGCGGCACGAACCTGATCTCCGCCGGCACGTTCTCGGGGAACCTGCGACTGGACGGCGGCGGCGGCGGCGATCTCCTGCAGTCGGGCAGCGGCAACGACACGATCGACGGCGGCGGGGGGAACGACTTCATCCAGTCCGGCGACGGCAACGACGTGCTCGGAGGCGGATCGGGAGACGACGTGCTGCGCGGTGACTCCGGCAACGACGAGCTCGACGGCGGGCCGGGCGACGATACGTGCACCGGTGGCCCCGGGGCGGACTCCGTCGTCTCCTGTTAGGGACGGGGCCGGAGGCTACGATTCGCCGATGGACGGCGCCGACGATCTCCTCCCCGCCGAACGCAAGGTCGTCGAGGAGCTCGGCCACCTGCCGCTCGATTTCCGAGCGATGGCCGCGGTGTCGAACCTGTTCCGCGCGTCGGCCGCGATCCGCCGGCACATGGAGGCGAAGGTCCTCGCGGACGACCGCCTGTCGTGGACCTCGTTCGTGGCGCTGTGGGTGCTCTGGGTCTGGGGCGAGATGGAGTCGCGTGACCTCGCCTCGGCGGTCGGCATCAGCCGGCCGACGTCCACGGGGATCGTGACGACGCTCGAGGGCCGCGGCTACGTCCGGCGTTCGAAGACCGCGAAGGACGGCCGGCTCGTGCGCGTCTCGCTCACCCCGGCCGGAAGGCGGAAGATCGAACGGCTGTTCCCGAGGTTCAACGCGGAGGAGATCGCGCTCACCACCCACCTGGATCCCGAACAGCAGGAGCAGCTCGCGACGCTCCTGCGCTCGATGCTCCGAAGGGTCGGCGACGGGAGCTAGGGACGCGGCGGCACGCGGTCGCGGGCCGTGCTCACACCAGGGATCGGGCGGGGAACCCCGTGAGCCCCACGCCGCTCAGACACCAGGTCGAGAGATGAACGAGGGCCGGCTCGCGCCGGCCCTCGTTCGACCCACGTGGTTCAGGGGGTCAGCTTGCTGATGCGCGTGTACCAGTTGGCGAGCGACGTCCGGGTACCGCCGCAGCTCCCGAAGCCGGCGAGGCTCGGGGGAGCGGGATAGTACTGGGCATAGGTGCACGTCTGGCCGATGTACTCGGATGCCATCCAGAGGTCGTTGCCGTCCGTGACCGCTGCCCCGTAGTCACCCCATCGTGGCCGGAAGTACTGGAACGCGTTGTAGCCGGTGAACCCGTCATCGGGCCCCAGACCCGCCGATGCGATGTGGATCGGTCCGACCGAGCCGTCGCTGTTGATGAGCGCATAGCCGGCGCTCGGGTAGTAGTCCTCCCCCAGCACCGTGAAGGCCATCGCGCCCTTCCCGTTCGTCCCCATCGCGATCGCGGGATAGGTGAGGTTGTTGTTGGCGAGGGCGAGGTAGCCCTGCTTCTTCACCTGGCCCTCCACCTTCCCGGCGCCGTTGATCTTGGGCTGGACGGCGAACCAGGCGACGCCGGCCCGCAGCTCGCCCCCGACCCACACGGCCGTGTCCGTGGAGCCCCAGAGCATGCCGTTCGACGTACCAGGTCTGCTGCATGCGGGTGTCGTTCGAGTCGATGTGCACCTCGACCTCGTTGTGGGCCGGCTCGGGGGGGAAGAACAGGATCTGCCAGCACCCCGGGCCGAAGGGCGTCGGCGTCGTCGTGTCGTTGATGCAGTCGGCGAGCGGGACGTCGCCCGGCTTCTGATCCGACTTCGGCGGATACACGTACGTCTCGCTGTTGATCAGCCGGCTCGTCCAAGCGAGAGCCGGTGTGGCCGAGTCGAGCGACGCGGTGTTCGTCACGGCCCACAGGCCGATGCGCCGCGCGGTGCCCGTCGGGTTGCCCGGTCTCGGAGCCGTCGCCGGCGATCGTGCTCAGGAAGTACTCGGTGCCGTTCTTCTCGCTCGAGTACTGGCCGGCGGCGAGGTCGCGGGCCAGACCGTGAAGCCCGGCGAGCCGTCGACGCTGAGGTTCTCGACCAGCGTCATGGTGATCGACGCCGGGTGCGCGGCGAGTTGCGCCTTCGAGAAGGCGAAGATCTGCGCCGCGTTGAAGTTCGGTCCGAACAGGTCGTACTCGTTCGTCGAGATGTAGACGCCGTACCTGTCGGCGCCGATGTGCGGGTAGTCCTGGAAGCACGGGCCCGGGCGTCGTGCCGTCGAGCGTGCAACCGTGGTTCGGCGTGCCATCGGTCCCGTCGTTCTGGGCCGGGACGTGGTAGATCGTCCAGGCGCCGGTCGGGTCGCCCGTGTTGCTGACGGCGACGTCGATCGTGTTCTTGCCGTTGTAGTTGCCGTTGGAGTCGACGAACAGCGTCGTGATGTCGACGATGAACCGGTTGTTGTCCGGGTCGTAGTAGCACTGCGGGTCGATCACGTCGGGGCCGATCGCGCCCGTCGTGCGGTTGATCGCGGCGGGGTAGCCGAAGAACGTGTTCAGGTCCTGCACGCCGGTCAGCGGAGCTGCCGCTCGTGTTCCAGACCCTGATCACGCTGTTGATGGTCTCGACCACGTAGCCGTTGCCGACGCAGAGGCCCTGGTCCGGCGGCTCGAGCGAGAACTGGTTGCCGCCGTTCGCGAGCCGCTGATCGCGGTGGTTCAGACCGTTGAAGCTGAGGGCGAGTTCGGGGTTCGAGCCCGCGACCGCGCTCGAGGGCACGACCGGGGCGTCGCAGCGGGTTCTTCGGGAACTTGCCGTTCTTGAAGCCCGGTCGTGGGCGGTTGAAGCTCCCCGCGCCCTCGTCTTCCGTGGAGCCGGGCCTGACCTCCGGCTGCTGCAGCCCGTCCTCGCCCGAGGGGCCCGCGTGGATGCTCGTCGTCCCACCCGCCGGGATCTGGCGGCTCCCTCCCAGGGCGTTGGCCGGCCCGGGGATGACGGCGAGCACCGTCCCGACCAATGCGACCATCATGACGAGGCCAACCTTCCGAGTCCGAGACCTCATGCGGGCCTCCCTCCGTCTTCCTGCGTCAGGACCCAGGTCCTGAGCGGGCGCAGGTGCCGCTCATTCACTCCTAGATCCGGCAGAACCGCAAATCGCCCGCCGCCGGCCGCCCCGGGGACGTGAGGGTTCAGGACACGACGATCTCCGAGCTCCCGATCCGGGCGTCGAGCAGCGTGAGCAACCGTGCCCCGCTTGTCGAACGACTCGTCTCGATGGCCGATGAGGTGGGCGCCGACCCTGGCGCCGCTCAGGTGAGCTCGACCCGCACCGGCATGTGCTTGATGCCGTTGATGAAGTTCGAGCGGAGGCGCTCGATCGGGCCGGTGATCTCGAGGCTCGAAAGGCGCGGTATCAGCTCCTCGAACATCACCCGGACCTCCAGGCGCGCGAGGTGCGCGCCCAGGCAGACGTGGGGCCCTCCGCTTCCGAACGCCATGTGCGGGTTCGGGTCACGGCCGACGTCGAACCGTTCGGCGTCGGGGAAGACCTCCTCGTCGTAGTTGCCCGACACGAACCAGACGACGACCTTGTCGCCCTCGCGGATCGACGTGCCTCGCAACTCGAGGTCGCGCGCCGCGGTCCGACGGAAATGCATCGTCGGCGAGCCGTACCGGAGGATCTCCTCGGTGGCCAGCGGCAAGAGCGCGGGGTCCTCGCGGAGCCGCCGCCACTGATCCGGATGATCCACCAGGGCCCGCACGCCGTGGGTGATCGCGTGCCGCGTCGTCTCGTTCCCGGCCACGATCAGCAGGCAGAAGAAGTTGTCGAAGTCACGCTCGGACAGGCGCTCGCCGTCGAGCTCGGCCTGGACGAGCTTGCTGACCAGGTCGTCCTTCGGTTCCGCCCGTCGCTCGTCGGCGAGGCCGTGGCCGTAGGCCATGAGTTCGACCGCCGCCGGGCTCCGGAAGGGGAGGAGGCGAAACTCGCTCGTGTCCTCCTTGTCGATCACTGCCCGCGAGTACTCGGGATCGGCCTGGGCGATCATGGCGTCGCCGAGCTCGACGCACATCGGCAGATCCTCGTTCGGGACGCCCATGATCCGAGCGAGGACGCGGATCGGGAGCTCCCGCGAGATCTCCTCGACGAAGTCGAACTCCTCCTTGGGCAGACCCCGGTCGAGCACGAGCCGAGCCTGCTCACGCACGAACCCTTCGTACTGGGCGACCGCGCTCCTCGTGAAGAGCTTGGTGACCAGGCGCCGGAGCCGCGAATGGCCCGGCGGATCCATGTCGATCATCGACCGCCGGGCCTGGACCTCTTCCTCGGTCTGCTCCTCGAGCGTCACCCCATGGGCCGACGAGAACGTCTTCGTGTCGCGGAGGATGTCCTCGATGTCGTGGAACCGGGTGACCGCCCAGAAGCCGCGGTTCGGCGTGGGCTCGGGCTGCCAGTGGACGGGATCGCGCTCGCGGAGCTCCCGGAAGGCCCAGAGCGGGACTTCGTCCACGAAGGCGTCGTGGCTCGACAGATCGATCTCGTCCAGTCGAACGCTCACCCGTGGCTCCTCTCGATGGCGATGCCCGGGTAGTTTGCGACCGAACGAACGCGACCGGCAAGCCGCGGGGGGCCGCGACCCATCGGTCGCGGCCCCCGACGGTTCGGTTCAGGCCGACTCGCGGACGTGCCAGGGCGCCCCGTACGCCGGGAGCCGCTCCAGGAACGGATCGGGGTCGAACGCCTCGGGGCCGAGGACCCCTGCGTCCTTCCAGATCCCCTCGGACAGCAGCTCCATCGCGATGACCGGGTTCACGGCCGTCTGCCAGACGACGGCCTGGACGCCGAGCTCACGCATCGTGACCTCGTTGTCGGCCACCTGGTACAGGTACACCTGCCGCGGTGCGCCGTCCTTGATCCCAGTGACGAGCGTCCCTGCGCAGGTCTTGCCGACCATCCGGTCGCCCAGGTGCGCCGGATCGGGCAGCAGCGCCGCGACGACGTCGCGGGGCGCGACCTTGACGCCCCTCACGTCCACCATCTCCGTCGAGTCCAACCCGAGGAGCTCGATCGTCTTCAAGATGTCGATGAACTCGCGACCGAGCCCGTACTTGAAGGTGACCCGCCCGACGTCGATCCACCGGGGCACGAGCAGCACCTCTTCGTGCTCGACGTTCACGCACTCGACCGGGCCGATGCCCTCGGGGAAGTCGAAGACCTCGGGCTCGCTGAACGTCTCGGTCGTGTACCAGCCGCGGTCGCGCTCCCACACGACCGGCGGGTTCAGGCACTCCTCGATCGTGGTCCAGATCGAGAAGTTCGGGGCGAACCGGTAGCCCTTGACCTCGAGGTTGGCGCCGTCGCGCACGCCGATCTCGTCGATGCGGTCGAACAGGTGCTTGGCGGCGTACGCCGCGAACACGTCCGCCAGCCCCGGCTCGACGCCCATCCCCACGAGAGCGAGCAGGCCCTTCTCCCGCCAATCGTGGGACCGGGCGAACTGGTAGTCGCCCAGCTTGATCCCGGGATGGCGATAGGGCTCCTCGGGGTTCCGATGCGACAGCGACATCGCCATGTCGACGTACGTCACCCCCGCTTCGAACGCCGCGTCGAAGATCGGCTCGACGAACTGCGGCTCGACCGCGTTCATCACGAGGTCGACCTCGTGACGCCGGATCAGCTCCACCAGCCCGCCGACGTCGCCCGCATCCACGGGTTCGACCGGGAAGACGGTCGGATCATCCAGGCGTCCGGCCACCTCGTGCGCACGCTCCGGGTTCACGTCGGCCAGGACCATGCGCTCGAGCCACGGTCGACCCCTGGCGACGGCGGCGATCGCCTCGCCGACACCGCCCACACCCACCAACAGGACCCTCATGTCATCACTCCTTTCCGTGCGGAACCGTCGGCCGAGTCGGGGTCGTGGACCCCGGGACGGCCGGCGTCGGGAACGGCTTGAGCCCGCCGGCGTCCGCCTCACCCGCGACCCGGACCTCGGCGGTCTCCTCGGTCACGCGGAACTCGTCGGGCAGCAGATCGGTGAGCGACTCGGCCACCTGGGCCTTGCGCGAGAAGAACGGCTTGTAGGCGACGCGAGCCCAGATCCACAGCGGGATGCCGATCAGGAGCATCCCGAGCCCGATCACCAGCGCCGGTCCCACGCCTTCGAAACCTCCGATCGCGAACCAGGCCGTCGTGTACGAGTTCGCGGGGTTCCAGTAGTCGATCGCCGACCGGACGAAGACCCAGGCCAGCGCCGCGAACCCGAGCACCGGGACCAGGCCGACCAGCAGGAAGTTCTTGACGCTCGTGAACACGTGCTTGCGGAACAGGATCGGCGCGGCGATCGCCGTGATGCCGTAGTAGAAGGCGATCGCGAACCCGAGGCCGCTGATCGAGTCCCACAGGATGTTCTCGCTGCTGTCGATCAGCACCAGGACGATCCACCACAGCACGGATGCGATCCCGAACCACCAGGTCGACCAGGTCGGCGTGAGGTACTTGGGGTGCATCTTCGCGAGGGGGCGTGGCAGGGCGCCGTGCGCCGCCATCGACAGCACGGTGCGTGCCGTCGGCAGGATCGTCGTCTGCGTCGAGGCCATCGCCGAGGTCAAGATCGCGAGCATCAGGAGCTTGTCCCAGGGGCTTCCGACCATCGTCGTCAGCGCGTCATCCGGGTTGTTGCCCAGGAAGCCGGGGCCCCGGTACGCCGTCGTCGCGAAGGCCACGATCAGGTAGGTCCCGAGCAGCACGAGCGTCGACATCACTCGTCGCGACACCCGCGGACGTCCGACCGCGCGTCTCCTCGTTCACGTTCGCCGCGGTGTCCCAACCCCAGTAGATGAACAGCGCGAGCAGGATGCCTGCGACAGCTCGGTGAGGCTCAGGTTGAATGGGTTCATCCACTGCCACGAGAGCGGCGTCGAACCGGCCGGGTGACTCGCAGGTAGACCTTGGCGATCGCCGAGGTGGAGAACCCGACCAGGATGACGATCTCGATCCCGAGCAGGGCGAACTGGGTCCGGGCGGACAGCTCGATCCCGATCCACGTGATCAGCGTCATCCCGAGGATGAACACCGTGCCGAGGATCAGCAGCGCCCAGGTGTTCGATGCGAGGTCGTCGAGCCCGAACAGCGAGTACGTGTAGTACGCCGCGATCCAGGCGAGGCTCGGCATCACCACGAGGTCGGCGGCGATGACGCCCCAGCCCCCGAGCCATCCCGCGTTCGGCCCCATCGCGCCGGTCACCCAGGGGAAGGTCGCGCCGCAGTCCGGGTCGACCCGGTTCAGGTAGTAGTACGCGGCCGCCGTGAACAGCATCGGGATGAACGCGACCAGCATGATCGCCGGCGAGTACATCCCGACGACCACCGCCAGGAGCCGAGCGTGGCGGCCATGCTGTAGGCGGGCGCGGTCGATGCCACCCCGATCACGGTCGCCGAGACGACCCCGATCGCCCCATCGCTTCAGGCCCTTGTCGTCGCGCACGGCAGCAGCCGGTGACTGCAGCTCCAGGGTCATCTGGGCACCCCCTCAGATCGGGAATTCCACCCCGATGCTCCGGCCGGTCACGTGCGCCTGACAGGGCTGGAGGGTCCGTGCTCGATGGGGCCATCGGGGTCCCGCCCGAGCGTGGTGCCTGGTCCTGCTAGAAGAAGGGCAGGTAGTACTCGATCTCCCAGGGGGTGACCTCGGTCGTGGTGGGGTCGCCGACGGTCTTGGCGTAGCGCTCCCACTCGGCGCGCTTCAGCTTGGTGAAGGTCTCGACCAGCCATGGCCCGAGGGCCGAGCAGAGCTCCTCGTCGGTCCCGAGCGCCGCGAGGGCGGCCTCGAGGGTGGGTGGCACGCGCCGTTCGGTGTTCGGAGGCTCGCCCGCCCGCTGCGGCTCCAGAGGGGACATCTGGTGCTCGACCCCGAACCGCGCAGCATGCAGCACCGCGGCGGCCACCAGGTACGGGTTCGCGGCGCCGTCGGCCATCCGGTGTTCGATCCGAGTGCCTTCGCCGCGCGCGGGCGGGATCCGGACGCAGACCGTGCGGTCGTCGAAGCCCCAGTTGGCCCAGTACCCGTTCAGCATGTCGGGCTGCAGGCGCTTGTACGCGTTCGCGTGGGGCGCGGCGATGGCCGAGATGCCCTCGTGGTGCGCGAGCAGACCGGCGACGCACTCCTTGGCCATCGGCGCGAGGCCGTCGGGTGCGTTCGGGTCGTGGAAGGCGTTCGAGCCGTCCTCCCGTCGGAACGAGATGTTGAGATGCAGCCCGCTGCCGCCGCGATCGTTGAACGGGCGGCCGAGGAAGGTCGCGAGCTTGCCGTGCTGCATCGCGATCTCCTTGACGAGGAGGCGGAACAGGAAGCATTCGTCGGCGGCGGGTATGACCTCCTTGTACCGGATGTTGACCTCGTACGCGGCGGTGTCGAACTCGCTGGCCCAGCCCTCGATCGGGAACCCGCACTGCTGCGCCGCTCGGACCATCGCGTCGATCGTGCCGCTCGGATCGACGGTCGCGCCCGTGCCGTAGACGCGGTGCGACGGCAGGTCGACGGGCTGCCACCCGCCCTCCGAGCCGGGCTCGAGCAGGTAGAACTCGGACTCGAAGGCGAACATCGGCTCCAGGCCCATCGCGCGCCACGGCTCGACGGCCGACCGCAGGACCTGGCGGGGATCGACCTCGAGCGGCGTCCCGTGCTGCTGGACGTCGGCGATGCCGACGATCGTGTCCTCCTCCCAGCCGGGGCGGAGCGTGTCGCGGTCGATGAACGCCTCGACGTCGGGCAGGCCGACGTCGAACTGCTGCCGGGAGATGTCGAGGATCTCCTTGTCGGTCGTCAGCGGATACACCCCGATGCAGAACGCGGCGTGCCCCGCATCCGCGACATCGCCGAACAGGTACTTCCCGCGTTCGACACCGAGCACGTCGGAGAACAGGAGTCGGAGCCGCTTGCCCTTGATGTCCATCGAAGCTCCTCGATCGGGGTCCAGCCGAGGATAGTCGAGGGGCCCGCGACGCCGCTCCGCTAGGGTCACCCGGGGTGGACGAGGACTTCCGGCTCGAGACCGAGCGGCTGCGTCTGCGGCCCTACCGGCCGGACGATCTCGACGACCTGCACGCGATGCTCTCCGACGCTGAGCACATGCGCTGGTACCCCGAGCCGTTCCCCCGCGAAGGATCGCTCGAGTGGCTCGAGCAACAGATCGCGGGATACGAGGACCCGGGCTACGCCCTTTGGATCGTCGAGGACAAGGAGACCGGGATGTTCCTCGGGACCGCGGGGCCGGCCCTGCGTCTCGTGGATGGCGTCGAGGAGGTCGAGATCGGCTGGCACACGCGCCCGGGTCGCAAAGGGGAGGGCATCGCGCCCGAGGCCGGCGCGGCCGCGCGGGACTGGGTGTCCGCGAACCTCGACGTGGATCACGTCATCTCGCTCGTCCGGCCCGAGAACCGAGCCTCCTGCCGCGTGGCGGAGAAGATCGGCATGCACGTCGACCGAGAGGTCGACTACAAGGGGATCCATCACCGGGTCTACCGGGTCGACCGCGTCACGCCGGATCCGGCAGGCGGGGGAGGAGCGCCGTGACCGAACCCTCGGATCCGAGATCCCGCGCGTACGCGTAGACGGCGCCAGCCGCATCGGCGGCGGGCCCGACGGTGCACAGCAGGCCCGTGGTCGGCCCCTGACCGGCGCGCCACGAGTCGTCTTCCCACGTGCCGGCCCGCGAACGGTGATGGCCACGTAGTCGCCTTCGGGGATCGAGCCCTCCTCGTCGTGCTCGACCGTGACGTTCGAGACGTTCAGCGTGAGGTCTTCGAGCTCGATGCCGCGGCCGAGCCCGAGGGCGATCATCTCGCCGAGCATCCGGAGGAACGGCTCCTCGTCCGTGCGCGGGCTCCACATCTGCGGAGGGCGCTCGACCTTCGTGAACCCCTGGGCGCGCAGCAGCGCCTCGAGATCCATCAGCCCTTGCCCGGCGGCCGGATCCCGCGGAACTCCCAGTCACCGCCGAACGCGGTCGAGACGACCTCCTCCGACGCGCTCGGCTGGGCGCCGACGTCCTCGCGGACCGGGACCGAGCCCTCGACGATCGTGTTGCGCAGGGTGCCGAGACCCTCGACCTCCACCTCGACCACGTCGCCCGGCTCGACCGGGCGCGAGTTCGCGGGCGTCCCCGACAGGATGACGTCGCCGGGCACGAGCGTGATCGTCCGGGCGATGTCGGCGACGAGGTAGTGCATGTCCCAGGTCATCTCGTCGGTTGAACCGTCCTGCTTCACCTCGCCGTTCACGAGGGTTCGGATCCGCTTGCCGCGGAAGTCCCAGTCGTCGACGAGACCCGGGCCGAGCGGGCACAGCGTGTCCGAGCCCTTCACGCGCAGCATCGAGCCCGCGTCGGTGTCGCGGAAGTCGTGCAGGCCGTAGTCGTTGGCGATCGTGTAGCCGGCGACGTACGCGGGAGCTTCGTCCGGCCCGATATGCGAGCAGGTGCGCCCGATCACGATCGCGATCTCGCCCTCGTAGTTCAGGTACCGGCAACGGGGCGGTCGCACGACCTCGCCGCCGTGCGCGTTCAGCGCGCTGACCGGTTTGTGGAAGTACGTGGGGGCGGGCGGCATCCGTGCGAGGAACTCCTTGACCCGGCTCTCGTAGTTCAGGTGCACGCAGACGATCTTGGTGGGCTGGGTGGGCGGGAGATGCTCCGCGCTCCGCAGCGGGACCCGTACGCCGTTCGGTGCGACGAGCTCGTCGCCCTCGCGCACGACGGTCGTCGGGACGCCGTCGAACAGGATCCGCCGGGTCTCCATGAGCACCTCCGGGTCGTTCGGGACCGACCGGTAGTATCTCGCCGTGGCCGAGCTGAAGGGGTTCGTTCCGCCGCTCACGCCCGAAGGGCGGTCGTCGGTGGTCGCCGGTCCGCCGTGGCACTACTCGGGCGACCTGCTGACGATCGAGTACCGAGCGGCCCCAGGCTCGGTCGCGCGCTGGCTGCCGGACCCGATCGAGCCGGCCGAGGAGGACCCCGACGCCGTCGCCGTGATCTTCGCCGACTGGCAATCGTGCTCGGCCACCCTCGAGGAGCCGCTCGACCCGGTCCGCTCGCAGTACAAGGAGGCGTTCGTCGTCGTCCGGTGCCGGTACCGCGGCGAGACCTACTCGCGGTGCATCCTGATCTGGGTCGATAAGGACTTCGCGATGGTCCGGGGCTGGCACCAGGGCTACCCGAAGAAGCTCGGCTCGATCTGGATCACGCGGCCCGTCCGCTTCGGCAAGGCCGGGCCCCGACTGGAGCCGGGCGGGGCGTTCGGGGCGAGCGTGAGCGTCCACGACCGCCGTATCGTCGACGCGTCCTTCACGATCACCGGCCCGGGCGAGACCAACGGGTTCGTGAACGCGCTGCCGATGCTCCACTCGCGCTACTTCCCGAGCATCGAGGAGGGCACGCCCGCCTCGATGGACGAGCTCGTGACGATGAAGAGCTACGACTGGGAGGGCTCGGACGTGTGGACCGGCGACGCCCGGCTCTCGTTCGGCGCGTCGCCCGTCGAGGAGCTCGAGAGCCTCGCGCCGGTGGAGATGATCGCCGGCTACTGGCGGAGCGTGGGCGTGACCTGGGGCATCGGCACGAGGCTCGCCTGACCGGGTGGCTCGCGCCCTCCGCACGATCGACGGTTCGACCGCGCGCCGGCTCGCGATCGCCGTCCAGCGGCTGTCCGGTACGCCACCGCGCTCGAGCCCGAGGGCCGTGCTCGGCGTCCTCCGCTCGATCCGCTGCGTGCAGCTCGATCCGATCTCGGTCGTCGCCCGGAGCCCGCACCTGGTGCTCGGGAGCCGCGTAGCCGGGTTCGACCCGAACCACCTGGACCGGCTGCTCTGGCGCGACCGTGCGGCCTACGAGTACTGGGCGCACGCGGCGTCGATCGTCCTCACCGAGGATCACCCGATCCACGCCTGGTACATGCGGCGGTACCTCCGCGACGACGGGTCGGCGTGGAACCGCCGCCGCCTCGACTGGATGGCCGCGAACGCGAAGCTCAAGCGCTCGGTGCTCGCGCGGATCCGTCGAGAGGGTCCGGTGCTCGCTCGCCGGCTCACGGGAGAGCTCACCAGCGAGCCGTGGCGCTCGAGCGGCTGGACGAACGAACGCAACGTCGACCGGATGCTGGGGTTCCTGTGGGCATCGGGCTCGATCATGGTGGCGGGCCGCGAGGGGATCCAGAAGCTCTGGGACCTGACCGAACGCGTGCTCCCGCCGGACACGCCTCGAGAGCGGCTGTCCGACCTCGAGGTCACGCGTCGAGCGGTCGACCCTTCGCTCCGCGGGCTCGGGGTCGGGACGCCGCAGCAGATCAAGACGCACTTCACGAGAGGCCGCTACCCCGAGCTGAAGCGCGTGCTCGGCGAGTTCGAGCGAACCGGGCGGATCGAACGCGTGAGGGTCCGCCACGACGGAGCGTCGTTGCCGGGGACGTGGTTCGTGCACGCGGGCGACCTCCCGCTGCTCGAGCGGATCGAGCGGGGGCGGTGGGAGCCGCGCGCCACGATGCTGTCGCCCTTCGACAACCTGATCGCCGACCGCGCCCGGGCGAAGCTGCTGTTCGGCCTGGACTACCGGATGGAGATCTACGTGCCCAAGGCGAAGCGTCGGTACGGCTACTACGCGATGCCGGTGCTCGACGGCGATCGATTCGTCGCACGGGTCGACCCCGCTATGGATCGCCCGAACGGGCGGCTGTTCGTCCGAGCTGTCCATGCCGAGCCCGGAGTGCGGCCCACGCGCGGGTCAGGACGCGCGGTGGGAGCGGCGGTGCGCGACCTCGCGACGCAACTGGGCGCGACCGAGATCGAACTCGACGGCCCTGCGCCGGCGCCGTGGCGCGCCGGGCTGGGCTGAGTTCCCCGTGCGGTAGCCTGCGGCCCATGCGGCTGGTGCGGTTCCGGTTCGGCGATCGCATCGCCACCGGCGCGTCCGAGTTCGAGTCGGACACGATCCGGGTCCTCAAAGGCACGTTCTTCGAGGATCCGATCCCGACGGGGGAGGAGGTGCCGTTCGACGACGTCCGGCTGCTCGCCCCGGTGCTGCCCTCCAAGGTCGTCTGCGTCGGCAAGAACTACGCGGCGCACGCGGCCGAGTTCGGGATGGACGTGCCCGAGGAGCCGTTGGTGTTCCTCAAGCCCTCGACCGCCGTGATCGGGCCGCGCGACCCGATCCGCCTGCTTCCGGTCAGCCGGCGGGTGGACTACGAGGGGGAGATGGCGGTCGTGATCGGCCGGATCGCCAAGGACGTACGGACCGAGGAGGCCTTCAAGCACATCCTCGGCTACACGTGCGCGAACGACGTCACGCTCCGAGACCTCCAGAAGACCGACGACCAGTGGGCGCGCGCCAAGGGGTTCGACGGGTCGTGTCCGCTCGGCCCCTGGATCGAGACCGACCTGGATCCCAACGACGTCCGCGTCGAGACCCGGCTGAACGGCGACGTCCGGCAGGCCGGGCAGACGAGCGACATGGTCTTCGGCGTCGCGACGCTGATCGAGTACATCACCGCGTTCATGACGCTGCTCCCGGGGGACGTGATCCTGACGGGCACGCCGGAAGGGGTCGGCACGCTCTCGCCGGGCGACCTGGTCGAGGTCGAGGTCGACGGGGTCGGGACCCTCGCCAACCCGGTCGAGGGGACCGCGTGACGTCCGGCGTCCGCACCCGGTTCGCGCCCGCGCCCTCGGGCTCCATCCACGTCGGCAACGTCCGGACCGGCCTGTTCTCGTGGGCGTTCGCCCGTCACCATCGCGGAGCGTTCGTGCTTCGGATCGAGGACACGGACGCGTCGCGCGTCACCGAGGAGGCGTTCCAGGGCGTGATGGACTCGCTCCGGTGGCTGGGGATCGACTGGGACGAGGGCCCCGACGTGGGGGGGCCGCATGCGCCCTACCGCCAGTCGCAGCGGCTGGACATCTACCGGGAGACGACGGACAAGCTCCTCGCCCAGGGGGACGCCTACCGCTGTTACTGCACGGAGGAGGAGCTCGAGGAGCGGCGCAGGGCCGCACTCGCGCGCGGCGACGCCCCGGGCTACGACGGCATGTGCCGAGACCCGGGCGTCCGCGAGGCGTTCGAGGCGGAGGGCCGGTCCGCGGCGATCCGGTTCGCGATGCCCGAGCGCGAGCACGTGGTGCACGACCTGGTGAAGGGCGAGGTCCGGTGGGCGCCGGGGCACCTGCGCGACTTCGTGCTGGTCCGCTCGGACGGCTCGCCCGTGTTCCTGCTCGCCGTGGCCGTCGACGACATGCTGATGCAGATCACGCACGTGATCCGCGGCGACGACCTGCTCGCGAGCGCCCCCCGCAACGCCGCGGTGATCGAGGCGCTCGGCGGCACGCCGCCAGCGTACGCCCACGTCCCGCAGGTGAACGGCTCGGACGGCAAGCCCCTGTCCAAGCGCCATGGCTCGACCAGCGTCGAGGCGTTCCGCGAGCACGGCATCCTGCCCGAGGCGCTCATGAACTACCTCGCGCTGCTCGGCTGGTCGAAGGACGCGGAGACGACGTTCCTGTCTAAGCAGGAGCTCATCGACGCGTTCGACCTCGAGCGCGTGTCGAGGAACCCCGCGCGGTTCGACACCGAGAAGCTCGAGTGGATGAACAACCATTACGTCCAGTCGCTCGAGGACGACGACCTCGCTTCGCGGTGCCTGCACTTCCTCTCGGTCGCCGGGCTGTCGCCCGACCTCGAGCTCCTGCGACGCGCGATGCCGCTCGTGAAGGAGCGGATGAGGACGCTCTCGGACTCGGTGACGCTGCTGCGGTTCCTGTTCACGGACGACATCGCGCTCGACGAGAAGGCGGCCGGCGTGATCTCGAAGGCGCCCGAGGGCTACCTGAGGAGCGTGGCCGACGGGCTGGCCGAGCTTCGGCCCTGGGAGGCGGAGGAGATCAAGGCCAGGCTCGACGAGCTCGCCACTGCCGGCGGCCTCAACCGCACGAAGGGCTTCCAGCCCGTCCGCGCCGCGGTGACCGGATCCACGGTCTCGCCGCCGCTGCCCGAGTCGCTCGAGCTGCTGGGGCGCGAACGCACGATCGAACGCCTGAGGGCGGTCACGTGAGGCGGGCCCTCGTCCTGCTCGTCGCGGCGCTGGTGCTCGTCGCGCCCGAGGCGGTCTCCGTCGCCGGGACGCCCCCCGACCCGGGCGACGTGAAGCCGCAGATCGTCTGGAAGAAGATCCCCTTCGGCGCGCGCCGCAAGCGGCAGATGGCTGCGTACTCGAGACGCCACTACGGCGAGCGCACGTACGAGCTCTCGGACCCGCAGGTCGTCGTGGAGCACTACACGGACGGGACCTCGTTCGACTCGGCGTGGAACCACTTCGCCGCCAACGGCACGCACCTCGGCGAGAAGCCCGGCGTCTGCGCCCACTTCATCATCGACACGGACGGGACGATCTACCAGCTGGTGAACCTCCGGGTCCGGTGCCGGCACGCGATCGGGATGAACTGGACCGCGATCGGGATCGAGCACGTCGGCACGAGCGCCCACGCGATCCTGGACGACCACGACATGATGCGTGCATCGCTGCGACTGACGGTCTGGCTCATGTCCCGATACGGGATCTCGTGGGGCAACGTGATCGGCCACGCGGAGACGCTCCAGAGCCCGTACCACCAGGAGCTCTACGACGACTGGCGATGCATGACGCACGCCGACTTCAACCGCTCGGAGATGCGGATCTACCGGCGGCGGCTCAAGCGGGTCGCCGATCGGCTGGATGTACCGATCGGCGCGGGTCCGAACTGGGTCGACTCGGGCTGCTAGGTCGTCGCGAGCGCCCGTCGGAGCACGTCGGCGGCGTCCTCGGGGGCGACGGTGTTGATCGCCATCGCGGAGCCGATCTCGAACCCCGCCACCGTCGAGATGCGAGGGATGAGCTTGAGGTGCCAGTGGAAGACCTGCTCGGCGTGCCCGCCGTTCGTGGGCGCCGAGTACATCACGAGGTTGAAGTCGGGATCGCCGCATGCCCGGCGCACCGCGGTCAGCGTTCGGATCAGGATGCCGGCGAGGTCGTCGACCTCCTCGTCGGCGAGGTCCCCGAACGAGCCCTGGTGGAAGGTCGGCGCGATCCACGTCTCGAACGGCGTCTGCGCGGCCCAGGGCTCGAACGCCACGAACCCCCCGTACTCCTCGACCATGCGCACGCGCGCCCGGCGCTCGGCCTCGAGCAGCTCGTCGTAGACGCAGGCCCCGTTCTCGTCGAAGTACCGGGTCGCCACGTCGAGCCGGCGGAGCAGTCGCGGCAGGAACACGGGCGTCGCGACGATCTGCGAGTGCGGGTGCGTGAGCGAGGTCCCGGCCAGGGTCCCGAAGTTCTTGAACACGACCACGGCCCGCACGTCGGGCTGCCCGATCAGCGCGCGGTACCGCTCCCGCCACACCCAGACGACCCTGGCGACCTGCTCCTGAGTCATCTCGTCCATGCGCCCGTCGTGGCGGGGCGTCTCGATCACGACCTCGTGGCTCCCGATCCCGGGCATCTCGCGGAACATCGGTTCGCCCGAGCGGCCCGCCGAGCCGTCGCCCGAGAGCGCCGCGTACATGTTCGGGACGACCCGGACCTGCCAGTCCGGGCCCGGCGGTTGCCGCAGGATCTCGGGGGGCGTCTGGTCCTCGTTGCCCGGGCAGAACGGGCAGGAGGGGTCGCGTTCGGGTAGCTCGGGCCGCGGCATCACGACGGGCACGTGCGGACGCTCCTCGCGGCGGGTGGCGAGGATCGCCCACTGGCGGGTGGTCGGGTCCTGTCGGAGCGTGGACATGAAGGTTCGGAGGGTAACGAAACGGTGGATCAGGCGCGACGGCGCTTCGGTGAGAGCGCCCGGCCGAGGAAGGCGAGCAGCCCGGCGAGGAGCACCGGGAAGACCGCCACCGAGAAGACCAACAGCGTCAACACGACCCCGACGTTGGCGGTCTCCGAGGAGAAGGTCGTCCCCTTGATGATGGCGTACACGTTCACGACCACGTAGAAGGTGACCGGGACCATGAAGGGGAGCATCACGAAGACCCCGAGCGTGATGGACCCGATCCCGAGCGCCAGGAACCTGGATCCGAACGGTCCCATCTCCGCGCCGGCGTCGTCCTGCGGTTCCACGCCGGGCATCCTACCTCCGGGGTCGCCGGCGGATCCGCGCTCCCACCAGGGTCGCGAGCGGTCCGGATCGCTCGCGCGACACATGGGACGGGAACGGGACGGTGGAACGGAACCCGAGGTCAGAAGTTCAGGAGCCGGCTCCGCTGGAGCGACTGGACCGCGATCCGCTTGAAGACGTCCTGGAGGTCCTCGCCCCGAGACTCGCAGAAGTAGAAGTCGCCGTCCGCGTTCTCGCTCGTGGCGCAGCCGCCCGGCTGGTTGTCGTTCGAGGGGAGCCCGGTCGCGGTGAACGGGCTCGCCGCCGTGGAGAGGAACCTGGTCGCCCACGCGTTGGCCCACGATCCCGTGTCGTACTGGCAACGAGCGCCCACGGCCCCGTACGCGAGCGAGAAGAACGTCGTCCCGGCCGCCTTGGCGTTCGTCGCCGACGTCACGGCGTAGGAGCAGGGGGAGAAGCCGTACGGCTCGTTCGATTCACCGTCGGCGAAGAAGACGATGACGTTGGGGGCATCCGGCCGCCCCTGGTTCAGGAGCGCCTGCGCCTGGCGCAACGGTTCGCCGTGGTTGGTTTGACCGTGGCTGTCGCTGCGCCCGTTGACCGTGACGTTCGTGGAGCCCGCGCGCTGGAGGCATTGGATATCCTGCACGAGCGTGCTTCCCGGGTTGAGGGCCCCGCCGGGCAGGCGGTAGTCGTTCGACAGGCCCACGACCTGCCAGCGAGGCAGGTCCGACGTCGGCGCGGGGTACCGATACGTCTGGGTCGTACTGATGGCGCACGGGTTGCTCGAGCTCTTGTACGGGAGCGCCACGAGCCCGATGGACACGTCGCTCGGGTCGTAGTACTCGAGCATGGAGTCCTCAGCTGTACTCGTGTCGAGGATCGCGTCCTTGAGGTTGGCGATGTCGCTGACGGACATGCTCGACGTGCGGTCGATGACGAGCACCACGTCGAGCGGCGACTCGCTCTGGCCGCAGTAGCCCTGGCATGCCGCCGCGCGAACGGCCCCGGTGTTCCCCTGGTCGAAGCCCAGGACCGGCGCGAAGAAGTACGGGACGACGCTCGACGCGGACATCCGGATCGTGTTGCAGACGATGCCGGTGTACGGGTCGCAGGCGTGGATCGCCTTGCCGCCCCGCGACGTCCACCCACCCGTCCACGAGTGGCTCCCGCAGGCGAAGCCCAGGTCGAAGGCGTCCCCGCCACCGTTGCCCTCGGGGTCGGATACCACACAGGCGAAGTTGATCGACAGGCCCGCCGACGCGAGCTTCGGGGCGTTCTGCACGGCGATCTGCCGCGCGGTCGCCTCGGCGGCCGCGGCGGTCGCTGGGGTGGAGACCGGCAGGAGCGTGGCGCCGGCGAGCGAGCCGAGGTCGACCGCGGCCTGGATCAGGTGCCGCTCGTGCCGGAGCCGGGCAAGGTCGAACGTCAGGGCGGCCGAGCCGGCCAGCACGACCATGAGGATCGCGACGGTGAGGGCCACCATGCCCTGCTCTTCCTCTTTGAGGCGAGCGCGGAGACGCTTGATGCTCACTGGCCCTCGAACCTGGCCTCGGACACCGACTTCATGTCCACATGGGAGCCGAGCCCGACGAAGTTCGGCAGCGGGGTGAGGAACGGGTAGGTGTACTCGACCGTCACGCGAACGATGTCGCCCTCGTCCCAGGCGCTCGGCGCCGGGCACGGGCCGAAGGAGCCGCCGGTGATCCCGCAATCGACCTGGACGGTCAGGTTCGTCTGGTCGAGGAAGCTCGTGGTCCCGCGGACGCGCGCCTCGATCTCGCCCACGTTCGGGCTCACGGCGCCGACCCGCGCGCCCTCACGGGCGGCGTTCTGCGTCGCGTCCCACGAGTGGTAGGCGTATCCGAACTCGAGGATCCCGAGGACGAGCAGCAGGAGGACCGGCATGATCAGCGCGAACTCGACGGCGATGGCGCCGCGCTCATCGCGGGCGCGCAGCAAGGAGCCCCTCTTGCTGGGTGCGCGATCCTCGGGCGGGGGTCGGTAGTTGTCCACGAGTGCGTTTCCCTCTGCGTTGCAGACTAGGGAGCCGTGCCTCGCGAGGCCATAGCCCGTCCGGCGAATTCAGCAGGGAGACGGGGCTAGACCGAAGGACGTAGAACGCTCGTGCGATCGGCTCGACGCGCTGGCGTTGGTCCCGATCGCCATCAGGGTCCGGGGCCCTCGAAGGCCGTGACCTGTGGGAGGGTCGCGGCCGGGAAGCTCGACCCCGACACGGCGAGTTGCGTCCACGATCCTACCTGGGCCGGATCTCGACCACGCCGTCGACGACCCGAGTCTCGTAGGCGGGGACGGGTTCGGTCGCGGGCCCGCGGAGGACCCTCCCGTCGGCGAGATCGTAGGTGCTGCCGTGCAAGGGGCACTGCACCGTTCGGAGCGAACCCCCGAACCTAACCGGCCCCTTGTGGAGCGGGGCGCCCTGGTGCGAACAGCGGTTCCCGATCGCGAACAGCTCGTCGCCGCTTCGGACGAGGAGCACGGCCGAACCGTCCAGGTCGACCCGAACGGGCTTCCGATCAACGAGATCGGTCAGGGCCAGCGCGGGGAACCAGCCGTCATCCGCCACGATCGGCGCATCATCGCATCCGCGCCCCCACGGCGCCCGAGCTGGTACCCCGCTGGGACCGGGGCGGAGGGACCCTCACTTCCCGGGTCGTCCGGTCCGGCACCGGTTGCGGGCGGACTCCTACCGTGGTCTCGGGCACATAAGTGTCCCAACCATAGGAGGTGTGGAGATGGCCGACCAGGAGAAGCTCGTGTTCATGGTCACGCACGGGCCGGACGAGGCGGAGCTCGCCACGATCCCGTTCGTGATGGCTGCGGCGGCGGTCGCCTCGGACGTGGATGTCGTGATGGGCTTCCAGGCCGAAGGCGTCCGTCTCGTCCAGGAGGGCATCGCGGAGAAGGTCGAGGCACCGGAATTCGCCCCGCTGCGTGAGCTCCTTCCCAGCATCCTGGAGTTCGGGGGGAAGCTGCTCGTCTGCAACCCCTGCCTCAAGAGCCGGCAGATCCCCGAGGAGGCCCTCGTGCAGGGGGCGGAGATCGTTGCCGCCGGACGCTTCATCGCGGAGATCACGTCGGCGACGAACTGCCTCGTCTACTAGGTCGCAGGGACCGAGCGGTCCCGCTGGATGGAGGGACATGAGATGACAACCGCACTCGACGACGCTCAGGTCGCGTCGCTCGTTCCCGAGAAGGTCGTGGATGCTCGCGGGTCCGCGTGTCCCGGTCCGCTCCTGGAAGCCAAGAAGGGCATCGGAGCGGTCGGGATCGGAGCCGTCCTCGAGATCTGGTCGAGCGATCCGAAGACGAAGTCCGATGTCGAGGCGTGGGCTGGCAAGGTCGGCCACGGGTTCCTCGGGGTCCTGCCAGCCGACGGCTACGAGCGAGTGTTCGTTCGTCGGCAGAAGTGATCGGCGGCGCCGGGGGCGGATCGCTGTCCCGCCCCGGGCCCTGAGGAGTTGAGGTCGGAATGGACTCGGCGACGGTCGGGGATGCACGACCGACGAGGGTGCTTGTGCTCGCATCGTTGCTCTGCGCCTATCCGGGGATCGACTCGACCGGGCAGGCGCACCTCGAATACCCTGCGAACACCTACGTCCTTGCGACGCCCGACCCCGTCATCTTCCCCGAGCACTTCTACCTGTACTGCTTCGATCACGGCATCGACGCCATCCTCATCGCGTCCTGCGGCACCGACAGCCCGTACGAGGGGACGTACGAGCAGCTCGCGGCTCGCGTCGGCCGGGTCTACACGGCGATGAAGACGCGAGGGCTCGACATCCGGCGGCTCAGGCTCACCGCGATCTGCAGCGTCTGCACGAAGGCGTTCGTGAAGGAGGTCTCGGACCTCGCGGAGCTCGTCGCGGAGCTCGGGCCCGCGGGTTCGGAAGTGACGTCGGGAGGTGTGGCCGCGTGAACGCCCTCCCCGATGACCTGATGGGTCCCAAGCCGGCAGCGCGGACGGTCTGGACGGACGTGCTCGTCGTCGGCGCCGGGATCGCGGGTCTCCAGGCCTCCCTCGACCTCGGCGACCAGGGGTACCACGTCCTGCTCGTCGAGCGGGATGCGAGCATCGGCGGCCACATGATCGGGCTCTCCAAGGTGTTCCCGACCATGGACTGTGCGAGCTGCATCACGACGCCGAAGATGTCCTCGGCGGCGCATCACGAGCTCGTCTCAACGCTCACGTACAGCGACGTCCGGTCGATCGAAGCGGTCGGAGACACCTTCGAGGCGACGATCGTCCGGCGACCTCGCTACGTCGACGAGGACGCGTGCATCGGCTGTCGGCTCTGTGAGTACGCGTGCCCCGTCGACGTGCCGCACGAGTTCGACGGCGCGCTCGGTGCCCGGCGCGCGGTCTACGTGCCGTTCGGGACGGCGATCCCCCAGAAGGCCGTGCTCGACCTCCCGAACTGCATCCTGTGCGGGAAGTGCGTGAAGGCCTGTCCGACCGACGCGATCGATCTGCAGCAGGAGCCGGAGACGATCGAGGTCCGCGCCAAGGCCGTCGTCCTCGCGACCGGCTTCCGGCCGACCCGGACCGACGCCAAGCGCGAGTACGCGGCCGCGGGAGCGTCGAACGTGATCAGCGGGCTCGACATGGAACGCCTGCTCGCGCCGAACGGCCCGTACGGGCGGGTGCTGCGCCCCTCGGACGGGAAGATCCCCGAGAGCGTCGCGTACGTGCAGTGCGCCGGTTCGCGCGACGAGACGCTCGGCGTGCCGTACTGCTCGCGCGTCTGCTGCATGTACGCGATCAAGCAGGCGATGCTGCTGTCGGGCGCGTTGCCGCTCGCGGACATCACCATCTACTACATGGACATCCGAACGTTCGGCAAGGGGTACGAGCAGTTCTACCAGACGGCTCGGTCGATGGGGATCGGATTCGTGAAGGGCAAGGTGGCGCGCGTCTCCGAGCGCCCCGATGGCGATCTCACGCTGCGTGTCGAGCTCCAGGAAGAGGGGGGTCGCGTCGCCGACGTCCAGCACGACCTGGTCGTGCTCTCCGTCGGTCTTCAGCCCGGAGACGACGTTCGTCGGTTCGCTCCCGTCGCAACGGACGCCTACGGGTTCGTCCGTTCGATGGACGCGGCGCTCGACGTCACGCGGACCGACGTGCCCGGTGTGTTCGCGGCCGGCACGGCGCTCGCACCGAAGGACATCGTCGACACGATCGCCGAGGCGAGCGCGGTCGCCGTACGGGTGTCGGCATACCTGGGTCGTGCCGCGGACGTGACAAGGGACCTGGTGGGGGTGGCCGCTCATGGGTGAGGACGTCGCCGGGCGCAGGATCGGCGTCTACGTCTGTCACTGTGGCGGCAACATCAGCGACGTCGTCGACGTCGAGGCGGTGACCGACGACGTCGGCGCGGAAGCAGACGTCGTCGTGGCGCGCCACCTGCAGTTCATGTGTTCCGACGAGGGCCAGGCGACGATCGAGCGGGACATCGCGGAGCAGGGCCTCGATCGGGTCGTCGTGGCGGCGTGTACGCCGAGCCTTCACGAGACGACGTTCCGGCGTGTCGTGGCTCGCGCAGGCCTGAACCCCTACCTCTACCAGCACGCGAACATCCGGGAGCAGGTGAGTTGGGCGCATGTCCACGACCACGCCCTAGCGACCGACAAGGCGCGTCGGATCGTTCGAGCGGCGGTCGCGAAGGCGACGCGGCTTCACCCCCTCGAGCAGGTGCGCGTCGACGCCGTCCATCGGACGCTCGTTGTGGGCGGCGGCGTTGCGGGTCTCCGCGCCGCCCTGGACCTCGCCCACTCGGAGATGAACGTGATCCTCCTCGAGCGGACCTCTCAGCTCGGGGGGCACGCGTCGAGGCTCGGCGTTACCTATCCGACCGGCGCTCCGGGCTCGGCGCTGGTCGAGCGGCTCGCATCAGCGGTCAAGGGGGAGCCACGGATCGAGGTCCG
Source organism: uncultured Actinomycetes bacterium (assembly GCA_963706005.1). GTDB lineage: Bacteria > Actinomycetota > UBA4738 > UBA4738 > HRBIN12 > DASSJM01. The sequence continues at coordinate 62,549 of CAVPLL010000002.1, forward strand.
GCTGTCGACCGAGGTATCGGACGTGGCGGGCTTCGTCGGAGACTTCCGTATCTCGCTCCGATCGCTCGACGCTTCTGGGGACGACGGGCCGCCCCCCGAGGTCGTGGAGGTCGGCGCCGTCGTCGTGGCGACGGGGTTCCGCGACTACGAGCCAACGCTCGGCGAGTACGGCTTCGGCTCACCTCGCGTGGTCACCCTCCCTGTGTATCAGGCGCGACTGTTCGGCGCGCGGGAAGGAGCCGAACTGCCGACGGCCCTCGGCATCGACGGGCCGTTGCGCTCGGTCGCGTTCCTGCATTGCGTGGGGAGCCGACAGGTCGAGGGAGTCGACCAAGCGACAGGGGAGCCGAACACCTATTGCTCCCGGGTCTGCTGTACGGCCTCGCTCCTCGCCGCAGCGGAGACGCGCCGTCGCTTCCCCGATGTCCGCGTCGTGGACGTCTACCGGGACATCCGAACCTACGCCCGGGATCAAGAGGACACGTACCGCGCGGCGGGCGAGGCCGGCGTCGTGTTCGTCCGCGTCCCGGCCGACGAGCGGGCGCGGGTAGAGGCCGCTCCCGCCGAGGATCCGTATCCGCTCCTGGTCCGAACACGCGACGCGCTGACGTTCGGCGCCGAGCTCGAGCTGCCCGTCGACCTGGTCGTGCTCGCGACCGGCATGGAGCCGGGTGGGGCCGAGGCGATCGTTGCCGCGACGAAGGCGCCGACGGGCGCCGACGGCTTCCTCCTGGAGGTCCATCCAAAGTTGCGGCCGGTCGAGAGCGCGATCCCCGGGATCTTGCTCGCGGGCACCGCACGCGGCCCGATGGACATCAGCGAGAGCACGACCTCGGCGTCCGCCGCCGCGGCCAAGGTCGCCACGCTCCTCGGGGGCGACCACGTGGAGATGGAACCGTTCGTCGCGCGCGTCGACCCATCCCGGTGCTTGGGCGCGGGCGTGTGCCTCCAGGCATGCGCCTACGCGGGGGCGATCGGGCTCCACGACGTCGAGATCGAGGACGGCGTGGTCGAGCGCCGAGCGTACGTGAACCCGGTCGCCTGCAAGGGCTGTGGCGCCTGCGTTGCGGCCTGCCCGAATGGAGCGATCGACGTGATGGGTTGGGAGATCGACCAGTACCTCGCGATGGTGGACGCGATCGCGCGTGACCCCGCGACGGGCGGCGGGACCGAGCCCGAAGGGGTGGCCACGAGATGAGCGACGCGACCACCTCCAGGGAGAATGAACCCGGGCTCGTCCAGCTCAAGCACGCGGGCACGATCGCTCTGTACAAGGAGGGCCACGGGCCGGCATCCGCGGAACTGCTCGAACGCGTTCGGGCGCAGAACCACGTGAAGGCCGCCGTCCGCAGGGCGCTCGCCGCCGGATCCCTGACGCCTCCCCAGGTCGCCGAGGCGGCCGGGATCACGCCGCGCGAGGCGCTCTGGACGCTCACCGCGCTCCGCAAGTACGGCCTCGTCGCGGAGGACGGCGAGGACGGCGCCTACGTCCGCTACGCGCTCACCCGGGAGGACCCACGAGCATGAGCACCCAGGTCGTCGAACGCGCGAAGGTCCGGGTCGAGCCGAGCCTGATCCCCGAGCTCGAACGGTTCGGCGCGATCGACGTCGCGGCCTGCTTCAACTGCGGTAATTGCTCGGCGGTGTGTCCGCTCTCGACGCCAGACGGTGCGTTCCCTCGCAGGCTCATCCGGTACGCGCAGCTCGGCATGCGGGACGACCTGCTCGCCAGTCCGGAGGTCTGGTCGTGCTACGCGTGCGGCGAGTGCACGCTCACCTGTCCTCGCGACGCCGATCCGGCCGGGTTCATGGCAGCCGCCCGCCGGTACACGACCGCCGGCTACGACCGGACCGGCCTCGCCCGCCGCCTCGCGACCTCTCGAGGCTTCGCGATCGTCTTCATCGGCGCCGTGGTGACGGTGCTCGCGGCCTTCATGTACCGAGCGCATCAGCCGGTCGACGGGTCCACCTTCGCACCGTTCGAGTTCCTCCCGGCGCGGTTCGTGCACGATCTCGGCGTCGTGGTGCTCGCGGTCTTCGGCGTCGCTGCGGTCGCCGGTCTCATCGAGATGCATCGCCGGATCACTCGCCACGGACCGGACGGGCGGGACGGGCTCGCGCTGGCCGAGCTCGGCGGCGCCGTCTGGTACGCGGCGGCCCGAGAGTCCTTCGGCCACGAGCGTATGCGGCGGGAGTGCGCCGACGACCAGGACGCGATGCCTCGTCCGTGGTTCCTGCAGCGGTGGTTCGTCCACGCCTCGACGATGTGGGGGTTCATCGGGCTGCTCGCGGCGACGATCCTCGATTGGGTGCTCGACATGACCGGGGTCAAGCCGACGGGCCGGGCCGTGCCCCTCTGGTATCCGGTCCGCCTGCTCGGGACCCTCGCGGGCATGCTCCTCGTCTACGGGACCTCGGTCTCGATCGTCCGGCGGATCCGCAAGCGCGAACGGTCGACTGCGAGATCCACGCTCGCGGACTGGTGGTTCCTATGGCTCTTGTGGCTGGCCGGCGTCACCGGCTTCGGCCTGGAGCTGACGCTCTACCTGCCGGATGATCCCGGATGGGGATACCCGATCTTCCTGTTCCACGTCGCGGTCTCGATGACGCTCGTCGTGCTGGCGCCGTTCGGCAAGTTCGCGCACGCGATCTACCGCCCGGTGGCGCTCGGTGTCATCCGGTCCCGCCGCCGCGCGGGAGGTGGAACACCATGACGAAGGACGTGGGGGTCGCGGACCGCGTCGTCGAGCCCATCGCTTCCGGCCGCGACGAACTCGGCAGACCCGAGCATCGCGGCTGGCTGACCTGCGGCGGCCGGCGTCGGTGGATGGCCCCCTTCATCCTCGTCCTGCTGGCCGAGGAGCCGTCGCACGGGTACGGGTTGATCGGTCGCCTGCGCGAGATGGGGGTCGCCGGGGACACGATGGACGTCGGCCAGGTGTACCGCACGCTCCGGTGCCTGGAGCGGCTCGGCCACGTCCGATCTTGGTGGTCGGCCGATCCCACCGGGCCGCGGCGCCGCGAGTACGAGCTCACCGACGACGGCCGAGCCGCCCTCGACGAGTGGGCCGTCGTGATGGCCGAACGTCAGCGGTTGATCGACGAGTTCGAGGTCCGATACGGGGTGGCAGGGAGGATGGGAGGTGCGAGGTGACAGCGATGAGAGCGGGAGCGCGGACGATCGCCGAGGAGCATGAGGTGATCCGCGCGCGCCTGGAGGAGGTTCAGCGGCTCGCCGACTCGATCGGCGAGATCGGCATCGAGGATCTGGAGGGGCGCGCCGACGAGATCCACGGGTTCCTGGCCCACACCGTGATGCCGCACGCCGTGGCTGAGGGTCGGGTGCTGATCCCCGTCGTCCGCGAACGGACCCATGAGCCGACGATCGGCATCCGGATGACGCAGTGCCACGTGCAGGTCGGCAGGCTCGTTGACGAGCTGCAACAGATCCTTTCCAAGGGCGGCGTGTCCTCGGGAGATGGTCAGCGTGACCTCAGGCGCGTGCTCTACAGCATCCACGCCCTCTTGACCGCCCACCTCGACGAGACCGAAGAGCAGGTCGAGCCTCTGCTGGAAGCGGAGCTGCCGGAGGAGGATCGGATGGCCCTTTTCGAGGCCGTTGAGCGGTGTGCTCGAGAGGTAGCCAGCCTCTACGAATAGCCAATGCAGGGGATCGCCGGGCCAACGGGCCCCGCGACCCTGGATGCCGATCGAACGAGGCCGAGCGCGCCCGACTCACGATCGCTCAGGCCCGCGGCGGAGAGTTTCCCGGGTCAGCGCGATGACCGAACGTCCCGTCCGGACCAGGGCTTCAGACCTGTCGCGAGGGACCGGGCGCCGTCACGCTTGCCCGAACGGAGGTGCGTGATGGGTCGGTGGGAAGGCTTCCGGCAGTGCCCCGGCTGCGGCTTCGACATCGCGACCGGAGAAGGTGAGCGATCGTGCTCCTGGGGGGACTGCCCCTACCTGCCGGAGGATCTGGACGTCTTCTGCCCGAACTGCCGCTTCAACTTCTTCACCTGGCAGGGCAACTCCGGGTGCGGTCACCCCGGGACGTGCGAAGACGGACTCGAGCCGCGCTCCCACGTCGCGAACGTCCAGGGCTGGCTCCTCTCGAAGCAGGCCCGACCTCGGATCTGATGGGCGTCGCGACGGTAGCGCGGCTGGCGGGCTCGTGACATGATTTCCGGCATCCTAGGCGGCCGCCAACCCGACCGCCGCGGTCCGGTTCGTTCGAGCGATACCAGCTCGAGCTCGCTTCGAGGCGATGGGGGGTTGGAGACGTCCTGGCTCCGAGCGACGGGTCTGGCCGCCGTGATGCTGGTGGCGAGCTACCTCCTCTACGTGCTGATCCCGAACAACCTGCTCGCGTACCTCTCGCTCCACACGTCGCCTCGCAACCGTGACCTCCTCGTGACCCTCTGGTGGCTCGTTGCGCTCGGGTTCGGATGCTGGCTCTTCGTCCGGCTGCAGCGGACGAGGGCGGGGTAGCCGTGCCGTTCGAAGCGAGTCCGATCGGAGCCGACTGGTTCGACGACAACGTGCCCTGCACCCGGGCGTGCCCCGTGCTCACGAACGCCGGTCGGTACGTGGCCGCGATCGCCGCCGGCGACGATGAGCTCGCCTACCGGATCGCCCGCCTGCCGAACCCGTTCCCATCGATCTGCGGTCGGGTGTGCGCCGCGCCGTGCGAGATCGCCTGCCGCCGTGGGTCGATCGATCAGCCGATCGCGATCCGCGCGCTGAAGCGGTACGTCTGCGAGCGGTTCGGGGTGGAGAGCGGGCACGGTCCACACGCGTACGCGGACGCGATCTCGAAGGCGCCTCCGCGCGGCGAGCGCGTCGCGATCGTCGGATCGGGCCCGGCCGGCATGGCGTGCGCCCACGATCTGGCGACGTACGGGTACCGCCCGGTGGTGTTCGAGGCCCAGGACCGTCCCGGCGGGATGATGGTGCTCGGCATCCCCCCCTACCGCCTGCGTCGCGATGTCCTCCAAGACGAGATCCGGGCGATCTTGGACATGGGGGTCGAGCTGCGGACCGGTCAGGCCCTCGGACGGGACTTCTCGCTCGGCACGCTCCGCGACGAGGGCTTCGCATCGGTGTTCCTGGGCGTCGGCTGCATGCGCGGCCGAGACCTGAGCATCCCGGGCGTCGAGCTCGACGGCGTCCTGCGCGCCGTGGACTTCCTGTTGAACGCGAACCTCGGGTACCGGGTGGAGCTCGGGGACGACGTGCTCGTGATCGGGGGCGGGAACGTCGCCCTCGACGCGGCCCGGACCGCCCTGCGAGAGATCGCGGCCGGTGGCTCGACCTCAGATGTGCTCGCGCCTGATGCCGACCAGGAGCTCGAGGGCGCGGTCACCCAGACCCTCGACGTCGCCCGCGTCGCGAAACGGCTCGGCGCGCGCCGCGTGCGGGTCGTGGCGCTCGAGAGCCGCGAGGAGATGCCGGCCCACGAGTTCGAGATCGAGGAGGCCGAGCTCGAAGGCATCGAGGTGCTCACCCGTCTGGGGCCGAAGGCGATCCTGGGCGAGGAGCGGGTGGGCGGGCTCGAGACGCTCCGGGTGGCTTCCGTGTTCGACCCCGACGGTCGCTTCAACCCGCGGTTGATCGACGGGACCGAATCGATCCTCGAGTGCGACTCGGTCATCCTGGCGATCGGCCAGGCGCCGGACTTGTCGTGGCTCTCGGACGACGACGGCGTGGAGCTCAGCCCGCGCGGCACGGTGGCGGTCGATCGCGAGTCGCTCGCGACGAGCGCCGACTGGATCTTCGCGGGCGGCGACGTCGCGTTCGGCCCGCGAAACCTGATCGACGCGATCGGGGACGGCCGGCGCGCGGCGGCCTCGATCCACCGGCGGATCGCGGGCGAGGATGCACCCCTTCCCTCCGGCTCCGGGCGGAAGCTGCTCCCGATCCTGGAGGTGCGTGGACGGACGCCGGACTACACCGAATACCCGCGCATCCCGATCCCGGCCGAGCTCTCGGAACGCCGGATCGGCTCCCCCGAGGTCGAGCTCGGGTACACGCCCGAGCAGGCACGCGAGGAGGCATCGCGTTGCCTGCAGTGCTTCCTCAACATCATGCTCGAGCCGTCGATCTGCATCCTGTGCGGGGGATGCGTCGACATCTGTCCCGAGAAGTGCATCCGCATCGTCCCCACGGAGGAGATCGCGGGGATCGAAGCCACGGGTCCGTCGAGCGCCCTGATCATCCAGGAGGAGCTGTGCATCCGGTGCGGGCTCTGCGTCGACCGGTGCCCCACGCACGCGCTGTCCCTGAAGGGCTGGTCGGAATCGTCGACGGCTCCGATCGCGCTCGAGCCGGTCGGGATCTGAACGGAGAGCGATGGCCTCGAACGGACGGAGGGTGCGGGACCGGGTGTGGTACCGGTCGATCTTCCACCCGGGCGAGGCCATCAAGGAGAGCGAGGTCTATCGATCCGCCATCCGGCACCCGTCACCGTCGACGCCCCGCGGCCGAGCGCTGACCTCGTTCCAGAACTTCTTCCTCCACCTGTACCCGGTGAAGGTGCCGCGCGAGGTGCTGTCGTTCCGATCGACACTGCGGCTCGGGTTCATCTCGACGGTGCTCTTCGGGGTGCTCACGATCTCGGGCATGTACCTGATGTTCTTCTATCACCCGACCCCTCCGGACGCGTACTTCGACATGCACTCGCTCGCGACGACCGTCGCGTTCGGGCAGTTCGTCCGCAACATCCATCGCTGGTCGGCCCACCTCATGGTGCTCACGGTGTTCGCGCACCTGCTGCGGGTCTTCTACGCCGGGGCGTATAAGCGACCTCGACAGTTCAACTGGGTGATCGGTGTCTTCCTGCTGCTGGGCACCCTCTTCCTGTCCTTCACCGGCTACCTGCTCCCGTGGGACCAGCTCTCGTACTGGGCGATCACCGTCGGGACGAACATCGCCGGCTACGTCCCGGTCATGGGCGACGGCGTGCGCAAGATGCTCCTCGGTGGCGCCGATGTCGGCAGCGCCACCCTGCTCCGCTTCTACGTCCTCCACGTCTTCTTCGTGCCGGCGCTGACGGTGATCGGGCTCTGCATCCACATCTGGCGCGTCCGCAAGGACGGCTTCGCGATCGCCGATCGGAAGCGGGAGCCGGCGCCCGCGCCCGAGGCCGAGGTCGCCCCGGCCCCCGAGGAGGTGAGCGCCGATGTCTGATGAGGCCGAGCCGCGGGAGCGCTACCGGCTCCTCGGCGTCGTCCCTCGCGAGATCGAGCAACGCGAGGAGCAGGAGCCCGACGACACCGTCTTCACCTGGCCCCACTTCCTGATCCGGCACCTTGTGGTCGCGGCCGTCACCATCGCGATCGTGTTCGCGATCGCGATCGCGTTCGACGCGCCGCTGAAAGACATCGCCAACCCCAGCCTCACGCCGCAGGAGGCCAAGGCCCCCTGGTACTTCGCCGGTCTGCAGGAGCTGCTCGCGCACCTGCAGCCGATGGTCGCGGGGATCCTCATCCCGGGCGCCGCCCTCGTGTTCCTGTTCGCCCTCCCATACCTCGATCGCGGCGAAGGGTGGCGGATCAGGGACCGGAAGATGGTCGTGATCGTCCTCACCGTGCTCGCCGTGGCCGCGTTGGTGCTCACGGTCGTCGGTGCGTTCTTCCGGGGTCCCGGCTGGTCGTGGGCGTGGCCCTGGGATCACCTCTATCTGGAGCTGTAGCGATGGACGGCGAACGAGACACCTGCGGAGGCGCCCGGGTCCGAGCCCATGGCTCGACGGGACTTCCTGAACACGACGTGGAAGGTCCTGGGCGTGGCGCTCATCGTCGAGGCCGGGTGGACGAGCTACGACATCTTGAACCCGAAGCCGGCCGCCGGGTTCGGTGGGATCGTCGACGCGGGTCCGGTCGAGGACTACCTCACCGAAGGCACGGTGCAGTACTTCCTCGACGGGCGCTTCTACGTGACCCAGTTCCAGGGTGGCCTGCGAGCGCTGTATCAGAAATGCCCGCACCTGGGCTGCAAGGTCGGCGATTGCACGACCGCGGGCGCCTCGTCGGGCTTCCGATGCCCCTGTCACGGGAGCATGTACAACGTGATCGGCGAGTACCTGGACGGGCCCGCGCCGCGCGGCATGGACCGCTTCCCGATCTCGATCGAGAACGGCCACGTCATGGTCGACACGTCATCGGTCGTCGAGGGCCCGGCGCGAGGGGTCCTGACGGGCCCGACGGAGCCTCCGACCGCCTGCGGGGGCGAGTGATGACGGAGACGCTGCGCGAGGATCCGACCCTCGTCCGGAGCTCGATGCGGTGGAGGTGGGTCGGCACCTTCATGCTCGTGCTGCTGGTGGTCGCCTTCCCCCTGTACAAGGCCGTCGAGTCCTCCCGTCGAGCGGACGCGGTGCGCTCGCAGGACGTCGCCCTGATCTCGTCCGGTCAGCAACTGTGGGCGCTCAACTGCGCGGCGTGCCACGGCGAGAACGGCCAGGGCGTGAGCGCGCCCGCGCTGAACTCCCAGGAGTTCTTCGAGGGGACCTCCGACGAGCAGATCGCGGGCATCGTGCGGGGCGGCGTTCCGGGACCGCGATGCCGGCCTGGTGGAACGAGTACGGGGGGCCGCTCACCGACCAGCAGGTCGCCGAGGTGGTCGCGTACGTCCGCTCCTGGGAGCAGACGGCGCCGAGCTGCCCGGATTGGCGCACGCCCTCGTGCCCGGGGACGGGGGCCTGAGGGCGATGCGCCGGGTCCCTGCCCTCGCCGCGCTCGCGGGCCTGCTCCTCGCGGCCTGCTCGAGCGCTGGCCCCGAGGGCGCGAGCGGCACCGTGGTGTTCATCCCCGGATACCAGGCGGGCGGGGGGACCGCCGCGGTCGTCCCCCAGGGATACACGGCGGCCGACCAGCCGATCACGGTGGGTCTCGGCGAGACCGACCCCACCCACATGTTCATCGACCTGTCCCAGGCCTACACCTCCGAGGGCACGGTCACGTTCGTCGTGACGAACGAGGGGGCCGAGACGCACGAGTTCGTCGTGCTGCGCACGGACTCCGCCGCGGGCTCGTTCCCGATCGTGTCGTTCGAGGGCGAGCCCAACCGGATCGACGAGGACGCGCCGGGCGTCACGAACGTCGGGGAAACCGGCGACATGGAGCCAGGGACGACGATGGCCCTCTCGCTCGACCTCGCTCCGGGCCACTACGCCGTGGTCTGCAACCTGGCCGGGCACTACGCCTTCGGGATGCACCAGGACTTCAACGTGGTGCCTGCCGGCTCGACCCCGATCGAGGTCGGCCTCGGCGAGACCGACCCCACCCACATGTTCATCGACCTGTCCCAGGCCTACGCGCCGCAGGGGCAGGTCACGTTCATCATCACCAACCAGGGGGCCGAGGATCACGAGTTCGTCGTCCTTGCCACCGACACCCCCGCCGCGGACTTCCCGATCACCGGGTTCGAGGGCGAGCCCAACCGCTTCGACGAGGACGCCGAGGGCCTGACCAACGTGGGGGAGACGGGCGACCCGGCGATGGCACCCGGCACCTCGCTGATGCTCACGATCGACATGTCGGCCGGCCACTACGCCGTGGTCTGCAACCTGGCCGGGCACTACGCCTTCGGGATGCACCAGGACTTCAACGTGGTGCCTGCCGGCTCGACCCCGATCGAGGTCGGCCTCGGCGAGACCGACCCCACCCACATGTTCATCGACCTGTCCCAGGCCTACGCGCCGCAGGGGCAGGTCACGTTCATCATCACCAACCAGGGGGCCGAGGATCACGAGTTCGTCGTCCTTGCCACCGACACCCCCGCCGCGGACTTCCCGATCACCGGGTTCGAGGGCGAGCCCAACCGCTTCGACGAGGACGCCGAGGGCCTGACCAACGTGGGGGAGACGGGCGACCCGGCGATGGCACCCGGCACCTCGCTGATGCTCACGATCGACATGTCGGCCGGCCACTACGCCGTGGTCTGCAACCTGGCCGGGCACTACGCCTTCGGGATGCACCAGGACTTCAACGTGGTGCCTGCCGGCTCGACCCCGATCGAGGTCGGCCTCGGCGAGACCGACCCCACCCACATGTTCATCGACCTGTCCCAGGCCTACGCGCCGCAGGGGCAGGTCACGTTCATCATCACCAACCAGGGGGCCGAGGATCACGAGTTCGTCGTCCTTGCCACCGACACCCCCGCCGCGGACTTCCCGATCACCGGGTTCGAGGGCGAGCCCAACCGCTTCGACGAGGACGCCGAGGGCCTGACCAACGTGGGGGAGACGGGCGACCCGGCGATGGCACCCGGCACCTCGCTGATGCTCACGATCGACATGTCGGCCGGCCACTACGCCGTGGTCTGCAACCTGGCCGGGCACTACGCCTTCGGGATGCACCAGGACTTCAACGTGGTGCCTGCCGGCTCGACCCCGATCGAGGTCGGCCTCGGCGAGACCGACCCCACCCACATGTTCATCGACCTGTCCCAGGCCTACGCGCCGCAGGGGCAGGTCACGTTCATCATCACCAACCAGGGGGCCGAGGATCACGAGTTCGTCGTCCTTGCCACCGACACCCCCGCCGCGGACTTCCCGATCACCGGGTTCGAGGGCGAGCCCAACCGCTTCGACGAGGACGCCGAGGGCCTGACCAACGTGGGGGAGACGGGCGACCCGGCGATGGCACCCGGCACCTCGCTGATGCTCACGATCGACATGTCGGCCGGCCACTACGCCGTGGTCTGCAACCTGGCCGGGCACTACGCCTTCGGGATGCACCAGGACGTCTGGATCACCCCGAGCGTCTCTCCCGCCTGATCGAGCGACGGGGCACGGAGACGACCACCGATCAGGGTCCGAACCGGTCGATCAGCACCCCGTGACCGACACCTCGGTCACTCGCCGTCAACCTCTGTTGGCTCGACTCCTCTCGTGCCCATGTCCCGCCCCGTCTACAGCCAGTCGATGCGCCGGAACAGCCAGTAGAGGCCGGCACAGGCGCCGACGATCAAGGCGGCGGAGGCGACGGCCCCCCAGTGACGGAGGTAGCCGGGGAAGGGGACGTTCATGCCGTAGAAGCCGGTGATGAGCGCGGGGACCGCGATGATGGCCGCCCAGCTGCTGACCTTCTTGACGATCTGGTTCTGGTGGTAGTCGCGCAGGCTGAGGTTGGTCTCCACGATGGTGCTCACGAGATCGCGGAGCGAATCGGAGGACTCGCTGACACGCAGGATGTGGTCGTACACGTCCTGGAAGTACGGGTAGAGCTCCTCGGCGACGGCGGAGTGCTCGCGCCGCATGAGGCTGCTGATCGCCTCGCGCATCGGAACCACGAGGCGGTGGAACCGAACCATCGCGCGGCGCATCTGGAACCAGCGGCGCTGCTGTGCCGGGTCGAGCGGACGGTCCGAGAAGATCCCGTCACTGACCTCCTCGTAGTACTCGTCGAAGGCTTGGACGGCGTCGAAGTACCGGTCGACGATGACGTCGAGCAATCCGTAGAGGAAGAAGCTGACCCCCAGGGCCGCGAGGTCGGGCGAGCGATCCCAACGCTCCAGCACCGGATCGATCGGGAAGCGATCGTTCTTGCGAACGGTGATGAGCCAGCGCTGATTGATGAAGGCATCGATCTCGGTCTCGTCGAGCCTGCCACGCTCGGTGTCGACGCTCACGGCGTGGCAGGACAGGAACAGGTGCGTGGCGTACCGGTCGAGCTTCGGGCGTTGGTGGGGGCCGAGGGCGTCCTCGACGGCGAGCTCGTGCAGGCCGAGCTCGACGGCGAGCTCGTCCAGCTGCTCTTTCGAAGGACCGCAGAGATCAACCCAGACCACCGTGTCGGGGCCCTCGAGGTACTTGGACACCTCGGCGATCGCGAAGCCCTCGGCCTCGAGGGCACCCTCGCGGTAGACCCTGGTCATGGCATTCGCCAAAGAGGACCCTCCATGCCCGACACCGTGTGTCGGTCCGAGCGATCCCCCGGCCCGGCACGCACGGCTGGGAGTATGAGCGTTACCACCCCCGGGCACCAACGTGCAGCTCCGTTCGGACCATGCGTTCGACCGGTGGTCCCAACGGTCCGAGCCGGTGTCTCCACTCCTGTTCCGTCCTCGACGTGCCGCTGGTCCGTTGTCGAAGCCCTAGGCGAAGTGCTCGGGGCCCGAGTACGCGGAGGCGCCTCGTCCCCCGGCAGCCACCGCCCTGTCGCGGTCCTGGTCGGTCACGGTCGGTCGGACGATCACGTAGATCAGGATGCCGAAGAGCGGAAGGATGAAGATCAACAGGATCCATCCGGCCTTCGCGCCTCCGGAAAGATCCCGGCGCCGGAAGACGTCCGCGAACACCGCGATGAACATCCAGATCAACATGACCCAGAAGAAGAACACGAGCATCGACCACATGAGATCGCCCAATCCGAACTCAGCCAGCATCTCCTACCCTCCCCTTGACCCGGCTTCTCACACGCCGGATTCGTGGTTCGCATCGCCACAGCTCCGCGTGTGTGCTCACATCGAACACCCGTGACCGGCGCGTCACACCATCCGGATGGCATGAAGTCGGGATCTCCCCGTCTCGGCGTCACGATCAGCGTCGGACCAAGGTGGACACCGCCAGAGGGCGTACGACCTTCGGCGCGGCAGTGACGGCCGATCAGCCGATGTGTCTCCCCCCGCATCCTCCCTACGGTGAGTGTCCCATGCAGATGACCGGCGACACGCTCCAGGAGAAGCTCAACGCCCTCTGCTCGTGGTGTCGGCACACGGAGTTCATCCACAGCGATCAAGACGCGGGGCCATGTCTGTTCTCCGAGTGCAAGTGCCCGCGATTCTTCCCCCTGCCCGAAAGGACGGAGCACCAGACCGAACGCTGACGGAGCGTGCCGGTAGGAAACGCGGACCTCTCGAGACAGACACGCCGAGTCCCGGGCTCCCCCGGCCGGGGCCGACACGTTGGGACTCATCCCTCGAGGCGGGTGTCGCTCGGAGAGGCAAGAAACGGGACGCGTTTCCTACCGGCCGACCCTCCGGGCCTCGCTCGCGACGATCGCGAGCGACGTCAGCTGACGGGGACCTCTCGGATCCGCCCCGTCTTCACGTCGTAGACCCAGCCCGAAACCTCAACGTCCTTCGGGAGGAACGGGTTCTCACGGATCGTCTTCACATCCTCCTTGAGGCTGTCCTCGACATCGGAGAACGGCATGAAGTCGATCGCTGCGGCGCTGACACCGGTCTCTGCCTGCAGCTTGCCCCAGATGTCCTCATTCGTGAATGTGAGCATCCCGCAGTCCGTGTGGTGGATGACCATGAACGCGCGGGTGCCAAGCAGCTGCGACGACACGATCAGCGAGCGAAGCGCGTCATCGGAGGCGCGCCCTCCGGCGTTACGGATGACGTGGGCGTCCCCGATCTCCAGCCCCAGGAACCGCTCGGGGTGGAGTCGCGCGTCGATGCAGGTCAGTACGGCGAGAGGCTTGTTCGGGGGCAACTGGGCCCCTCCCTCGTCGAAGCTCTCGGCGAATCTGCGGTTGGACTCCAGCAATCCGTGAACGTCCATCGTCCGTGCCTCCTTACTCAAGGGATGACCCGAGGATAGCGGCGCAACCGGGCCGGTCGCACCGTGTCCGCCAGTCCTGGCTGGACGAACGCCAGCAAACATGACCTGAGGTCATCGTCCGGGTGGCGAAGGCGTTTCCCCAGGTCGTCGCGTAGTCCCAACGGGGTTCGAACCCGTGTCTCCACCTTGAGAGGGTGGTGTCCTAGGCCACTAGACGATGGGACCGAGGGAAACTGGTCGGCAAGTGTAGCAATCGGCCATCCGCGGTCCGTTAGGCTCTCCGGGTGCGCCCGCATCTCGTTCCGATCCGCCTGGCGTCGATCATCGCCCTGGCCGTCCTGGCGACCCTCGCGGCCGCGGCTCCATCCTCCCGGGCGGTCCCGACGCTCCCTCCTTCTCCTGCCCAAGCGGCGCCGGGCATCGAGACGATCGAGCACATCATCATCGTCGTCCAGGAGAACCGCTCGTTCGACCACTACTTCGGCACGTATCCGGGCGCCGACGGGATCCCCCGCCGCCCGGATGGTTCCTTCGCGGTCTGCAACCCCGACCCTTCTCGCGGACGGTGCGTCCGCCCCTACCACTCGACCACCATGTACGACGCGGGCGGTGCGCACAACCAGCACGCGTCGGAGATGGATGTGGACGGCGGGCTGATGGACGGGTTCGTCAGGACCGTTCGAAGGAGCGGCAACACGTGCGTGCAACATCCGGATAACCGGCGATGCAGGGAGACGCAGACCGGACCCGTTGGCCAGCCCGACGTGATGGGGTACCACACCCGCTCGGAGATCCCGAACTACTGGGCCTACGCGGACCATTTCGCCCTGCAGGACCGGATGTTCGCACCGAGCGACTCGTGGACGCTGCCCTCGCACCTGTTCCTCACCTCAGCGTGGTCGGCCACCTGCTCGGATCTCTCGGATCCGATGAGCTGCCGATCGGACCTCGTCACGCCAGGGAACCGGTGGCGGCCGGACAGTGGCGATCCCGCTCCCTACGCCTGGACCGACATCACGTACCTGCTCCACGAGCAGAACGTTTCGTGGGGGTACTACGTCGGGGAGGGGACCTGTATCCGTCTGCCGTGCCCCACCGGCGACGCACCTCACACCACCTCCACGCAGCTCCCGATCGCGGGCTTCCGAACCGTGGAGGAGGACGACCAGCTCGACCACATCCGTCCGCACCCGGACTTCTTCCAGGCCGCGCACATCGGGGGGCTGCCGTCCGTGTCGTGGGTGATGCCCTTCATCGGGGCCAGCGAGCATCCTCCGGGCAACATCCGCGATGGGCAGGCGTGGGTCACGAAGGTCGTCAATGCCGTGATGAGCGGGCCCGACTGGGATTCCAGCGTCATCTACCTCACCTGGGACGACTGGGGTGGCTTCTACGACCACGTCGTACCGAAGATGATCGACAGGAACGGCTACGGGATCCGGGTCCCCGCGCTCGCGATCAGCCCGTGGGTGAAGCCAGGACTCATCGACCATCAGCTCCTGTCGTTCGATGCCTACCTGCGGTTCATCGAGGATCGCTTCCTCGGCGGCGAGCGTCTGGACCCCGCGACGCTCAGCCGGCCCGACTCGCGACCCACGGTTCGCGAGGCGGTGCCTATCCTCGGGGATCTGGCGAACGAGTTCGACTTCACCCAGACGCCGATCCCGCCGTTGATCCTCGACCCGCGGCCCTGACCGCTCGAGGCGCTAGTCCTCGCCCTGGTCGCGAGTGAACCCGGGCTCGCCGTCGAACTCCTGGAGCTTCTCGATGTGCATCCAGGAGTGCGCGCTCGAGATCCGGACCAGGAGCGCGTGGACGTCCTCGTCGGACAGGGCGCCCGGCTCCTCCTCGAGGATGAACCGGCAACGGAAGTGGTCGCCGGTCTCGGTCATCGCGCCCATCGAGGGGAAGACCTTGGTCCCGCGGCTCGAGATCAGCTTGAGCGAGAGCTTCGTGTCGTGCGTGAGCTCCGTCAGGGAGGCCCCGAGCTCGCTCGCCGAGAGCGGCGACTCGACGAACACGTCCAGGCCGACCACCGAACGGGTCGTCGGCCGCACGTAGTCGGGCGCCGGGTCGATCTTCGGGAGCTGCAGCGGCAGCACCTCGCGGATCGTCCAGGTCTCGGTGCGCTTGCCGAGGTTGCCGATGATCGCGTCCGCGTAGTCTGTCGTGGGCGTGCCGCGGTCGTAGCCGAGCACGTCGCCCGTCAGCACGCCGGACTCGAGCGTCACGAACACCGCGTGCTCGATCGCGGCCGCCTGCTCGAAGAACCCGAGGTAGCGGAGCATCAGCACGGCCGACAGGATGACCGCGGTCGGGTTGATCACGTTCTTGCCGGCGTACTTGGGCGCCGAGCCGTGGACGGCCTCGAAGATCGCGACCTCGTTGCCCACGTTCGCCGACGGCGCGAACCCGAGCCCGCCGATCAGCGCCGAGGACAGGTCGGACAGGATGTCGCCGTTCATGTTGGTCGTGACGATGACGTCGAACTGCTCCGGTCGCTTGACGAGCTGGTGCGCGCAGTTGTCGACGATCACGTGCCATGACTCGATCTCCGGGTAGTCGGGGGCGACCCGCTCGAAGACGCGTTTCAGCGTCCCCTCCGAGAGCTTCATGATGTTGGCCTTCGTGGCGCAGGCGACCTTCGTGCGTCCCTCGCTCCTCGCGTACTCGAACCCGAACCGCGCGATCTTCTCGCAGCCCTTCTCGCTGATCAGCTTGAGGGCCTGGGCGACGCCGGGCGTCTGCAGGTACTCGATGCCCGCGTACAGGTCCTCGACGTTCTCGCGGACCATGACGAGGTCGATCCCGCGGCCGCTGTACGGGGTCTTCACGCCCGGCATCTCGCGTACCGGGCGGACGTTCGCGTAGGTCTCGAACAGCTTGCGGAGCGTGACGTTCGCCGACTTCTCGCCGAAGCCCACCGGCGTCTCGAGCGGGCCCTTCAGGGCCACGCGCGTGCGTGAGATCGACTCGATCGTCTCCGGGGGGACGCCCGAGGGGAGCCCCTTGCGGAACACCTCGGCGCCGGCCTCGCACTCCTCCCACTGGATCGGGACGCCGGCTGCCTCGATGATCCGCCTGGCCGCGTCGACGCACTCGGGACCGATCCCGTCGCCGGGGATCAGGGTCACGACGGTGGGAGGATCGGATGGGTTCACGGTCACGAGGTCTCCTTCGTCGGGTGGGCGGCCATCCTAGCCGCCGGCAACCGGACGCGATGGTCCGGTGCAGAACGGTGGCGATTGGTACCCTCGGGCGGTCCCATGGCCACGAACCCCCCTCGCCCGCGCCGGACCATCGTCGCGCTGACCCTGTTCGCGATGCTCGCCGCCGCCTGCACGGCGGCGTCGGGCGAGACCGGACCGACCACGACGGGGGCGGCAGGTCCCTCCACGTCGCCGTCACCCTCTCCCGGCCCGGGGCTCACCAAGCTCGAGCAGGCCAAGCTGCACCTCAAGCACCTGGTGTTCATCGTCCAGGAGAACCGCTCGTTCGATCACTACTTCGGAACCTTCCCGGGCGCGGACGGCATCCCGATGCGCAACGGGAAGCCGACCGTGTGCGTGCCGGACCCCATCGCAGGCAGATGCGTGCGTCCGTACCACTCGACCTCGCAGCTCCAGCAGGGGGGTCCGCACGGTCAGCGCCAGTCGGTCATCGACGTCGACAGCGGGAAGATGGACGGGTTCGTGAGGACGGTCATCGACAGCCCGCTGTACTGCGCGGACCACCGGGACGATCCCAAGTGCGACAGCTACCTCGGACCTGCGGGGCAGCCCGACGTCATGAGCTATCACACGGCAAAGGAGATCCCGAACTACTGGCGCTACGCGCGGGAGTTCGTGCTCCAGGACCACATGTTCGCCCCCGCGGATTCGTGGACCCTGCCGGCGCACCTGTTCCTGGTGTCCGCCTGGGCCGCGCGATGCTCGGACCCCCGCGATCCGATGTCGTGCGTCTCGAACCTCGACCTGAACGAGGAGTTCCAGACGATGCACTCTGGCCGGGACGTCCCGATCTGGGCATGGACCGACATCACCTACCTGCTGCACGAGAACGGGGTCAGCTGGTCGTACTACGTGGGCGACGACACCTGCTTCTTCGACCCCTGCCCGTCGGCCCACGGCCGCCACAACACGGTCTCGCAGCAGAACCCGCTGCCGTGGTTCACGACGATCCGCGAGACCGGCCAGATGGATCGGATCCAGAACCACGACCAGTTCTTCAGGGCGGCCGCGAACGGGACCCTGCCCTCGGTCTCGTGGGTGATGCCCTACAACGGCGTCGGCGAGCATCCGGCGTCGGGCGCCCCGATCTGGCGGGGGCAACGCCACGTCACCCAGGTCGTGAACGCGCTGATGGAGGGGCCCGACTGGAACGACACGGCGATCTTCCTCACGTGGGACGACTGGGGGGGCTTCTACGATCACGTGGAGCCACCGCACGTGGACCTGAACGGGTACGGGATCCGCGTCCCGGGACTGCTCATCAGTCCGTGGGCGCGAGCCGGACTGATCGACTCCCAGACCCTGTCGTTCGACGCGTACCTGAAGCTGATCGAGGACCTGTTCCTCGACAAGGAGCGGCTCAACCCCGCGACCCTCAGCCGCCCCGACTCACGTCCGACCGTTCGCGAGAAGGCGTCGATCCTCGGGAACCTGCTGAAGGATTTCGACTTCAGCCAAGAGCCGCTCCCCCCGGTGATCCTAGATCCGACGCCGTAAGCAGCATCGCAGCCAGCGCTCGACCTCCGTAGCGTTCCGCCGACCTGCAGCGTAGCCTTCCGGTCCATGGCCCGCACGCTCGAACCCGGCGACACCATCGCGGGTTACCGGATCAAGGCGAAGCTCGGCCGTGGTGGGATGGCGACCGTGTACCTCGCCGAGGACGAACACTTGAAGCGTCAGGTCGCCCTGAAGGTGCTGTCGCCGGAGCTCGCGGCCGACGAGAGCTTCCGGCGACGCTTCGAGGCGGAGTCCGAACGCCTCGCGTCCGTCGACCACCCGAACATCATCCCCGTGTACGAAGCCGGCGAGGAGGACTCGCTCCTGTTCATCGCGATGCGGTACGTCGAGACGACGGACCTGAAGGACCTGATCCAGCAGGTTGGCAGCCTCGAGGCGGGACGGGCCCTCACGATCGTCGCGCAGGTGGCGAGCGCGCTGGATGCCGCGCACGCCAAGGGCCTGGTTCATCGCGACGTGAAGCCCGCGAACATCCTGATCGCGATCGGCGCCGGACCCGAGGCGACGGATCACGCGTACCTGTCGGACTTCGGTCTCACGAAGCGGACCGTGGAGACGAGCGGCCTCACGCGTACCGGCTATTTCATGGGCACGATCGACTACGTCGCTCCCGAACAGATCTCGGGCAAGGGGGTCGATGGCAGGACCGATCAGTACGCCCTCGGCTGTGTCCTGTTCGAGAGCCTCGCGGGCCAGCCGCCGTTCCCTCGGGACGACGACGGCGCCGTGGTGTTCGCGCACCTGTCGATGCCGCCGCCGTCATTGACCGCGATCCGCCCCGACCTCCCGCCCGAGATCGACGCGGTGATCGCGACCGCGATGGCGAAGGAGAAGGAGGACCGGTATCCATACTGCGTGGCGTTCGCCCGCTCGGCGCGGGCGGCGATCCTGGGGGCGCGGGAGGTGACGCCGCCGGCGGGGATCACGTCGGGGGAGAACCGGATGGCCGCCGCGATCGGCGCTTCGCTCGCGACACCGGTCGACGCCCCGACGGTCGAGGCCTCGCCTCCCGACGCGGGGGTCGAGATCCCGGCGCCGCCGCCACCCTCTCCGGTCCCGACACCGCCACCCCCAGGGTCCGGACCGGTCACCGAGCCTGGACCGTCGGGGTCCGAGCCCCGCAGGCGGTCGAAGCTCCTCGTCCCGCTCCTGGTCGCAGGTGCGCTCGGGCTCGCGGCCATCGGAGCGTTCGTGGTGCGTTCGGGCGGTGACGGGGACGCAGCCAAGGGGGGTCCGACGCCAGGACCGACCGGCGCGTCGGCCGTCACCGGTTCCAGCGGGTCGGCCGGCGGTCCGCAGCTCTCCGAGGCGCAGACCTTCGGGACGTGGAACCTCACCTTCTCGCCCGCCGGGGACGCGTCGACGGGCTCCGCCACGGAGACCTCTTGGGAGCTCGCCGCGAACTGCGAGAACCGGTCGGGCCCTCATCCGTGCGACGTCGACGCCGTGAGCCCGGTCACCGGGTTCATCCAGCGTGTCGGGAAGACCTACGAGGGCACGGTTACCGGCGAGCTCCCCTGCGGTCCATCGGACACGATGCACGTGGCGTTCGACGTCACCGATGCCGAGGAGATCGACGGCATCCTGCGTGCAACCGCCATCCGAGGACACGGCAGGATGATGAACGGCGCATGCGAGAGCGCCATGTTCACGTTGGTGGGCAGTCTCGGGTAGCCACCCAAGGAAACCGGTTGGCGATCGCTGGCCCGCCTGGATTCGAACCAGGACTAACTGATCCAGAGTCAGCCGGGCTACCGTTACCCCACGGGCCAGTGTGTGACCTGCGGAAATGCTGCACTCCGGCCGAGCACACCGCCTGTAGCCCAGATAGCTCGGGAGGCCGGATTGACCGCAGACACGGCTCGAACGCTACCACGCGAAGGTACGGCCACCGGCCCGACCATCCTCGAGCTGCTCGGCTCGTTCCGTCTCCACCTCCAGGCCGAGAACAAGGCGCCCGCGCACGATCGAGGCCTACACGTCGGCCGTGCGGCTGCTCTCCGCGTTCCTGGGCGAACGGGGGATGCCCACTGCGATCACGGCACTCACACGCGAGTTCGTCGAGACATTCCTGGCCGACCAGATCTCATCCTCCCTCGCCTCAGCGGAGGCGGGAAGGTTTCGGCCCGCGCCAGCTGCCTCGATATGCCCAAGAAGCCTGGCGATGTCGACCTGGCGCAGGAGCTCAGCCATGGTGGGGGATCCTCGCCTATGGCGAAGCGAGCCGTTTCCACGAGAGAGGGGGCGCATCCCACCATGGCCGAGAGTCGTTGTCGTCCTCGAAGAACTCGGCAAAGCACACACCGCACGTCCCAAGGATCACCGTGCTGACGCCCCCGCACTCCGGGCAATCGGCAACGGTCAGGGACGGGCTCACGAGGGAGACGCTACGCGACACGGATGACACCCTTCTGACCGCCGGATGACGGCGTGGTGAACAGCGGCGCACCCTGCAGGCCGGTTGGGCGTGCGGCGCCGGCTCGCGCGGTGAATCCAACGACCCACTCGACGCTACGAACGGTCGATCCCGGGAAGCTCGATGCGCTCGACTTGATCTTGTGCGATCGTGGCTCCGGTTGACAGCTCGAACCTCTCTCGAACCTTGGCCCATTCTCGCTCGCCGATCGCGGGTGACTCCTTGCCGTAGGTCTTCATCTGTAGCTTGATCTGCTCGAAGTAAGGCTCCGCGTCGGGGCGTTCCTTCCGAGGGGTTGCAAGAATAGACTCGATGTCGCGGCGGAGCGCCGAGTAGAGTGCGGCGGCGACCCGATGCTTCTCACTGCGTTCGCCGAGCCGCAGGAACGTCTGCAAGCTTGCTAGCACTGCTGCGCCAACGCTGAGGAGTCCAACCACGACCCGCAGAGG
Organism: uncultured Actinomycetes bacterium; assembly: GCA_963706005.1. Classification (GTDB taxonomy): domain Bacteria; phylum Actinomycetota; class UBA4738; order UBA4738; family HRBIN12; genus DASSJM01. The sequence goes on from CAVPLL010000002.1 coordinate 83,675, forward strand.
GAGGCTGACCGACTCCCCAAGGGTGGCGAACACGCTGGTTCCGATAACCGTCGACAAGATCACCACCGGGATACCAAGTCGAAGATTGCTACGAGTCAGATGGTCGGCCATCGCGAAGTGGCCGGCTTCGACCGCCGAAACGCGACTGGCCCAAGCCTCAAGCAGTTCCTCGCGTGCCGCGTGCCACCCTCTTCCGCTGTGCGAATCGACAGGCACCGACGCCTGCTTGGACAACTCGATCTCTTGCTCAGCGTCCGTTGTTCGGCCCCCCGGCCGCTCGTGTCGATAGGCTGGCAGAACGGGCGCATGGAGGCCTGTCCTCCTTCCGGCCTACAGCTCACTCCGCTCTCGGCAACTCAGACGATCGGCTCGCTGTGCGGCGCGAACCCCCGGTGCGCCCCAGGAGAAGGCAGAGCTCGGCGATCGAGGGACTACTGGAGGGTGATGGTGACGTCAGGCACGTCATAACGAGAAACGTAGCGCCACCCGTCGTAGCCGTCCTCCTCGTACGTACTCAGCGTTGCTGGCCCGGTTCCGAAAGCGATACCCGTTTCGGTATCCACTTCGGCCGACCACTCGGCCGGGGAATCCGGTGTGCATGCGACAACGAGGTAGACCCCACCCCGAGCGACGAAGAACCCTTGGCGCAGCTGACGAAGCGCGAACTCGCGGTCAACGACGGAACGCGCATTGCACGTGGCCGTGCCAGTTATCGTGGCGATACCTGTGTTGGGATCGACCGTTCCCCCCGTAACTTGAAACGCGAATTCGAGATCGACGTTCGTGACCTTCGTGGCCGTCAGAACGAGGGGTCCTCCACCGCTGCCCCGGTATCCGCAGCATTGGCTCACCATGACGAAGTACGTCACGCCCGCCTGAGCACGGAAGCGGACGCCCGACGCGTAGCCGAAGCGATCGTCGTTGCACTTGACGCGCTTGACCTCCCCGCCGTCGCTGCGGGTATAGACGCCGAGCGTCGTGTCGTACTCGGAGCCGATCAGGTCGATCTGCACGTGGGTCGTGGCGGCAGGCGTGAACGAGTAGAACACCGATGCGACAGTGGAGCAGATCCGTGGACCGTCGGTTGTCGCATCCGATGTATCCATCGAGTGGGTGAACGGCAGGGAACCGATCCTGATGGCTCCCGCCTCCGTATCGTTCGAGGGCGGGGCTGCGACGGCAACGCCAGCGCCCAGCCCAGCCACCAGCAACACCCCGGTCAAGACGGCGAAGCATCTGCCAAGACGCGACATGTCCGCCTCCGTAGCCCGCCCTTCATGCGTAAGCCTGTGCTTCGGCTGACGGCGAGTCAAATGGCAGAGCAGTGGAACCCACCGATCACCCTGGCCGAACCCCGACAACGTCGCGGACCGCATCGACGCCGCGGGGCTGCCCTCCTCGTCCACCGAGTCGCTGACCGTGCACTACCACTCGCACGTCGACATCTTCGTGAACGGCAGGTCCGAGCCCGTCGCCTCGAGCATCGGGCGGGAGGACCAGAGCCTGTTCTCGCCGCTCCACACGCATGCCACCAGCGGGCTGATCCACATCGAGGCGCCGGAGGACCAGCACTTCACCGTCGAGATGCTGTTCACGGAGTGGGGCGTGCGGCTGACGAACGACTGTATCGGCGGTTACTGCACCCCGGACACGGAGCTCAAGGCCTACGTGGACGGCACGAGGTACACCCAACCGATCTCGACCATCGTCCTTAGGAAAGGCGAGGAGATTGCGATCGTGATCGGCTCCCCGCCCGCGACCATCCCCTCGAGCTGGGACTGTCTGGCCAACATCGACCCTACGATCGAGAACCCGGCGCAGTGCGCAGACTTCGGCCAGCAGGTCCCTGGCTGAACCGGAGATACTTCAGGGTCAGCCGGGCTACCGTTACCCCACGGGCCAGTGGGGCTTCGATGCTTTCAAGAGGCCTGACCGTCCACGGGGAACGTCTCGAGCCCCGGCGGCACGTCTGATCGGAACGACCCGACGATCTGCTCGAAGTCGGCGCGCTCCGCGTCCCAACCGTCCGGCGGGAAGATCGCCGCGATCAGGTACCCGGTCTGGCCGTCACCGAGCGTCATCGCCGCCGCGACGCTCGAGGTCACCTGGTCGCCTTGGTGCACGTCCGCGACGACCAGCCTCGCCGGCGAACCGTCGAGCCTGGTCGGGTCGTCGATCAGGACATCGACGATCGGGTCCCCGGTCAGGAAGTACAGCGCCATCTGGTCCAGGTCGTCGAACCCGTCGGTCGAGACCGCGAACGCCTGGTAGGTCGTCTGATCGGGCTGCCCGCTCGCGGCCGCGTCGAGGCCCCCGATCGCCGAGGCGGGGGAGGGGCTCGGCGCCGGAGGGCTTGAGATCACGCCCGTGAGCAGGCCGGGCCCGGTCTGGGCTGGTTGGGGCGGCGTCACCGTGATCTGGTTGGCGGCCGGGAGGTTCAGCGCGAACAGCCCCTGCTCGTCGTAGTAGCGGGCGAGGTCCCGCTCGGATCGCCGAGCGCAGGCCACGAAGACAACGAGGGCGATCAGGCAAACCAGTAGCGTCGGGACCCTTCCCACGCGCAAGATGGTTGCACGCCAACGGGGCATTGACCAGCGGCTCGATGAGTGCGTACGGTGCCGGAGAGCGGATCTGGGGGTGCGACGTGAACAAGAACGGGCTGATCGGCGAGGTTGCGAAGCGGACCGGGGCGAGCAAGGCGGACGTCGGCCGGATGATCGACTCGTCCATGGACGTGATCCGTGAGTCGGTCTCGCGGGGCGAACGCGTCTCGCTCGTCGGGTTCGGGACCTTCGAGCGCAAGCGCCGGAACAAGCGGATCGCGCGCAACCCGCGCAAGCCGTCGACGCCGATCGTCGTGCCCGCACGCGACCTGCCGTGGTTCACGGCGGGCAAGGAGTTCCGCGAGATGGTCGCCTCCAAGCGCCGGCGCGTCCCCGCCAAACGCTAGGCGCTCGCTCGCGGCGTCAGAGCGTCACGATCTGGAGGTTCCTCGCGAGCTTGCGGCCCGCCTCCTCCACCAGGTCGAACCGCACGCGCTGGCCGATCCGCAGGGAGCGCAGACCCGAGCCCTCGACCGAGACGGCGTCGATCGCGACCTCCGTGCGATCGTCCATGAGGAGGTTGCCCGTTCGCTCGCCGACCGCGAAGTCCTTGATCGTCCCTTGCGCCATCGGCCCCCTCCCGGCCTACGCGCGCAGGCGCGCGCCGAGGTCCATCTGCAGGCAGACCTCGCGGGTCCGCCCTCGCCGTCCGTCGGCGAGCAGCGTGAGGATATCGCCCGGGCGATCGACGTCGAACGACAGCTCGCGACGCTCGACGACGGACACGGGGAGCCCGCGTTCGGCGGCGAGCCCGAGATGACGCCGGAACGAATCGGGTCCGAACCGCGCGGGGATCGCCCTCGGCGGACGTCGCACGAGCAGGCTCGTGCCCGATCCGTCCGCCGAGCGCGCGAGGACCACCGCGCCGAGCGTCCGGAGCGCCTCGTGCAGCGTGTCGACGGTCACCAGCGGGATGTCCGCGGGCAGGATGGCGAGCGCGCTCGCACCCTCCTGCTTGGCCTTGGCTTCGACCTGGCGGATCGCGTTCGCGAGCGGGGGTTTGGCCTCCGGGATCGGGCGTGCGCCGCGGGCCGCCGCCACCTCGAGCGCCACCTCGTCGGGGGAGATCACCCAGGTCTCCCATCCGGGCACCGAGAGCGCGGCGTCCAGGACGTCCTCGAGCATCGCGAGCGTCAGCGCCCCGCGTTCGAGGCCTGTCAGGGCCGGCGAGAGCCGGGTCTTGGCGCGCGAGAGCGACTTCACGGGCACGGCGACGACGCGCATGGTCAAGAGGCTAGTACCCAAGCGACGGATCGCGCCGGATCCGAGGGCCGTCTCGCCGAGGTGGAGACGCGATAGCATCGCCCGCCCGAAGGGAGGCGCGTCGTTGGAACCGTGGTACCGAGCGGCGGAGCTCGCCGTGCGCCCACCGTTCCAGCTGTGGTTCAACTGGCGGCTGGAGGGGCTCGAGCGCGTGCCGGCGGAAGGCCCCGCGATCATCGCGGGCAACCACCTCTCGTACATCGACCCGTTCGCGCACGGTTACTTCGTGGTCCAGGCGGGCCGACGTCCGCGGTTCCTCGCCAAGCGGGAACTGTTCGACGCGCCGTTCATCGGGACGGTCCTTCGCGGCGCCCGTCAGATCTCGGTCGAGCGCGGCACCGGTGACGGCTCGCCGCTCGAGGACGCGCGCAAGGCGGTCGAGCTCGGCGAGGTGGTCGTGATCTACCCGGAGGGGACGACCACCACCACCCGCGAGGACTTCTCGCCGGGTCGCGGCAAGACCGGAGCCGTCCGGCTCTCGATCGCGACCGGGATCCCCATCCTGCCGGTCGCGACGTGGGGCGGCCAGTTCGTCTGGCGCAAGTCCGGGCGTCAGAGCCTCGCGTTCGGACGCCCGATCTGGGTCGTCGCCGGCGAGCCGTTCGACCCCGCCGGACGGTTGGCGGGTGAGGCCGACGGTCGGGCCCTCAGGGGCCTCACGGACGAGCTGATGGGCAAGATCGGCGGGCTGGTCGACGATCTCCGGGTCCGATATCCCGCCCGCTGGACGCCGGGGTAGGCTGGGTCCGTGCCGGCCGAGCGCGATCGAGGGTTCTCCACGCGGGCGATCCACGGGCAGGCGCTGCCGCCCGTGGAGCAGGACACGCCGAGCGTGCCGATCTTCCAGACGTCCACGTTCCGATTCGACACCTCCGACGAGTTCGCCGAGACGATCAACTTCCGCCGGCCTGGGTACTCGTACACGCGCGGGTACGGCAACCCGACGCTCCTCGCGTTCGAGCGCGTGATGGCCGAGCTCGAGGGCACCGAGTCGGCCCTGTCGTTCGCCTCGGGGATGGCCGCGATCCACACGCTCGCGACGACCCTGGCCTCAAGCGGCGACGCGATCGTCGCGAGCAGCGAGCTCTACGGGGGGACCTACTCGCTGTTCGCCCACGTCCTGCCTCGGTACGGCATCCGCGTCCGCTTCGTGAGCCCACACGACCACGATGCGGTTCGCGCGGCCCTGCCGGGCTCGACGCTGCTGTACGTCGAGACGATCGCGAACCCGAACGTGACCGTCGCCGACCTGGAGGCGCTCGGCGCCATCGCGTCCGAGGCGGGCGTCGCGAGCGCGGTCGACAACACGTTCGCGTCGCCGTACCTGTGTAACCCGGCCGGGTTCGGGTTCGATTACGTCCTGCACTCGGCCACCAAGTACATCGGTGGCCACAACGACCTGATCGGGGGCGTCGTGTGCACGTCCGAGGAACGCATGGCGGGGCTGCGCTCCACGGTGATCGAGACGGGAGGGACGCTTGCCCCGCTCGAGGCCTGGCTGTCGATGCGGGGCCTGTCCACCCTCCAGGTCCGCATGGATCGCCACTGCGCGAACGCGCTCGCGCTCGCGTCGTGGCTGGAGGCGCACCCCAAGATCGCCCGCGTGCACTACCCGGGCCTCGCGTCGCACCCGCAACACGACGTGGCGCTGCGGATGCTGCCTCGGGGGTTCGGCGGGATGGGGGCGTTCGAGGTGGTGGGTGGCGTCGAGGCCGGCCAGCGCTTCTGCGACGCCCTCGAGCTCGTCTGGGTGGCGGCGAGCCTCGGCGGGATCCACACGCTCGTCTGCCACGCGGCCTCGACGACCCACCGCCAGCTCGATGCCGAGGCGCGACGGGCCGCCGGGATCGCGGACGGGCTGATCCGGCTGAGCGTCGGGCTCGAGGACGTCGAGGACCTGATCGACGACGTCGGCCGCGCGCTGGAGAAGGTGTGAGGCGGCGCGTCGCGGTCGTGTTCGGGGGTCGCTCCGCCGAGCACGAGATCAGTGTCATCTCCGCTCGATCGGTGATCGCGGCGCTCGATCCCGACCGCTACGAGGTCGTCGCGATCGGGGTCACGAAGCAGGGGCGATGGCAGCTCATGCCCGCCGGCGCCCCGGGGCTTCCCGCCGGCGCCGCACCCGGGGAACTGCCGGGCGTCTCACCCGGCTCGGGAGCCGGGGTCGCGCTCGACCAGGAGCCCGGATCGCAGGCGCTGGTCTCCGCCGACGGCTCGCGGACGCCGATCGACGTGGTCTTCCCGGTGATGCACGGTCCTTTCGGGGAGGACGGATCGATCCAGGGGTTCCTCGAGATGGCGGGGGTGCCGTACGTGGGCGCCGGCGTGCTCGCTTCCGCGCTCGGGATGGACAAGGCCGTGCAGAAGGTGCTGTTCGCTGCCGAGGGGATCCCGGTCGTGCCGTACGACGTCGTGCACGAGCGCGATTGGGAGGAAGATCCCGAGGCCATCGAGGCGCGCGCCGCCCACCTCGGCTATCCGCTGTTCGCCAAGCCGGCCGCCCTCGGTTCCTCGATCGGGATCGAGCGGGTCGAGGACCCCTCGGGACTGCGGGGCGCGCTGGAGACGGCGCTGCGCTTCGGTCGCAAGGCGGTCCTCGAGCGGGCGGCGATGGGCGCTCGAGAGCTCGAGGTCTCGGTCCTGGGCAACGACGACCCGGTGGCCTCGGTCGCGGGGGAGATCGTCCCGCGCGGCCACGCCTTCTACGACTTCGAGGCGAAATACCTGGACGAACACGGCGCCGAGCTCGTCATCCCGGCCGACGTCGCACCGCAGACGCTCGAAGAGATCCAACGCCTGGCGGTCGCCGCGTTCCGCGCGATCGACGGTTCGGGGATGGCGCGCGTCGACTTCTTCCTGATGCCGGACGAACGCGTGTTCCTGAACGAGGTGAACACGATCCCGGGGTTCACGAGCATCTCGATGTACCCGCGGTTGTGGGAGGCGTCGGGGGTGTCCTACCCGGAGCTCGTCGACCGCCTGATCGAGCTCGCGATCGAGCGCCACGAGGCCGAGCGCAAGCGAGGGACGGGGTTCTGATCGGGCCGGCCGTTCGGGCCGGCTCGGGACCTACAGGTGGACGACCGGGCAGGTGAGCGTGCGGGTGATCCCCTCGACGCCCTGGATCTTCGCCACGACGAGCTTGCCGAGCTCGTCGACGTTCTTCGCCTCGGCGCGCACGATCACGTCGTAGGGCCCCGTCACGTCCTCGGCCTCGGCGACGCCCGCGATATCGCGGACCTCCTTGGCGACCTGGGCGGCCTTGCCAACCTCGGTCTGGATCAGGATGTAGGCCTGGACCACGCTGACCTCCTCGTTCGCGGAACGCCATGCTATGCGGGCGGTCCCGCGGCCGACAAACGCTGGTCGAGGGCCCACTGTTGGAGGAACACGCGATGGGCTAACGGATCGATCCGGTGACCAGGGAGCCGACCGCGTTCCCGACGGGCGGACCGTTGGCGGACGTCCCGGTGGATCGGGACGCGGGCGCCGTCTGCATCGCGCTCGCTGACTCGATCGGCCGACCCCGCTCGCATCGACCACCTTCCGCACCGGCGGCCGCCGGGCGAACGGCGATAATCGAGGCGTGGTATCGAGAAGGAAACGAGCCAAACGCGACGCAGATCCGCTCGCCGCGTATCGGCGGATCCGCAAGCCGATGCCGCCTCCCGAGAAGGTCGTCCCCGACAAGCGTCGCGAGCTCGAGGACGAGGAGGCCCGTCGCCAGATCGAGGAGGAGCGGTGATCTTCGCCGACCGCATCGACGCCGGCGAGCGCCTCGCTACTGCTCTCGAGTCGTACGCCGGGAGCGAGGCGGTGGTGCTGGCGATCCCGCGGGGTGGGGTGATCGTCGGCGAGGTGGTGGCGCGCCACCTCGGCGCGCCGCTCGACGTGGTCGTCCCTCGCAAGATCGGTGCCCCGGGCAACCCCGAGCTCGCGATCGGCGCCGTGGCGCCCGGGATCCGGGTGCTCGACCCGAGGATGGCCGGCGCGCTCGGCGTGAGCGAGCGCTACCTCGAGCGTGAGATCGCCGCGCAGGAGGCCGAGATCGACCGTCGCCAGCACGCCTACCGGGGTGGCCGACCGCCGCAACCGGTCGAGGGCCGCGTCGCCATCGTCGTCGACGACGGCGTCGCCACCGGCAGCACGGCCGTCGCCGCGCTCCGGTGGGCTCGGTCCGGGGGGGCGACGCGCGTCGTGCTCGCGGTGCCCGTCGCGCCGCCGCAGTCGCTCGAGCGCCTGCGCGCCGAGGCCGACGAGGTCGTCGTGCTCGAGACGCCGGAGCCGTTCCTCGCGGTGGGGGAGTGGTACCGGGATTTCGACCAGGCGACCGACGGACAGGTGATCTCCGCGCTCGCTCGCTCGGCCGGCACGCGCGCGTGAGGATCGTCGAGCTCGCGATCGGCGTCCTGTTCGTCCTCGGCGGGCTTCGGGCGGTCTGGTACTGGAGCCGGAGGCCGTTCGAAGGGACCGACGTGGTCGATCACCTGCTGTACGCCCTCTACCTCACCGGACGGATCGGGCTGTGGTTCGCGTTCGCCGGCTTCTTCCTGATCTACGCGTCGATCGACGTCCAGGGCAGGGCCGCGCTGGACGAGCTCGAACGGTTCCGGTGGTACCTGATGGTGCCGCTCATCCTCGCCGCGATGCAGCTGCTGGCCGGGTGGTTCCTCGGCCACCGGTCGCCCGCCGAGGGCACCTGAGGCCTACCCGACCGCCTTGACGATCTCGGGCGAGAGCTCCGCGAACTCCTCCAGACGGGCGACGCGCTCCGCCTTCAGCCGATCGACGACGTCGCGGTACTCCTGCATCCGCCCCTCACGTTCGTACAGCCGGCGCGGCTCCAGCAGCTCCACGTCGTCGAAGTCCGGGACGGCGTCGGCGACCCGGTAGCCGAAGTCGTCGTCTTCCGTCCACGAGATCGTTCCCTCGGCGATCGCCTTCACGCACGCGGACGTGTGCGGGATCTTCACCTTCTTCGAGCGATCGTCGCCGTCGGTGCCGCCCACCCGACCGGTGTTCAGCAGGTAGGTCTCGATCGGATGCGTTGCGAGCAGCTCCAGGATCCGGTTGCCCTGCAGCCCGTGGGGGAGGGGGAAGAAGGGGTTCGTCCCGGGGACCCGGAGGAACTTGCCCGACTCCGAGGCGCCGCCGGCGGACGTTCCCGTGGTCTCGCCGAGCATGAAGTAGGCAGCTGCCTGCTCCTGATCGAGCCGGGCCACCGCGGGGATGATGTTCTCGTTCCGGTTGAGGATCAGCAGGTAGTCCACGGTGCCCACTTGCGTCGGGTCTCGATGCCGAGCGAGATCCTCCATCCCGAACACCGCGCGGCCGTTCTGCGTGTAGCTCTGCTCGAAGAAGTTCACCTTCCCTCGGTCGTCCTGGTAGACGTTCTCGAGGTACGTGGTGGGTTTGACGACGGCGTCGTAGATGTTGGGTTCGAAGTCGGGGTCGAGGCTGAACGTCTTGGCGAAGCATCCGTTCTCGGTCCCGTAGGGCCTGCCGCCCGGCATGAGCGCGACGAAGTCGTCCTGGACCGGCAGCGAGTCGTTCTGGGTCGTGAACGTGGTCGTCGTCTTCCCGGTCCCGGAGAGGCCGATGATCATGAACACCTTCTCGCCCCCGGCAGTCGGCACGACCTTCAGGCCGGCATGCAAGGCCAGCCCGCCCAGGTCGTAGACCTTCGAGTTCCACATCCGGAGGCCGCCCTTCTTGGACTCGCCGAAGTAGTCGGAGTTCAGGACGCGCGTGACCCCCTGCTCGAGGTCGACGGCGATCACGCGTTCGTCCGGGTAGCCGGCGGCCTCGAGGTTCGGCGTGTAGATGACATGCACCTCGGGCTCCTGTCGATCGTCGCGGGGGAAGTACAGCTTCTGCTGCATCCCCGCGATGTTCGCGTTCGCCGTCTCGATCGTGAGGCGTGCCCGCGTGCGGAAGGTCGGATCGTTCCCGATGGAGCCGTCGATCACGACCACATCCGTGTCGCGCAGGTACTCGTCCTGGGTCCGCGCGATCTCCTCGAACTGCTCGCGGGTCATGGTCTTGCCGCTCGAGCGTTCGCCGACCACGTAGGTGCTCTCGGCGCTCCGGGAGGTGACCCGGGTCTGGACGTTCTGGTTACCGAACTCGGTCACCCGGCTCTGCGGCATCGCCTCCGTGAACCGTCGGAGTTCGTCCGGCGACGGGTTGTCGTGGATCGTGCGTGCTTCGACCTTCAACGGGTGCTCCTTCGTCAGGGTCGCTCGCGGGTCCGGGGGCACGCCCGGGGCGTCCTATCCTACCCAACGAGCGCGGCGTCCCCTCCGCCGGAACGACCGGCCGGCGACGCGCACGAGCGCCCATGGACCTGTCCGAGGACCAGCTCATCCGGGCCGTCTCGCGCCTGCTCTCCGGGAGCGAGCCGGGGGTCGTGGTGGGTCTCGGCGACGACGCGGCGATCGTCGAGCCAGGGACGGGGCAGCTGGTGCTCACCACCGATCTCCTCGCCGAGGGCGTGCACTTCGAGCGGGGTGCGATCTCCGCTCGCGATCTCGGGGCCAAGGCGATCACGGTGAACGTCTCGGACATCGCGGCGATGGCGGCGAGCCCGCGCTACGCCCTCGTCGCGATGGCGATGCCGAGCGATGTCGACGCGGCCTGGGTGATGGAGCTCTACGGCGGCATGCGCGATGCGTGCGCCGAGTACGCGGTCACGCTCGTCGGCGGAGACACGAACCGGGCGGATCTCGTCGTCCTATCGGTGGCGGTCGTTGGCGAGGTCGCGCCCGGGCGCGCCGTCGTTCGTTCGGGTGCGCACGTGGGGGACCGGATCGTGGTGACCGGGTCGCTGGGCGCGGCGGCGGGCGGACTCGCCCTCTCGCGCATGCCGGCGGGGCCGGGCGGCCGAGGCGCTCTCGCAGCCGTGGGGCCGCGCGTTGATCGAGGCGCTCGAGCGACCCGTCGCGCGTGTCGGCGAGGCGCAGGTTCTCGCGCGAGCCGGGGCGACCGCGATGATGGACCTGTCGGACGGCCTGTCGACGGATCTGTCTCGTCTCTGCGACGCGAGCGGCGTCGGCGCTCGCGTCGACCTCGGAGCCGTGCCGGTTTCCCAACCGCTCGCGAGCGGCGCCGACCCGCTCGGCCTGGACGCCCTCGCCCTCGCCCTCGACGGAGGCGAGGACTATGAGCTCCTCACGACGATGCCGGCCGATGGCGTCGGCGTCGCTCGGACCGAGCTGCGGGAAGGGTTCGGTGTGGCCCTGTCGGAGATCGGCGAGGTTACCGACGGACCCGGCGTTTTCGGGATCGACGAGCAGGGGCGATCCTCGGTCCTCGAACCGCGGGGATGGGATCACTTCGCCCGCGGGTAGCCTTGGCGTCGTGGACGATCGGAACCGATCCCCGAGGCCGAGAGCGCTGTCGATCGCCGGTTCGGACTCGGGTGGTGGCGCGGGGATCCAGGCGGACCTCAAGACCTTCAGCGCGCTTGGGGTGTACGGGATGACGGCGATCACCGCCGTCACCGTGCAGAACACGCAGGGGGTGAGCGGCTACGAGACGCTCCCGCCTCGGATCGTGAGCGATCAGATCCGCGCGGTCGTCACGGACATCGGCGTCGACGCCGCCAAGACGGGGATGCTGGCGTCGGCGGAGATCGTCGAGGCGGTCGCGACAGCCATCGCCGAGACGGGCGTCCCGAACCTCGTCGTCGACCCCGTCTCCGTCTCGAAGCACGGTCACCGTCTGCTCGACGAGGACGCCGTCGGAGCGCTCCGCGAACGCATCCTGCCCCTCGCGACGTTGGTCACCCCGAACCTGCCCGAAGCGACGGGCCTCGCCGGGTTCGATGTGACGGACCGCGACCTGATGGAGGACGCGGCGGAGTCGATCCGGGCGATGGGGCCGGGCGCCGTGCTGATCAAGGGCGGCCATCTGCCCGACTCGAGCGGCGCCGACGACGTGTTCTTCGACGGCGACCGGATGACGTGGATCGCGGGGGAGCGGATCGAGACGCGGAACACCCACGGGACGGGTTGCACGTTGTCCTCGGCGATCGCGGCCTATCTCGCCCGCGGCGACGAGCTGCTCGAGGCCGTCCGCAAGGGGAAGGTCTTCGTGACCGAGGCGATCCGCGCCGCGCTCCCGATCGGCGGAGGGGTCGGCCCGGTGGATCAGCTGTGGAGCATCCGATCGATGTGATCGTTCCGGGCCCGGTCCTCGACTCACACCTGATCCTGAAGGGAAGGGACTGCAACGTCTTCGACGGCGACCACACGGCCCTTGCGGTCGGACTCGACGACGCGATCAACGTCGTGTCGACCAGATTGAACCGGTTCGCGACGTCCCCGCAGATCGACTTCTACTTAGATGTGCCACCTCCCTCAGCGTCGGATCCTGCGCCGGGAACGCGGCGCCGATCTAGACGTAGGTCCGAACAGCCTCCAGCAGGCGGTCGTCGTTGAAGGCGCCCTTCGTGATGTACGCGTCGGCACCCACGTCGGCGCCGCGCGCCTGATCCTCGAGTGAATCCAGCGCCGTGACGAGGATCACGGGGACGTGACGTAGGAGCCGATCCGAGCGCACCTTCTCGGTGAGGTCGAACCCGCTCATCTCGGGCATGTTCACATCGCTCACGACCAGATCGAACGGGCGGCTGCGCAGGAGCTCCCATGCCTGCATCCCGTCCGCGGCCACCTGGACGCGGTAGCCGGCCATCTCGAGGATGCCCTTCACCATCGTCCGGGTCACGCTCGAGTCGTCGACCACGAGGATCATCGGCGCGTCCGGTCCGCCCTCGCCCTTCGACACGCGACCGCCGAACGCCGTCGACCACGCCCCCCCCGGATCGTCGCGGCGGACCAGGTCGGCGGCGTTCAGGACCCCGACGACCTCCCCCGTTCCGAGGATCGCGGCGCCCGAGATGTTGCGGAGGCGCACGAGCGGCGGCGGCAGGGACTTCAGCACCAGGGTCTGCGTCCCGATCAGCTCGTCGACGACGAACACGATCCGGCGTTCGCCGGACGCGAGGACGACCGCCGGATGGGGCGATCCGTTGACGGGCTCGTGCGCGCTCTCGAGGCCGAGCACCTCGGAGATGCTCGAGATCGGCGTCGGGTCGCCGTCGATCGGCACCACGAGCCTGCCGTCGGCGCGCTCGGTCAGATCCTTGGTGAGCCGGAGGATCCGAGACACGTTCGAGATCGGGATCGCGAACGAGATGCCAGCGACCGCGACCATCACGCACTGCGCGGACGCGATGGACAGTGGGACCTGGAGGGAGAAGTGCGTGCCCTCGCCGACCACGCTGTCGACCTCGACCGAGCCGCGGAGGCGCTCGATCGCGTCGCGGACCACGTCGAGCCCGACGCCGCGGCCCGAGAGGTCGGTGACCTCCTCACGCGTCGAGAATCCCGCTCGGAAGATCAGGCGGAGCGCCTCGGCGTCGTTCGTGGCGTCCGCCGCCTCCAGGGAGAGCGTCCTGCGCTCGACCGCGTGCGCGCGGATCTGGTTCGGATCGATGCCGGCTCCGTCATCGCGCACCTCGATCAACAGGGTGTCCCCGCGCTGCGACGCCGACAGGACGATGGTCCCTTCGGATGGCTTCCCGGCGCGCTCTCGCTCCTGCGGCGTCTCGAGCCCGTGATCGATCGCGTTGCGGAGCAGGTGGGTCAGCGGCGCGCGGATCTGTTCGATCACGGACCGGTCGACCTCCGTGTCGGCACCTTCCACGACGAGGGTCGCGCGCTTGCCCAGGGCCACGGCGAGGTCGCGGATCAGGCGCGGGAACGCGTCGAAGACCATCGAGACCGGGACCATCCGCGCGCGGCGCACATCGTCCTGCAGATCGTCCGAGATCTGGGCGAGCCGTCGAGCGTCGTTCTCGAGGTTCCGGAGCAGGTCGGCGAGCCCCGATCGAGCCGCACCGATGCGCTCACGTCCCTCGACGAACGCCGACTCGAGCGCCTCGACCTCGTCGGGGTCCGGCGAGATCGCGACGCCATCGGTCCCCGTCTCGCCGGCGGGCGCGCCGAGCAGACGGTGCACCCGAGCCTCGGCCTCGATCCATGCGGCCTCGATCGACGACAAGGCGCTCAGCATCGCTCGGGCGTCCGCGAGATGCTGTTCGCTCCCGGCCCGGGCGACGTGGAGCTCGCTGACGCTCCCCATGAGGGCGTCGAGCTTGGAGATCGCCAGACGGACGGTGTCCTCACCACCCGCGCCGCCGAGCGTCGAGGCGACCTCGGTGATCGGCTCGGGTGCGGGGCTCACGGGGGTGGGATCCGGATCTTCCTGTCCGATCGCGGTGCGGATCGTCTCAGACCAGCGATCGGTGTCCACGTCCGAGTCCTCGCCCCGAACGGCCTCGCCGACCGCCGTCTCGACCGCGTCGAGGGCCCGGTACGCGATGTCGAACACGGGGGCGTCCAGCTTGCGGACCCCGTCCCGCACCGCGCCGAACAACGCCTCCAGCTGATGCGCGAGCGCCTCGACGGGCTCCACGTGGACGGTGGCGCTCGACCCTTTCAGGGTGTGGAGCTCCCGCAGGATCTCCGAGAGCGCGCCCGCGCCCGAGAGTGAGGTCGGGTCCGGCGCGCGCTCGAGCGTCATCAGCCGGCGGTTGATCGTCTTCACGCGCTCGAGGCTCTCGCTCGCGAAGACCGCGAGCACCTGCGCCCGGGCCGCATCGGCATCGAAGCCGAACGCCGGCGCCTCGGGCGACGCTTCGACCGAAGTCGCGGATGCCGGTTCTGACGGTGCGATGGACCTGGCGGGCTCGGTGGGTTCGCTCGGTTCGTTCGGCTCGGCCGACTCGATGGGTTGGGTCGCCTCGGCATGAAGATCCTGCCTGGCCCAGTCCCGTCCGCCGTCGGACACGAGCTCGAACGATGTCGGGCGCTCGAGATCGACCTGCGCCGAGGGGTCGTCCGGGATGGGCGGTCGGTCGAGCTCGGCCTCGTGCTCCGCCGTGGTCCCTTCGTCGCTAGCCTCCGGTCGCGGGCCCTCGGTGCTCGCCTCGTCGCCGGTGCCCGCGCCGACGAGCGGCGTCTCGTTCGAGAGCGCGGAGAGCTCCCCGAACACCTCGCGCTCCTCGAACGGCGATGGGAGGCCGTCGAACGACTCCTGGAGCTCCGCGAAGGAGCTGAGCAACGAGCCGTCATCCACGTCCTCGAGCGCAGGAGAGTCGTCCTCCCCGTCGACCGGCTCGTCGACCGGCTCGTCGATAGGCTCGTCGACCTCCGCGTCCATCCGGCTCATCGACCGCCTCATCGACCGCCTCATGGACCGCCTCATCGACTTCCTCATCGACCGGCGCGGAGCTCCCGCCCGGCGACGGAACCGGTGCCGCAGAGCCCTCCGCGGCGGTTCGCATCTCGATCACCAGCGCGGAGACGTCGACGGTGGCCGCTCGCTCCTCGACCGCCGCGGCGATCAGCTCCCCGATCGCATCGAGCGTCCGATAGGCGACCGCGAAGATCGCTGGGGAGGGCCCACGCTCGCCCGCGAGGATCGGGCCGAACACGCTCTCGAGGTCGTGACTGAGCGTCTCGACGTCCTCGAGGTTCACCGATCCGCCTGCGCCCTTCAGCGTGTGCAGCTCGCGCATGATCCCCGTGAGGGCCTCGGTGGCATCGGTCTCGGCGTCGCCGCGCTCGAGCGCGAGCAGGGCGCCGTTGACGCGATGGATCCGCTCCGCTGCCTCCGCCGAGAACACGGAGAGCAGCCGGCGGAACATCGCCGCGTGCGGGTCCACGGGAGTCTCCTTCCTCTCCCGCCTCCTACTCGGCGTCCTCGAGGTGGTAGCGCTTCGACAGCAGCTGCAGGCGGCGGGCGAGGTCGGTCAGGTTCCCCGAAGCGGCCTCCGACTGCGCCGCGGTCTCCGTGATCGTCGAGGCCAGCCCGCTCACCTCCTGCATGCCCTTGGACACGCGCTCCATCCCGGCGTTCTGCTCCTCGGCCGTGGACTGGAACCGTTGGGCCGCGCTCACGGTCTCGCGCACCGTGTTCGTGAGCTGGCCCATCATGTCGCCGGCCCGCATCGTGAGGTCGACGCTCGACTCCACGACCGACGTGCCCTGCTCGGTCGCAGCGACGGCCGCCTCGGTGCTCCGATGGATGTCGGCCAGGATCGATTGCACCTGCGAGGTGGCCTGCTTCGACTGCTCGGCCAGGTTCCGCACCTCCGCGGCGACCACCGCGAACCCCTTGCCGTGCTCGCCGGCCTTCGCGGCCTCGATCGTGGCGTTCAGGGCGAGCATGTTCGATTGGTCGGCGATGTCGTTCACGGTCTCGGTGATCTCGCTGATCCGCAGGGTCTGCTCGGACAGCGCCGCGATGTCCTGGGAGATCGACGTCACCTTGTCGCGGATCGCATGCATCGAATGGACGATCTGGTCGACGACCTCCGCGCCTTCCTCACCCGTGCGCGCGGAGTTCTGTGCCGACTCGACCAGGTCTTCGGCCTGACGGGCCACCTGCTCGGCCGCGCTCCTGATGTCGGTGATCGTGGACGAGATCTCGCTCACCGCGGTCGCCTGCTGGTCCGCGTTCGCGTAGTGCTGCGACGCCGCCGTGAGGATCTGAGCCGTTGACGAACCGATCGCCTCGGCGCCCTGACGCACCTGCGCGGCCAGCCCGCCGAGGCTCTCTACCATCTGGTTCAGGTTCTGCGACAGGTGGGCGAGCTGCTCGTTCTCGTTCTCGGTGGGAAGCGTGACGGTCAGGTTCCCCTCGGCCACCTTGTCGGCGAACTCGACGTAGTCGCGGACGGCGCGCTCCAACACCTCGCGGTTGCGCCGTTCGTCCTCGAGCGTCGTCTGGAGCTGTTCGGTCATCGCGTTGAACGACTGGGCCATGACCGCGATCTCGTCCTTGCCCCGGACCTCGGCACGCTGCGCGAGGTCGCCGGCGGCGACCGCGCGGGCGGTGGTCGCGACGCTCGACACGTTGCGCGTGATCGCTCGGGCCACGATCAGCATGAGGGCGATCCCGACCAGTACGCCGACCAGCACCCCGCCGAGCTGGACCCGCCGGACCTGCTCGTTGGCGACGGACTTGGTCTGGAACATCTTGTGCTCCTCGGCGAACAGGACCGGCCACAGGGTCTCGTACCTGCCGATCGTCGCCACGACCGCGTTGTCCACCTCTTCCGGGGACGCCTTGACCCTCGAGCCGGCCACGTCGACCTCCACGAGGCTCCGGAGCTTCCCGAACGAGTCGAGTGCCGACCGGGCGAGCGGCGCGACCTGGGTCTCGAGCGTGGCGCTCCGGTTGAAGTTCCGGGTCTCGCTGAACGCGACGTCGAAGTCCGACTGCATGCTGGCGGCGGTGAAGTTCAAGACGGCGAGCTGCTCGAGCAGGTCGACCCGTGCCGTGGGGTCCTCGCCGTGGTAGTCGGCGAGGGAGTCACGGAACGTGTTGAGCCGCTCGATCATCTCTGGCTGGCGGATCAAGAAGGCGTCCATCACGTACCAGGTGTCGATGTCCGGGTCGCGGACCAGCGAGGACTGGTTCCCGACGTGCGTGATGAGGGAGCGCAGGTTCGCCAGCAGCACCTCGTGGCCGTTCGTGCTCGCCTCGACGTCCTGGACGTCCTTGAGCGATTGCCAGTCGAGCTTCATGCTCGCGGGCAGCGACGCCTCTCGCCCGACGGCACCGAGGCCCTCGGCGGTCGTGTGCAGAACGTCACTCGACCGCTTGTCGGCCGCGATCAGGGCCTCGAAATCCGAGTCCACCGCCGACTGCACGACCGGGAGCGCCTGCAGGGCGTTCTCGTCACCCTGCAGCGCACGGGCGGCGACGGTTCGGTGCTGTGCGATGTCGGCCAGCAGCGTGCTCGCGGACCCGAGGTAGGTGACCCCGAGGTCCTCGGACCTCGTGACGTCGATGTCGTGTTGCTCGGTCTGGTACAGGTAGTACGTGGCGACGCCGACGGGCACGAGCATCACGAGGGCGATGGCGGCGAACTTGTGCCAGATGCGGCCTCGAGGCCCCGCAGCGGCTCGCGGCGGCGGATCCGGGATCGGTTCCTGGGACCGAGCTTCGCGGCGTACACGCCTGCCACGGCGGTCGCCCTTGCCACCCTCGTCGCCCTCGTCCCGCTTCCCGCGCCGTCCGTCGAACATATCGGTTCCTCCTTGTTCCTTGGCTCGTTCCTTGGCTCGTTCCTCGGCTCGTTCCTCGGCTCGTTCCGCGAACATCACTTGACGTCCACGCCCACTCGCAGCGCCGGGTCCTGGAGTAGGTAACCCAGGTCGAGCACCGACACCAGATCCTTCGTCACGTGTTGCACGATCCGAACGCTGTCGGGATCCGTGGAGACGGAGGGCGCGAGATCGTCGCTGGGGGTTCGCCGGATCTCTTGTACGGCGTCCACGACGAGCGCCACATCCACCCCTTCGGCAGAGACGAACACGAGCTTCGGTTCGTGCGACGCGTCCCTCGAGGCCGGGAGCGCCAGGTACGTCGCGAGCTCGAGGACCGGGACGAGGTTGCCGCGCTGGTTGACGAGCCCGGACCAGAACGACGGGAGTCCCGGCAGCGCCGTGACGCCGGACAGCGGCTTGATCTCGCGGACGGCGTCCACGTCGAGTGCGTACTGCTCCGGTCCGATCTGCACCACGAGGAGCGACGTCGTCTCGACGACCGCCCCGTCCTCGACCGGCCGGGCGAGCTGCCGCGCCCGCGCCTCCAAGATCCGCAGCATCTCGGCGGGATCAGAGCGGGTCCCCGTCACGGCGGCGGGCGACACGGGCTCAGTCTGCATCGTGGGTCTTCCGAGCCTCGGCGAGCGGCGCCGCGTCCGCCGTGACGCGAGCGAGATCCAGGACGACGATCAGCCGGTCCTCGATGCGGGCGACGGCCGACACGGCGTCGGTGTGGCCGATCTCGACGCCTCCGCCGTCCGCCGGCGGTACGAGCATGTCCTCGGGAACCGAGATCACGTCGCGAACGGCGTCAGCGATCAGACCGAGCTTGAGGGTCGCCCGCTCGGCGACCAGGATCGGCGTATCGAGCCGCGGCGATCGCGGCTCCATCCCGAGCCGCGTCCGGAGGTCGACGATCGGGATCACGCGACCCCGAAGGTTGATGACGCCGACGACCCAGGGCGGAACCTCGGGGACGGGAGTGACGAGGACCATCTGCAAGATCTCGGCGATGTCCTCGATGGGCAACGCGAACTCGTGGTCGTCGAGTTCGAAGACGACCAGCATGTGCCGAGCGGTCGGTGGTGCGGGAGAGGGTCCCGTCCGCTCGGACAGTACCGACGTTTGCCCTACGTCCATGTCCTGAGGGGTATCGGGCGCCGAGCAGGTCCGCTTGAGGCACGCTCTCGCGTCGCGACAGGCACGGTCCACGCTCGGTCCGCAAGTGCGGCCAGGCTCAAGCGTCTCCGTCGTACGGCCGATGGGGAGTCGAGATCAGCGAAGGTCTATCGCTGACGAGGCCAGGGACGATGCAGGGGGCGGGGTAGGGACCTCCCATGGAAACGACGACGTCGGGGCGAGATCCCTGGGACGGGATCTTGGAGTGGAGCCTGCTCGACGCGGGCCAAGAGCCGCTCGCTTCGGTCCTGGTCGTCGACGACTCGGAGACCGTGGCCCGGCTCCTCGAATGGGAGCTCTGCATGGCCGGCTACCAGGTCGAACTCGCGTCCGACGGGAAGACGGCGCTCAAGGCCGCCAAGGAGCGAACGCCCGACGTCGTCCTGACCGACGTGATCATGCCCGAGATGGACGGGTTCGAGGTGGTGCGAAGGCTCCGCGCCGACCCGAAGACCGCCGAGACGGCGGTGATCTTCGTCACGGCTCGAGGGATGTCGGCCGATCGCATGGAGGGCCTTGCACTCGGCGCCGACGACTACATCGTCAAGCCGTTCGACGGTCCGGATCTCCTCGCCCGAGTCGCCAAGGTCCTGCAACGGGCCCGCGCCGCGCGGGACGAGTCGCCGCTGTCGGGCTTGCCCGGTCACGCTCGCGTGCGAGCCGAGCTGGACGGGCGGATCCAGCGCGAGGAGCCGTTCGCGCTCCTCGTGAGCGATCTCGCCGGGATGCGGGACTACAACGACCGGTACGGCTTCGCCCGCGGCGACCGCGTGCTCCAGCTCGCCGCCCGGGTCGATCCGCGACGTCGCCCGCCAGGTGGCGGGCCCCGCGGCGTTCGCGGGGCACCTCGGCGCGGACGACTTCGCCGTCCTGGTCCCGCCCGAGCACGCCACGGCCCTCGCAGACGCGATCGTGGCCGGGTTCGACGCGCAGGCGCCGCAGCTCTACGACCCGGAGGACGCCGACCGCGGGTACATCCAGCTGGTGAGCGGCGAGGGGATGATCCGGCGTGTGCCGATCGTGACGATCGCGATCGGGATCGCCGACACCGAACGCGCGGAGCTTCTTCCACGGTGCGGAGGCGCTCACGGTCGCGGCCGAGCTCGCCGAAGCAGCCAAGACCGGTGGTGGCTCGGCGTGGCGCGAGGTCGCGCGCCGCGGTTGAACCGACCTCGTCGGCCGACCGGTCGGTGCAGTGCTATCCCGCGAACTCGTTCTTGAGGTTGATGGCGCGCGTGACCATGTCGGCGATCAGGTTGTCCGAGCAGCCCTTGGCCAGGTAGCAGTAGACGCCGATCCCCTCGCCCTGCTCCTGGACCTCGCTGTCGAGCTGCGCGGACAGCAGGATGACCTGGGTCTGCGGCAGGCTCTGCTTGATCCTTCGGGTAGCCTCGACGCCGTCCATCCCCGGCATCATCCGGTCCATCACGATCACGTCGGGTTCGAGCGAGTTCGCCATCGAGACGGCCTGGTTGCCGTCGCTCGCCGCGCCGACCGTCGAGAGTCCGCGGCGTTCGAGCAGGTCCCTGAGGCTCTCGAGGACCGTGGGGTCGTCGTCGACGATCAAGACCTTGCCGCTCACAGGTGCTCCTTCCATGTCCGAGCCGTGCTTGTCGCCGTTCCCTGTCTCATGCTCATCGGGGAAACAGGCCCGAAAGTTGAGTCCCGAAGGCGTCCTCGGGCACGGGCGAGAGGTTCGGGAGGCGCCCGAAGGGGGCCTGAGGTCCTAGACGGCGCGCTTGACCTTGCCGGCCTTGATGCAGCTCGTGCAGACGTGGAGCCGCTTCGGCGTGCCGTTCACGAGCGCCCGGACGCGCTGCACGTTGGGGTTCCACCGCTTCGGGGAGCGGCGGTGCGAGTGGGAGACCTGCATGCCGAAGAACGGCTTCTTCCCGCAGATATCGCAGACGGCGGCCATGGCCCATCGAGGGTAGCAGACACCTCAGCCACGGAGGGGTTGCGTACGAGACGGAACGGCATCAGAGTCTTGGCACCGCTGCGGGAGGGAGGCCACGGCTATGGAAGGTCAGGATGCCAAGCCGGTCGACGCGTACGTGTTCATGCACCTGTTCGAGCCCACACCCCCGAGGGAAGGGTTCGGGTTCAACAAGATCGACGACGTCCTCAACCAGTTCCGGGACAAGCGTGGCGTCCGCTTCGCGCATCAGTTCGTCGGCTCGTTCGTTGCGTTCGGTGCCGTCACGGTCGACTCACTGCAACAGCTCCAGGAGATGATCGCCGGGGAATACTGGGACGCGGGAGTCCGCTCCGAGTGGTCGATCGTCGTGAAGCCCGGTCGGTATGATGCCCCGCACAAGCACAGCCCTCCTTTCCACGCGCTCGTCCGTGTCCGGACGGGAACGAGGACCGCGAACGCGGTCCTGGAGGCGATCGACGACGCGTTCGCTCCGAAGGTCGACCCGCTGATCCGCGAGTACGGCGAGGACCACTGGAGGGATCACTTCTACTACGCGTCGGCGCTCGTCTCGGGCAAGGGCTTCGACATCCTGGTCGAGCTCGCGGACAACTCGCTGGAGGAGCTCACGACCCTGATCTTCGAACGGATCGGAGCGATCGAGGGCGTGGCCTCTACGGATACGGCCTTCGCGCAGATACCGGAGCAGGCCGAGGCGAAGGGGTAGTCGCGATCTGGCCGGTCGCCGTGATTCGGATGCCCAGGCGAGGAGGCCCGCGCACGCGGTCCTCCCGCACGGCGAGCGCAAGCTCGTCAGCGTCCTGTTCGCCGACCTGACCGGATACACGCGTCTCGCGGCGTCGCTCGATCCCGAGGAGGTCTACACCTTCCTGCGTCCGACGATGGCGAGCCTGCAGGCGATCGTCGAGGACTACGGGGGCACCGTCCCCCAGGTGATGGGTGACGGGTTCATGGCGGTGTTCGGCGTCCCGGTCGCGCATGAAGACGATGCCGAGCGGGCGGTGCGTGCGGCGCTCGCCGTCCGCGATCACGTGCGCGAGCTGAACGAGCATCGGCCCCAGATGGCGTTCCCCGAGGTCCACGCCGGTGTGAATTCAGGAGAGGTGATGGTGGCCCCGGCCGACGAGCAGGCCGGGTTCCGCGTGGTGGGTGACACGGTGAACGTCGCCTCGCGGCTCGGGGACCTCGCGACGGCAGGGCGCGTGCTGGTCGACGAGCGGACCGTCGATCTCACCTCCCATGCGATCGCCTACGGTCCGCTTAGGCGACGACGCGCGAAGGGTCTCACCGATCTGCTCCCGACGTTCGAGGCGCTCTCGGCCCGAGCCGCCGCGCCCGAGGGGCGCCGAACGACGCGTCGCCGTAGTGTCGTTCGTCGATCGCGAGGTCGAGATGGCGCGCCTGGAGGCCGAGGCTCGAGCGACCACGCGTCGCGGTCGTTCACGTGTGCTCGTCGTCTCCGGCGAGCCGGGTCTCGGGAAGTCGCGGCTGGCAGCGGAGTTCGCGCGGCGACTCGGGTCCGCCACCGTCCTGGCCGGCCGCTGCAAGCCGTTCGGACAGCGCCGCCCGTTGGACGCGCTCGGCGATGCTCTTCGGCTGCCGTGTCGATCGGCGCGGATCATCCGGGCGAGGCCAAGGCCGCCATCGAGAGCCTCGCCACCCGGCTGGTCGGGTCGGCTCCGGGGCGGACGGGACTCGCGCGAGACCTCGGGAACCTGCTCGGGCTCGAGCGTCCCCACGGACGACGCCTGGATGCGGTCGAAGGGGTCGTGCGGGCCGCGCGGATGATGGTGGAGGACCTCGCCCGAGACGGCTTGGTGCTCGTGTTCATCGACGACCTCCACTGGGCCGACACCGACCTGGTCGGCGCGATCGAGGACGCCCGTGCCCATCGATGGCGCGGTCCCATCTTCATCCTCGGCCTGTCGCGACCTGAGGGGTTCGGGTCGAAGCTGCCGTTCATCGAGCTCGGCGCGCTCGGGCAAGGACACACGCAGGAGCTGGCCGAGGAGGTGCTCGGAGCGGGGGTGGCTCCCGATCTGCTCGGGAGTCTCGTGCAACGCTCGGGAGGCAATCCGCTCTTCCTGGAGGAGAGCGTCGGCATGCTCGTCGAGTCCGGGGCCATCATCGAACAGGGCGGGCGGTGGCACATCTCGCGCCCGCACGAGGTCGACCACGTGCCGTCCGCGATCCGGCGGCTGATCGCGGCCCGCCTGGACGGGCTGCCGAGCGACGAGAAGCGCCTGCTGCGCGACGCGTCGGTCGCCGGGGAGGCGGTCTGGGGCGGGCTCTTGGAGTCTCTCGGCGGCGGGGAGGATCGCCGGCCGGCGCTCCGTGCGCTGGAAGGTCGCGACCTCCTCCGTCGGCGGAGACGGAGCGCCATCGCGGCCGAGTCGGAGTACGCCTTCAAGCACGTCCTGATCAGGGAGGTCGCCTACGCGTCGATCCCCAAGGCGGCGCGGGCCCAGACCCACCTCGAGATCGCCCGATGGCTCAGGGAGCGGACCGACCAGGATCCCGAGGCGATCGCCCATCACTACGAGTCCGCGTGGCGGCTGCTGCACACACGGACCGGGCCGCCTCCGGCCCCGGAGGTGGCGGAGCTCGCCGTCCGATACCTGCGCATGAGCGCGGACGAGGCGTTCGGGTATCAGGCACGAACGGCCGAGGCCTTATACGTGCGCGCGCTCCACGTGGCCGAGGCGCCGGGCTCGGAGGTGGACGATGCCGAGCACGCTCGACTGCTGATCGGCCGTTCGGAGGCCCTCGAGGAGATGGGTCGCAACCGTGAGGCGATCGAGCACGCGACGAAGGCGCACGAGTTCGCTCGCAGGTCGGGGGAGCGGGACCTCCAGGCTCGTGCCTTGCTGGCGCGCGGACGCCCTGAACGTTCGCGCCCGTTGCTCCAACGGGCGCTGGCTCTGTTCGAGGAGGCAGGGGATGTCGGCGGGCAGGGTTGGGCGCATCTCGGT
Organism: uncultured Actinomycetes bacterium; assembly: GCA_963706005.1. Classification (GTDB taxonomy): domain Bacteria; phylum Actinomycetota; class UBA4738; order UBA4738; family HRBIN12; genus DASSJM01. Next base: position 107,751 of record CAVPLL010000002.1, read on the forward strand.
ATCTCCGAGACATGGGCGGACGAGGACTACCGCCACGAACTCGAATACCTCGGGCGCGCCTACGACCTCCTGACCACGGCCGGACAGTCCGTCGGCCGGTCGGTGGTGGCGCAAGACCTCGCCTATCTGCTCACGGTCGTGGGCGGAGCCGAGTTCCAGCGCTGGTACGGCGAGTGTCGCCGGCTGGCGACCAACGAAGGTGATCTGCGTTCGCGCGCGGCGCTCCTGCGCACGCGCGGTTACTTCGAGCACTACCGCGGCCGGCACCACGAAGCGATCCGTCTGATGCAAGAGGCGCGTCCCATCGCCGCCGAGGCTGGCGACCGGTTCACGGAGGCGGACACGTTGGTGATCGAGGCGATGGCAAGGACGTGCATCGGTCCCCAGGACCAGGCGCAGCGCTTGGCGGAGGCGGCCGTTCGCACGGGGCGCGAGATGGAGTCCGATCGCGTGGTCGCGCTCGGGCTGCTCGCCGGAGCCCGCGCGGCGATGCGATCGGCTCGACCGAGTGTGGCCGCTCGTCGCCTCGGTGCGGCGGTCAGGCGTTTGCTGCCGCCGACGCGCCTGGACATCCTCGATGCGCATCTGGTGACGGCGGAGCTGAGCCTGGATCGCGGGTCGTGGAACGACGTCGCGCGAGCGGCCGACGAGTTGCGGTCGGGCGTGCTCGCGAACGGCTGGCTCCTTTGGGAGCCGTTCGCGCCGCTGCTCGCCGGTCGTGCGCACCTGGGGGCGGGCGATCCCGTCCGGGCGCTCCCCGAGCTCGGTCGCGCGGTCACCGACGCGAGAGCCGTCGGCGCGACGGGAACGCTGCCGCTCGCTCGGGCGATCCGCGACCAGGCCGCGATCCTCGCGGGGCGAACGCCTCGCTCGGTTCCCGGCCTCGTGGATGCGATCGGAGAGCTGGCCGCGGTGCGATCGGAGAACGAGGGGCTGCTCGCCCTGCGGTCCCGGCGCGGGCTCCCGGCCGCATCGAACGCGTTCGCCACGGCGTCGGAACGGTGGCACGAGATCGGGGTGACGACGTCCCTCGCTCGCGCGCACGCGCTCCGCGCGGAGGCCGAGCGGCGAGCGGGCAGCACGCGTCGGGCCGGCCGGCTCATGGGCTCGGCCTCACGGATCCTCGACTCGCTCAAGACCCCCCAGGCGAGTCGGAGCGCGATCCTTCACCCGTTGGATGACCCCTCGTCCGCCTGAGCGTCGGCGGGCGCGATCGCGTCGAGACCGTCGTCGAGGACCTGTTGCGAGAGGGGACCGCTCCACGTATCCACCAGCGCGCCTGACGCGTCGTAGAACAGGGTCACCGGTTGACCGAGCAGCCCGAGGCCGTCGCGGATCGCGCCGGCCGGGTCGTACACGCTCGGGTAGGTCCACCCGTACTCGCGCATGAAGTCCCGCGCGGCGTCGCGCTGGTCGAGGATGTCCACGCCGATGAACCGGACCCGGTCGCCGTAGGTCCGGTTCGCCGATGCGAGGAGCGGCGCCTCCTTGCGGCACGGACCGCACCAGGAGGCCCAGACGTTGACCACCACCGGCGTCCCGCGGAGCCCCTCGAGCACGTGCTGGTAGTCGGCGAGGGTGAACTCGGGGAGCGCCTGCGGATCGGCGGGGAGCCGGGCGGCGTCCGTGCGATCCGGCGAGGAGCCGCACGCGGCTGCGAGCAACCCCACGCATAGGACCACCGGGCCGAGGCGGCGGGACGTCATGGACCGCATGGTAGAACCGACGACGTGGAAGGCCTCCGGACGACGAAGCCGCGAGCCGGGCGGCTCATGCTCGATAGCCCGGTGGGCGCGATCGACCGGCAGCTCGCCGCACGCCGGGTCGGCCTCCGCACCAAGGGCCCGCCCGCCGCGGACGTGCTCGAGGGGCAGGGGATCTCGACGGTCCGCGACCTGCTCCATCACTACCCTCGCCGGTACATCGACCGTTCGCAGGTCTCCAGGGTCGGGGAGCTGAAGATCGGGGCGTACGCGACGGTGATCGCCCGCGTGAAGCGGGTCACCAAGCGGCAGACCCGGCGCCGCCAGTCGATGGTGACGATCACGCTGTACGACGGCTCGGGGTACCTGGACCTGACGTTCTTCAACCAGCCGTGGACCGCCTCGTCGTACAAGGAGGGCTACGAGGTCGCCGTGTCGGGTATCGCGCAGCTGTATCGGGGCCGGCTCCAGCTCGCGAACCAGGAGATCGAGCTCCTCAAGGGCGACGAACAGGACCTGGTTCACACTGCCCGGATCACCCCGATCCACCGGGCGACCGAGGGCATCACGACGCGGACGATCCGCGAGCTCGTGTGGCGGGCGCTCGAACGGCTCCCCGCTCTGCCCGACCCGATGCCCGAGGACCTCGTCCGCGCGGAGTCGCTGCGACCGTTCGACCTTGCGATCCGGCACATCCACTTCCCCGGATCGCAGCCCGAGCTCGCCGCTGCGATCGAGCGGTTGAAGTTCGACGAGCTGTTCGTGCTCGAGCTCGGGCTCGCGTTCCGCAAGCACCGGGTGGAGCGGGCCGAGACCGGCGTGTCACACGCTGCCGGACGGGCCGCTGATCGAACGGCTCTACCGGACGCTGCCGTTCGAGCCGACCGACGCCCAGCGACGCGCGACGGCGCAGATCGACGAGGCGATGGCGCGCCCGCGACCGATGAACGTCCTGCTCCAGGGGGACGTCGGCTCGGGCAAGACGCTGGTCGCCCTGCACGCGGCCCTGGTCGCGATCGGGTCCGGGCACCAGGCCGCGATCATGGCGCCGACCGAGGTGCTCGCCGGACAGCACTTCCGGCAGGTCGCTGCGCTGCTCGGCGAGTCGGGCGCGGTCGACTACCGGGAGCTGTCCCGCACCGTGAAGCCGGATCCGGATCAGCCGTCGCTGCTCGACCCCGAACCGAGGGACGAGGACGAGCCCCGGATCGCCTACGCGTCGCTGACGGCCGCCGTCACGGGGAAGGATCGCGCCCGGATCCTCGACGGCATCGAGGCCGGGGACGTCGACCTCGTGGTGGGGACGCACGCGCTCGTCCAGGAAGGGGTGTCGTTCGCCGATCTGTCGCTCGCGGTGATCGACGAGCAGCACCGGTTCGGCGTGCACCAGCGGATGGCGCTCAAGGGCAAGGGGGCGTCGCCGGACGTCCTGATCATGACCGCCACACCGATCCCCCGCACCCTCGCCCTCACCTACTACGGCGACCTCGACGTCGTCGTCCTCGACGAGATGCCGAAAGGTCGCCAGCCGATCCGGACCCAGGTCGCGCGGACGCAGCCGGAGCGGCAGGCCGCGTACGAGCTCGTTCGTCGCGAGGTGGAGCAGGGGCGTCAGGCGTTCGTCGTATGTGCGGCGATCGATGAGACCAACCGCAACCAGGTGCGGGCCGCGGAGGGGGAGGCGCAGCGCCTCGCGACCGACGTGTTCCCCGACCTGTCGGTGGAGGTGCTGCACGGCCGGATGCGTCCGGTGGAGAAGGAGCGTGTGATGGACGGGTTCCGGTCGGGGCGTCACCACCTGCTGATCTCGACCACCGTGATCGAGGTCGGCGTGGACGTTCCGAACGCGACCGTGATGCTCGTCGAGAACGCCGAACGGTTCGGCCTGGCCCAGCTGCACCAGCTGCGAGGACGGATCGGGCGGGGCACCCACCCGTCGACGTGCGTGCTGTTCGACGAGTCGGGGGAGACCAACGTGGAGGCACAGGCCCGCCTCGAGGCGATGGTGCGGACGAACGACGGGTTCGAGCTCGCCGACGAGGACCTACGTCTGCGCGGCGAGGGGACGCTGTTCGACGTGAAGCAGTCGGGGCTGCCGGACCTGAAACTCGCGCGGCTGGCCGAGGACCTCGATCTGGTGAAGCGGGCTCGGGGTCGGGCGTTCGCGACGATCCAGCGCGACCCCGACCTCATGCGGGAGCCCGGCCTCCTCGCGGAGCTGCGATCGCGGTTCGAGGGCTCGATCGACTGGCTGTTCCACTCGTGAGGGTGGTCGCCGGATCCGCGAAGGGCGTCCGCCTCGCGCCGGTCCCTCGCGGTGTTCGCCCCGTCTCCGACATGGCCCGGGAAGGCGTGTTCTCGAGCCTCGGAGCGGTGGTGCCGGGCGCACGCGTCCTGGACCTGTACGCGGGGACCGGGGCGATGGCGATCGAGGCCCTGTCCCGCGGCGCCGAGCACGCCGTGCTCGTCGAGCGGGACCGATCCGCCCTGCACACGATCCGGGAGAACCTGGTCCGCGCGCGGGTCGCGGACGCCGCCGAGGTCGTCGCCTCCGACGTCGGCTCGTTTCTCACCAGATATGACAAACGGCTCTCGGGTTTCGACCTCGTCCTCGCCGACCCCCCGTACGCGATCGACGAGCGCGATCTCGGCTCGGTGCTCTCGGCGATCGGTTCGGGCGGGCTCTCGGGGGGCGTGTGGCGAGTGGTCCTGACCCGCCCGAAAACGTCTTCCACGCCTGTCATTCCGGTACACTGGCTCGCCGCGAGGCGGCTGTCCTACGGCGACACCCTCGTCTTCATATTCCGGGAGGCGTAGATGGGCCTGACCGCCCTGTGTCCGGGGACGTTCGACCCCGTCACGAACGGTCACATCGACATCATCGAACGGGCGGCGCGTCGCTTCGACGCGCTGGTCGTGGGCGTGCTCGACAACCCCGCCAAGGAGCCGTTGTTCGGAGCCGAGGAGCGGGTGGGCCTGCTCAAGGAGGCGCTCCAGCCGTTCGCGAACGTCGAGGTCGAGGCGTTCACGGGATTGCTCGTCGAATACGTAACGCGGAGAGGGGCCGACGTGGTCGTCAAGGGCCTTCGGGCGGTGACGGACTTCGAGTACGAGATCCAGATGGCGCAGATGAACCATCAGCTCGCCGGGGTCGAGACGCTGTTCATGACCACGAGTCCGCAGTGGTCCTTCCTGTCCTCCTCGCTCGTGAAGGAGGTCGCGCGGTTCGGCGGCGACGTGTCGGCGCTCGTGCCGGCCCACGTCGCGGAGCGGCTCGCCGACAGGTTCGGGGGACTCGCCTAGATGGATCTCACGTCCCGTCTTTCCGAGCTCGAGGAGATGGTGCGCGACGCCAAGTCGATGCCGCTGTCCTCTTCGGCGCTGCTGAACCGAGACGAGGTGCTCGACCTGATCGAGGAGCTCAAGGCGTCGCTGCCCGACGAGATCAAGCAGGCGCGTTGGGTGGTGAAGGATCGCGAGGAGCTGTTGGCGAAGGCCCGGCGCGACGCCGAGGCGATGGTGGAGCAGGCGCGCGCCGAGCAGCTGCGCCTCGCGTCCCACGAGGCGGTCATGCAGCGGGCGAAGGAGGAGGCAGAACGCATCGTCCAGGAGGCCGAGGATGACGCCCGCAGGTTGCGTCTCGAGGCGGAGGACTACGTCGACGCGAAGCTCGCCCAGCTCGAAGGCACGCTCCAGAAGATCCTCGAGGACGTGATCGCCGAGGGCGACGGGCTCGCCAAGACGATCGACCAGATCGTCGCCGGCCGGGAGAAGCTTCGTGGGGCCATGCCGAGCGCCGAGCTCGGACCCGAGCTGACGCTGTCCGACGATCGGGAGGACGAGGAGGCGTGATGCGGGCGATCGACGTCCGCGATCTCCTCGAGAACCCCGGGGCGTCACGCACCGTGCACGTCGAGGAGCCCGTTCCTGGTCTGCGCACCGAGCTGGCCGACGTCCCCGACGACGAGCCGATCGCGGCCGACCTCACGCTCGAGAGCGTGGTCGAGGGCATCTACGTGCGCGGCTCGCTCGAGGGGCGCTTCGCGATGCGGTGCGCCCGGTGTCTGAAGGCGTTCGAGCGCGACTTCGATGTCGAGATGGCCGAGCTCGTCGCGCGCGAGCCCGGTCCCGACGACGACTACGCGCTCGCCCCGGACCTGACGCTCGACCCCGAGCCGATCGTCCGCGACGCGCTGGTGCTCGAGATGCCCTTCTCGCCCCTCTGCCGGCCAGATTGCCTCGGGCTCTGCGAGATCTGCGGCGGCGACCGCAACCTCGGCGAGTGTCCGGGGCACGCTCGAACCGACCCGAGGTGGGACGCGCTCGGCGCGCTGCTCGCAGACCTGTCCGAACCGACCGACCCGGACGACTGACTCGATCACACCGAGACCGACCAGACAGAGAGGGATCCGACATGCCGGTACCGAAACGACGTCAGAGCCACACGCGGGGAGCCAAGCGCAAGGCCAACTGGAAGGCCGAGCCGCCCACCTACTCCGAGTGCCCGCAGTGCCACCAGCCCAAGCTGCCGCATCGGGTCTGTGCGAACTGCGGCTACTACGCGGGTCGCCAGGCCGTCGAGGTCGAGTAGGCGCGTGGCACGAGAGCGCGGCACGGAGGGCCCGAAGGCGCTGGACCGGATCCTCGGCGTTCGCTTCCGCGACGCCGACCTCCGGCAGCTCGCACTCACCCACAGGTCCTACGCGTTCGAGAACGGGCTGCCCGCCAACAACGAGCGGCTCGAGTTCCTCGGTGACGCCGTCCTCGGGATCGTGGTCACGGACATGGCGTTCCGGGAGTTCCCCGAGATGCCCGAGGGCGAGCTCGCCAAGTTGCGGGCCGCGATCGTCAACATGAGCGCGCTCGCGGACGTGGCGCGAGACCTGGGTCTGGGTCGGTTCGTCATGCTCGGCCGCGGCGAGGAGATGAGCGGGGGCCGGAAGAAGAGCAGCATCCTGGCCGATGCGCTCGAGGCCATCCTGGGCGCGGTCTACCTCGACCGGGGCCTGGCCTCCGCGCGCAAGCTGATCGAGCGGGTGTTCCGGCCGCGCATGATCGCCTACGTCCGCGGCGAGGGCCCGCGCGATTACAAGACGATCCTGCAGGAGCGCGCCTCCGTCGAGGTGCACTCGGTGCCCGAGTACCGGATCCGGGAACGCGGGCCCGATCACCAGAAGGAGTTCACGGCCACCGTGTTCCTCGCCGGCAAGGAGTGGGGGAGCGGCACCGGCCCCTCGAAGAAGGAGGCGGAGCAGCAGGCCGCGCGTGAGGCCTACGTCCGTCTGGAGCATGCCGAGCCGGCGGAGCCCGCCGGGGCGTTGGGGGCCGGGGGGGTTCAAGAAGCGAGCGCGAACGCGCGAGCGGCGGCCCCCCGGAAGAAGGGGGCCTAGTGGAGCTCCCCGAAGTCGAGGTGATGCGTCGGGACCTCGAGAAGGACGTCGTGGGTCGCAAGGTGACCGAGGCCGAGGTGCGGCCCTCGAAGAACGCGATGCGCGTGATCCGCCGCCACGCCAAACGCAAGGAGTTCACCGATCTGCTCGTCGGACGCAAGTTCACCAAGGCCGAGCGCCGCGGCAAGTACGTCCTGCTGCACATGGACAACGGCGACGTGCTCGTCACGCACTTCGGGATGAGCGGGCAGTTCATCCGCGCGACCAAACGCGTGCCGCTCCCTCCGCACACGCACGTCGTGCTCACCTTCCAGCAGGGGGGAGACCTCCGGTTCGTGGATCCGCGGACGTTCGGTGAGATGTTCGTCGCCACCGCGGACGAGCTCGGCAAGGTGAAGGAGCTGCAGCACCTCGCGATCGATCCGCTCGATCACGTGTTCACCTGGCAGGCCTTCGGAGCGGCCCTCGCCCAGCGTGCCGCCAAGATGAAGCAGCTGCTGATGGACCAGAAGTTCGTGAGCGGCCTGGGCAACATCTACTCGGACGAGGTGCTGTTCGCGGCTGGGCTGCGTTACGACCGGCCGTCGGACACGTTGTCCTCGCAGGAGGTGCGACGGCTCTATCGCGCGATGCAGGAGGTGCTGCAGGAGGCGATCCGGTTCCGGGGCACGACGCTCGACGACGAGGCCTACCTCGATCTGTTCGGCAAGCCGGGGGAGTTCCAGAGCGAGTTGAAGGTCTACGGCCGCGCGGGCCTTCCCTGCCGCCGGTGCCGAACCCCGATCCAGGCGGTCAAGATCTCGGGCCGCAACGCCTACTTCTGCCCGCAGTGCCAGTCCTGATGCCGGCCCGAGACTAGACGAGCACGGCGCCCACGTCGCGCATGCGTTGGAGCGCGCGCTGCCCGTCCCCGCTGCGCAGCTCGACCGCGCGGATCGCCGAGGTCAGCACGTCGACGTCCAGGTGTCGGGCCCGGGCGTCGGAGACGGTTTCGACGACGCAGTAGTCGGTGGTGAGGCCGCACACGACCACGCGCTTGACCAGGTGATCCCGCAGGACGGTGCCGAGCGTGGTCTCCCACGACTCTCCGCTGCGCGGGTCGCGGACGCTGAACGCCGAGTACCCGTCCTCGCCGCCGATCCCCTTGCGGATCACGGGCACACCCTCGGCCACGTGCAGGTCGGCGTGGAACTCGGCCCCCCAGGTGTCCCGGACGCAGTGGACCGGCCAGATCCCGCCGTCCTTCTCGAAGTGCGGAGTGGACTCCGGGTGCCAGTCCTGCGAGTAGACGACCGCGGCGCTGGCATCGATGGCGGATGCGACCTCGCCGTTCACGATCGGGATGATCTCCTCCGCGCCACGCACGTAGAGGCTGCCGACCGGGTCGGCGAAGTCGTTCTGCACGTCGACGACGAGCAGCGCGGTCCTCTGGTCGTAGGCAGGCACGGACCTAGTATGCCCCGATGAAGCGGATGCGCGTCATCGCGTCCGGGCGCGTCCAGGGCGTCTTCTATCGCGCGACCTGCGCGAGGCTCGCCCGGGGCCTCGGTCTGGGGGGATACGTTCGGAACCTTCCAGACGGCCGGGTGGAGGCGGTGTTCGAAGGCCCCGAAGGCGCCGTCGAGGAGATGGTCGAATGGAGCCGTCGAGGTCCCGAGCTCGCGCACGTCGACGATCTGGATGTAGTGGCCGAGGAGCCCGTCGGCGAGACCGGTTTCGTGGTCACGGGCTAGCTCGGGCGTGCCCGAACTTTTCCCCGGTCAGATGCCCGGCCGGGCCGAAGGCCACTGTTAGCATCGACCTCCGATGTTCCTCCGCTCCCTACAGATCCGAGGCTTCAAGTCGTTCGCCGACAAGACGATCCTCGAGTTCGCCCCGGGCGTCTCGGTGATCGTCGGGCCGAACGGTTCGGGCAAGTCGAACCTCGTGGACGCGATCAGCTGGGTGCTCGGCGAGCAGGGACCGCGCGCCCTGCGCGGCGGGCAGATGGCGGACGTGATCTTCGCGGGCAGCCCGCAGCGGTCCGCGCTCGGGATGGCCGAGGTCAAGCTCGTGATCGACAACTCGGCCGGTCTGATCCCCGTCCCGATGACCGAGATCGAGATCAGCCGCACGATCTTCCGCTCCGGCGAGAGCGAGTACCGGATCGGCGGCCAGCTGGTCCGCCTGCTCGACGTGCAGGAGCTGCTCTCCGAATCCGGGATCGGGCGAGCGCTGCACACCGTGGTCGGGCAGGGACAGCTCGAGGACGTCCTGACCGCGCGGCCCGAAGACCGCCGGACCTACATCGAGGAGGCCGCCGGGGTCGCGAAGCATCGCAAGCGCAAGGAGCGTGCCGAGCGCAAGCTCGCCGGGCTCGACCAGGATGTGCTGCGACTGCAAGACGTCCTGGCCGAGCTCCGCCGCCAGCTGAAGCCGCTCCGGCAGCAGGCCGAGATGGCCAAGCGCCACGAGACGCTGACGGCCGATGCCGACGCGATCGCCGTCCAGCTCGCGGCCGCTCGCCTGCGCGACCTGTGGGACGAGCGCGAACGTCGCAAGGAGAGCTGGGACGAGGGCCTCGCGCGACGCACCGCCGCCCGGGAGCGGCTCGAGGGACTGGACGAGCGGGTCGCGCGCGCGGCCGATGAGCGCGCTCGCTCCGTCTGGGCGCTCCAGGAGGCGGACGGGGGGTTCGGCGCGGCCCAGGCGGCCAAGTCGGCCGCCGAGCTCGAAGCTCCGCCGCGCCGTGGAGCTCGAGTCCGAGGCCCGGCAGGCCCTCGCCGCCCAGACCAACCGCGGGGCCCGGCTGGCCGCGCTCGAGGAGGACCTGCGAAGGCTCGAGGCGCGGTTCGCCGAGACCGCCGACGAGCTGGAAGGCCGCGTCCGCGAGCTCGAGGTGGCCGAGGCCGCGTTCGCCGCCGGCGTAGACGCCCGGCGTGACGCCGAGGACGAACGCCGGCGCGTGGCCGAGGTGGCCGCGGCGCACCGCGCGGAGATGGAGACCTTCCGCCGGTCCCTCGCCTCGCACGACCGCGAGCGGTCCAGGCTGGAGGAATCGCTCGGCCAGGTACGGGAGCATCGCGCCTCCGGCGAGACCGAACGCGAAACGCTCGCGGCCGACGTGGAGCGCCTCGACGCATCCACGGCCCCGCTCGCCGATCGCCGTTCCGAGCTCGAGCGCGAGCGGCACGGGCTCTCGGACACGGTCGCCCAGCTCGAGGAGGGGCTCCGTCGTCTGGAGCTGCGGCGCGACGTGCTCCGGGCGCGGCTCGACGACCTCGAGCGGACCCCCGGCTCTCGCTTCCTGGAGGAACACCCAGGTCGGGGCATCGGGCTCCTCGGTCAGCTGATCCGAGCGGTCGACGGATGGGACCGGGCCCTCCGAGCGGGACTCGGCTCGCTCGCCGACGCCGTCGTGTACGAGGACGCAGTGCGGGCCTTGGCGGACGCCCCCTCGGGCGAGGGCGCCACGCTTGCGGTGTCCGGCGGCGGCCCCGCCGCGTTCGAGCTCTCGGGCGAGCGGACGCTGCTCTCGATCGTCGACGCCGATCCGACGGTGCGCGGGCTCGCATCGACGCTGCTGAAGGACATCTACCTGGCCGAGACCCTTGAGGAGGCGGCGGCCAAGCACGCCGAGCACCCGAAGGCGTCGTTCGTCACGCCCGACGGTGTCCTGGTGGGGCCCGCCCTGATCGCACCACGCTCACCGCGGACTCACGCGCTCGCGAGGTCCGCCGGGAGCTCGCGGTCGTGGAGCGCGACCTCTCCAAGGCGGTGTCGGCGGTCAGGCCGCGCCGCTCGCGACTCGACGAGATCTCGGTCGAGCTCGCCGAGCTCGCGGAGGCCGTCGACGAGGCGGACGCCCGGATCACCGACGCCGCCGAGCGCATCGCCCGCATCGACGGCGAGCTCGGCTCCGTCGCCAAGCAGGACGAGATCCTGACGCAGCGCCTGGCCGGGATGGACGACGCGGCCGCGGTCTGGCGCGAGAGCCTCGCCGCCGCCGAGCCGGTGACGCACGAGCTTCCCGAGCTGCCGCGTACTCCCGAACCCCCGATCCAGGCGCGCGTCGCGGTCGAGACGCTCCGCCGCGAGCGAGATCGGATCCAGACGCGCCTGTCCTCGGTGCGGTCGAGCGGGACCGGCTCGCGGCCCAGGACGCCGACACGCTCCGCGCCCAGGCCGAGGAGGCCACCCGAACGCGGACCGCCGCCACCGATCGGCTCACCGCCGCCGAGGCCGCGCTCGAGTCGGGGACCGCCGCGCGCACCGCCGCCGCGGTCGCCGAACGCGCAGCCACGGACGAGGAAGCCGAGGTGAACCGCCTGTGGCGGGAGGCGTCGACCGAGCTCGAGCGGCTCCGCGAGACCTACGAGGACCAGGATCGAGCGCGGGGCGACCTGGAGCGCCGGATCCGCGACGCCGAACGCGTACTGCGCGAGGGTCACCAGCGCGAGCCCGAGGACGCTCTGTCGGAGCTTGCGGAGGACGACACGGTGGCGGCCCTCGAGCGCAGGGCGGAGCTCGTGCAGCGGCGCCTGGCGCTGCTCGGGCGGGTGAACCTGCTCGCCGGCGGCGAGTTCGAGGCCCTGCAGGAGCGGCACGACTTCCTGCACCGTGAGCTCGACGACGTCCGGCGGGCGCGCCGGGATCTGCTCGAGGTGATCCAGCGGATCGAGGCCGAGATCGTGACGACGTTCGAGGCGGCCTACCGGGACGTGGCCGCCGAGTTCGAGCGCCTGATCGGGGAGCTGTTCCCCGGCGGAGAGGGCCGGCTGGTCTCCACCGAGCCGGGCGACCCGCTCTCGACGGGGATCGAGATCGAGGCGCGTCCCGGCCGCAAGCGGGTGAAGCGGATCTCCCTCCTGTCCGGCGGGGAGCGGGCGCTCACCGCGCTGGCGTTCCTGTTCGCGATCTTCAAGGCGCGCCCGAGTCCTTTCTACCTGATGGACGAGGTGGAGCCGGCGCTCGACGACATCAACCTGCACCGGTTCATCAGCCTGGTCGAAGGGTTCGCCAGGGACGCCCAGGTGCTGGTCGTGACCCACCAGAAGCGCACGATGGAGGTCGCGGGGATGATGTACGGGGTCTCGATGAGCAAGGAGGGGACCTCGAAGGTGCTCGCCCAGCGGATCGAGACGCCGCCGGCGGGCGAGACCCGCGACGCGGACGGAGAGACCGTGACGGTCCCCGAGCCCGACGCCGTTCGATAGCCTCGGCCCCGGTGGAGATCGTCCTCGCGATCGTGGTGGTCCTGGTCGCCATCGGCGTCGTGGCCCTCGTCGCCTGGCGTCGTCGGTCGGCGGCCCCGGCCCCATCACCGGCCGAGCGGGGGCCGGAAGCCGACCGCGTGGGCGCGCCGACCGAGCGACCGATCCCGCCCGGGCCGGAGCGAGCCGGCCTGGCGGGGCGCATCCGGTCGGTGTTCGGCGGCGGGGAACAGGACCCGTGGCCCGAGCTCGAGGCGCTGCTCGTCGGGGCCGACGTGGGGCCTGCCACCTCCGCGCGGATCGTCGGGGACGTCCGCGAGCGGTACGGGCCCGGGGACGACCCCTCGGCGCTGGTCGGGCGTGAGATCCGGACGATCCTGGGCAGCCCGGAGACGGTCCGGCTGCCGCAAGGGGGTCTCGGCGTGGTCCTGGTGGTGGGCGTGAACGGCTCGGGGAAGACGACCACGATCGGCAAGCTCGCCGCACGGTTCGCCACGCAGGGCAAGCGGGTGAGCATCGCCGGCTCGGACACGTTCCGGGCGGCGGCATCCGAACAGCTCGAGGTCTGGGCCGAGCGCGCGGGCGCCCACCTTGTGCGCCAGGCACGAGGCGCCGACCCGGGTGCCGTCGCGTTCGATGCGGTGCAGGCAGCCCAGGCCCGGGGTTCGGACGTGCTGATCGTCGATACGGCCGGGCGGCTGCATACCAAGCAGCCGCTGATGGAGGAGCTCAAGAAGGTGCGGCGGGTGATCGAGAAGGCCGTAGGCCGACCTCCCGACGAGACCCTGCTCGTCCTGGATGCCACAACGGGTCAGAATGGCATCGCACAGGCCGGGGCGTTCACCGAGGCGGTGGACGTGACGGGCGTGGTGCTCACGAAGCTCGATGGTACGGCGAAGGGGGGAGTCGTCCTGGCGGTGCGCGACCAGCTCGGGGTGCCGGTGAAGCTCGTCGGCACGGGTGAGGGCGTCGGGGATCTCGAGCCCTTCGACGGCGAGGCCTTCGCGGCCCGGCTCCTCCTCGGCTGAACGGATGGACGGTTGACCGTGGCCAAGGCGGACATCCTGATCGTGGAGGACCACCCGACGATGCGGGAGGCCATGCGCCTCATCCTGGAGAACGAGGGGTTCGACATCCGCGAGGCGCCCGACGGCGCGACCGCCCTGTCGATGGTGCGCGACCATCGGCCCGACCTGATGTTCCTGGATCTCAACATCCCGGGGACGAGCGGCGCGGACGTGCTGTCCGAGTTGAAGACGGACGCGTCCACCAGCGCGATCCGCATCATCATCGTCACCGCGACCGGAGAGGAGGGGCGCGAGTACGTGCTCTCGCTCGGCGCTGACGAGTACTTCACGAAACCGTTCTCCCCCACGGCACTGCTCCGCACCGTCGAGCGCGTCCTCGGCGGCCCGGACGAGACCACCCCGGCGGGGTCGTAACCTGTAGATCCCGATGTTCGACACGCTGACCGGCCGTCTCGACGGCATCTTCAAGAAGCTGCGCTCCCGCGGGAAGCTCCACCCCAAGCAGGTGGACGCCGCGCTCGCCGATATGCGCACGGCGCTCCTCGAGGCCGACGTCGCCGCCGAGGTGGCCGACGACCTCCTGGCCCGCGTCCGCGAACGGTGCCTGTCCGAGGAGGTCATGAAGAGCCTGACGCCGGCCCAGCAGGTGATCAAGGTCGTTCGCGACGAACTGCAGAGCACGATGGGCGGCACCCAGGTCCCGTTCACGCTGCCCTCGTCGCGACCCGCGGTCGTCATGATGGCCGGGGTCCAGGGTTCGGGGAAGACGACCGCCTGCGCGAAGATCGCCCTGCACCTGAAGTCCAAGGGGAAGCGTCCGCTACTCGTTGCGGCCGACCTGTGGCGTCCGGCGGCGGTGGAGCAGCTCGTGACGCTCGGGGCCGAGATCGGCGTGGACGTCGTCTCGGACGGCAAGGACGCGGTGAAGGTGGCGAAGGGCGGGGTCAAGCACGCGAACCGCGAGGGTCACGACGTCGTGATCGTGGACACGGCCGGCCGCCTCCACGTCGACGAGGACATGATGCGCGAGGCCCGGCGCGTGAAGGACGCGATCGGTCCGCACCACGTCGTCATGGCGTGCGACTCGATGACCGGACAGGACGCGGTGATCCAGGCTCGCGCCTTCATGCGCGACGTCGAGACGACCGGCTTCGTCCTGACCAAGATCGACGGCGACGCCCGCGGGGGCGCGGCACTCTCGATCACCGCGGTGACGGGCAAGCCCGTCTTCTTCGCCGGGACCGGTGAGCGGCCCGAGGACCTCGAACCGTTCTACCCCGACCGGATGGCCTCTCGGATCATGGGGATGGGCGACGTCCTGTCGCTGATCGACAAGGCGCAGGAGAACCTGGACGCGGAGAAGGCCGCCGAGAGCGCCGAGAAGATGCTCTCGGCCCGGTTCACGCTCGAAGACTTCCTCACCCAGATGCAGGAGCTCCGCAAGCTCGGCCCGCTGCAGGACCTGCTCGCGATGCTGCCCGGCGTCCCGGGGGGCAAGAACGCGCTGAAGGATCTGGAGGTCGATGATGGGCAGCTCGGCCGTGCGCAGGCCATCATCCAGTCGATGACCAGGGAGGAGCGGCAGAATCCCGCTATCATCGGCGGGTCCCGGCGCTCCCGGATCGCGCGAGGTTCGGGCGTGACCACCGCGGACGTCAATGCCCTGCTCAAGGAGTTCGAGCAGGCCAAGAAGATGATGAAGAGCATGCTGGGCGGCAAGCGCATGCCCCGGATCCCGGGGATGCCGAACCTCCCGGGGATCGGTTAGGCGTCCATCCGTCAGGAGCGAAGGACATGTCCGTTCGGATCAGGTTGAAGCGCCTCGGGGCGAAGAAGCGCCCCTTCTACCGCGTCGTCGTCGCCGACCAGCGCAGCCCACGCGACGGCCGGTTCATCGAGAACATCGGGAGGTATCAGCCCCTCGACGACCCCTCGGTGATCGAGATCGACGAGGAGCGTGCGCTGCACTGGCTCCGTGTCGGAGCGCAGCCGTCGAACACGGTCAAGGTCCTGATGACCAAGGTCGGCATCTGGGAGCGGTTCACGTCGGAGAAGAAGGATGCGAAGGCCGCCCGGGCGTCCTGACCCGTGCCCATGAAGGACCTCCTCGACTACCTCGCACGTGAGCTCGTGGATGACCCGGACGCCGTCCAGGTCGAGGCGAACGAGGACGATCGTGGTGTGGTGCTTACGCTCCGCGTCGCGCAGGACGATATGGGCAAGGTCATCGGTCGCGGCGGTCGAACCGCGCGCGCGATCCGGATCGTGATGAAGGCGGCCGGGATGCGAGCGGGGATCCATCACACCGGTGTCGAGATCGTCGATTGACCGGCTCGTGCCGCGGACCATGCGAACCAGGGGTCCGCGCCAGGGGAGCAGATGATGGACGAGCCGACCGTCGTGGTCGGCCGCATCACCCGGGCGCACGGGCTGACCGGGGAGGTCGCCGTCCTCGTGATCTCCGAGGTTCCCGGCAGGTTCGCGGACGGGGCGACCGTGTGGCTCGAGGACGGGCGGACGCTCACCGTGGAGTCCTCCCGGCCGCACAAGGACCGCCTGCTCGTTCGGTTCCGAGAGGTGGCGGGGCGTGAGCGGGCGGAGGCGCTGGAGAAGGCGTTGCTGGTCGTCCCCGAGTCGTCGTCCCCCCAGCTTCCCGAGGGGTCCTGGTGGGACCACCGGATCGTGGGCTGCGTCCTCGAGACCGACACGGGTCGCTCGCTCGGGACGATCCACGACGTGATCCACACCGCAGCGAACGATGTCTGGTCCGCCGTCGACCAAGACGGCACGGAAACCCTCATCCCGGTCCTGCAGGACGTGCTCGTCGAGGTGGACGTCAGCGCCGGCCGGATCGTCGTCCGCGAGATTCCCGGCCTGACGACGCCTGGCTGATATCGACCCGCCGGCCGCGCTAGCCTGCGCTCGTGCGGATCGACGTCATCACGATCTTCCCGGGTACCTTCGACAGCCCGCTCCGCGAGAGCCTGCTCGGGCGGGCGATCGACGCCGGAGTCCTCGACGTACGCGTGCACGACCTGCGGGAGTCGACGACGGACAGGCACCGGCAGGTGGACGACGAGTCGTACGGGGGCGGGCCGGGGATGGTGATGAAGCCCGAGCCGCTGTTCGCGGCGGTCGAGGCGCTCGGGCCGGGCGAGCGGCGGACGATCCTGCTCTCGCCGGCCGGCCGCCGGCTCGACCAGGCGCTCGTGCGGGAGCTCGCGTCCGAGCCGTGGCTCGTGCTGATCTGCGGCCGGTACGAGGGTATCGACGAGCGCGTCGTGCAGGGCCTGCCCGCCGAGGAGCTCTCGATCGGCGACTACGTGCTCTCGGGCGGGGAGGTCCCGGCACTCGTGGTGCTCGAGGCTGTGACCCGTCTCGTCCCGGGGGTGGTCGGCCGCGAGGAGTCCCTCGAGCAGGACTCGTTCGGTCCCGACGGTCTGCTGGATCACCCCCACTACACCCGTCCGGCCGAGTTCCGGGGCATGCGGGTCCCCGAAGCGCTCCTGTCGGGCAACCACGGCGAGATCGAACGCTGGCGGCGAGAGGCGGCCCGCGAGAAGACCCGCCGCAACCGGCCCGACCTGCTCGAACGCTGACCGGAGGCGACCGGCCGCCTGTTACGATGAGCGTCCCGCCATGAACAAGACCGATCTCGTCGACGCGCCGTATCTCCGCACGGACCTGCCGGAGTTCCGCCCGGGCGACACCGTGAAGGTGCACGTCCGCGTGGTCGAGGCTGGTCGCGAGCGCATCCAGGTCTTCCAGGGCGTCGTGATCCGGCGTCAGGGAGGCGGGCTACAGGAGACCTTCACCGTGCGGAAGATCTCGTTCGGCGTTGGCGTCGAGCGGACCTTCCCCCTGCATTCGCCGTCGATCGGCAAGCTCGAGGTGGTGTCGCGCGGCCACGTCCGGCGGGCGAAGCTCTACTACCTGCGTGAGCGCCGAGGGAAGAAGGCCCGCATCCGCGAGCGCCGGCTCGGCGAGGACGAGCTGGCCGCCATCGCGGCGGCGGAGGCCGAGCGCGCAGCGGCCCGCTCGGCGCCTGAGGCCGAGACCGCGGAGGTTGAGACCGCACAGGCCGAGGCGGGAGACGAGGCTTCGGCCGAGCTCGAGACACCCGACGCCGAGACCCTCGATGATGCCGGTGCGCCGGCGAGCGACCTTCCGGCGAGCGAGGTCTCCGAGACCGCGCCGGAAGCTCCCGGAGCCGGGGCGGTCGACGGCGAGCCCTCCGAGGCCGAGGTCCAGGGCTAGTCGGTGACCGAGCGCCCGTCGGGCTCCCAGGAGCCCGAAGGCGGGTTCACGCTCTCGGAGCCTCGTCCCACCCCCGAGGACGACCGAGGGTCGTTCCTCCGCGAGCTCCCGGTCCTGCTCATCGTCGCCCTGGCGCTCGCGATCGTCCTCAAGACCTTCGTCGTCCAGGCCTTCTACATCCCGTCGGGCTCGATGGAGCCGACGCTCGAGCCCGGCGATCGGGTGCTCGTCCAGAAGGTGGTGTACGGTCCCGATCGAGGCGACGTCATCGTCTTCTCGGATCCGAAGGGCCGCCCCGGTCCGGACCGCGGGCTCGTCGGCGGGTTCGTCCACTGGTTGTCGAGCGCGCTCGGCATCGAACGGCCGGAGCACGAGGACTTCATCAAGCGGGTGATCGGGCTCCCGGGGGAGACGGTCGAGCTCCGGGACGGCAAGCTGTTCGTCGACGGGGTCCGGATCCCCGAGCCCTACCTGGAAGGGGCGGTCGACACGAGGGACTATGGACCGGTGAAGGTGCCGAACGATGCATTGTTCGTCCTCGGGGACAACCGTCTGAACTCGAACGACTCGAGGTTCGGCCTGGGGTTCGTGCCGGTTGACAAGGTCGTGGGACGTGCCTTCGTGATCGTGTGGCCGCCGTCGAGGGTCGGGTGGATCCACTAGTCCTCGACCTCGGCCGGTACGAGCGCGGCCTGCGCGAGCAGGGCTTCCGCTTGATCGCCGGCGTGGACGAGGCGGGCCGGGGGGCCCTCGCCGGTCCCCTCGTGGCGGCCGCCGTCATCCTGCCCGAGGGGTTCGACCTCGAGGGGATCAACGACTCCAAGGTGCTCACCCGGCTCCAGCGCGAGGCAGCGTACGAGCGGATCGTCCGCGAGGCGATCGCGCGGTCCGTCTGTCGGTGTATGCCGACGCGGATCGATCGCCGAGGGCTGCACAAGTCGAACGTCTGGCTCCTGCGCAGGTGCGTCACCACCCTTCCGGTGGTTCCCGACTACGTCCTCACGGACGGCTTCCCGGTGAAGCGGCTCGGCATCCCGAACCTGTCGATCAAGAAGGGCGACGCCGTCACCGCGTCGGTGGCGGCGGCCTCGATCGTGGCGAAGGTGACCCGCGACCGCATGATGGATCGCTACCACCGGCGGTTCCCCGCGTACGGGTTCGACCACAACCGCGGGTACGGCACCGACGAGCACCGCGACGCGATCAGGCAGCACGGGCCCACGCCGATCCACCGGTTCTCGTTCAAGGGTCTGCGGACCGGCTTCTACGAGGGCGATAAGGTGGAAGAGCCGTGAGCCCCGAAGAAGACGACATCGAGCGGTTCGAGGAGCAGCGCGAGCTCGAGCTCTATCGCGAGTACCGAGACATCGTGCCGATGTTCTCGTTCGTCGTCGAGACCGAGCGGCGCTTCTACCTCGCGAACACTGTCGAGCTGAACCAGCGTGAGGACGGTTGGGTCGAGGTGGTCCTTCGGGACGCCTGGGTCTGGGATATGTTCCGACCCGCGCGCCTCGTGTCGCACGTCCGGGTCCTCACCCGGCACGACGTGAACGTCGAGGAGCTGCGTCAGGAAGACACGATGCAGCTCCCCGACTAGCTGCCCGGCCCGTCGCCGACGGCTTGGCCCTCAGTTCCAGCCCGGCCGACCTCGTGTCACCGCCCCGGTCTAACGTCGCCGGGTGAGCCGACCCACGACGGATCAGCGTGCCGCGAAAGGCCGCGCGGGTGAGGACGCGGCCCTTCGCGTGTACGAGCAGCGCGGGTTCGCGCTGGTCGCGCGCAACTGGCGTTGCCACCTCGGCGAGCTCGACCTCGTGGTCGTCCGGCGCGACCTACTGGTCTTCTGCGAGGTGAAGGCGCGCTCGGGCCCCGCGTTCGGCGGCGGGTACGAGGCGGTGACGTGGTCCAAGCGCAAGAAGATCCGGAACCTCGCGGATGCGTTCCTCGAACGGAGCGGGTTCGAGCACGAGCGGATGCGGTTCGACGTCGCGAGCGTCTGGCTCGGCGCGCGGGGGCCCGACGTCGAGATCTTCGAGAACGCTTTCTGAGACGCCTCGAACGAACACGCCCCTCGGACGATCCGTCCTGAGGACGGACGTGGCTCCCTCTATCATCCGCCGTGAGCGGGTGGAGGTGTGGCCTCGACGGGACGCGAGCGCGCGAGGGGAGCGACCGGCGGCTCCCGTTCGATCCCGGGGCTCTCCACGCTCCGATCGTACCAACGGGCTTGGTTGGGGCGCGATGCCCTCGCGGGGCTGGTGCTGGCTGCGTTCTTGGTCCCCGTGGGGATGGGGTACGCCGAGGCGTCCGGGCTCCCGGCCATCAACGGCCTGTACGCGACGCTCGTGCCACTCCTCGCGTACGCCATCTTCGGGCCGTCGCGCATCCTGGTGCTCGGGCCCGACTCGTCGCTCGCACCGATGATCGCCGTCACCGTCGCGTCGCTCGCCGGGGCCGACCCCTCGAAGGCGATCGCCCTCGCCGAGGTGATGGCGCTCATGACCGGTGGGCTGCTCGTCCTCGCCGGCCTCGTCCGTCTCGGCTACCTCACGGATCTCCTCTCGCTGCCGATCCGCTACGGCTACCTGAACGGCATCGCGCTCACGGTGATCGTGAGCCAGCTGCCGAAGGTGTTCGGGTTCTCCACGGAGGCGGAAGGGCTCCTCGGGCAGATGGCCGCGTTCGTCCGAGGGGTTGCGGATGGTCGGACGGTCGTGCCTGCTCTCGCGATCGGCGCCGTCTCGATCGGCATCGTGCTCGCGGGACGCCGGTGGGCCCCCGCCATGCCGGGAGTGCTCGTTGCGGTGGTCATGGGCACGCTCGCGGTCGCCGTCTTCGGCCTCGCGGGCGAGATCGCCGTGGTCGGGCCGTTGCCTGGTGGGCTCCCCTCGTTCGAGCTTCCCAGCGTCCCCGCGGGGGATCTCCTCTCGCTCGCCGCGGCGGCTCTCTCGATCGCGCTCGTCGCGTTCGCGGACACGAGCGTGCTCTCCCGCACGTACGCGGCGAGGCTGGGGGACGACGTCGACCCGAACCGCGAGATGGTCGCGCTCGGCTTGGCGAACGTCGCCACGGGGCTGTTCCAGGGGTTCCCGATCTCCAGCAGCGCTTCGCGAACCCCCGTCGCCGAGTCGGCCGGCGCTCGGACCCAGCTCACGGGTGTCGTCGGCGCGGCCACGATCGGCGTCATGCTCGTGGTCGTTCCCGGACTGCTCCGGAACCTCCCTCAAGCCGCCCTCGGTGGCATCGTGATCGTGGCGGCGACGAGCCTCGTCGAGGTTCGCGCCGTCCGCCGCCTGCTGAAGATCCGCCCGGCGGAGTTCTGGCTGTCGATCGTCTGCTTCCTTGGGGTCGCGGTGCTCGGAGTGATCACGGGCGTCTTCGTCGCGATCGCCCTCGCGCTCGTGCAGTTCGTCCGCCGCGCGTGGGTGCCGCACGACGCCCTGCTCGGCCGCGTAGGGGGCCTCAAGGGCTATCACGACATCACCCGCCACCCGGAGGGCCTGCAGATCCCGGGGCTGGTCCTGTACCGGTGGGACGCTCCACTGTTCTTCGCCAATGCCGGGCGTTTCCGAGAGAGGGTCTTCCGCCACGTTCGGCGAGCGCACCCGGCGGCCAAGTGGGTCGTCGTCGCCGCCGAGCCGATCACCGACGTCGACGCGACCGCCGCCCGCGCCCTGTCGGACCTGCTCGACGATCTCGAGTCTCGTCACGTCCGGTTGGCCTTCGCTGAGCTCAAGGGTCCGGTCTGGGATCAGCTCAAGGCGTACGGGCTCGCCGACCGGATCGGCGAGCGGTTCCGGTTCCCCACGATCGGCACCGCGGTGAAGGGATACGTCGAGCAGACCGAGACCGCTTGGGTCGATCCGAATCCCGACTGACGTGTCGGTGCCTGCCACTAGGGTCGCCCGACCGTGTACGGACGGGTGAACGGCGTCACCGTCGTCGGGGTTCGCGGGCGTCTCGTGGCCGTCGAGGCGCACGTCGGCCGCGGCCTCCCTTCCCTCACCCTGACGGGTCTGCCGGGGGCGGGCGTCCAGGACGCTCGTGACCGGATCCGACCGGCCGTCGAGAGCGCTGGGCTCGAGTGGCCCCTGCGGCGGGTGGTCGTGAACTTCGCCGGGAACGCTGCACTTCTGGTGGGCCCTTCCCGCACACTCGTTAGGACTTACTACTACACCTGTCGACTCACGCCGGACCATGCTGAGGAGGCGCGCAAGGCTCAGGAGAAGTTCCTTGGAGCCCTGGATCACATCGACTACCTGGAAGTGCGCCTTGGCAAGCTGGTACGTCGGGACACCAAATGTGTCGCATGTGGAGACGAACGAGAGAAGTGGATGGAGAAGGGTGTTGACATGCGCCTTGGCGTCGACATGCTCGCCGCAGCTGCAAAGGACATGTACGACACGGCCGTCCTTGTTTCCGGCGATGGGGATATCGCGGAAGCCGTCAAGGCGGTGAAGGAACTTGGCCGTCAGGCCGAGGTGGCCGCCTTCCCAAGAACCGGGCATATGAGCTAGTCAAAGCATCCGACGTATCACGCGACCTAACGGTTGCGGAGCTCACCCCCCTTCTGATCCGAGGGTCGGGATCGGCAACCTCCTGAACCTGCTCCTGGACTCCGAACTTCCGCCCAAACTGACCCACTACTGACTCCGGAACCCCAGCGTAGGGTGCTCTCACCGGCGGCGTTCCCATCTCCCGTAGCCGCGCCGAATCCGGGAGGCGAACCGGTCCCTCTCTACCAGGGCGAGCGTCGCAGGGGCGGTCTACGGCACTCGGTCGTCGGGGCGCGCGATCGCTCGTGAACGGGACCGTGCTTGCTCCTTGTTCGAGAGGCGCATCTCGAGGGTCCCGCCAGCTGCGATATCCGAGGCGGGACCGGGCTCGTAAGGGGAGGCCTGCACCGGAAGGCCCGGTGGGAATCGCCAGGTGCGTGGGAACAGGCTGCAGCAGCTGGCCGTCGCGCCGCTGAGAGCGGAGGCCAGCGCTTGTCGGGGAGCAACGTCCTGATGAGCATGGACTCGGACACCGGCGCGCGGTAGTGGCCGATGGGTGTTTGCGCGGCCGGCCGAACCGATCTTGCGCGACGATGTCGCGCGACGAAGTCGGGTCGAGGTCACCCAGCTGCATTCGGTGGCCGGGCGCTCGACGGTTCGCGTCTGAGTCCACGAGCGACCACTCGCGATCGAGCCCCATCCCGGTGTCTCCCGCCGCGCTGCTGGAGGTGGAACCGCGTTCCTGCGTCTAGGTACATTCGCGCACCCTCGCCCACCACGGCGTCCTGTTCCTCGATGAGTTCACGGAGTTCCGGCGCGATGCCGTGGAGGGCCTGCGTCAGCCGCTCGAGGACGGACAGGTGGTGGTCACCCGGATGGCGGGCTCGGTCGTGTTCCCCTGCAGGTTCACGCTCGTCGCTGCCGCGAACCCATGCCCGTGCGGGTTCGCCGACGACCCGACGCGACGCTGCTCGTGCCGCGATGACCGTCGGCAGACGTACAGCGCCAAGCTCGCAGGTCCGCTGCTCGACCGTGTCGACATCCAGCTCATGATCCCGCGTCTCACCAAGCAGGAGCTGCTCGGCGAGGAGCCGGGGGAGTCCTCGAGCGCGGTGCGTGAGCGCGTCGAGGAGGCGCGCGCGAGACAGCGGCGCCGGTACGCCGGTCTCCGGTTCCCGAGCAACGCGCAGCTCCCCGGTCCCGTTGCGCGACGCGAGGCGCGGATCTCGACCGAGGCGCGCGACCTGCTCGCATCGGCGGTCGAGGTCCACGGGTTGACCGGGCGCGGGTTCGACCGGACGCTCAAGGTCGCGCGGACGATCGCGGACCTCGCCGGGGCCGACCGGGTCGAGCCCGACCACGTCGTCGAGGCGCTCGCGTACCGGTCTATCGCTGTCGGCTCGGAGCTCGAGCATGCCGGTTGACGATGCACGGACCGACGCGGGAACGCCGTGGCCGCTCTGGCCGGACGGCCTCGGTTCCGACGACGAGGATCGCCGCGCATTGCTGGTGCTGTCGGCGCTCCGAGGCATCTCGCCCCGCCACCTGATGGCGCTCGCCGCCGAGCGCGGTTCGGCGGCTTCGACCCTCGCGTGGATACGGGAAGGCCGGGCGGGGAGCGAGAACGACCAGGCGTTCGCCCGTGTCCTGCAACCCGATCAGATCGCGAGGGCGGTGGAGGCGTGCGGCGCCCGGTTCGTGATGTGGTCATCCTCCGAGTACCCGAGCCAGCTGCGTGAGATCGCCGACCCGCCCGCCGCGATCTACGTGATCGGCAAGCCCGCACCTGACGTGACGTCGGCGGTCGCGACCGTCGGCGCTCGCCGGTGCACCGCGCTCGGCAGGGAGTCAGCGCATGCGATCGGCCGCGGGCTCGCGCTCGCCGGCCTGACGGTCGTGAGCGGCGCGGCGCGCGGCATCGACGCCGCGGCGCACGAGGGGTCCCTGTCGGTGAACGGATCGACGCTCGCCGTGCTGGGGTCGGGCCTCGACGTGCCGTACCCGTCCCAGAGTCGAGCCTTGATCCGGCGGATCGCGGGCGAAGGGACGCTCGTCAGCGAGTACGCCCCCGGGACGCCGGCGAGCCAGCATCACTTCCCGGCCCGCAACCGCATCGTGGCGGGTCTTTCCCGTGCCACCGTGGTGGTCGAGGGCGCGACGGGGAGCGGGTCGATGATCACGGCCGAGCACGCGATGGAGTTCGGACGCGACGTGTTCGCCGTCCCCGGGTCGGTCGCGAGCGCGCTGTCGCAGATTCCGCTGCAACTCATCCGCGAGGGCGCGACGCTGATCCGCGACGCCGACGATCTCCTCGACGATCTCGGCGTCGAGCTCGTACCCACGCAGGTCGCGGAGCGGACGGCGCTCGACGAGTCCGAGCGGCGCGTCCTGCAGGTGATCATCGAGCCGACGGTGCCCGACCGCCTCGCGTCCGCGCTCGGCGTCGGCGTCCACGAGGTCGTCGGCGTCCTGATGCGGCTGGAGCTCCGCGGGTTCGTGCGCAACGTCGGCGGTCGATACGAGACGACGTTGAAGGCGCGTCCGCCTCAGCCCGACCGGGCAAGCATGCGGAGCGCTCGCGGCACGCCCGAGCGCGACACGAGCCGCACGGGCACCCCGGCGCGGTCGAGCAGGCTCGCGGCCATCGACGAGCGATAGCCGCTCGCGCAGACGACCGTCTGCCGGCACGAGCGGTCGAACCCGTCGAGGCGGTCCTGGAGATCGCCCACGAACACGTGGCGGGAGCCGTCGAGGTGGCCGGCGTCCCACTCCGGCCGCTGCCGAACGTCCACGAGCTCGCCGGCCGAGCCTTCGGCGAGCTCGCCGACCAGTTCCTCGACGCGAACGGTGGGGTACGACGTCGTCGTCCGGCCAGAGCTCGTCCAGCCCTCGATGCCGCCGGCGAGGTGACCGAGGACGGCGTCCCACCCGATCCGCCGCAGCTGGACGGTGGCCTCGGCGAGCCCGTCGCGGTCCCGGACCGAAAGGACCACGGGCGTCGCGAACGGCAGCAACCACCCGACGTAGGAGGCGAACGACGGCTCGAGCGGGATGTTCAGCGAGCCCGGGACGTGTCGAGCGGCGAACGATGCCCCGTCGCGGACGTCGACGAGCCACGCGCCGTCCGCCAAGGCGGTTGCGACCTCGTCGGGGCGCATCTCGGCCGGCGGTGGGGGATCGCCGAGCACCGGTGGCCCGGCACGGTTGATGGGCGCCATGTGCGCGTAGTAGTCGGGGAAGGCCATGAGCCCGGTCTGCTGTTCGCGCGCGAAGGTCTCCTCGTCGGTCTGGGAGAACGCCGCGTTGGTGCGTCGCTGTTCGGCGATCGTCGACGTGCGCTGTTCGCCGGGTGAACCCACCGCGCAGAAACTCCCCGCGCCGTGCGTGGGGAGCAGGAGCACCGGATCGGGGAGCTCAGCGAGCCGACGCATCGAGCGGAACTGCGAGCGCGTGAGCTCGTCGGTCCAGCCGTCTCCGAGCAGGTCGGTCCGGCCGGCGCTGCCGACCATCAGGCTGCCGCCGGAGAACAGGGCGCGCGGCTCGCCCTCCTCGACGAGGAGGTACGCGATGTGCTCGGGGGTGTGGCCGGGCGTCGCCATGGCGACCACGGCGGCGTCGCCCAGCGGGATCTCGGTACCGTCCCGCATCGGCCGGAACCCGAACGCGTATCCGGCGTCGGCGGGTCCCCAGATCTCGGCGTCGCTCGCCGCCCTGAGCTCTCGGGCGCCCGAGACGTAATCGTTGTGAACGTGCGTCTCGACCACGTGCCGGATCGTCGCGCCGTGCGTTCGCGCGGCCTCAACGAACCGGCCCACGTCGCGCTGCGGATCGACGACCAATGCCTCGTCGCCCCACGACACGACGTAGCTGGTATCGCCGAGCCCCTCGGTGACCACGACGTCGATCTCCATCGGGCGGAATCCTACGCTCGGCCCGCGCACGGACGGCCCCGGATCCACGGGCCGCTGCTTGAACCGACCGACGGCGATTGGTACAAGAGGACCCGCCGAGCCCGGAGGATCATGGCTGTCCGCGACCTTCCTCAGTCCGACGTCGTCCTGATCGACGGGTTCGCCGATCACCTCACGCTCGAACGCCACCTCGCGTCCTCCACCGTCGAGGCGTACCGGCGGGACCTCGCCCAGCTCGCTTCCTTCCTGCGACGGGGCCGCCGTGATCTGCCGGGGGTGAAGATCGACGACCTTCGACGGTTCCTCGCGCAGCTCACCAGCCTCGGGTACGCACGCGCCTCGATCGCGCGGCGCGTCGGTGCGATCCATACCTTCTACCGATGGGCGGTGTGGCGGGGAGTCATCGCGGAGGATCCGGCGGCGCTGCTCGGGCGGCCGAAGGTGGTCTCGCGCCTGCCCGTGGTCCTTCGCGTGCCGGAGGTCGAGGCGCTCGTGGAGGCGCCGCAGGTGGCCGAGGATGCGACCGAGATCGACGCAGCGGTGGCGCTCCGGGATCGGGCCATCCTCGAGCTCATGTACGGTTGCGGCCTCCGGGTGAGCGAGGTCGCCGGCCTCACGGTCGACGGCGTCGATCTGGATCGCGGGCGGGTGACGGTGGTGGGCAAGGGCGACAAGGAGCGCGAGGTTCCACTCGGGGACGTCGCTCGAGAGGCGGCCTCGAGTTGGCTCGGCGTGCGCACGGTGCTCGCTCCGGAGAGCGATGCGGCGCTGTTCGTGAACCGGAGGGGTCGGTCGATCGGCCCACGCGACATCCGACGGCTTGTGGGACGATACGCTGGCGCGACGCTGTCCGGCCGGCGGGTGACGCCGCATACCCTGCGACACTCGTTCGCCACACACCTGCTGGAGGGAGGAGCGGACATCAGGGCGGTCCAGGAGATGCTCGGCCACGCGAGCGTGGCAACCACCCAGCGGTACACGCACGTGAGCCGCTCACGCCTGTTCGAAGCGTACGAGCAGAGCCATCCGAGGGCCTGATGCCTCGCGCCTCCAAGGCCGAGAAGGCCCAGACCCCGGCGAAGCCCTCCAAGCCCGGCAAGACCACCGACAAGGCCGGCAAGCCGGCCAAGTCAACCCAGGCCTCGAAGAACGACACGCCCGCCCGCTCGAGCTCGCTGAAGGTGGCGACTTCCTCGAGGGTCACCGCTCGCCGGTCCGCGACGCCCGACGGGATGGACGAGCTCGCGCGGTTGTGGGAGGAGTTCAAGCAGAGCGAGGTCTCGGGCGCTCGTGAGTCAGCACGGGAACGGCTGATCCTGCACTACGCGCCGCTCGTGAAGTACGTTGCCAGCCGCGTGGCGACCGGTCTGCCGGCGAGCGTCGACCAGGCCGATCTCGTGTCGTACGGGATGTTCGGGCTGATCGACGCGCTCGAGAAGTTCGACCCGTCCAGGGGCAACAAGTTCGAGACCTATGCGATCCCGAGGATCAAGGGCGCGATCATCGACGAGCTCCGCGCCATGGATTGGGTCCCGCGGTCGGTCCGGTTCAAGGCACGCGAGATCGAGAAGGCCTACTCGGACCTCGAGTCGATCCACAAGCGGGCACCCACCGAGAAAGAGGTCGCGGCGCGGCTCGGCGTGACGCTGCGTGAGCTCCACGACGTCATCAACCAGATCTCGTTCGTCCAGGTGCTGCAGCTCGACGAGATCTTGAGCGTGGGGAGCGATCGAGGCGAACAGGTGTCACTGCTCGACACGCTCGCCGACCGCGGGACCGACCCGACCACGGGTCTGGAGGGGCAGGAGACCCGCGGGCTCCTCGCGGCGGCGATCAACTCGCTCTCCGAGCGCGAGAAGATCGTGGTCACGCTCTACTACTTCGAGGGACTCACGCTCGCCGAGATCGGCGACATCCTGGGCGTGACGGAATCGCGCGTCTGCCAGATCCACACCAAGGCGGTCGGGCAGCTCCGGCTGCAGCTCGTCGAGACCGAGTGACCCGATCGATCCCGATGTGAACCACGTCACGGTCCCGCGCGCGCGGCCCGGATAGGATCGCTGTCCGCTCGTTCGATCGGAGAACCGACGATGGCGCTCAAGGCGTTGGTCCTCCCCCTGTTGATGCTGTTGCCGACGGGCTCGGGGTCGCCCTCGTCCCCGCCGGTGGCGGCGGTGGACGCCCCCGCACCACCGCTCGGATCGTGGGCCTGGCCCGTCATCGGCCCGGTGATCCGCGGGTTCGACCCACCCGATTCGCCGTACGGAGCCGGCCACCGGGGGATCGATATCGCGGCCGCTCCCGGGACGCCGATCCTCGCTCCCGGACCGGGGACGGTGACCTTCGCGGGCAGGGTGGGCGGGGAGCTCTTCATCACGATCGATCACGGGGGCCAGCTCTCGAGCACGTACTCGTGGATCTCGTCGTCGGGTGTCCGTGTGGGCGACGTCGTGAGCCGGGGACAGCCGATCGGGACGACCGGGACCGGCCATCCGGGTTCGACCGTCCCGCACCTGCACTTCGGCGTGAGGCTCGACGGGGCGTACGTCGATCCGCTCGCCCTCCTCGGTCCGCTCGGGGTGCAGGATCTGATCCGCCTGGTTCCCATCCTGCCCTGAGGATCGCGTCCTGGGTCGGCGTCCCAGACGTCTGCGGATAGGATGGGCGCCCCGTCTCAGGAGAGCCCACTGTTCCCGATGCCGTTCCGCCGATCGTCGCGCGCCGCCGTGCACGCCGCGATGGTGGTGGTCGCGATCGCATCGCCGGTGTTCCTCGCGCGAACGGCGACGGCCCAGGAACGGCCGGGGTGGTCGCAGTTCCAGGCCGGGCCCGGACACGAAGGGGTTCTCGCGAACGGTCCCCAACCTCCCTACAGGGTCAGGTGGACGCTCCCCGCGCCCGCCGGCGACGCGCTTTCGGGAGCCGTCGTGACCGGCGATGTGATCGTGTCGGTGGGCGAGGAGGCCGTGTACGGGATCGACATCGCGTCCGGCGTGGTGGCGTGGCAGGTCCCGCGCTCCGGCGGGCCGCTGTCGGTGCCGGCGATCGGTGGGGGCCAAGGGAGTCGGATCCTCGTGTACCTGGAAGGCCCGGGCCCGAGCGATGCCAGCGCGTCCCCGAGCCCGTCGGCCGGCGCCTCGCCGAGCACGGCGGCGGCGAGCGCCTCGGCGAGCGCTTCGCCGACGACCGGAGACGAGGGGGGCGACGTCTCGATGCTCGTCGCCGTCGCGATGGATGACCGTTCCGAGCTCTGGCGGACCCCGTTGGGCGCGATCTCCCGGAGCGGGGTCACGATCGACGGCGCGACGGCGTTCGTCGGAGACCAGGACGGCACGGTCTACGCGGTCTCGTTGGACGACGGGACCATCACGTGGTCGGGGACCGTCGACGGCCGGGTCGACACCCCGCTCGCCGCCTCGCAGGGGCAGGTGTACGCGGTCGCTCGGAACATCGACACGCCGCAGATCTCGATCGCGGCCTTCGACGCCGCGACCGGGGAGCGGGCCTGGCCGGCGGTGGCCGTCCAGGCGAGCTCCACCGCCGGATCCGCGCCGGCCGCCGGCGGTGGCTCCGTCTACGTCGGCTCGGCCGATCGCCGCATCCAAGCCCTCGCCGCCGCGGACGGGACCGAGCGCTGGGGGACCCTTGCCCTCTCCGTATTCTCACCGGCGACCTCGCTCGCCCTGGGCGAGGGGAGTGTGTTCGCCGCCGACATCGGGGGAGGCCTCTACCGCCTCGACGTGGCCGACGGGCAACGGCGATGGAGCTACCACTTCAACGAGGTCGTGTTCCGCAGCTCGCCCGTGGTCTCCGGCTCCTCGGTCCTGCTCGGCTTGGGGGACGGTCGTCTCGTCGCTGTCGACGTCTCGTCCGGTCACCTGGTGTGGCAGAGCGCTCCGACGCCGGGGCTGATCGGGACGATCGCGCTCTCGCCCGACGCCGTCATCGCCGTCAAGGGCGGCAAGGACGCCGGGCTGATCGCGTTCGAGCACGACCCCGAGGGGGCGCTGATCGACGTCCCGTCGCCAACGGAGCTGGACGCCGGGACCACCCTGTCCAGGTACGCGCTCGCAGCCACGATCGTCTTCACGGCCGCATTCGTGCCCGGGCTCTGGGCCAAGCGACGGTTCGCGCCCCTGACCGCCGGGCCGGCAGGTGCGGGCGAAGCCCGGCTCGACGACGAGGATGAGGAGCACGCATGAGCGGGAAGAGGCGCCGACGTCGGCCCCCGCCGCCGCGACCGGCCCAGGCCGAGGTCGAGCCAGCCGAGGTGGCGCCAGAACCACGTCGTCCGCTCGGGGGCGCGCTGTTCGGCGCCGGACCGTCGGTGATGCCGCCCATCGGACGATCGCTCGGACGCGGGCTTCTCGCCGTCGCCTCCTCACCCGTCCTGCTCGTGGTGGCGCTGCTCATCCCGCCGGTCGCCTGGTTCGGCCTGCACGCCCTCGGGTTCGAGGGCCGTCCCGCCCTGCTGGTGGACGTCCTCGCCCTGCCGCCGATCGCCACCTACTTCGACCTCGGCACCGGGGAGAGTCTCCTCGGGATCGGGCCGACGTTCCTGATCTTCACGGGGATCGCGATCGCGATCCGAGGCGTGCTGTACGCCTTGCTCGCGGGGATGATCGTCGAGTCGCTGGAGGACGGCCGCGTGAGCTCGTGGGGGCTGCTCCGCGGCGTCGCGGCAATCCCCACCGTGATCGCGGTGCAGATCCTTTCGTTCACGCTGATCCTGGGGAGCAACGTCATCTTCCCGCTCCTCGGACCCGGGATCGGGCTGCTCGCCGCGGTTGCCTCGCTCGTGGGCGGACTGTTCTTCCTCGGGTTCGCCCCGACCGGCGCCGTCCGACAGCGCAAAGGGGTCGTCGAGACGCTCCGGCGGTCGGGCAGGGCAGCGATGCTTCCGGGGAGCCGCCACCTGCTGTTCTGCGGCCTGTACTTCTTCATCGCGCTTCCGGTCGTCGTCGGCCTCGCGCCCGGGGGGGGAGAGGTGACCGCGAACCCGACCTTCTTCGGCTGGGTCTTCGTGCTGGCGGCGAGCGTGCTGCATCTCGGGTTCATGGGCGGGCTCGCGTACCGGTGGATCGTCGTCGAGCCGTTCGTGCCCGACGAGCCGGTCCCCCGGCGTAAGTCACCGCGACGGGAGCCGACCCGCCGGCCCTCCGGACGACGCTGAGCCGAACCGACCGGATGTTCGCCCGCACGTCCGGGCATGGTCCGGGACCGACATCCCCGCTGGTAGACTGCGCGTTCGCCGGCGTTCCGACGCCGAGCACGCACGCCCGGGGATCGCATCCGGGGTCCCGGTTTCGGCCGGGCCGGATGGGAGCCGAACCGGGCGGAGGGACAAACCGGAAGGAGGCGCACCATGCCTGTCGTCACTAGGCGGGAGCTCCTCGAGGCAGGGGTGCACTTCGGGCACCAGACGAGACGCTGGAATCCGAAGATGGGCCGGTACCTGTACGGGGAACGCTCCGGGATCTACATCATCGACCTCGAGAAGACCCTGTCCGGGCTCGAGGAGGCCTACGCGTACGCGAGGGAGCTCGGCCGCCGCGGCGGGGTCATCCTTTTCGTGGGGACCAAGAAGCAGGCGCAGGAGGTGATCTCCGAGCACGCGATCCGGGTCGGGATGCCGTTCGTGACGACCCGGTGGTTGGGCGGGATGCTCACGAACTTCCAGACGGTCTCCCGACGGCTCTTGCGTCTGCGCGAGCTCCGGGAGATGGAGCGCACGGGGGCGTTCGACTTCCTGCCCAAGCGCGAGGCGA
This sequence comes from uncultured Actinomycetes bacterium, assembly GCA_963706005.1. Taxonomy (GTDB): domain Bacteria; phylum Actinomycetota; class UBA4738; order UBA4738; family HRBIN12; genus DASSJM01. The sequence goes on from CAVPLL010000002.1 coordinate 139,496, forward strand.
TCCGGCTCCGGCACGAGAAGGAGAAGCTCGAGCGCAACCTGGGCGGCATGCAGAGCCTCGAGCGGCTCCCCGACGCGATCTTCGTGATCGACACGAAGAAGGAGCACATCGCGGTCAATGAGGCGCGCAAGCTCGGCGTCTCGGTCATCGCGATCGTGGACACCAACTGCGATCCCGACGAGGTGGACTACGTGATCCCGGGCAACGACGACGCGATCCGTTCGGTCTCGCTCGTCACGCGGTTGATCGCCGACGCCCTGGCCGAGGGTCGGCAGGAGGGCCGCGAGGCGGTCGTGACGCGCGCCACGGGCCCCGAGATCGAGCCCGAGCCGGCGGCCGAGCCTTCCGTATCCGAGCCCGGCCCCACAGAGCGAGCCGCCCCCGAGCCGACCGACCCGCCCGCGGAGCCGACCGGGGGAGAGGGCTGACGCAGATGGCAGAGATCAGCGCGACCCAGGTGAAGGAGCTCCGCGACCGCACCGGCGCCGGCATGATGGACTGCAAGAAGGCACTGACGGAGGCCGACGGCGACGTCGACAAGGCCGAGGAGATCCTGCGAACGAAGGGTCTGGCCTCCGCCGCGGGTCGCGCCGGTCGATCGGCGAACCAGGGGCTCGTCGAGTCCTACATCCACTTCAACAACACGGTGGGCTCGCTCATCGAGGTCAACTGCGAGACGGACTTCGTGGCGAACACCGACGGGTTCAAGCAGCTGGTGAGGGACCTCGCCCTGCACATCGCGAGCCCCTCCGCTCCCCGGTACGTGACCAGGGACCAGATCCCGGCCGACGAGCTCGAGTCCGAACGCCGGATCTACGAGGCGCAGGCGCGGGAGCTCGGCAAGCCCGACAACGTGATCCCGAACATCGTGGAGGGCAAGATGAAGGCCTTCTACGAACAGACCGTGCTGCTCGACCAGCCGTACGTGAAGGACGACTCCAAGACGATCCAGCAGCTCCTCGACGAGATGTCGGCCAAGGTCGGAGAGAAGGTGGCGGTGCGCAGGTTCGTCCGGTACCGGCTCGGCGAGGAGACCGGGTAGGGTAGCGGCATGCCGGAAGGGGACGACGCGCACGAGGCCGCCCGGCCGTTGTACCACCGCGTCCTGCTCAAACTCTCGGGCGATGCCTTCGCGCCCTCGGAGACGGGGTACGGGATCTCGACGGGATCGACCGGTCTGCTGGCTCGCGAGCTCGCCGACGTGGTCGACCTCGGCGTCCAGTGCGCCGTCGTGGTGGGCGGGGGCAACATCTTCCGCGGTCGTCAGGCGCCCGGGATCGATCGATCCCGCGCCGACTACATGGGCATGCTCGCGACGGTGATGAACGCGCTCGCGCTGCAGGACGCGCTCGAGAAGATCCACGTCCCGACGCGCGTGCAGACGGCGATCCACATGGCGCAGATCGCGGAGCCGTACATCCCCCTCCGCGCCATCCGGCACCTCGAGAAGGGCCGGGTGGTGGTGTTCGCCGCCGGGATCGGGGCGCCGTACTTCTCGACCGACACGACGGCCGCGCAGCGTGCGCTCGAGATCGGCGCGCAGGCGATCTTGAAGGGGACCAAGGTCGACGGCGTGTACACGGCCGACCCCCACGTCGATCCCACCGCGGAGCGGTACGAGACGATCGAGTACCTCGACGTGCTCCGCGAGGGCTACCAGGTCATGGACGCGACCGCGATCAGCCTGTGCATGGAGAACGCCCTCCCGATCATCGTCTTCGACTTCCGCTCGGAGGGGAACATCCGTCGGGCCGTCTCCGGCGAGCCGATCGGGACCCTCGTCCACGGGGGCGCGCGATGACGGTGGAGTCCGCGCTGACCGCGGCGAAGGAGAAGATGGACAAGGCGATCGCGGTGCTGAAGGATGAGCTCGCGGGAATCCGAACCGGACGGGCCACACCCGCGCTGCTGCAGCGGATCGTCGTCGACTACTACGGGACGCCGGTGCCGATCCAGCAGCTCGCCTCGTTCTCGGTCCCCGAGCCCCGGACGCTGATGATCACGCCGTACGATCGGAACGCGATCTCCTCGATGGAGAAGGCGATCATGGCCAGCGACCTCGGGATAACTCCGGGCAATGACGGCGCGGTGATCCGGCTCAGCTTCCCTCCGCTCACCGAGGAACGACGCAAGGAGCTCATCAAGCTCGTCCATCACCGGGGCGAGGAGGGGCGGGTTGCCGTTCGGAACATCCGCCGCCACTCGAAGGAAGAGCTCGAGAAACTTGAGCGAGAGGGCGCCATCTCGGAAGATGACCTGGTGCGCTCCGAGCGGGAGCTTCAGAGGCTCACCGACAAGCACATCTCGGACATCGACGAGGTCGTGACTCACAAGGACGCCGAGCTCAAGGAGATCTGAGCGTGCCAGACGACGAGAACCGGACCGAGGGCGAGGACCTGTTCGAGGACCTCGACAAGTTCTTCGCCCCGATCCAGGACGTCGACTGGCCCGAGTCGTCCCAAGGCAAAGAGGGGGCCGAGCAGCGTGAGCCGGCTCCGGCCCCGCAGGAGCCCGAGACCGAGGCCGAAGCCGAGACCGAGGCCGAGCCCGCTCGTAGATCGACGATGGCGTTCGAGGTTCAGGCCGAGGAGGCGGCGGCGCAGCCCGAGGAGGGCGCAGCCATCGATGAGGCGGAGGCGTCGTCCGAGGAGCTGTTCACGAGGCGGGAGGCCGAGGCACCGGCCACCGAACCCGCCGGTGAGGAAGAACGAGGCGCCGAGGTCGAGGAGGACGGGGTCGGCTCGTTCCTGTTCGAGGAGGAGGCCGAGGGCTACGACGAGGTTGCGGAGGGGTCGGGGGCCGCGGCGGGCGGGTACGTCGACCTCCCGGGTGCCGAGCCCGGGGTCGCCGAGCTGATCGAGGAGGGCGAACCGGAGGTCGCCGAGGAGGCGCCGGACATCGAGGCCGTCGAGGCCGCAGCCGACCACTTCGCCGAGTCCGTTCGGGACGAGGTCCACGTCGAGCCCGAGGGTTCCGTGCCGCAACCCACCGAGGAGGTGGCGATCGCGCAGCTCCTCGGCGAGGAGGGAGAAGAGGGGTTGGGGGAGACCGAGACCGCACGGACCGTTCGTGTTGGTGCGGAGGGGTTCGGCGGACCGAGCTGGCAGGAGCCCACGGCGATCGAGGTCGGGGCGGAATCCGAGCGCAAGGGTCCCGGGCGGGACGTCCCGACGGCCTTCCTCACGGGTATCGTGCTCGCCGGCCTCGCCGTCGGTGCGATCTTGATCGGGGCGGGGGCGTTCGCGATCTTCGCCGGCATCGTCGTGCTGTTCGCGCAGGGTGAGTTCTATCTGGCGATGCAGAAGCGGCACTATCAGCCGGCGACGGCGCTCGGGCTCGTCTCGGGCGCGCTCGTCCTGGGTGCCGGCTACTACCGGGGCGAGAACGCGATGCTCGCGATCATGGCCCTGTCGCTGTTCGCCACGTTCCTGTGGTACATGACCGTCCCGGCGCAGCACCGGCGCAACGTGGTCTCGAACATCGCGATCACGGTCCTCGGGGTCGCGTACATCCCCTTGCTGGCGGCGTACGCGCTCGCGGTCCTGAAGCTCCCCGACGGCGAGGGCCTGACGCTGTCGATCATCGGGCTCACGTTCGTGTACGACACCGCGGCGTTCGGCGTCGGTTACTTCTGGGGGAGCCGCCCTCTGGCGCCCACGATCAGCCCGAAGAAGTCGTGGGAGGGCGCGATCGGCGCCACGCTGGTCGTGATCGCCGTCGCCGTCGGCGTGGTCGGCTCGTCCGTCACCCTGCTCGATACCATCGGTCGCTCCGTGGGGCTGGCGGTCGTCGTGGCCCTGTTCGCCCCCCTCGGCGACCTCGCCGAATCGCTGCTCAAGCGCGATCTCGAGATCAAGGACATGGGCGGGATCTTGCCGGGGCACGGGGGCGTGATGGACCGCATCGACTCGGTGCTGTTCGTGGCGCCGGCCGCGTTCATCTACCTCCGCCTGATCCTGCTCTGAGCCACGCTCACCCGGGGTCAGCCCTCCTTCCGCGGTTTGTGGGCGCCGCGGGGTACTCTTTGGACCGATGCGCTCGCTGGTGATCCTCGGCTCGACGGGATCGGTGGGGACGCAGGCGCTCGACGTCGTGCGGCGTAACCCCGACCGGTTCAAGGTGGTCGGCCTGTCCGCGGGCACGAACCAGGAGCTCCTCGTGGGCCAGATCCGGGAGTTCCTCCCGCCGCACGTCGCGATCGCGGACGACGAGGCGGCCGCCGACCTGCAGGAGAAGCTCAGCGGGATCAAGGGCGTCGAGGTCCACGTCGGGCCCGAGGCGGCGGAGACCCTGGCTCGCGATTCCGAGGCCGACATGGTCCTGAACGCGCTCGTGGGGTCGGCGGGGCTGGCGCCCACGCTCGCCACCCTGCAGGCAGGCAAGATGCTGGCCCTGGCCAACAAGGAGAGCCTGGTCGTGGGCGGCGACCTCGTGGTCGACCTGATCAAGGGGGAGCCGGAGCGGCTCGTCCCGGTCGACTCCGAGCACGCCGCGCTCGCGCAGTGCCTGCGCGGGGAGCGGCGCGACGACCTGAAGCGGGTGATCCTGACCGGCTCGGGCGGCCCGTTCCGCGGCTGGACGCACACCGAGCTCGCGAAGGCCTCCGTGAAGGAGGCGCTCGCGCACCCCGTCTGGCAGATGGGCCCGAAGATCACGATCGACTCGGCCACCCTGATGAACAAGGGGCTCGAGGTGATCGAGGCGCACTACCTGTTCGGGCTCGAGTACTCGCAGATCCACGTGGTGATCCACCCGGAGGGGATCGTGCACGCCCTCGCCGAGTTCCGGGACGGCTCGATGACCGCGCAGTTCGCGGTCCCCGACATGCGCCTGCCGATCCAGCTGGCGCTCGCGTGGCCCGAGCGGCTCCCGACGGGGGTCGGCCCGGTGCCGCTCGCCGACAGCCGTCTCTCGTTCGAACCGGTCGACCGTGAGGCGTTCCCGGCGATCGATCTCTCCTATCGTGTCGGCGAGCTCGGCCTGACCTTCCCCGCGGTCATGAGCGCGGCCAACGAGGTCGCGGTCATGGCCTTCCTCGAGGGCAAGATCCCCCTCACGCGCATCGTCGAGGTCGTCACGGCCGTCGTCGACGAGCACGAGGCGCCCTCGAGCGTGGTCTCGGTGGTGAACCTCGAGCGGGCAGATCGCTGGGCCCGCCGACGGGCCGCCGAGATCATCGAGGCTCGCTAGGACGGATCGCCGTGGCGGCTCTGGGCATCGGCGCCTTCATCATCGCCTTGATCCTCGTGATCGTGATCCACGAGGCCGCGCACTTCGCGGTCGCTCGAGCCTTCGGGATCAAGGTGACGGAGTTCTTCGTCGGGTTCGGCCCAAAGCTCTGGTCGCGCATGCGCGGCGAGACCGAGGTCGGGGTGAAGGCGATCGTGGCCGGCGGCTACGTGAAGATCGCCGGCATGAACCCGTACGAGACGATCCCGCCCGAGGACTACCCGAGGACGTTCGGGGCCAAGCCGGTCTGGCAGCGGGCCCTGGTGATCGTGGCGGGTCCGGCGACGCACTTCGTGCTGGCGTTCGTGTGCTTCGCACTCTGGCTCGGGTTCGTGGGACAGCCGGTGGCGCACGGTGTGGCGATCGCGACGGTGGAACCCATCCTGCACGGCGTCGAGTCTCCGGCGTCATCGGCAGACATCCGTCGCGGCGACATCGTGGTGGCCGTCGACGGGTTGCAGGATCCCTCCACCGACGAGTTGGTCGCCTACACGACGACCCACGCCGGCGAACCGGTCACGTTCACGATCGAGCGCGATGGTCGGACCTTCCCGGTGGAGATGACCCCCGTCCTGTCGCAGGTGAACGGCGAGCGGATCGGCCGGATCGGGGTCAGCGTCGAGCCCCGGAGCGTCGTTCGAGAAACCGAGGGCGTGTTCGGGTCGGTGACCGGCGCGGCGAACCTCGTCGGCGACAACCTCGTGGGCACGGTCCGTGGCGTGGCGCGGATCTTCGGACCCCAGGGGATCGGGCGCCTCGCCACCCTCGTGTTCACCGACGCCCCTCGACAGCAAGAGGATCCCGCCAGCGTGGTCGGCGTCGGTCGGGTCGCGGGGAGCCTCGCATCGCGCGATCAGTTCGGCGACCTGTTGCTGCTGTTCGGCGTCGTGAACGTGTTCGTGGGTCTGCTCAACCTGCTCCCACTGCCGCCGTTCGATGGCGGGCACCTCACGGTGCTCGCGATCGAGAAGGTCCGCGGGCGTCCGGTGGACATGCGCAAGGTCGTGCCGGTCTCGGCCGCGGTGGCCGCCTTCTTCATCATCTTCACGGTCGCCGTGGTGTACGTGGACCTGGTGAAGCCTCCCGTCTAACGGATCGATCCGTGCTCGGCGATCCGTCCCCAGCCGCCGCCGGCACCATTTCTCAACACGGGCCCGACGGGGCCCCCGAGCCCGACGGCTACGATGGGCGGATGACCGAGCAGACCGTCCTGGTCGTGGACGACGAGGCGGCGATCGCCGAGGCTGTCCGCGCACGACTGACGAGCGAGGGCTTCCGGGTCCTGGTCGCCGGCGACGGTGCGCAGGCCCTCGAGCTCGCAGAAGCCGAACGGCCGGACCTCGTCGTGCTCGACCTGATGCTTCCCGGGATGGACGGCCTCGAGGTGTGCCGGCGCCTCCAGGCGGGGCGGTGGGTGCCGGTCCTGATGCTCACCGCCCGGACCGAGGAGGCCGACAAGGTTGCCGGGTTCGCCGTCGGGGCCGACGACTACCTGACGAAGCCGTTCAGCCTCCGCGAGCTCACGGTGCGGATCAAGGCGATCCTGCGACGCGTCGAGCGGATCACGTCGCCGCCCTCCACCGAACCGATCGAGCAGGGGGGTCTCACGGTGGACCCGTCGAAGCGGCGAGTGAGCGTGGACGGCCAGGAGGTCCAGCTCACCCCGCTCGAGTTCGAGATCCTGCTCGCGCTCGCCCGGGAGCCGGGCGTCGTCCTCACACGCGAGCAGCTGATGGACCGAGTCTGGGGCTACCGCGACTACGCGGGGGGCCGCGTGGTGGACTCGCACGTCGCTCGCATCCGCCGCAAGCTCGGCGAGGACGGGGCCGAGCCACGGTTCGTCCGCACGGTCCACGGTGTCGGCTACGCGTTCGGGGACGAGTGAGGGCGCGTGACCCTGCTCCAGCGGCTGCCGACGATCCGGTCCAAGCTCGGTTCGGTCATCGTCTTCGCCGTCGGGATGACCCTGCTCCTCGTCTATCTGATCCTCGGCGTTGGGTTCGAGGTCTTCACGATCGGGGATCACTGGTGGGAGCTCCTGCTCGCCGGCGCGCTCGGCGCGGGGATCGCGCTGGTGATCGCTCGCTGGGTGGCGCGCGGCATGACGCAGCCGCTCCGTGACATGGCCCGAGCGGCCCGACGCATGGAGACGGGGGACTATTCTCAGCGCGTCGTCACCGAGTCGCGCGACGAGGTGGGACGGCTCGCCGAGGCGTTCAACCGGATGAGCACGGAGCTCGAGAGCCTCGAGCTGCTGCGGCGCGAGCTCGTCGCGAACGTCTCCCACGAGCTGAAGACCCCGATCTCCGCGCTCCGCGCGCATCTGGAGAACCTGCTCGACGGCGTCGAGCAGCCGGACCCCGAGACCCTGCAGGTCATGCTCGTGCAGTCCGAGCGCCTCGGGCGCCTCGTGGACCAGCTCCTCGATCTCTCCCGGCTCGAGTCCGGCGACGTTCCGCTCGAGCGCGAGCGGGTCGCTCTCGGCCCGCTCGTCTCGCAAGTGCTCTCCGAGATCCAGGTGACCCTGCCGGAGCCGGGAGTGACGCTCGCGGACGAACTGCCCGTCGACCTCCCGCCCGTCTTCGCCGATCGCGAGCGCGTGCACCAGGTGCTGTTCAACCTGCTCGACAACGCGGTGCGGTTCACGCCGACGGGTGGCCGCGTCACGGTGACGGCTTCCGGCAACAACGGATCGGTCGACGTGGTCGTCGCCGACACCGGGCCGGGCATCTCCGCCGAGCATCTTCCCCGCGTGTTCGAGCGCTTCTACCGCGTGGACGAATCGCGTTCGCGTGAGGGCGGCGGGACCGGGATCGGGCTGGCGATCGCTCGTTCGGTCGTCGAGGCGCACGGCGGCCGGATCTGGGCCGATAGCGAGCCCGGTCGAGGTAGCACCTTCACGTTCGAGCTTCCGGTCGCCACGACCGGAGGCGTGGGGGCATCGAGGAGCGAGCGCGATCGCGCGAGCCGCAGCCAACCGGAGAGGACGACAAGGAGGAGCGAGTGAGATCCGTAACCACCACCGTCGAGATCGTCGCGCCCGAGCGATACGCGTACCTCGATCTCACCGAGGAGCTCGAGCGCGCGATCAAGGACTCGGGCGTCACCGAGGGGTCAGCCGTCGTGTTCTGCGCCCACACGACCTGCGCGCTGATCATCAACGAATGGGAGGACGGTGCGCTCGAGGACTTCCGGGCGCGTGTGCTCCACCTGGTCCCCGACGACCTCTACTACGCGCACGACGACCTCGCCCGCCGGACGCAGAACCTCGACGAGTCGCACGAGCGTCGCAACGGCCCTGCGCACGTCAAGGCGATGCTCCTGTCGGCCTCCTCGCACGCGATCCCCGTCGCGGACGGGGCGCCCATGCTCGGGCGCTGGCAGCGGCTCATCCTGTTCGAGATGGACGAGCCGAAAGACCGTCAGATCGTGTTCCACGTGTTCGGCGCATAGCCGGGCTGGGACACTGGAACCGTGCTGATCGAACGACGGACGACCCGCCAGGTCCGCGTCGGCGACGTGACCGTCGGCGGCGACGCCCCCATCCGTGTCCAGTCGATGACGACGACGAAAACCGCGGACGTCGATGCGACCCTGCAGCAGATCGCCTCGCTGGTCGCCGCGGGCGTCGACATCGTCCGCGTGGCGGTACCGCACTGGGAGGACGCCGAAGCCCTTACGGCGATCGCGGCCAAGTCGACCGTCCCGGTGGTGGCCGACATCCACTTCCAATGGAAGTACGCGATGGCGGCGCTCGAGGCCGGGATCCAGGGACTGCGGATCAACCCCGGGAACATCAAGTACCAGGACAAGGTCCGGCTGATCGCCCGCGAGGCGAAGGCCCGGAGCGTCCCGATCCGGATCGGCGTGAACGCGGGCTCGCTCGAGAAGGAGCTCCTGGCCAAGCACGGCGCCCCGACCCCGGCCGCGCTCGTCGAGAGCGCGCTCTCGCAGGCACGGATCCTCGAGGACGAGGACTTCTTCGACATCAAGATCTCGGTGAAGCACTCGAACCCGGCCGTGATGATCGAGGCGTACCGAACGCTCGCCGATGCGTGCGACTACCCGCTGCACCTCGGCGTGACCGAGGCGGGCCCGATGCCCGCGGGAGGCATCAAGAGCGCAGTAGGGATCGGGACGCTGCTGTCCGAGGGGATCGGCGACACGATCCGCGTCTCGCTCACCGACGACCCCGTCGAGGAGGTCAAGGTCGGCACGTGGATCCTGCAGTCGCTCGGCCTTCGCAAGCGGGGGCTCGACCTGGTGGCGTGTCCGTCCTGCGGGCGAGCAGAGGTCGACGTCCTCGGGCTCACCAAGCAGGTGCAGGAGGCGATCGAACGCGAGGGGCTGAAGGTCCCGATCCGCGTCGCCGTGATGGGGTGCGTCGTGAACGGTCCCGGCGAGGCGCGCGAGGCGGACCTCGGCATCGCCGCCGGCAAGGGTCAGGGCTTCCTCGTGGTCAAGGGAGAGGTGGTGGACAAGATCCCCGAGGACCGGTTCGTCGAACGGGTCATCGAGGAGGCCCGGAAGATCGCGGTGGCGCGCGAGGCGGAGGCCGGGGCGTAGGTCGCGTATCGTCCAGGTGGTTGTGTTCCGGGTGAACACCCTCCATCATCTGGCCTTTCGAGCAGGGAGATGTCATGAGCTCACGATCGGTTCGTCGCGCGCTAGGTGTCGGAGCCGCCCTCCTGGTTATCGCGGCACTCGCCACCTCCGCGTTCGCGGGAGCCTTCGGATCCGGCGGGTCCCGACGTTCCGCCCTGCGGACGCCCGCGGTCCTTCCGGTCGCGTACCGGCGCGACGCGAGCGTCGACCCCCTGGTCGCTCGGCGCCTCGCCCGTCGCGGGCACGTCGACGTCCTCGTGACACTCAGCGGCGCGTCCGCTCTGTCGAGCGCGCGCGCGTCCTCGGGAGGTGACTCGCGGGCGCTGCTCCGGTCGACCGTGCCCGCGTACCGAACGCTCAAGTCGGGGCTCCGCACGCGAGTGCCCGAGCTCCGCGTGCTGCAGGACTACCGCACGCTGCCGGTCATGTTCGTCCGTCTCGACTCCCGGGCTGAACTCGAGCGTCTGCAGGCCGATTCGTCGGTGATGGGCATCGGGGCAGACCGGCGGGAGGGGGCCTTCCTGGCGCAGAGCCTCCCCCTGATCGGCCAGCCGGCGGCCGCCGCCGCGGGGTTCACGGGCGCGGGCACCGCGGTCGCGGTCCTCGACACCGGTGTCGACTACACGCGCGCCGCCTTCGGGAGTTGTTCGGCACCTGGGACACCCGGGTGCAAGGTCGTCGTCGCGCAGGACTTCGCGCCGGACGATGGCATGCTCGACGACCCGGCCGCCGGCTTCCACGGCACCAACGTGTCCGGGATCGTGGCGGGGGTCGCCCCGGACACGGAGCTGCTGGGACTCGACGTGTTCAACGGATCGGGCTCGAGCACCTCGACCCAGGTGTCGGCGATCAACTTCGTGATCGCCAACCAGGCCACGTTCAACATCCGAGCGATGAACATGAGCCTCGGCACGTCCGAGGACTTCAACACCTCCCCGTGCGCGAATCCCTCCGACCCCCGGGTGGCGGCGTTCGCGAACGCGCGGGCGGCGGGGATCATTCCGGTCATCGCGAGCGGGAACAACCGCTTCGCGAACGGCTCGAACCATGTCGGCATCTCGAGGCCCGCGTGCATCCCGGGCGCGTTCCCGGTCGGCGCCGTCTACGACGGCGACAACGGCGGCCTGATCTGGGGTGGCCCGAACGCCGACGACCGGTGCACCGACGCAACGTCGGCCGCGGACCAGATCACGTGCTTCTCGCAGGTCTGGACGAACCCGATGATGCTGGCGCCCGGCGCGTTGATCACCGCGGCCGGGATCACAGAGGGTGGGACCTCCCAGGCGACGCCCCACGTGGCGGGAGGTGTCGCCGTGCTCTTCGACGCATCGCCCGGCGCGACGATCTCGGCGGTGGAGACGGCGCTCCGCGGCTCCGGGCCCCAGATCTTCGACGGGCTGGTGGGGCAGAGCTTCCACCGGCTCGATCTCCCCGCGTCGATCGCCTCCCTGGGCGGCACGACGACCACCACGAGCACGACCACCACCACCACGACGACCACGACGACCACGACCACCCCGCCGCCGGGAGCCTGCACGATCGACGGGACGCCGAATGCCGACGTCCTCGTGGGCACGCCCGGTGACGACGTCATCTGTGGCGAGGGAGGCGACGACGTGCTGATCGTCGGAGGAGGCAACGACACGGTCATCGGCGGTGATGGCTTCGACTTCGTCTCCTTGGAGGACGCGACGGGCGGCGGGACGGTCGATGTCGCCGCCGGCATCGCGACCGCTCCCGGGATCGCGGCCACGCTCCAGGAGATCGAGGGCGTGATCGGGACGCCGTTCGCCGACACCCTCACGGGCAACAACGACGACAACGACTTCCTAGGCCTGGGAGGGGACGACGACATCGACGGTGGTGCCGGCTTCGACTTCGCGAGGTACGACTTCGCCACCAAGCGGATCCGCGCCGACCTCGGCCGGGGGGTCGCCCGAGGCGAGGGGACCGACTCGCTGGCCTCCTTCGAGGGATTTGTGGGAGGCCCGAAGGACGATGAGGTGTCGGGCAACGGCACCTCGAACGTGCTCTTCGGCCTGAAGGGCGACGATCTCCTGCAGGGGCTCGGCAAGCCGGACACGCTGCTCGGAGGGCCGGGCGCCGACGATCTCTTCGGAGGCGGGGGCAACGACGACCTCCGCGGCGGGCCCGGTGCTGACTCCTGCGACGTGGGACCCGGTGGCGGCACGACCTCCTCCTGCTGAAAGGGTCCCCGACACCAGCTGTCTTGGCCGTCGACGGCCGTGCACGCGCGGAGGTGACCACCGTCACGCGTGGCCGGTAGCCGCCGGCACCGAGCCCGGAGACCGGGTCGGCCTACCGTGGCCGCACACAGCCGGAGCAGGAGGAGGCGAGGTCGATGGCCACCAGGATCGAGACCCTCGGAGGAGACAGGCGGGCTCCCCGCGCTGCCTGGATCATGCTGTTCGCGATCGTGATGGTCGCGGCGGCGCTCGCGATCGGGACCCTGGTCCGTTCGGACGGAGCGACGACGCGGCCGGCGCGCCCTGCTACCGCGGGTGCCGCCACACGGGTCGAGCCGGCGACGCAGGTCCCCGGTCTCATCAAGGCCGGCCTGCAGCCGAGGCCGTTCTCGCCGATCCCCGCGGTCAAGACCGGCACCGTGGAGAAGGTCCCGGACGGGTTCGTGAAGATGCCGGGCGGTGAGGTCAGGCCGAGGTTCGGAGCCTAGGCCCCCAAGGGAACGGACGTTCCACCCGAAGGCCGGAGCCGCGAGGCTCCGGCCCTTCGCGCGCGGCGGGCTCGGGTCGTCGCCTACCCGACGAGGGACAGGAAGTTCCGAACGATCGTCGGGCCGTCCGGCGTCAGGATCGACTCGGGGTGGAACTGCACGCCGAACCGCGGCAGGGTCCGGTGCTGGGTGGCCATCACGAGGTCGTCGTCGCTCCACGCGGTGAGCTCGAGCTCCCTGGGGAGGTCGGCGCGCGTCACCACCAGGGAGTGGTACCTGCCGGCCTCGAACGGGTTCGGCACGTCGGCGAGGATCCCCCTGCCGCCGTGATACACGAGCGACGCCTTGCCGTGGACGGGCGTCGCGCGCTCCACCCGCGCGCCCGCGACGATGCCCATCGCCTGGTGGCCGAGGCAGACACCGAGGACCGGCGTCGCGTCAGGTAGGGCCCTGAGCAGCTCGGTGAAGACGCCGGCATCCTCCGGCCTCCCTGGGCCCGGCGACAGCACGACGGCGTCTGGCGCCGCGGGCGACGAGGGCCTCGGCGGGCTCCGCGTCGCTCTTCACCACCTCGGTCGTCGCGCCCAGGCTCTCGAACAGCTGCACGAGGTTGTAGGTGAACGAGTCGTAGTGGTCGACGACCAGGATCACGGGTCTCCCCCCGAACCGGATCCCTCCGCATCGAGGATCGCCGGCAGCAGCGCCGCCGCCTTCGCGTTCGTCTCGGCGAGCTCCACATCGGGGTCGGAGTCCGCGACGACACCGGCGCCGGTCTGGACGTACGCCGAGCCGTCGGAGATCACCGCGGTGCGGATCGTGATGCAGAAGTCGAGGTCGCCCGCGAACGTGCAGTACCCGACCGCCCCGGCGTACGGGCCGCGGGGCGTCGGCTCGTGCTCGGCGATCAGCTCCATCGCCCGGCGCTTCGGCGCGCCGGTCACCGTCCCGGCGGGGAACGTCACCGCGAGCGCGTCGAAGGGGTGGGCCCCGTCGGCGAGCTCGCCCTCGACCGTGCTGACGATGTGCATGACCTTGGAGAAGCGCTCGACCGACATGAGCTCGCTCGGACGCACCGTCCCGGGCGTGCACACGCGACCGAGATCGTTGCGCGCGAGGTCGACGAGCATCGCGTGCTCCGCGCGTTCCTTCGGATCGGCGAGGAGCTCGTGCTCGTACAGGCGGTCCCTGAGCTCGGTCTCACCGCGGGGGCGCGTGCCGGCGATCGGACGGCTGGTCACCGTTCGCCCCTCGACGCGGACCAGTGGCTCGGGGGACGAGCCCGCGAGCTCGAGGCCCATCATCCGGACGAAGAACATGTACGGGGCCGGGTTCGTGACGCGGAGCCGACGGTAGATGGGGAAGCCGCCGCCCGTGCATGGGAACCCGAGCCGCCGAGAGGGGACGCCCTGGTAGATGTCGCCGGCAGCGATGTGGTCCTTCATCGTCCGCACGATCTCGCGGTAGCGCTCATCGGGCATGTTCGGCTCGCCGATGGGGTCGACGCCGGCGGGCGCCGGTCCCGGCAGGGGGTCGGGTGAGGGGGCGTGAGGCCCCGACAGCCGAGCCGCGAGACCCTCCAGCGCCTCCGTGCCGGCCTCGTAGTCCCCGGGCCGAACGTGGGCGACCAGGAGCATGCGCTGCCGCCAGTGGTCGAACACCACGGCCCGGTCCACCAGCATCAGCGCGATCGGCGGCCCCGGCGCGTCGCCGCCGGGGAAGGGGTGACCGTCCAGGAGCGCAGCCGCCTCGTAGGAGAGGAAACCCATCAGGCCGCCGGTGAGCGACGGCAGGCCATCCACCCGCGGCGCCCGGAGGGACCTCGCGAGGGCGACGAGGTCCGCCCGGGCGTCGCCGGTATCCGGGGCCTCGAACGGCAACCGGTCCGATGCGTCGAGGATCCGGACGCCGTCGCGGTCGAGCACGACGATGGCGGCCGGGTCGCCTGCGACGAACGAGTACCGCCCCCAACGCTCTGACCGCTCGACGCTCTCGAGCAGCAGCCCGGGCCCGTCGCCCGCGAGCGCGGGGAACACGCCGACGGGCGTCGAGACGTCAGCGAGCAGCTCGGTCCACACTGGTGCGAGCGCGAACCCGTCGGCCGAGCGTTCGAACGCGTCTCGATCGGGGCGAACCCTCACTGGTCTCCTCCGCCGGAACGTCCCGCGGCATCCCTCCGCGAGGCCGGTACCCTACCCGCGTCCGTCACGCGGGGTGTGGTCCGGCGCGTTCACCGTCCCGTGGGGTAGGGTGTTGCGCCACTGAACGAGGGGGAGAGCCCGCGATGCGAACGTCCCGAAGGTTGGTTGCCGTCCCGATCGTGCTCGTCGCCGGCCTGGCGTTGCTGTTCGTCGCTCCGGCGTCGGCGCAACGTCAGGCACGACCGCACGTCCGCTCCGCTCCGCGAGCGGTCGTGCACGGACGCGTGACGTCCGCGTCACAGCGCCAGCCCACGTCGTTCGGGGTGTTCTCCCAGCGGTCGCGTCCGACCACGACCGTCCGGGTGGCGGGTGCGCGTCCGAGCGCTCGCGCGCCCGGCTCCGTCTCGGGCTTCGACGGGATGGCCGACCTCGACGGGTTCGTCCCGTCCGACACGACCGGCGCGCTCGGCGACAGCTTCTTCGTCGCGGCCGTGAACAGCAGCGTGGAGGTCTTCAACAAGGACGGCACGGTGGCCGTCCCGAGGACGCCGCTCGAGTCGATCGCCGGCGACTCGTCCATCCAGCACTTCGACCCCAAGGTGATCTACGACCAGTACGCGGACACGTTCGTGGTGGTCTGGCTCGGACAGGCGGACGCGCCGCGGGCCTCGCGGATCTTCATGGAGGCGATCCCGAACGCGACGGCCTCCACCACGAGCACCTGGTGCGGGACGAGCTTCTCCGGAGACCAGATCCCTGGGGCGCTCGACCTGTGGGCGGACTACCCGACGGTCGGCTACAACGACACGCGGATCACGATCTCCACGAACATGTTCACGTTCCCGAGCTCGATCGCGTCGTTCCGCTACTCGCAGATCTTGACGATCGACAAGTCGGTGTACGACTGCTCGCTGCCGGTGCCGACACCGACCGTGTTCGGCGGCACCCAGACGCGCGACGCCAACGGCGTCCAGTCCTTCACGATCCAAGCCGCGCAGACGGTCGGCACGTTGCCCGGACCGCAGCTGTTGATCTCGTTCCAGAAGGTCAATGGGAGGAACGACTACCTCGTGCTGTGGCGGATCAAGCCGACGGCGACGGGGTTCACCCTCAAGAAGGCGTGTTGCGGCGCCACGGGCAAGGTGTCCGAGCCGCCGCCGGGCACGCAGGGCGGCGGTGGGGTGAACAACCCGGACCTCTTCTGGGACGCGGGGGACACCCGTCTCGTCAACGCGTTCTACGACGCCGATCGCAACGAGCTCTTCGCCGCGCACACGGTGTTCAAGAACTTCACGCCGGACGTCCTGACCGGCGGATACGCCGAGGCGGCGGTGCAGTGGTACGAGGTGGATCCCGCGGCCAAGCTGCTCAACTCCACGCTCGCCCGCAGGGGGGTGATCGGTTCGACCGAGGTCGACCTGGGATGGCCGACCGTCGCGACCGACGCCGACGGGACCCTCTTCGTCACCTACAATCGAGCGAGCGACCCGCACGGGGAGTTCCTCTCGGCTTGGGTGGCGACGATCCCGCCCGGCTCGACCGCGGACACGCAGTTCCTGCTCCACGCGGGGTCGGCGACGTATGACCTCAGCATCGGGAAGGAGCGGTGGGGCGACTTCACCGCGATCAACCGCGATCCGCAGTCCCCCGGACAGGTCGCGACGTTCAACCAGTACGCCTCCTCGCCCACGACGTGGCAGCAGTTCATCAGCGTCGTCACCGACAACTGAGGCTGGAGCGCGACCGGTATCCTGAGCCTCCATGAGGCTCTCCGGTCTGTTCACGCCCACCCTGCGCGACGATCCCGCCGAGGCGGAGATCGCCTCGCACCGGTTGCTGCTCCGTGCGGCGTTCATCCGTCAGGTGGCCGCGGGCATCTACACGACCCTGCCGCTCGGCCTGCGCTCCATCCGCAAGATCGAACGGATCGTCCGCGAGGAGATGGACGCGTCCGGCGCGCAGGAGTTCCGGATGCCGATCCTGCTCCCCGCCGAGCCCTGGAAAGCCACGGGCCGTTGGGACCTGTACGGCGACACGCTCTTCCATCTGAAGGACCGTCACGAGCGGGAGCTGCTCCTCGGGCCCACGCAGGAGGAGGTCGTCACGCAGCACGTCGCCGCCGACCTGCCCTCCTACCGTGATCTGCCGGTCAACCTGTACCAGATCGAGTGGAAGTACCGGGACGAGTTCCGTCCCCGCTTCGGGCTCCTGCGAGGCCGGGAGTTCCTCATGAAGGACGCGTACACGTTCGACCGGGACGAGGCGGGGATGGCGCGCTCCTACGACACGATGCTGCGGGCGTACCGGAAGGTCTTCGACCGCTGCGCGCTGTCCTACCTCGTGGTCGAGGCGGAGCCGGGTCAGATCGGTGGCGGCGTGAACCACGAGTTCATGGCGCCGGCCGAGGTGGGCGAGGACCTCTTCGTCGAGTGCGTGAACGGCGACTACCTCGCGGACTGGAAGGCGGCGACCCCGCGAGCGCCCGAGCCCGCGTCGACCGACTCCCTGGCTCCGCTCGAGAGGGTGCACACGCCGGATGCGCCCACGATCGAGGCTGTCTCGCGGCTGCTCGGCGTCCCTGCCGAGCGGACGCTGAAGACCATGCTGTTCGACGCCGGAGACGCGACGGTGGCGGTCCTGCTCCCGGGGGACCGCGAGGTCGAGGAGGCCAAGCTCGAACGCCTCTTGTTCCCCACGCCGGTCCGACGGTTCGAGGACGGCGACTTCGCGGACCGCGGGTTCGCGAAGGGGTACGTCGGTCCCCAGGATCTGGACGCGGCGGTGACCGTCCTCGCCGACCACTCCGTCCGCGGCGGGACCGACTGGGTGACCGGCGCGAACGAAACGGGCTTCCACGTCACCGGCGCGAACGTCGAGCGTGACTTCCGGGTCGACCGCTACGTGGACATCGTCGCGCTCCGCGACGGGGATCGCTGCCCGATCGACGGCGGGGATCTCCGGGTCGGCCGGTCGATCGTCGTGGGCCACATCTACCAGCTCGGTACGCGCTACTCCGCGCCGCTGCGGGCGACGTTCGTGGACGAAGACGGGTCCGAGCGCCTGTATCAGATGGGGAGTCACGGCATCGGCATCTCGCGCATCCTCGCGGCCGCCGCGGAGCAGTTCCACGACGATGCCGGGCTGCGCCTGCCGAAGGTGCTCGCGCCCTTCGAGGCGGTGGTCCTCATCGCGAACCGGGACGACGAGCGGGTGGTGGCCGAGGCCGAACGGATCTACACGGAGCTCCTCGGGGCGGGGGTGGATACCGCGATCGACGACCGGGAGCAGACCGCGGGGGTGAAGTTCGCCGACGCCGACCTGATCGGGTACCCGGTCCAGCTGGTGATCGGGAAGCGCGGTGTCCAGGCGGGAACCGCAGATCTCAAGCTCCGCGCGACGGGTGAGCGTTCCCAGGCCGCCCTGTCGGAGGCCGCGCGAGCGGCCGTGGACCTGCTCGCGACGGCGCCCTAGGCTGGCCCCCGTGGGAGTCGTTCGGGCGCCGAACCGTCTCCGGGATTTCGTCAAGCTCCGGCCCGAGGTCGAGGGGGTCCTCCAGCACGTGGGGCTCCGGACCTGGGACCTGGTGCTCGTCGATGCCACCGGCCTGTGGGTGCGCGACGAGGTGGCTTCGGAGGAGGACGCGGAGGCCATCTGCGGACAGCTCGCGGTCCGGCTCCACCGAGGCTGGGACGATCCCCGACTGACCCGGCGGATGGGCGCCCGCGACCACTGGAACACCCCCGACGGGCAGCGCCGGGCGCTGTGAAGGACGCGATCGAGCTTCGGAGCGATGACCGTCGGGTATACTGAGCAGCAGAAACGGAACGGCTGCACCCGGAAGTGGGCTCGCGCCCACTTCTTCTTTCGAAGGGGTCGTTCGAGGTGCGCGAGAAGGAGGTCGCAGACCTGGTCCGGCCGGTCGTCGAGGGCGCCGGGCTGGAGGTGTGGGAGGTCTCGTTCGGCCGGGAGGCCGGCCGGCGGATCCTCCGGGTGACGGTCGACCGGGACGGCGGCGTCGACCTCGACACCATCGCCGCCATCTCGCAGCGGGTGTCTCGCCGGCTCGACCTCGAGGGGTTCGAGCGGGACCGTCCGTACGAGCTCGAGGTGAGCTCGCCCGGGCTCGAACGGGCGCTCCGGGAGCCCCGGCACTTCGAACGGAGCGTCGGGCAACAGGTGAAGGTGAAGACGGTGGAGCCGGTGAACGGCCGACGGGTCCACGAGGGCGCGCTGGTCTCGGCCGATGCGGAAGCGATCGTCATCGCGTCCGAGGGTGGAGAGCTGCGCGTCCCCTACGACGGTGTCGCCTCGGCGAGGACCGTCTTCGCGTGGAAGAAGGCAGGGAGCAGGACATGAACCAAGACATGATCGCGGCGCTGCGCGAACTCGAGCGTGAGAAGGGCATCGCGTTCGAGACGATCCTCGAGGGCCTCGAGGAGGCGATGGCGTCCGCCTACAAGTCGTGGTGGAAGCAGCAGCACCCGGAGCTCGACGAGGAGACGTTCGGTGTGCGCGCGAAGATCGACCCCGAGAACGGCGACCTGCGCGTCTGGATCCAGGAGCTCGAACGGATCGAGCACGAGGGCGAGGAGGGCGAGATCACCGTCGAGACCAAGGTCCTGTCCGAACAGGAGGTCCCGGTCACCGACGAGTTCAAGGGGCGCATCGGCGCGCAGACGGCCAAGCAGGTGATCTTCCAGAAGCTCCGCGACGCCGAGCGGGAGATGACGTACGAGGAGTTCGCCGGCCGCGAGGGCGACATCGTCACGGGCATCGTCCAGCAGTCGGAGCGCCGGTACACGCTCCTCGATCTCGGCAAGGTCGAGGCGCTCCTGCCGCAGGCCGAGCAGGTGCCGAGCGAGCCCTACCGCAACGGCGAGCGCCTCAAGGGCTACATCACCGAGGTCCGCAAGGGGAGCAAGGGCCCGCAGATCGTCGTGTCGCGGACGCACCCGGGGCTGCTGAAGAAGCTGTTCGAGCTCGAGGTGCCCGAGATCGCCGAGGGGATCGTCGAGATCAAGGCCGTGGCTCGCGAGCCCGGTCATCGTTCGAAGATCGGGGTCTCGTCCAACGAGCCCGCGGTCGACCCGGTCGGGGCGTGCGTCGGGCCGAAGGGCTCGCGCGTCCGCAACGTGGTCACCGAGCTCCGAGGCGAGAAGATCGACGTCGTGCCGTGGAGCGCCGACCCCGCGACCTTCGTCGCCAACGCGCTCCAGCCGGCCAAGGTCCGGGAGGCGCGGGTCGATCCCGAGACCCAGACCGCGCTCGTGATCGTGCCCGACTACCAGCTCTCGCTGGCGATCGGGCGGGAGGGGCAGAACGCGCGACTCGCGGCCCGCTTGACCGGCTGGCGGATCGACATCAAGAGCGAGACGCAGTTCGCCGACGAGCAGCGGGGCGGACCCCGACCTGCTCCCGAGACGGCCGCAGCCGCCGGCGGGGGCACCGACGCCGCAGCCGCTCACGCCGCAGCCGCTCACGCCGAGCCCGTCGACGCCGCGCCCTCCGCGGATGCCGCCGGGGGCGCGGGGGAACCGGTCGTCGTGGAGGGCGCGGTCGAGGAGGCCGCCTCGGAGTCTGTTTCGGAGGCGGCGGAGGAGAAGGCGGAGGCGTAGCCGTGTCGACGGCGCACGTACCCGTGCGGACGTGCGTCGGGTGCAGGGAGCGGGGCGAGAAGGCCGATCTCGTTCGGGTCGTCGCCACGGAGGGCTCGGTCGGAGTGGATCGGGGCGGCTCTCGCTCGGGACGGGGCGCGTACGTGCATCGTCGCCGGGCGTGCGTGGAGGCCGCCCTGTCGCGTGGGTCGCTCGCGCGAGCGCTCCGGACCCGCCTGGACGAGCACCGAGCCGCTACCCTTAGGGCTGACATCGAGGGGGAACTGGGTCGTTGAGGGTTCACGAGCTTGCCAAGGAACTGGGCGTCGCCAGCAAGGAGTTGCTCGCGTCGCTGAAGGAGATGGGGATCGACGGCCTCACGGCGTCGTCGTCGGTCCCCGACCAGGCCGTGCCTCGGCTGCGGGCGTCGGGCGGCAAGGCCGTCCCCGAGGCCAAGCTCAAGGAGGCGGTCGAGGAACCGCTCCCCAAGCGCCGGCCGGCGAGGAAGCGGGAGATCCTCGAGCCGGAGACACCACCACCCTCCGGCGTGTCCACGACGCCGGCGGTGCAGCCCGAACCGGCGGCGCCGCCCCCCGTGGAGGTCGCGGCGCCGGTGGAGGCGCCGCCGGCGGAACCCGCCGGCCCGTCCCAGCCCGTCCTTCGGCTCGTGCACGGTTCGACGCCGCAGGACGTCGCGGACAAGTCGGGTCGGGGCGTCGCCGAGATCGTGAAGATCCTGTTCTCGCTCGGCGAGATGGCCACCGCGTCGCAGTCGCTGTCCGACGACGCGCTCGGCCTGCTCTGCGCCGAGCTGGGCTACGAGGCGGAGATCGTCGGGATCGAGGACGAGGAGGAGCCCGAGGAGGAGGTCGACGAGAGCCGACTCGAGCCGAGGGCGCCCGTCGTCACGATCATGGGCCACGTCGACCACGGCAAGACGCTGCTCCTCGACGCGATCCGGCGGACCGACGTGGTCTCGCAGGAGTTCGGCGGGATCACCCAGCACATCGGCGCCTACCAGGTCCACACGAACGATCGGGAGGTCACGTTCATCGACACCCCCGGTCACGAGGCCTTCACGGCGATGCGTGCGCGAGGCGCCCAGGTGACGGACATCGCCGTGCTCGTCGTCGCGGCGGACGACGGCGTGAAGCCGCAGACGGTCGAGGCGCTCGACCACGCGAAGGCGGCGGGCGTTCCGATCGTGGTCGCGGTCAACAAGATCGACAAGCCCGAGGCCGATCCCACGCGGGTGCGGCAGCAGCTGGTCGAGCAGGGCATCGTGCCGTCGGAGTGGGGCGGCCAGAACGAGTTCGTCGACGTCTCGGCCAAGGCGCGGACGAACCTGGACAACCTGCTCGAGACGATCCTGCTCGTGGCCGACCTCGAGGAGCTGAAGGCCGATCCACTCGGACGGGCGCGCGCGGTCGTGCTCGAGGCGCACCTGGACAAGGGTCGCGGGCCCGTCGCGAGCGTGCTCGTCCAGCGAGGCACGCTGGACGTGGGCGACACGCTCGTGTCCGGCACGTCGTGGGCGAAGATCCGCGCGATGCTGGACGAGAACGGGCAACAGGTGAAGCAGGCCGGCCCGAGCAAGCCGGTGCAGATCCTCGGCTGGTCGGCGACCCCGAACGCCGGAGACGACGTCCGCGAGGTCGCGGACGAGCGCGAGGCTCGGCACGTCGTCCAGGAGCGCGAGGCCAAGGTTCGCGCGGCCGAGATGGTCACCACGCGACCCCCGACGCTGCAGGAGCTCATGGCCCAGGCGGAGCGCGACGAGGTGCCGGAGCTGAACCTGATCGTGAAGGCCGACGTGCAGGGTTCGATCGGGGCGCTCGTCGATGCGCTCGCCAAGCTCCCGCAGGACGAGGTCCGCGTGAACGTGATCAGGAGCGCCGCGGGTGCGATCACCGAGAGCGACATCAACCTCGCCCTGACCTCTCACGCGATCGTCGTGGGGTTCAACGTCCGCCCCGACGTGCAGGCCCGAGACCTCGCCGAGAAGGAGGGTGTGGATGTCCGCCTCTACCGCGTGATC
Source organism: uncultured Actinomycetes bacterium (assembly GCA_963706005.1). GTDB lineage: Bacteria > Actinomycetota > UBA4738 > UBA4738 > HRBIN12 > DASSJM01. The sequence continues at coordinate 161,795 of CAVPLL010000002.1, forward strand.
TACGACGCGATCGACGACATCCGCAGCGCGCTCGGTGGCATGCTGAAGCCCGAGCAGCGCGAGACCCAGCTCGGCCGGGCCGAGGTCCGCGCGCTCTTCCGGGTCCCGAAGGTCGGGCTCGTCGCGGGTTCGTACGTCCTCGAGGGAACGATCGCGCGGAACGCGCGCGCCCGCGTGATCAGGGACGGCGTCGTCGCCTACGACGGGAGGATCGGCTCGCTCCGCCGCTTCAAGGACGATGTGCGCGAGGTGACCGACGGCTTCGAGTGCGGCATCGGGATCGAGAACTTCAACGACGTGAAGGAAGGCGACATCATCGAGGCCTACGAGGTCCGCGAGGTCGCCCGGGAGCTGTAGGAACGTCGATGCTCGTCGCGCTGGAGCGGTTCGACCTCCGCATCCCCTCGTGCGGGTCCCTGAAGGAGAAGCGACACGTCGTGAAGACGCTGACCAACGGCATCCGCTCGACGTTCAACGTGTCCGTGGCCGAGGTGGATCACCACGACCTGTGGCAACGGACCACGATCGCCGTCGCCGCCGTCGCGGGTGAGCAGTATCACGCGCGCCGCGTCCTGCACGAGGTCGAGAAGCTCGTCGATCGCTGGGGTGAGGTCGAGCTGATCCAGAGCGAGCTGACGCTGCACTACCCGGAGGCGTGACCCGATGCCCGACGGGAGCCGGCCCACCCGTGTCTCGGAGGAGTTCCGCGAGATCCTCGCGGAGGAGATCCCGAAGCTCAAGGATCCGCGGGTGGGGTTCGTCACGGTCACGGGGGTCACCGTCACGCCCGACCTCCGACTCGCGCGCGTCTTCTACACGACCCTCGGGGACGATCGCGCCCGGCGTGCGACCGCCGCCGCGCTGACATCGGCGCGTGGACATCTGCGACAGGTGATCGGACGGCAGGTCCGGATGAAGATGCTCCCCGACCTGCGGTTCGAGCCCGACGAGGCGCCGGCGAACGCGGGCCGCATCGAGGAGCTCCTCCGCGAGCTGCATCAGCGGGAGGGGACGTGACGGTCGCCGACCCGTTCGCGAAGGCGGCGGAGGCACTCTCGAGCGCGACGAGCGTCGCGCTCGCGTGCCACGTGAACCCCGACGCGGACGCGCTCGGCTCCATGCTCGGGCTCTCGAACCACCTGCGCGCGATGGGCAAGGGGACCGTGTGCTCGTTCCCGAACGAGCCGTTCGAGCCCCCGCGCTGGGCCGCGATGCTGCCGGGCACGGACGCGCTCGTGCCTCCCTCGAGGTTCCCGAAGGACCCACCCCTGATGGTCACGTGTGACGTCGCCTCGCTCGACCGGCTCGCCGCCCTCGGGGGTCCTGCGGTGCGGGCGACGACGCTGATCTGGATCGACCACCACGTCACGAACGAGGGGCTCGGGACGATCCCGATCATCGACCCCTCGGCGTCGTCCACCTGCGAGCTCGTGTGGCGGCTCGTGAAGGAGCTGGGCGGCCAGATCGGGATCGAGACCGCCACCTGCCTGTACGCGGGGCTCGTGACCGATACCGGGCGGTTCCAGTACGAGGCCGTCGGGCCGGACACCCTCCGCCTGGCGGCCGAGCTGCGCGAGTTCCCGTTCGAGCACGCGAGGCTCGTCCAGGCGCTCTACGAGGACAACGGGGTCGCGTACCTGCGGCTCCTCGGGACGGCGCTCGAGCGGATCCGCTCCGAACCGCAGGCCGATCTGGTGTGGACCTACCTCACCCGCGCCGACCTCGACCGGTCGGGCGTCCACCCGGCCGAGACCGACGATCTCATCGACGTCCTGCGGACGGCGCGCGAGGCGGACGTGGCCGCCGTGATCAAGCAGCAGCGCGACGGGCGGTTCAAGGTGAGCCTGCGTTCGCGCGGAGGGCACGACGTGGCCGCCGCGGCCTCGCGGTTCGGCGGCGGGGGACATCGTCTGGCTTCGGGCTACACCTCGAACCGGGGTCTGGTCGCCACGGTCGAGTCGCTCAAGGCCGCGCTCGCCGCCGAGCCCCCCGCCTCGTAGCTCGATGGGGCCGGCGGCCGAGGGGCTCGTGCTCGTCGACAAGCCCTCCGGCCTGACGTCGCACGACGTGGTCGACGTGGTCCGCAGGTCGCTCGGGACCCGCAAGGTCGGACACGCGGGCACGCTGGATCCGATGGCGACCGGTCTGCTGATCCTCGGGGTCGGCCGGGCCACCCGCCTCCTCCGCTACCTCGGCGACCTCCCCAAGTCGTACACGGGGACCGGGCGCCTGGGCGAGGAGACCGACACGCTGGATGCGGACGGGGCGGTCGTGCGTTCGGCGCCGGTCGACGTGTCCCGGACGGACGTCGAGCGTGCGTGCGCCGCCCTGATCGGGGAGTCGATGCAGACCCCGCCCGCGTACTCGGCCGTGAAGGTCGGCGGACGCAAGCTCTACGACGCCGCGCGCCGCGGCGACGTCCTGGAGGCGCCCGCGCGCCCGATCCGCGTCGACGCGTTCGAGGTGTCGCGGTTCCACGGGCGCGAGGTGGACGTCCGGATCACGTGTTCGGGCGGGACGTACGTCCGGGTGCTCGTCGCCGACGTGGGTCGGGCGCTCGGGTGCGGGGCGCACCTGGTGCGGCTCCGCCGAACCGCCATCGGGCCCTTCCGGGTGGAGGACGCGCGGGCGCCGGGCGAGGCGGAGCCGCTGCCGATCGAGCGAGCGGTCGGGCACCTGCCGAGCATCCGCCTGGATGCCGACGAGGCTCGAGCCGCGTCCCATGGGCGCGTGCTGGGGCCCGCCGGGATCGAGGGACCCTACGCCGTCTTCGCGCCGGACGGCGTGCTCACGGCCATCTACCGAGACGCCGGGGCGAGCGCGCGCCCGGAGGTCGTGCTGGCGTCGGACTGACTCAGGGGATGCGCCGCCGGGCGATCTCTGCGAGCATGCGGTGGTGTCCGACGCACCGAAGAAGAAGCACTCGCTCCTCCGACGCGTGATCTCGGCCGCGATCTCGCTGGCCATCGTGGCCGCCATCTTCCTCTACGCGATCCCGCGGTTCGCGGACTACTCGGCGGTCTGGGCCACGATGACCACCCTCACGCCGATCGAGTTCTGGTCGCTCGTCGCGGCGATGATCTTCAACCTGTTCACGTACTGGCTCGCGAACATGGCCGCGTTGCCGGGCCTGCGCCTCGGGCCTGCCGCCGTCGTGACGCAGACGACCACATCCGTCGCGAACACGATCCCGGCTGGAGGAGCCGTGGCGGTGGGGCTCACGTACACGATCTTGCACTCGTGGGGGTTCGACGCCCAGGCGATCACCCTGTATATCGGGGTCACCGGCGTGTGGAACATCTTCATGAAGCTCGCCCTGCCCGTCGTGTCGCTCGCGCTGCTCGCGATCACGGGCCAGGCGGCCCCCGCCCTGGTCGTCGCCGCCCTGATCGGTCTGGTCGTTCTGGTGGTCGCGGTGTCGCTGTTCGCGCTCGCCCTGTGGAAGAAGGAGTTCGCTCGGCGGATCGGCGACGGGCTCGGACGCTTCGTGTCGTGGTTCCTGCGGTGGTTCCACAAGGGCCCGATCACGACCTGGGGTGAGCAGGCCGTCGCCTTCCGCGGGCGGACGATCATCCTGGTCGAGAAGCGCTGGGTGCTGATAACGGTCACCACGGTCATGTCGCAGCTCGCGCTCTGGCTCGTGCTCCTGCTCTGCCTGCGGCACGTGGGCATCTCCGAGCAGGAGGTGAGCACGCTCCAGACCCTCGCCGTCTTCGCGTTCGGCCGCCTGCTCGCCGCCGTGCCGATCACGCCGGGCGGTGTCGGGTTCGTCGAGCTCGGCTACATCGGGGGTCTGACCGCGGCGGGCGGCAACGAGGCACAGGTGGTCGCGGCCGTGCTGCTGTTCCGCGTCCTCACCTACGGGATCCAGATCCCGTTGGGAGGATTCACGTACATCATCTGGCGCGTGAAGAAGAGCTGGCGGCGGGAAGCGCCGAAGCCGCAGCTCGCACCCGACACCGAGCGGCAGCCCGCCTAGCCCGTTCCCGCGGGCGCCGCCCGCGCCTTGCGGCGCAGCGCGACGTCCCGGATCTCGGTCACGAGTCCGAACGACCCGAGCGCGACGCCCGCGCCGAGCAGGACGCCGGCCACGACGTCGGAGAACCAGTGCGCCCCCAGGTACACGCGCGAGAGCGCCATCACGAACACGAACGCGATCGCGACAAGCTCCCAGCGCCGGCGAGCCGGGCCCGCGGGCAGCAGCACCAGGACCAGGGCGAGGGCGGTCGCGGCACCGGCGACCGCATGGCCGGACGGGAACGAGAACCCGACCACCGCAACGAGCGGTTCGGGTGGTCGTCCGCGGTGGAAGAAGGTCTTCGCGGCGGCCAGGATGAGCTCGGCCGCCGCCCAGGTCATGGCCCAGGCCGCGAGCGCACGCCATCTCCTTCGGACGAGCAACCACACGGTGACGACGATGCGGAGCGGGATGGTCACGATCCCGCTGCCCAACAGGTTCAGGAACCGAGCCAAGGCCGTGAGGACCACGTTGCGGATGTCGTCCATCGCGCGGAAGACCGTGAGGTCCCAGTGACCCACGAACGGGAGCGTCGTCTTGGGGGCGAGGGACGGGGGATGGCGGCCGACCGCGACGAACACGAAGACCAGCGCCCCGAGCAGCACGGCCGACCAGCCGATCGCTCGGCGGTGGTTCGTCAGCACGTTAGTCGCCGCCGACGCAGGGCGGCGCGCCGGCCCCGCACAGGGTGAGGCCGAACTCCTGCTCGATCTTGCGCACGAGCACCGTCCGCAGCCCGAAGGTGACGGCCTGGTCCGCTTCGAGCGCGAGTGTCGGCTCCGCGTTCGGACCGAACCGGATCCGGTAGGTGACGCATCCGCCCGGGAACAGGAAGTACTTGTTCGCCGAGAACGGGTGGAGGGCGAACTCGTGCAGGTAGACGCGGACGCCGCCCTCCGTCGTGGAGTTGGTGACGTCGACGGCACCCACGATGCGGCACGAAGGCGTGAGCGAGACCTCGACCGAGTGCAGGCCCCCACGATCCGAATCGAGCCAGAACCGCGCGCTCCCGCTCCGGACGTCCGACCCGCCGTACTTCCAACCGGCGGGCAGACCCGCGATGCAGGGCAGGAGCGTCGCGCTCGGCACGGACTGCGCCATGAGCACGAACAGCTCGCCATCCTCGACCGGACAGTTCGCCTCCGAGGCGTCGCCCGCCTGGGAGCTGCAGGCCGCCAGGATCGAGCCGAGGAGGGCGATCGCGAGAACGGCGCCCACCCGCCGCGGCCACCTCACGCGAACGCGTTCCAGTTGCTGACGATGAGCCCGACCGCGAGCCACGCGCCGAACACGACCGCGATCGTGAGGAGCACCCGTCGCACGCTCCAGCGCTGGATCGAGACCTGTTCGCGCTCGGGCGCCATGCGTCGGAACTCGGCCAGCAGGTCGCGGCCGTCCTGCTTGAGGTTGTTGCGGAGCTGCGTCGGGCTCGCCACGCCGCGCGCCGCCGCGAACGCCTCCGCGATGTCGTCCTCGGTGAAGTGTTCACGGGCACGGGCGTAGACGCGTTCGGCGTCGCTGCGGAGCGCGAGGACCAGCATCATGTTGGCGAGATCGACCGCCTGCCGCCAGGGCGACGGGCGGACCTGCACGAAGAACACGTCGATGAGCTTCAGCTCGCCATCTCGGACCATCAGGTTCGCCGGCTTGATGTCGCGGTGGGCGAGTCCCTCGTCCCACATGTTCCGCACGAGCAGGAGGCCCTGGTCGATCACGCCGTCGTCGATCTCGGCCTCGCCGATCTCGACGGCGCCGTCGAAGAACTCCATGACGATCATGTATTCGCGCTCGGGCGTGATCTCGACGAACCCGTACGGTCGAGGCACGGGGAGACCGAGGTCGTACATGAGGCGGAGGGTGTAGTCCTCGTACTCGACGAACCGCCGGACGGACTGGAACGGCGTCTCGTCCTCCAGCGCGCCGTACAGGATCGTCCGGCCGAGCTTGTACCAGCGATCCGCCCGTACGTGGCTCTTCGCGTACAGCTTGGCGAAGACGTAGCCCCCCGGCTCGTCCCCCGTGGCCCCGATCTCGATCCGGAGCGGCGTCGAACCGCCGGAGCCCTCGAGACCCACCGGCTTCACGCCGAGCACGGTGAGCCCGAGCTGGTCCCTGATCGCCGAGACGATGGCCTCGCCGCGCCGCCCGCCCACGTCCAGGTGCGCCGCCTTGCCTCGCTCGGTACGAGACCGGGAACAGATCGTTCGGTGCGAACCATCGGAACAACGCAACCCCGACCGCCACGCCGAACACGGCCCCCATCACCGCGTCCGACATGTGATCCACGCCGAGGTACACACGGACGAACACGAGGATCCCGAGGACGATCCCGATCACCCACTTGGCGACCGAGCGCGGGGGGCCGGCAACGATCAGGGCGTACGCGGCGCCGATGGCCGATACGGCAAGCCCGGCGAGTGGCCGGGACGGCATCGAGTACCCCTGCCACCCCGTGAGGATGGCGATCCCGAGCGGCCGAGGGCGGGCGATGATGATGGAGGCGTTGTAGGTGACGATCTCGGTCGCGATGATGGCCGCAAGGAACACGAACAGGTGCCGCCACCGCCTGAACACCACCAGGCCGAGGATCACGCTCCACCGGATCACGCGGATCGTCCAGGTCGAGGTCAGCCCGTTGACGACGAGCATCACCCGGGTGAGGCCTGGGGTACGCAGGTCGGTGATCCAGATCTGCCGGTTGTGATCGAGCCGCTCGAACACGCCTTCGAGCGTCGGGAACAGCAGGAACCCGGTGAGCACGAGCGCGAAGTACAGGACCATCAGCAGGAAGAACTTCCCCGAACGGCCGAGCTCGTGGGGCAGGGCAGGCGCCTCGCCGGATGGGCGGCGACGCTGCGTCCCGTGAGCGGGGACGCGCTCTCGGAGTCCGCGTTCCACGCCGGCGTCGCTGGGGGCATCCATGCTCGAACGGCGACTCTACTCCAGGCCCGCTCCCAGACCCTTCGACGCGAGCCAGTCCGACGCGATCGCGACCGGGTCGGCGCCCCTGGCCACCGCGGCGTTCAGCGAACGGAGCAGGTCGGTGGAGAGCAACGCCGAGACGGCGTTCACGCGCTCGGCGAGCCCGGGCCCGAACCGCGCGAGCGCGTCGGACCGGATGATCGGTGTGACGTTCTCAGCCGGCTGGAGGCCGAGGTCGTCTCGGAGCAGGACGAAATCGTTCAGCTCGATCGAGCCGTCGCTCGTGAACAACAGCCCGACGTCGATGGTTCCCTCGGCGAGGGCGGCGACCGTGCGTGGCCCGCCCGCGTCGAGGTTGGACAGGACGTTCCCGAAGACGATCCCGTACCGGCGCGCGAGGCCGGGGAGGCAGAACGGGCGCGTGGTGCACTCGGGCGGTCCTCCGAAGACCAGCTGGTGCGATACGGCCGCCAGGTCGCTCAGCGTCCGCAGCCCGTAGCGGTCGGCCGTCTCCGTCGTGACCGCGAACCCGTTCTGATCCTCGGCGGGCGACGCGGCGAGAGCCGTGACGTCGAGCTCCGTCAACCGGTCGGCGAAGATCCCGTAGTCGGCCTCGAGGTCCGACGAGGTCGCCCCCGATCCCGCGAGGAACTGGAGGCCGCTGCCCGCGTACTCCGGGACGAACTCGACGAGCCCGCCGACGAGCGCCGGCATCACGAGCTCACGGGGTCCGAGCGCGATCTCGCGCCGGACGCGGTACCCGGCTGCCTCCATGGCCTGCGCGTAGATCTCGGCCAGCAGGACGCTCTCGGGGAAGTTGAACGAGGCGACGGTGACGGCGTCGTCTCCGCGCGCGTCGCCCGCGGGTCGGTCGGACCCGACGCACGCGGACAGGACGAGCGGGACGGCCAGGATGAGCGCGATCGAACGGCCGGCACGCACGGGACAAGCCTAGGACAAGCGGGACGGGCCGTCGTGGGATGATGCCTCCCTGCGGAGGAGCGCGATGGCGACCAACACGGAACGAGCGGAAGGCGGCAAGCACGGGTCCAGGCACGGCGGGCACCGCGATGCGGAGGACCGCTCGAGCAAGCTCTCGAAGAAGATCTACGAGAAGGAACTCCGGCGGCTCCAGGAGGAGCTCGTCAAGATGGAGGACTGGGTCTCCGCCTCGGGGGCGAGGATCGTCGTCATCTTCGAGGGGCGGGACGCGGCCGGCAAGGGCGGCACGATCAAGCGCATCACCCAGTACACGAACCCGCGCGTCACCCGCATCGCGGCGCTCCCCAAGCCCACGGAGCGCGAACGCACGCAGTGGTACTTCCAGCGGTACATCGCCAACCTCCCGTCCGCCGGCGAGATCGTCCTGTTCGACCGCAGCTGGTACAACCGCGCGGGCGTCGAGAAGGTCCTCGGGTTCTGCACGCCGGACGAGCATCGGCGGTTCCTGCGGCAGGTCCCGATCTTCGAACGGCTGCTCATCGAGGACGGGATCGTCCTGGTGAAATACTGGTTCTCGGTGTCCGATGAGGAGCAGGAGCGTCGGTTCCGTTCGAGGATCGACGACCCGATGCGCCGCTGGAAGCTCTCGGAGACCGATCTGCTGTCCCGCTCCCACTGGGTCGACTTCTCCCGGGCGAAGGACGAGATGTTCGTCCACACCGACATCCCGGAGGCGCCCTGGTACGTGGTCGAGGCCGACGACAAGCCGAAGGCTCGCCTGAACTGCATCGCTCACCTCCTGTCGATGATCCCGTACGAGACGCGGGGCGCGGAGAAGATCAAGATGCCTCCGCGCCAGAGCGACGAGGGGTACGTGCGCCCGCCGCGCGACACGTACACGTACGTGCCGGACCACGCGCGAACGCTCCTCGAGTAGGCCCCTCGGACCGTCCGTTACCCTCCGAGCGATGGAACGCCTGTACGGGCTCGAGGCCCTGCCGCTCTCGGTGGACCGAACGGTGGTCACGGTCGGATTCTTCGACGGCGTGCACCTCGGGCACCGCGCGGTCCTGGGTCGCACGGTCGAGACGGCCAAGGAACGAGGGCTGCCGTCGGTCGCGGTGACGTTCGATCGCCACCCGCGTGAGGTCCTCACGCCGGGCCGGGAGCCCCGTCTGATGACCACGGTCGAGCGTAAGGCCGCCCTCATCGAGGAGACGGGGATCGACACGCTGCTCGTGCTCGAGTTCACGGAGGGGTTCAGCCGATGGCCGGCGGACGCGTTCGTGACGCGCGTGCTCGTCGATGGGCTCCACGCCGGCCACTGCGCGATGGGCGCGAACTTCACGTTCGGTCACCGGGCGGCCGGGACGGTCGAGATGCTGATCGCGACCGGCCCGTCGCACGGGTTCACGGCCGAGCGCGTGGAGCTGGTCGAGGTCGATGGCCGGCGGGTGTCGTCATCCTCCATCCGTGACGCGCTCGTGCAAGGGGATCTCGAGTGGCCGCGCGTCGCGCTCGGCCGGCGGTTCGTCCTCGACGGGACGGTCGTGGGCGGCGCAGGCCGGGGCCACGGTCTCGGGTACCCGACCGCGAACCTGCGGACGGGACCCCGGCTGCTGTTGCCGGGCCGGGGGATCTACGCGGGTCGAGCGGTCATCGGGGGCGCTGCGCACGTGGCCGCGATCAGCGTCGGGACCAACCCCACGTTCGGCGTCGAGCCCCTGCACGTCGAGGCGTACCTGCTGGACTTCGACGGCGACGTCGTGGGGAGCGAGATCGCCGTCGAGTTCTGGGCCTACCTGCGCGATGAGGCGCGCTTCGACACCGCCGATGAGCTGTCGGCGGCGATCGGCGAGGACGTGCGCCGGACCCGCGACCTCGTAGCGGGGACGTGAGAGGCTCACGTCGATGACCTCGCGCCACGCCCGCCGCTCGCGCGTCCCGTTCGGCCTCCTCCTGGTCGCGCTCGGGATCGCGGTGGGGATCCTGGCGTACCTCGTCGGGGGTGCCGACGGGGGGGCCGGTTCGGTGGGCGCGTCTCCCCGGGCCGCCGGAGCGACGTCGGGCGTTCGAGCCTCGAAGACCATGGACGGCGTCACCACCCCGGAGCCCTCACCCAGCCCGAGCGCCGAACCGAAGCGCACGCTGGTCATCCACGGCACGGGGGACGTGAGCCTGGACCCGAGCTACATCCCGGCCCTCGCCTCCAACGGGTACGGCTGGGCCTGGAGCGGGCTCGACGGCCTGTTCCGGCACGACGACCTCACGGTCATCAACCACGAGTGCCCCTCCACCGACATCGTCGCCCCGCTCGACAAGCAGTTCGTGTTCCGCTGCGACCCGGACGCGCTCGACGAGGCGCACCGGGCGGGCGTCGACGTCGCGAACCTGGCGAACAACCACGGGTTCGATCAGGGCCCGCAGGGCCTGCTCGATTCGATCCGGAACCTGAAACGCGCCGATATCGTCCCGATCGGTGCGGGCGCCTCCCAAGACGAGGCGGACGCCCCCGCGTACGTCGAGGTGAAGGGGTGGACGATCGGCCTCGTGGGCGTCGGCGAGGTCACCGATCCGGACTCCCAGGTGGCGGTCGGCGACGAGATCGGGACCTCGGTGGGACACGACTTCTCCCGCGCCCTCCGGGCGATCCGCGAGGCGAACGCGAACGCCGATCTCGTGATCGTCATGATCCACTGGGGCGTCGAGCTCGACACGCAGCCGCGTGACTACCAGGTCGACGAGGCGCACCGCATGATCGACGCGGGTGCGGACGTGATCTTCGGCTCGCACGCTCACCGTCTCCAGCCGATGGACACGTTCCAGGGCAGGCCGATCTTCTACGGGCTCGGCAACTTCGTGTGGCCCCGTTTCTCGGCGGAGGGCTCGACGACCGCCGTGGCCGAGGTGGTGGTCCGGCCCGACGGGACGCTCGTCGGCCGGCTCCTGCCCGCGACGATCGTCTCGGACGGACATCCGGTCCTGGATTAGGGCGGGCGACGGCCCGCCGTTCGGCCGTGACGGGTATCACCCCCATTTGACCGGGCGATGGTGGTACAAAGACCGGCGTGACGACGGGGATCGGCATCGGGAGCACCATCGGCGGCTACACCCTCGAATCCGTCTTGGGGCGCGGAGGGATGAGCGTCGTCTACGTCGCCGAGGATGCCAAGCTCGGCCGCAAGGTGGCTCTCAAGGTCATGTCGGAGGAGCTCTCTGAGAACGAGGCCTTCCGATCCCGGTTCGTCCGAGAGGCCAAGATGGCCGCCAACCTGGAGCACCCGAGCATCGTCCCCGTCTACGACGCCGGAGAGGCCGACGGCGTCCTCTACCTGGCCATGCGGGTGATCCGTGGCACCGACCTGCGGCGCGTCGTCACCGACGAGGGGCCGATGGATGCCGAGCGGACGATGGCGATCATGCGCCAGGTCGCGAGCGCCCTCGACACGGCCCATCGCGCCGGACTGGTCCACCGCGACGTGAAGCCGGCGAACATCCTGTTGTCGAAGGTCGGCGACGAGGAGCACGCGTACCTGAGCGACTTCGGGCTCACCAAGCACGTGTCGTCCAGGAGCGGGCTGACCAAGACCGGGACCTTCATGGGGACGATCGACTACGTTGCGCCGGAACAGATCCGCGGCAACGAGGTCGACGGGCGCACCGACCTGTACTCGCTCGGATGCGTGCTCTACGAATGTCTGGCCGGCGAGGTGCCGTTCGCCAAGGACCAGGACGTGGCCATCTTGTTCGCGCACCTCGAGGACACGCCGCCCCGCGTGTCCGCGAAACGTCCGGATCTGCCGGAGGCCTTGGACGCCGTGCTTGTCCGGGCCATGGCGAAAGAACGGGACGACCGGTTCGATACCTGCATGGCGTTCGTAGCGTCGGCGCGCGAGGCGTTGGTGCTCGCCCCCGCCACCGGACCGGCCCCAACCGTCGCCGCTGCCCCTCCGACCGTGGCCGCGGCCCCGCCCACGGCCGCCGCCGCCTCGCCGGTCATCGAAGCGGCACCGACCGAGACCGGCCAGGGTCTCGAGCCGCATCCGTCCTTCCCACCGGTGGACGATCCGTCGGTCGCCCCCGCGGCCGCCGCGCTGGCGGTCGGGGCGAGCGTGGAGGCCGCTCCCTCTCCTGTTTCGTTGCCGCCCGCCGAGCCGCCCTCGAGGGTCGACGTTCCGGCACCGCCGGAGATCGCGAAACCCCCGGCCGCACCGGTCGGCGCGGCGGTCCCGACACCAGGCCGGCCAGAGCGAGGACGGAGGCGGATGCTCGTGATCGTGGCGGTCGTGGCGGCGCTGGCTGTGATCGGTTCGGTGGCTGCGGTCGCCCTGTCCCGGGGAGGGGAGACGCCGGCCCCCGACGCGAGTCCGAGCACGGCGCCCACCCAGGCGTCCTCACCCTCACAGACCCCGAGTCCCAGCGTGCAGGTCGAGGTTCCGCCACCCGTCCGGGCGCCGATCAACCCCCGGGCGACCGACGTCACCTCGGACTCGGTGACGATCACGTGGAGCGCCGCTCCCAACGGATCGGAGGCGGTGCGGTTCTTGGTGTTCCGCGACAACGACCAGATCCGGGGGGTGACGAAGACGACGTTCGTCGACCGCAACGTCGATCCCTCGACCACCTACGTCTACCGGATCGTCGCCGTCGGCGAGGACGGCTCGCAGGCCCGCTCGGAGCCCGTGTCCGTCACGACGCCCGCGGCGCCCTCGTCCGGCGGCTCGAGCGGCGGGTCTTCGGGCGGTTCGAGCGGTTGTTCGGTCGCGGACTTCCTTGCAGGTCTGTGTTAACCGCGTTCAGGCGCCCGCCGGACGCCAAGCGAGAGGTGGATCCGTCCACCGAGGAGGGAGACCCATGAAGAGGATCGCGGTGTTCCTGGCCGTCGTGAGCCTGTTCGTATTCGGGTTCGGGTTCGGCGTCAACGCGCAGTCGCCGAGACAACCGTCTCAGGCCTCCGCGCGGGTGCAACGTACGTCAGAGGTCAACGACCGGGTCCTGAGGCAGCTGAAGAAGGTCAGGGCCATGGCCCCCAACGTCACCCTGTGCGCGAACGTCACCGCGAACTCCGATGTCAGCAAGCTGATCGACTGCCTGAATCGCGTGACCAAGTTCGCGAAGTCCACCCAGCAGGAGCTCACCGCGCTGGACAAGTTCGTCAACAGGTTCTTCAACTGCACGAGCTACACGCAGCTCACCCAGTACGGAGACCTCGCTGCTGGATCGGGGTACGTGTACGACCCCGGGACGGGGGTGACCTTCAAGACCACGGCCCTCGATCTCACGGAGAACCTGCAGACGGATGCGTTCCTGAACTACTACGTGGTGCGGCCCACCACCGCCTGCCTGTCGTTCGCGCAATGACCTGAGCGGCATAGGGTCGCCCCGCGGTCCGATGTTGAGCGAGACCCCGGATCCGTCCGGGGTCTCGCTCCGTTCGAGGTTCTGATACAACCCTGCCCGTGACCGCGCCGCTCGCCCCAGGGAGCACCTTCGGCATCTACCGGATCGAGTCCCAACTCGGCCGGGGTGGCATGAGCGTCGTCTACCTCGCGGAGGACCCGAGGCTCGCCCGGCGCGTCGCGATCAAGGTGCTCGACCCGGACCTGGCCGAGGATTCGTCGTTCCGCAACCGGTTCATCCGCGAGTCCCAGCTGGCCGCCGGCCTCGACCATCCGAACATCGTGCCCGTGTACGAGGCGGGCGAGATCGACGGGCAGCTGTTCATCGCGATGCGCTACGTCCAGGGCAGCGACCTGCGGACGCTCATCTCGCGGGAGGGCAGACTCGAACCCGAGCGCACCGCCTCCCTGATCCGGCCGGTCGCGGGAGCGCTCGACGCGGCCCATCGCAGAGGGCTGGTCCACCGCGACGTGAAACCCGCGAACGTCCTCATCGCGCTCGACGAGGGTGAGGAGCATCCGTACCTGGCCGACTTCGGGTTGACCAAGCACACGGCGTCCAAGAGCGGGCTCACCAGGACGGGCACGTTCATGGGAACGGTGGACTACGTCGCCCCCGAGCAGATCCAGGGTGAAGAGGTCGACGGACGGACCGACGAGTACTCGCTCGCCTGCGTCCTTTACCAGTGCCTGACCGGGCTACCGCCGTTCGACAAGGGAACCGATGTGGCGACCCTGTTCGCGCACCTGCAGGACCCGCTGCCGAAGGTCTCCACGCGTCGGCCCGATCTTCCCGCCGACCTCGACGACGTCCTGGCCCGCGGGATGGCCAAGGATCGCGCCGATCGGCATCCGACCTGCACGGCCATGATGGATGAGTTCGCCCACACGCTCGGGATCCGCGTGCCCCCCCACGCCGCGCCGGCCATCGACCCCACCGTCGTCGCCGGTCCGGCGCAGCCCAGCTCTGGGCCGTTGCTGCCGCCGGCGCCCCAGGGCGCGACCGAGAGCCCACCCGCCGTGTCGCCGACGACGGCCGCCGGCGGCGCCACCGAGCAGCAACCGATCGGCGTGGCTCCGGGGCGTCCGAACCGCGGACGTCTGGCCGCGATCGTGGGCGCGGTGGTGCTCGCGATCGCGGCGATCGGCGTGGTCGTCGTTCTCATGGGCGGTGGCGCCGAGCCGGAGCCCCAGTCGGGACCGCCCGAACCGACCGGCCCCTCGCCGCCGACGACGGTCTCCAACACGGACCCGATCGCGATCCCCAAGGTGGGAGCCGGCACCCCGTACCCTTCGACCATCGATGTTTCGGATCTCCGAGGCGTCGTGACCGACGTGAACGTCACGATCAACGGTCTGAGCCACACCTTCCCCCGCGATCTGCAGATCCTCCTCGTCGGGCCGACGGGGCAGTCCGTGGCGCTCATGGAGCGCGTGGGGGGCCGCGGAGGCGTGCAGGATCTCTCGGTCACGTTCGACGACCAAGGGGTGGCACTGAGGTCGAACACCTCGATCACGTCCGGGACGTTCGAACCGAGCTCCAAGAGCGCTGACCTCGGCTTCACCTATCCGCCTCCCGCTCCCAGCCCGCCCCATGGAGGGTCGCTCGCGCTGTTCAACGGCACCGATCCGAACGGCACCTGGGAGCTCTACGTCGTGGATCACGCCCGACACGACCAGGGGCAGATCGCCGGTGGCTGGAGCCTCGATCTGGTGCTGGGAGACGCCACCACAGGAACGACCGCCGCGACCGGCGCCACCGGTGCGACCGCCGCGACCGCCGCCACCGGTGAAGGTGTGATCTTCCGAGACGACTTCTCCGATCCGACCTCAGGCTGGGATGTGTTCGAGAGCCCGCGTGAGCACGGGCTGTACAGAGACGGGACGTACGTCCTGGGCGCCAAGGCGGGCTTCCACGTGACGGGCGATTTCAACACCTCGACGCAGGAGCTCTCGACGCTGGGCGACGTTCGCGTGGAGGTGACGGCGCATCTCCTCGGGTCTCCCGATGCGCTGTACGGAGTCGTGTGCCGGGCGGCGACCCCCGACTCCTACTACTACTTCCTGATCCAGGGCGACGGCAGCTACTTCATCGGTGAGCAGGCCGGGGAGTCCTTCGAGGACTTCGATAGTGGGGTGAGCCCGGCGGTCTCCCATGGGAACGCGCTGAACCGGATCGCGATCGAGTGTGTCGACGGCCCGGAGGGCGTCACGCTCCGGCTATCGGTGAACGACATCGCCGTGAACACCGTTGTCGATTCGGACCAACCCCTCCGGGCGGGAGCAACCGGGTTCCGGGCGGAGTCGCGTCGGGCCGACATGGAGGTGGCCTTCGACGATTTCGTCGTGAGCGCTCCGGCCTGATGCGGAAGAGAGCCCTGACCAGGGGTTACGCACGACACGTCTGGTAGCCTTGGCGACGTATGACGCTCACGAAGACCCAGAAGTCCGAGATCATCACGGAGCACCGGCGTTCCGACGCGGACACCGGTTCGACCGAGGTCCAGATCGCCGTGCTCAGCAGGCGGATCGCCGATCTCACGCAGCATCTGAAGTCCCACGCCAAGGACCACGCGTCCAGGCGCGGGCTGCTGATGCTGGTGGGCCGTCGGCGTCGTCTCCTGGAGTACCTCCGGCGAGAGGACATCGATCGCTACCGAGAGATCGTGGCGAAGCTCGGCCTTCGCCGGTAGACCGAGAGGCGCCCCCTGGGGCGCCTCCTCCGTAGGGGGGATGCGAAGGGATCACACACCGGAACCGGAGGCGGGCGTTCCCCGCGGTCGGTTCTCAGTAGCGAGCCGCCGATCGCGATCGGCGGTTCACCACTGACAACCGGCCCGGCTCCGCCTCCATCAGCCGCGCGGCGCGACCGCGCCGCGCACCGACCCAAGGAGGCACCGGCCTATGGCCATCACCCTTTCCCGACGGTTCGGGAACAACACCCTGACGTTCGAGTCGGGCAAGCTCGCCAAGCAAGCGGGCGGCTCGTGCGTCGTGACGTACGGCGAGACACAGGTGCTCGCCACCTGCACCACCGCGCAGCCCCGTGAGGGGATCGACTTCTTCCCGCTCACCATCGATGTCGAGGAGCGCATGTACGCGGCGGGGAAGATCCCCGGCGGGTTCTTCCGCAGGGAGGGTCGCCCGTCCGAGACCGCGATCCTCACCGCGCGACTCACCGACCGGCCGATGCGGCCGAGCTTCAAGGACGGCTACCGGGACGAGGTGCAGGTCGTGATCACCGTGCTCTCGGTCGACATGGCCAACCCGTACGACATCCCCGGGATGAACGCCGCGAGCCTCGCGACGATGCTGTCGGGGATCCCGTTCGAGGGCCCGGTCGGCTCGGTCCGGCTCGGGCTGATCGACGGCGAGTGGGTCATCAACCCGACGTTCCAGGACCTCGAAGGGGCCACGTTCGACATCGTGGTGGCCGGCCGCCGCAACGACGCGGGGCAGGTCGACATCCTGATGATCGAGGGCGAGGCGCCCGACAACACGTTCTCGCTGCTCGAGGGCGGCGGCAAGGCGCCGACCGAGCGGGTCGTCGCCGAGGGCCTCGAGGCGGCCAAGCGCGCGATCGACGAGCTGATCGAGGCGCAGCTCGAGTTCGTCGCCAAGGCGGACGTGAAGCCTCAGCCGTTCGAGCCCAGGTCGCTGTACGGGCAGGACACGTGGACGGCCGCCGAGTCGTTCAAGGAGCGGCTCGAGACGGCGATCGTGCCCGGACCGCGCGGAGCGCGAGGCCGGGCTGTCCGAGATCAAGGAGCAGCTGAAGCAGCACCTGCTCGAGACGTGGGGGGCGGAGACCTACGCGGCCCGCCAGTCAGAGATCTCGCCGGCGTGGAAGGACCTGCAGAAGAAGGTCATGCGCGCTCGGGTGATCGAGCACGGCGTGCGGCTGGACGGGCGCGGGCCGAAGGAGATCCGCGCACTGTCGGCCGAGGTCGGGCTGATCCCGCGCGCGCACGGGTCGAGCCTGTTCAACCGCGGCGACACCCAGGCCCTGAACGTCACCACGCTCGGGATGCTCCGGATGACGCAGATGATCGACACGCTCGATCCGGAGGAGTCCAAGCGCTACATCCATCACTACAACTTCCCGCCGTTCTCCACGGGCGAGGTGGGCCGGATCGGCTCGCCGCGTCGCCGCGAGATCGGTCACGGCGCGCTCGCCGAGCGGGCGCTCGTGCCGGTGATCCCCTCGGAGGAGGAGTTCCCCTACGCGCTCCGGCTCGTGTCGGACATCCTCGGCTCCAACGGGTCGACGTCGATGGCCAGCGTGTGCGCCTCGACGCTCTCGCTCATGGACGCCGGGGTCCCGATCAAGGCGCCGGTCGCGGGGATCGCGATGGGCATGATCGCGGAGGGCGGCACGTTCGTGACCCTCACCGACATCCTCGGCGCCGAGGACGCGCTCGGCGACATGGACTTCAAGGTGGCGGGGACGAGCGAGTTCGTCACGGCGATCCAGCTCGATATGAAGGTCACGGGCCTGCCGGGCGACGTGCTCGCCGGCGCGCTCGACCAGGCGAAGGAGGCCCGCCTGCAGATCCTCGAGGTGCTGCGGGCCGCGATCCCCGAGCCCCGCACCGAGGTGAACCCGAAGGCGCCGCGGATCCTCACGCTCAAGATCCCCGTGGACAAGATCGGCGAGGTGATCGGCCCCAAGGGCAAGAAGATCAACGAGATCGTCGCCCTGACCGGCGCCGACATCGACATCCAGGACGACGGCACGGTGTTCATCGGGGCTCGCGAGGCTGGCGGCGCGGACGAGGCGGCACGGATCATCGACGAGATCGCGAACCCGCGGCCGATCAGCGTCGGGGAGCACTTCACCGGCACCGTCGTCAACACGACCACGTTCGGTGCGTTCGTGAACCTCGTCCCGGGTCGCGACGGCCTGATCCACATCTCCAAGCTCGGCAAGGGCAAGCGGCTCGCGAACGTCGAGGACGCGGTCAAGGTCGGCGACACGATCGAGGTCGAGGTCCAGGACATCGACGATCGCGGGAAGATCTCGCTCAAGCCGGTCGGCGAGGAGTGGGCGATCCCCGAAGGGATGGAGCAGGAGTCACAGGACCGGCCGCCCCGTCGCGACCGGGACCGCGACCGCCGCCCCCGGGACCGCGACCGCCGCCCCCGGGACCGCGAGCGCGAACCGCGCGATCCCGCGTAGCCGATGTCGATCGGACGCACGGAGTTCACCTCCGGTCTGCGCGTCGTCACCGAGCGGATGCCCGGCGTCCGCTCGGTGGCGCTCGGCTTCTGGGTCCTCGCGGGCTCGCGCGACGAGCCGCCGCCGATCTCGGGGTCGAGCCACTTCCTCGAGCACCTGCTGTTCAAGGGGACGAAGACCCGGAGCGCGCGGGACATCGCCGAGGCGTTCGACGCGGTGGGGGGCGAGGTGAACGCGTTCACGGCCAAGGAGTACACGGCGTTCTACGCGCGCGTGCGCGACCGCGACCTGCCGATGGCGGTCGATCACCTCTCGGACATGGTGCAGCGTTCGGTGCTCCGAACGGCGGATCTGGAGGCCGAGCGGCAGGTGATCCTCGAGGAGATCAACCAGCACGAGGACGATCCCGATGACCTGGTCCACGACCTGTTCACCGAGACGCTCTGGCCGGGCCACCCGCTCGGCCGGCCGATCCTCGGCACCAAGCAGAGCATCCAGGCGGCCGGCCGCGACCAGGTCCATCGCTTCTATCGCAAGCACTACGTCCCCGGGAACGTGGTCGTGGTCGCCGCGGGCAACCTCCGCCACGAGGAGCTGCTCGAGCTCGTGGCCGAACGCATGGCCCCGGGTTCGGTGCGCGCGGAGGGCCCGAGCGCCTGGAACCTGCGGACGGCCGGCGACGCCCCGAGCCCCTCGGGACGGTCGCTCGTGAAGAAGCGGAAGACCGAGCAGGCCCACATCTGCCTCGGCACGAGCGGCCTGTCGCGGACCGATCCCGACCGGTTCGCGTTCGGCGTCGTGAACAACGCGATCGGCGGCGGGATGAGCTCCCGCCTGTTCCAGGAGATCCGCGAGAAGCGCGGGCTGGCCTACAGCGTCTACTCGTACCACGCGATGTACGCGGAGGCGGGCGTGTTCTGCGCGTACGCCGGCACCACACCGGCTCGGGCGAAGGAGGTCCTCGCGATCATGCGCTCCGAGCTCGAGGACGTGGCGAACAAGGGCCTCGGCCCCGACGAGTTCGAACGGGCGAAGGGGCACATGAAGGGCTCGCTCGTGCTGTCCCTGGAGGACCCCGGTGGGCGCATGTCGCGCCTGGGCAAGTCCGAGATCGGCCACGGCGAGATCCTCACGGTGAGCCAGCTCCTGCGGCGCATCGAGGCCGTGACGCCCGAGGACGCGGTGCGCGCCGCCGAACGGGTACTCTCGCAACCGATGACGGTCACCGTCCTCGGGCCCTTCTCGAGCAAGGACGCGATCGCGTGATCCGCGTCGGCGTGATCGGCGCGTGTGGCCGGATGGGGTTGATGGTCTGTCGGGCCCTGGCCGATTCCCCCGACTTCGCGCTCGTCGCCGCGATCGATCGCTCGAAGATCGGGCAGAAGATCGGGCAGATGATCGGGCATCCCGAGATCGACGCCCCGGTCTCCGACGAGCTCGACCGGCTGCTCGAGGCCAACGCCGAGGTCGCCGTGGACTTCACCCACCCCGAGGTCGTCATGGACGACATCCGCTGGTGCATCTCGCACGCGGTCCACGCGGTGGTCGGAACCACCGGGATCTCGCTGGGGAACCTGCAGGAGATCGAGAAGCTGCTGTCGGACGAGGGTCACGAATCCAACGTGATCGTGGCGCCGAACTTCGCGCTCGGCGCCGTGCTGATGCAGCGGTTCGCCGCGCAAGCCGTCCGGTACCTGCCGGCCGTCGAGATCATCGAGCTCCACCACGACGAGAAGGCGGACGCCCCCTCCGGGACGGCCGTGGCGACGGTCCGCAGGATCCAGGAGGAGCGTGGCGAGGGCTGGCGAGGCCCGCTCGGCGAGTCGCTCGAGGGGGTGCGTGGCGGCGACGTCGACGGGATCCGCGTGCACTCGGTCCGGCTCCCCGGGCTGGTCGCCCACCAGGAGGTCATCTTCGGCGGGCAGGGGCAGACGCTGACGATCCGTCACGACTCGACCGATCGGTCCTCGTTCATGCCGGGCGTGCTGATGGCGGCCCGAGCCGTGATGACCCGGCCGGGACTCACGGTCGGGCTCGAGCCGCTCCTCGACCTCCCGCCGCTGCCGTAGACCCGTGCGACGGGTCGCGTGCATCTACGCGCACCCGGACGACGACACGTACGGCGTCGCGGGCAGCCTCGCGCTCCACGCCGGCGACGACCTCGAGGTGGTCGTGGTCCTGGCGACGAGCGGCGACGCCGGCCGCATCGCCGATCCGTCGCTCGCCACGCGAGAGACGCTCGGGGCGGTTCGCGAGCGCGAGGACCTCGCGTCGTGGCGCGCGCTCGGCATCGAGCCCGACCTGCGGTTCCTGCGGCACCCCGATGGCGGACTGCACCGGATCTCGCGAGCGGCGCTCGTGGCCGAGGTCCGGAGCCTGCTCGAAGCGGCCGCGCCGGAGGTCGTCGTGACGTTCGGTCCCGACGGGGTCACGGGCCACGAGGACCACGTCACGATCGGCGAGGTGGCGACGGCGGCGTTCCACGCCGCGCGGACGTCCTCGAGCGGCACCGCGTTCTCGAGGCTCCTGCATACCGCGATCCCCGAGAGCTCCCTCGACCGCCTGAACGAGCTCCTTCGAGAACGCGGGCTGGAGCCCATGGACCCGGCGCAGCCGTTCATGCCGCGCGGGCTGCCGGACGCGACGATCGGCGTCCGCGTGGACGGGTCGGCCGTGTACGAGCGCAAGCTCGAGGCGATCCGGTGCCACAAGACCCAAGCGGAGCTCGAGGACGTCCCGTTCGACCTGTGGCCGGAGATCCTGTCGACCGAGTCGTTCGTGGTGGCCTGGCCCGAGCGGCGGCCGCGCGACCCTGTCCTGTCCGACCTCTTCGAGGGGCTGCCGAGCCCGTAAGCTCGTCGCGTGGACGTCGAGATCCGAACCATCTCCGAGGACGAGTTCGCCGGCTACGTGCGGGCGGTCGAGTTCGCGTTCAGCGGCATCGCGACCGACGAAGACGTCGAGCGGGAACGCGTCCTCGTCGAGTACGAGCGGACCTACGCGGCATTCGACGGGCCCGAGATCGTCGGCACCGCAGCGGTCTTCACGATGCCGATGACCGTGCCGGGCGCGGAGGTCGAGGTCGGCTACGTGACCGCGGTCGGCGTCAGGCCCACGCATCGTCGCCGGGGGATCAACACCCGGCTGATGCGGCGGCAGCTCGCCGACGCGCACGAGCGGGGGGAGCTCGTCGACGTCCTCTACGCGTCCGAGGGCGGCATCTACGGACGATACGGCTACGGGCTCGCGACCTTCGGCGCCGAGATCGAGATCGAGAGCTCGCGTTCAGCGTTCGTCCGCGGGTACGCGCCCTCCGGGAGGATCCGACAGCTCGAGCGGGACCCGGCGATGAAGGAGATCCTCGGCGTCCACGAGGTGACCAGGCTCATGCGCCCCGGCATGGTGCAGCTCGACGAGCGGCGCCTGAACTACGCCCTGCACGAACACGGACCCGACGCCACGCTGCCGCAGCTGTTCGTCGTGCACGAAGCGGAGGATGGGGTCGACGGGTTCGCGATCTACCGCGTGAAACACGACTGGCCGTCCGGCTTCCCGCAGTCGGTGCTCTCGGTCCTGGACCTGCAGGCGCGGTCGGCGGGCGCGTACGCGGACCTGTGGCGGTACGTGTTCCAGGTCGACCTGACCGAGCGTGTTCGCGCGTGGAGCCGGCCGGTGGACGAGCCGCTCATCCATCTGCTGCAGGAACCCCGGCGTCTGGGGGCGAGGTTGCGGGACAACCTCTGGGTTCGGCTCGTCGACGTGGCCGGCGCCCTCGGCGCGCGACGCTACGTCGCCGACGGCCGGGTGGTGATCGAGGTGCGGGACCCCTTCTGCGCGTGGAACGAGGCGAGCTACACGCTCGAGGCGGCGGCCGGCGAGGCGATGGTGACCGCGGGAGCCGGCGACCCACCGGATCTCACGTGCTCGGTGAACGACGTCGGGGCGGCGTACCTCGGCGGGACGTCGTTCCGGCAGCTCCACCGCGCGGGTCGGGTCGACGAGCACACGGAGGGGGCGCTCGCCCGCGCCGACTCGATGTTCGCCTGGGACCCGGCGCCGTGGTCCCCGTACGTGTTCTGATCCTCCCGGATCGTCCCCGCGTCCCGCCCCTCAGCCCACGATCCCGCGGACCATCAACCACACGCCGAGCGTGCCCATCGCGACCGCCAGGACCTCGCTGAGGATCCGCAGGGATCGGTCGCTCACTCGGTGCGCCCCGGCGCCGAGCAACACCATCGCCGAGTCCATCAGCGACACGCCGAACAGGAGCGCGATCACGGTGACGACCGCGAGCCCACGGCCCCCCTCGTCGACGGCGCTCGCGACCACGGCTGTGCCCGTCGTCGCGAGGAACACGTACACCCCGGGGTTCAGCAGGACCGCGACGATGCCTCGAACGCTGGGATGCAGCCCGCCGCGAGGATCGTCGACCACCTGCGGGCGGCGGCCCTCTCGGATCGCATCCACGGCGAGGAACACGAGGAACGCGCCGCCGATCACCTTGACGACCCGCAGGAAGGCCTCGCCGGGCTCCAGCGAGGACAACCCCGCCGCAAGCACCAGCATCATCAGGCCGAAGGTCGCGTTCGCGCCGGCCATCGCCCGCAGGCCTCGCCCGGCCCCGCCGCGAGACGCCTCGGAGAACAACAGGAGCTGCACGGGTCCGGGCGAGGCCCCCAGGGCGACGCCTAGACCGAACGCGGCGAGCGGGATCGAGAGGTCCACGTCGGCTACCGGAGCCGGAGCTCGCCGATCTCGACGGGGTCGTCGTCGCCGGCCTTGGAGAGCAGGACGCCCTCGCACTCGGCGAGCGGCTCGATCTCGGTGGCGTTCAGCCCGAGGACCGCGCGCTCGATCAGCGGCGTGTGCGAGATCGCCAGCCCGCGCTCGCCGTCCGGCACGGCGTCGAGCAGTGCCACGATGACGCCGGCCATCGCGAGCGGCGACGCGTCGTTGTCCTTCGCGGCCAGACCGGGGATCACGGCGTGCGCCGGAAGCTGTTCGCCCAGTCCGCGCAGGAGCCACGCGACGGTCTCGGCCGCCCGCTCGGCCGGCGAGACGAACACCACGGAGTAGCCGCCCGCGAGGGTCGCGCCGACCGACTGCGCCTGCGCTCGTCCCTGCTCGGACAGCCGGTCGGCGATGGGATCGCGTTGAGCGTGGCGTCGCAGTTCGAGCGTCCTCACGTGGGTCTTCCTCCTTCGTCGGGTCGTGTAGCATGCCGCGACCCATGAAGCCTACCGGTCGCCTCATCGCGCTCCTGGCGGTCGCCGTTGTGCTGCTGGGGGCCTGCACCGGAGGCGACGGCGGCTCCACCGCGCCCACCGGACCGAGCCCGACGAGCGAGGTCCCCACGCCGGCCCAGACCTTCACCGGCGCCCCGGGCACCGCCGTCTACGAGTACGCGAACGAGGGCCTGCTCGTGACGGTCGATCTCGACGGCAGCACCGGCACGCTCGAGGTGGAGAACGATTCGGAGCACGACCTCGATCCTCCCGGCCTCTACGTCGAGGATGCCGTCGACGGCCACCGGATCGACGGGACGGTCCTCGACAGCGCGCCCGTGGCGGCCGGCGACCGCGCGACGTTCGACGTGCGGCTCGACGACATCACGGTCGACGACATCGGGCTCCTGGTCCTGCTGTTCGGCGCCGACAACTACGGCGCGTTCGTCCGGACCGGGTAGGGGAGCGTCAGTCGGGACGACTGACGGGCTCGTCCTCGCCGGCCGCGACGCGGGCGAGGACGAACAGCAGATCCGACAACCGGTTCAGGTATCGGGACGCGTCCTCGTTCACGACCCCGCGGGAGTCGCGGAGCTCGACCACGCGCCGTTCCGCGCGGCGGACCACGCTGCGCCCGACGTCGAGGCACGCCGCCACCGGGTTCGCGCCCGGCACGACGAACGCGTTCGGCAGGGGATGGGCGAGGACGAGCTCGTCGATCCTGGCCTCGAGCCGCTCGGCCATCTCGGGCGTGACCCTCGAGACGCCGGGTTCGAGCCGCCCCCGCTCCTCGGGGTTGGTCGCGAGATCGGCGCCGACGACGAACAGCTCACGCTGCAGGCCCAAGAGCTCGGCCGACAGGCCGGGATCGCTCGCATGGGCCCTCGCGAGGCCGAGGAGGGCGACCGCCTCGTCGATCGAGCCGCAGGCCTCGGGGACCAGGTCCGCCTTCGATACGCGGCCCCCGAACAGCAGTCCGGTGGTGCCGTCGTCCCCGGTCTTGGTGTAGATGCGCGGCATCGTGGCTAGGATAGCGGCGGTGCTCCGCCCGAACGCCGTGGGTGGAGCCCGAACAGGAGCCGCAGGAGATGCCGGAGGCACGAGCGATGCCCCTTCCGCACCTGCAAGACGTTGCTCGGCATCCTCTCGACAGCCCTGATCGACATGTGCAACATGTGGCAGATGTGGTTATCGTGCGGACCGTGCACCACCTCCGCACCGGGACGAGGAGGCATCATGGCCGGTAGGTTCGGGGCGGTCGTCACCGCCATGGTCACACCCTTCCGCGACGATCACGCGCTCGACCTGGACGCCGCGCGGTCGCTCGCCGCCCACCTGTACGAGCGCGGATCCGATTCCCTGGTGATCGCCGGTTCCACGGGCGAATCGCCGACGCTCACGCATCGAGAGAAGCTCGATCTGTTCGAGGCCGTCATCGACGTCGCGAAGGGCAAGGGCAAGGTCCTGTGCGGCACCGGCACGTATAACACGGCGGAGACGCTCGAACTCTCGCGCGAGGCCGAGGAGCTCGGCGCTGACGGGCTGCTGCTCGTGACGCCGTACTACAACAAGCCGCCGCAGCGAGGCCTGCTCGAGCACTTCACCCAGGTCGCCAACGCCGTGTCGATCCCGGTGGTGGCGTACAACATCCCCGGTCGGACCGGGACCCGGATAGAGCACGAGACCCTGCTCCGGATCGCCGAGGTCCCGAACATCGTCGGGGTGAAGGACTCCACGGGCGATTTCCAATGGATCTCGAGGCTGATCTCGGAGGCGCCGCCGGACTTCGAGGTCTACAGCGGGGACGACTGGGCGACCTTCGGCTACATGTGCCTGGGCGCGGTCGGCGTCGTCTCGGTCGCGGGGCACCTGGTCGGCGGCCGCATCCGCCAGATGTGCGACCTGATCGAGTCCGGCGACATCCCGGCGGCGCGCAAGATCCACGAGGAGCTGACGCCGCTGTTCAACGCGCTGTTCATCACGTCGAACCCGATCCCGGTCAAGACGGCGCTCGAGATGATCGGCCTCCCGGTCGGCCCGCCGCGGCTCCCGCTCGTGCCGGCGACCGCGGAGGAACGGGAGCGGATCCGCAAGGCCCTGGTGGATGCCGGACTCGTCTGAGACCGGTGGGCCCGCGCGCGTCGTCTTCCTCGGAGGTGTCGGCGAGGTCGGCCGGAACATGGCCTGCGTCGAGCTCGACGGCAGGATCTTGATCGTCGACGTCGGTCTGTCGTTCCCCCACGCGGAGATGCCGGGCGTCGACCTCGTCCTGCCGGACTTCGAGTACGTGCGGGAGCGGTTCGACGACGTCGAGGCGATCGTCCTCACGCACGGTCATCAGGACCACATCGGGGCGCTCCCGTACCTGCTCCGCGACTCCCCTCGACCGTCTCTGCCCGTGTACGGGACCGCGTTCACGCTCGCGCTGCTGCAGGGGCAGCTCGAGGAGCACGAGGTGCGAGACCGCGCCGAGTTCCGGCAGGTGACCCCCGGCGAGTCGGCCGTCGCCGGCCCGTTCTCGATGCGGTTCATCCGCGTCACCCACTCGATCCCGGACGGGATGGCCGTCGTCATCGACACGTCGTTCGGATCGATCCTGCACACCGGTGACTTCAAGATCGATCAGACGCCGCTCGACGGCCGGGCCACCGACCTGCACGCGCTCGCGGAGGAGGCGGGCCGCGGCGTGCACCTGCTCCTCAGCGACTCGACGAACGCGGAGGAGGCCGGCTACACGGAGAGCGAACGCAGCGTCGGGCCGGTGCTCCAAGACATCATCGCGCGAGCCCCGCAGCTCGTGGTGGTCGCGTGCTTCTCGAGCCACATCCATCGGATCCAGCAGGTCGTGAACGCGGCCCGGGCCGACGAGCGCGTGGTGGCGTTCCTCGGCCGCTCGATGCACCAGAGCGTCGAGGCCGCCCGGACGCTCGGGATCCTGCACGTGCCCGAGACGGACGTGATCCCGATCGAGGAGGTGGAGCACCGCGATCCGTCTCGGGTCGTCGTGATCTGCACGGGGTCGCAGGGCGAGCCGTTCTCCGCGCTCAGCCTGATGGCGGCGCGCGAGCACAAGTGGGTCAAGCTCAGGGAGGGCGACAACGTGGTGCTCTCGTCGAGCCTGATCCCGGGCAACGAGCCCGCGATCCACCGGGTGATCGACGGGCTGTACCGGACCGGAGCGGACGTGTTCCACCTCCCCGCGTACCCCGTCCACGCGAGCGGGCACGCCGGCGCCGAGGAGCTCCGGCTGATGCTCTCGCTCGTCCGTCCGCGGTGGTTCATCCCGATCCACGGCGAGCGCCGCCATCTGGCGCACCACGCGAAGATCGCGACCGAGGTCGGGATCGCTGCCGACCACGTCCTCATCTGCGAGGACGGCGACGTGGTCGAGGTCGGGGACAAGGTGCGGGTCGTCGACCGGGCACCGGCGGGCATGACCTTCGTCGACGGGCTGGGCATCGGCGACGTCGGGGAGGTGGTGCTGCGGGATCGTCGCAAGCTCTCGGGGGACGGTGTGGTGGTCGTCGTGGTGGCGGTCGACGCCCACCACGGGCAGGTGCTCTCGGGTCCGGACATCGTGAACCGCGGGTTCGTGTTCGACGAGACCTCGGGCGACATCCTTGAAGCGGCGCGCGAACGCGTCATGCTTTCGCTCAAGGACAGCGCCGAGGCCGAGGTCGTCGACCGAGGAGTGCTCGAGCAGAACATCCGGCGGGTCCTCGGCAAGTACTTCTACGAGGTCACGCAGCGCAAGCCCGTGATCTTGCCCGTGATCGTGGAGGTGTAGTGGCGAGCAGGACGAAGGGCCGCGGCCGAGGGAGGAAGGGGACCGCGCGCACCTCGGTCAGGAGCCACCTCCGTCCCTGGGCCCGCGACGCCCTCGGGATCGGTCTCGTCGTGCTCGCGCTGCTCGCCGTGCTCGGGCTCTGGTTCGGCTCCGCCGGACCGGTCGGGCGGGGGCTGGACTGGCTCCTGCACGCCACCTTCGGGCTGGCGGCCGTGGTCTTCCCGATCCTCGCGCTGTACTGGGGTCTGGTCCTTCTCCGCGGGACCGCCGAGCAGGAACGCCTGCGGATGTTCATCGGGTTCGCGATCGCCGCCGTCGGGGTGTTGGCGCTCCTCTCGCTCTGGCATGGGAACCCGCGGCCGTTCGGCGGCTACGAGCGGCTGAGCGGCGCCGCGGGCGCCCTCGGTGCCCTGGCCTCATGGCCGCTCGGCAAGCTCGTCTCCGGGATCGGGGTCGCGATCGTGTGGGGCGGCGCCGTCCTGCTCGGGCTGTTGATCTTCACCGGCACCCCGCTGTCCGCGATCTGGGACCGGATCGTGGACGCGTTCTCGCGCGAAGCCGACGACGAGGACCTCGACGACGAGGAGGAAGAAGAGGAGGAGGTCACCGAGCCGCGGATCGTCCACACGAGCGACGAGTTCGCGCTGGTCGAGCTCCCCGAGGACGAGGAGCCGGAGGAGGACCCCGACCCGATCCAGGTGCCCGCGCTCGTCCGGCCGACCGGGGGCGGGCCCTACGAGCTCCCGCCGCTCGAGCTGCTCCGCACCTCGCCGCCCTCGGCCTCGAGCGAGCGGGACGAGGAGCACCAGAAGGCCGCGCTCGAACGAACCTTCCACACGTTCGGCGTCCCGGCGCACGTCGTCGCCGCCCACCGAGGCCCGACCGTGACGCTGTACGAGGTGGAGGTGGAGGTCGGCACGAAGGTCAACAAGGTGCTGTCGCTCGCCGACGACATCGCCTACGCGCTCGCGACGCCCGACGTGCGGATCATCGCGCCGATCCCCGGCCGCTCCGCGATCGGCGTCGAGGTGCCGAACAAGGTCCGCGACTTCGTGATGCTCGGCGACATCTTGCGCTCGAAGACGGCGATCGACGACGAGCACCCGCTCGCGGTGGCGCTCGGCAAGGACGTCCACGGGCGGGCGCAGCTCGTGAACCTCACCCAGATGCCGCACGTGCTGATCGCCGGCGCGACCGGCGCCGGCAAGTCGAGCCTCATCAATTCGTTCATCACCTCGATCCTGATGCGCGCCGACCCCGACGAGGTCAAGCTCGTGCTCGTCGACCCCAAGCGCGTCGAGCTCGTCCACTTCGCGGACCTGCCGCACCTGCTCGTCCCCGTGATCGTGCATCCCAAGCGAGCCGCGGAGGCGCTCGCCTGGGTCGTGCGAGAGATGGAGCAGCGGTACGAGCTGCTCGCGATGGTGGGCGTGCGCGACATCGACGGCTACCGGGCGGGCCTGGAGGAGGAGACGCTGCGGATCCCGCCCGGGCAGGAGGACCGCGTCGTCGACTTCCCGTACCTGCTGGTCGTGATCGACGAGCTCGCCGACCTCATGATGATCGCGCCGCGCGACGTCGAGGACGCGATCTGCCGGATCGCCCAGATGGCGCGCGCGGTGGGGATCCACCTGGTCGTCGCGACCCAACGACCCAGCGTCGACGTCGTCACGGGTCTGATCAAGGCGAACATCCCGAGCCGGATCGCGCTCATGACCTCGAGCCAGGCCGACTCGCGTGTGATCTTGGACATGAACGGCGCCGAGAAGCTCGTGGGCCACGGCGACCTGCTGTTCGCTCCCTCATCCGCCTCCAAGCCCACCCGGTTGCAGGCGGCATGGGTGACCGAGAAGGAGATCCAGGCGGTCGGGGACTGGGTCCGCGAGCAGCGCTCGGCCGAGTACGCGATGAGCGTCGAGGGCCTGGGCTCGCCGCCGGTCGAGGGCGAGGAACACGGCGGGCTCGGCGGCGACGACGACCTGCTCGAACAGGCGGCCGACCTCGTGGTCCGCTCCCAGCTCGGTTCGACGAGCATGCTGCAGCGCAAGCTCAAGGTCGGGTTCGCCCGCGCCGGGCGCCTGATGGACCTGCTCGAGGACCGCGGCATCGTCGGGCCATCGCTCGGCTCCAAGGCCCGCGACGTGCTCGTCACGCCCGAGGAGTGGGAGGAGTCTCGCTCCGCCCGAACCGGGTCGTGATCGTCAGAGGGCGTTGACTAGCTCGGCCAGGAGCGCGAGCGTCTCGGCGCGCTGCTCCACGTCGACGGAGTAGGAGCCCCGCCAGATCTCGTTCGACCAGTAGTCGAAGATCGCCTCGCACGTCCAGCCTCGCTCCGTTGCGCCTCGGTAGCCGCGGGCGATCTCGCTCCCGTTCCACAGGGCGAACGGGTTCACGAGGAAGCCGCCCCGGCGCCGGTCCTCGGACAGCCACAACGCCCCCACCGGGCCCCAGAACCCGTCGTCCTGCCGGCCGCTCACGACGAGGAACCGTACGCGCCGCTCACCTTCGAGCGCGGACGATCTCGGCATCTCGGCAACGGCGAACGCGGAGGCCGAGGAGAACGTGATGGGAACCGTCGCGACCGTCATCTCGTCTCTGTTCTTCGGCAACGAGCGGTCCAGACGGTATCCCCCGGTCCGGTGGTCCACATCGGCCCTTGGTCCTAGGACCTCTCCCGATCGTCCGACCCGGTTCGCCCCCCTCTCGACCCGTTCGGTAGGATGCCCGCGACCCGGCCGGGAGGTTCTTTGCAGCGAACAACGCTCAGCGTCGGCCCTGCGCTCCGGAAGGTGCGTGAGGGGCGCGACCTGACGTTGGACGAGGCGGCGCGGGATACGCGGGTGCGGCGCGAGTTCCTCGAGGCCATCGAGGCCGAGGAATTCCACCTCCTCCTCGGGGACGTCCACGTTCGGGGGTGCCTGCGGACGTACGCGACCTACCTGCGCCTGTCGCCGGACAAGGTCGTCGCGATGTACGAGGCCGACCGAGAGCCCCGGGACGAGGTGGTCGTCGTCCCGCCGCCGGTCCGCGCCGAACCCGCCCTGGGCGGACGCCGCCGCCGGGACGATCATCGCCTCTGGATCCTGGTAGCGGCCACCGTCCTGGTGCTGGCCGGCGCGTTCGGCGTGCTCTCGGCCCGACGTCCGGCCCCGGCGCCCGCGGACCTGTCGGCAGAGACCGGGACGACGATCTCGGCCGCCGAGGTGGGCCGCCCGATCAGCGTCGCGGTCCTCGCCCGGCGCCCGGTCGAGATCACGGTGGTGGCCGACGGAGGCGACCCCGAGACGTTCGAGCTCCGCACGGACGAGGGGCGGTCGTTCGACGCCGACGCCTCGATCACGGTCAGGCTGTCCGAGGGCGCCACCGCGAAGATCACCGTGAACGGCGTGTCGTACGGGTTCGTCGGCTCGCGTGGGGAGCCCTGGGAAGACACCTATAGCTACGACGAGCTCTCGCCGCCGCCGGGAGGCTGATCCCGCCGGTGCGGGCCGAGATCGTCGCGGTCGGGACCGAACTGC
Organism: uncultured Actinomycetes bacterium; assembly: GCA_963706005.1. Classification (GTDB taxonomy): domain Bacteria; phylum Actinomycetota; class UBA4738; order UBA4738; family HRBIN12; genus DASSJM01. The sequence continues at coordinate 192,785 of CAVPLL010000002.1, forward strand.
TGATCGGGCAGATCGCGAACACGAACGCGCGGTGGATGTCCGAGCGCCTCGCCGAGCTCGGCATCGACGTCCTGCATCACCAGGTCGTGGGCGATAACGCGGATCGGATCGTTGGCGCGATCGCCCTCGCCACCTCGAGGGCCGACGTCGTCATCGTGACCGGCGGGCTCGGGCCGACGCAGGACGACGTGACGCGGCCCGCGCTCGCGCAGGCGGCCGGCGCGCGGCTCGTCCGACACGCCGAGATCGAGGAAGCGCTCCGCGAGCGGTTCCGCGTCCGCGGCCGCGAGATGCCCGCGTCGAACCTCGCGCAGGCGGACGTCCCGGAGGGCGGCAGGACCATCACGCCGGAACGCGGTACGGCACCTGGTCTCGTCGTCCCGGTCCGCGGAGTCACGGTGTACGCGGTCCCCGGCGTGCCCTCGGAGATGCGGGAGATGATGGAGGGCACGGTCCTGCCGGAGCTCTCAGCGCTCGCGGGCACCGTGTCGCTCGTCTCGCGGACGCTCCGTTGCTACGGCCTCGCCGAGTCTCGGATCTCCGAGCTGCTCGACGACCTGTTCCACGCATCCTCGAACCCCACGATCGCGTACCTCGCCGGTGGGGGAGAGGTCCACGTGCGGCTGACGGCGAAGGGTTCGGCGGCAGAGGCGGAGGCGCTGCTCGATCCGCTCGAGGATCGCGTCCGCGAGCGGCTGGGCGACCATATCTACGGGAGGGGAGATGACCCGCTCGAGGCGGTGGTCGGACGCCTGCTCGACGAACGGGGGCTGACCATCGCCTGCGCCGAATCGCTCACGGGCGGCGGGCTCGGCGAACGCATCACGGCGGTGCCCGGAGCCTCCTCGTACTTCCTCGGCTCGGCCGTGACGTACTCGACCGATGCGAAGCGCTCGATCCTCGGGGTCTCGTCGTCCACGCTCGACGGACCCGGGCCGGTGAGCCGCGAGTGCGCGGCCGAGATGGCCGCCGGCGCCCGACGGGTGTTCGGTGCGGACCTCGCGGTCTCGCTCACCGGGGCGGCCGGGCCCGAGGCGCACGCCGGCGCCGAGCCCGGCCAGGTATGGATCGCCCTGGATGCGGGGGATGCGGCCCACCAACACGGGTTCCGGTGGCCGTACGACCGTGAGCTCGTCCGACGATCGGCCGAGCTCGCCGCGCTCGACCTGGTTCGGCGGCAACTGCTCGGCCTGCCGCTCCCAGATTGATGGAGCCAGACTGATGGAGCCAGACTGATGGAGCGGGACTGATGGCGCGCGATCGGGCCTCGCGTCCGGAGGCGAAGCCACTCCGCCTGTTCGTGGCGGTGGAGGTGCCGGAGCCGGTCCGGGCGGCGCTCGCGGAGGCCGTCGCTCCCGTCCGCGAACGGTTCCCGAAGGCCCGATGGGTTCCGCTCGAGAACCAGCACGTGACGGTGAAGTTCCTGGGCTCGACGTACCCGCGCCTCGTCGAGTGGGTGATCGCAACGGTCGCCGAGGTCGCATCGTGCCTCGAGCCATCGGAGACGCGCGTGACGGATCTCGGGGTGTTCCCGAACGCTCGGCGGGCCCGCGTCCTGTGGGCGGGTCTCGACGAGCCGGGCTCCGCGGTGACGCGCCTCGCGGCGGGCCTCGACGAGGCGCTCGCGCGCGAGTTCGAACCGGAGAAGCGCCCGTTCACGCCCCATCTGACGGTCGCCCGCTTCGACCCGCCGGTCGAGCTCGACCCCGCGGATGTGCGCTACCGGAGCGAGCCCTTCCGGATCGACCGGATCGTGCTGTTCCGCAGCCACCTCCGGCGCCCCGCGCCGGTCTACGAGCCGCTCGGCACGTACCCGCTCGAGGGGTGAGGGCGGCGTCGGCCCGCTCCCGAAGATGCCCCGACGTGGTTGACCTCGAACACGTGTTCGAGTACCGTCTGCGGGGTTGCACGGTTCGAACTACAGGGGTGTAATCCATGTCAGACCCTCGCGCTAGCGTTCGCCCCGGCGTCGATCGAGACGCCGAGGGGGAGCTCTCGCGGGCGGTGGCTCGCTGGGTGCGGGGGACGAAGGAGGCTTCGCGGATGGACGACCGGGACAAGATGCTCGACGTCACGCTGACGCAGATCGAGAAGCAGTTCGGCAAGGGCGCGGTGATGAAGCTCGGCGAGCACCCGATGGGCGCCGGCATCTCGGTGATCCCGACGGGATCGCTCGCGCTGGACATCGCGTTGGGCGTGGGCGGGATCCCGCGCGGCCGGGTCGTCGAGGTGTTCGGGCCCGAGGGCTCGGGCAAGACGACCGTCTGCCTCCACGTGATCGCCGAGGCGCAGAACCACGGAGGCATCGCGGCCTTCATCGACGCCGAGCACGCGCTCGATCCGACGTACGCGCAGCGGCTCGGCGTGAACATCGACGAGCTACTGGTCTCGCAGCCGGACTCCGGCGAGCAGGCGCTCGAGATCGCCGACATGCTCGTGCGCTCGGGGGCGCTCGACGTGGTCGTGATCGACTCGGTCGCGGCGCTCGTCCCGCGCGCCGAGATCGAGGGCGAGATGGGCGACACCCACGTCGGCCTGCAGGCGCGGCTGATGTCGCAGGCGATGCGGAAGCTCTCGGGCACGCTCTCGCGGTTCGACACGACGGCGATCTTCATCAACCAGCTCCGCGAGAAGATCGGCGTGATGTTCGGCAACCCCGAGACGACCCCCGGCGGCCGCGCGCTGAAGTTCTACTCCTCGATCCGGCTGGATGTACGCAAGGTGGAGAACCTGAAGGACGGCACCGACGTCGTCGGCTCGCGGACGCGGGTCAAGGTCGTGAAGAACAAGGTGGCGCCCCCGTTCCGCCAGTGCGAGTTCGACATCATGTACGGCTTCGGCATCTCGAAGGAGGGGAGCCTCCTCGACGTGGGCGTCGACCTCGAGATCGTCAAGAAGAGCGGGGCGTGGTTCACCTACGAGGGCGACCAGCTCGGACAGGGCCGCGAGAACGCCCGTCAGTTCCTGGCCGAGCACACGGACATCGCGACCGAACTCGAACGTCGCGTACGCGAGGCGGTCGGGCTCACGGCGTTCGGCGCCGAGGGCGACGAGACGCCGATCGAGGTCGTCCCCGATCTCGTCGTGACCGACGGGTCGGTTCCGAAGGCGGCCAAGGTCGACGAGGAGCGTGAGACGACCGGGGCACGAGCGGGTTAGGGGAAGGCCCGCTCGGCCCCGGCGTCCTCACATGGCCACCCACTCGTCCGCCAAGCGGCCGCTCGACTGTCACGAGCGCGCGCTCCGCTTCCTCGCCGTTCGGCCCCGCTCGCGTCGCGAGCTCGGGTCGCGGCTGCGCCGGGCCGGGTTCGAGAGCGTCGAGGTGGAGGACGAGTTGGTTCGGCTGGAGGAGGTCGGGCTGCTCGACGACGGCGCCTTCGCGCGGGAGCTCGCCGACCACCACCTGACCGCCCGCGGCAGCGGCCGCCGGGCTATCGCCGGGGCGCTGGCCGCCAAGGGCGTCTCGCGGCAGACGATCGAGGACACCTTGGCCGGGGTCGAAGGCGACGAGACGGAGCGAGCCGTGGAGGTCGCGAGGGACCGGGCCCGGCGTCTCACGAGCTTGGGGCCGGAGAAGGCCTACGCGCGCCTGGTTTCGTTCCTGGCCCGGCGGGGGTACGACGGGAGCACCTCGAGGCAGGCGGCCAGGGTCGCGCTCGGCCTCGACGGCTACGCCGACTGAGCCTGGCGCAGGCGCTCCGCCGCCGGCCACCCTTGCCTCTGCCGAGCGCACGCCGTAGGCTCTTCGGAACGAGGTTCATCCGTTGGTCAACTGTCTAGCCGTGCCTGAAACCTTGAGAAACCACTCACCACAGGGACAACACCGGATCGGAGGGCGAGAGGGGCCGCCGGCCCCGGCATCGCCCTAGTCCGCATCGTTCGGACGCACGGCCGGACGGAGCCCGATGGGCCTCGGTTCGGCCGTTGCGTGTCTTCGGAAGAGGCGGTGAACCGATGGTACCGGTGGTGGTGGGGATCGTGGCGCTGGTCCTCGGCGTGGCGATCGGCTTCGTCATCCGACGAGCGGTCGCCAGGTCGCAGGCCGAGAGCGCCGAGAGCAGGGCGCAGAAGGTGATCCTGGAGGCCGAACGCGAGGCGGAGCGCCTCACCCGCGAGGCCCTGGTCGAAGCCAAGGACGAGATCGGAGCGCTCCGGCGCGAGTCCGAGGAGGATGTTCGGACCCGGCGCGAGGAGATCAAGCGGCAAGAGGAGCGGCTCACCCAGAAGGAGCGGGCCGTCGATCGCAAGGCGGACGAGGCCGAACGGCGATCCGAGGAGCTGGACGACCGCGACCGCAAGCTCGCCCTGGTCCGCGAACAGCTCGAGCATTCGGCGACCCAGCACCGGGCGGCGCTCGAGAAGATCGCGCGGCTCACGGCGTCCGAGGCCAAGGAGGCGCTCCGCACGCAGGTGGTCGACGAGGCCAAGCGCGAGGCGATGGCCACGGTGCGCGAGATCGAGCAGCGCGCGCGGGAGGAGGGCGAGGAGCGGGCGCGCAAGATCGTGACGATCGCGATCCAGCGCGTGGCGTCCGAGCAGACGAGCGAGTCGACCGTCTCGGTGTTCTCGCTACCGAGCGAGGACATGAAGGGCCGCATCATCGGCCGGGAGGGCCGGAACATCCGCGCGTTCGAGGCGACGACCGGCGTGAACCTCATCATCGACGACACGCCGGAGGCCGTCGTGCTGTCGAGCTTCGACCCCGTCCGGCGCGAAACCGCCCGCCTCACGCTCGAGAAGCTCGTGCAGGACGGGCGGATCCACCCGGCGCGGATCGAGGAGACGTACGAGCGCTCGCAGAAGGAGATCGACGAGCGGATCAAGCGTGCGGGCGAGGAGGCGGTGCTCGACACCGGGATCACCGACATGCACCCCGAGATGATCCGGCTGCTCGGGCGCCTGCAGTTCCGAACGTCCTACGGCCAGAACGTCCTCAAGCACCTCGTCGAGTCCGCGCACATCGCCGCGGCGATCGCGTCCGAGCTCGGGATCGATCCCACGATCCCGAAGCGGGGGGCGCTCCTGCACGACATCGGCAAGGCGGTGACGCACGAGGTCGAGGGGTCGCACGCGATCATCGGTGCCGAGATCGCCCGCCGGATGCGGGAGTCGCCCGAGGTCGTCCATTGCATCGAGTCCCACCACGGCGAGGTGGAGCAGCGGACGATCGACGCCGTCGTGGCGCAGATCGCCGACGGGATCTCGGGTGGACGCCCGGGCGCGCGGCGCGAGAGCCTCGAGACCTACATCAAGCGGCTGGAGCGGCTCGAGGAGATCTGCACGAGCTACCCGGGGGTCGAGAAGGTGTACGCGATGCAGGCCGGCCGGGAGGTCCGCGTGATGGTCAAGCCCGAGGACGTCGACGACCTCTCGGCGCAGGTCATGGCCCGCGACATCGCCAAGCAGGTCGAGGAGGAGCTGCAGTACCCCGGGCAGATCAAGATCACGGTCGTGCGCGAGACCCGTTCGGTCGAGTACGCCAAGTGACCCGCGGCCGAGGGTAGCCTGGGGCCCATGACCGAGCGGCGGTACCTGCTCCGCACCTTCGGGTGCCAGATGAACGAGCACGACTCGGAGCGGATCGCCGGGCTGCTCACCGCGGACGGGTACGTCGCGACCGAGGACGCCACCGGCGCGGACGTCGTCGTGTTCAACACGTGCGCGATCCGCGAGAACGCGGACAACCGCCTCTACGGCAACCTCGGCCATCTCCGGCCGCTCAAGCAGGCGAACCCGCGGATGCGGGTCGTGGTGGCCGGGTGCCTCGCGCAGAAGGACGGCGGGACGATCCTGCGACGCGCACCGTGGGTGGACGTCGTGGTCGGCACCCACGCCCTGCCCGAGCTGCTGGACCTGCTGCACCGGTCCGAGACCGAGGGACCACGGCTCGACGTCCGCGAGCAGACCGAGGTCTTCCCGAGCGCGCTGCCGGCGCTCCGCGAGGTGGCGCACCACGCGTGGGTCTCGATCGCCGTGGGATGCGACAACGCGTGCACGTTCTGCATCGTGCCGCTCGTCCGCGGCCCGCAGCTGTCGCGTTCGATCGGCGACGTGCTGGCCGAGGTGCAGAGCCTCGCGCGTCGCGGCGTCGTCGAGATCACGCTGCTCGGACAGAACGTGAACACGTACGGCCGCGACCTCACCGTGCCCGACTCGCCGCGCCGGCCCCTGTTCGCCGACCTGCTCCGGGCGGTGAACGACGTCGACGGCATCCGCCGGATCCGGTTCACGAGCCCGCACCCGCACGACTTCACACCCGACGTGATCGACGCGATGGCCCAGAGCGACAAGGTGTGCGAGCACATCCACTTCCCGCTCCAATCGGGTTCGGACCGCGTGCTCCAGGCGATGCAGCGCTCGTACCGCCGGGAGCGCTACCTCGGGTGGCTCGAGCGGATCCGCTCCGCGATCCCCGACATCGCGGTGAGCACCGACATCATCGTCGGTTTCCCCGGCGAGACGGAGGAGGACTTCGCGGACACGCTCGACGCCGTCCGGCGCGCACGGTTCGACCAGGCGTACACGTTCCAGTACTCGCCACGCCCCGGCACGCGGGCGGCCGGGATGGACGGGCAACTCGACAAGGCGGTCGTCCAGGGGCGGTTCGAGCGGCTGGTCGCGCTCCAGGAGGCGATCGCCCTCGAGCGCATGCGCGCACAGGTCGGCTCGTCGGTCGAGGTGCTGATCGAGGGCACCGGCCGCAAGGGCGGCGCGCAGGGGCGGACCCGGGGCAACCGTGTGGTCCACCTCGACGGCGAGTACGCGCCCGGTACGTTCCTCCGGGCTCGGATCGTCGGGGCGCACCCGCATCACCTGGACGGCGAGCTCGTGGGGGGTCCGGGGGACTCAAGGAGCGAGCGCGCACGCGCGAGCGGTAGCCCCCCGGAACGACGGGAGCCGACCGCCGTCGGCTGATGGCCCCCCGCGACGGCTCCGCGGCCGAACCACCGCTCCTCGCGCTCGTCGGTCCCACCGCCACGGGCAAGACGCGTGCAGGGATCGACGTCGCCGAGCGCCTCGGCGCCGAGATCGTGTCGGTCGACTCGATGCTCGTGTACCGCGGGATGGACGTCGGCACCGCGAAGCCGACGCCCCCCGAACGCGCCCGGGTCCCGCACCACCTGCTCGACGTCGCCGAGCCCTCCGAGCCCTTCAGCGTCGCCCGGTACCAGGAGCTCGCGGTCGAAGCGATCCGCGGGATCCGTTCACGCGGCCGGCGGGTCCTGTTGGTGGGCGGGTCGGCATTGTACGAGCGGGCCGTGGTCGACGAGCTCGGGTTCCCGGGGACCGACCCGGGAGCCCGCCAGACGCTGGAGGCCGAGGCCGCCGCGGTCGGCGCCGCGGGCCTCCACGAGCGGCTCGCCGCATCCGACCCCGACGCCGCCGCCAAGATCGAGCCGGGCAACGTCCGGCGCACCGTCCGCGCGCTCGAGGTCGCGGAGCTCACCGGGAAGCCGTTCTCGAGCTTCGCCGGGGGCTGGGAGACCTACGACCCGGGCCGCGTCCGGGCGGCCGGGATCTGGATGGCGGCCCCGGCGCTCCAAGGTCGGATCGAGTCCCGGGTCGCCGAGATGCTGAACCACGGATGGCTCGAGGAGGTCCGCTCGCTCGTCGAACGCGGCTTCGGTGACTGGCTCACTTCGGCCCAGGCCATCGGGTACGCTGAGATGGCCCGTCACCTCGCCGGCGAGCTCGCGCTCGACGAGGCGGTCGCGGGCACGGTGAAGCGCACGAGGGCGCTCGCGCGCCGGCAGCTCGCCTTCTTCCGGCGGGACCCCAGGATCCGCTGGTTCGAGGCGGGGGAGACCGGAGCCGAGCCGTTCGTCGAGGACGTCGTCGCGTACCTGTCGTGAGGACCTGGGAGACCGCGGATGGATGAGCTCCGGTTCTGGAAGTACCACGGGACGGGCAACGACTTCGTCCTGATCGAGGACGTCGCGGGGCGCCTGGAGGTCGGCGAGGAGCTGGCGCGACGCCTGTGCGACCGCCGGTTCGGGATCGGGGCCGACGGCGTGATCCGGGTCGCGCCCGTCCGCCGAGGCCGACTTCTTCATGGACCATCGCAACTCCGACGGCAGCCTCGCCCAGATGTGCGGCAACGGGATCAGGTGCCTCGGCAAGCTGGTGTTCGACCGAGGCCTGATCGATCGCACCGAGATCCGCGTCGACACGCGCTCGGGCGTCAAGACGCTCGCGCTCCGCGTTCGGGACGGCGCCGTCGACTCGGTCACGGTCGGGATGGGGCCGGCGCGGTTCGCGCGCGGCACGCTGCCGATGGCGGGCGACCCGGCGGAGCCGTTCGTCGCCGAGCCGTTCGAGGTCGACGGCCGCAGCTACAAGGCGACCGCGGTCTCGATGGGCAACCCGCACCTCGTGCTGTTCGTCGAGGAGGACCCCGACGACGTCGACGTCCACCGGATCGGCCCGCTGGTCGAGCATGACGAGCGCTTCCCCGAGCGGACGAACGTCGAGTTCGTCGCCGTCCAGGGCGACGGTGTGAAGGTTCGGGTGTGGGAGCGCGGCGCCGGGGAGACGATGGCGTGCGGCACGGGCGCCTGCGCTGCGGTCGTCGCAGCCAACGAGGCGGGGCTGGTCCCCGCGAAGGCGCCGGCCCTGTTCCCCGGCGGGGTCCTGGAGATCGAGCGGCTCCCCGAGGACGAGGTCTTGCTCACCGGTCCCGCCGTCCGCGTGGCCGAGGGCGTCGTGGACCCGGCGTGGCTGGAGGCGGTCGGCCGGTGAGGATCGCCAGGCGAGTCGAGGCACTGCCGCCCTACCTGTTCGCCGAGCTCGATCGGAAGCTCGCGGCCAAGCGCGCGGAGGGCGTCGACGTGATCTCGCTCGGCGTGGGCGACCCGGACCTACCGACACCCGGGCACGTCGTCGAGGCGATGCGCGAGGCGGTGCTCGACCCGTCGACCCACCGGTACCCGAGTTACTACGGCTCGCCCGAGTTCCGCCAGGCGGTCGCCGACTGGTACGGCCGGCGGTTCGGCGTGCAGCTCGACCCCGAGACCGAGGTGATGGCGCTGATCGGCTCGAAGGAGGGCATCGGCCACATCGCGTTCGCGTTCGTCGACCCGGGCGACGAGGCGCTGATCCCCGATCCCGGCTACCCCGTCTACGGCGTCTCGACGCGGCTCGCGGGCGGGACGCCCGTGTCCCTCCCGATGCCGGAGGACGGGGGCTTCCTCCCGGACCTCGGGTCCGCGACCGTGAGCGACCGGACGAAGGTCTTGTGGCTGAACTTCCCGAGCAACCCGACCGCCGCGGTCGCGGACCTCGCGACGTTCGAGCTCGCGACCGCGTTCGCGCGCGAGCACGACCTGCTGCTGCTGCACGACGCCGCGTACACCGAGATCACGTTCGACGGCTACGTCGCGCCGTCGGTCCTGCAGGCAGCCGGCGCCAAGGAGGTCGCGCTCGAGTTCGGCTCGGCATCGAAGTCGTACAACATGACCGGCTGGCGGATCGGCTGGGTCGCGGGCTCGGCCGAAGCGATCCGCGCGCTCGGCGTCGTCAAGACCAACCTCGACAGCGGGCAGTCCACGGCGATCCAGCGCGCGGCGATCACGGCGCTCGACGAGCCGCCCGAGCGTCTCGAGGAGCTCTGCGCGACGTACCAGCGCCGGCGTGACCTCGTGGTCGGCACGCTGAACGGGCTCGGGTGGTCGCTCAAGCCGCCGCTCGGCTCGTGCTACGTCTGGGCGCCGGTGCCGCAGGGCGAGACGTCCGCGTCGTTCGCCGACGGGCTGCTCGACCGGACCGGCGTGTTCGTCGCACCCGGGAACGGCTACGGCGCACTCGGCGAGGGGTACGTCCGCTTCTCGCTCACGGTCCCCGACGACCGACTGGCCGAGGCGATGGATCGCGTCGCCCGGGCGCTCGCGTGACGGCCCCCTGATGGCGCAGGACGGACGTCGGAGGCCGCGCGGGACCCACGAGACCAGCACGCTCGAGTCGCCGCTCGCGGCGACCTGGCGACCGCGCGTCCCCGAGAAGGCGGTGCTGGTCGGCGTCGGCCGCGGGATCGAGGAGGCCGACCTGGACGAGCTCGCGGCGCTCGCGGATTCGGCGGGGGCGGAGCCGGTGGAGCGCGTGCTCCAGACCCGCCAGGACCCGAACCCGGCCACGTTCGTCGGCAAGGGCAAGATCAACGAGGTGCACGATGCGGTGCATCGCAGCGGCGCGGAGGCCGTGATCCTCGACGACGAGCTCACGCCCGGCCAGCTCCGCAACCTGGAAGAGCGGCTGAAGGTCAAGGTGATCGACCGGACCGCGCTGATCCTCGACATCTTCGCGCTGCACGCGCGGAGCCGCGAGGGCAAGGCGCAGGTCGAGCTCGCGCAGCTCACGTACCTGTTGCCGAGGTTGCGCGGCTGGGGCGAGGCGATGAGTCGGCTCGGCGGCGGGATCGGCACCCGCGGACCCGGCGAGACCAAGCTCGAGATGGATCGGCAGCACATCACGCGGCGCATCTCGAAGCTCCGCAAGGACCTGAAGGACCTCGCGCGCACGCGCGACGTGAAGCGCTCGAGCCGCGAGCGTTCCGGCATCCCGCAGGTCGCGATCACCGGCTACACGAACGCCGGGAAGTCGACGCTGATGAACGCGCTCACGGCGCTCGGACGTGGTGGTCGCGAACCAGCTCTTCGCGACGCTCGACCCGACCGTGCGGAAGATCGACCTACCGTCGGGGCGGGCTGCCACGATCTCAGACACCGTCGGGTTCGTGAGCAAGCTCCCGCACGAGCTGGTGGAGGCGTTCCGCTCGACGCTCGAGGAGGTCGCGCGGTCGACGCTGATCGTCCACGTCGCCGACGCCTCCTCGCCCGAGGTGATCGAGCAGATCGACGCGGTCCGGGTGGTGCTCGCCGAGATCGGGGCGGTGCACATCCCGGAGGTGTTGGCGCTCAACAAGGTGGATCGGCTCTCCGAGACCCAACGCGCGCGCGTCCGGTCGCGCATCGACGATGATGCGGTGGCGATCAGCGCGCGCACCGGCGAGGGCCTCGAGGAGCTGATGGGGCGGATCGAGCGCTCGCTCCCACGCTTCCCGATGGAGGTGACGATCCTGGTGCCGTGGGGACGCGAGGACGTGACCGCGATGCTGCATCGCAACGCGGAGGTACTGTCCGAGGACGCGCGCGAGGACGGCACCCTGGTCCACGCGCGCGTGGGCGAGCGGGAGTTCGCCACCGTCGCGCCGTTCCGGGTCCAGACCCCCGAGGCGTCGTCCGTGGACCGCGCCGCGGGCTGAGGACCGCACGCTCGGGTAGCCTCCGCGGCGTGCGGATCGGGATCCACGTCGGTCACTGGGAGGGGCGACCTCACGACGTCGCCGAGCTCGCCGTCGAAGCCGAGCGGGCGGGGTTCGACTCCGTCTGGACGTCCGAGACGTGGGGTTCGGACGCGGCGGTGCTGCTCGCATGGATCGCGGCCCACACCGAGCGGATCGGGCTCGGCGCCGGTGTGCTGCAGATGCCGGCACGGTCGCCGGCCGCGGCCGCGATGGCGGCGCTCACGCTCGACCACCTGAGCGGCGGTCGGATGCGGCTGGGGCTCGGCGTCTCGGGACCGCAGGTCGCCGAGGGCTGGCACGGTGCGCCGTTCGACGGACCGATCGCACGGACGCGCGAGTACGTCGACATCGTCCGCAGCGTCTTGCGGCGGGATGCCCCGGTGACCTCGCCGGGTCCGAACTACCCGCTGCCGCTCCCCGGCGGGCGGGGCAAGGCGTTGAAACCCAACGTGCGACCGCTCCGTTCGGACGTTCCCATCTACCTCGCCGCGATTGGTCCGCGGAACGTCGCGCTCGCCGCCGAGATCGCCGAGGGCTGGATCCCGTTCCTGTACTCGCCCGAGCAGCCGATGGCGTTCGCCGAGGCGCTGGCCGAGGGTTCCCGCAGACGCACGCCGGGGCTTCGGGACCTCGACGTCGCGCCGATGGTGCCGGTCGCGTTCGACCCGGATCTCGCCACTTGCAGGGACCAGCTCCGGCCGCTGCTCGCGCTGTACGCCGGCGGGATGGGGTCGGCCGGCGCGAACTTCTACAAGGACCTCGTGACCCGCTACGGGTTCGGCGAGGCCGCGGACGCGATCCAGGAGGCCTTCCTCGACGGGCGGCGGAGCGAGGCGGCCGGGCTCGTCCCCGACGCGATGATCGACGAGCTCTGTCTGGTCGGGTCGGTCGAGCACGTCCGCGAGCGTCTCGACGCGTGGAGGGCGGCCGGGGTGACGACGCTGCTCGCGAAGGCCGGCGACGTTCGGACGGTTCGTGCGCTCGCCGAGGCGGCCGCGTGAGCGAGCTCGACCGCGACCTGGTCGCCCTCGCGCACGACTTCGCCGAGCGCGAGATCCGTCCGGTCGCGCGCCACCACGACGAGACGGAAGAGTTCCCGTGGGACGTCTACCGCAAGGCGGCCGGCGTCGGGCTCACCTGCTACGACCTGCCCGAGGCCTTCGGCGGAGGAGGGGTCGAGAGCGTCCTCACCCAGTGCCTGATCGCGGAGGAGCTCTCGTGGGGCGACGGCCCGATCGCCAACGCCGTCACGAGCAACGGCTTCTTCGCCGGGCCGATCCTGGAGATGGGGACCGACGAGCAGCGGGAGCGCTGGGTGCGTCCGCTCACGGGCGCCGAGCCGCCGCTCTGCGGCCTCGCGATCACCGAGCCGGAGGCGGGCTCGGACGCGTCGGCGATCGCGACGCGCGCGGAGCTCGAGGGCGACACGTACCGGTTGAACGGCCGCAAGACCTGGATCTCGGGCGCGCCGCTCGCCGAGTGGTACCTGGTGTTCGCGACGGTCGCGCCCGGCACGCGGTCGAAGGGCATCACGGCGTTCGTCGTGGAGCGCGGCGACGAGGGCTTCGCTCTCGGCGAGACGATCCCGAAGCTCGGGAGCCGCTGCTACCCGGCCGGCGAGCTCTTCCTGCAGGACTGCGTCCTGCCGGCGGACCGGCGGATCGGCGACGAGGGCGCGGGGTTCCGAGGGCTGCTCCGCTGGTTCGAGCAGACCAGGGTGACCCTCGCCGCGGGCGCGATCGGGATCGGCCGGGCGGCGCTCGAGTACGCGGTCGGCTACGCGAAGGAGCGCGAGGCGTTCGGGAGCAAGATCCACGAGTTCCAGGCCGTCTCGTTCCGGCTCGTCGACGCGCGGACGCGCCTGGACCAGGCGCGGCTCATGACCCATCACGCCGCGCGCCTGGCCGACGCGGGGGAGCCGTTCGGCACCGAGTCCTCGATGGCCAAGCTCGCGGCCTCGGAGGCGGCGTGGTTCGCGGCGTGGGCGGCCGTGCAGACGCTCGGCGGGTGGGGCTACTCGCGCGAGTACCCGGTCGAGAAGTGGCTCCGCGACGCCAAGCTCGAGGAGATCTGGGAGGGCACGAGCGACATCCAGCGCCTGATCATCGCCCGGGCCATGTTCGGGGACTGACCCGTCAGGGGCCGGGCGAGCCGATCGCCCAGAGTCCCGGGTCGTCCCACGGACCCTCGATCGCGACATCCGGGTTCTGACCGCGTTCGAGGGCGTACCGGAGCGCGAGGATCTGCAGCCGGACCGTGAGCGGGATCTGCTCGAGCGGCGACGGGAGGTCGGCCGGCTCCTCGACCCGGGTGACCGGGATACCGACCGCTCGCGCGGCGTCCTCGACGCCGGCGGTGAGCCCCTGCGATTCCGGCGGCACGAGCGTCACCAGGTGGTCGGACGCGTTCAGCGGGACGGCGTGGCCGTGGAGCAGGTACTCGACGTCGTAGCCCTCGGCGGGCAAGCGCGCCGCCTCGCGGACCTTGAGGGCACCCTCGCGCGCGCTCACGGACGCGGGACCCTCGCCGGTCAGCACCAACAGGCGTTCGGGCCGCGCGATCCCCTCCGTTCCAGGCTCATCGATCGCGGCCCAGACCGCGGCCGGTACGCGCGCGAGCACGTCCGGCGCGTACGCCTCGGCTCCCAGCCCGTGGGCGAGCCGCGCGAGTTGCACCAGCGCCGCCGTGTAGCTCGCGGTGTAGGTGTGCGAGGTCTCCTTGTCGACGGTCTCGATCGCGTCGGGCAGCGAACCGCCGCGACGGGTGATCGGCACGACGGGTAGGCCGGCCCGCGTCGCCTTCGTCCACACGGCGCCCGCGAACGGGGTCTCCGCACCCGCGTTGTGGCTGATCAGGATCACCCCGTCGCCCTCGGCGAACGGCGGCCGGTTCGCGAAGGGCATCGAGCTCATCGGGTGCGCGGCGCGTCCGGCCTCCTGCAGCATCAGTGCGCCGAGCTCGGCCGCGTGCTGGCTCGTGCCGGTGCCCACCAGCCAGATCCGACGCACGACCCGGAGGCGTTCGACGGCCGATGCCGGGATCGGTTCGGCCAGGACCGACTCGAGCTGCTCGGGCTGGGAGACGATCTGTCGTTCGAGCGCCGTGCCGGGATCGGGCAAGGGGACCCTCCGCGTCGTCCGGCGAGCCTAGAGCACGTCGCTCCGAGGCGCGAACGGGTCAGATGGTTCGCCCGTGCGCCGGGCGACGTTGCCTCCGGGCGACCCAGAGGAACCCGGCCGCGAGGAGCGAACCCGTGAGTGCGATCGCTACGCGAACCCCCATCCGAGGGTCTCGCGACATCGAGTAGTCGGGGATCGTCCGGCTCGGGGTGGAGGGGGCGGGGTGTGTGCCGTCGGAGACGCACACGGTGCCGGAGGCGTGGGTCGCCGGCGGGCACGCCGACGGGAGGGCGAGTGCGACCGTGGTCAGTCCCGCGAACACGGTCACGGCGAGCGCGAACATGATGGCCATCCGCCGGTTCGTTGGACGCCTCCTCACGTCCGGAACGGACGTGCTTGCCTGAGACATCGGAATGCGGTCGGCCGTCCTTCAGCCCGAATCGGGGGGATCGGTGCGGCCTCGGTGACCGCTAGAGCTTGCGGAGGACCGCGACGACCCTGCCGAGGATCCGGCCCTGCGGGTCCATGTCGAACGGATCCATGGCTGGGTTCTCCGGGACGAGCATGACCTTCCCTCGCTGGCGCCGGAGGCGCTTGACCGTCGCCTCGTCCTCGGCCGGACCCGGAAGGAGCACGGCGACGACGTCGCCGTCGTCGGCGGCCTCCTGCGCGCGGACGATCACGACGTCGCCGTCGAGGATGCCCGCGTCGACCATCGAGTCGCCCCGCACGGTGAGGGCGAAGTGCTCGGCGTCGCCCGCGTAGCCCATCGGGACGACGAGGTGCTCCTCGACGTTCTGCTCGGCGAGCACGGGGGAGCCCGCCGCGATCCGCCCCACGAGCGGGACGACGACGCCCTCGGCGCGGTTGGCGTCGGACAGGGTCATCGCCCGCGGCTTGGTGGGGTCCTTGGTGATGAGCCCCCGGCGCTCGAGGTTCGCGAGCTGCGCGTGGACGCTCGACGACGAGGTCAGACCCACCGCTTCGCCGATCTCGCGCACGGTGGGGGGGTACCCGCGCTCGCGAACGGTCGATGCGATGTAGTCCACGATCCGGCGCTGGCGCGCGGTGAGCGGTTCGGTCTCGGATGCCTCGGATGGGTCCCTGGGAGCCATGTCGGTGCCTCCTTCTAGCCTCGGGGGACGCTAGCACGAGGCGGAGGGGCGTTCAAACATATGTTCGGTTCCGTGCTTGACCTCGAACACCTGTTCGGTAGGATGGCGCCATGAGTCGAACGCGTGTTCGCCGACGCCGACTGGCCCTGACCCTGTCGTTCGCCCTGGTAGCGGCCGCCTGGGCCGGGCCCGCGGTCCGGGCGCTCGGGTCCCCGGAACGGCCCGTGCGGGTCGCCCGGACCTCCTACGTGGTGCGGGAGGGGGACACGCTCTGGGCGATCGCCCGGCGCCTGGCGCCGACCAGCGATCCCCGTCCGATCGTGGACGCCCTCGCGACGGCCAACGGCATCGAAGCCGGCGAGCTCGTGCCGGGTCAGACGCTCGTGGTCTGGTCCTCCTGAGCGGGTCTTCGCTCGAGTGTCTACCGACCGAATCGATCGTCACGACGACCGGGGCGGATCCGGGCCGCCGGCGGCCAGTGACCTTCGGAGCGCGACCAGCTCGTTCCTGATCTCCACGAGTTCGGCCTGCACGCTCCGGTCGGCGGCCGCGTCTGCGTCACGTTCCTCCTGCGTCGCGGGCGGAGGAACGAGGATGCTCGCCAAGATGCTCGCCAGCGCCCCGATGATCCCGACGCCGGCGAACATGACCAGCACGGCCGTGATCCGCCCGAGCGTCGTGATCGGGTACTCGTCGCCGTACCCGACCGTGGTGATCGTGACGACACCCCACCACAACGCGCCGCCCCCCGTCTTGATGTTCGCGTCGGGCGACCTGCTCTCGAACTGCAGCACCAGGATGCTGGAGAGGGTAAGGACCATGAACGCCAGCAGCACCGTCACGAACGCCGCGTATTGCCCGCGGTGGGTGACGACATCGTCGACCAACTCCCGCTTGTTCTTGCCACGCATCAAACGCGTGATCCGCGCGACCCGGCTGAGCCTTGCCAGTCGCAGCAGCGCCGTGAACCTGAAGAACCCGAAGGCCGGGATCGAGCCGATCAGGTCCAGCCAGCCCCGTCGCCCGATGAAGTAGGAGCGCTTCGGCTTGGATCGCGCCAGGTTCGTCGCGAAATCGAAGAGGAAGACGACGCAGATCAGGTTGTCGTAGACCGTCAGCAGCTGGATCGTCGCGTCGCTCAGCGGCAACAGGAGAGCCACCATGATCACGAGCGAGAGGATCGTGAGGACGAGGATGAAGAGGTTGTACGCGTTGCTCTTCTGGGCGGTATCGGACATATTGGACACGGATCTGCTCCCCCCTTCCATCCCGTTCTGGGGTGCCCAGGCGGGTGACGCGAGCGTAGACCCAGTCACTCGCCTGGATCGGGATTCGGATCAGCATGACCTCGTCCGGCGCCTTACTAGGGCCGCTCGGCCATCGCGGCGCCTGCCCCTTCTCGTTCTCCTGCTCTCCTTGACGCCCGCTTCATCTCGCGGCTACCGTGCCCCGGTCCACCAGATGTTGGGGTGTGAGGAGAATGCGCTGTCCGTGGTGCGGGCACGGCGAGGACAAGGTCGTGGACTCCCGGCCGGCCGAGCGCGGTGACGCGATCCGCCGCCGCCGCCAGTGCCTGTCCTGCGGGCGTCGGTTCACGACCTACGAGCGGGTGGAGCAGCTCGCCCTGGTCGTCGTGAAGCGGGACGGGACGAGTGAGCCCTGGGACCGGGAGAAGATGGTCTCGGGCATCCGCAAGGCCCTGGTGAACCGGCCCGTCACCGAGGAGCAGTTCGGCGCCGTGGTCACCCGGATCGAGGAGCGGCTGCGCCGCAAGGGGCCCGAGATCACCTCGCAGCAGATCGGCCTCGAGGTCCTGGCGAACCTCCAGAAGCTCGACCAGGTCGCCTACGTGCGGTTCGCGAGCGTCTACAAGGACTTCCAGGAGATCGGCGACTTCGAGCGGGAGTTCGGCCTCCTCCTGCAGAAGAAGGAGTCCAAGGCGCGTTCGCGCTGACCTACCATATCTTGTGGATGTCACAACCCTGTACCACAAGATATCCTCGATGGAGGCTTGACTGCGGTCGAGCGGCGGGTACAGAATCACACGCCTGTAGTTCTCCACAGTTCCTTCCCCACCCGTGGAAAGACTGGCCGAGAGCCGATCGACGAGGGAGGTGCCGGTGGCCACCAAAGAGCGAGACGTCCGGGTGATCCGGGAAGGGCTGACCTTCAAGCGTTACTTCACGCGGGACGGCGTGCATCCGTTCGACGAGGTCGAGTGGGAGGAGCGCGACGCCGTCATCCCCAACTACAAGGAGGGCGGCAACGCCTTCGAGCAGCGGGGCGTCGAGTTCCCGGTCACGTGGTCGCAGAACGCCACCAACATCGTCGCGCAGAAGTACTTCCGCGGCCCCCTCGCCACGCCGCAGCGCGAGTCGAGCGTCCGCCAGCTCGTCGGCCGCGTGGTCGACACGATCACCGGCTGGGGACGCAAGGGCCGGTACTTCGCGAGCGACCAGGACGCGCAGGTCTTCTCGGACGAGCTCTCGCACCTGCTCGTGACGCAGAAGACGGCGTTCAACTCCCCGGTCTGGTTCAACGTGGGCGTGCCCGACACGCCGCAGCAGTGCAGCGCGTGCTTCATCCTCGCGGTGGACGACACGATGAGCTCGATCCTCAACTGGTACGTCGAGGAGGGGACGATCTTCAAGGGTGGGTCCGGCTCGGGGATCAACCTGAGCAAGATCCGCTCGAGCCGGGAACCGCTCGCGGGCGGCGGCACGGCGAGCGGGCCGGTGAGCTTCATGCGCGGCGCCGACGCCTCGGCCGGCACGATCAAGTCGGGGGGCAAGACCCGGCGCGCCGCCAAGATGGTGATCCTGGACGTCGATCACCCCGACGTCAGCGACTTCATCTGGTGCAAGGCCCGCGAAGAGCAGAAGGCGCGCGCGCTCCGCGACGCCGGGTTCGACATGGACCTGGACGGCCGCGACGCGTACTCGATCCAGTACCAGAACGCCAACAACTCGGTGCGCGTGACCGACGAGTTCATGAAGGCCTACGAGCAGGACCAGGACTGGAAGCTCAAGGCGGTCATCACGGACGAGACCGTCGAGACGGTCCGCGCCCGGGAGCTGATGCGCGAGATCGCCCAGGCGGCGTGGGAGTGCGCCGACCCGGGCATGCAGTACGACACCACGATCAACGAATGGCACACGTGCCCGGCCACGGGGCGGATCAACGCCTCGAACCCGTGCTCGGAGTACATGCACCTCGACAACAGCGCGTGCAACCTCGCGTCGCTGAACCTGATGAAGTTCCTCGACGACGATGGGAACTTCGACGTCAAAGCGTTCCGCAAGGCCGTCGAGGTCGTGTTCACGGCCCAGGAGATCATCGTGGGCCCGGCCGACTACCCGACCGAGAAGATCGGCGAGAACGCCCGCGCGTTCCGCCAGCTGGGGCTCGGCTACGCGAACCTCGGCGCGCTGCTGATGGCCCGCGGCCTGCCGTACGACTCGGACGGCGGCCGCGCCTGGGCCGGCGCGATCACCGCGCTCATGACCGGGCAGGCCTACCGCACGAGCGCCCGGATCGCCGAGGCGATGGGCCCGTTCGACGGGTACGAGCCGAACGCCGACGCGATGCTCCGCGTGATGCGCAAACACCGCGCCGCCGCGGACGAGATCGACGGCGACGCCGTCCCCGAGGCGCTGCTCTCGGCCGCCAAGCAGTCGTGGGACGACGCGATCGCGTTCGGCGCCAAGCACGGGTACCGCAACTCGCAGGCGACCGTGCTCGCGCCGACCGGCACGATCGGGCTGATGATGGACTGCGACACCACGGGCATCGAGCCCGAGTTGGCGCTCGTCAAGACGAAGAAGCTGGTGGGTGGCGGCACGATGCAGTTCGTGAACCAGACGGTGCCCCGCGCGCTCGGCCGCCTCGGCTACGACCCCGCCCAGGTCGAGGACATCGTGGCCTACATCGCCGAGCACAACTCGGTGCTGGACGCACCGCACCTGCGTTCGGAGCACGGGGCGGTGTTCGACACCGCGATGGGCGCCCAGCCGATCCACTACATGGGGCACGTGCGGATGATGGCGGCGGCGCAGCCGTTCATCTCGGGCGCGATCAGCAAGACGGTCAACATGCCAGAGCACGTCACGGTCGAGGAGGTCGAGCAGCTCTTCGTCGAGTCGTGGAAGCTCGGCCTGAAGGCCGTCGCGATCTACCGGGACAACTGCAAGGTCGCGCAGCCGCTCTCGGCCGACAAGAAGAAGACCGCGGCGGAGCCCACCGACCTCGCGAAGCCCGAGCGCAAGCGGCTGCCGGCGGTGCGGCCGAGCGAGACGCGCTCGTTCCAGGTCGGCGACGCCGAGGGCTACATCACGGCCGGCATGTACCCGGACGACGGGCTCGGCGAGATCTTCCTGAAGACCTCGAAGCAGGGCTCGACGCTCTCGGGCGTGATGGACGCGTTCGCGATCGCGGTCTCGATCGGCCTGCAGTACGGGGTCCCGCTGGAGTCGTTCGTCTCCAAGTTCATCAACATGAAGTTCGAGCCGAGCGGCATGACCAACGATCCGGACATCCGGTTCGCGACGTCGCTCGTGGACTACGTGTTCCGCCGTCTCGCGCTCGACCACCTGCCGATCGAGCAGCGCGAAGCCCTCGGCATCCGGTCGATCGACGAGCGCAAGGAGACGGCGGCGGCCGAGGCGGCCGAGAAGCTCGGCACGACGGTCGAGGAGGTCATCGCCGCGGTGAAGGCCGAGGCGCCGCCGCCGCCGATCGTGGAGACCTCGAGCGTCCCTCAGGCCCACGCCGCCGACGCCCCGCTCTGCTACACGTGCGGCTCGAAGATGCTCCCGGCCGGCTCCTGTTACGTCTGCCCCTCCTGCGGCTCGACCAGCGGCTGCTCGTAAGGGCGTTCGCCGGCGGGGCGCTCGACGCTCCGGCCCGCGTCCGTTCGGCTAGGCTCGCGGCGATGACGCATCGGCTCACCGGGATCCACCACATCCAGCTCGCGATGCCGGTCGGCGAGGAGGAGGCCGGCCGGCGCTTCTACGGCGAGTTGCTGGGCCTGCCCGAGGTGCCCAAGCCCAGCGAGCTCGCGCCGCGCGGGGGGATCTGGTTCCGTTCGGGCGACCTCGAGGTGCACCTCGGCGTCGAGCGGGCGGACTTCCGGCCGGCGTCCAAGGCCCATCCCGCGTTCGTGGTGACCGGGCTCGACGAGCTCCGGGAGCTGCTCGAGGGCGCCGGGTACCGGATCGACGAGGACGTGCAGCTCGAGGGGTACCGGCGGTTCCACGTCCGGGACCCGTTCGGCAACCGCCTCGAGCTCGTCGAGCCCGTGTGACCGAGCTGGCCTTCCGGCGCCTCGACCCCGACGCCAGGTTGCCGGAGCGCGCGCACCCGGGCGACGCCGGGTTCGATCTCCGCTCGATCGAGGACGTCGAGGTCGGACCGGGGGAGCGGGCGATGGTGCGGACCGGGCTCGCCGTAGCGATCTCGGACGGGCACGCGGGCCTGGTGCTGCCGAGGAGCGGGCTGGCCTCCAAGCACGGCCTCACCCTCGCGAACGCGCCCGGCCTGATCGACGCGGGGTACCGAGGGGAGCTGATCTGCTCGGTCGTGAACCTGGACCGGGAGGAGAGCGTCAGGATCGCGCGAGGTGACCGGATCGCCCAGCTCGTGATCGTCGGCGTGCCGGATGTCCGGCCGGCGTGGGTGGACGAGCTGCCGCCCTCGGGGCGCGGCGAGGGGGGGTTCGGCTCAACCGGGAGCCGATGAGGACGGTTGAAGCTCCTCGTCCGGGGAGCCTAGACTCGAAGGTCAGCGCGGACGTGGCTCAGCGGTAGAGCACCACCTTGCCAAGGTGGGGGTCGCGGGTTCGAATCCCGTCGTCCGCTCCAGGGCAGAGGCGGTTTCGTGACGCACCGGCCCCCGATGGGTCACAGTCCAACGGCGGTCAGCCCGTCGGGGTGAGGGGCCGCGTCCCACCAAAGCCGAGAGTCGTTGTCGTCCTCGAAGAACTCCGCAAAGCACACACTGCACGTCCTGAGGATCGACGTGGCGACGCCCCGGCACTCCGGGCAGTCAGCAACGGTCAGGGACGGGCTCACGAGGGAGACGCTACGCGACACGAATGACACCCTTCTGACCGCTGGATGGCGGCGTGGTGAACAGCGGTGCACCCTGCAGGGCTGGTTGGCCGTGCGGCGCCGGCTCGCGGGTGAATCCAACGACCTACTCGACGCTACGAACGGTCGATCCCGGGAAGCTCGATGCTCGACTTGAATCTCTTCGAGCGGCAGTAAGTAGCCGAACGGACCCGAGGGTATCGTGGATGATCCCGTGCCGAGCCAGCCAAGCCCGATGAGCCGACTAGACTCGGCCTGTGCAGACGATGAGACCCCAGAGGCACGGTTCTGCGTCCGTATGGAGATCGCCGCTTATCGACATTGGGATCTGGTTGATCGCGCTCGTCGCCGCCGGAGTCACGGTCTGGTACTCGCTCGTGACCAGGCCGCCGAACCACGGTTCGGATAAGGAGCTGCATGCCATAGCCTATCTCGTCGACACGTTCGCGATTCTGCTTGCCGTAGTCTGGCGGCCGGGGCGTGAGCGGCGCCGTTTCGACGCTTGGGCCTTGCCAACGGCGGTTGGGATGCTGGTCCTCGGTGGCCTGATCGAGATCGCGCAGGGTGGCTTCGCCGACCGAGACGCGCAGCTCGGCGACTGGCTCGCAGATGCCGTGGGCATCGGGCTCGCGCTCCTGATGTTCGCTGTGCTTCGATGGGCGCTCCGCCGGAGACCGTCGAAGCGCACTGATCAGCTCCTTCGATCACCTCGGGACGAACGCTAGCGCCCCTCACCTCGACGCTGAATGTGGATAGCAGGGTAGGGGTTCCAGTGCTGTTCGTCCCTTTGGGGGGAGGTCCGCCCTAGCGTCGCGAGCGTCAAACGTCGCTCGCGACGCCCCGACTTCGCCCAAGCTTCGATCTCGCGCCGGTCCTAGAGTCGGCCTCGAACATCCTCGGCGACCGGAGCGGGAAGCCTGGCTCGTCACTGATCCGGTGGGCGTATCGCTCGCTCACGCAGAGGTGCACGGCGACATTGTGGAGGCGCGGATCGCTGACTGGCCTCAGCCTCAGCCGAGTGTCCCGACCAGCAGCTCTGGTGCAAACGCGAAGGCCTCGAAGGAGCCAACATCTGTACGGTTGCCTGGTTTGTCCGAACCGACCCCCCTTCGGAGTCCAGCCTCTTGCAGCTTCCACCGCAAGAGGTTTGAGTCGCGCGTGATCCGTTTGCCGTATGACCCGTACGGGAACGGTATGAGGAGGAGTGTGGGCCGTATGGCTGAGTAGACGCATCGCGGGCTAGTTCAATAGCGTTCGATGGCGAGCGCGTTCGCGAGCCCTGTCCCTCCGGGTTGAGAACAAGGGCCGATGCCTTCGTTCCGCGCTCCGGAGGAGGGTATGACCGACAGCGCAACTTCCCCTCGATTCCCGTCGGACCTCGTCGGGACCGGGCCCGAACGAGTCGTGGTGCGGTCGGACGTCCTGCCACGATATCGGCGGCTAGCTCGCTTGATCGCGTTGACCGACGGCCTATCGCTCATCATCGCGATCGTGACCGCGTACCTCGTGCGATTCGGCCTACGGTCGATCTCATGGAGTCTGGCCCTGTACATCGCCGTCGCGCTTCCCGTGTTGATCGGGATCTTCTGTCTCTTCCGCCTCTACTCCATCCAGCACATCAGCCCGGCCGAGGAGTTCCGCCGGATCATCGCCGCCTTGGGGGTGGGCGCCGGGGTCATGGCGTTGATCAGCTACTGGTCACAGCTGCCATTCTCGCGCCTGTGGTTCGGTCTCACCTGGATGGTCGCCACGGTTCTGTGTCTTGCATCTCGGCAGAGGTGGCATCGGGCGATGGGACGCATGCGAACGGATGGTCGTCTCGCGTACCGCACGCTCGTCGTGGGAGCCAACGAGGAAGCGATGACGCTGCTGCGAGCCATCCGCTCCACGAGCTTCGGTTTCCGACCTGTTGCCATCGTCCCGACTGGTCCCTCAACGGGATTGGTTCACCTTGACGATTCGCTCATCCGCCTCTCTCCGAAGACATCTCGCGACGTCGACACGCTTCGCAACGTGATAACGACCTTGGCGATCGACTGCATCTTCGTTGCGTCCTCGGCGGTCAGTCTTCGAGACATGTCTCAGATCGCCAAGGCATCGCGGCTCGAAGGGATCGAGATCAGGCTGTCCGCGAACCTTCCGCACATCCTCCCGACACGCCTGATGGTGCAGCCGCTCCGCCACTTGACCGTCATCTCTGTCCAGTCCGCCACTCTCTCGGGTGGGCAATTGGCCCTCAAGAGAGCGATGGACCTTCTCGTCGCATCGGTCAGCCTACTGATCACGATCCCGCTATCTGTCGGCATCGCCGTTGCTGTCAAAGTGACGTCTCGGGGCCCGATCCTGTTTCGCCAACGGCGCATAGGACGCCTGGGGCGTCCCTTCACCCTATTGAAGTTCCGAACGATGGTGCTCGGGGCAGAGGAGATGCTCGACGACCTCGATGATCGGAACGAGGCCGATGGGCCGCTCTTCAAGATCCGTGACGATCCGAGGATGACGACCGTGGGGAGGTGGTTGCGTCGGTGGAGCCTCGACGAGCTGCCTCAGCTCGTCAATGTCTTGAAGGGGGACATGAGCGTAGTCGGCCCACGACCTCCGCTTCCTCAGGAGGTGCGAACGTACACGGACTGGCAGAATGGCCGTCTTGAAGTCGCGCCGGGGGTAACCGGTTTGTGGCAGGTCGAGGGAAGGAGCGAGCTGTCCTTCGAAGAGTCGGTTCAGCGTGACATCTTCTACATCGAGAATTGGTCGCTGTCCTTCGACCTCTTCATCTTGGCCAAGACGGTCCCAGCCCTATTGTCTCGAAGAGGAGCGTACTGACCGGAGGTCGGCTGGTGAGTCCTAACGTCTCTGGAGTGGGTGAGGATGCGATCGCCGAGCCCGCCCGCTAGATCGGTTGCTCCTGCCGTCGACGATCTTCCGCACACGCACACCGACAGCTTCACGTTCTCTCGCTCGCTGCTTCTCGTCCTTCTGCTGGTGGCCGTTGACTTCGCAGACGTGTTCGGTGGATCTACCCTGCTTCGCGAGGGGGCCGGCCTGCGGTACCTCCTGCTCCTGTTCCCTCTCGCGACCGCTCTGTTGCTGTTCGCTTCCCAAACCTCACCACTGATCCGTCGGCCGGCATCGAGTGATCTGATGCTGGTTACCCTGTCGGCGTGCGGACTCCTCGGTTCGCTGTATGGACGGTTCGTCCTGAGCACGGATACCTCGGCGTTTCCGATCTTCCTTCCGATGCTCATCGCGGTCCTCTACGTCGTGACCATTCAGCCGCTACGGTCGACGGAAGCTAGCCGACTGTTGCGATGGCTCTCGAACATCGGACTCGTCTACGTGCTGCTCCACGCCTCCGCCAGCTCCGGGATCCTCTCAATAGGGACAGTCGAGTCTTATGGGCATTGGAAGGCGTTCTTCATCGCCATGGCCATCACCGCGGCGATGGAGCAGCGTAGGCTATTTCGGGTCCTCATCCTCGCATGCCTTGCTGGCTACATCTACTCGACGTATCCCGCGGGAACGTACGTCTTCGTCCTAGCGGCCTCGGCAGTCACCTTGTATGTGACGACGCCCGGAGCCACGCCAACGAGAGCCCTTATCGTCGCCTTGACTGGCGCGACGGTCCTGATGGTCGGC
Source organism: uncultured Actinomycetes bacterium (assembly GCA_963706005.1). GTDB lineage: Bacteria > Actinomycetota > UBA4738 > UBA4738 > HRBIN12 > DASSJM01. Next base: position 218,040 of record CAVPLL010000002.1, read on the forward strand.
TTGATGAACACGACCGGAACGATTTCGCTTGCCCAGACCTACTTCCGCGACGTCGGGAAGCAAAGCAACGTAGATACTCGGCTCGATCTATGGACGCAGGGCATCCAGGAGATCAGGACCTCACCGATCGTGGGGCATGTGTTCACCGGTGAGATGACGGTTCCCATCTCGATCGGGGGGGTGACCTCCCGCCTCGCGCTCCATGAGGACTATCTGAACCTCGCACTCGGTGGAGGCATGGTCGCTCTCGGTCTGTTCGTGGCGTGGGCGATCGCGTTGAACGCCTGGACCCTGCGTCACCTCCGAACGGCACGGATGCTCGGACACGATGCCCAGGTATCCCTACTGAGGGTGCTGCTCGTCGGCTTCAACTCATGGCTCGTGGTCGCCGCCTTCAATCCCCTGCTCGAGAGCGTGGGGACCTCCATGGCTGTGTTCGCCATCTATGGGCTGATCATGACGACAGGTCTCTCGCGTCCTCCCTCTCCTGTGGCCACGGCCCGTCTATCGGCAGCCGGCCCCCCGCGGGTATCGTTCGGGTGACAGACTCGGCTGACTCGCGATCCATGCCGACCCTGTCGGGCGCGGTCCGACGGCGTCTGATCGGCGGCTCCGCGTGGGTGCTCGCCCTGAAGGGAATCTCCACGATCGCGGCCGTGGGAGTCGGTGCACTCCTTGCCCGTGTGTTGAGCCCCAACGAATTCGGCGCCTACGTCCTTGCCACCTCGATGGTCATCGTGAGCAGTGTGGCTGCGGAGCTGGGACTGCGTCAGGCCGCCGTCCCACTGATCGCGAGACCGATGATCCTCGGGAACACCAGTGGAGCGCGAGGGGCGATCGGCGCCGTCATCCGCCTGGGCATCATCGGGGCGGTCACCGCAGGCGCGATCCTGGCAGCAGGTGTCGGCGCTTGGATCGCACAACACGTGTTCGCGTCGCCTCTGCTGGCAAGCGTGTCCTGGTTGATAGCTGCATGGGTCGTGAGCATGACGATCCAACACGTGCTGTCCGGGGTCTTCCGGGGGCTGCACGACATACGCCTGGCCACGGTCTTCGAAGGTCTGGCGAGTGGCTCTCTCACCGCGATCCTTCTGCTCCTGATGTGGGTAACGATCGGGCACGCAACGCTTGCGATGGTCCTCGCGATATCGGTCTCGGCGAGCGTCGCAAGCCTCTCACTGGCATCCCTTCTCCTCTGGCGGAGGGTCCGATCGCTCGAGGCGGGGACTCGGCTCGAGTTCCGTAGCGTTCTTGCGATCTCTTGGCCCATCGGCGTGACTGGCCTCGCGATCTTCGCGGTGACCACGTGGACGGATGTATGGATCATCGGCGCGTTCCTCGGCCAACGAGATGTCGCTTTGTACGGAGCTGCGGTGCGGTTAGCAGCCCTCGTCGCGAGCCCGGCGCTGATCCTCCATTCGGTTGTGCCTCCACTCATCGCGGAGATGCATGCACAGGGGGACCGCACCCAACTCGAACGGGCATTGCGGATCGCGACCGCCTGGCTGGCCCTCCCGAGCATCGCAGCGTTCGTGCTCTTCGCGGTATTCGGTAGCGCGATCTTGAGCACGGTCTACGGGCCGACCTACGGGCAGGCCAGCGACGTGATGGTCGTCTTGAGCTTGGGGTACCTCGCCATCATGTTGAGCGGTCCGTGTGGAGACGCATTGGCGATGACCGGGAACCAGAAAGTGATGATGGTGATCACCATCATCACCGGCGTCCTCAGCTGCGCCGCGGGCCTCGCGCTTGTCCGACCGTTCGGAGTCCTCGGGGTGGCGGCCGCCACCACGGGTGGGATCTTCCTACAAGTGGGGCTGCTGCTCTTGTCGGTCAAGCGCCGACTCGGCATCTGGACGTTCGCACGGTTCTCTCCTCGCGAGATGGTCGCATTGTTCCGACCGGCGACCTGACCTGGTCGGGACCTTCGACCGGGGCTGTCTGAGTCGTCCCGCGGGAGCCTCGAGCCGAGAGACGCTACTGAGAGGCTTCTCCGGCCTGCGAGACCCCTTCGACATCGTGGGGCGTGGATCCGAGGTCGAGTCCCACTCCGGCGAGCGCAGCGATCAGCGCCTGCCTCCGTGAGTGCAGATCGAAGCGCACTGGTTCTCGCCTCGGCTCCGCCTGCCGGATCGCGCTGGCGAGTCTCCGCGCGGTTGCGGACGGCCAGCCTGGCTTCACTCCGGTCCCACCGAGTACGACGGGCCCTCCGGTCCTGAGGCAGACCACGGGGAGTCCGGCGGCGAGTGCCTCGGCCACTGCCCATGGGCCCTCATCATGCAGGCTGGGGAACACGAACACGTCCGCTCCCTCGGCCATGAGTCGCAGGACCTCCGGTCGTGGAAGCCAGCCGAGGAACTCCACTCGGTCGCTGACGTGTGTTCGCTCGGCGAGACGTCGAAGCCGCGCCTCGTCCCAGCCCGTTCCACAGATGAGGAGTCGCCAGGAAGGAAGCCAGTCCATGGCTCGGATAGCGAGGGCGACGCCCTTCAGAGGGAGGAGCCGCCCTGCATACAATGCGGTCGACGACGGCATCGCACGCCGTGCGATCGGTCGCCCGTCGTTCAAGCTCCGCTCGAGCAGGACATTCGGGAGGATCAAGACCTTGCCTCGATGCCGCGCAGGAAGCCAGTCTCGTGTCTCTGGATTCTGAACGAGGATGCATCGAGCTCGGCGCCAGGCGAGGCGGGCGAGCGGATTGAGCGTTCGCGCTCCGATGCGGGCAGCCGCCCTCGCGAGCTCATATGCGGATCCTCGGAGGCCGAGCGCCGGAAGGAGTCGCCAATGGAGACCGATCCCTCCTCCGACCGGTCCGTAGACGAAGGGATCCCCAACCAGCGGCGCGAGCGACCCGAGCCAGGCGTTGGCGAGGGTGACATGCCAGACGAGGTCGAAGGGTTCTTGGAGATGGAGCCGGCGACCTGACCGGAGGGCCGCGGCCTGCCACAACATGTAGTAGAGACGCAGTCCTCGTTGTCCCCGCTTCCAGGAGCGGGCCCACCGTGGCAGATCCACGTAGACGAAATGGAGACGATCGCGCTCCGGGAGATCAGGAAGTCCTGCTTCGATCGACGTTCGGTTGTTCGCCCTCGTCACAACCCAGGTCTCTCCCAGGCCGGCCAACGCGCGCGACCATGCCCACCCCGCGCCCGGCTCTGAGCCCTTTCCAGGTTCGCACGCGTAGGCGAAGGCGAGGATCCGGAGCGTCACGGCTGCAGCATCGCCAGAAGTTGGCGGCGCGCTCGTATCCCTGCGCGTCCGTCCGCCGCGTTGGGAGACAATCGTCGGATGCTCGCATCGAGGTAGGCGATGAGGAGCCCGGGCGCCTGCGTCGAGGCAACGCCCGCTCCGTCCGCATACGCTTCAACCAGCGCTCCGATCCATCCGCGGCGGTGCACGCCCTCGATGATCGCGTCGGGTGCGGGCTGTCGGAGGAGCGCGCTCGATTGAACGAGGTAGTGGAAGAGATCGAGGAACGCCGGTGCCCGCTCGCGAGCATCCTCCCAATCGACCAACACCCACGAGTCGTCCGTGCGCAGGAGGTTCCAGGGTGCACAGTCGCCGTGAGCTGGCCCCGCCAGCACGCCGGCATCTCGGCTGGCCCCCTGCCGGAAGAAGGCTCCGAGGGCAAAGGCCACCTCGATGGGCATGCGCCATGGCTCGGATCTCGGGCGCCAGCGCACGGCTCTCTCGACGAGCACCCCGGCTTCCTCTTTGAGGAGCTCGGGCGCGGAGAGAGGTGGCGGGAGGCCTGTCGCGAGCGTGGTCAGAGCCCGAGCTTCCCTTGATAGGGCATCTTTGCCCTCGTCCTCGGTCGCTATCTTGATCACCACAGGGTCGTCGTCGTCCGCAACGACGATCGCTACCACTCGCGCCTGATGATTGGCTCGAGACAAGGCAAGTGACGCACGAGGTGGAAGGTGAGGAGCGAGCGCATCTCGCAGCACGGAAGCTGGCGCATCACCGCGGGGCAGGAGGTGGAACGCCCCGAGGGAGCCCAGCCACCGAGCCATCTCCCAGCCGATCCGTCCGCGGACGGTCACTGGCTGGTAGATCAGCATGCTGTCGTGTACGGCGCCTCGTGGACCTCTGGGGAAGAGCCAACGATCTCGCCCCCGGCTGGGAAGCGATGACCAGCCGGCCCCGAGCCGTCGGTAGGCTCGAGCCGAGAGCTTCCGCACGATCTCCTTTCGCGCCGCTTCGATCACCTCGCCGGCTGGACGTCTGGCGTCCAGGTGCACGGCGGGAACCGCCCTCGGCAAGCTCACCGACCAGGCTCGGGTTTGCCGATCGAACTCCTCCGCCGGCAATTCCGCCTTCCGTTCGCTTGCCACGCTGCCGGGAGCGTCGAGCACGATGGCAAGGTCGGGATACGGGAGGAACCATCCGAGGATCCTCACCGCGGACGGCGGTACGTTGAGCCGGTACCGGCCCGGATCGACGGCCACATCCCACCAGCCACGCTCGATCAGGACCAGGCCCGTCCGTGCCTGCGTCGTCTTGAGCCGCGTCCAGCCCCCGGCAAGCGAGTCCAGCCAGTAGTAGCCCAGCAACGCGAGCGAGGCGGCCCTTCCGTGTGGTGGCTGAGCGTGCGGCAGGGATGGGTCCCGACTCGGCCGGGCCAAGAGCGCGCCCGGCCTGGGCAGCAACCCGGGGCGCCAATGCACTCGCAAAGAGCGCCGGAACAATCCATCGCAAGCCTCGGGGAGGTTCTCGGCGAGCGTGGACTTGCCGGAGCCATCGGCGCCGACCACGACGACGATGAGTCCGGTCGGCCGCAGGACCCGGTCGGCGATCCGCCCGACGCTTCGGACGAAGACCTCCAAGGCCCTACTCGGAGTCTGTATCCTCCGTCGGATCTGAGCACGGCGGGCACGGCGTCGAAGGTCCGGTGGTGGTGCCTCGCCTCGTTCAGCGAGGGCCGCGAGTTCTCGTGAGACCGCCGGACCGACGACCTTGGCCAGAGCCCTTCGGTAGTCTCGAGGATCGTCACGTGCGAGACGGCCGATGTGACTCCAATCAGCGGGTGCGGTGGAGCCCTTCTCGAGACGCTTGGCGGTGAGGTAGGCCGCTCGAGCGGTCGCCGGCGCCATCAGGGCGGGGCCATCGCTGAATGCCTGTGTCGACGAGAAACCGTGGCGACCGATCCCCTTAGGATCCTCCAGCGTGTCGACGGCGATCACGTCCTGGTCCCGGAGCAGTACCCAATACCAACCCGTCGTGTCGTATTGGAGGCGCTGACAGAGCAGCCATCCCTTCGGGAGGCGGAGCGGCCACAGGGGGTCAAGACCGGACACGGCACAATCTAGGTCTCCCCCTCCCATCGGGTCCCGCCTGGCGCGCGGCGGATGGAGAACCGCCACGCGCTCACCGAGCAGCCCGAGGATCGGCCTGGCTGCCTCAACGCCGTCCATGCTGGCGTCCAATCAGTGACGCTCCTGAACCTCTGGGCCGAGGGTTCCGGTCGGGCCGGCTCGATCGTAGTGCTTGATCACCTGCCCCTCGCTCGCCATGTCCTATCCACGGTCGTATCCACGACGGAGGGGAAACACATCCCAGACCCCGAGACTGGTCGACAGGACCTCTGACACAATATGCCACAGCCGACTTCCACCATCGTTGTTACCGGGTCCGTCATGCCCGAGTCCTGCGCGAGAAGATCGGGGTCGGAAGGGGACGTTCCCGTGGCACCAGTCGCAACCAAGACTCCTGAGTTCAGAGAATGGGCGACGGGTGTCGCCAAGTGGGTGGGTGGCCGGATCGCGCTCGTGCTGAGCCAGGTGTTCGGGACGCGGGCCGAAGGACGGTTGGCCATCCTCCTGTACCACGGGGTTGGACGCGCGGATGGGCCTTCTCGCAGGAGCCTGAACGTGTCACCGGTGAGGTTCCGGCAACAGCTCGAGGGGCTGCTGGCGGCTGGCTATCGGTTCCTTCCGCTCGGAGACGTCGTGGACCACTCATCGAGGGGCGGAAAGCTCCCCGCCCGGGCCGCCGTCGTCACGTTCGACGATGGCTTTGCCAACGTGTACCAGCATGCGTTCCCTGTCCTGAAGGAGCTCAGCGTCCCCGCGACCGTGTTCCTGGTCACGGGGTTCATCGGGAGCGCCGAGCCGTTCCCTTTCGACCGGTGGGGGCAGATCCATCGCGGCACCTCTCCGGATGAGAACTGGCGGCCGCTGTCGTGGGCTGAGATCGAGGAGATGCATGCATCGGGACTGGTTGAGTTCGGGAGCCATACCCACACCCACGCGAGCTTCAAACGAAGGCCAGACGATCTCCTTCGAGATCTACGGGTCTCGATCTCGGTTCTGAACCGACGCCTCGGAGCAACGCGTCGCCCATTCTCGTTCCCCTTCGGCAGCGCGCGCGACGGGTTCGTCGATGCGGAGCTGGTCGAAGCCGCCCGACGAGCCGGCGTCACCTGTGCGCTCACCACCGAGATCGAGCTGGTGGACCCGCGAACAAGCCCGATGTCTTGGGGCCGTCTCGAGATCGTTCAAAGCGACACCCCCGCGATCGCCAGAGCCAAGATGGAGGGTTGGTTCAACTGGATGGCGGTACCTCGCGAAGGCCTCAGATCGTCTCGTCGCATCATCTCACCGACCTCGCTGCGTGGGCAGGCCGGCAGGGCTCGCCGCTAGACGTAGGCTCTGACGGGTGAGGCTCAACGCAGGGGCGTGCCGTGACCTCGCAAGGGTTCCTGCGAGCCATCGCACGTCGGATACCCTCCGCTCTGCAAGGCGTCCAGATACAGGAGTCCGAGCTTCAAGGAAGGGATCCCCGAGGCGCGATCGAGCTGAAGGAGGCGCCATAGCACCGGCGGAAGAGAGCCTCCCAGGCCGTCACTCCCACCTCGGGATCGAACCACCGGATGTCTGAGCCGGAGAGCCGCCGAGCCCGAACTTCCCGGCCGTAGCCGCCTTCGACGAGCTTGTGGAACTGGTGAAGGCTCCTGCCGATCCGCCGGCCCCGCCCGGCGGCTCCGTACTTCTGCCGGAGCAGCGCATACTCCTCAACGAAGCTCCCACGAGGTTCGGCCGTCACTCGGCTCGAGTGCACGCGGAACGCGCCTACCGGGAACGGGACATACTGGAACCTCGCGCCGCCAGCCTCGAGGCGCAGGAACAGCTCCCAGTCCATGGTCATTCGAAGACGCTGATCCCAGGGTCTGATCGGCAGAGAGGCCCGGCGGAAGAGGGTCGAACAGGACTTGATGAAGCAGCCGTACCGGCGAAGCACCGTAGCGTCGAAACGATGGGCAGCTAGGAGCTGGAGTACACGACCCCGTTCATCGACGAAGACGCAATCACCGTAGACAACATCGGCGCCCTCGCCTTCCCCAGCTTCGGCGAGCATCTCGAGTCCGCCTGGAAGGTAGAACTCGTCTGCGTTGAGCCACCCGACCCACTCATGGTCGGCCAGGGACAGAGCCTTGTTCAGAGCATCCGATTGCCCGTCGTCAGGCTCCGACCGCCAGCGTACGCGGTCGCCGAACTCCTCGAGGACCTGGATCGTCCCGTCGGCCGAGGATCCGTCCTGAACGATGTGCTCCACGCGCGTACTCGACTGAGCTCGCACGCTGAGCAATGCATCCCGGATGTAGTGCGCGTAGCCTCGGGAAGGTGTCAAGACGCTGACGCCCCGGCGATCGGCAGGCGGCATATCCAACATCTTCCCAGCTACTCGCGTGATCGGTCACCCCCCGCCTTCTGTGGACAGCCCGTCTTCCACGCTGCTAGCGTGCGGCTGAGGGACGCAACTTCCTGGGGGCACGAGAGGCGCAGACAGACCAGAGGAAGTCTTCGCTCGGGCGGATCCGAAGGGTTCCCATCTGCATGACCGTATCGGTTCGTCATGATCGTGTTCCCCGGTCCACCCATGATCCCGATGCGGGTGGCAAGGCAGGACGGCCGTGAGCAACGGGAACGGGCACACCTGTCCTCCGGTCCCCGCAGGACCGATCGTCAACGGAGTCCGGATCGACCCGACCGAACAGGAAGATCTCGTCGCTGCGTTGTCGGACTTCTTGACATGCGGACGGAGCCACGTGGTGCATTTCGTCCCCGCCTTCCCAACGGTTCTGGCGCGAAGGGATCCGGCGTACCGTGAACTCCTCAACAACGGACGACTGAACATCCCCGACGGAGCCCCTGTGGTGTGGGTATGTCGGTGGCTCGGGAGCGAAGACCCGGCGCATGACGGGCACCGAAGCGATGCACTTCCTGACTCTGTGGGGGATCGAGGTGCGGCTCCGCCACTATCTGTTCGGGGGCGCACCAGACACCCTGCAACGACTGCGAAGGAACCTGGAATCCGCTCGGCCTGGCGTTCGCATCGTGGGGGCAGAGTCGCCACCGTTCCGCGAACTGGACGAAGAGGAACTTCGACGGGCGGCCCTTCGTATGCGGGAGGTCGATGCGCAAGCGGTGTGGCTCGGGCTGGGAACGCCCAAACAGGACATCGTGGCTGATCGGTTGGCGAAGCTGAACGCGGCGCCGGTGATCCTCTGCGTGGGCGCGGCCTTCGACTTCGTTGCCGGATCCGTCCCGCGATCTCCCGATTGGCTGGGGGCACTGGGGCTGGAGTGGGCCTTCCGTTTGGCCGCGGAACCTCGACGATTGTGGCGCCGCTACCTCCTGGGCAATCCGCAGTTCGTCGCTGGCGTCCTGATCGACCGCTTCGGGAACCGATCCCCAAGACGATCGCCGTGTTCGGATGCTCGATCGTGCGGATCCTGATCCTGCATTCGAGGTATCTGTCGGGGGTCGCCTCGGGAGAGAATCGCGTCGTCGAAGATGAGGCGCGTCTGCTCGAGGAGGCGGGTCACGACGTTCGAGTCTGGACTCCCTCTCCGCGCGTCGAGGGTGTGGGATCTCGCCTGCGCGCTGGTACGGAGGCCGTCTGGTCCTCGCGAGCCGTTTCGAAGGTCCGCTCGCTAGTTCTCGGCCATCACCCGGACATCATCCACGTCCACAACGTCTTCCCGATGCTGTCACCGGCCGTCGTTCGCGTCGCGGCCGCCGAGGCTCCAACGGTGATGACACTGCACAACTACCGTCTCATGTGCCTTCCGGCGACGTTCCTGCGCGAGGGCAGGGTATGCGAAGCATGCCTCGGCCACGCTCCCTGGCGTGGCGTGCTGTACCGCTGTTACCGGAACTCGACGACCGGCAGTGCGGCCGTCGCCCTCTCCCTGCAAACGCATCGATCACTCGGCAGTCTAGCTTCGGTCCGACTGTTCCTCGCGGTCAGTCGATTCATCAAGCTCAAGCATGTGGAAGGCGGCCTTTCCGCAGATCGCGTCGTGGTGAAGCCCAACTTCTCGTGGCCGCTTCCTGATCGGGTTGGCCCAGGCGACCGGTTCCTCTTCCTTGGGCGCCTCTCGCCGGAGAAGGGGGTGTCAACCCTCTTGCGTGCCTGGAGACCGTCGCTCGGACGGCTCGTCGTCGCCGGGGACGGTCCTCAGGCGGACGAGCTCCGACGACGGGCGCCCTCGAACGTCGAGTTCGTCGGAGCCGTCGACGATGCACAGGTGCGTTCACTGCTCGCGGGTGCGCGGGCGCTGCTGATGCCTTCGCGTTGGTACGAGGGATCGCCCCGCAGCCTGATCGAGGCCTACGCGGCGGGCGTCCCAGTGTTGGCGAGCCGGATCGGGTCGCTGGAAGGGGCGGTCGATCACGGGGTGACGGGGTTGCTGCTCCCGCCAGCCGATCCCCAGCGATGGACCCTTGCAATAGAACGTCTCCTTGACGATGCCGAGTCGCTGCGACTGGGGCGGGCGGCCCGAGAGCTGTGGAGAGAGCGGCACTCGCCCGGCAAGGGGCTCGAAGACCTGGAGTCGGCCTACCGGGACGCCATCGCTTCCGCCTCGTGAGCGAGGAACCACTCGTACGTGCGTCGGATCCCCTCCTGCAGCCCGATCGTGGCGCCCTTCCACCCGAGGCTCCGGAGGCGCGTCACGTCAAGAAGCTTGCGAGCGGTCCCGTCTGGCATCTCGGTGTTGAAGACGAATCGGCCGTTCCACCCGATCACCTCGGCGATCAGCTCGGCCAGGTCTCGGATCGAGATGTCTTCCCCGGTCCCCACGTTCAGGTGCTCCTCACCTTCATAGTGGAGCAAAGCGAAGACGACAGCGTCGGCCAAGTCGTCCACGTGAAGGAACTCGCGCCTGGGGGTGCCGGTCCCCCACACTTCGACCGTCGATGCTCCGTCGCCCTTGGCTTCGTGGGTCTTCCGAAGCAGTGAAGCAAGAACGTGGCTCGACTCTGGATCGAAGTTGTCGCCCGGTCCGTACAGGTTGGTCGGCATGAGGGAGATCGCGTCCATCCCGTACTGGCGTCGGTACATCTTCGTCATCTCGAGTGCTGCGATCTTGGCGATCGCGTATCCCTCGTTGGTCGGCTCCAACGGTCCGGTCAAGAGCGCCGATTCGGTCATCGGCTGAGTAGCTTCGCGAGGGTAGATGCAAGAGGATCCGAGGACCACCAGCTTCTCGACTCCCCGTCGCCGGGCAGCCTCGATGACGTTCGCGGCTATGATCAGGTTGTCGTACAGGAATCGAGCCTGTGCCGTTCGATTCGCGTGGATCCCGCCGACTCTTGCAGCGGCCAACAGCACGACATCCGGTTGCGTCGCCTCGACGAACGCCTCTGTTTCTTGCTGTCGACGCAGGTCGAGCTCATCGGAGGACGCCGTGATCAAGGGCCCGATGGGCTCTTCCTCCAGTCGGCGCACGAGGGCTGAGCCGACGAGGCCGCGGTGACCCGCAACCCACACCCGCTTGCCCCGCAGGTCAACCACGTCGCGCTCCGAGCCGTTTGACGATCGGTGAACGGCCATCGGTGCTCGAGACATCCTCCCGCGCAAGGTCGGCGTCCACCATCCCGCGCACCAGCTGTTCAAACGAGATCTTCGGCTTCCAGTCGAGGTCGACCATCGCTCGAGATGGGTCCGCCCGCAATTCGTCGACATCCGTCGGCCGCAGATACCGGGGATCGATCGTGACGTATCGCTTCCAATCCAACCCCACGTGTGAGAACGCGAGCTCGCAGAGCTCCCGCACCGAATGCCCTTCACCGGTGCCGATCACGTAGTCGCGCGGTGTCGCTTGCTGCAGCATCAGGTAGATCGCTTCAACATAGTCCTTCGCGTGACCCCAGTCGCGGACAGCATCGATGTTGCCCAAGTAGAGCCTCTCCTGTCTCCCGGCTACGATCCGCGCAACCCCTCGACTGATCTTGCGCGTCACGAAGGTCTCGCCTCGTCGCTCCCCTTCATGGTTGAAGAGGATGCCCGAGACGGCGAACATGCCGTAGGCCTCCCGGTAGGTCCGGACCATCCAATGTGCATGGAGCTTGGCGATCGCGTAGGGCGATCGAGGCCTGAAGGGGGTCTCCTCGGATTGGGGAGGAGGAGAATCGCCGAACATCTCGGACGACGAAGCCTGGTAGAGGCGCGTGTCGACGCCCGATTCCCTGATGGCCTCGAGCAACCGGATCGTCCCTAGACTGCAGACGTTGCTCGTGTATTCGGGCTGCTCGAACGACACCTGTACATGGCTCTGAGCCGCGAGGTTGTAGATCTCGTCCGGGCGGGTCTCGCGGATGACCCGGGCGAGTTGGGAACCGTCCGTCAAGTCCCCGTAGTGCAGGAAGAGGTTCACGCCCTCCTCGTGCGGATCCCGGTACAGGTGATCGATCCGTTGCGTGTTGAAGGTCGATGCGCGCCGGATGATCCCATGGACCTCGTAGCCCTTGGCAAGAAGCAACTCCGCAAGATAGGAGCCGTCTTGCCCTGTGATGCCGGTGACGATCGCTACCTTCATGCAGATCTCACCTCAGCAGGTCGACGGTCCCTGTCAGCGTACCGAAGCGGGCGGCCCTGGGCCAACCGCTCTGCCTTGGAACCCACCCCTTTCGGCTACGGCGCGCCCTTGGCTACGACGCTGAAGTGGGTGTTAGGGAGTCCGAGAGGGCGGCGCGGCGATAACGCGGTGGTCAGCGCATGGACTCGGTAGAATCGGACCCACGTTCCCATGACCCCCGACGATCCTTCTTTCGTTCACCTTCACGACTACGTCGCTGTGCTTCGGCACCGCAGGTGGACGATCGTGGGGATCGCTGGAGTGGTCTTCGCCGTCAGCATCGCGTGGTCGCTGCTCCAAACGCCTGTCTATCGCTCAACGTCAGAAGTGCTCGTCAAGCCCATCAACAGCGTATCGAACGTGTACAGCGCCCCGGCCATCACGCTGGAAACCGAGCGCCGGATCGCGTCGTCGACCGTTGTCGCCGATCGCGCTGTCGCTGAGATGTCCCCCCCGATCTCCGTAGAGACGTTCCTGGATCACCTCGACGTGAACGCCCTCGTGGATACGGAGGTCCTAGAGTTCAACTATACGAACGAGGATGCGCGACGAGCGCAGGAGGGCGCGAAAGCGGCCGCGAACGCGTACATCGCCTACAAGGCTCAGCAACGGATACAGGACATCAACGGTCTTCGCGAGCCATTGCTCGATGAGATCTCGACACTCGGCCGTAGGGCAGCGTCGCTGGAAGCCGATATCGGGGCATCGGGGCAACCGACCGCCGCCCAGGAAGCCGAGCTGCAGGAGCTCACCAACCTGATCGTCAACCTGCGCGGTCAAGTCGCGCCGCTTAAGACGGTCGTCATCGATCCAGGGGACGTCATCAAACAAGCCACGTATCCCAGTTCTCCCTCCAGCCCGAAGGTGGTTCTCAATGCATCCTTTGGGCTACTCGTCGGTCTCATCCTGGGTATCGGTGTGGGTTCGGTGCGGGAGCGGCTCGATGATCGCATCAGGGTTCCGGGAGACCTCGAGATGCTTACCGAGGTTCCGGTACTTGCTGTCATACCCAGGATGCCGCGGATGAGCAAGCGCGATCGTCACGTGTTCGTCGCAGCCGAACAGCCCAAGAGTGCCGCGGCAGAGTCCTACCGGACGCTTCGAACGAGCCTCATGTTCCGTGCCGGCCAAGAGGGTGGGTCGATCATCCTCGTCACCAGTGCGTCGAACGGCGAGGGAAAGACCACGATCACCGCCAACCTCGCCTTCGCGCTTGCTCAAGCCGGCAAGCGGGTCGTCGCGGTCTCAGGTGACCTTCGCAGGCCGGCACTCCATCGGTTCTTCGGGGTTGAGGACGCTCCCGGTTTGACGGACATCCTCGCCGGACGATCGACGTTGGCCCAATCTCTGATCGAGTCGGCCCCCAACCTTCGCTTCATCGGCAGCGGCGGGCCAGACCCCCTGTCGGCAGAGCACCTCGCATCGGAGGCCATGCGGAGACTCCTCCAGGAGCTGCTTCATGGATCGGATTTCGTCCTCATCGATGCTCCGGCGATGAGGGAAGTTTCGGACTCCCTGGTGCTTGCCGCGTTCGTCAGAGATGTCATCCTCGTTGCACGAGCCAAATCGACCACGCGAAGCGAGGTGATGTACGTTCGCCAGCAACTCGATCGGATAGGTGTTCGGCCCATCGGGTGCGTGCTGAATACGTTCGAAAGTGGGTTGCTGGGAAGCACGAGTTCCACCGGCTCCAGGTTCGCACGCCCTCAGCCCGTGGGCCCCATCGAGCCGTCCACAGTCGACGACGACCAAACCAACCGGAATACCCGTCCGGGGTGATGGCGCGACTTGACGCGCCGGCCGCACATGAGCTCGGGTCTCTCTGCCCGGAGTGCCCCGGGTAGAGGCTCGGCACCTCTCACCCATAGGAGCAGTCGCGGATCGCCTCTTTGAAGACCGTGCCGACGCAGCAGGCTCAACGCAGGAAACGGATCGACTCTGCCAGTCTGACCCCTCGTTCATGCCGGGTAGACTTGCCTTCGCACCTGCAACTCGGGTGCTCCGGCGGGGTGGCCGAGTGGTTAGGCAAGGGTCTGCAAAACCCTCTACACCGGTTCAATTCCGGTCCCCGCCTCGGCTCGGCGGTACCATGCCGAACTTCGGGCGCTTAGCTCAGGGGTAGAGCGCTTCCTTGACGCGGAAGAGGCCAGAGGTTCAAATCCTCTAGCGCCCACCACAGACCCCAGGTCAGAGCCGCTTGGGCGACCGAATCGTTGGCTGGGATCCTTCGGGCACCGCATCGCGTTCGGAGGCCATTCGACGTGCCGTACTGCTCTGGGCTCGAGGCATAGCGAAGTGTGGCGCAGATGGATGATGACCCCGTGTCGGCAGGCAACGCACGCTTTCGCGACACCGCTGGATCGGAGGAACAGATGAGGCGTCTGTTCGGTTCCCTCGCGCTGGCCGGCATCATCCTCACGCTGCTAGCCGCCCCAGTCCAGGCGCTCAAGCCAGATCGGTTCAAGCCGGGACTCGCCCCTGATGTCACGGTCGAGGGAGTCTGCGACTTCCCCGTCCTGTTGCACGATGTGGTCAACGAGTTGGTCATCACGGACTTCTTCGATAAGGCTGGCAATCTCGTGAGGGAGTCTGGGACCGGTCGGATCGTCGAGCAGATCACGCGCCTCGATGACCAAGGACTGCCGGTCCGCAGCATCACGCGGAACATCTCCGGTCCGGGCACCTTCACGTTCGACGAGGAGGGATCCACCCTGACCGCCACGGGGAACTGGCTGTTCTTCTTCTTTCCGGGCGACCTCGCGGGGCAGTCGGACGGACTGGTGTGGTTGACGACAGGGCGCTGGGTCTGGCGCTTCGAGGACGTAGGGGCAACGCTCGTTTCGCACACGGGGGCGGTTGAAGACGTGTGCACTCTGCTCGCGTAGGCGGCGACGCGCACTACCGGCCATCTCGTCACCGATCGCAGGATCGTGGACCAGGCCCTCTATCTCTGACTAGTGAGTATGAGCAGTGTCGGGTTCGTTTCCGATCGCGTCGGGAAGTACCCGGTGAGCCCTTGATGGGGCGTGCTGTTCGATCAGCTCTGGGTCCGGCAGCCGCCGGGCCGCGGTCGGTGGTCAACACCCGGTCAAGGAGCCCACGGAACCAGACGGTTCTCAGCCGTAACCTTGTGACTCCCGCCTAGTGTCCACTCGAACACAGGTTCTGAGACGAACGAGCGACGGGGAGCGATCTCGAAGCTGAGTACGGTCGGGGACACCGGATGACCATGCCCGGGTGCGAGGGTGGGGCCCGGGCGGTTCCGCAAAGCCTCGGATCCGGTGTCCCAGACCGCACGACGATGTTAGGCACGGGTTGGGCCCGGCGCATCGTCCGGCACGCGTACCTGCCATACCGCGGAACGAGGATAGGCGCGGGGCGCCACCGAGTAGGTTTGTGTTCCGGCCGTGGAAGGACTATGGCGGATACCGACACCCGCGATGAGGGCGATCCACCGCGAGCGCCCGCACCGGGCGATCGACCGTGCTCGTCCCGTCATGGATGGAGGGAGGATCGCCTTGTTCAAGAAGCTCTCGCTCCTCGCGATCGCCGCCTCGGCGACGCTGGCAGCCGGTGCGACGACCATGGGGTGGCTCGCCACGTCGCCGGCCGACGCACAGACACAGACGTCGCTCACGGTGGTCGAGCACGTGACCAACGTCAAGCACGTCGACATCGGGAAGAAGGGCGATAGCCCCGGAGACATGCTGACGTTCCGCAACCCCGTGTACGACGAGCAAGACACGACCCTTGTCGGGCACACCCAGGGGTACTGCGTTCGGATCAGCCCACAGCAGGGGTTGTCGGAATGCAACTACACGCTGATCGTCGATCTGGGGCAGATCTCGGTCGAAACACCCTCCTACGACGCGGCCGATGGCCTCGGGTCGGTGACGGGCGGGATCATCCAGTACGCGGGTGCAGGTGGAACGGCAACCTCGCACTGCTTCGTGGGTTCGGACAAGGTCACCCGATGTGAGTTGGCGTACTTCTTGACGTAGCCACGTAGGGCTTGCCGAAAGGTTCAGCTCCTCGACCATCTCTCGGTCGACCGCTCATGCCCGAAGGGGTGGCGCAGGACGGGAGAGGGTCCATACTCGGCACAGTGGATGCGCCACCGCATGGCGAGACGCCGTCGGTGGGCGAGCCGTCGGACGTTCCTCGTTCCTCCCAGACGGACACCAGCCGAGACGCAGACGTCCACGCGTTCCTGATCGCCGACGTCCGCGGCTACACGTCCTTCACCCAGGAGCGCGGGGACGAGGACGCCGCGCGCCTCGCGGGGCGCTTCGCCCAGGTGGCCCGTGCCGTGGTCGAGGACCACCGGGGCGACGTGCTCGAGCTCCGAGGTGACGAGGCCCTGGCCGTGTTCGGCTCGCCGCGCTCGGCGATCCGCGCCGCGGTCGCCCTGCAGCGGCGGTTCGTCGAGGAGACGATCGCCGATCCATCGCTCCCGCTCACCGTCGGGATCGGGCTCGACGCCGGGGAGGCGGTCCCCGTGGAGGGCGGGTACCGGGGCGGCGCGCTGAACGTCGCCGCACGGCTCTGCTCGCTCGCGCGTGCGGGCGAGGTCCTCGCGAGCCGGGAGATCGTCCACCTCGCCCGACGGGTCGACGGCGTCCGGTTCACCGAGCGTGGCCAGGTCGAACTGAAGGGGCTCGACCAGCCGGTGCACGTGGTCGCGGTGCGATCGGAGGACCGGGACGCGGCCGAGGCGATCGCTCCGTTCGTCAGGTCCGCTCCCGCGCCGCCCCCGCAGGCGGCGGAACGTGGTCGCGGCGGTGGTCGCGTTCGCCCTGGTCGCGGCGTTGGTCGCGGTGCCCGATCGTGGCCGCGAGCGCGGAGGTGAACTCCGAGATCGCGCCGAACTCGATCGGCGTCCTCGACCCGGCGACCGGCGAGGTCACGGCGACGGTGAGCTCGACGACCGCCCGGGGGCGGTCGCCGCTTCGGCGGACGCCGTGTGGGTGACCAACCCCGACGCCGGGACCGTCGACCCGGATCGACGGCGGGCAAGCAGGTTCGCGACTCGATCCCGGTCGGAGAGAACCCGACCGGGATCGCCGTCGGGTTCGACGCGGTGTGGGTCGTGGAGAGCGGCGGGCCATCGGTCTCCCGGATCAGCCCGGAGACGAACGAGGTCGTCGAGACGATCCCGGTGGGGAACGGCCCGGCGGGCATCGCGGTGGGCGAGGGGAGCGTGTGGGTAACGAACCGGTTCGACGGGACGATCTGCGTATCGACCCCGCGACCGGCGAGGTCGAGAAGGAGATCTCGGTCGGGCTCGACCCGCGCGGGATCGCGGTCGGGTTCGGCAGCGTGTGGGTGGCGCTGGCCGGATCGAACACGGTGGTGCGGGTCGACCCGGAGACGAACGCGGTGACGCGTCCCGATCGGCGTCGGGAACGCGCCGGGGTCGCTCGCGGTGAGCGAGGACGCCGTGTGGGTCGCGAACACCCTCGACGACACGGTCTCAAGGATCGACCCCGACACGAACTCGGTCGTGAGCGACGATCGAGGTCGGAGACGACCCGTCGGGGATCGCGGTCATGCGAGGGGACCGTGTGGGTGGCGAACGAAGCGGACGGGACGCTCTCGAGCATCGCCCCGGTCAGACGTCGGCCAGCTCGCTGGGGATCGGGAGCGTTCCGCTGGGGCTCGCCAGCGTGAACGGCGACCTGTAGGTCTCCGCCGGCGGGACGGCGACGTCGCATCGGGGAGGGACGCTCCGGATGCTCGGTCAATATGGCCCACCGACGCTGGACCCTTCGGTCGCCTATGACTACCTCTCGTACCGCCTGTTGCATCTGATCGGCGATGGCCTCGTCGCGTTCGAGCCGGTGGGTGGAACCAACGCCACGCTCGTGCCCGACCTGGCCGCAGCCATCCCGGCGCCGACCGACGGGGGTCTGACGTACACGTTCGACTTGCGCCCGGGGATCATGTACTCGAACGGTGAGGTCGTCGCGCCGGCCGACTTCCGCCGGGCAATCGAACGGATGTTCCACCTCGCAGGCGATCACCTCTGGGTATCTACGGCGGGCTGCTCGGGGGGAAGGCGTGCGAGAGCGAGCCGAGAACGTGCGACCTGTCTCAAGGCATCGTGGCCGATGACGCGACCGGGAGGATCGTGTTTCATCTCGTCGAACCCGACCCTGAGTTCCTGTCCAAGCTCACGATGCCGTTCGCCTACCCGGTCCCGCCCTCCGTCCCGGACGAGGAGCAGGTGGGGGCGGGCGTCCCGGGCACAGGCCCGTACATGCTCGAGTCGCCAGTGACCGAGGAAGGCCTCGCCCTGGTTCGTAACCCTCGGTTCCGTGTCTGGTCGCCGGCCGGTCAGCCCGACGGGTACGTTGATCGGATCGAGTGGTCGTTCGGGGTCGAGCCGCAGGCGCAGGTCGACGCTGTGGCCGCAGGGGACGCCGATGTCGCGTTCGATGCGTCTGCTTCGGGCGGGCTCGACGAGCTCTTCGTTCGGTTCGCGGCGCAGGTCCAAACCTCTCCGAACGCCCAGACGTCGTTCGTCGTGCTTAACACCGAAGCGCCCCCCTTCGACAACGTCGACGTGCGACGGGCGCTCAACCTCGCTGTAGACCGGAAACGTGTCGTGCAGATCCTCGGCGGTGAGGCAACCGCGGTCCCCACGTGTCAGCAGATCCCGCCGAACTTCCCCGGATACGAGCCGTACTGCCCATACACGTCGAACCCAGGCCCGGAAGGAGGAGGGTCATGGACCGCCCCGGACCTCGCGAAGGCAAAGAAGCTCGTCCGCCGCTCGGGCACGCGAGGGATGGCGGTCACCTTCGAGTCCTCCCCGCCCCGGTTAACTGAACAACAGGGGAATCTGCTGGGGCAGTACTTCATTGAGGTGCTCGATGAACTCGGATACCGCGGGAGCTCGAAGTTCATCTCGGGCTACAAACTCTACGGCTTCCGTGGCCCCAACGAGTTCCAGATGGCGTTCGATGCTTGGGCCGCCGACTACCCGGCCGCGTCGAACTTCATCACTCCGAGGTTCGCGTGCGACGCCACCTGGATCCCCTCGGCCAACTTCTGCGACCCCGAGATCGATGCGATGATCCGCCACGCGACCCAGGTTCAGGCCGACGACCCGGCGGCGGCTGGCGCACTCTGGGCGGCGATCGATCGCGCGGCCGTCGACCAGGCCCCGTTCCTGTGGCTCACGAACGAGATCGCCGTGGAGTTCGTCTCCGAACGCGTTGGCAACTACCAATGGAACCTTCAGTGGGGCGGACTGCCGAATCAACTCTGGGTCCGGTAGCCGCCACATCCTCGTGAGCTGACCATCGGAGATGCCGAGAAGCTCGGTCCTTCGGTGGGCCAGGGGCCTCGGCCTCGGGATGCCGGTCGCGGCCCCTGGCTCGCTTGATGATGCGGCGTGTGATCCAGGTGATGCCGGTGAGGAGCAGGATCTCGACGCCGATGAGGATCAGGGGCGGATCCCTCGTGACCGCTGATGGCGCTACGAACGGCGCCTAGGGGCGCGCGTATGAACCGGCCACACGCGCACGCTCTGGTTTCACGCTCTCCGGGTCACATCGATGGGTTCGCCGGCGACGATGCGATCTCGGGCCGGGAGGGCGACGACGACCTCGAGGGCGGCGGCGGTTCAGACACCCTGGACCGCGACGCGGGAACCGACACCGTGGATGGCGGGAGTGGGCTCGATACGTGCCTGAACGAGAGACGGTCACGAGCTGCGAGTCCTCCTAGCCTCGAGACGTCCGGGCCTGCCTCGCGCTACTGCGGATAGCCGTACACGTAGATTTCCGAGATCGCCGTGTAGTCGAGGCCCCCGGGCTCCGTCGTCGCCACGACGACCACGTCGATGCGGGAGGTCGTCGCGTCGACATCGACGAACTGGGGGACCGGCACGGGACGGAGGGTCTGTTCGATGGGCGGAAGCCCCGGGATGAGGTAGCGGACCTCGGTGATGATCCGGTTCTGGAAGAAGCGGTTCGCCCCGGTCTGAGGATCGGTCTTCGCGTACCCCGGGATCAGGCCGATCCGCACGACGTCGACAGGGTTGTCGAAGATGAGTGTGACCGATTCGCGATGGCCGTCGCCCGGGGTGCGCCATGCTGTCTGGACGTCGCCATCGATCACGTTGGCAGGAAGGTACGTGACAACGTTGCCTGCGGCGTCGGTCGATGCCGGCGCGGTCTGGCTCGCCGTCACCTGCACACCCTCGCGGATGAGGTCCGGTGTTCGCGTGGGTCCCTCGCTTGTCGCCGGTCCGCGGCCGGTGAGTGCCAACACCGCGATCGCCGCTCCCGCGAAGAGGAGCGCAGCCACCATGACGGTCGCGATCACCCAGCCCGTCCTCCACCGAGCCCGGGGCACGGTTGAGGACGCCGAGGGAGGAGCGATCGCGACGGTCGCCGACGATGGGGTCGAGCCGCCGAGGGCCGCGCGGAGATCGTGCGTCAGGTCGCGGGCGGACGGGTAGCGTTCCTCGGGCGCCTTCCGGAGCGCGCGAGCGACCACGGCATCCACCGGTGGAGGTAGGTCCGGCCGCACGGACGTGGGACCTGGCGCCTCCTCGTGGAGATGCGCGTACAGGACCGCGGCCGGTGGCCGACCGGCGAACGGCGGCAGACCCGTGAGGCACTCGTACAGGACGCAGCCCAGGGAGTACAGGTCCGTCCGTCCATCGACTCGTGCCCCCTCGATCTGTTCGGGTGCGACGTAGTTCACCGTGCCGACCAGCTGACCGGTTCCCGTGATCGTCGCCGCTGAGGAGGAAGTCCAGGTGCTCACGCCGAAATCCGTCAGGTAGCAGAGGTCGGGTTCCTCGGCTTCCTGCCGCGTGACGAGGACGTTCCCCGGCTTCACGTCCCGGTGGACCAGGCCTCGAGCGTGGGCCGCGTCCAGCGCCGAACCGATCTGACGCACGATGCTCACCACGCGATCGGGCGAGAGCCCAGCCGCATCCCGCAGGATGTCGCGCAGCTCTCGGCCCTCGACCAGTCGCATCGCCATGAACAAGAGCCCGTTCGACTCCCCGGCGGCGTAGATCGGGAGGATGTTCGGGTGCTCGATCGCGGCGGCGGCCGTCGCTTCACGGAGGAACCGTCGCCGGAAGCCTTCGTCGGTTGCGAAGGCAGGGGTGATCAGCTTGAGGGCTACCCTGCGCTCGGGCGAGCGCTGGTGAGCCACATACACGACGCCCATCGCACCTTGCCCCAGCACCGACTCGATCTCGTAGCCGGCGACGTCGGTCCCGACGATGCGATGGATGTCCACCCGTCCATCATCCTCGATGGGTCTCGCACCGGACCACGCGCGGGGGTCACCCGCTCGGCGACTTGGGATCGAGGATCTCGGCCGTGTTCACCGCGCCCCGCCGGATCGCCTCGTTCGCCAGGCGAGCACGTCGACCGTCCCGCTCATGGATCTCGAACTTGTCGTACAGCCGTGACAGGTGCTGCTTGACGGCCGCCTCCGTGACCACGAGTTCGCTCGCGATCTGCCGGACCGACGCCGGTTCCCGGAAGACGTCGCCCGAGAACATCGGGCGACACAACGCGATGAGCACCTCGTGCTCCCTTCGCGTGAGGCGGGGCCCCGACTCGGCGCCCACCGTCCGATCTCCGCCGAGGTCCGTCTCCTCCATGCGAGCGACGAACCGGACGCTCCCGGCGCGGATCTCGTCCCCGTCTCGGAGCGGTCGCTCGCCGAAGATGCGCTCCCCGTTGACGAATGTCCCGTTCCGAGAGCCCAGATCGCGAACGCACCAACGCGAGGCGACCCGCTCCAACACCGCGTGCACCCGCGAGACCGTTGGGTCGAAGGGGAGGGGAACATCGTTCGTCGGTGCGTGTCCGATCGTGATCCGGTCGCCCTGCAGCGGGATGCGTTCCCGAGCGCCGTCGATCCACATCTCGAGCCGGTCGGACATGTCACCCATGGTGACGAAAGCCTAGCCGTCCGCAACGGAAGCATCCCTTCGGCGGGGATGGTTCCCCGACGCCGCCGGCCCCACGATGGTCTCGTGACAGACGAGAGGAGGCCCAAGATGAGACCCCGCAACATCCGCCGGGCAGCGATCCTGGTGACGACCGCGGCGCTCGCAATCGGTCTCGGCGCCAGCGGCATCGCCGTTGCCTTCGGGGACCGGCCGGTCGAACGGGCAGCGCATCCGAGCGTGTCCGTGCCGAGCTCCGCCTCGACGGTCGATCCGGCCGTCGGGCGCCCGTGGCCGTGGCACGCGTCAGTGACGCCGGCGGTGGAGCCGACACCGACGCCTTCACCGCAGCCGGCGCCTGATCCGAACCGGCTGGCCGACGGCGTCTACCCGACGTACATCCGAGCCGTGGACAGGCGGAACGCCACGATCACCGTGGACGTCCTGCAGACCTTCTTCGGAGCCGACGCGCACCAGGCGGCGATCGAGGACGGCGTGGTCTGGAAGGAGGTGCGGTACGACCCGGTCTACATCCGGAACGAGAACCCGCTCCTCCGCACGCTCCCGGTCGCCCGAGCCGCTCACATCAAGCTGATCGGCGTCTGCGAGGCCCCGAACCTGTGGATCGGTCTGACGGAGCTGCGCGATGCGACGACGCCGTTCACCGACACCTTCTACTACGACATCACGATCGTCAGCGGCACGGTCGAGCGCGTCAACCAGCTCGTCGCCGTGGCTGGTTGTTGAGTGAGGGTGGGGACGGTGCGGCCTCGTGCGACGACGGCGGCGATGGCGGGCCTCGTGCTCGCCATCGCCGCATGCATGCGGACCCCGATGGAGCCGCCGAGACTCGGTGCGGTTGAAGGCGATCCGAGAGGAGTCGTGGCGACGCGCTCGCAGCCCAGAGGCACCCTCGTGTTCCACGCAACGGGGGACGTTAGCCTCGACCCGTCGCAGATCCGGGCGTTCCGCACCCACGGCTACGGCTGGGCCTGGAGCGGACTCGGCGAACTGTTCCGGGACGACGACCTCACCCTCGTGAACCTGGAGTGCCCGGCGACGGACGTCACCGACCCCGTCACGAAGGCGTTCACGATCCGCTGCGACCCCGCCGCCCTGCCGTCGGCACGCGAGGCTGGCATCGACGTCGTGAGCCAGGCGAACAACCATGCCTTCGACGAAGGTGCGGCCGGACTCGTCGACTCCCTGAGCGCGATCCGTGGCGCCGGGCTCGTGCCCGTCGGCGCCGGCGCCGATCGGGAGGAGGCCCTGCGTGCGGCGATCTTCGAGACGGATGGCTGGAGGGTCGCGATCCTCGGGGTCGATCAGGTGGTGGACCCACCGGAGGCAGTCGCCGGCCCGGACGAGCCGGGGACGGCCGTCGGCCACGACTTCGCGATGGCGATCCGTGCCGTCCGAGAGGCAGCGGCGTCCTCCGATCTCGTCGTGGTGATGATCCACTGGGGGGTCGAGCTCGATGCGCGCCCACGCGCGTACCAGGTGGCGCAGGCGCATCGCCTCATCGACGCGGGCGCCGACGTGATCCTCGGAGCGCACGCGCACCGGCTCCAGCGCTTGGAGATCTACCGAGGCCGACCGATCTACTACTCCCTGGGCAACTTCGTGTGGCCTCGCTTGACGCCCGAGCAACGGACTACCGCGGTGGCCGAGATCACCGTGGGTTCCAGCGGCACGTTGAGGGCGCGACTGCTCCCCGCCGAGATCGTGTCGCCCGGTCATCCCGTGCTCGATCGAGACAAGCTCATGGGCGGGTATGTGGGCCTGCGAGCCGCCTATCGAGTTCGGCGATCCGGGTGAACGGCCGGATCATCGCTGTCGGCTCGCGCGGGCGACCACTCAGGACTCCGGTGTCGCTGGTTCATGCCTTGAGCGTCGGTTCGTCTGATCGACTCCGATTCAGTTGGGAAGCAGGGGGATCGAGGGTCCGTGGTCGCGGCCGAGGAGCACGGCCCGGGTGATGGCCGCCGCCCCGAACCGGTGGCGCACGGTGTCCAGCGTCTCGTCGATGGCTCCCGTTCCCCCGCGTTCGAACGGCAACGCGAGCTGGATGGCTCGGTCGTCCCCGAGGTTGCTGAAGGTCAACCCGATCAGCGTGATGCCCTGACGTTGGATCGTGGGCAGGGCCGTGGCGAGCAGCCCCCTCGCGACGGCGAGGAGCGTCGGGGTGTGCGCGGTCGCCTCCGGCAGTGTGTGTGACCGGGTCGCGCGGGAGAAGTCGTCGAACCGCAGCCGGAGCGAGACGGTGCGGCAGACGCGATGAGCCGTCCGCAGCCGGCGCGCGAGCCGGTCGACCAACGCGAGGAGGTCGGTATCGAGTGCCTCGGGTGATCTCCGCTTGCGGCCGAGGGCGCGCTGCGTCCCGATCGAGTGCCGACGCCGCCCGACCTGCACGGGCCGGGGGTCGCGGTTGTGGGCGAGGGCGTGGATGTGGCGCCCGGCTGCGCGGCCGAGCATCCGAACCAGCGCCGGCTCGCCGAGCCGTGCGACCTGCTCCACGATCGTGATGGACCGGTCGCGGAGCTTGGTCGCGGTGACCGGCCCGACGCCCCACAGGCGTTCGACCGGGAGCGGGTGCAGGAACTCCAGCTCGGCGTCGGTCGGTACCACCAGCAAGCCGTCGGGCTTGGCGACGCCGCTCGCGACCTTGGCGAGGAACTTCGTCCTCGCCACCCCCACGGTGACGGGCAGGCCGACCCGCTCGAGGACCTCCCGGCGCAGCCGGATGGCGATCTCGGTGGGCGTTCCCGAGATCAGCCGCAGCCCGCCGACGTCGAGGAAGGCCTCGTCGATCGACAGCCCCTCCACGAACGGCGTCGTGTCGTCGAACACCTCGAACATCGCCTTGCTCGCCTCGCTGTAGGCCTCCATCCGCGGGCGGACGACGACGGCCTGCGGGCACAGCCGGCGAGCCAGCGCTCCGCCCATCGGCGTGCGGATGCCGAACGCCTTGGCCTCGTAGCTGGCCGCGAGCACCACTCCTGCGCCCACGATGACGGGGCGGCCTCGCAAGGACGGATCGTCCCGCTGTTCGACGGACGCATAGAAGGAATCGGCGTCGGCATGCAGGATCGTCGCTCCGTGGGACACGAGTGGACGTTCGCATCTGCCGGTGACGTTGGCCGCCCAGAGCGGCGGCTCCGATACGCTCCCGGCATGCGACTCAACCACCTGGCGCTCGCCGTCCGGGATCAGGAGCGGTCGATCGCGTTCTACGCCCGCTTCTTCGGGTTCGGTCCCGCGTCGGCGCGTACCTATCCCGACGGCGTCGTCATCGTGCACGACGCGGACGGGTTCGCGCTCGCGCTCGGGGTCGACGAGGCGCCCGAGCGGAGCCCCGGCTTCCCGCATTTCGGTTTCGAGACCGATTCCCCCCGGGAGGTCCATCGACTTCGAGCCCGCCTGATCGCCGACGGCGTCGGACTCGTCGAGGACGAGGCAGCCGAGACCTACGTGGGGTTCAAGTGCCTGGACCCGGATGGACACGTGGTCGAGGTGGCGTGGGAGCCTTGAGGCGCCTTCGGCAAGCACGGCGACCCACCTCCGTCCACGGCTGTCGGCCCGTGCGGGGATCCCTGAGATGAGCTCCTCCGCACCCAGCGCCTCGAGCGGACCGCTGCTGCTCGCCGACATCAGCGGGTATACCTCGTTCCTGCGGTCGGTCGAGGTCGCTCATCGGGACGACGCCTTCGCAGGCGGGGCCGTCCCGGACGCCTACGCGATGATGTCGAGCCTCCTCGACGGGATCGTCGGACGGCTGGTCCCGCCGTTCACGCTGTCGAAGCTCGAGGGCGATGCGGTATTCGCTTATGCGACGGACGCGGATCCGGTGCCGCGTGGGGCGGCGTTGGTCGGCTGCCTCGCCGACTGCTACGCCGACTTCCGACACCGCCTCGACACGGCGCACGGCGTCTGGACCTGTCGCTGCGACGCGTGTTCGCGGATCGACCGCCTCGACCTCAAGTTCGTCCTCCACGCGGGGCCGTTCGTGATCCAGTCGATCGCGGGTGGGCGGGAGCTCGTCGGGCCCGAGGTCGTGATGGCCCACCGGTTGCTGAAGACCGGGGCGGCCCCGCTCGTCGGCCACGGGGCCTACGCGCTGATCACGGAGGCCGCGGCGGCGCGGTTCGACGTGCCGACCGATGCCGCCCTCTCGCTCGAGGAGACCTACGAGCACTACTCGCCCATCCGTATCCAGGTCTTCCCGCTTCATGCGGCATCCTGAGGCCGCCCGCGGCATACTGCTTCCCGTGTCGCAGCCGGATGCGAAGCGTGAGCTGCTGGCCGAGGAGGAACGCCTCTGGGCGGAGCTCCATCGCCTCGTCGACTCGCTTCCGGAGGACGAGGTCGCGGAGCCCGGATACTTCGTCGAGGGGTGGTCGGCGAAGGACCTCGTCGCCCACATCGGGAGCTGGCTCGCCGAGGCGGGCGTCGTCCTGGAGCAGCTGCGGTTCGGCACCTTCCGTCCCGAGGAGATCGACATCGATGCCATGAACGCCACGTTCTTCGACGCGATGCACGACGTCGCGTTCAAGGATGTGCGAGCGCAAGGCATCGCGGCCCGGAACCAGATGCTCCGCGCCTGGCGATCGCTCCCGATCGACTCGCCCGAAGCCGATCGCTGGATCCGAAAGGCCGGTCCAGAGCACTACGCGGAGCACATCCCGCGGCTCCGCGAGTGGGTAGGTGAGCTCGCTCGGTAGGGTGGCCGGGACCTCGCGCCACGTGGCGACTCGAAAGCGCCATCAACGTGAAAGGAGGGACCGATGATCCCGGCCCGCGAGCTTCGCTTCGTCCTCGTGTTCGATGACCTCGAGGCGGCCGTCCGGCTGTACCGGGATGTCTTCGGGCTCGAGGTCGTGATGGACCTCGAGGGGGACGGCGGGCGCGGCGTCATCCTGAAGGTCCCGCTCGCCACCCTCGAGCTGGCCGACGCCGAGCATTGTCGGGTCGTCGACGAGATCGAGGTCGGCCGGCCCCTCGACGACCGGATCCGTGTCGCCGTCGAGGTCGACGACCTCGAGGACGCCGGCCGAGCCGTGACCGACGGAGGCGCCGAGCCCCTGGCCTCGCCGGTCGAGACCCCTTGGGGAGACCGGAACCAGCGCTTCAGGGCGAGGGACGGTCTGCAGCTCACCCTGTTCCAGCCGGCGTCGTAACGGGGTGGTCCGGGTACCTGCGTCCATCGGGCTCGGTCGAGGACCCGGCGGAACGACCTACCGCCGAGCCTTCCCGCCAGTCGTTCGGCCCGGTCGGACAGGCCCGGCCGGCACCGCCGTCACGGGTGTGACCTGGAAGGCTGGTTCTGGGGAGGAAGGATCGGATGAGATCGATCCGGACTTGCCTGGCGGTAACGGCGCTGGTCGCGATGTCCGCGTGCGGCGGCATCGGGCCGGATGCGCCCTCGCTGACCACCCCGACCCAACGGACCCTCGTGCTCGACGGCAAAACCATGCACCGATGTGGTCTCTACGGGCTAGCCCGATGCGGCCGGCTCAAGGTTCCGGAGGATCGCAGCGATCCCTCCGGTCGCCGGATCGGGCTCGACGTGATGGTGATCCCCGCCGCGGACCCGGAACCCGAGCCGGACCCCGTCTTCTTCCTCGCCGGCGGGCCCGGCGGCGCCGCCACGCGGATCTGGTGGAACGCCGCCGATGTCTTCCCCCGCGTCCACGATCACCGCGACATCGTCCTGGTGGACCAGCGGGGGACCGGCGACTCGAACCCTCTGCTCCTGCCCGAGTTCCCCGACACGACGGGCATGCCCGCTCGCGAGGCCCGAGCGGCGATCGCCCGGTCGGTGGAGCGCGGGCTCGAGCGGCTCGATACCGACCCGCGTCTGTACGCGAGCGCTGCGGCGGCGGACGACCTCGACGATGTCCGGGCCGCGCTCGGCTACGACCGGATCGACCTCTACGGTGCGTCCTACGGGGCCACGCTCGCGCAGTACTACGTCCGTCGGCACGAGCGGCACGTCCGAGCGGTCGTCCTCGACGGCGGGACGCTGCTCGACGTACCGCTCTTCGAGCTGCTCCCGGCGAACAGCCAACGGATCCTCGACACGGTGTTCGACCGGTGCGCGGCGGATGCAGCCTGCCATGCGGCGTTCCCCGACCCGGCCGGTGACCTAGCGACGGCGATCGCGCGGCTGACGCGACACCCGGTGCAGACCGATGTCTCGGCCTCGGGGAGCGACGCTCCGGTCGTCGCCGATGCCCATGCGCTCGTGGACGAGATCCATCACCTCCTCGCCGTCGGGGACGGCGCAGGGGTCCCGTTGTTGATCCACCAGGCGGCGACGGGCGATCTGGAGCCCGTCGCGGAGCACATGCTGGGGACGGGCACCGACCTCGCCGGATCGACCGAGCGGATGGTGATGTTCTGGTCGATCGTCTGCTCCGAGGGCTGGGCCCGCTTCGACCCCGCCCGAACCGCCGAGCTGGGAGCCGGCTCCTATCTGCTCGGGTCCGAGCTCGAGCGTGCGCGAGGCATCGCCGCCGTCTGTCGCGCGATGCCGGAGCCGGCGCTCGGTCCCGGCGACGCCGCGCCCCTCCGTTCGAACGTCCCCGTCCTGTTCCTCAACGGCGCCGCGGATCCTCAGGACCCGCCGTCCAACGTGGCAGACGCTCCCGTCCAGCTCCCGAACAGTCTCGTCGTCGCCATCCCGGGCCTCGGCCACACGGTGGGGCACCTCGAGTGCTGCCCGGACGTGATCGGTGCGTTCTTCGAGGCCGGCTCGGTCGACGGGCTGGACACGAGCCAGATCGAACGGTTGGCGCCCGCGCCGTTCGAGACCTCCTGACGCTCCCCTGCGTCGCCGGATACGCTCGCGTTCCCACTCGAGATGCCCACGCGGATGAGTCCGCGGTCACCCGGTCGCTTCGTCGCCCTCACGGGAGCGCCGGCGTTCGATCGCTGCCTCTGCCACGACCCTCTCGATCGCCGAGAGGCGGCGCGCCTGGTCGGCGAGCCATTCGTCGAGTCGCTCTCGGTGCAGCTGCAGGTGCAGGCGGATGAGCGTGGCATCGTCGGTCGAGACCACCACGTGGATCTCCTCCGGCGGCATCCCTTGCCGTCCGAGGACATCGGCCGCTCGAGCGAGCTCCCGCGAAGGGTGGAGGCCCTGCGCGCGCAGGGCCTCCACCGTGTCGGACTCAGGCACGGAGGCCTTCGCCGGTCTCGAGCAGCGTCTTCAGGTCGCTGAGGACCTCGCTCCAGCCACCGCCGGCGCCCTCACTCTCCCGTTCGCCGCCGACCACCAGCGCGAGCTGCGGCGCACCCTCGAGGTCGTGGATCACGGTGAGCTTGCTGACACCCGGCCGGACCTCCGAGATCTCGTACGTGAGGCGCGTGAACCCCTCCGCCTCCAGCTGCGCGTCCATGAGCATGCGCCAGGTCTGGACGAGCCTGCGGGGCGGGTCGGACTCGACCACCTCGCCGTCGACCGCCACGTCCGGGACCGGGAAGCCCATGTCGGCTCCCGCCTTCTTCATCTCGTCGCTCGCGAACGCTCGATACGCGCCGCCCGGACGCAGGTCGTACTCGACCCGGCCGCCGTACCCGTAGCGCTCGCTCCACTCGGGCTTCGTGATCGCGTCCCAGATCGCCTGCGGCGTGGTCTTGATATAGACCCGGTAGACCTGGGTGGTCACGGCCGTCTCCGTTCCCGTCGTCATGCCATCTCCTCCTCCAGCTCGGTCTTGAGCTCCGCGAGCGCCGACACCTGGCGCTCTCGATACTTGTCGATCCACCGGTCGTGGATCAGGCGGATCGGCACCGGGTTCAGGAAGTGCAGCTTCTCCCGGCCCGATCGGCGGGTGACCACGAGGCCGGCGTCTTCGAGGACGCGGAGGTGCTTCATGACGCCGAAGCGCGTCATCTCCAGCTCGGACTCGAGCTCGGAGAGCGTGCGGCCGTCACGCTCGAAGAGCCGGTCCAGCAGGAAACGCCGCGTCGGGTCGGCCAGCGCCTTGAACACCCGGTCGTCGTCGGTCATGACGAGCAGGATAGGTGACTAATCAGTCACATGTCAACGCGGACGCCACCGAGGAAGGCCATCGGTCCCCGGTCTGCTTGGTGGTCCGTGGTACAACCGCGGAGGTGGACCGCGAAGGGGAGGGCACGATGTCGACCAGGAAACCGAAGGCACCGGGGGTCGTGACGTTCGCGGCCGTGCTGTTCACGATCGGCGGCTTCTTCCACGGGATCGAGGGGCTCGGGGCGATCTTCAAGAAGGAGTACTTCCACGAGTCGAGCCTGCTCTACTCGAACCTCCAGGTCTGGGGCTGGGTCTCGCTGATCTTGGGCATCCTGCAGCTCTCGGCCGCCTACCTGCTCCTGGGGCGCGCGACCTCCGGCCGGATGCTCGGCATCTTCGTCGCCTCCGCCTCGGCCATCCTCACGTTCTTCTCCATCGAGGCGCACCCGCTGGGCGGGGTCCTGCTCATCGCCGTGGATATCCTCATCATCTACGGCCTCACGGTCCACGCCGACGCGTTCGTCCCCGGTGGGATCGAGGAGGGTCCGATGGCGCCCAGGCCCGAGCCGTCGGGGCGGCCGTTCGCCTGAGGCCTCAGACGGACAGGACCAGGGCGATCGTCGCGAGGGCGAGCACGGTGAGGTAGACCGTCACCGCGGTGACGACCGCGCGCGGCAGGGGCGCGAAGCGGCCCTCGGCGAGCGCCTTCACCTGCTCGCGCTCCCGCAGCGACCCGAAGACCACGAGCAGGAGCCCGAGGATCGCGTAGGCCACCCCGAGGACGACGAAGGGCGTCCGTCCGTCGTCGTCGAGCAGGGCGGGCAGCAGGCGGCCGACGCCGATGGAGACCGCGAACGCGGCGAGCCCCGACCGCCACCAGGCGAGCAGGGTCCGCTCCTCGGCGAGGTAGGTGCGCCGCGGGGCGTCGCCGGTCGTGGGGTCCACGGGCGCATCATGGCACCCTCTGCCGAAGCGCGGAGTCCCTTCGAGACCGGCCGGGCGGCCTACGGAGGTTGCTCGATGTTGGGGCTTGCGCCGGAGCGAGTCGCCGGTGCATAGTGCTGCACCTGAGCGTCCGAGCTACGGGCTCGGCCGATGGACGGCGGCGCGACGCGGGCACGCGCCGCCGTCTCCTTTCCCGGTCCGGCGGATGCCCGGAGGCCGCGAGCGCGGGTGCTAGGCTTCCGGCCCCGGGCGCGTAGCTCAGCGGGAGAGCGCTCGCCTCACACGCGAGAGGTCGCAGGTTCAAAACCTGCCGCGCCCACCACCTGATCCCTGGTCAGCGCTTCCCCGCCTCGATCTCGATCACGTCGGCGGCCTCGACGTGCCGCCAACGTGTCGCACGAACATCGTCGAGCCGTTCCGCGAGCTCAGACGTCGAGCGAGGGGGGAGGGTGACCGGAGCCACACAGGCTCGACGATTACGGGGCGCGTATCGTGTCGAGCGACGTGAGCCCCGAGCGCGGTTGGACGTTCGTGACCCATCACCTCCTGGTACTCCTATGCATCGCGGAGGATCCGGGCGTCCGGATGGCCGACATCGCCGATCGGGTCGGGATCACGGAGCGGGCCGTGCAGCAGATCGTGAGCGACCTGGTCGAGACGGAGTACCTGACGCGGGCCCGCGTCGGACGCCGCAACCACTACGAGATCAACGGCGAGATGCCGCTCCGGCATCTGGAGACCCAGCATCGGCGGGTCCGCGAGCTCCTGCTCCTGCTGGCGAAGGACGCGAGCCCCCCGCCAGGGGCGCGGGGAGCGCAGGCGCGATCCGGCGGGCGCGCCCCCTCGTCCCCCCTGTAGGGGAAACCCCACCTCGACAAGCCTCTATGTACGTAGCAAGATTCACGAATCCCACTACGTACGTGGAGGTGCGGCAGTGACGTCAGCCGAGATCAACGTGCGGATCCTGCTCGCGCTGACCGTGGTGATCGCTGGATCTCGACTCGCCGGATGGGCCATCTCGAAGATCGGCCAGCCCCGGGTCCACGGCGAGATCGTTGCGGGGATCCTGCTCGGCGCGAGCCTCCTCGGCGTCGTCTGGCCGCAGGGGTTCGCCTATCTGTTCCCGGCGGAGATCGTCGGGGCACTTCGCGTCCTCGCCCAGGTCGGGCTGGTCCTGTTCATGTTCCTGATCGGGCTCGAGCTCGACCTGGGCAAGCTGCGGGGCCACGGCCACCGGGCCGTGGTGATCAGCCACGCCTCGATCATCGCGCCGATGCTGCTCGGGGCGGCGCTCGCGCTCTGGCTCTATCCGCGCCTCGGCGACGGCGCGGACCGGCTGGGGTTCACGTTGTTCATCGGCGCGGCGATGGCGATCACGGCCTTCCCCGTCCTCGCCCGCGTGTTGCAGGAGACCGGTCTCTACCACACCCGGATCGGCGTCCTGACGATCACGTGCGCGGCGGTCGACGACGTCACGGCGTGGTGCGTCCTCGCGGTCGTCGTCGCGGTGGTCCAGTCGGCGGGGTTCGCCGACGCCGTGCAGACGATCGCGCTCTCGCTCGCGTTCCTCGTCGCGATGTTGCGGGTCGTGAAGCCCGCCCTTCGGCGGCTCGGATCCGTGCCGCTGTGGCTCACGATCTGCCTCGCGCTCTCGGCCGCGTGGACCACCGAGATGATCGGCATCCATGCGATCTTCGGTGCCTTCATGGCGGGTGCCTCGATGCCGCGCACCCCCGTCGTCCAGCGCGAGATCCACCGGCGGCTCGAGCCCCTCGTGGTCACGTTCCTGCTCCCGGTGTTCTTCGTCGTCGTGGGCCTCGCGACCCGGGTGGACCTCCTCGATAGCCCCTACCTGTGGGGCGTGACGTTCCTGGTGATCGCCACGGCGATCGCCGGCAAGTGGGGTGGGTCGATGGTCGCCGCCCGCGCGATGGGGGAGACCTGGCAGGACGCCGCAGCGATCGGCATCCTCATGAACACCCGAGGGCTCACGGAGCTCGTCATCCTCACGGTCGGGCTCGAGCTGGGCGTGATCGACACGACCCTGTTCACGATGGGCGTCCTGATGGCGCTCGTCACCACGCTGATGGCGACGCCCATGCTCGCGCTCGTTTCACCCCTTTACCACCGCGGCATGACCGCCGCCGACGCCTCGGCCGAGCCGGACGGTGATGCGGCGGGGCCGTTCCCGCCCGAGGCTGTCCGGCTCGGTGATGGGTCCGGCGACGGGCGTCACCGCGAGGAGGGGGTCAGGCTCGAGGACTAGCCGACCCCGGCGGCCAGCGTCCGGCCGCTCGGCCCGCGGGTTCGTGCAAACGCCCTGGCAGGGCGGCCTCTCCTGCGCTCGCCTCACACGCGGGAGGTCGCAGGTTCGAGACCTGCCGCGGCCCCGGTTCGCATCCCGTTCACATCGGTGTCGCCGCAGGTTCGGTAACGTCTCCGAACGACCATCCCGAGGGGGATCGAGATGTCTTCGACCAACGAGATCGCGCCGGCCGACACCGGAACGGGCGTCGCGGCGCGCGCGGTGGGGCTCACCAAGGTCTACGGAGAAGGGCATGCCCAGGTTCGAGCGCTCGACGACGTGTCGGTCGACTTCGAACGTGCACGCTACACGGCGATCATGGGGCCGTCCGGCTCGGGCAAGTCGACGCTGCTGCACTGCATGGCCGGCCTCGACACGCCGACCTCGGGGCAGATCTTCATCGGGGACGTCGATCTCACCACGTTGTCCGAGAAGGCCCTCACGCTGCTGCGGCGGCGGAACATCGGCTTCGTGTTCCAGGCGTACAACCTCGTGCCCACGCTCACGGCCGCCGAGAACATCACGCTCCCACTCGACATCGCGGGCGAGGACCCCGACGACGCGTGGTTCGACGTGGTGGTGGATACCGTCGGGATCAGGGATCGCCTCTCCCACCGGCCGGCCGAGCTCTCCGGCGGGCAGCAGCAGCGCGTCGCGGGGGCGCGGGCGCTCGTCAGCCGCCCCGAGATCGTCTTCGCCGACGAGCCGACGGGCAACCTCGACTCGAAGGCGGGACACGAGATCCTCGGCTTCCTCCGAAGCGCCGTGAAGGACCATGGCCAGACGATCGTCATGGTCACGCACGACGCGGCCGCCGCCAGCTTCGCGGACCGGATCGTGTTCCTGGGTGACGGCAAGGTCGTCGACGAGATGCTCGAGCCCACGACCGAGCGGGTGCTCGACCGACTGAAGTCGCTCGAGGGCTGATCGTGTTCCGCGCCGCGCTCCGCAGCCTGTTCGCTCGCAAGGTCCGCCTGGTCCTCACCGGCCTGTCGGTCGTGTTGGGCGTTGGGTTCATGGCCGGCACCTTCGTGCTCACCGACACGATGACGAGCGCGTTCAACGACCTGGTCGACACCAGCCTGTCCTCGATCGACGTGTTGGTGCGCAGCTCGAACGCGTTCACGGCGCAATCCAGCAGCCTCGAGGAGCGCGCGTCGATGCCCGAGTCGGTGTTGGCCGACGTGGCCGCCATCCCCGGGGTCGCGCGGGCCGTCGGCGACGTCCTCGGGTACGCGCAGATCGTCGATCCGACGACGGGCAAGGTCATCGGGACGTTGGGGCCGCCCACCGCCGCATCGGCCTGGAACGACCTGAACGGCTTCGACCTGAAGCCGGGCGGCTCGCCTCCGTCTGGTCCCGACCAGGTCGTGATCGACGCCGCGACGGCCGAGGGGCACGACATCAAGGTGGGCGACCGGGTGCAGATCCTGTTCGAGGGCCAGCCGGGCGAGTTCGACGTGGTGGGGATCGCGGGCTACGGCGAGAGCGACAGCCTCTTCGGGGCGACCTGGGCGCTGTTCGACCTGCCCACCGCGCAACGCGTGCTGGGCAAGGAGGGCAAGCTCGACTCCGTCTCGGTCGTGGCGCAAGAGGGCGTCTCGGGCGTCGATCTGCAGCGGCGGATCGACCAGGTGTTGCCGGACGGGGTCGAGGCCGTCACGGCGGCGACCGTGATCTCAGAGGCGCAGGACCAGATCAGCACCGGGCTCGGGTTCCTGCGGACCGCGTTCCTGGTCTTCGCCTTCGTCGCGCTGTTCGTGGGCGCCTTCATCATCTTCAACACCTTCGCGATCATCGTCGCGCAACGGACGCGCGAGCTGGCGCTGTTCCGCGCGCTCGGGGCGAGCGGCCGGCAGGTGATGACGTCCGTCATGGTCGAGGCGTTCGTGATCGGAGTCGTGTCCTCCGTGATCGGGGTGCTGGCCGGGATCGGCATCGCGATCGCGCTCAAGGGGGCGCTGAACGCGACGGGGTTCGACATCCCGTCCTCGGGAACGGTGATCCTCGCTCGGACGTTCTTCGTGTCGATCGTCGTCGGGACCGTCGTCACGGTGGTGGCCGCGCTCGTGCCGGCACGCCGCGCGGCGCGGATCGCGCCGATCGAGGCCCTGCGCGAGGCGCAGGACCGGCCCGGCCGGTCGCTCCGGTTCCGGCTGATCTCCGGGGCCATCGTCCTGGCGCTCGGGGTCATCCCGCTGCTGTACGGGCTGTTCGGCACGCCGACGAACGGGCTGCAGCTCGTCGGCCTCGGCGTCGCGCTCGTCTTCGTCGGGGTAGCGATGCTCACTCCGCTGATCGCCCGTCCGGTCGCGGCGGGGATCGGCCTGCCGATCCGCCACACCGGCGTGCCGGGCAAGCTCGGGCGCGAGAACTCGATGCGCAACCCTCGCCGGACCGCCGCGACGGCGTCGGCGCTGATGATCGGCCTCGGCCTCGTGGTGTTCGTGGCCGTGTTCGGCGCATCCGCCAAGGCGTCCACCACCGCGATCTTGGAGCGGACGCTGACGGCCGACTTCATCCTCACGTCGCCCACGTTCAGCGGCTTCAGCACGTCGGCCGCCGAGGACATGCGCGCGGTGCCCGGCGTGCAGACCGTCTCGCAGATCCGCCAGGGCGAGACCAAGATCGAGGGCGGGACGGCGTTCGTGAGCGGGATCGACCCGGGGACCTTCCCGGTCGTCTCCGAAGCGGGTGTGGTTCAGGGCCGGCTCGAGGACCTCGCGAACCCGAACTCGATCGCGGTCTTCGAGGACACGGCGAAGGACAACGGCTGGACGCTGGGCGACACGATCCCGGTCGAGTTCCCCGCCACCGGCACCGAGAACCTCACCGTGGTCGCGATCTACTCGGAGAACGGGCTGATCGGCGACTACGCCGTCTCGCTCGACACCTTCGACGTGAACGTGTCCAACCAGCTGGACGTGTTCGTGCTGATCAAGGCCGACCAGGGTGCCGACATCGCGACCGTGCAGTCCGGTCTGGAGGAGGCGCTCGCGCCCTACCCGAACATCGAGGTGCAGGACCAGGCCGCGTTCCGGGACAAGTACGCGACGTTCCTCAACCAGGTCCTGAACCTGATCACCGCGCTGCTGCTCTTCGCGGTGATCATCGCCCTGTTCGGCGTGATGAACACCCTGTACCTGTCGATCTACGAGCGGACCCGCGAGCTCGGCCTGCTGCGAGCCGTGGGTCTGACCCGCCGGCAGACCCGGTCGATGGTCCGGTGGGAGGCCGTGATCATCTCGGTGATGGGCGCGCTGTTCGGCGTGGTGATCGGGATCGCGTTCGGCTGGGCGTTCCAGCAGGCGCTCGAACCCCAGGGCTTCAGCGAGCTCGGTATCCCGGGCGGGCAGCTCGCGATCTACGTCCTCCTGGCTGCACTTCTGGGAGTGTCCTTCGCGATCTTCCCGGCCCGCAGGGCGGCCAAGCTCAACGTGCTGGAGGCCATCGCGTACGAGTGACCCGGGCCGGGCTCGGGGCGGCGGATATCATGGCCGTCCCATGCCGACGATCGAGCTCGCCGACGGACGCACGACCGATCTCCCCGAGGGGGAACCGGTGGGCGCCGTGCTGGCCCCGGAGGCGATCGCCGCGCGCGTGGACGGTGAGCTGGTCGACCTCTCGTTCGTGCCCACCACCGCCGGGAAGGCCGAGCCGGTCCTGCCGGCCGAACCGGACGGTCTCCACGTGCTCCGGCACTCGGCCGCGCACGTGATGGCGCAGGCGGTCTGCGACCTGTGGCCCGGGACCCGCTACGCGATCGGCCCGACGATCGAGGACGGCTTCTACTACGACCTGGAGCTGTCCGGGCAGATCTCCGAGACCGACCTGCCGAAGATCGAGGATCGGATGCGCGAGATCGTCGCGGCGGATCAGCCGTTCGTCCGCGAGGAGGTCCCGCGTGCGGAGGCGCTCGAGCGCTTCGCGGACCAGCCCTACAAGCGCGAGATCATCGAGTCGCTCGAGGATGGGGAGGTCCCGGCCGGCGAGACGGTGACGGTCTACCGCAACGACGGCTGGTCGGACCTGTGTCTGGGTCCCCACTTGCCCTCGACCGGGCGACTGGCCGCGTTCAAGCTGATGAAGCTCGCCGGCGCGTACTGGCGGGGCGACGAGGCCCGGCCGATGCTCACCCGCGTCTACGGAACGGCGTGGGCGACGCAGGACGAGCTCGACGCGCACCTGCACCGGCTCGAGGAGGCCGAGAAGCGGGACCACCGCAAGCTCGGTCGAGAGCTCGACCTGTTCTCCTCGCCGGAGGAGCTCGGCCCCGGCCTCTGGGTCTGGCACCCGAAAGGTGGGATCTTCCGAAAGCAGCTCGAGGACTACGTCCGGGACATGCATCTCGAACACGGCTACGACCTCGTGGTGACGCCGCACATCGCACGATCGGTGCTCTGGGAGACGAGCGGCCATCTCGACAAGTACGCGGACAACATGTACCCGCCGATGCGAACCGACACCGGCGACTACTACGTGAAACCCATGAACTGCCCCTTCCATGTGATGGTTTACCGGTCGCAGACGCGCTCGTACCGTGACCTCCCGATGCGCCTGTCCGAGCTCGGAACCGTCTATCGCCACGAGCGGATGGGGACGGTCCACGGGCTGCTGCGGATCCGGGGCATGACGATGGACGACGCGCACATCATCTGCACGCCCGACCAGCTGGTCGACGAGATCCTCCGCGTGTTCGCCCTCACCCAGGAGATCCACACGACGTTCGGCTTCACCGACCCGGTGGTCGAGCTGTCGACGTTGCCAGGGGAGTCGATCGTGACAGCCGAGATGGCCGAGCGTGCTACCGGCGCCTTGAGAACGGCCCTCGAACGCAGTGGCCTGGACTACCGCGTCGCCGAGGGCGAGGGTTCTTTCTATGGGCCGAAGGTCGATTTCCACTTCCGCGACGCGATCGGGCGGCTGTGGCAGCTCACCACGGTGCAGTGCGACTTCGGCCTTCCGGAGCGCTTCGAGATGGAGTACGTGGGCGAGGACAACCAGCGGCACCGGCCGGTGATGATCCACCGGGCGATCCTCGGCACGCTCGAGCGCTTCAGCGCCGTGCTGATCGAGCACTACGGCGGGGCGTTCCCGCTCTGGCTCTCGCCGGAACAGGTGCGCCTGGTGCCGGTCGCCGACCGGCACCTCGACCACGCGCGCGAGCTCGCGTCCCTGCTGCGAGCCCTCGGCCTGCGTCCCGAGGTGGACGAGAGCGGCGAGACGGTCGGCAAGAAGGTCCGCGCCGCCCAGCTGGCCAAGGCGCCGTACGTCCTGGTCATCGGTGACAAGGAGATCGAGTCGGGCGAACTCACCGTCCGCGACCGCGAGGGCGTCGAGACCAAGGGCGTGCCGTTCGACGACTTCGCGGCGGCGCTGGTCGACGAGGCTGCCTCGAAGCGTCTGTCCCAGTCCCGGTTCGGCGGCTAGGCGAGGACGCCGGGGGGCGGCGTGGACCGGATCTGGTCTCCGTGGCGGATGGCGTACATCCAGGCCGCCAAGGAGCAGGGCGACGACGCCGGCTGCATCTTCTGCGACCTGCCCGCCGAGGGCGACGACCAACGCGCGAGGATCCTCCTTCGCGGCGAGCTCGCCTTCGTGATCTTGAACTCCTTCCCGTACAACCCGGGGCACCTGATGGTCGCGCCGTTCCGCCACGTGGGGGACTTCGCCGCCCTCGAGCCGGGCGAGCTCGCCGAGGTCGACGGGCTCGTCGCGCGTTCGATCCGTGTGCTCGAGGCCGAGATGGAGCCGCACGGCTTCAACCTCGGCATGAACCTCGGTCGCGTCGCCGGCGCGGGCATCCCCGACCACCTGCATTGGCACGTCGTCCCCCGCTGGAACGGCGACACCAACTTCATGCCGGTCGTGGGTCAGACACGGGTGCTCCCCGAGCTCCTCGAGGAGTCTTTCGTCCGGCTCCGGCCGCGCTTCGACGGCGTATGAGCGAGGGATTCGCGGAGCTCGGGCAGGGACGCCTCTGGTACGAGCGATCCGGTGAGGGGTTCCCGGTCGTGTTCGTCCATCCCGGGTTGATGGATGCCCGCGTGTGGGAGCCGCAGTTCGAGCACTTCGCCGAGCAGCACGAGGTGATCCGGTACGACCGTCGGGGGTTCGGGCGTTCGGATCCGCCGACTGGACCCTTCTCCGACCTGCGGGATCTCCGCGACCTGCTGGGCGTGCTCGGGATCGCGCGCTGTGCCCTCGTCGGCTGCGCCGAGGGGGCGGCCCTCGCGATCGACCTGGCGCTCGACCTACCGGACGTCGTCGATGCCGTGGTGGCCGCGTCGCCGAGGGTGAGCGGCTACCGCTGGCGCGATCCGGGCTCCGACGCGCTGGCCGACCAGGTCGCCCGGACGGTTCGGGCTGGCGATCCGGAAGGCGCGATCGAGCTCCAGCTCGCGGTCTGGGCCCCGCTGACCTCTCGGGCCGACCCCGGCGTCCGAACGGTCGCGCTCGAGAACGCGCCCGCGCAGCGGATCGACCCGGAGTGGCGCGAGCCCCCGCCTCCCGCGATCGGCCGACTCGACCAGCTCCGCGCCGCGGCGCTCCTCATCGTGGGCGAGGAGGACATCGGCGAGGTCGGCGAGATCGCGGACCTCGTGGCCGAACGCGTCCCCGGCGCCAGCAAGCGCGTGATCGCCGAGGCCGACCAGCTCGTGAACGTTGCCAAGCCCGAACGGTTCGACCGGCTGGCTCTGGACTTCCTGGCGTTCGCGGGCTGAGGTGGGGGCGATGACGCGGATGGACAGCGGGTCCGTCGAGTTCGAGGGGGGTGCGCTCGCGTGGGAGTCGGCGGGGGAGGGCCCCGACGTCGTGTTCCTCCACCCGGGGCTATGGGACGCCC
This sequence comes from uncultured Actinomycetes bacterium, assembly GCA_963706005.1. Classification (GTDB taxonomy): domain Bacteria; phylum Actinomycetota; class UBA4738; order UBA4738; family HRBIN12; genus DASSJM01. The sequence continues at coordinate 257,924 of CAVPLL010000002.1, forward strand.
GGGTGTGGGACGAGCAGTTCGGGGTGTTCTCGCGGATGTACCGGGTCCTCCGCGTCGACTTCCGCGGCTACGGCCGCTCGAGCCGCCCAGAGCCCGGGAGGCCCTACTCGCACGTCGACGACCTCGCCGTGGTGATGGAAGCGCTCGGCATCGAACGCGCCGCGTTGATCGGGAACTCGATGGGTGGGCGCGTGGCGGTGGACTTCGCGCTCACCGACCCGCCGCGCGTCTCGGCGCTCGTCCTGGCCAGCCCCGCGCTCTCCGGGTTCGAGGGAACGCCGGAGGAGGAGGCCGGGTGGGAGGCCGCGTTCGAAGACATCGAGCACCAGGTCGAGCAGGCCATGGCCGAGGGGAAGCTCGAGCAGGCCGAGGACCTGCGGTTGCGGTGGCTCTGGGCGCCGCTCGGGACGGACGATCCCGCGGGAGCGCGGATCCGGCAGATCGCCTTCGATAACCTGCACGAGCTCACGATGGATGAGAGCGCGGAGATCGGGATCGATCCGCCTGCCGCGGGGCGGCTCGGCGAGATCGAGGCACCGACGCTCGTGCTTCCCGCCGATCACGATCCGCCGTGGCACGAGCGCATCTGCCTCGAGCTCGCCGAGGGCATCCGCGGCGCCCGGCTGGTTCGGATCCCCGAGACCGATCATGTTATCCCTCTTCGCAGACCCGCCGAGTTCAACCGCGCCGTCCTCGGGTTCCTCGGCGAGGTGCTCTGAACCCCATGGAGACGTTCCTGGTGCTCGGCGCCGTGCTCGGCTTCATCGGCGTTGCGCTGGGCGCGTTCGGCTCGCACGCGCTGCGCGCGAAGCTGTCGCCCGAGCGACTGGTGACGTTCGAGACCGGGGTCCGGTACCAGATGTGGCACGCGCTCGCGCTGTTCGCGGTCGTGCTGGTGGACGCGTGGAGGCCGACCAGCGGACCGGCCTTCTACCTCGCCGAGCGAGGGACGGGGTGGCCGGTACTTGCCGCAGGCTGGCTGTTCGTGGCCGGGATCGTGCTGTTCTCCGGCAGCCTCTACGCGCTGGCGCTTACGGGCCGCCGGCCGTTGGGCGCGGTGACGCCGTTCGGTGGGGTGTGCCTGCTCCTGGGTTGGGCGCTGTTGGCGTTCGCGATCGTCGTGAAGTGACCGGCGCTACTTCTTCGCCTCTTCCTTCTCCTGCTGCGCAGCGGCGATGATCTTCTCGGCGAGGTGCGACGGGACCTCCTCGTAGTGCGAGAAGCGCATCGTGAACGCCGCCCGACCCCCGGTCATCGAACGCAGGTCGATCGAGTAGCGAGCGACCTCGGCCTGCGGCACGAGCGCCCTCACCCGCTGCTTGCCGGCGCCGGCCGACTCGACACCCGCGATCTTGGCCCGCTTGGCGTTGAGGTCACCCATGATGTCGCCCGTGTGGGTCTCGGGGACGACGACGTCGACCTCGACGATCGGTTCGAGCAGGACGACGCCGGCATCCGCCGAGGCCTCCTTCAACGCGAGGGCGCCGGCGAGCTGGAACGCCATGTCGGACGAGTCCACGCTGTGGAACTTGCCGTCGACGAGCGTGCACCGGATGTCGACCATCGGGTTGCCGCTCATCACGCCCTGCTGCATCGTCTTGACGACGCCCTTCTCGACCGAGCCGATGAACTGATTCGGGATCGCGCCGCCGAAGATCTTGTCGACGTACTCGAACCCCTCCCCCCGGGGGAGCGGCTCGATCTCGATGTTGCAGATCGCGTACTGGCCGTGGCCGCCCGTCTGCTTGACGTGCCGTCCGACACCCTTGCCCGGTCCGCGGATCGTCTCCCGATAGGCGATCTTGGCCGGGGCGGTCGTCACCTCGACGCCGAACTTGCGCTTCATCCGCTCGATCTGCACGTCCAGGTGCGCCTCGCCCATCCCGTACATCACCGTCTCGTGGGTCTCGTCCGAGCGCTCGACGCGCAGGGTGGGGTCCTCCTCCCGCAGCCGTGACAGGGCGGTGGAGAGCTTGTCCTCGTCGCCCTTGGTCTTGGGCGTGATCGCGAACGCGAGCAGGGGTTCGGGCATCTCGGCCGCGGGCAGCTTCACCGGGTCGTCCTTCGTCGAGAAGGTGTCGCCGGTGGTCGTGTGCGAGAGCTTCGCGACGGCCGCGATGTCGCCCGCCGGGACCTCCGACAGCGTGTCGTGCTCCTTGCCCCGCAGGGCGAACAGCTGGCCGATCCGCTCCTCGCTGCCCTTCGTCGCGTTGTAGACGGACGCGTCCGGCCGCATCTTGCCGGAGAACACGCGGAACATCGTGATGTGGCCGACGTACGGATCGGACACCGTCTTGAACACGTACGCGGTGAGCGGCTGGGCGGGGTCGCAGGCGCGCTCCTTCTCCCCGCCGTCCTTGGCGATCACCGTGACGGGACCGCGGTCGACCGGGGAGGGGAACTCGTCCGCGATGAACTGGAGCACCCGGTCCACGCCGAGCGGGCGGGCCGCCGCGGCGCACAGGACCGGGGCGATCCGCGCCTCGGCGAAGCCCCGCTTCACGCCGTGCACGACCTCGTCCTCGGAGAGCTCGCCCTCCTCGAGGTACTTCTCGATCAGCGCGTCGTCGGACTCGGCGACGGCCTCCATCAGCTTCTCGCGGAACGGATCCGCCTTGCCGGAGATGTCGTCGGGCCACTCGCCCTCCTCGGCGTTGGGGCCGGCGCCGTAGCGGTACGCCTTGCGCCCGAGCAGATCCGCGACGCCCTCGAAGTCGTGCTCCTCGCCGAGCGGGAGCTCGAGCGGCGCCACCTGTGTGCCGAACGACTGCACGAGCTGTTCGAGGGTCCGCTCGAACGATGCGCGTTCGCGATCGAGCTTGTTGATCAGGATCGCGCGGGGCAGACCCGCCTCGATCGCGAGCTCCCACGCCAATTCCGTCTGCACCTCGACGCCGTCCACGGCCGAGACGACGAGCACGACCGCGTCGACCGCCCGGATCGCGGTGCGCACGTCGCCGATGAAGTCGGCATAGCCCGGCGCGTCCAGGACGTTGATCTTCACGCCGTTCCATTCGACGGGCGCCATCCCGAGCGAGACGCTGATGCCCTTCTTGATCTCCTCGGGCTCGAAGTCGCTCACCGTGTTGCCGTCCTCGACCGTCCCCATCCTCGTGGTGGCACCGGACGTGAAGAGCATCGCCTCGAGCAGCGTGGTCTTCCCCGACCCGCCATGCCCGACCAGCAGGACGTTGCGGATGTCGTTCGCTTCGTACGTCTTCACGTGGCCCCCGATCGACGGACGGGAAACGGGACCGGGATTCTAGCGCGGCCGTCGCCATCGCCCTCGGGCGTCCCGAGCACCGGTGATACCCTCGCGCGGGTGGTGGACGTGAGCGTTCGAGCGCAGGTGGGCGAGCGCGCGGTGGTTCCGATCCTGTGCGTCGTCGCGGGACTCGCGATCGCCGCCGCAACCTGGCTCCTGCTCGACCGCGACCCCGAGCCCGCCGGGTGGGCGGCGCTCGTTGCGGGGGTGGCGCTCGTCGCGGGCGGGGTCCTCCTGCGCCCGAACGACCGCCTCGGCCGCGTGGTCCTGTCGTTCGGCGACCGCCTGTTCGACGGGTGCGTGCTGGGGGCGCTCGCGTGGATCTCGCGCACGGCCGACCCGCGGCTCGCCGCAGGCGCCTTGACCGCGCTCGCGGCGGGGTTCCTGGCCTCGTACATCCGAGCGCGTGGGGGGTCGCTCGGGTACGGGATCGAGGAGGGGGTGATCACGCCCGCGATCCGCTACGGCTTGGTCTCGGCGGGACTCATCGTCGGGTGGCGGTGGACGCCGTGGGCGGTGGCGGTGCTGATGCTCCTCGCGTCGGCCGTCCGGGCGAGCCAGGTGGTCAAGGAGGAGCGCCTGTGAACCCGCGTCCTCATCGGTCATGAGCGGCCCCGAGGCGCGACCACGACGGCGGCGAGAGACGCCGAAGGAGACCCTCGGCTACTGGGGGTACCGCAGCGCCGAGTGGCTCGCGATGTCCCTGCCCGAGCGAACGGGTCGGCGCGTGTTCGAGACGCTCGGGCGTGTGGCGCACCACCGGCTCGAGGGGGTCCGTGCGACCGTCGCCGCCAACCAGGCCCGGGTCCTCGGGGCCGACCCGGACGACGAGCGGGTCTCGCTCGCGACCCGGGAGGCGTTCGAGCTGTACGCGCGGTTCTGGTTCGACGCCTTCCGGATCCGGTCGATGCCGGTGCGGGAGTTCAACGAGCGCACGGTGATGATCGGGGCGGAGAACGTGGACCGCGCGCTCGAGGCCGGCCGTGGGTGCATCTGCGCCCTCCCGCACATGGGCAACTGGGACGCTGGCGGCCACTGGTTCGGGGCCAACGGCTACCGGATCGCGGCGGTCGCGGAGGAGCTCAAGCCGCCGAGGCTCTACGACCTGTTCCGTCGCCATCGCGAGGAGCTCGGCATGAAGATCATCGGGCTCACGAAGGACGGGCACGTCGGCCAGCAGCTGAAGCAGCTCCTGTCGGAGAACTGGATGGTCGCGCTCGTCGCCGACCGTGACCTCACCGGACGGGGGATCGAGGTGGAGATGTTCGGAGCCACCCGCCGGGTGCCGGCGGGACCGGCGCTCCTGTCGCTCAGCTCGGGTGCGCCGCTCCTCGTGTGCCCCGTCTTCACGCGCGACGACGGGTGGGAGGTTCGGATCGGCGAGCCGCTCGAGATCGAGCGGACCGGCGTGATGCGCGACGACGTGACCGCGCTCTCGCGCCTCATGGCCGAGCGCTTCGAACGAGCGATCGCGGCCAAGCCCACCGATTGGCACATGTTCCAGCCCGCCTGGGACGAGGTCGGCTCGACGGACGCCGTGCCGGCCGCGTCCGCCCAACCCCGGTGAAGGTCCTCCTCGTCTGTCCGTACGACTGGGGGTCGCCGGGCGGCGTGCAGGTCCACGTCCGCCAGCTGGCCGACGAGCTCCGGACCCGCGGGCACCGGACGACGATCCTCGCGCCGGGATCCGGCCCGTCTCCGGATACGGGGGTTCGGATCGTCGGGCGGCCGGTCCGCGTGCCCTACGGCGGGACGGTCGCGCCGATCTCCTTCTCCCCGGGGTCGTGGAGACGCATCCGGAGCGCGATGCGCTCGTTCGACCCGGACGTGATCCACGTCCACGAGCCGCTCACGCCGAGCACCTCGATGCTCGCCGTCCTGGCCGCCAGTGCCCCCGTCGTCGCGACGTTCCACGCTCATCTGGACCGCTCGCGCCTGATGGAGCTCGCCGGGCCGGCGCTTCGTCAGGTCAGCCGTCGGATCGACGCCGCGATCGCCGTGTCCGACGCCGCGGCCTCGTTCCTCCGTCGCGTCGTGCACGGGCCCCTCGAGATCGTGCCGAACGGCGTCGACGTCCGGCGGTTCGCGGATCCCGGACGGCCCGTCGAGGGATTGCCGCAGGGACGGAAGATCCTGTGGGTGAACCGCCTCGACCCGCAGAAGGGGTTCGAGGTCATGGTGCGGGCGTTCGAGCTGCTCGCGCCCGAGCTTCCGGACGTGCACCTGCTCGTGGCGGGCGACGGGCGGGATCGTGCCGTGCTGCGGTCGGTCCCGCGCGACGTCCGGAACCGCATCCTGCGTCTGGGGACCGTGCCTCACGATGAGCTGCCGCGCTACCATGCGGCCGCCGACGTGTTCGCGTCGCCCGCGATCGGGCAGGAGAGCTTCGGGATCGTCCTCGTCGAGTCGATGGCCGCCGGCGTGCCGGTGGTGGCGTCCGACATCGCCGGGTACCGCGAGGTCGTCCGGGACGGGGTGGAGGGCCTGCTGGTCCCGCCGAACGACGCATCCGCCCTCGCGGACGCGCTCCGCCGCGTCCTGTCCGAACCCGACCTGGCGTCGGCCCTCGCGGCGGCCGGCCGAACCCGGGCCGAGATCTTCTCGTGGGACGCCGTCGTCCCGCGGCTGGAGGCCGTCTACGACCGGGTCCTCGCCGGCACGCGCTAGGATGCCGCCGTGTCGCCCTGGCTGTGGATCCTCGTCGTCGCGGTCGCCTTGGTGGTACTCGGCCTCATCTGGATCTACAACCGCCTGGTCAGGCTGCGCGCCCGCGTGAACAACGGGTGGTCGCAGATCGACGTCCAGCTCCGGCGCCGGTACGACCTGATCCCCAACCTCGTCACCACGGTCCAGGGCTACGCCACGCACGAGCGCGAGCTGTTCGAGCACGTCACCGAGGCCCGGTCCCGGGCGATCGACGCCAACGCGGTCCCGGACCAGGTGCAGGCAGAGAACCAGATCACGCGCGGGATCCGCCAGCTCTTCGCGGTTGCCGAGAACTACCCGGACCTGAAGGCCAACCAGAACTTCCTGGCCCTTCAGGAGGAGCTCACCGGAACCGAGTCGAAGATCGCGTTCGCGCGCCAGTTCTACAACGACCAGGTGATGCTGCTGAACACGCTCATCGGCTCGTTCCCGTCGAACGTCGTCGCGAGGATGTTCGGGTTCCAGCCCCGCGAGTTCTTCGACATCGAGGATCCGGTCCGCGCGCCGTCCGAGGTCGAGTTCCCCAGGTAGTCCGTGTACGAGCAGATCGCGGCGAACAAGCGCAAGACGTTCGTGCTCATCTTCGGCGCGATCGTGCTCCTGGGTGCGGTCGGGTACGTGCTCGGCTTGTGGTACGGGAGCGGTCCCGCGGGGCTGATCGGCGCGGTCGCGCTCGCGCTCGTCCTGTCGCTGGGGTCGTTCTTCGGGGGCGACCGCCTCGTCCTCGCGTCCACGCGCGCGCGCGAGGTGACCCCGCAGGACCAGCCGCGCCTGCACAACATCGTCGACGGGCTGTCGATCGCGGCCGGGATCCCCAAACCGCGGGTCTACGTGATCCCCGAGCAGGCGCCGAACGCGTTCGCGACCGGCCGCAACCCCGAGCATTCGTCCGTGGCGGTCACCGAGGGTCTGCTCGCGACGATGAATCGTGTCGAGCTCGAGGGCGTGATCGGGCACGAGCTTTCCCACGTGGTCGACCGCGACATCCTCGTCGGCACGGTCGTCGCCACGCTCGTCGGAGCGGTGGTCCTGATCAGCGAGTTCTTCATGCGATCGTGGTGGTGGGGCGGCGTCCGGGGCCGGCGGGGCGGCGATCGCAGCGGGGGCGGGATCGAGGCGATCATCTTCGCGATCGGTCTGTTGTTGCTGGTGCTCGCGCCGATCATCGGCCAGATCGTCCGGCTCGCCGTCTCCCGGCAACGCGAGTTCCTGGCAGACGCGCAGGGTGCCCTGCTCACGCGCTACCCCCCGGGGCTCGCGAGCGCGCTCCGCAAGATCGGCGCGGCGTCGGGCATCCCGATGCGGTCTGCGAACAACGCCACGGCGCACCTGTGGCTCAACCAGCCCTCCCGGATCCAGGGCGAGGGCATGGGCCCGCTCGAGAAGCTGTTCAGCACCCACCCTCCGATCGAGGAGCGGATCCGCAGGCTGGAGGAGATGTGACGATCCCGCCGAGATGGGCTCGGGTCGTTGAGCCACCCCCGTTCGGCCGGTAGCATCTGGCCCGCTCGTCCGAGAACCGGCCCGGTCGCCCCGGAGCCGGCGGCATCCCCCCATACTGCCCGCGAACCCCTTCGGGAGTCCGATGTCTGGAACCCATCGCAGCCGCTCGTCCGGAACCCGTCCCTCCCTTTCGCGCCGCGGCAAGCTCATCGCCGCGGGGTCCACCGTCGCCGTCGTCGCGGTCGGCGCACTCGGGTACTTCGCGCTGTTCCCGCAGAAGGCGCCCGCCTTCGTCCGCCAGACGCTGCAGAGCGTCGGCCTCGCGGGTCCTGAGGCGGACGCCCCCGATGCCACCTGTCCGCTGACCGGGGCCCCCGTTCCCGGCAGCCGCGTGCCGGATCGTCCGGCGCTCGCGATCAAGATCGAGAACGCCCCGGAGGCTCGGCCCCAGGCCTCGCTGAACGAGGCCGACGTCGTGGTCGAGGAGCCTGTCGAGGGCGGGTACACGCGGTTCATCGCCGTCTTCCAGTGCGGTGACTCGGACCGCGTCGGCCCGGTCCGCAGCGGGCGGACGACCGACCCCGACTACCTCCGCCAGCTCGGGCCAGCAGTCTTCGGGTATGCGGGGGGTCGCAACGTCGTGCAGCGCGAGGTCCCCAAGGTCGGGCTCGTGGATGTGAACTACATCATCGCGGCGGACGCGTACACGCGGGACGACTCCCGCGCCGCGCCGCACAACCTCTACACGACGACCGACGCACTCTGGAGGGCGGGCAGATCGAAGGACGGGGCTCCCGACCCGCTGTTCGCATACTCGGACACGTGGGACGGTCCCGCCAAGAAGATCTCGACCGCCCACCTCCCGTACTCGGGCGTGTCCGACGTCTACTGGCACTGGAACGGCGGGAAGGGCGCGTGGCTTCGCTCCCACGGGGACGTCCCGCACGTGCTCGAGGGCAACGAGCGGGTCTCGGCCACCAACGTCGTGATCCAGGTCGTCACGGTCACCGACAGCGACTTCCTCGACTCCGCGGGCAACCCCTCGCCGGAGGTGGACCTCACCGGTTCGGGCAAGGCCTACGTGCTCCGCGACGGCGAGGTGATCCGCGGGCGATGGGAGCGCGAGTCGCTCCACGACGTGACGACGTTCGTCACCAAGGACGGGACCGAGATCGAGCTCGCGCCCGGCCGGACGTGGGTCGAGCTCCTCCCGAGCTGGGTCGACCTGGCGTTCGCCCGCCGCGGCGCCTAGACCGGCACCCTCCCTCCGTTTGGGCTCGGGCCTAGGCCCGGCGGTACACTCAGGGTGCGGAGCGACCACGACGCGTTCGAAGGAGGCATCCCCGGGTGGAGCGCGAGACCGGCACCTTCCGAGTCAAGTCCGGCCTGGCCGAGATGCTGAAGGGCGGCGTCATCATGGACGTCACCAACGCCGACCAGGCCAAGATCGCCGAGGACGCGGGCGCGTGCGCCGTCATGGCGCTCGAGCGCGTCCCCGCCGACATCCGCGCCGAGGGCGGCGTCGCTCGCATGGCCGACGCCACCAAGGTGGAGGAGATCATGAACGCGGTCTCCGTCCCCGTGATGGCGAAGGCGCGGATCGGCCACTTCGTCGAGGCGCAGATCCTCCAGGCGCTCGGCGTCGACTACGTGGACGAGTCCGAGGTCCTCACGCCCGCCGACGAGGAACACCACATCGACAAGTGGGCGTTCACCGTCCCGTTCGTCTGTGGTGCCCGGAACCTCGGTGAGGCGCTGCGGAGGATCGCCGAGGGCGCCGCGATGATCCGCACGAAGGGCGAGGCCGGTACGGGCAACGTGGTCGAGGCCGTCCGCCACCAGCGGACGATCCTGCGCGAGATCGGGTGGCTCCAGAGCCTGCGTCCCGAACAGCTCGTGGCCGCCGCCAAGGACCTCGGCGCCCCGGTCGACCTGGTCCGGATGATCTCGGAGACGGGCAAGCTCCCGGTCGTGAACTTCGCCGCGGGCGGGCTGGCCACGCCGGCCGACGCGGCGCTCATGATGCAGCTCGGCGTCGACGGCGTCTTCGTCGGCTCGGGGATCTTCAAGTCGGAAGACCCGGCGCCGCGGGCGCGCGCGATCGTCGAGGCCACCACGCACTTCCATGACCCCGACGCGCTCGCGAAGGTCTCCAGGGGCCTCGGCGAGCCGATGCCCGGGCTCGACATCAAGGAGCTCGGCGAGGAGGGTCTGCTCCAGACCCGCGGCTGGTGAGCCTCCGGTGAAGGCCGGGGTCCTCGCGCTGCAGGGAGACTTCCGCGAGCACGCTCGAGTGTTCGGCGAGCTCGGCGCCTCACCCGTCGAGGTGCGGACGCCCGAGGACCTCGCACAGGTCGATGTCCTCGCGATCCCCGGCGGTGAGTCCACGACGATCTCGAAGCTCGCGCGGAGCGCGGGGCTCGTCGAGCCGATCGTCGAGCGCGCCCACGCCGGCATGCCGATCCTCGGGACGTGCGCGGGCATGATCGTGATGGCGGAGCGCGTCGACGGTCTCGAGCCGCTGCTCTTGCTCGTCGACATCACGGTGCGCAGGAACGCCTACGGGCGCCAGGTCGACTCGTTCGAGGCGGATCTCGACGTCGAGGGCGTGGAGCACCCCGTCCGAGGGGTGTTCATCCGCGCGCCGATCGTCGAGCAGATCGGCGAGGGCGTCCGGGTGCTGGCGGAGCTCGAGCAGCGTCCGGTCGTCCTGGAGCAGGGGAACCTGGTCGTGGCATCCTTCCACCCCGAGCTCGTGGGCGAGACCGGTCTCCACCGGTACGTGCTGGGGAAGGTGTGACGTGTCCGGCCACTCGAAGTGGGCGACGATCAAGCGCAAGAAGGGCGCCGCCGACGCCAGGCGCAGCAACCAGTTCGCCAAGCTGCTCCGCGCGGTCGAGGTGGCTGCTCGGGAAGGCGGGAGCGGGGACGTCAAGGCGAACATGACGCTCGCGTCGGCGGTCGACAAGGCCAGGAGCTTCTCCGTGCCGGTCGAGAACATCGAGCGGGCGATCAAGCGCGGGACGGGCGACCTGGACGGCGGCGCCCGGTACGAGGAGGTCACGTACGAGGGCTACGGCCCCGGCGGCGTGGCCGTGTTCGTGGAAACGCTCACGGACAACCGGAACCGGACCACGCAGGACATCCGGCACGCGTTCACCCGCAGCGGCGGGAACCTCGGGGAGAACGGCAGCACCGCGTGGATGTTCGGGCGCAAGGGCTCGATCCAGGTGGAGAAGAGCGCGGCCCCCGACGAGGACGCGTTGCTCGAGATCGCGCTCGAGGCCGGTGCCGAGGACCTGAGCGACTCGGAGAGCACCTGGGAGATCACGAGCGACCCGGCCTCGTTCACCGCGGTCCGCGACGCGATCGAGGCCGCCGGGATCGCGATGCTCTCGGCCGAGCTCACCATGCTGCCCCAGAGCACGATCCCCGTCGAGGGCGGCCAGGCCAAGCAGGTGCTCGCGCTGCTCGAGGCGCTCGAGGAGCTCGACGACGTGCAGAACGTGTACGCGAACTTCGACATCCCCGAATCGGTGATGGCCGAGCTCGGCTGAGCTCGGTCGGGTCCCCAGCCGCCTTCACCGCCCGGCCACGTCGTAGGCTCGTTCCGTGACCACGCCCGAGCACTCCGATGACGCACGGACGATGCGTGAGCGCATGCTGGCCGGAGAGCTGTACCTCGCCGACGACCCGGTTCTCGTCGAGGAACAGGCGCGCGCCTCGCGGCTCCTCGACCGCTTCAACCGGACCGGCGTCGACGACGGCGCGCAGCGGCACGATCTGCTCCTCGAACTCCTGGGGCACCTCGGACAGGACTCCGAGATCAGGCCGCCCCTGCGATGCGACTACGGGTACGGGATCCGGATCGGCGCGCGGACGTTCGTGAACGTCGGGCTCGTCGCGCTCGACGTCGCTTCGATCACGATCGGCGACGACGTGCAGATCGGTCCCGACGTGCAGCTCCTGACACCCACACACCCCATCGAACCCGACCCCAGACGGGACAAATGGGAGGCGGCCGAACCGATCGTCATCGGAGACAACGCGTGGCTGGGCGGCGGGGTCATCGTCCTCCCGGGCGTCACGATCGGCGAGAACACCGTCGTCGGCGCCGGATCGGTCGTGACGGCGGATCTGCCCTCGAACGTGGTCGCGGCCGGGAACCCCGCCCGCGTCCTTCGGCCGATCTGAGTGGCCCCTCGATCCCTCAGGGTCGATCGCGGTGCGGCGTTCAGGCTCCGTGTGTCCTCACCCCCGAGGTGTTTGACCCCACGCCGCGCATCCCACAGACTGAACAGGTGTTCGATTCGTGCGTGCTGGGTGTCGACCCCGGCGTGTCGGCGCTCGGCCTGGCCGCGGTCGCCAGGCACGACCGCAAGCCCGTGCTGCTGTTCGCCGACACGGTGCGGACGGCATCCGACCTGCCCGACGCCACGCGGCTCAGGCTGCTCCACGACGCCGTCGCCGAGGCGATCTCGACCCACCGGCCCGGATCGGTCGCGATCGAGCGGATCGCCTGGAACAAGAATCAGGTGAGCGCGATGATCGTGGCGAGGGCGACCGGCGTGATCCTGCTCGCCGCGGCCGAGGCCGGCCTCGAGGTCGAGGAGTACGGCTCGCTCGAGGTCAAGATGGCGGTCACCGGGCAGGGGAACGCGGACAAGGCGCAGGTCCGGATGGCGCTCGAACGCTTCCACGGGCTCCGAGATCTTCCCGACCAGCCCGACGCCGTCGACGCGGCCGCGATCGCCCTCTGCCATCTCACCCAGGCGCGGTTGCGCAAGGTGGCCGCTCGGTGATCTCGTTCCTCGAGGGCGACGTCGCGGAACGCTCGGGGGGTCGCGTGGTCATCTCGGTGGGCGGGGTGGGCTACGACGTCCTGGTGCCCGCCTCGACGCTCGCGAAGCTCCCGCCGGTCGGCCGTCCCGCGCGCGTGTACACGCGGATGGTCGTGCGCGACGACGCGATGACCCTGTTCGGGTTCGGGAACGCGGACGAGCGCGAGCTGTTCGACCTGCTCGTCACCGTGAACGGCATCGGCCCCAAGGTGGCGCTGAGCTTCCTGTCGGTGCTGTCGCCCGACGCGTTCCGTCGGGCCGTCTCCTCGGGCGACATCGCCGCGCTCACGGTCGTCCCCGGCGTCGGCAAGAAGGTCGCCCAGCGCGTCGTCCTGGATCTGAAGGACAAGCTCGGCTCCGAGGACATCGTGATCATCGACGGGCCGCTCGCCGACGTCCGCGAGGCCCTCTTGGCACTGGGTCTTTCGCAGCAGGAGGCGAGCGACGCGATGACGGGTCTCGCGCCGAACGACGACACACCCGTCGAGGACCTGCTGCGTGAAGCGCTGCAACACGTGGGGCGGGGGTAGGGTGATGGCCGACGTGACCCAGGACGAGCGCATCGTCGACCCGGAGGTGCCGGAGGAGGAGCGCGAGTTCGACGTCGCGCTGCGCCCGCGCCGGATCGACGAGTTCGTCGGGCAGGACCGGATCAAGGAGCAGCTCGCGCTCCTGATCGACGGAGCGCGGGCGCGCGGCGAGACGGTCGACCATCTCTTGTTCTCGGGTCCGCCGGGGCTCGGCAAGACCACGCTGGCCGGCATCGTCTCGAACGAGCTCGGGGTCGGGTTCCAGCCGACGTCCGGGCCGGCGCTCGACCGACCGGGCGACCTCGCCGCGATCCTGACCAACCTCGAGGAGGGCGACGTCCTGTTCGTGGACGAGATCCACCGGATGCCGCGGGCGGTCGAGGAGGTGCTGTATCCGGCGCTCGAGGACTTCAAGCTCGATGTCGTGCTCGGCAAGGGCCCGAGCGCCCGGAGCATCCGCCTCGACCTCCCCAGGTTCACGCTGGTCGGCGCCACCACGCGGCCTGGGCGGATCACGCTGCCGCTCCGGGAGCGGTTCGGGTTCTCGCCGCGCCTGGACTACTACTCGGTCGATGACCTCGGGGCGATCGTGCACCGGTCTTCCCGCATCCTCGGTGTCCGGATCGACGAGGAGGGCACCCACGAGATCGCCCAGCGCTCGAGGGGCACGCCGCGGGTGGCCAACCGTCTCCTGCGGCGGGTCCGCGACTTCGCCGAAGTGCGCCACGACGGCGACGTGACCTCGGACGTCGCGAGGGCCGGGCTCGAGCTGTTCGAGGTGGACGAGCAGGGCCTCGACAAGCTGGACCTGGCGATCCTTTCGACGGTGGTCGACAAGTTCGGCGGGGGACCGGTCGGGCTGTCGACGCTGTCGGCCGCCGTCGGCGAGGAGACGGACACCGTCGAGGACGTGGTCGAGCCGTACCTGCTCCAGCTCGGGCTGCTCCAGCGGACCCCCAGGGGCCGGGTGGCCACCGAGCGTGCCTACCGTCACCTGGGTGTCACGCGCGAGGGCGCCCTGCCGCTCGGCTAAGCCGGTCGGCGGGCGCCGCCGTGCATGAACCCGCTTCCTACGGGCGGCGAACCGAGCGGTAGCCTGTATGCTGCCTCGTCACCCCGTAGGAGGCTGCTCGACCCATGGTGCTCGGAGTCCTCGCCCAGAACAACGCCCAAGGCGGGAGCTCGCTCATCGGCCTCGCGCTTCCGGTGCTCATGATCGTGGGCTTCTACTTCCTGCTCATCCGCCCCCAGCGCAACCGTCAGCGGGCCCAGCAAGCGCTGGTCGCCTCGCTCGAGGTGGGCGACGACGTGATGACGAGCGGCGGCATCTTCGGCACGATCGTCGAGATCGACGACGACGAGGGCACCGTCATGGTCGAGATCGCCCCGGGGACGCGGGTCCGGATGCTCCGCCAAGGCATCTCCCAGCGCTTCGTCGAGGACACGCTCGAGGACGACGATGGCGACGAGACCGCCGACGAGGGGATCGACCGAGAGCCGTGAGCGTCGAACCGGCACCGGCCGAGGATCCGTCGGAGCCGGCCGAACCGGCCAGCCAGCCCGAAGGGATCACCCTGGAGCTCGTCCAGCGAGACGAGGAGCTGTCCTCGTTCATCTCGGCGGCGGACCGGGTCATGGAGGGCCTCGGGTACACCGAGCACGGGTTCCGCCACGCGAACCTCACGGCCCGGATCGCGTTCAACGTCCTCACCCGAGCGGGGTTCGACACGCACACCGCGAACCTGGCCTGCGTCGCCGGCTACCTCCACGACGTGGGGAACATGATCAGCCGCTACGCGCACGGCCAGACGGGCGGCGTGCTCGTCTACCAGGCGCTCCGCGACCGGGTGCCGAGCGGCGACCTGACGCAGATCGTCGCGGCGATCGCGAACCACGAGGAGGACAACGGCTACGCGGTGTCGCCCGTCTCGGCCGCGGTCATCCTGGCCGACAAGTCGGATGTGCACCGGAGCCGGGTCCGGAAGTCGGGGCAGATCGAGTTCGACATCCACGACCGCGTGAACTTCGCCGCCGAACAGTCCTTCCTCCGGGTAGACTCGACGGCGAAGACCGTGAGCCTCGAGCTGACGATCGACACGCAGATCAGCCAGGTCATGGAGTACTTCGAGATCTTCCTCGGCCGTATGCAGCTGTGTCGTCTCGCGGCCGAGGTGCTGAACTGCAGGTTCAAACTCCTGATCAACGGCGCCGAGCTCGCATGAGCGACGCGGAAGGGCATCGATGAAGAAGAGGCAACGGACGTTCTGGGTGTCGCTGATCTTCGTCGGCATCCTCGCGCTGGGCTCGGTCGCGCTGTTCATCACCGGCACGCGCCCGATCCTCGGTCTCGATCTCGAGGGCGGCGTCTCGGTGATCCTGTCGGCGCCGGACGGGACGCCGGACACCGTCATGAACCAGGCGCTCGAGAACATCCGTAACCGCATCGACGCCTTCGGGACGGCCGAGCCGCTGCTGTTCGTGACCGGGAACACGATCGAGGTCCAGATCCCGGGGCTCGCGCGCGGCACGATCGATGAGCGTGCCAAGACCCAGTTCTGCATCACGGATACCACCGGCAACTCGTACGGATGCTTCGCCGACCAGGCGGCCGCCCAGACGCAGCTCGACGGGGCGAGCGTCCAACCCGTGGTCAACGCCGTGTGCCTTACCGGTGACGTCTGGGGAGACACGCCGCCGTGCTTCGGGACCGAGAAGGATGCCAACGCCGCGATCGACGCGATCAAGGTGGCGAAGCAGCAGCAGCAGTTCTGTCTCACCGGGACCGGACTCTCCTCCGACCCGTGCTTCTCGACCCGTGACCAGGCTGACGCCGCCTTGGCCAGCATCGGGACGACCACGTCGCAGACCCAGTGCGTCCAAGGCAGCGATGGCACGACGTTCGCGAGCGATGCCGGTCCGGCGTGCGCGCCCACCGAGCAGGACGTCGTCGACCTCTTGGACGGCATGAGCGTCCAGCGGCACGACTCTCAGTTCTGCGTCGTCAGCTCGGCCGGGAAGAACCTCGGGTGCTATCTGGACCGCGACTCCGCCGAGGCGAGGCTCCAGGAGACCGGTCAGGAGCGGCTGCTGCAGGTCATCGGCGAGACGGCGCGCCTGGAGCAGCGAGAGGTGCTCGGGGTGCTCACGCCGACGGATCCCAACTACGCCTCGACGCCACTCACGTGCGGTACCGAGGCCGAGCGCGCGACGCAGAAGTGTTCGTTCGAGGCCCTGAAGGACAAGAACGTCGTCTTCCAGGGCCGCGACGACGCCACCCGATACCAGCTCGGTCCCGTCGAGATCACCGGCGACGCGATCGACAAGGCGACGGCCGTCTACAACGCGGGGTCGTCCACGAGCGTGGGGCAGGGCTGGGAGATCCGGTTCGATCTGACGGGGGAGGGGTCGGGCAAGTTCGCGGACGTGACCACGCGCCTGCAGGGGCGGCAGCTCGCGATCGTCGTCGACGACCAGGTCATCTCCGCGCCGACGGTGCAGAGCCCGATCACGAACGGGTCCGGCGTGATCACCGGCAGCTTCACCGAAACCCGCGCGAAGGACCTCGCCACGCAGCTGAACGCGGGCGCCTTGCCGGTCGAGCTGACCACGCAGCAGGTGCTCACCGTGAGCCCGACCCTGGGCGACGAGTCCCTCCAGCAGGGCCTGGTCGCCGCGATCGCGGGACTCGTGCTGCTGGCGGCGTACCTCCTCTTCTACTACCGGATACTCGCGATCGTCGCGTGGGTCGGGATGATGATCTGGGCGGTCCTCGCGCTCGGGCTGATCGCGCTCGCCGGGCGCACCATCGGGTACAACCTCACGCTGGCCGGTGTGGCGGGTCTGGTCATCTCCCTGGGGGTCACCGCCGACTCGTACATCGTGTTCTTCGAACGCCTGAAGGACGAGGTCCACGCCGGACGTTCGCCCCGCGCCGCGGTCGCACCCGCGTTCAAACGGTCGTTCCGAACCATCGTCGCCGCGGACCTCGTCACGGCCATCGCGGCCGCGGTCCTGTACGTCACGGCGATCTCCTCGGTGCGCGGCTTCGCCCTCACGCTGGGCGTGGCCACGCTCCTTGACCTGTTCGTCGTGTACTTCTTCAAGCGACCGGCCGTGTCCCTGCTCACGAGGAACGACCGGATCGTGAACTGGCCGATCATGGGCGTGAAGGCCGGGCTCGCGGCCGATCGCGAGGCGGGCGCAGCCCCGGCACCGGTTCCGGCGATCGCGGGAGGCTCGGAGTGAGCTTCCGTCGCGCGTTCGACACCTTCCGGGGGTACCGCCACCCCGAGTTCCACATCATCCAGCGGCGCCGCCGGTGGTTCATCCTGTCCGGGTCGGCGATCCTCATCTCGATCCTCGCCCTGGTCTTCCTGGGGCTCAACTACTCGATCGACTTCACGGGTGGGACGCTGATCGAGTACCGGCTCTCCAAGGACGTGACGGTCGAGCAGGTCCGCGATCTCCTCGCGCAGGATCCGTACGGGCGCGAGGGCGCCGAGGTGCAGATCGTCGGCGGCGACCAGGTGTCGATCCGGACCTCGGCCCTCACCGACCTCACCGCCGCCGAACGCACCCAGCTGTTCGAGGCACTCGCCAAGCAGGCCGGCATCGGCCCGAACGACATCAGCGCGCAGGTGGTCGGTCCCACGTGGGGGGAGCAGATCTCGCGACAGGCGCTGATCGGCCTCGTGGTCGTGCTGTTCGCGATCACGCTCTACATCACCCTGCGGTTCGAATGGAAGATGGCCGTCGGTGCGATGGTCGCGATGGTGCACGACGTCCTGATCACGGCCGGCGTGTACGCGCTCACCGGCCGCGAGGTCTCGCCGCCGACCGTGATCGCGATCCTCACGATCCTCGGGTTCTCGCTGTACGACACGGTCGTGATCTTCGACAAGGTCAAGGAGAACACCGAGTCGACGGCCCTGCTCGGCAAGGACACCTACGAGGGTGTCGCCAACTACTCGATGAACCAGGTGCTGATGCGCTCGGTCAACACGTCGCTCGTGGTCATCCTGCCGATCCTGTCACTCCTGCTCTTCGGCGGCGACACCTTGAAGGACTTCGCGTTCGCGATGCTGATCGGCGTGGCGACGGGCGCGTACTCCTCGATCTTCATCGCCACGCCGATCCTGGTCATCCTGAAGGAGCGCGAGCCCCGGTACCAGCAGCTCCGAGCCCGGCTGGAGAGCCGGCAGGGCGAGCGACGGCTGCGCGCCGTCCCGGCCCCGAAACAGGAGGCCGCCGAGGAGGAGCCGGAGGCCGCCCCCGCCGCGGTGGCGGCCGCCGGCGGCTCGCGGCAGCCGAGTCGCAGCGGGCAGACATCGTCTCGCCCGCGTCCGAAGAGCAGGCGGCGCCCGCCCGCCAAACGACGGCGGAGGTGAACCCCGTGGATCTGGATCAGCTGAAGGCGCTCGTCCGGGACGTCCCCGACTTCCCGCAGGAGGGCATCCTGTTCAAGGACATCACGCCCCTGCTCGCGGACGAGCTCGCCTTCTCGACCGTGATCGACCTCATCGTCGTGCACTTCGGTCGGGGCAACGTCGACAAGGTCGTGGGGATCGAGGCGCGGGGCTTCATCCTGGCCTCGCCGGTCGCGTACCACTTCGGCGCGGGGTTCGTCCCCGTTCGCAAGGTGGACAAGCTGCCGTGGAAGACGGAGTCGGCTGAGTACGCGCTCGAGTACGGGAGCGCGACGCTCGAGATCCACCGCGACGCCGTCGCGCCGGGCGAGCGGGTCCTGGTCGTCGATGACGTCCTCGCCACCGGCGGCACCGCGCGTGCGACCGCCGATCTCGTCGAACGGATCGGCGGCAAGGTCGTGGGCATCGCGTGCCTCATCGAGCTCGAGTTCCTGCACGGCCGGGACAAGCTCGAGGGCCACGACCTGTACACGCTGCTCCGCTACTAGGTCCGCTGCGGCCCGGAACCGCCGGCCGTCGCGTCCGCCGTTGCGTCCTTCCGGAACCTCGAGCGCACTGGCCGCGCGCAGGTGCGGCGTAGACTTGAGTGTCCCGGTTGGACCGGGCAGACGAGAGGGTCGAGCGTGGACACGGGCGAGGAGGTCAGGACCGAACGACGTGGGCGGATCCTGTCGCGCCTGCGCCCGGGCGAGCCCGGGGCCCGCGACGGCATCGAGGCCCTCATCCGAACCGTCAAGGGCTACAACGCCAAGGCCGACCTGAAGGAGATCGAGCGGGCCTACCGGTACGCGGCGGAGCACCACGAGGGGCAGAAGCGCCTGTCGGGCGAGGACTTCATCGAACACCCGCTGGCGGTCGCGCAGATCCTGGCCGACCTCGGTCTCGACACGACGACGCTCGAGGCTGCGCTGCTCCACGACACGGTCGAGGACACCGACGTCACCGTGGCGGACCTGGAGGCGGGGTTCGGTCCCGAGGTCTCGCGCATCGTGGACGGGCTCACCAAGCTCGACGCGATCTCGTTCCGTAGCCGGGAGCAGGAGCAGGCCGAGAACGTCCGCAAGATGATCGTCGCGATGGCGGGCGACATCCGGGTCCTGCTGATCAAACTCGCCGACCGGCTCCACAACATGCGTACGCTGTCGGCGCTCCCGCCGGACAAGCAGCGGCGCATCGCGACCGCGACGCTCGAGATCTACGCACCGCTCGCGCACCGGCTCGGCGTGCAGCAAATCAAGTGGGAGCTCGAGGATCTCTCGTTCAAGACGCTGCATCCCGGGCCGTACCACGAGATCGCGAGCCTGGTCGAGAAGCGACGGGGCGAGCGGCAGCAGTACGTCGAGGGTGTGCTCGAGGCTGCGCGCAACCGGATCCGCGAGGCCGGTCTGAAGGCGGAGGTCGACGGCCGCCCGAAGCATCTGTACTCGATCTACGAGAAGATGGTGATCGTCGGCAAGGAGTTCAACGAGATCTACGATCTCGCCGGCATCCGGGTCCTCGTCGATTCGGTGCGCGACGTCTACGCGGCCCTCGGCGCCATCCATTCGCTCTGGAAGCCGGTCCCCGGGCGGTTCAAGGACTACGTGGCGATGCCCAAGTCGAACATGTACCAGTCGCTGCACACGACCGTGGTCGGTCCGCAGGGCCGGCCCATCGAGGTACAGATCCGGACCAAGGAGATGCACCGCACCGCCGAGTTCGGGATCGCCGCCCACTGGCGCTACAAGGAAGGCCGGGACGGGAAGAAGGCCAAGGAGGCCGCCGATCTCGCGTGGCTCGGGCAGATGCTCGAGTGGCTGAAGGACATGGCCGACCCCCGCGAGTTCATGGAGGGTCTGAAGATCGACCTGTACGGCGGCCAGGTCTTCTGCTTCACACCGAAGGGCGACGTGATGAACCTGCCCGCGGGCGCGACGCCGGTCGACTTCGCGTACGCGATCCACACCGAGGTGGGTCACCGGACGATCGGCGCCAAGGTCAACGGGAAGCTCGTACCGCTCGACTACGAGCTCCGGACGGGCGACACGGTCGACATCCTCACCTCCAAGGCGCAGGGCGAGGGCCCGTCGCAGGACTGGCTGCGCTGGGTCAAGACCCCTCGCGCGCGGAACAAGATCCGGCAGTGGTTCAGCCGCGAGCGGCGCGAGGACGCCCTGGAGGACGGCCGCGAGCAGCTCCAGCGGCTGATGCGCAAGCAGAACGTGCCGTTCAAGCGGCTCGCAACGGAGGACGCGCTCGAGCAGCTCGCGGACGAGATGAAGTTCCCGAGCCTCGAGTCCCTGTACATCGCGGTCGGGGAGGGGCAGGTGTCGCCGCAGTCGATCGTGGCCCGCCTGGCCCGGAGCGTGCAGGGCTCGACCGAGGAGGACGTCACCGAGGTCCCGCTCGCCCGCCCGGTGCACCTGGGGCAACCCAGCTCGACGGACGTCACGTCCGGGGTCGTGGTGCCGGGGTCCGAGGACGTCTGGGTCCGTCTGGCGCGATGCTGCACGCCCGTGCCGGGTGACGAGATCCTGGGGTTCGTGACGCGCGGGCAGGGCGTCTCGGTTCACCGGACCGACTGCCCGAACGCCAAGTCGCTCGTGGCCCAGCCCGAACGGCTGATCGAGGTCTCCTGGCGGGCGGGCAAGCCGACGTCGTTCGTCGTGGCGGTCCAGGTCGAGGCGCTCGACCGCACCCGCCTGCTCTCGGACGTGGCCACGGTGCTGTCCGACCATCACGTGAACATCCTGTCCGCCACTTCGGCCGTCGGTCGCGACCGGACCACGATGCTCCGGTTCACCTTCGAGCTCGCGGATATCACCCACCTGGCGGAGATCCTCGGCGCGGTCAAGAAGGTCGAGAACGTCTACGACGCCTTCCGCGTCGTGCCGCGTTGAGGATCCTGCTCCAGCGTGTCTCGCGAGCCTCGGTCACGGTCGGGGGCGAGCGCGTGTCCGAGATCGGACCGGGGCTCCTCCTGCTCGTGGGCGTCGGCCGGGACGACGGCCTCGGCGAGTACGACCGGCTGGCCGAGAGGCTCTTCCACCTACGGGTGTTCGAGGACGACGACGGCAAGATGAACCGCTCCCTGTCCGACGTTGGAGGCGAGATCCTGCTCGTCCCGCAGTTCACGCTCTACGGCGACGTCCGTAACGGACGCCGGCCGTCGTGGGACGGGGCCGCGCCCCCCGAGATCGCGGAGGATCGGGTCGAGGCGTTCGCCAAGGCCCTCGAGGGCCGTGGGGCGACCGTCCGCCGCGGGGCCTTCCGGGAGCACATGCGGGTCGAGCTCGTGAACGACGGGCCCGTGACCCTCTGGATCGACTCCTCCGCCCGCTGAGCGGGACGGTCCCGACGGACGGCCTACCGGGCAGGGGGCGCACGACCCCGAGCATCGCCGCGCAGGGAGGCTAGACAGGAAGTCGAAGCGTTCGGCCATGAACCGGAGGAGGGATGACCGATGAGACTCACCTGGAGGGACGGGGTCGCGACGCTCCTGCTCGGGGTGGTCGTTGCCCTCGGCATGGCGGCGACGCGAGGCTGGGATTGGCCACTGATGGGCAGTTACCGCTCGGCGGGACTCGTGGTGTTCGGCGTCGGGATGGTGATGTGTCCCCTGGGTGGCTCGGCCCAGAGCACCACGAGCGCCGGGAAGAGCCCATTCATCACGCTGGCGACCGCGCTCGGGGTCATCGCCCTGGTGCTGTTGACCGCCGTCCTGATCACGGGGACCCAGGCATGGTTCGTCGCGCTGGTGGTGGACATCGCGGTCCTGTGGGCCGTGACCACGTTCCGCCACGCGCTGCAGGGCCCGGCGGTTCCGGCCCGCGCGGCCGCGCCGACCGGCCGACCGGCCGAGGTCCGCTAGGCACGTTCGACCGAGGTGGGTGTCCCGACCGAGGAGTAGGCTCGGTCGCATGAAGGGCGACCGGGTGGAGATCGTCGTGGACTCGGGTTCGGGCGTGCTCACCTACGAGATCGAGGCAACGAGGGCGGGCCGGCGGGTCGAGGTCGCGACGTCCCGAGGGGTGATCGAGGTCTCCGAGGTGACCCGCAACGGCGAACCGGTTCGGAGCGGGCGGTTCATGGCCGATCGCGTCGTCGCCCTGGTGGAGCATCCGGCGCCACCTCCCGGAACCCGAGGTCGACGGGCGCTGAAAGGCCAGACCCAGTTCTGAGGGCGCACGACGGGAACCACCCGCGAAGCCGCGGGCGCGTCGGTGGATAGACTCTCCGTCCATGTTCCTGGACGTCTTCTCGGACAACTCCTTCGAGACCAACTGCTGGCTGCTCGGCGCCGAAGGGACCGAGGAGGCCGTGGTCGTCGACCCCGGGTTCTCGCCCGAACGCGTGCGCGCGATGCTCGAGATCGAGGGCAGGCGCCCCGTCGCCGCGCTCGCGACCCACGGACACTTCGACCACATCGGCTCGGCGGCGGCGTTCTGCGGGGATGACCTTCCCTTCTACATCCACGAGGCCGACGTCGCGGCGCTCACCGACCCGCAGGGGTGGGGTGCCGGGTTCCAGACCCCCCCGGTTCCCGTCAAGGACGTCCGGACGGTCGTCGACGCGGACGTGCTCACGTTCGCCGGTTTCGCGATCGAGATCCTGCACACACCCGGCCACACGCCCGGGAGCGTCTGCTTCCGAACGGACGCCGTCCTGCTCTCGGGCGATCTCGTGTTCGCCGGAGCGATCGGCCGCAGCGACTTCCCGAACTCGTCGGCGGAGGACATGGAGCGCTCGCTCGATCGGTTCCTCGAGCTGCCCGATCCGACGGACGTCCTGCCGGGGCACGGTCCGCGGACGACCGTCGCGCGCGAACGCGAACGCAACCCGTTCCTGCGGGGACGCTGAGTGGAGCTCAGGCCTCCGCGCGGGACCGACGACCTGCTACCGCCGGTCTCCGATGCGATGCTCGGCCTGTACGAGGCCGCGCATCGGACCGCACGCCTGTACGGGTTCCGCTACGTCGAGACCCCGACCTTCGAGCACACGGAGCTGTTCGCGCGGACCTCCGGCGAGACCTCGGACGTCGTCACCAAGGAGATGTACACGTTCGAGGACAAGGGGGGGCGCTCGCTCACGCTCCGTCCGGAGCAGACGGCGAGCATCGTCCGCGCCTACCTCGCGAACGCCCACGACCTGCCGACGCCGTTCAAGGCCTACCACGTGTCGACGCAGTTCCGGCACGGCCGGCCGCAGGCCGGTCGGCTTCGCGAGTTCCGCCAGTTCGGGGTCGAGACGGTCGGGGTCGCCGCCCCGACCGCCGACGTCGAGGTGATCGCGGTGGGGGACCGGTTCCTCCGTGGACGTGGCCTCGGCCGGGTCGAGCTCCGTCTGAATTCGATCGGCGACGCCGAGTGCCGCCCCGCCTACCGCGAGAAGCTGATCGCCTATCTCGAACCGCACCAGGCGGAGCTCGACGAGGACTGCCGTACCCGGCTGCGGACCAACCCGCTCCGCGTGTTCGACTGCAAGGTCGACGGGCAGACGCCGCTGGTGCTCGCGGCACCGGTGATCTCCGCGCACCTGTGCCAACCGTGCGCCCACCACTTCGCGGCGGTCCGGAACGGACTTGACGCCGCCGAGATCGCGTTCGTGCACGACCCTCGGCTCGTCCGCGGGTTGGACTACTACACGCGGACGGCGTTCGAGTTCGTGTCGGCCTCGCTCTCGCAGGCGCAGGCCACCGTGTGCGGAGGCGGACGGTACGACGGGCTGGCCGAGGTGCTGGGCGGACCTCCGACGCCGGGGGTAGGGTTCGCGCTCGGCCTGGATCGACTGCTCGTGGCCCTACGCGAGGAGGGCGTGAGGTTCCCCGGCGAGCTCGGGGTGGCGTGCTTCGTCGTCTCGATCGGGCCGGATGCCTCGGCGGTCGGCGCGCGGCTCGTCGACGTGCTCCGGACGGCCGGCATCTCCTCGGCCACCGCGTTCGACGAGCGGCCGCTGAAGGCGCAGCTCAAGATGGCCGATCGCGCGGGCGCCGCGTACGCGGCCATCGTGGGGGAGCAGGAGGTCGCCGCCAGCACCGTGACCCTGCGTCGTCTCTCCGACGGCGAGCAGGCGAAGGTCCCGATCGACGATGTGGTGAACTGGCTCTCCCGAACGGACCCGGACGCGGAGCGATGAGCCACGTGGCGACCAGATGAGCGATCTCCGGACGACCATGCGGACGCACGCGTGCGGTGAGCTCCGAGCCGAGCACGCCGGCGAGCGGGTGGCCCTGTGCGGTTGGGTCTGGCGCAGGCGCGATCACGGCGGCGTGACGTTCGTGGACCTGCGCGACCGTGAGGGGCTCGTGCAGCTCGTCTTCCACCCCGAGGACGCGCCGCAGGCCCACGCGGCGGCCCAGCATCTGAGCTCGGAGTCCGTGGTCCGCGTCTCGGGCGAGGTCCGCGATCGACCGCGGGGCACCGTGAACCCCGACCTGCCGACGGGACACATCGAGGTGGCCGTGTCCGAGATCGAGCTGCTCACCGAGGCCGAGACGCCGCCGTTCGTGATCGAGGACCGGATCGAAGCCTCCGAGGAGCTACGGCTGCGGTACCGCTACCTCGACCTGCGTCGTCCCGAGATGACCAAGGTGCTCTCCATGCGGCACGCGATCAACCGGATCATCCGGGAGGAGATGGAGGCGCGCGGCTTCCTCGAGGTCGAGACGCCGCTCCTTGGCCGGAGCACGCCGGAGGGGGCTCGGGACTTCCTCGTGCCGTCTCGCCTGTGGCCGGGGACCTTCTACGCGCTCCCGCAGTCGCCCCAGCAGCTGAAGCAGCTGCTGATGGTCGCCGGGCAGGATCGCTACTACCAGATCGTCCGCTGCCTGCGCGACGAGCAGCCTCGCGCCGACCGCAGCTTCGAGTTCACGCAGCTCGACGTCGAGATGTCGTTCGTCCACGAAGAGGACGTCTTCGCCGTCATCGAGCCGCTGTACGCACGCATCGTGCGCGAGATCGCGGGCGTCGAGGTGCCCACGCCGTTCCCACGGATGACGTTCGAGGAGATGATGGAGCGGTACGGCTCGGACAAGCCCGATCTGCGGTACGGGATGGAGCTCGCCGACGTCGGTGGCGTGTTCGCGGGGACCGGGTTCCGCGCGTTCGCCGCGGTCATGGACGACGGCGGCCTGGTCAAGGGGTTCGCGGCTCCCGGCGGCGCCGAGCTCTCTCGCAAGGAGCTCGACGACCTGGTGCAGGTCGCGAAGTCCCGCGGCGCGGCCGGGCTGGTCTGGATCGCGGTCGTGGGCGATGGGATTCGCTCGCCGGTCGAGAAGCACCTGTCGGCCGAGGAGGTCGCCGGGGTCCGACGCGCGACCGCAGCGGGTCCGGGCGACCTGATCCTGATCGTGGCCGATAGGCCGGATCGCACCAACGTCGCGCTCGACGGGCTCCGCCGGCACCTGGCGGATCGGCTCGGGCTCGTCCCGCCGGGGCAGTGGAGGTTCTGCTGGCTGGTCGAGCCGCCGCTGTTCGAATGGAGCGAGGAGGAGGGGAAGTGGGTCTCGGCGCACCATCCCTTCACCTCGCCAGCGTCGGACGACCTGAACCCACAGACCGCGAGGTCGCGGGGGTACGACCTCGTCCTCAACGGGTACGAGGTGGGGGGCGGGAGCATCCGGATCCACCGCCCCGACGTGCAGCGGAAGGTGTTCGAGGTGCTCGGGCTCACACCCGAGCAGACCGAGGAGCAGTTCGGCCACCTCCTGCGCGCCTTCCGTTTCGGGGTGCCGCCCCATGGCGGGATCGCGATGGGGATCGACCGGTTGGTGATGCTGATGGCTGGGAAGGACACCATCCGAGACGTGACGGCCTTCCCCAAGGCCCAGTCCGGCGCCGACACGCTGACCGGGGCGCCGGCGCCCGCGACCGAGACGCAGCTGCGCGAGCTCGGGATCGCGGTGACGGCCCCGAGGGAGGAGGCGCGGCCGATTGGTTGAGCTGACGGAGTCCGACATGGCGATGCTGACCGGCACGAACTACGCGACGTTCGTCACGGTGAACCCCGACGGCTCGCCGCACGCCACGATCACCTGGGTGGACGCCGCGGATGGCCACGTCCTGGTGAACACGGCGGAGGGGCGGATCAAGCACCGCAACTGCGCGGCCAACCCCAGGGTCGCGATCACGGTGATGAAGGAAGGGGACGCCTACGACTGGATCTCGATCACGGGGACGGTCGTGGCGTTCGAGACGGGGGAGCACGCGGAGCGGCACATCGACGAGCTCTCGCACCGCTACGACGGCCACGACTACGCGTACACGCCGGGACAGGTGCGGGAGATCCTGAAGATCCGGCCCAAGCGCATCATCCGTTACAAGGACTGAGCCGCCCGTGGTCGACGCCCCGCTCGCCGCTCGGATGCGGCCCCGGACGTTCGAGGAGTTCGTCGGGCAGTCGCACCTCGTCGGCCCGGGGAAGGCCCTCACGCGGCTCCTCGAGGGCGGCCACCTCCCGTCGATCGTGCTCTGGGGACCGGCCGGCACGGGCAAGACGACGCTCGCCTACCTGCTGGCGGACGCGGTCGGCGCGCAGCTCGTCCAGCTGTCGGCGGTCTCCTCGGGGGTGGCGGACGCGCGGAAGGTGATCGATCAGGCCAAGGACGGCCTCTTCCGGACGGTGCTGTTCGTGGACGAGGTTCACCGGTGGTCGAAGGCCCAGCAGGACGTCCTCCTCCCGGCTGTCGAGGAGGGCACGGTGACCCTGATCGGCGCGACCACCGAGAACCCCTACTTCTCGCTCGTCACCCCACTGCTCTCGCGGTGCATCCTCCTCCAACTCGAACCGCTCACGCCTGCGGAGCTCCGCTCGCTGCTCGAGCGCGCCCTGGACGACGGGGACCGCGGGCTCGGCAAGCAGGGGGTCGAGGTGTCGCACGAAGCGTTCGAGCATCTCATCGACGTCGCCGGCGGCGACGCGCGCGTGGCCCTGACCGGTCTGGAGGCCGCGGTGCTCGCGGCGCGTTCGGCCGATGAGAGCTCGGTCACGCTTGAGCGCGCCGCCGACGCGGTGCAGAAGAAGGCGATCGTGTACGACCGTCAGGGCGACGCCCACTACGACGTCATCTCGGCGTTCATCAAGAGCATCCGGGGGTCCGATCCGGACGCCGCGCTCTTCTGGCTGGCCCGGATGCTCGAGGCCGGGGAGGACGCCCGCTACATCGCTCGACGGATGGTCGTGCACGCGAGCGAGGACATCGGCCTCGCCGATCCCCGAGCCCTGCTCGTCGCGGTGGCGGCCGCGCAGGCCGTCGAGTACGTCGGGCTCCCCGAGGCGCAGCTCAACCTGGCGGAGGCGGCGATCTACCTCGCGCGCGCGCCGAAGTCCAACAGCGTGATCGCGGCGCTCGGTCGCGCGCAGAGGGACGCCCAGTCCGCCGATCCCGTCCCGCTCCACCTGAAGGAGCCAGGTCACCCGGGGCTGAAGAAGCTGGGGTTCGGCAAGGGCTACAAGTACCCCCACGACTACCCTGGGCACCGGGTCGAGCAGGAGTACCTGCCGGCCCGCTTCTCGGGCAACCGGTACTACGAACCGTCCGGCGAGGGCGAAGACACCGGGGAGCCACCGACGGGCGGGACGTCGGGGCAGGCACCCCCGGTATGATGCGCGGACCGCAACCGCGGGACGGGGCGGGCCGAGGAGAGGGCCGCGGAGAGGGAAGGAGGGCGATCGCGTGGGCCTGATCGCAGCGCTCGACGGAGGAGACGTCGCCCTCATCCTGCTCTCGGCGTTCTGGGGGCTGCTCGTCCTGTTCCTGTGCATCGTGCTCGTCAACACGTTCCGCGTGCTCGAGAGCACGAAGATCCTGATCGACTCGATGCGCGAGGAGACGGTCCCGCTGCTCCGCGAGGTGAAGGGCTCGGTCGAGCGCACGAACCGCGAGCTCGACCGCGTCGACGTCATGCTCGAGGCGACCGGTGAGATCGTCGGGCGGGTCCAGCGCATCTCTGCCCTGGTCGAGCAGGCGGTCTCGGGTCCGCTCGTCAAGCTCATCTCGATCGGCGTCGGCCTCCGCAAGGCCGCGAGCCGGTTCGGGGGCAAGAAGGGCGGCTCGTGAGGAGGCTGTTCTGGCTCGCGCTCGGCCTCGGGGCCGGGGCGGCGAGCGCCATCATGGCGACGCGGTTCGTCCGTAGGCAGACCGCGAAGGTGGCGCCGGCGAACCTCGCTCGTGAGGCACGTGGGAGCATGATGGACCTCGCGAAGCTCGTGTCGGAATCCATGGCCGAGGGCAAGGCGGCGATGGAGCAGAAGGAAGACGAGCTCCGAGCGGGTCTCGGCTGACGCCTCGGCGAACCGCGGCGCCCCTCGCACACGTATCCAGGGACGAGATGCGGCGTCCCCACACGATCATCGCGATCGTCCTGATCGCGCTCGCCGGATGCTCTTCGCGATCCTCGCTGGTCGGCATGGAATCGATGATGCGACCGACCTCGAACGGCTCGACCGCACCCGGTCGGGTCGTGGTTCGGGGCACGTTCGTCAAGCTCACCGGCTTCCCGTGCCACCGCAGCGACCCCTACGTCGGCGGGGAAACCGTGACGTTCCGCGGCAGCGACGGCAGCCGAACCACCATCGTGACCGGCAGCGCGAACTGGATCGGGATGCCGGCCGGCGTGGGGGCGCCGCTCGGCCAGTGCCGCCAGGTGGCGCCGTTCGAGGTCGAGCTCCCGGCCGCGGACCGGTACGTCGTGCTCATCAACGATCGGCGGCTGCCGCCGGTCTCGCTCGCCGAGCTGCGGGCCGACGGCATGCGCCACACGTTCCGACTCCCCGGCTGAGGTCGGCGGCAGGCACGCGGCTAGACTGTGCCGCCATGGACAGCGACCGCATCCGGGAGGGGTTCCTGCGCTTCTTCGAGGAGCGCGACCACAAGCGCGTTCCCTCCTCTTCGCTCATCCCCCCACCCGAGTCGGGGCTGCTGCTCACGAACGCCGGGATGAACCAGTTCATCCCGTACTTCCTCGGCCACGCGCCGGCCCCGTTCCCCAGGGCCGTGACCGTCCAGAAGTGCTTCCGGGCGGTGGACATCGACAACGTGGGGCGAACGGATCGTCACGAGACGTTCTTCGAGATGCTCGGGAACTTCTCCTTCGGCGACTACTTCAAGCGCGAGTCCTGCGGCTGGGGGTTCGAGCTCGTGACCGAGGTATGGGGGATCGATCCCGACCGGCTCTGGGTCACGGTGTTCGAGACCGATGACGAGGCGATCGGCGTCTGGCGAGACATCGGCATCCCGGCCGAGCGGATCGTTCGGCGCGGCAAGGACGACAACTACTGGGGAGCCCCCGGACTCGGGGGTCCCTGTTCGGAGATCTTCGTCGACCGCGGCGCCACGTACGGCGAGGAAGGTGGTCCCGAGGTCGACGAGGACCGCTACATGGAGATCTGGAACCACGTCTTCATCCAGGACGAGGTCGACCCCAACGGGACGATCGTCGCCGAGCTCCCGGCCAAGAACATCGACACGGGGTCCGGTCTCGAGCGCGTGGCATGCGTGCTGCAGGACGTGGCGAACGTGTTCGAAACGGATCTGATGCGACCGCTGCTCGACGTCGCCGAGTCGCTCTCCGGTCGGACGCACGGGGCCGACGAGCGCGACGACGTGTCGTTGAAGGTGATCGCGGAGCACGGCCGAGCCACGACCTTCCTGATCGCGGACGGCGTCCAGCCCTCCAACGAGGGGCGCGGCTACATCCTTCGCCGCATGCTCCGGCGCGTCGTCTCGCACGCGCGACGCCTGGGGATCGAACGCGAGGTGATGCCGTCGCTCGTCGAGAGGACGGTCCGCCTCTTCGGCGGCGCGTATCCGGAGCTCGTCGAGAACCGGGCGTACGTCGAGCAGGTGGCGAGCTCGGAGGAGGGCCGGTTCGCCGGGACCCTCCGGCAGGGCATGACGTTGCTCGAGACCGAGGTGGTCAAGGCATCCGGCGGCACGCAGCTGCCCGGCGACATCGTGTTCAAGCTGCACGATACGTTCGGGTTCCCGAAGGAGCTCACGCGCGAGCTCGCCGCCGAGTCGGGTCTGGAGATCGACGACGAGCGGTTCGAGGCCCTGATGGGCGAGCAACGCGAGCGCGCCAAGCGCTCGGCCAAGAAGGTGCACGCCGAGGAGGCGCTCGCGACCGTGGCCGGCGAGGCAGGCAAGACCGAGTTCGTCGGCTACCAGACCCTGGAGTCCGACGGGCGGCTGCTCGCGCTCCTCGGCCCGCACGGCCGAGAGCCGGTCGCGAGCGAGGGCGAGGAGGTCCGGTTCGTCCTGGATCGGACGCCGTTCTACGCCGAGTCCGGAGGCCAGATCGGCGACCGGGGGGTCCTGCGGGCGCCCGGCGGAACGATCGAGGTGGTCGACGCGCAGTTCGGGCCCGGGGATCTGATCGTGCACGCGGGCGTCGTGCGCTCGGGCGAGGTCCGCGAGGGCGAGGAGGTCCACGGGGAGGTCGACGCAGCGCGCCGCGAGGCCACGGCCCGCGCGCACACCGCGACGCACATCGTGCACTGGACGCTCCGGCACGTGCTCGGGGACCATGCCCGGCAGGCAGGATCGATGGTCGCCCCCGGCCGGCTCCGGTTCGACTTCCCGCACCACTCGCCCGTCCCGCGCGATGTGCTCGAACAGGCGGAAGAGCTCGCGAACCGCCGGCTGGCCGAGGACGGACAGGTCACGATCTACGAGACGACGATGGACGAGGCGAAGAACCAGGGCGCGATCGCCCTGTTCGGCGAGAAGTACGGGGACTTCGTCCGCGTAGTCGAGGTGGGGGACTACTCGATCGAGCTCTGCGGCGGCACCCACGTCCATCACACGGGGGAGATCGCGCTCGTGCGGATCCTGCACGAGGCGTCGATCGGCGCCGGCATGCGCCGCGTCGAGGCGCTCGTCGGGCCAGACGCCCTGCGCGAGATCAACAGGGAGCGCGACCTGCTGGAGGCGATCGCCCGGGAGCTCGGGACCGACCCGAAGGGCGCCCTCGAGCGCGCCCGCTCCTACGCCGAGCGCGTGAAGCAACTCGAGAGCGAGCTGGGCAAGTTCGACAAGGACCAACGAGCGCACCTGGCGGATCGGATCGCCTCCAGGCAGACGGAGGTCATCGAGGGCGCGAAACTCGTCGCTTCCTCGCAGGACGGTTCGGCGGACGAACTCCGCGAACTCGCCCAGGCAGCGGTCTCGAAGATCGAGTCACCGGATGGGGCCGCGGTGGTGCTCTGGAGCGCCCAGGACGGGAAGGCGTTGGCCGTTGCTGCGGTGAGCAAGGCACTGCAAGCGCGGGGAGTGACCGCGCCATCGTTGCTCGAACCTGTGGGCCAGGCGATCGGGGGCGGTTCGGGCGGGAAGCCGGGGTTGGCCTTCGCCGGCGGCGCCAACACCGAGCCGCTCGAGTCGTCGGTCCAGGCGCTCCCAGTTCGCCTCAAGGAGCTCCTGCAAGCCGGTGGCTGATGACGGCCGGGTCCTCGGGCTCGACCTCGGGGACGCGAGGATCGGCGTCGCGATCTCGGACGACCGGCGACGGATCGCGGTCCCGCTCGGGACGGTGCGGACCGGTCCGCCCGCGGACGTTCGGGCGATCGCCGACCTCGTGGGCGAGCACGGTGTTGCGCTGGTGGTGGTCGGCCACCCGCTCCTGCTGTCGGGGGAGCCGGGGGAGCGCGCCCACCACGCGGAGCGCTTCGCCGATGCCCTGAGCGCCTTCCTCGACGTGCCCGTGGTGTTGCACGACGAACGCCTGTCCACGGTCGAGGCCGACCGTGCCCTGCGCGAGACGGGCGCGAGCGGCCGCGACCGTCGCCGGACGGTCGACCGTTCGGCCGCGACGGTGATCCTGCAGTCGTGGCTCGACGCCGCCCGCGCGGGCTGACCGCCGGAACCCGGTTGCCCGCCGATCGAACCGGGTCCCGGCGACCTACGGCTATGCTGCCGTGCCGGATGCAGGACCCTCCCTCGAACGATGCCGTCGACGGCCCTCGCCATCGCGCGAAGCGGAAGGCCAACTGGGGCTTCCGGATCTTCCTCGTGCTGTTCCTCGTCATGGCCGGGCTGGCCTTCGCGGGTACCCGGTACTACGGCTGGTGCACCGAGGCGTCCGGCGCGAAGGATCCCGTGACGTTCCAGGTGCGCACGGGCGCGAGCGGCTCCGAGATCGTCGACGACCTCCACTCCCAGGGCGTCCTCCGCTGCGGCCTGGTCTCGAAATGGCGGCTGCGCCGGAGCGGTCTGCAGGACCGCTTCCGAGCCGGGACGTTCGAGCTGACGACGAACATGACCCCCGACGAGGCGTTCGAGATCCTCACCACGCCGCCCGAGCCGGTCCCCACCGTCCGGCTCACGATCCCCGAGGGGTACCGGCTCACCCAGATCGCCGATCGCGTGCAGGAGGAGCTCGGGATCCCCGCCAAGCGGTTCCTGAAGGCCACCGAGACGGGGGACTGGTCGCTGCCGCCCTATCTGCCCGAGGACGCCGACAGCATCGAGGGGTTCCTGTTCCCGGAGACCTACTTCGTCCGCAAGGACGCCGACGCGGACGCGGTCATCAAGCGCCTTTTGGATCAGTTCGGGACCGAGGCGCAGACGCTGCCGTGGGGCAACGCCAAGGAGCTCGGGGTCTCACCGTACGAGGTGGTGATCATCGCCTCGATGATCGAGCGGGAGGCGGCCCTTGACCGGGAGCGACCGGTCATCGCCGGGGTGATCTACAACCGGCTGAAGCTCGGGATGAACCTCGGGATCGACGCCACGCTCCTGTACGACGACCCGACGCCCGACGGCCAGCTGAGCTCCTCGGACCTCGAGTACGACAGCCCCTACAACACCCGCCTCAACGGGGGTCTGCCCCCCACGCCGATCGCGAGCCCGGGCCGTGCGTCGTTGGAGGCGGCCCTGAACCCCGCCGACACGCCGTACCTCTACTACGTGCTGTGTGGCGCCGACGGTCACCACGCGTTCGGCAAGACCGCGGCCGAGCATGAGGCCAACCGCGTCCGGTGCGATGAGTGAGCTTCCCGATCGCCCGGGCCGCATCCGAGGCTCGACCCACAAGGTCGGGGTGATCGGCTGGCCGATCGAGCACAGCCTCTCGCCGGTGATCCACAACTCGGCGTTCGTCGCGCTCGGCATGGACTGGGTCTACGTCCCGCTCCCCGTGGCCGCCCCCCAGCTGCCGGCTGCGCTCGAGGGGCTCGGGGCGCTCGGGTTCGCCGGCGCGAACGTGACGATGCCGCACAAGACCCGCAGCGCGGAGTTGATCGACGATCTGTCCGAGGATGCCCGCATCCTGCGGGCCGTCAACACGATCGTCGCGGGCGCCGAGGGGCTCTCCGGCCACAACTCGGACGCGCTCGGGTTCGAGCGGTTCCTGCGCGAGGACGCCGGGTTCGATCCCGGCGGCAGGAGGGCCCTAGTGTTCGGGGCCGGGGGTGGGGCGCGGGCCTGCGCGCTCGCGGTCTCTCGCGGTGGCCTCGCGACGCTGGCGGTGGCGGTTCGAGAGCCGTCACGGGCCGACGACCTGCGTGCGACGTTGGAGGGCTCCGGTACGGACGTCCGCATCGTCACCTTCGACGAGGTCCCCTCGCTCGAGGCGGACCTGATCGTCAACGCGACGCCGCTCGGGGTCCACGGCGAAGCGCTGCCGCTCCCGAGGCTGTCGCCCGGCATCGTCGGGGTCGACCTGCTCTACCGTCCGAACGCGACCCCGTTCCAGTCGGCCCTGCGGGAGGCGGGCGGCACGGTCTTCGGCGGCCTGGGCCTGTTGCTCCAGCAGGCGGCGATCTCGTTCGAGCTGTGGACCGGGAGGGCCGCGCCGCTCCCGCTGATGTCGGCCGCCGCCCTCGGCGAGCTCGCCGAGGCAGGACCTTCGGCCGGGTCCTAGCGCCGAACGGCCACCGTCCCGTCCACCGGTAGGCCGACCCTCAAGCGTGCCGCCGTGCCTCCCGATGGTTCCCAAGGAGGTCGCGCTCACCTTGGAAGACTTCGATGCCCTCGCGTCGTCGCTCGCGGTCGGCGTGGGGGACGTTCGTGGCTGCTTGATCTTGTCCCGGGACGGGTTGGTGCTCGGGGCGCATCCGGCTGACGCGGAGATCCACACGGCGTCCGCCTGGGTGCGCTTGGCAGCGCTCGGCGACCTCGAACGCGGGTTCGCGCAGTTCGGCACCGAGACCTGGTGCTACGTGCGCCGGGGTCCGTACGCGGGGTTCGCGGCGGTGGGGCCCGCGGCGCGGCCGGGTCTGGTCATCGACCACATGGACCAGGTGCTGCTGGCCGCCGAGGAGGCCCGATCGAGGCACGAAGGCCTCCGGGGGGTCGAGGCGGCCCAGGTGGCCCCCGTGTCCAAGCCGAGATCGCACCTGCACCTGGACCACCCCGAGCCCGTGCTGATCGACGAACCGACCCCGATCGCCGTCCAGTCGTGGCTGAGCGAGCTCGTCGACGAGGTCCCCCCGCAGCCGCCTCCAGACACAGGAGCCGGGGACGCTCCCGGAGCCGTTCCGTGGGAGCCGCTCGTACCGTCGGCCTCCGATGCTCCCGTCGAACCGGGTGCCTGGGAACCCCTCGACCGGTCGACGAACGGAGCCCCGGACGACCATGCGACCGTCCCCGAGGATCCCCCGCCGACCGAGCCGTGGGGTGTGCCAGAGGGTCCCGCGGAGGCCGAGCCCTGGGCCGTCCCGGAGGGCGAGCCCCAGAACGACCCTCCGTCTGACCTTCCGGACGAGGGGCGGGGCGAGGAGGAGGACGTGGACCGGTTCTCCCTGGCCCGTGAGTTCGGCCAGCTGCTACAGCACGGGGAGGACGCTGCCGATGGATAGGCGACCCAGGGACCGAAGGGCGTAGCTCGGCATGGTGACGACGCAGCGGAAGCCGAAACAGCTCGGGCAGATCCTGCTGGAGCAGGGGCTCATCTCCGAGGAGCACCTCCAGCGCGCCCTCGAGGAGCACCGGAACACGCCGAAGTCGCTCGGCCGCGTGCTGATCGACCTCGGCTACATCCGGGAGCGCGACCTGGTCCGGGCCCTCGCCGAGCAGGTGGGCCTCGAGTTCGTCGACCTGACCGAATTCCGGATCGACGCGTCCGCGACCGCCTTGCTGCCGGAGGCGCTCTGCCGCCGGTACCGCGCCCTCCCGATCGGCGAGGAGGACGGCAAGCTCCTCGTCGCGATGTCGGATCCGGCCAACGTGTACGCCCTCGACGACATCCGGACCATCACCGGCCGGGACGTGCGCCCGGTGGTGGCGACGTCGAACGACGTCGAGCAGGCGATCCAGAAGTTCTCGAGCATGGAGGACCAGGTCGAGGCCCTCGCCTCCGAGGCCGCCGAGGCGGTCGGCACCGAGACCGACCTCACCGAGGTCGAGGCGGCCGTGGAGGACGCCCCGATCGTCAAGCTCGTGCAGGCGATCATGACCCAGGCCGCGACCGACCGAGCCTCGGACGTCCACATCGAGCCGACGGAGCGGGACGTCCGCGTCCGGTTCCGTGTCGATGGCGTCCTCCACGAGGTCATGCACTCGCCGAAGAGCATCCAGGGAGGCCTGATCAGCCGTTTGAAGGTGATGGGCGACCTGAACATCGCCGAGAAGCGCATCCCGCAGGACGGCCGCATCTCGCTGCGGGTGAACAACCGGAGCCTGGACCTCCGGCTCGCGACGCTCCCGACGGTGCACGGCGAGAAGATCGTGATCCGCATCTTGGACAAGACCAACGCGCTGCTGCAGCTTTCCGAGCTCGGCTTCTCGCCGGAGGCGTTCGACAGCTACGAGCGTTCGTTCCGCAAGCCCTACGGTGCGATCCTGGTCACCGGACCGACGGGCTCGGGCAAGTCGACCACCCTGTACGCGACGCTCAACATCGTCAACAGCGTCGACCGGCACATCGTGACCGTCGAGGACCCGGTGGAGTACCGGCTCGCCGGCGTGAACCAGATCCAGGTGAACCCGAAGGCCGGCCTCACGTTCGCCTCGGCGCTGCGCTCGATCCTGCGCGCGGACCCCGACATCATCCTGATCGGTGAGATCCGCGACCGCGAGACCGCGATGATCGCCGTCGAGTCCGCCCTCACGGGCCACCTCGTGCTCTCGACGCTGCACACGAACGACGCCCCTTCGGCCATCACGCGGCTGATCGAGATGCAGGTCGAGACGTTCCTCGTCGCTTCCGCGATCGACTGCGTGGTCGCCCAGCGGCTGGCTCGCCAGCTGTGCGAGAAGTGCAAGGAGACCTACACGCCCGAGCCGGTCGAGCTGCTCGAGGCAGGGTTCGCCGAGTGGAGGATCCCGACCTGGGGGAGTTCTACCGAGCGACGGGCTGTCACTCGTGCTCGAACACCGGGTACCGCGGGCGCATCGGGCTGTACGAGGTCATGCCGATGTCGGAGGAGATCGAGCGGCTCACCGTCGAGCGGGCCTCATCCGAGACCGTGAAGCAGGTGGCCGTCGAACAAGGGATGCGAACGCTCCGCGACGACGGGCTCGAGAAGGCCGCGTCCGGGCTGACAACGATCGAGGAGATCGCGAGGGTGGTGAAGTGATGAGTTCGGATGGACAAGAGCAGGAGGTGCAGATCCCGATCCCGGAGCTGCTGGAAGCGATGCTCGAGCGCGGGGCCTCGGACCTGCACATCACGGTGGGAACGCCGCCGACGATCCGGCAGTACGGGGATCTCGTCCGGATGGACGAGTACCCGGTGCTGGACGCGCGCGGCATCCAGGGCATGATCTACGCGATCTTGCCGCAGAAGATGCGCGAGCGTCTGGAGCAGGAGCTGGAGCTGGACATGTCCTACTCGCTGCCGGGCCGCGCCCGGTTCCGGGTGAACGTCTACTACCAGCGCGACTCCCTCGGGGCAGCGTTCCGCCTGATCCCGTACGAGATCCGCAGCGTGGACGACCTCGACCTGCCCAGCGTCGTCGCCGACCTCGCGCGCTACCCGCGGGGCTTCGTGGTCGTGACCGGGCCGACGGGTTCGGGCAAGTCGACGACCCTGGCCGCGATGGTCGACATCGTGAACCGAGAGCGGCAGGCGCACATCATGACCGTGGAGGACCCGATCGAGTTCCTCCACAAGCACAACAGCTGCGTCGTGAACCAGCGGGAGGTCGGCGCCGACACGCATTCGTTCGCCCAGGCCCTGAAGCACGTCCTGCGTCAGGACCCCGACGTCATCCTCGTCGGCGAGATGCGCGACCTCGAGACGATCTCGACGGCCATCACGGCGGCCGAGACCGGGCACCTCGTGTTCGCCACGCTGCACACGCAGGACGCGCCGCAGACGATCGACCGCATCATCGACGTGTTCCCCCCGCACCAGCAGCAGCAGGTGCGGGTCCAGCTCGCTACGACGCTCCAGGGCGTGGTCACCCAGCAGCTCCTGCAGACGGTGGACGGGCGTTCGCGGGTCGTCGCGGTCGAGGTCCTCGTGTGCACGCCGGCCGTCCGGAACCTCGTCCGGGAGGGCAAGGTCCACCAGATCTACTCGCTCATGCAGGCGGGTGGCCGCTTCGGGATGCAGACGATGGACCAGTCCCTCGCCAACCTCGTCAAGGCCGGGAAGGTGAGCCAGCAGCTCGCGTACGAGCGCTGCCACGACGCCGAGGAGCTGAACCGGCTGATCGGAGGCAGCGGTGCCAGCTACGACGGCGGATACGGCGCAGCTGCCGCGGCCGGCGTGGTGCTCGGCAACAACTACTGATCGGAAGGCGTGAGCGATGCCGCAGACCTACGAGTACAAGGTCCGGGACCGGTCGGGGAGCCTGGTAACCGGGCAGCTGGTCGGGGACAGCGAGACGCTGGTCCTCCAGCGCCTACGCGAGATGGGCATGACCCCGGTCGAGGTCAAACAGGCCGGGACCGGCCTGAGGATGGAGATCAACCTGCGGCCCGGCCGGGTCAAGCTCAAGCAGATCGCGGTCTTCTGCCGGCAGTTCGCCACGATGGTCAACTCGGGCCTGCCGATCCTGCGGGCGATCTCGATCCTCGCGGATCAGACCGAGAACAAGGAGCTCGAGAAGGTCCTGATCCAGACCCGGACGGACGTCGAGCAGGGCTCGTCGCTGTCGGCGGCCCTGGCCAAGCACCCCAAGGCGTTCAACAACCTGTTCATCTCGATGATCAAGGCCGGCGAGACGGGCGGTGTGCTCGACGACACGCTGCTCTCGCTGGCGGATCAGATCGAGAAGGAGGTCGAGCTGCGGCGCCAGATCAAGTCCGCGATGACCTACCCCGTCGTCGTGGTCGCCCTGGTGATGCTGATCCTCACCGCGATGCTCCTGTTCGTCGTCCCTCAGTTCGAGACGATCTACACGAACCTCGGAGGGACGCTGCCGCTGCCGACCCGGATCCTGCTCGGCGTGTCGAACGCCTTCCGGTCCTACTGGTACGTGTTCCTGTTCGCCACGGTCGTGGGTTCGTTCCTGTTCCGTCGCTACAAGCGCACCGACTCCGGGCGAGCCCGTGTGGACGCCGCGAAGATCCGGGTGCCGGTCTTCGGCCCCCTGTTCCACAAGGTCGCGCTCGCGAGGTTCGCCTCCACGCTCGGGATGCTCCTGCGGGCCGGCGTGCCGATCCTGCAGGCGCTCGACAACGTGAAGGAGACCGTCAACAACCGGGTCATCGCCGACGCGGTCGACGACGTCAAGACGAGCGTCCGCGAGGGCGAATCGATCGCCAAGCCGCTGTCCAAGCACAAGGTGTTCCCGCCGATGGTCGTGCAGATGATGGCCGTCGGGGAGGAGACCGGCGCGGTCGACACGATGCTCGACAAGGTCGCGCAGTTCTACAACAACGAGGTCACGGCGACCGTCGACGCGCTGACGTCGCTGATCGAGCCGCTGCTCATCGCCGTGATCGGCGGCGCGGTCGGCGCGGCCGTCATCGCGCTGTACATGCCGATGTTCAACATCATCAACCTGATCAAGTAGCGCGCAGCGCCCGAGCGGCAGGACGGGACCCGCGACCCCGCCGCGGCGCGCACGGCAACCATCGCTCGTGACTACTCCGTTCGAGTCATCCCCTGTGTCCGCTCGAGCCATCCCCGTGTCTACCTCGGTCGAGTCATTCCTTCCGGATCCGTCCTCCGAGGGTAAAGGTGACCGCTCGAAGCGCCGAAACCCGGTCTAGATGCGCGTCATCGGGATGCGCATGCACATAGAAAGGGAGGTGACTCCATGCTCGAGCGCTTCTGGCAGCGCCGGAAGGACGACGAGGGCTTCACCCTCATCGAGCTGATGGTGGTCGTTCTGATCATCGGCATCCTGATCGCCATCGCTCTGCCGACCTTCCTCGGTGCCCGCGTTCGCGCGCAGGACCGGGCAGCTCAGTCGGACCTCCGGAATGCGATCGCCGCCGCCAAGACGTTCTACACCGACGGCGACACGTACACGGGTTTCGACGCGTCCGCCGGTACCGCGATCGAGCCGTCGCTGAACTGGGTCGACGGCGTAGCGACGAACCAGGGCGACCTGCGACGTGGACGCTCCGTCGGCCGACCAGGTCGTGCTGCAGGAGGAGAGCTGCCTCCGGGCACGCCTTCTGCCTGGCCGATGACGCGACCGGTCCCGGCACGGTGTTCGGCCGCGACGACACCGGCGGTGACTTCGCCGACTTCGCCGCGTGTGACGGCGCAACGAACTGGTAAGTCGAACCACCGCGATGGCGGACGGGGGCGGCGTGAGCCGCCCCCTGACGCCTTGTGCCGCCGAGAGCGATCGAACGCACAACGGCCCGAGTGAGGATCGACCCATGAGGCGAACGCAGAGCGCGTACACGGCTCGATGACGAGCGAGGCTTCACGCTCATCGAGCTGATGATGGTCGTCCTGATCATCGGGATCCTCATCGCGATCGCCCTACCCACCTTCCTCGGTGCGCGTAGACGTGCGGCCGACCGTGGAGCGCAGTCCGATCTGCGGACCGGGCTCGCCGCGGCGCTCACGTACTACGCCGAGTTCGACGACTGGACCTTGTTCGACGACGTCGAGGCGGAGACCGCCGAGTCGAGCCTCGATTGGGTGGACGGCGGCGCGCCCGGCCCCGGCCAGATCTCGATCCAGGTGCACTCGGGGCAGGACCTGCTCCTGGTGCGGGAGTCGCTGAGCGGGTCCTTCTTCTGCGTCGCGCAGATCGCGACGAACCCCGCAACCCTGCGCGGTGGCGGAGCGACCTTCGCCGACGTCGACACGATCCCTGAGTGCACGGCTGGCTGGTAGGGGCGCCATGCCCCTTCCTCCGGCTCAAGGCCGTCGGCCGGATGGCC
Source organism: uncultured Actinomycetes bacterium (assembly GCA_963706005.1). Taxonomy (GTDB): domain Bacteria; phylum Actinomycetota; class UBA4738; order UBA4738; family HRBIN12; genus DASSJM01. The sequence continues at coordinate 298,351 of CAVPLL010000002.1, forward strand.
GATACCTCCCACGAGAGGTGGAGCGACCTTGCCCATGAGTAGGAAGAGCGGCCTCTTCGTGCGCATCCACGCTCGGCTGCACGCCGACGAGCGTGGCTTCAGCCTGGTCGAGACCGTCATCGCGATCACCGTGATCTTCGGCTCACTGATCACGCTGGCGATGAGCGCGTCGACCGGGTTCCGGTACGTCGGCATCGGGCGAGAGGAACAGGCGGCGAACCAGGTAGCGAACCAGCTGATGGAGCAGACCCGAGGGCTGGCCTTCTCGAAGATCCAGAAGGGGATGCAGGCATCGGCGCTCGCAACCGATCCCAACCTCGTGACGGGGTGTGCCGGGGACCCGGCCGGGACGTACCGACTGCGGTCGTGCACCGGGGACATGGTCGTCAAGACGAGCATGAACTGCCCGACGGTGTCGACGGACTGCTCCGTGCCCCTGGTCCCCAGCTCGGGGACCGTCGGCGAGAGCCAGGACTATCCGGTCGACTACACCTGGCACTCCTACGTGACCAACAACTGTCCGGCCGTCGGGATCGGGTGTCCGTCGATCACCCCCTACAAGGTCACGATCTTCGTGTCGTGGGCGGGTGCCGGGACGTCGCCGACCGGGGTTCAGGGCGTGACCACGCAGAGCCTGTTCCACTCGCCGAGCGGGTGCATCAACTCATCGACCCACCCGTTCGCCGCTCCATGTCAACCGTTCTTCTACGGCCAGGCCGTCGCTCCGGCCGGCCAGATCAGGGTCTCCGGCAGCGTGTCCGGCGTCGACTTCCAGAGCGGAGCCCTCTCCACCACAGCCACCGAGTCCACGATGCAGGTCGAGCAGGTCTCCCAGGTCCAGTCGAGCTGGACCCAGACGCAGACGAGCCTCACGTCCACGAGCGCCGGCACGACCGTCCTGCCGGCGACCGCCTCCTTCGGGACCACGGCCGCCGACAGCGACCCGTCGGGAACCACCCCCAACTACCAGGTCTCGGCGGTCGATCCCGGCGACGGGAGCAACCAGTTCGCCTCCGGTGGTGGTTCGTTCGTTCAGGTCCAGAACGCCTCGAACGACACCGGACAGGCGGTCAGCGCGACGGCGGCCGGCGGTGCGAACGTCTGTCCGCCGACGCCTCCGGCTCCTCCGGCCGAGACCGACCTGCAGCCCTGCGGCGGGGCTCGCGTGCAACAGGCGGGCACCTCCCGCGTGGTCGGACACTTCCACGGCTTCCCGGTGGACATCGGCGACGCCACGATCGCGTCGATCGCCAACCCCGCCACCGCGACGACGTCGTTCACGAACCGGATGTTCGTCTCGGGTCAGGATGGCAACATCCAGCAGACCACGGGTCGGGCCTTCGGCACCGTCTCGATCGGCGCTCTGCCCGACCTCGTTCCGGTGCCGGCGGGATGGACCGGCTATTTCCTGGTGCTGACCGGCTACCGCGACACGGTCGTCTCGACGGCGGGCTCGAGCGCTGCGGCGCCGGCGGCCACGATCAACGCAGGCTCGCTCAGCTACTGGAACGGGACGGGGTATTCGGTGGTCAACTTGACGACCACCCCGGGGTACTCGCTGTCTGGGCTCCTCCTGGACCACACGACGACCGTGGGTGCCCATGCCGTCGAGGTGAGGATCGCCGCTCCCTCGCTCGCGATGGCGTCGGTTCCGACGTCGACCTCCTCTGCGACCGGGTGTCCGGGCGGATTCCCGACCTGCAAGACGCAAGCCCAGGCGACGGTCGGATCACCCGTCTCCGGAACGCTCACGTACGAGGTCTGGGTCGACGCCGTCCAGGTCGTGAACCTCACGATCGAGGTCGGTCTCGGTACGACGGTGTCGAAGTCTCTCTACGGCCCCACCCCGACGGCGGGATGACGGTGCGTGCGCTCGCGCGGCTCCGATCGCGAGAGGAAGGATTCACGCTGAGCGAGATGCTCGTCGCGATGATGGTGATGTCGCTCGCGCTGGGGGTGTTCTTCACGACCCTGGCGTCCGTGCAGAAGTCGGTGGTCGAGACGGACATCCGAACGAGGAGCAACACGCAGGCGCGGCTCGCGCTCCAGACGCTCGATCACGAGGTCCGCTCCGGCAACGTCCTGTATGACCCGGCGACCTCGAGCGACCCCTACTACCGCTTCAAGATCTACACGCAGGCCAACGCCGGTGGGAACCCTCGTCCGACCTACACCTGCCGCCTGTGGCGGATCACGGCGGCCGGAGACTTCCAGACGCGATGGTGGCCACCCAATCAGCCGGACGAGGCCTCCGCGTGGCGAACGGTCGCGACCGGGATCGTGAACAAGCTCGTGTCCAGTCCGGTCCACGCGTTCCAGCTCGATCCCGATCCCAACAAGGGGGGTCGGACCGTCAACGTGGTGCTGCTCGTCAACGAAGATCTCCGACAGGACTACTCGACCGGCACCGTGAAGATCCAATCGGCACTCACGGGTCGCAACACGTCCTACGGGTTCCCGACGGCCGTCTGCGCCACCGAACCCGTCGACTGAGGAGAGGAACGATGCGAAGGCTGTCACGGCTCCACAGGGAGGAATCGGGCATCGCCATGGTCGTCGCCATGATGGTGGTGTTCGTCGTCGTCCTGCTCTCGATCGTGATCTTGGACCTGTCGATCCACAACGTCGATCAGGCCGCGTACGACCGGAAGCGCGTGACGTCGGTCGCGGCCTCGGAGGGCGGCGTGGATCAGGCCTGGAACCTCGTCCAGTACACGAAGCCGGAGAACCTCCCCTGGGGGGCGACCGTGCAGGGGACCCTGGGATCGGCGCCCGGCCCCGCCACCTATAGCGCGGAGTACAAGTGGTTCGATGCGGCGGGTGCAGAGATGACGACGCAGCCCAGCCAGACGAACCTGCCCTCCGCGGTGCTCGTGACCTCGACGGGGGAGACGAACGGCGGAGTTCCGAGGACGATGCAGGCCTACATGACGCTGACGCCCACTTACGGCGGGTTCGGCGCCGCGATCCTCGCGGTCAACCCCACGATCTTCAACAACAACTTCCAGGTCGCCGGCAACAACGGGAACGACGCTGACGTGTACGTGACGAACGGGGACCTGACGATCACGAACAGCCCGAACGTCTACGGCAACATCTACGTGCAAGGCGCAGTCTCGATGTCGAACAACAGCCACATCTTCGGCACCCTGTGGGCGAACAACGCCATCACGATCAACAACCCGGCGAGCGTCACCGGCAACGTGACGTCCTCCACGTCGACCCTGAGCGGAAACGGCGCGGTCGGCGGCGATGCACGCGCGGGCACGACGATCGCCGCGGGCCTGTCCGTCGGCGGCACGCGGTACCCGAACAGCCCCCAGGGGCCGCCGCCCACGCAGGCGTTCCCGCTCGCCTGCCAGGTGGCCATCGCCGGCACGTGCGGCGCCCTTCCCTGGCCCGGGTACACCGTCAACACCTTCACGGGCGCCACGGCATGCACCTCCGCGAGGACGTTCCTGACCACCGGGACCTTGTCGGGCGATCAGCTGGTCTGGATCAACGCCGTCTGCAACCTCGCGATCGCGAACAACGACGCGATCAACTTCACCGGGAACCTGGCCATCGTGACCCAGGGCGGCGTCACCATGGCGAACCGAAACAACTGGAACGGTGTGACGGGGAGGAACCTGTTCTTCATCGTGAACTACCGGACGGGTCTGAACTGCGCCAGCGGGAGCTACAACATCTCGACCGGGAACAACTCGAACTTCCTCAACGCCAACACGTTCTTCTACAGCCCGTGCTCGGTGACCCTCAACAACCAGAACGACTTCAGCGGGCAGGTGATCGGAACAACGGTGGCGATCAACAACCACTTCACGTTGCACTACGTCCCGGTGCTGGTTCCGGGGCTCGGCACGGTCACGGGCTTCAACGAGAGCATCGTCTACATCCGCGAGATCCGTTCGTAGCCGCCCGAGACGTGCGGTAGCGTTCGGCCCGCCCACGATGACGACCTCGGACGCTCTCCTACGCCTGGCGATCGCCCTGCCGTTCGGGCTGGTGTTCGGCAGCTTCCTCACGGTGGCGATCCATCGCGTGCCGGCGGGGGAGTCCCTCGTCCGGCCGCGCTCCCGGTGCCCGAGCTGCGGGACCCCGCTCCGGAACGTGGACAACATCCCCGTCGTCTCGTGGGTGAAGCTCCGGGGGCGCTGCCACTCGTGCGGCGCCCGGATCTCCGCCGTCTATCCCCTCACCGAGCTCGCATGCGGGGCCCTGTTCGTCGCGGTCGCCCTCGTCTACGACGACCCCTGGCAGGCGATCCTGCTGGCCCCGTTCTCCGCGCTGCTGGTGGCGCTCTCGGTGATCGACCTCCGCCACTACCGCATCCCGAACGTGCTCGTCTACCCGGCCGTCCTGATCTCGGCCGCCTTCATCGTCGTGGCCGATCTGGCGGGGGGCCACCTGGACGCCCTCCGCGGGTTGCTCGGGTTCCTCGCCTACGGGGTCGGCCTGCTCGTGGTGGCCCTCATCGCGCCGAGGGGCATGGGGATGGGCGACGTGAAGCTCGCCGGCCTGATCGGTCTGGTCCTCGGATCGATCGGCCTGGGCCTGGTGGCCGTGGCGGCGGGCGCGGGCATCCTGCTCGGGGGAGTGGGGGCCATCGTCGCACTCCTGTTCGGGGCAAGCAGGAAGACCCGGGTCCCGTACGGCCCGTTCATGGCGGCGGGCGCCCTGATCGCCGTCTTCTTCGGCTCGGCCATCGCCGACGCCTACCTGAACCTCCTCACCTGAGCCTGCCCGCGCCTGCAGCCGGCCACACCGTTCGGGCCTGACGTCCGGATCCGCCCCCGAGCGAGGCACGGCCTGTTACTGGTGGGGTTTTTGAGAAGAAGAGCTAATTACATCTATGTAATTTAGCCTGCCGTGCCGAAAGTAGGCATATGGGGTGATTGACGATAGATGTTGCACTTGTTACGGTGCGCAGCCCCACGGAGTGGATGGGATGGATGAGGCGGATGTGGAAGTTGTTGAACATGAGGAAGCTGTGGGAGTTGTGCTAGATGAGTAAACGGAGGCCGTTCGTGGGTGACCGCCTACTCACCGTGGGCGAGGTCGCCGCGACGATGCGGGTCTCGAACATGACGGTGTACCGGCTGATCAAGAGCGGTCAGCTGGCCGCGATCCGCGTCGGCAAGAACTACCGGATCCGGGAGTCGGACGTGGACCGGTACCTGTCGGAGCGATCGGTCTAGGCGGGGCGAGGATGCCGAAGCGTTCGCAGAGCGGGTGGGTGGGTCGCCAGGCGGGAGACCGCCTGCTGACCGTCGCGGAGGTTGCCGCGACCATGCGCGTCTCGAACATGACCGTGTACCGGCTGATCAAGAACGGCGACCTGCCGGCGTTGCGGGTCGGGAAGAACTACCGGATCCGGGAATCGGACGTCGATGTCTACCTCTCGGATCGGTCCGTCCAGGTGGAGGGCGCGTAGCGATGGCCAGGACCAGGGTCGGGGTCGACGTGGGGTCCACGGCGGTCCGGGTCGCCGAGGTGGCGGCCGGGGACATCCCCGTGATCGTTCGGGCCGCCCAGGTGCCGCTCGCTCCGGGCATCGTCGAGTCCGGCGAGGTCCGACAGCCCCTGGCCCTCGCCGAGGCCCTCCGCGAGCTCTGGGACACGTCCGGCGTGAAGACCAAGCAGGTGCAGCTCGGCGTGGGGAACCAGCGGGTGGTCGTGCGCGAGGTCGCCCTCCCGTGGCTGCCGGAGAAGGAGCTGCGGGAGACCCTCGGGTTCCAGGTCCAGGAGTTCATCCCGATGGCGGCGGACGAGGCCGTGCTGGACTTCGATCCCCTGGGCGAGATGGATCAGGGCGGCCGGCGGATGGTGCGGATCCTGCTCGTCGCCGCTCATAAGCCGATGGTGAACGCGCTGGTCGACGCCGTGCTGGCGGCCAAGCTCGACCCGCAGGGGATCGACCTCACGCCGTTCGCCGTCATCCGGGCCGTGGGTACGGGCGACGAGGGCCTGGATCTGGACGAGAGCGGCGACGAGGCCATCATCGACATCGGCGCGCAGGTGACCTCGATCTGCGTGCACGACCGCGGCGTGACGAGGTTCGTCCGGATGCTTCCGTCCGGCGGGCGCGACATCACGCTCGCGCTGGCCGCCGGACTCGGGGTGACGGACGACGTGGCCGAGCGCCTGAAGCGCGGCGAACCGGTCGAGTCGGTCGAGCCGCAGGGCGAGGGGCAGGTCGAGGGCGACATGCCCCTGCCGCCGCAGGTCGAGGGCGGAGCGCCCGTGCCGTCGCAGGTCGAGGGCGGCGTGCCAGTGCCGTCGCAGGAGGGGAGCACCGTGCCGCTGCCGCCCCCGGCCGAGATCCGCGAGCTCGCGCTCACCCGGGCCGTGAGCTTCGTGGACGAGATCCGATCGTCCCTCGAGTTCTACACGGCGCAGTTGCCGAACGCGCAGATCGGACGCGTGCTCGTCGTGGGCGGTGGGTCTCGCCTCGACGGCCTGCTCGACCTGCTGCAGGAGCGGCTGCCGGTCCCGGTGGACCGCGCGCGCCTGTTCGAGCGGGTGAAGTCCGAGATCGAGCTGTCCGCGGAGGCGTCGGCCGAGGCCGAGGCCGTCCTGTCGGTCGCGGTCGGGCTCGCGATCCCGGCTCGGAGGCGGGCGTGAGCCAGGTCAACCTCCTTCCCCCCGAGCTCCGCGAGCGCCAGGCCGTCCGCCGCACGACGTCGCTGGTCGTCGCCGCCGGTCTCGCTGTGCTGGCGCTGATCGGGCTCTTCTACTTCTTCCAGGTCCAGAAGCTGTCGCAGGCGCAGTCGGACCTCGAGGCGCAGCAGAGCCGCAACGCGCAGCTCGAGAGCCAGATCGCCTCGCTGCAGGAGTTCGCCGACCTGCAGACCCAGCTCGCTGCCAAGCAGGCGCTCGTGGCCGAGATCTACGTGAACGAGGTCTCCTGGTCGAGCGCGCTCCTGGACATCTCCCGGGTGATCCCCGATGCCTCGTACCTGACGAACCTGACCGGCCAGATCACGCCGACCGTCGTCGGCGAGGTCGCGACGGAGCCGACGGGTGGTACACCCGAGACCACGTTGATCGGGAACATGACCTTCGCCGGCGTCGCCAGCCAGACCGAGACGATCGCCACGTGGATCACGAGGCTCGAAGAGGTCCCGGGCTGGGTGAACGCCTGGGTGAACAGCGCCCAGGAGGATGCCCCCCTGTCGAGGATCTACACGTTCGCCAACGGCCTCGACCTCACGCAGGAGGCCGCCACGGCGCGCGGTCAAGGGGTGGTCGAGCCGTGAACAAGCGCGCGCCGATCGTCGCGGGTGCCATCGCCCTCCTCGTCGCGGTCCTCGCCGTGTTCCTCCTGGTCCTGCCGAAGATGAACGACGTGAGCGAGACCGAGGACCAGCTCCAGGCAGCGGAGGACCAGGAGATCACGCTCGCCGCTCAGCTGAACGCCCTGCAGGACGCGCAGGCGGCGGCTCCGCAGACCGAGGCGGAGATCGCCGCGATCGATGCGCAGGTGCCGCCGGTGGCCGACCTCCCGAGCCTGTTCCGCCTGCTCCAGGGGGCGGCAGACCGCTCCGCGGTCGACTTCTTCTCGTTCACGCCGGGCACGCCGGTCCCGAACGCGACGGCGAGCTACTCGACGATCGCGTCGCAGGTCACCGTGAGCGGCGGGTACTTCGCGATCGACGAGTTCCTGTTCCTGCTCGAGACGCTGCCGAGGGCGGCGAAGGTCACCACGCTCGCCGTGACGCCGGGAACCAGCGGCGCGGAGGGCACGACCACGACCTCGGCCAGCACGCTGTCGCTGCAGATCACGGTCGAGTTCTACACGACCGACGCGAGCGCGGGGCCGGGGTCGATCCCCGGACCGACCGAGGGCACGACCACAGGAGCCTAGTCATGCAACTCACCCCCCGAGACAAGAAGATCCTGCAGATCATCGGGATCGCGCTGCCGGTGCTGCTGCTCGTGTACCTCTTCGTGCTGCGACCGGACGGTGGCGAAGATCTCACGCTGCCCAGCGGCCCGACGGGCGTCTCCGGCACCACCGGAGCACCGGTCGAGTCGCCGAGCGTGACGCCGTCCCCGACGCCCCGCGAGACGCTGCCGCCCGTGTCGTTGGCCGGATCCAGGGATCCGTTCTCGATCCCTCCCGGCCTCGAGGTAGTCACCACGGGCGGCGGCGTCAGCCCCACGACGACGGCGTCCATCGGCACGACGACCACGCCCCCGCCCGTGACGACCACCACCTTCCCGCCGGTCCCGACGACGACGGGCACGACGACGACGGGTACGACGCCGCCACCTCCGCCGCCGAACGAGCAGCCCGGCAACAAGATCCTGATCGGCGGGCACAACGTGAAGCTGATCTCCGTTGCCGGCAGCGGGAGCAAGCTCGACGTGTCGGTCGACGGCAAGGTCTACACGGTGGAGCCGGGCGCCACGTTCGACGACAACTTCAAGCTCGTGAAGATCGATGGCGCGTGCGCGAAGTTCCTGTTCGGCGACCAGAGCTTCGAGCTCTGCGAGAAGTAGGCGCCTTCGGCCGTCGGGGAACGGGGAACGCTGCCGAAAGCACCGGCGCCGCGCTCGGGGGACGCGGCCGCCGGTCCGAGAGGGCGGCCTCGGAGACGGGGCCGCCCTCCGCCCATCCCGAGGGAGCGTTCTGTGCGGCGAGGCGGTCCGGCGAGAGCGGACCCCTATGATGCATCCATGTTGCGCCTGCTCACGGCCGGTGAATCGCACGGCAAGGGGGCTGGTCGGCGTCCTCGAAGGGCTGCCGGCAGGCGTCCCGGTGTCGCCGAAGGAGATCGCGGGCGAGCTCGCGCGACGCCGGCACGGGTACGGTCGGAGCGGTCGTCAGAAGCTCGAGGGCGACCGGTTCGAGATCGTATCGGGCGTCCGGCACGGACGGACGCTCGGCAGCCCGATCGGGATCACGATCGAGAACGCCGAGTGGGAGCGCAAGTACCGCGATCTGATGTCGGTGGAGGGCGAGCCGAACCCCGCGGAGCGGCTCACGCGCCCCCGTCCCGGGCACGCCGACCTCGCCGGCTCGCTCAAGTACGGGTTCGACGACGTTCGCAACGTGCTGGAACGTGCGAGCGCGCGCGAGACCGCGATGCGCGTGGCGCTCGGCGTGTTCTGCAAGGCCCTGCTCGCGGAGCTCGGGATCGAGGTCCTCTCGCATGTCGTGCGGATCGGCAAGGTGGCGGCGCGCTCCACGCGCGTCCCCCTGCCCGAGGACCTCGAGACCGTGGACGCGTCACCGGTCCGTTGCCTCGATGAGGTGGCGTCCGACCGGATGGTCGCCGAGATCGACCGCATCCGGAAGGATCGAGACACCGTCGGCGGCGTGTTCGAGGTGGTCGCGTACGGCTGCCCGCCGGGGCTCGGCTCGCACGTGCAGTTCGACCGCAAGCTCGACGCACGGATCGCCCTCTCGCTGATGAGCATCCAGTCCGTCAAGGGCGTGGAGGTGGGCGAGGGTTTCGCCTCGGCCTCCAAGGCCGGGTCGCGCGCCCACGACGAGATCGTTCCGGGGCGCGGGGGACTGCGGCGCAAGAGCGCGCGTTCGGGCGGGATCGAGGGAGGCATGAGCACCGGCCAGCCGATCCGCGTTCGGGCCGCGATGAAGCCGTTCTCGACCGTACCCAAACCGCTCGCCACGGTCGATCTGCTGACCGGACGCCCGGAGGTCGCGATCACGCAGCGGACGGACGTGTGCGCGGTGCCGGCCGGCGCCGTGGTGGGGGAGGCCGTCGTCGCGTTCGTCCTCGCGCAGGCCGCGCTCGAGAAGTTCGGTGGCGACTCCCTCCCCGAGACGCGCCGCAACCTCGACGCATTCGTGGCCGGGTTGCCGTGATCGTCTACCTCGTGGGGATGCCGGGTTCGGGCAAGTCGACGGTCGGTCCGGAGCTGGCGCGCCGGCTCGGGGTGCCGTTCGTCGAGCTGGACGAGCGGATCGAGCGGACGGCCGGGACCTCGGTGCGCGAGATCTTCGATCGGGACGGGGAGGCTCGGTTCCGCGAGCTCGAGGCGGCGGCGCTCGTCGATGTCGCGTCGCACGATCCATCGGTCGTCTCGTGCGGTGGCGGCGTCGTGCTCGAGCCGGCCAACCGTGTGACGCTCCGGGCCACCGGCGAGGTGGTGTTCCTCTCGGTGCCGCTGCAGGTGCTGCGCGAACGCGTCCGGCCGGGGGCCGAACGCCCGCTGATCCGCGCCGAGGGCGACCTCGAACGGCTCTTCCGGGACCGGGAGCCGCTGTACCGGGAGTTCGCCGCCCACGTGATCGACGCGAGCGGACCCATCGAGGAGGTCGCCGAAGCGATCGAGGAGGAGCTCCTGCGTTGGAGCGCGTGAGGGTCTCGGTGCCGGGACGGCCGTACGACGTCTGCGTCGGGACCGACGTCCTGCCGCGGGCCGGGGAGCTCGTGCCGCCGTTGCCGGGCGCCGAGCGGGCGTTCGTCATCGCGGACGCGCCGGTCGCCGAGCGGTACCTCGCGCCCTTGTCGGAGGGACTGGCCGACCGCGGACTGGGCGTCGTCCACCTCGGGGTACCCGAGGGCGAGGAGGCCAAGTCGCCCGCGGTCATGAACGCGCTCCATCGCCAGCTCGCCACGCAGGAGGCGCACCGGGACGACCCGGTCGTCGCGCTCGGGGGCGGGGCGGTCGGGGACCTCGCCGGGTTCGTCGCGGCGACCTACATGCGCGGCGTGCCGTTCGTGCAGGTGCCCACGACGCTGACGGCGCAGGTGGACGCCGCGATCGGGGGTAAGACCGGCGTCAACCTCCCCGAGGGCAAGAACCTCGTCGGCGCGTTCCACCAACCGGTTGCGGTGCTCGCCGATGTCGGCACGCTGGCGACCCTTCCCGACCGGGCGTTCAGGAGCGGGCTCGCGGAGGTGGCGAAGTACGCGCTCACCCTGGACCTCGAGCTGCTCGAGATGCTCGAGCGCGATCCCTCGTCGCTGCTGCGACGCGAGCCCGCCGCCGTCGAGGCGGTCGTCTCACGGTGCGTCCGCGCGAAGGCGGCCGTGGTCGCGCTCGACGAACGCGACACCGGAGGCCGCCTGGTCCTGAACTACGGGCACACGCTCGGTCACGCGCTCGAGCGCCTCGACGCCTTCGCGGGCCGGACGCACGGCGAGGCGATCTCGGTCGGGATGGTGTTCGCGGCCCGCTTGTCCGAGTCGCTCGGGCGAGCGCCGTCCGGACTCGCCGCGCGACACGTCCGGCTGCTCGCGTCGCTCGGGCTCGAGACGGACGGCCCGCTCCCGCGGGTCGACGAGACCCTGGATGCGATCCGCCTGGACAAGAAGTACCGGAGCGGGGTGCGGTTCGTGGTGCTCGAGGACGTCGGGCGCCCGGTCATCGAGGACGCGGTCCCACAGGAGCTGCTACGGACCGCGCTCGAGCAGGCGGGCTCGAGCGCGCAGGCGATGGAGGGTTGAGGATGCAGGTGCTGTTCCTCTTCGGACCGAACCTCGGGGCGCTCGGGCGCCGCGAACCCGAGCGCTACGGGACGCAGACGCTCGAGGAGATCATGGGCGAGGTGGCCGAACGCGGCGACCGGCTCGGGCACGAGCTCACGTGGCGGCAGACCGACCACGAAGGCGAGCTGATCGGGTGGCTGAACGGCGCCTCCGCGGAGGGGTTCGAGGCCGTCGTCGTCAACCCCGGCGCACTGTCGCACACCTCATACGCGCTGCGCGACGCCGTCGAGGGCTGCGGCCTGCCCGTGATCGAGGTCCACATGACGAACATCTACGCCCGCGAGGAGTTCCGGCGGCACTCGGTGATCTCCGCCGCGTGCCGCGCGACGATCGCCGGCGCGGGTGCGGGCGGGTACCACGTTGCGCTGGAGGCGCTGCCGTGGATCACGGGCTGAGGCGCGCTCGCCTGGCCGAGCGGCTCGTCGACCTCGAGCTCGACGGGCTGGTCGTCACCCGCCTGCCGAACGTCCGGTACCTTACGGGGTTCACCGGATCGAACGGGCAGGTCGTCGTCGCGGCGGACGGCTCGGCCGTGTTCTCGACCGACGGCCGGTACGGCGCCCAGTCGGATCACGAGGTGCCCGACCTGCCCAGGACCGTGTACCGGCAGGGGTATCCGCAACCGCTGATCGATGCCTGCGGGACGCTGGGCGTCTCGCGAGCGGGGTTCGAACGCCGGGCGCTCACGTACGAGGAGTGGGAGCAGCTGACCGAGCTGGCCGACGGGCTCGAGCTCGTCCCGACGGGTCCGGAGGTCGAGCGCCAGCGACGGACGAAGGACCCGGAGGAGATCGCCCTGATCGATGGGGCCCAGGGCTTCGCCGACCGGGCGTTCGAGACGGTCGTGCTGAACGGCGGCCTCCGGGAAGGGATGACCGAACGTCACCTGGCGATGGTGCTCGAGGGCGCGATGGTCGAGGCCGGCGCCGAGGATCGCGCGTTCGACTCGATCGTGGCGTTCGCCGACCATGCCGCCGAGCCGCACCACCATCTGACGGATCGGGGGTTGGCGCGCGGCGACGTGGTCAAGCTGGACTTCGGCGCGCTCTCGGACGGCTACCACTCCGACATCACCCGCACCGTGGCGTTCGGTGAGCCAGACCCGCGGATACGTGAGATCCGGGACGTGGTCGCCGCCGGGCAGCGAGCGGGGATCGAGGCAGTACGTCCGGGTGCGTCGACGGTCGAGGTCGATGCGGCGGCCCGCTCGGTGATCGCGGACGCGGGCTTCGGTGACGCGTTCCCCCACGGTCTCGGTCACGGCGTCGGGCTCGAGATCCACGAGGCGCCGTTCCTGCGGTGGGACGGCGGCGAGGAGCTCGCCGAGGGGATGGTCGTCACGATCGAGCCCGGCGTGTACATTCCGGGTCTCGGAGGCGTCCGGATCGAGGACATGGTCGAGGTGACCGCCGACGGACACCGCCAGATCCCGCGTTCCACCAAGGAGCTGATGGTGCTGTGAGCGTCTCCACCAACGACCTGAAGAACGGGATGACGCTCGAGCTCGACGGCACGCTGTTCCAGGTCGTCGAGTTCCAGCACGTCAAACCGGGCAAGGGAGGGGCGTTCGTCCGGACGAAGCTCCGCAACGTGAAGACCGGCTCGGTGGTCGAGCGGACCTTCAACGCCGGCGTGAAGGTCGGCCTCGCGATCGTCGAGCGCAAGGAGATGCAGTACCTGTACCGCGACGGCGAGGCCTTCACGTTCATGGACATGGACTCCTACGAGCAGATCCCGGTCGCGGCGGAGGTCGTGGGGGAGGGCGCGAGCTGGCTGTCCGAAGGCTCCTCCGCCCAGGTCTCGATGCACCAGGGGACCCCGATCGCCGTGGAGCTGCCGGCTTCGGTCGCCCTGTCGATCACGAAGACGCAACCGGCCGTGAAGGGCGACACCAAGACCAACGCGATGAAGCCCGCGGTCCTGGAGACGGGCGCCGAGATCCAGGTGCCGATGTTCGTCGAGGAGGGGGAGCGCGTGAAGGTGGACACGCGTTCGGGCGCGTACATCGAACGGGTCAAGTGACTGCTTGGGCTCGCGACGGCAGGAGCGACGCCTCGCGATCGAGATCCTGTTCCAGGCCGATGTGACCGGAACCGACGGGCGTTCCGCCCTCGCAGGGTGGATCGACTCCGGCCGGGAGGTGCCCGCGTTCTCGCGCGAGCTCGTCGAGGGAGTCACCGACCACCTCCGTGAGCTCGACGAGACGATCGGTGCCCACTCGCAGGGGTGGACCGTCGACCGGATGGCCTCCGTCGACCGAACGGTGCTGCGCGCCGCGAGCTATGAGCTGCTGTTCGATCGGGCGGTGCCGGTGGGCGTCGCGATCGACGAGGCGGTGCGCGCCGCGAAGGACCTGTCGACGGACGACTCGGGGCGATTCGTGAACGGCGTGCTCGGCAAGATCGCCGAGGGGCTCGAGCGGCCGGGCGAGCCGGACTGAGGGTCGGCCTTATTCGGACGTCTGCGCCTTGCCCTCCGAGCGCTTCTCGGCGTCGTCCGAGGTGCCGGCCTCGTCTGACTCAGAGGCGCCCTCGGACATCCCCTTCTTGAACTCGCTGGAAGACTTGCCGAGCGAACGGGCGAGATCGGGAAGCTTCTTCGCTCCGAAGAGGAACACGATCAACGCCACGATGCCGACGATCACCCACTCGTTCATCCGGACTCCCGCCCTTCGATGTCGGCCCCCAGTGTACGCCCGAAGGACCCGTTCGAGGCTCACCCGAGACCGTGCTATCCTCGGCTCGAACTTCCCCCCTTTAAGTCCGGTCCCGCGAGGCCGGGAAGGGAGCCGGAGACGGTGCAGCACGATGACGACGCCCTGCCGCACGATGCGGCTGGGCGTTGCTTCGTGATGGACTCCACGGGTGGCCGCCGATGACGGCCGCGCGGCTGATGGATGAGGCCGAGGTCCGCCGCGCGGTCACCCGCATCGCGCACGAGATCGTCGAGCGCAACGAGGGCGCGGAGGCCGTGGTCCTGGTCGGCATCGCCGCCCGCGGGGATGACCTGGCCGAGCGGCTGTCGGCCGAGATCGGGCGCATCGAGGGGCACGCCGTGCCCGTCGGGGCGCTCGATATCACCTTCTACCGGGACGACATCGGGATCCGCGCCGAGGCGCCGGAGGTCCACGAGACCCGGATCGACTTCGACATCAACGGCCGGACGGTCGTGCTCGTCGACGACGTGCTGTTCACGGGCCGGACGATCCGCTCGGCCATGGATGCGCTCGTCGACTTCGGGCGACCGACCGCCATCCAGCTCGCCGTGCTCGTGGACCGAGGCCACCGCGAACTGCCGATCCGGGCCGACTTCGTCGGCAAGAACGTCCCGACGCGCAAGGACGAGGACGTCCGGGTGGCGCTCCGCGAGGTCGACGGCGTGGACGCGGTGATCGTCGAGGATCCGATCGCGAGCGGCCCGAGGACGAGTGACCCACGGACGAGCCACCTGGAGGGCGCATGAACCGACACCTGCTGTCGATCCACGACGTGACGGCCGCCGACGTGGTCCGGATCCTCGATACGGCCGAGTCCTTCCGCGAGGTCGGCACGAGGGTCATCAAGAAGGTCCCGGCGCTCCGCGGTCGCACGGTCGTGAACCTGTTCTACGAGAACTCGACGCGGACCAGGATCAGCTTCGAGCTCGCCGCCAAGCGACTGTCCGCGGACGTGATCAACTTCTCCACCAGCGGGTCGAGCGTCTCGAAGGGCGAGAGCCTGAAGGACACGGCGCTCACACTCCAAGCGATGGGGGCCGACGCGATCGTGATCCGCCACTCCTCGAGCGGGGCCCCGTTCACGCTCACCCGCTGGGTGAACGGCAGCGTCCTGAACGCGGGCGATGGCACCCACGAGCACCCGACCCAGGCGCTCCTGGACCTGTACACGATGCGCGACCGGCTCGGACGGCTCGAGGGGTTGCGCGTCGCGATCGTGGGCGACGTGATGCACTCGCGGGTGGCGAGGTCGCTCTCGTTCGCGCTGGTGAAGATGGGAGCGGAGGCCACGCTCGTCGGCCCGGCGACGCTGATCCCGCCGGATGCGCCCGCGTGGGGGGTGCAGGTGAGTCACGACATCGAGTCGGTGCTCCCCAAGCTCGACGTCGTGCTACGTGCTTCGGGTCCAGAAGGAGCGACAGCGCCAGCAGTACTTCCCGAGCGTCCGAGAGTACGCGCGGCTGTTCGGCCTGACGCGCGAGCGCGCCGGGTCGTTGCCGGAGGGCGCGCTCATCATGCATCCCGGACCGATGAATCGGGGGATCGAGATCGATTCCGACGTCGCCGACCTGCCGCGCGCCGTGATCGAGGAGCAGGTGACGAACGGGATCGCCATCCGGATGTCCCTGCTGTACCTGCTCCTCGGCGGTTCGGGGTCCGAGCCCGAGGTGGTCCGGCTGCCCGAGGAGGTGACCTCGGATGCCTGAAGCCGTCCTGTTCACGGGTGCGCGGGTGATCGACCCGGCCACCGGCAGGGACGAGATCGCCGACGTGCTGGTCGACGACGGCGTCATCTCGTCGGCGGGCTCCGGGAACGCCACGGTCCTCGACTGCGACGGGCTGGTGCTCGCGCCGGGCCTCGTCGATCTCCACACCCATCTCCGCCAACCCGGCCGCGAAGACGCGGAGACCGTGGAGACGGGTTGCCGTGCCGCCGCGCTCGGCGGCTTCACGGCCGTCTCGCCGATGGCGAACACGGATCCGGTCGCCGACCACGCGGCCGTGATCCACGAGGTGCTCGAGCTGGCCCGGGCCGCGGGGATCTGCGACGTGTTCCCGGTGGGCGCGATCACGCGTGGGCTCGAGGGGGAGGCCATGGCCGAGCTGGGGGAGCTGTTCGAGGCCGGCGTCCGCCTGTTCAGCGACGACGGGCACTGCGTGCCGAACGCGCGCGTGCTGCGGAACGCGCTCGCGTACCTGCGCGCGTTCGAGGGCGCGGTGATCGCCGAGCACTGCGAGGATGCTTCGCTCGCCGAGGGCGGACAGATGCACGAAGGCTTCGTCTCCTCCTCGCTCGGGCTCGCCGGGCAACCCCGGGAGGCCGAGGAGGTGGTGGTCGCCCGCGATCTCGCCGTCGCGCGACTGACGGGCGGGCGCCTGCATCTGTGCCACCTCTCGTCCGCCGGCTCGGTCGAGATGGTGCGTCGGGCCAAGGCCGAGGGGCTCCGCGTGACCGCCGAGGTGACCCCGCACCATCTCGTGTTCACCGACGAGGACCTGCTCACGTACGACACCAACCGGAAGATGAACCCGCCGGTGCGCTCGCCCGAGGATCGAGCCGCGCTCCGCGCGGGGCTCGCCGATGGGACGATCGACGCCGTCGCGACCGACCACGCCCCCCACGCCGTCGAAGACAAGGAGGTCGAGTTCGACCAGGCGCCGTTCGGCACGATCGGGCTCGAGACCGCGCTCGCGGCGGTGCTCACGGATCTGGTGGAACCGGGCGAGCTCTCCCTCCCGCGCGCGATCGAGGCGATGTCGGCCGCCCCCGGACGGATCCTCGGCGCGGCCGACCACGGCGGACCGATCGCGCCCGGCCGACCGGCGAACCTGGTCGCCTTCGACCCTGCGGCCGAGTGGACGGTCGAGCCGCCCTTCGCCTCGAAGAGCCGCAACTCGGCGTTCCTGGGCCGCGCCCTTCGCGGCCGGGTGGTCCACACGATGCTCCGCGGGGTCCTCGTCGTCGCCGACGGGAAGGCGCAGCGGTGACGGAGGGACCGGCCGCGCTCCTGGTGCTGGAGGACGGCAGCGCCTTCCGGGGCACCGGGTTCGGAGCGCGAGGGGAGGGGTTCGGGGAGGCGGTCTTCAACACGGGCATGTCCGGGTACCAGGAGGTGCTCACGGATCCCTCGTACGCCGGGCAGGTGGTCGCGATGACGGCCCCGGAGCAGGGCAACTACGGGACGAACGCGGAGGACTCGGAGTCCGGTCGCGTGCACGTGTCGGGCTTCGTGGTCCGCGAGGTAGCCCGTCGCGCCTCGAGCTGGCGAGCCACGGGCTCGCTCGCCGACGAGCTCGCGCGCGCCGGGGTGGTCGGCATCGAGGGGGTCGACACGCGCCGGCTCACCCTACGGCTCCGCGAACGTGGCGCGATGCGATGCGGCCTGTCGACGGTCGACCTGGACGCAGGCTCGCTGGTCGAACGCGTCCGGTCCCACCCCGGGATGCAGGGAGCCGACCTCGCGAAGGGCGTGAGCGCCGACCGCTCGTATCCGGCACGCCAGGTCGTCGGACCCGCGACGCGGGACCTCGGGCCCATCTACCGGGTGGCCGCCTACGACTTCGGCCTGAAGCGCGACATCCTTCGCCGGCTCGCGGCCGCGGGCATCGAGGCCACGGTGGTCCCGGCCACGACCCCGCCCGCCGAGGTCCGGGCCGGCGGGTTCGACGGCGTGGTCCTGTCCAACGGTCCCGGGGACCCGGCGGCCACGACCTACGGGGTCGAGGCATGCCGATCCCTCCTCGGGGCGATGCCGCTGTTCGGGATCTGTCTCGGGCACCAGCTGCTGGGGCTCGCGCTCGGCGGGCGGACGTCGAAACTCCCGTTCGGCCACCGGGGCGCGAACCAGCCGGTGAAGGACCTGCGGACCGGCCGGGTCGAGGTCACGAGCCACAACCACGGGTTCGCGGTCGAACCGGATGGGTGGCCGCGCGAGGGCGACCTCGCTCGGACCGCGTTCGGACGCGCCGAGCTCAGCCACTGGAACCTGAACGACGGCACGCTCGAGGGGCTCCGGTGCCTGGACGTGCCGGCGATCTCGGTGCAGTACCACCCCGAGGCGGCGCCCGGGCCGCACGACGCGCGGTACCTGTTCGACGAGTTCCGAGCGCTGATGGCGGCGGCCTGATGCCGAGGCGAACGGACCTCGAGCGCGTCCTGGTGATCGGCTCGGGTCCGATCGTGATCGGGCAGGCGTGCGAGTTCGACTACTCGGGGACCCAGGCGTGCAAGGTGCTGCGGCGGGAGGGCTTCCACGTCTCGCTCGTGAACTCGAATCCCGCCACGATCATGACCGACCCCGAGTTCGCCGACCGGACCTACGTGGAGCCGCTGACGCCCGAGTCCGTCCTTGGGGTGATCGAGCGGGAACGTCCGGACGTGATCCTGCCCACGCTCGGCGGCCAGACCGCGCTGAACGTCGCGGTGGCCCTCGCCGAGAGCGGCGACCTCGACCGCCTCGGCGTCGGCCTGATCGGCGCCGGCCTGGAGGCGATCCATCGCGCGGAGGACCGGAGCGGGTTCAAGGACGCGATGGCCGGGGCGGGGCTCGAGACGCCCCGCGCCGGGACCGCCCGATCGCTCGACCGGGCGCTCGAGCTCGGTCAGGAGATCGGCTTCCCGGTCATCGTGCGGCCCTCGTTCACCCTCGGCGGCGGGGGGAGCGGGTTCGCGCGCGACCGCGTGGAACTCGAGCGCGTCGCCGCCCGCAGCCTCGCGATGAGCCCGGTGACGGAGATCCTCGTGGAGGAGTCGGTCGCCGGGTGGAAGGAGTTCGAGCTCGAGGTCATGCGGGACGCCGCGGACAACGCCGTGGTGATCTGCTCGATCGAGAACGTCGATCCGATGGGCGTCCACACCGGCGACTCGATCACCGTCGCGCCCGCGATGACGCTGTCCGATCGCGAGTACCAGCGGATGCGCGACGGGGCGCTCGCCTGCATCCGGGCGATCGGCGTGGAGACAGGCGGGTCGAACATCCAGTTCGCGGTCGATCCGCGCACCGGACGTCAGGTCCTGATCGAGATGAACCCGCGCGTGTCCCGTTCGTCGGCCCTGGCCTCGAAGGCAACGGGGTTCCCGATCGCCAAGGTCGCCGCGTTGCTCGCGGTCGGGTACCGGCTGGACGAGATCGCGAACGACATCACGGGCGTCACGCTGGCGGCGTTCGAGCCTGCGCTCGACTACGTCGTCGTGAAGGTGCCCCGATTCGCGTTCGAGAAGTTCCCCGAGGCCGATCCGGTGCTCACCTCGACGATGAAGTCCGTCGGCGAGGTGATGGCGATCGGGCGCACCTTCAAGGAGGCGCTCGGCAAAGCCTGGCGGTCGCTCGAGCGGCCCGACGCGGATCTCGGCGGCGCGCCCGGCACCGCCTCGCTCGAGGCGATCGCCCTGCCGAGCGAGCATCGGCTCCACCTGGTCGAGGCATCGCTGCGGGCCGGCCGGTCGGTGGGGGAGGTCTCGGGGGCGAGCGGGATCGATCCGTGGTTCGTCGATCAGATCGCCCAGGTCGGCGAGGAGGTGGTGGCGCTCGCCGGGCGCGACCTGGATGCGCTGGACGCGACCTCGCTGGGACGCGCCAAGCGGCTCGGACTGTCCGACCGCCGGTTGGCCGTCCTCACGGCGTCCGACGAGGCCGCGGTCCGAACGCGGCGGACCGAGCTCGGCGTCCGTCCGGTGTTCAAGACGGTCGACACGTGCGCGGGCGAGTTCCCCGCCCGGACCCCGTATCACTACTCGACCTACGAGGAACAGGACGAGGTGCGACGGGCCGAGCGACCGCGCGTGGTGATCCTGGGCGCCGGTCCCAACCGGATCGGGCAGGGGATCGAGTTCGACTACGCGTGCGTCCACGCGGCCTTCGCGCTCGGGGACGCCGGCTACGAGGCCGTGATGATCAACTCCAACCCGGAGACCGTGTCGACCGACTACGACACGAGCGCCCGCCTGTACTTCGAACCGCTGTCGACGGAGGACGTGCTGGCC
Organism: uncultured Actinomycetes bacterium; assembly: GCA_963706005.1. GTDB lineage: Bacteria > Actinomycetota > UBA4738 > UBA4738 > HRBIN12 > DASSJM01. The sequence goes on from CAVPLL010000002.1 coordinate 318,515, forward strand.
GTGTGCGAGGCGGAGCGGCCGGTCGGCGTGATCTGCCAGTTCGGCGGGCAGACGCCGCTCCGGATGGCGCGCGACATCGAGGCGGCCGGCTTCCCGGTCCTCGGCACGCCGGCGGCCTCGATCGACCTCGCCGAGGACCGGGGGAAGTTCGCCGATCTCCTGCACGAGCTCGCGATCCCCGCGCCGGAGCACGGGGAGGCCAACGACCTCGACGAGGCTCGGGCGATCGCGGCCCGGATCGGCTACCCGGTAGTGGTGCGGCCCTCGTACGTGCTCGGCGGGCGGGCGATGGAGATCGTGTACGGCGAGGAGGAGCTCGAGCGGTTCGTCGCCAGTGCGGCCGCCGCCGGCCCGGATCATCCGGTCCTGATCGACCGTTTCCTCGAGGGCGCCATCGAGATCGACGTCGACGCCGTGTGCGACGGCACGGACGTGTTCGTCGGGGCCGTGATGGAGCACATCGAGGAGGCGGGGGTGCACTCGGGCGACTCGTCCTGCCAGATCCCGCCCGCGACGCTCTCCGACGAGGAGCTGGACGAGGTCGAGCGCATCACGCGGAGCCTGGCTCTCCGGTTGCAGGTGCGCGGGCTCATCAACCTGCAGCTCGCGAGCAAGGACGAGCGGATCTGGGTGCTGGAGGCGAATCCGCGCGCGTCGCGTACCGTCCCGTTCGTGTCCAAGGTCACCGGGGTCCCGCTCGCGAAGGTGGCGACCTCGGTCCTGCTCGGCCGCACGCTCGCCGAGCTGCGCGAGGAGGGCTCGGCGCCGGCCGAACCACGCCACTACCTACGCCTGCCCTACTCGGCCGTGAAGGCGGCGGTGCTCCCGTTCGGGCGGTTCCCGGGTGTCGACACGCTGCTCGGGCCCGAGATGCGCTCGACGGGGGAGGTGATGGGCATCGACGCCGATCCGGGGCGTGCCCTCGCCAAGGCGCTGGTGGCGAGCGGGGCCTCGCTCCCGCGCGAGGGGACGATCTTCGTCTCCGTCGCGAACCGCGACAAACGCTCGATCCTGTACCCGGCCAAGCGCCTCGCCGATCTCGGGTTCCGGCTGCTCGCCACCCGCGGAACGGCCGCCGTCCTCGAACGCGCCGGGATCGCGGTATCGCGGGTCTCGAAGGTCTCGGAGGGCGGCCGCTCGGTGGTCGACCTGATCCGCGATTCGGAGGTGGACCTGGTGGTGAACACGCCCTTCGGTCGCGGCCCGCGGACGGACGGCTCGCTGATCCGAGCCGCCGCGGCCCAGGCCGGTATCCCCTGCATCACGACCCTGCCGGCCGTGCTAGCGGCGCTCCGCGGCATCGAGGCGCAGCGCGGCGAGGCCGGGGAGCCCCGTTCGCTCCAGGAGTATCACCGCGACGCAGAGGCGGCGGTCGCGGTGCAGGAGCGGCTGGCGTTCGGGCCGGACCACGCCGAGGTGGCGTCGTGAGGCGCGTACGCGCCGAGGTCCTGAACGCCAAACGGGTCGGCTCCTACCACTCGATCACGATCGTCGCCCCCGAGGTGGCCGAGCGCGTGCGCCCCGGCCAGTTCCTCTCCGTCGCGATGCCCGAGGACCGCACCTTCCTGCTTCGGCGACACTTCTCGATCCATCAGGCGTCGCGGCGTGGCGGGTGGGCCGGGACGCTCGAGTTCGTGTTCGACCCCCGCGGACCGGGCTCGAACTGGCTGGCCGAGGTCAGGGCGCATCAGTTCCTCGACGTGATCGGGCCGCTCGGCAAAGCGTTCGCGTATCCGACCAAGCTGACGACGTGCCTGCTCGTCGCCGAGGGTCACGGGTCCGCGCCGATGTACTTCCTCGGCCAGGAGCTCCGGGCGCGGGGTAAGCGCGTGGACATGCTGGTCGGCGCCGAGACCCAGGAGATGGTCTTCAAGCCGATCGAGGGCAAGCGCCTCGCGCAGACGATCGTCATCACGACGGAAGACGGGAGCCTCGGCGAGACCGGGAGCGTCATCGACGTGCTGCCGCAGGTCGTGGAGTCGACGGGCGCCCAGGTGATCTACGCGGCGGCCGGCCGGCCGACGCTCCGGCGCCTCTCCGAGTTCTGTGCCGAGCGCCAGATCCCGTCGCAGATCGCCGTGGAGGAGGAGATGGCCTGCGGCATCGGCCTGTGCTTCACCTGCACGGTCCCGGTGATCCGCAAGGACGGCTCCGGGTACGACAACCTGCGGGCGTGTATCGACGGTCCGGTGTTCAACCCGGCGAGGATCCTGTGGGACCGGTGGATGGGGGAGGAGCCGCGGATGATCGCCACCCCACCGGAGGGCTTCCCGGTGGTCAAGACGTGGCCGGGATGATCGGGTCGACCGTGATCGAGGCCGCATGAGACCGGACCTCGCGGTCGACCTGAACGGCCTGCGCTTCCCGCAACCCGTGCTGTCGGCGTCGGGGTGCCTCGCGACCGGTCACGACGTCCCCGCCCTGGTGGACCTGCACCGGCTCGGCGGCGTCGTGACGCGCAGCCTCACGTTCGGTCCCTCGAAGGGGTGGGCGACCCCACGCTCGGCCGAGACGTCGTCCGGCCTGTTGACCGCCGTCGGGTGGCAGAACCCCGGCGTCCTGGCCTTCCTCGACCAGGACCTGCCGAGGCTCGCCAAGGCGGGGGTGCCGGTGGTGGCCTCGGTCGCGGGGGCCAGCCTCGGCGAGTACGTGAACGTCGCGAGCGCGATGCATCTCAAGCCGGGTGTGGTCGCCCTCGAGGTGTGCGTCTCGTGCCCGGACGAGGAGCGCGAGGGCGAACCGTTCTACGCGCGCCCCGAGCGCCTGACCGAGATCGTGGGGGCCGTATCCCGCCTGTCTCGCGTGCCCGTGTTCGCGAAGCTCCCGCCCCTGCTCCCCGGTGTGGTCGAGGTCGCCCAGGCGTGCGTCCGGGCGGGGGCGTTCGGGCTCACGCTGATCGACGCGATCCCCGCGCTCGCCGTCGACGCCCAGCGCCTGCGGACCCGAACGGCGACGCCCGTGGGCGGGCTTTCGGGTCCGGCGATCAAGCCGGTGGCGCTCGGCGCCGTCTACCAGGTGTCCCGGGCACTCCCGGACGTGCCCGTGATGGGGGTCGGTGGCATCGCCACCGGCAGGGACGCCGTCGAGTTCCTGCTCGCCGGGGCGTGGGCGGTGCAGGTCGGCACGGCGTTGCTGATCGATCCGTCCGTCCACGTGGAGATCGCGCAGGGGATCGCGAGGTACCTCAAGGAGAAGGGGTTCGCCTCGCCCGGCGAGCTCCGTGGTCGCGTCCGCGTGCGGGACCCCGAGATCGGCTCCGCGTGATCCCGCGCCCGGACAACCCGTTGATCGTGGCGCTCGACGTCTCGGACGTGGAGGAGGCCGAGGCCATGGCGCGGCGCCTGGACGGTGAAGCGGGCGTGCTCAAGGTCGGGCTGGAGCTGTTCGCGGCGCATGGTCCGGGGGCCGTGACGCGGCTCCGCGCCGTCGCGCCGGTCTTCCTCGACGTGAAGCTGCACGACATCCCGAACACGGTCGAGGGAGCCGCCCGCAACTGCGCTCGGCTGGGGGTGTCCATGCTGACCGTGCACGCGCTCGGGGGGGAGGCCATGGTCGCGGCCGCGGTCCGGGGCGCGGCCGAGGGGGCCGAGCGCGGCGATCACCCCGTTCCGAAGGTCCTCGCCGTGACCGTGCTCTCGAGCCTCGCCGGCGAAGGCCTCGCGTCGCCCGCGTCGCTCGCGTTCGAGGCGGTGGCGGCCGGGGCCGACGGCGTCGTCGTCTCGGGGGAAGACGTCGCGCAGGTGCGTGAGGTGGTGGGACCCGATGCGTGCCTCGTCGTTCCCGGCATCCGTCCCGCCGGGTCCAACGGTCACGATCAGCTACGGATCCTCACACCGGAGGAGGCGATCGAACGCGGCGCCGATTACCTCGTCGTCGGTCGCCCGATCACCGAGTCGTCGGACCCCGCCGGCGTCGCGCGCGCGATCCTCGCGACGGTCCGCTGAGGAGCGCGCGCCGTCGGAAACCCGCAGGTAGAGCGCACGACTCGCGTTGATGCCCTCGCGGGGCCGTGACTATACTCGCGGACTTCCGGTCCCGAGTGAAGGAGTGCTCTCATGCCCCTACCCGTCCTGACGGATGAACAGCGCAAGCAGGCCCTGGAGAAGGCCGCCGAGGCGCGGAAGAAGCGCGCGGAGCTCAAGGGTCAGCTGAAGTCCGGGAAGCTCACGTTGAAGGACGTGCTGTCCAGGCAGGGCGACGACACGGTGGGCAAGATGAAGGTCTCGACGGTCCTCGAGTCGCTCCCGGGTGTGGGGAAGGTCCGGGCGAGCAAGATCATGGAACGGCTGGACATCTCCGCCAGTCGACGGGTTCGGGGTCTCGGCGCGAAGCAGCGCGAGTCGCTCCTCGGCGAGTTCGCGAAGAAGTAGCCACCGCTGGCCAGACGGCGCGGGAGACTGTTCGTCGTCGCCGGACCGTCCGGGGTCGGGAAGGGGACGGTCGTCCGGCTGGTCCGCGAACGCGTCCCCGCGACCCACCTCTCCGTCTCGGTCACGACCCGTGCGCCACGTCCGGGCGAACGCGACGGCATCGACTACCGCTTCGTCTCGGAGGAGGGCTTCGACGCGATGATCGCGTCGGGCGAGCTGTTGGAGTGGGAGGAGATCTTCGGTCATCGGTCGGGCACGCCGGCCGAGCCGGTCCGCGAGGCGCTCGAGGCCGGCACCGACATGATCCTCGAGCTCGACGTGATGGGAGCCCGCCACGTCCGGGAGGTCATCCCCGAGGCGGTCCTCGTCCTCCTCGAGCCCCCCACGATGGAGGAGCTCGAGCGGCGCCTGCGATCGAGGGGCACCGAGACGGACGAGCGACTGGCGGCGCGCCTCGCGAAGGCCGACTGGGAGCTTGGGCATCGGGAGGCGTTCGACGCCGTGGTCGTGAACGACGACGCCGGCCGTGCCGCGGACGAGGTCGCTGCTATCATCGAGGCGTCTCCGCAGGTAGGCGGCCCTTCCGAGGACCCGGGCCCCTCCGGCGACCTGCCGGCAGACTCCGGCGAAGACCAGGCCCAGGAAGAAGACGAGGCCCAACGCAGGGAAGGACGCCCGAGCCCATGATCGAACCCAAGATCGACGACCTCCTCGCCCAGGTCGACTCGAAGTACACGCTCGTGACGCTGGCCGCCAAGCGCGCCCGCGAGATCAACTCCTACTACAACCAGCTGGGGGAGGGTCGCGCGGAGTTCGTCCCGCCCCTGGTCGAGACCGGGCTGCGGAACAAGCCCCTGTCGATCGCGCTCCAGGAGATCGCCGAGGGCAAGATCAGCGCCGAGCGCCCGGACAGCGTCGGCATCAAGTAGCGCGGAGCATCCCTCCCCCTGAACGGCGAAGGAGGTGCGGACGTGATCACCGAGCGTTCCGTCCTGCAGGGCAGGCGCGTGCTCCTCGGCGTCACGGGCGGGATCGCCGCGTACAAGTCGTGCATCCTCGTCCGGCTCCTCCGACTGCGCGGCGCATCCGTGCGGGTGGTGATGACCCGCTCGGCCGAGCGCTTCGTCGGCCCGGCCACCTTCGCCGCCCTCTCGGACCATCGCGTCTACACCGACCTGTGGGAGGAGCCGGGGGTCGTCCTGCACGTCCGGCTCGCGCACGAAGCCGACGTGGCCGTCGTGGCGCCGGCCACGGCCAATATCCTCGCGAAGCTTGCCCAAGGCATCGCCGACGACCTGCTCACCTCGACGCTGCTCGAAGCATCCTGCCCGCTCGTGCTCGCTCCCGCGATGCACACGGGCATGTGGGAGCATCCCGCCACGCAGGCGAACGCGACCGCCCTGGCTTCACGCGGGACGCGGCTCGTCGGTCCGGCCGCGGGCGCGTTGGCCGCCGGGGACGAGGGGACGGGGCGCATGACCGAGCCCGAGGGCATCCTCGCGGCGGTCGAGGACGTGCTCGCCACCGCGGGTGATCTCGCCGGCAGGCGCATCGTGGTGACCGCCGGGCCGACGTGGGAGCCGATCGACCCGGTCCGGTTCATCGGGAACCGTTCGACGGGGAAGATGGGGTTCGCCGTGGCGGCGGAGGCCTTCGCGCGCGGCGCGGACGTGACGCTCGTGGTCGGCCCCGGAACGCTCGAACCCCCCGTCGGCCCAGCGGTGACACGAGTGACCACGGCGGAGGAGATGCTCCGGGCGGTCATGGACGCGTCCGCGCGTGCGGACGCCGTCGTGATGGCCGCGGCCGTCGCCGACTTCCGGCCCGAGTCATCGGCGGACGCGAAGCTCAAGAAGGACCAGGGGCCGCCCGAGGTCCGTCTCGTTCCGACCGCCGATATCCTGGCCGAACTCGGGTCGTCCGGGACGGCCGTGCTGGTCGGGTTCGCGGCGGAGACCCGTGATGTGGAGAGATCCGGTCGCGAGAAGCTGCAGCGCAAGGGCCTGCAGCTCCTGGTGGCGAACGAGGTCGGGCGCGAGGGGACGGGATTCGGGTCAGACACGAACCGCGCCGCCATCCTGTCCGCCGACGGCCAGGACGTTCCGATGCGCGAGTGGACCAAGCGCGATCTGGCATCGGTCATCTGCGATCGCCTGGCCAAGCTGCTGACGGCCTGACCCCCCACGGACCGCACCGATGGCCGGTCCCGGTGACAGCAGGCCATCCGAGGCCGCTGCTATGCTTCGCCGGCGATGAGCCACGCCTACCTGTTCTCCTCGGAATCGGTCACCGAGGGGCACCCCGACAAGCTCGCTGATCGCATCTCGGATGCGGTCCTGGACGCCATCTTGGCGGTCGACCCGAACGGCAGGGTCGCCTGCGAGACGCTCGTCACCACCGGCCTGGTGATGGTCGCCGGGGAGATCAGCACGTCGGAGTACGTCGACATCCCCGCGGTCGTCCGCGCGACGATCACCGAGATCGGATACACGGATGCGAACTTCGGCATCGACGGCGCCACCTGCGGCGTGATCACGTCGATCCAGGAGCAGTCGGCGGACATCGCCCGCGGCGTCGATGACGCCCTCGAGCATCGCGAGGGTCACTCGAGCGACGCGCTCGACACGCTCGGCGCCGGGGATCAGGGGATGATGTTCGGCTACGCGTGCCGGGAGACCGACGAGCTGATGCCGCTCCCCATCGCGATGGCGCATCGCGTGGCCAAGCGCCTCGCCGATGTGCGCAAGGCCGGTCTCGTCCCGTACCTGCGGCCGGACGGGAAGAGCCAGGTCACGGTGGCGTACGAGGGCACCACCGCCAAGCGGGTGGACACGGTCCTGGTCAGCGCGCAGCACCGTGAGGAGGTCGACGTCGAGACGCTGCTCGCGCCCGACCTCCGCTCCGAAGTGATCGACCCCGTGCTGCGCGAGTACGAGCTCGACTCGGAAGACGTTCGGATCCTCATCAACCCGACCGGCCGGTTCGAGATCGGGGGGCCGAAGGCCGACACGGGCCTCACCGGCAGGAAGATCATCGTCGACAGCTACGGAGGGATGGCGCCGCACGGCGGTGGATGCTTCTCGGGCAAGGATCCGACGAAGGTCGACCGGTCGGCGGCGTACATGGCGCGCTACGTCGCGAAGAACCTCGTCGCGGCGGGCGCGGCGGATCGGCTCCAGATCCAGGTCGCGTACGCGATCGGCACGGCCCACCCGGTATCGCTCGCCGTCGACACGTTCGGGACGGAGCAGATCGACCCCCGGCGCCTCGTCGACGTCGTCTGGGACGCGTTCGACTTCCGACCGGCTGCGATCATCCGCGACCTCGATCTCCGCCGCCCGATCTACGAGGACACGGCCGCCTACGGCCACTTCGGCCGCAAGGAGTTCCCGTGGGAGGCGACCGATCGCGCGGATGAGCTCCGCCGCGCGTTCGGGTAGCGGGACGGCCCGGGTCCCGAGCTCCCCGCGGGAGGCGCCGACGCCGGTCCTGTCCGGCCCGGTCTCCGTGTGCATCGACCGTCCGCTGCTGGCGCTCGACCGTCCGTTCACCTACGACCTGCCCGAGGAGCTCGGAGCGGGCATCGGGTCCTCGGTCCAGGTCCCCTTCCACGGCCGGCTGATCCGAGCCTGGGTGCTGGGTTCCACCGACGACGTCCCCGAGCGCATGCTCCGCGTCCGACGGCTCGTCTCGAGGGTCCCCGCCTTCGACGAGCGCTCCCTCGCGCTGTTCCGAGCGATGCGCGAGCGGTACGTGGCGCCGCTCGCGACGATCATCGGACGGGCGATCCCGCCTCGGGTCGCATCCGAGGAGGTCGGTCGAAACGGGGGCCGCCCCGCGGAGGTGCGTTCGGACGCTGGATGACGTCCCGGCGCCGGCCCTGGCCTCCGTCCTCGACACCTACCGGAACGGTCAGCGGTTGCTCGAGGCGCTGCTCGGCGGTCGTGGGGCGTTCGTCCTGCGGCCGGCACCGACGGACGAGGCCGCGGCCGCGGTCGCCTGCGTGCGCGCGACGCTCGCGGGAGGCCGGACCGCGGTCGTGATCGTCCCCGACGCGGAGCCCGTCCCCGCGACGGCTGCCGCGGTCGCCGATGCGTTCGGCGGCGATGCGGTCCTGTTCCTCGGCGGCGACAAGCGGGCCCGGTACCGCACGTGGCTCGACATCGCGCAGGGGCGTCACCGCGTCGTCATCGGAACGCGCCCCGCGGTGTTCGCGCCGCTCGCCGATCTCGGCCTGATCCTCGTGCATCGCGAGGGTCACGCGCAGCACCGGGAGGAACGATCGCCCTCGTTCCACGTCCGAGACGTGGCGCGGATGCGCGCGCGGGTCGTGGGCGGCGTGAGCGTCCTGAGCGCCTTCTGTCCCTCGCTCGAGGCGACGGCCGCCGAGCACGTTGCCGTCGAGCCCGCCGGCCGGCCGTGGCCCCCCGTCGAGGTGGTCCGGCCCGGACCGGAGGGTCGGTCGCCTCGCCTGCTGCGAGCGCTACGGTCGGCCGCGCGCGCGTTCTTGTTCGAGCCCGTCCGTGGCTACGGCGTCGCGCGCGTCTGTCGCACCTGCGGGGAGCCGGCCGCCTGCGCATCGTGCCTCGGCATGCTCCGGTTGGAGCGGGGGAGCATCCGATGCGTGGTGTGCGAGGCGCCCGGCCGGTGCGCCTCGTGCGCGGGGTCCGACTTCGGGGTCGTCAGGCGTGGAGCCGAACGGGTCGAGGAGTGGGCGCGAGGCGTCGCCACGGTGCCCGTCTCCCTGATCGATCGGGACGACCCGCCGCGCCTCCCGCTCGAACGCGAGGTGCTGGTGGGGGGCGTCGACGCCCTGAAGGACCTCGGATCGCCGGGGCTCGACCTGGTCGGCATCCTGAACGCCGACGCCTCGCTGCGCCGGCCCGGCGTGGACGCTCGCGAGCGCGCCCTCGTCACCTGGTTCGAGGCCGCGGCGTGGTGCCGTCCCGACGGGCGCGTCATCGTGCAGACGAACGCGCCGAACGACCCGGCCGTCCAGGCGCTCGTGTCGGGACGCCCGGAGCGCTTCCGGCGCACCGAGGCTCCGCGCCGAGCCGAGGCGGGGTTCCCCGCCGGATCGCCGGTCTTCCGGGTGATGGGGGGTCCGGAACTCGAGGGCGATCTCCGCACGCTCGCGTATCGATCGCTGCTCGCGTCGAGCGTCGGGGGAGCGACGATATGCTTGGTCGCGCTCGAGCCGGGGGACGTCCCGGCGTTCGGCGCCGCGATGCGCCGGCTGGCGGCGGACGGCGCGGTCACCCGGGTCGACGCCGAGCCGCATCTGTAGTGGGGGGAGCGATCGTGGCCTTGATGCAGATCCGGACGCTCGGCGACCCGGTCCTGCGCGGAGCCGCGACGCCGGTCGAGACCTTCGACGACGCGCTCCGTGGACTCGCGGACGACATGTTCGAGACGATGTACGCGGCACCGGGCGTCGGGCTCGCCGCCAACCAGGTCGGTCTGCGGATGTCGTGTTTCGTCTACGACGATCGCGAGGGACACTCGGGCTTCGTCGCGAACCCCGAGCTGTTCGAACCGCAGGACGAGGAGACGATCGAGGAGGGGTGTCTGTCGATCCCCGGTCCGTACCACCCGACCGTTCGCGCCGTGAGTGTGCGCCTGCGCGGTGCGGACCTCGGCGGGGCGCCGCTCGACGTGCGGGCGGAGGGGCTGCTCGCCAGGATCTTCCAGCACGAGACCGATCACCTGCGCGGGATGCTCTATATCGATCGGCTCGACGACGAGGGCCGGCGCGACGTGATGCGCCAGCTCCGCGAGTTCGAGGTGCAGCGCTCCGAACCCTGACGCGCGACCCCGGGCCGTGATCGGGCCCGCGTATCCTCCATCGCGTGACCACCCGTTCGCTCCGCGTCGCGTTCCTCGGCAACGATCGGTGGTCGGTGCCCTCGCTGCTCGCGCTGTCGGACTCCGACCACCAGGTCGTTGCCGTGGTGACGGCCGTTCCCCGGCCGGCGGGCCGCGGGAACGAGCTCCGGCCCACGCCGGTCGCCGAGGCTGCGCGCGAGGCAGACATGCCGTTCGCCGAGGTGGAGACCGTGAAGAGCGGTGCCGGTCTGGACGCGCTCACGGCGAGCCGCCCCGATCTGCTGGTCGTCGTGGCCTACGGCGAGATCCTTCCGCAGGCCGTGCTCGACATCGCCGGGGTGGCTCCACTGAACCTCCACTTCTCGCTGCTCCCGGCGCTCCGGGGCGCGAGCCCGGTCCAGACGGCGCTGCTCCGCGGCCTCGAGGAGACCGGCGTCACGACGATCGTGATGGACGTCGGCACGGACACCGGTCCCGTCATCGCCCAACGGGCCGAGCCGATCCGCCCGCAGGACGACACCGGCTCGCTGGGCGCCCGCCTCGCGGCGATCGGGGCGGGCCTGTTGGTCGAGTCCGCGGACCTGCTCGCGGCCGGGGACGCCGAGCCGCGGCCACAGGACGATGCGCTCGCCACCTTCACGACGCGCATCGGTCCCAACGACCGCGTCCTACGCTGGACGAACACCGCTCGCGATCTCGTCAACCTCACGAGGGCGATGTCCCCCGAGCCGGGGGCATCGACGACCTTCCGGGGTGCGGGCCTCAAGGTCCTCCGCGCCGAACCGGTCGCGGCATCGGGCGCGCCCGGCACGATCGCCGAGGCGACGAAGGACGGGCTCGTCGTCGCCACCGGGGATGGCGGGTTCCGGCCGCTCGAGCTCGCGCCCGCCGGCCGCAGGCGCATGACGTCGTCCGACTTCGTGAACGGCTTCCACCCGGTGGCCGGCGAGCGGTTCGGCTAGGCGTGGACGGGAGCCGACGGGGGCGAGGCGGCAGGCGGGCGATGAGCTCGAGACCCGGTCCGCGATCGAGCGCGCGTTCGATCGCGCTCGACGTGATCCGTCGCGTCACCGACGAGGGCGCCTACTCGAACCTCACCCTCGCGCGCACCCTCGAGCGTGTCCCGCTCTCCGACCGGGACGCGGCGTTCGCGACCGAGCTCGTCTACGGGACCCTCCGACGGCTCGTGCCGATCGACCACGCGCTCGCGCCGCTGCTCGAACGGCCGCTCGACACCGCGCCGAAGGCCGCCCGGGCCGCCTTACGTCTGGGCGCCTACCAGCTGGCCTACCTGCGGGTCCCGGCGCACGCCGCCGTCTCGGAAAGCGTGGCGCTCGTCGACCCGCGTCATCGGGGCTTCGTGAACGCCGTCCTGCGGCGCGCCGCGACCGCCACGCCCGAGGTGCCCGAGGGTCCAGGCGACCTCGAGGTCTCGGTGCGCACCGGTCTGGCCGAGTGGGCGGTCCGCGAGCTCCGGCGGATCGTGACGTCGGACGCGGAGACGGAGGCGGCGGCGGCCGCTCTCGCGGAACGCGCGGCGCTCACGATCCGAACGAACACCTGCGCGACCACGGTCGACGCGCTGCAGCGAGCCCTCTCCGACGCGGGTGTCCGGAGCGAACGAGGACGCGTCCATCCGGAGTCGCTCGTGGTCGGCTCGGGTGCGCCGTCGGCCCTCCCCGGCTTCGAGCAGGGGTGGTTCGCGGTGCAGGACCAGGCCTCCTCGTTCGTCGTGCGGGCGCTCGGCCCGCTGCCCGGTGACCGGGTCCTGGACGTGTGCGCCGGGCCGGGCGGCAAGACCGGTCACGTGGCGTGTCTGATCGGCGACGGCGGCCGTTCGGTCGCGGCGGACGTCTCGCTGCCCAGGCTCGAGCTCGTGCGAGCGACGCTCGCGCGGCTCGGCGTCGAGGCCGACCTGCTCGTCCAGGACGGCCGCCGACCGGCGGTCCGCGGGGGATTCGACCGCGTCCTCGTGGACGCCCCGTGTTCGGGCATCGGATCCGCCCGACGGCGTCCGGAGCTCCTGTGGCGGGCCCATAGGCAGGAGCTCTCGGGCCTCGCGCAGCTCCAGGTCGGGATCGCGACGGCCGCCGCCGCGCTGGTGCGGCCCGGGGGTCGCCTCGTCTACAGCGTGTGCACGTTCCCGCGAGCCGAGACCGACGCCGCCTGCGACGCGATCCTTCGGAGGGCGCCCGAGCTCGAACCCATCGAGATCGCCGGCCCCGACGGCCCGGCCGAACGCGTGCGCCTGTGGCCCCATCGGCACGGGTGCGACGCCATGTTCATCGCCGGATTCCGTCGGCGAGAAACCTCCCACGACTAGAATCGCGGCGTGGCCAAGCTGGGCGTCTCCATCTTGTCGGCCGATCTCGCGCGTCTGGCCGACGAGGTAAAGCTCGTCGGCGACCATGCCGACCTCATCCATATCGACGTCATGGATGGTCATTTCGTCCCGCCCCTCTCGATCGGTCCGATGGTCGTCGGCGCGCTCCGCCGGCACACGGACCTGCCCCTGCACGCGCACCTGCAGGTCGAGGGACCTGAAGGTCTGTTCGACGAGCTCGCACAGGCGGGCACCGACGCCGTGAGCTTCCAGCTCGAGGCCGTGCCCGATCCGGCGCCGGTCCTTCGGAAGGCGCGCGGGACCGGCATGCGGGCCGGGCTGGCGCTCGCCCCGCGGACCCCGATCGAGGCGGTTCTCGATGCGCTCGACGATGCCGACGCCGTGGTCGTGCTCGCCGTCGACCCGGGATGGGCGGGTCAGCCGTTCCGGCCGGAGGTCATCACGAAGATCGAGGCGCTCCGCTCCGAGATCGACCGTCGGGATCTCGACGTCGAGGTGCATGTCGACGGGGGCGTGAACCTCGAGACGGCTCGCCGGTGCCTGCAGGCGGGCGCGGACGTCCTGGTCGCCGCGACGGGGATCTTCGCGTCGGACGACCCCCGCCGGGCCGCCCGCGACCTCAAGGCGTTGGCGGTGGCCGGCTGATGCCCGAGTCCATCCTGGTCGTGGACGACGATCCGGACATCGCGCGCTTCGTCGAGGTCAACCTGCGGAGCGCGGGCTACGAGGTGTCCGTCGCCTCCGACGGCGAGGAGGCCCTCGAGAAGGCCGGGAGCCTCCGGCCGGACCTCGTGCTCCTCGACGTGATGATGCCGCGGATCGACGGGTTCGAGGTCGCGCACCGGCTTCGGCGGAACCCCCAGACCTCGAACACCTCGATCATCATGCTCACCGCGAAGGCGCTCGCGACCGACAAGGTGCTCGGGCTCACCGCGGGCGCGGACGACTACATCATCAAGCCCTTCGACCCGATCGAGTTGCTCGCGCGCGTGAAGGGGACGCTTCGCCGTGCGAAGGAGATGCGGAACCTCTCCCCGCTCACGGGGCTCCCCGGGAACATCCGCATCCAGGAGGAGATCGAGCGGATGGTGCGCGAGGAGCTGCCGTTCTCCGTCCTGTACGCGGATCTGGACAACTTCAAGGCGTACAACGACCAGAAGGGGTTCGTCCAGGGCGATCGGCTGATCCAGGCTACGGCGCGGATCGTTCAGGACGCGGTCGTCGAGTCCGCCGGAGCCGACGGGTTCGTCGGCCATGTCGGCGGGGACGACTTCGTGGCCGTCGTGCCTCCCGACGCCGCGGAAGACGTGGCCAAAGAGGTCGTCGCCACCTTCGACCGGCAGATCCAGGCCTTCTACGAGCCCGAGGATGTGGAACGCGGGTACGTCGAGGTCGAGGACCGCAAGGGCGTGATGCAGCGGTTGCCGCTCGTGGGCATCTCGGTCGGGATCGCCACCACGACCGTCCGGTCGTTCGCCCACTACGGCGAGGCGGTCTCGGTCGCGACCGAGATGAAGCAGTACGCCAAGCGCCAGGCGAGCTCCTCGTACGCGATCGACCGCCGCAAGGTCGATTGACCGGCCCGAGCCACGCTCCCGGCGACGCCGGTGCCCGCACGGGGCCGGCGACCTATACTGGAGGGCCACAAGAGAGCCTGTCTTCGGGGCGGGGTGCAAATCCCCACCGGCGGTGAGAGTCCGCGACCCCTCGAGAGCCACTCGAGGGTGGACCCGGTGAGATTCCGGGACCGACCGTGAAAGTCGGGATGGGAGAGGACGGGCGGTTGGGCAGCGCGTTGGCTGCCCGTCCTGCCCTTTCCCCGGCACCGCCTCGAGATCGGAGCGACGTGTCCGACGAGGCGTACATCGAGCGAGCCCTCGAGCTCGCGGAGCGGGGGAGGGGCCTGGTGTCCCCGAACCCGATGGTGGGCGCCGTCGTCGTCGCCGAGGGAACCGTGGTGGGCGAGGGCACGCACGAGGGCCAGGGCCTGCCACACGCGGAGGTCGTGGCCCTCGACCAGGCCGGCGACCGCGCCCGCGGCGCCACCCTGTACACGTCGCTCGAGCCCTGCAACCACTTCGGACGCACGCCGCCGTGCACGGAGGCGATCGTGCGGGCGGGGATCGCGCGCGTGGTGTGCGCCACGACGGACCCGAACCCGGTCGTCGACGGCAAGGGCCTCCAGACGCTGCGCGCCGCGGGGATCGAGGTTCGGCAGGGGGTGTTGGCGGAGGTTGCCGAGCGGTTGAACGAGGCGTTCGCCAAGCACGTGCGCACCGGCATGCCGTTCGTCGTCTGGAAGGCGGCCGCGTCGCTCGACGGGAAGGTCGCGGCCAGCGACGGCTCATCGCGGTGGATCACCGGCGAGGCGGCCCGCGCGGACGTCCACCGGCTGCGGGCGTGGTCCGATGCGATCGTGGTCGGCGCCGGCACCGCGCTCGCCGACGACCCCGAGCTCACGGTTCGGGCCCCCGGGTACCGGGGGAGGCCGCCGATCCGCGTCCTCGTGGACGCGCGCGGCCGCGTCGGGGCGACCGGGGACCTGTTCGACCGCCAGGCGCCCACGATCGTGGCGACGACCGAGCTCGCGCCGGTCGAGGTCCGCGAGGCCTGGCGAGCGGCCGGCGCCGAGGTCCTCGTGCTCGAGACCGAGGGTGAGGGTGTCGCGCTGGGATCGCTGTTCGCGGACCTCGGCAAGCGCGACGTCCAGGGGGTGCTCCTGGAGGGCGGTCCCACGCTCGCGTGGTCGGCCGTCGAGGACGGCCTCGTCGACCGGGTGGTCCTGTACCTGTCCCCGAGCCTGATCGGCGGCGCGAACGCCCCCACCGTGCTGGAGGGCCGCGGGTTCGCGCCGGTCGGGCGGGCGCTCCCGCTCGCGATCCGGTCGGTCGAGCGCGTCGGCGACGACCTTCGGGTGGAGGCCGATGTTCACGGGGATCGTTGAGGAGCGCGGCGTGGTGCGCGAGATCGCCCCGGCCCGGCTCTCGGTCGGGTGCCGAACGGTGACCTCCGACGCCACCGAGGGCGCGTCGATCGCGGTGAACGGCGCCTGCCTCACGGTGATCGAGCGCGCCGATGACCGGCTCGCGTTCGACGTGTCCGACGAGACGCTCCGTCGAACGAGCTTCTCCCGGCTGCGCCCGGGCGACCCCGTGAACCTGGAGCGGCCGCTCACGCTCTCGGCCCGCCTCGGGGGCCACCTCGTGCAGGGGCACGTCGACGGCGTAGGTGAAGTGGCCGGGTTCGAGCGCACGGCGGACGGCGGGGCGTGGATCAGGGTCCGGGCGCCCGGAGAGATCGCCCGGTACCTGGTGGAGAAGGGCTCCGTCTGCGTGGACGGGGTGAGCCTCACGATCGCCGAGCGGGACGGGGACACGTTCGGCGTCGCGCTGATCCCGCACACGCTCGAGGTGACAACGCTCGGCTCGGCCGAGGTGGGCGACCCGGTGAACCTAGAGGTCGACGTGATCGCGAAGTACGTGGAAGCGCTGCTGCAGCAGGGGGGTTGGAAGATCGAGCCCGAACATGCGAGCGGGAGTTCACCCGATGAGAGGGGAGGGTCATGAGCGAGGGGACCGAACCGGTGTTCGCCACGATCGACGAGGCGCTCGCCGACATCCGCGCGGGCAAGATGGTGATCGTCGTCGACGACGCCGACCGCGAGAACGAGGGCGACTTCATCATGGCCGCCGAGAGAGCCACGCCCGAGACCCTCAACTTCATGGTCACGCACGGTCGCGGGATCGTGTGCATGCCGATGACCCAGCAGCGCCTGGACGAGCTCCGGATCCCGCTGATGGTCTCGAAGAACAACGAGAGCCACGGCACGGCCTTCGCCGTCTCGATCGACGTCCAGGGCCGCACGACGACCGGGACGAGCGCGTTCGACCGGGCTGCCACGGTTCGCGCGATCGCGGACCCGAACCTGCGACCGGAGGACATCCGGATGCCCGGTCACGTCTTCCCGTTGATGGCCCAGGAGGGCGGCGTCCTGAAGCGGGCAGGCCACACCGAGGCCACCGTGGATCTCGCGCGGCTCGCAGGCCTGTATCCGGCCGGTGTGCTGTGCGAGGTGCTGCACCCGGACGGCTCGATGGCGCGGCTGCCGGAGCTCATGCGCGTGGCCGAGGAGCACGATCTGAAGGTGATCCTGATCGCCGATCTCATCGAGTACCGCCGCCACCGCGAGCACCTGGTTCGGCGGACCGCCGAGGCGCAGATCCCGACCGAGCGCGGTGAGTTCACGGCGTACACGTACGAGAGCTCCGTTGACGGGATGGTGCACGTCGCGCTCGTACTGGGCGAGGTAGGCGACGGCGAGCAGATCCTCGTCCGGGTGCACTCGGAGTGCCTGACGGGGGACGTCTTCGGTTCGATGCGGTGCGACTGCGGCGACCAGTTGCACGGCGCGCTCGCCCAGGTGGGCAAGGAGGGGCGAGGGGTGATCCTGTATATCCGGGGTCACGAGGGGCGGGCGATCGGGCTCACACACAAGCTGCGCGCCTACCGCCTGCAGGAGCAGGGCCGGGACACGGTCGAGGCGAACGTCGAGCTCGGGTTCGCGGCCGACCCCCGCGAGTACGGGATCGGGGCGCAGATCCTCGTCGACCTCGGCGTGCGTTCGATGCGGCTGCTCACCAACAACCCCGCCAAGCGGGCCGGCCTCGAGGGCTACGGGTTGTCGATCGCGGAACGCGTGCCGCTCGAGACGCGACCGACCGAGGAGAACATCGGCTACCTGCGGACCAAGCGGGAGAAGCTCGGTCACCTGCTCGACAATCTCGAACCCGAGGCCGCGCCGTGAGTGCGCTCCGAGGAGGTTCCAACCCGCGCGGCCGGAACATCGAACCCGAGGCCGCGCCGTGAGTGAGCTCCGAGGAGGTCCGGCGACCGGAACATCGAACCGAGCTGCGCCGTGAGCGAGCTCCGGGCACCTCCACGCCCGTGGCCGCCGCTTCGCGATCGTGGTCGCGAGGTTCAACGAGGTCGTGACGCGGAAGCTCCTCGACGGAGCCGTGGCCGCGCTCGGGGCGCACGGGGTGGCGGCGGAGGACGTCGACGTGGTCTGGGTGCCCGGGGCGTTCGAGCTGCCGCTCGTTGCCCGGCGCCTGGCGGGATCGCGGACCTTCGACGCCGTGATCTGTCTCGGCGCCGTGATCCGCGGCGAGACCGCGCACTTCGATCACGTCGCCGGCCAAGCGGCGGCCGGGATCCGGGAGGCCGCGGTGGCCACCGGGGTCCCGGTCTCCTTCGGCGTCCTCACCACCGAGGACCTCGAACAGGCTCTGGATCGGGCCGGCGGCAAGCATGGCAACAAGGGATGGGACGCAGCGACAGCGGCGATCGAGATGGCGTCGCTGCTCGAGCAGCTCCCCAAGGAGGCGGAACCGTGATCGTCGACAAGCCCTGGGGCAAGGTCGTGACCTACGCGCTCAACCAGCCGAGCTCGGTCCGCGTGATCACGGTCGAACCCGGCCAGGAGACGAGCGTCCACTACCACCAGATGCGCGACGAGATGTGGGTCGTGCTCGATCCTGGGTTGAGCGTGCAGATCGGCAACCGTCAGGTCGAGGCCTCCTCGGGGGAGGAGTTCATGGTGAGCGCCGAGACGACCCACCGCATCGCGAACCCCGGCGCCACGCGTGGCCGGGTGCTCGAGATCGCCTACGGCTACACGACCGAGGACGACACCCTGCGCCTCCAGGATGACTACGGGCGTCCACTCGAGCCGGACTGGTGAGTCCCCCGCGCGGCTGCCGGACCCGGCCGCTTGCGTTGAGCGCCCCTCCGGAGGCGTGCTACGCTCCGCGCGCTCCAGGCACAGGAGGGCACGTTGGCAGAGCAGGGCACCGTGAAGTGGTTCAGCAACGAGAAGGGCTTCGGCTTCATCTCGCGCGAGGGGGAGGACGACGTGTTCGTCCACTTCTCGGCGATCGAGGGCGAGGGGTACAAGTCGCTCACGGAGGGCCAGGCGGTCGAGTTCGACGTCGTCGACGGCCCGAAGGGCAAGCAGGCGGCCAACGTCCGGCCCGTCTGACCGATCTCGGTAGGCGCGTGGGCCGAGCATCGACAGCCTCCCCGAACGGCACCTATACTCTGCGGGTTCTGTTCACCGTGTTCGGGTGGCACCGGCGGACGGCCGGTGCCTTCTCATCGGTAGGAGGTGATGCGGGGTCTCGGCTGATCCGCGCATAAACGACCGCATCCGCTCGGCGCAGGTGCGCTTGGTGGGTGCAGACGGGTCGCAGATCGGGATCGTTTCGACCCAGGACGCGCTCCGTCAGGCACAGGATCTGGATCTCGATCTGGTGGAGGTGGCGCCGCAGGCGAACCCTCCCGTGGCCAGGATCATGGACTACGGGAAGTTCAAGTACGAGCGTGACATCCGGCAGAAGGAAGCTCGCAAGAAGCAGGCCCGGATCGAGGTCAAGGAGATCAAGTTCCGCCCGAAGATCGATCCGCACGACTACGCCACGAAGAAGGGGCACGTCGAGCGGTTCCTGCGAGCCGGCGCGCGGGTCAAGGTGACCATCATGTTCCGGGGGCGCGAGATGGCCCGCACCGAGCTCGGTCGCAAGATCTTGGATCGGCTGGTGGTGGACCTCGAGGATTCGGCGGTCGTCGAATCGCTGCCCAAGCAGGACGGACGCAACATGGTGATGGTCCTCGCGCCGACGAAGCGGCCTCCCGAGCCGAAGGGCCCGGAGCCGAAGAGCGAGCGGAAGAACCAGCAGGAGGAGCCGGCGGCGGCGCAGACCGCGGCCGAGCCCACACCGGAGCCGCCGGCGCAGGCGCCACGCGAGGTGGCCGTCGCCCCGGCGGAGCAACCACAGGAAACGTAGGGATATCGATGCCGAAACAGAAGACGCACCGAGCGACGGCCAAGCGGTTCCGCATCACGCGGACCGGCAAGGTCCTGCATCGCAAGGCGACCGGCAACCACTTCCTGACGAAGAAGGGTGGGAGCCGCCGCCGCCGCGTGGAGGGCATGACCGAGGTCACGGCCGAGCGCACCAACATCCGTCGACTCCTCGGGAAGTAGGGACATGGCACGGGTCAAGCGATCGGTCCACGCGAAGAAGAAGCGCCGCGAGGTCCTGCGTAAGGCGAAGGGGTACTTCGGCTCGCGCTCCAAGCGCTACCGCGTGGCCAAGGAGCAGCTGCTCCACTCGGGGCAGTACGCGTACCGCGACCGCCGCGACCGCAAGGCACAGTTCCGCCGGTTGTGGATCGCGCGGATCGGCGCCGGCGCCCGACAGCACGGCTTGTCCTACTCGAGGTTCGTCCACGGGTTGAGCAAGGCCGGGATCGAGGTCGACCGGAAGATGCTGGCTGACATGGCGGTGCACGACCCGGCGGCGTTCGGTCAGCTCGTCGAGGCCGCCAAGGACGCGCTCGCGGCCTAGCCTCGGCGGCGGGGAGGGCGCGTGATCACCTCGATCCGCAACCCGAAGGTCGCGGCTGCGCTCAGGCTCCACAAGCGGACCTTCCGAGAGCGCGAGGGCGCGTTCCTCGTCGAAGGCGTGCAGGCCCTGGGCGAGGCGCTTTCGACGCCCGGCGGCCTCTCGGCGCTGTTCCATACGGTCCCGTCGCACGTGCTGGTCGACCGCGCACGGACGACGGGCGTCGCGACCGTCCATGTGAGCGACGACGTGATGGTCCGCCTCACCGGCACCGTGACGCCGCAGGGGTTCGTCGGCGTGGCCCCGTTCGTCGACGTCGCGCTCGAGGCCCTGCCGGCCGTCCCGGCCTGCGTGGCGCTCCTGCATGAGGTCCGCGACCCCGGGAACGCCGGGACGGTGCTTCGTTCCGCGGACGCCGTCGGGGCAGACGCCGTGATCTTCTCGTCGTCGTCGGTCGACGTCTACAACGCGAAGACCGTGCGAGCGTCGGCCGGCTCGCTGTTCCACCTGCCCGTCGTTCGCGGCCCCGAGACCGCGGCGGCGGTCGCCGCCCTCAGAGCGCGCGGGATGCGGATCCTCGCGATGGACGCCGACGGCGAGGGCGACCTGTACGAACAGGACCTGTCCGACCCGGTCGCCTTCGTCTTCGGCAACGAGGCGTGGGGTCTGCCGAAGGAGGTCGCCTCGCTCGCCGACACCACGGTGCGCGTCCCGATCACCGGTCGCGCCGAATCGCTGAACCTCGCCGCCGCGGCGACGGTGTGCCTGTTCGAATGGGGGCGCCAGCGCCGGGAGGGCCGTCGAGCGGTGCTCGAGACGATCATCGCCGCGGCCGCCCACGACATCCGCTCGCCGCTCACCGCGATGAAGGGCATCGGCCACGCCCTCGCCACGCGCTGGGAGCAGATGACGCCGGAGGACCGCGAGCTGATGCTCGCGGGGATCCAGTTCGACACCGATCGCCTGAACGCGATCCTGCGTCAGCTGGTGGACGCCGCCCGGGTGGCCGCCGGTGCGCTCGACCTGTTCCCGCAGCGGACGGCGGTCGGCCAGGTGGTCGAGGAGATCGCGGCCTCCCTCGCCCGCGATCCCGACTACGTGCGGGTGAGCTGGGCGGGGGACGAGCTGGTGGTGTTCGTCGACCCCGAACGGCTCCGCCTCGTGCTCGAGGCCTTCGTGGAGTCCCTGGTGTGGTGGGCGAGCGAGGGGCCGGTCCGGGTCGACGCGAGGGTGAAGGACGGTCGTCTGCGGGTCGAGGCTGTCCGCGCCGAGACCGACCTGTCGCAGGAGGACGCCGAGCGCCTGTTCCGCCCCCGGGCGCCCGGGACGGGGTCCGGGAGCAAGATCGGGCTGTTCGTGGCGCAGGGGGTTGCCGAGGCTCAGGGCGGCAGCGTCTCGGCTCGGGTCCGCGACGGCGTGCTGCGCTTCGAGCTCGAGCTCCCCGTCCCCGCCGAGCCGGAGGCGTAGACCGGAAGACCCGAAAAAGGCGCTTGCTAAACTCGCCGGACCATGGACCCGACCGAGGCCGCGCGCATCCTCCAGCAGCAGCTCGAGCGCGGACGCGCGATGATCGCCGCGGCGGGGACGGTCGAGGCGCTCGACGAGGCGAAGATCGCGGTCCTGGGGCGCAAGGCGCCCATCGCGTCGGTGCAGGGCTCGCTCGGGTCCCTGCCGCCGGAGGCCCGGCGTGACCTCGGACGGCGGACGAACGAGGCGTACGCCGAGCTCCGGTCCGCGCTCGAGGAGCGCCGGGCCGAGCTGGAGGAGGGCGCCGAGGACGACCTGCTCCGAGCCGACGCGGTCGACGTCACCCTGCCGGGCCGGCGCCCCCGCCCGGGATCGCTCCATCCGCTCACGCTCGTCCAGGAACGGATCGTCGAGATCTTCACGCGGATGGGCTACCGGGTGGCCGAGGGGCCCGAGATCGAGGACGAGTGGCATAACTTCGAGGCGCTCAACATCCCGCCCGATCACCCCGCGCGGACGATGAAGGACTCGCTCTACGTCGACGTCCCCGGCCTGCTGCTCCGCACCGAGACGAGCGCGGTCCAGATCAGGGCGATGGAGTCGCAGGACCCGCCCGTGTCCGTGATCGTCCCCGGCCGGACGTACCGGCGTGAGGCCGTGGACGCGACGCACCTATCCGTGTTCCACCAGGTCGAGGGGTTGGTCGTCGACGAGGGCATCTCGTTCGCGGATCTGCGCGGGACGTTGGAGGCGTTCGCGCAGGAGATGTTCGGCGCCGATGTGCGGGTGCGGCTCACGCCCGACTACTTCCCATTCGTGGAGCCCGGATGCCAGGCGGCCGTGTCGTGCTTCATCTGCGGCGGCGTCGGGTGCCGCGTCTGCGGGAACGGCTGGCTCGAGCTGCTCGGGGCCGGCATGGTGCACCCGAAGGTGCTCGAGAACTGTGGCTACGACTCCGAAAGCTATACGGGGTTCGCGTTCGGGATGGGGATCGAACGCGTGGCCATGGTCCGGTACGGGGTGAACGACATGCGGCTGTTCGTCGAGGGCGACGTCCGCTTCCTCGAGCGGTTCGAGGGCGCCGCGTGAGGGTCGTCCTGTCCTGGCTGCGAGAGCTGTGTCCGACGGAGCTGCCGGCCGAGGAGCTCGCGGAGCTGCTCACCCGCAAGGGGGCCGAGGTCGAGGCGATCGAGCGCCCGTGGGAGCGGGTCTTCGGCGTCGTCGTCGCGCGCGTGCTCGAGGTCCGCGACCATCCGAACAGCGACACCTTGTGCCTCGCGCGCGTCCAGACCGGCGCGGGGGAGCTGGAGGTCGTCGTGGGCGTTCGCAACATGGCGCCGGGCGACCTCGTTCCGCTCGCGCCGCCGGGGGCGTCCGTCGTCACGCTCCCCGAACCCCTGGGCGCGCGCGAGATCCGCGGCGTCGTCTCGAACGGGATGCTGTGCGCGCCCGACGAGCTCGCGATCTCTTCGTCGCACGAGGGGATCCTCGTGCTCCCGCCGGACATGGAGCCCGGGACGGACGTCGTCGGGGCGTTCGGACTCGTCGATGGCGTCCTCGACATCGAGGTCACGCCCAACCGTCCCGACTTCCTGTCCGTGCTCGGGATCGCCCGCGAGGTCTCGGCGGCAACGGGCACGCCGCTCTCGCCCCCCGAGACCGCGGTCGTCGAGGCCGACGAGCCGGCCGAAGGGGTGGCCACCCTCGAGGTCCACGATCTCGAGCGGTGCCCGCGGTACCTCGCGCGGATCGTCCGGGACGTCGGGCACGCCGCGTCGCCGATCGCGATGCAGGCACGGCTGTTCGCGGCCGGTATGCGTCCGATCTCGGCCGCCGTGGACGCGACGAACTACGCGATGCTCGAGATCGGTCAACCGCTCCACCCCTTCGACCTCGCGTTGCTGAAGGGACCCGGCATCGTGGTCCGCCGCGCCGAGCCGGGGGAGACGTTGATCACGCTCGACGGCGTGGAGCGGACGTTCACGGATGACGACCTGCTGATCTGCGACGCCGAGCGCCCGGTCGCCGTGGCGGGCGTGATGGGCGGCGAGCTGGCCGAGGTCTCCGAGCACACGAGCGACGTCCTGCTCGAGGCGGCATCGTTCGAACGCGGTGGCGTCCAGCGCACGCGGCGACGGATCGATCTGTCCACCGAGGCATCGATGCGGTTCGAGCGAGGCGTCGATCCGGAGGCGGCGCCGGTCGGCTCGGATCGCGCGTGCCGGTTGATGGTCGAGTGGTGCGGGGCGCGGGTGCTCCGCGGCGCGATCGAGGTCGGTGGCGCGCCGCCACGGCGCCGGATCGCGCTGCGGACGGCGCGGGCGTCGGCGTTGATCGGGTACCCCGTTTCCACGCAGGACGCGGTCGCGGTGTTCGACCGGCTGGGGATCGCGAGCGAGCGGGTCGACGACGCCACGATCGAGGTGGAGGTCCCCGGTTACCGGGTCGATCTCGAGCGCGAGGTGGACCTGATCGAGGAGGTCGTTCGGGTGCAGGGGTACGAGCGCGTCGGCTCGACCCTGCCTCCGATCAAGCGGCCCGGAGGGCTGCCCGGACCGTACGCGTTCCGCCAGCGCGTGCGGGAAGCGCTGCGACGTGCGGGGCTCCGCGAGGTGTGGCAGCTCCCCTTCTTCTCGGACGCGGATCTCGAGATGGTGCGGGACGACGACGCGGTGCGGGTGACGAACCCGCTGCAGGCGGACGACGGCTGGCTCCGAACGCGTCTGGTGCCCGGCCTGCTGAAGACCGTGAGGCGCAATGTCCACCGCCATGTCCGTTCGGTCGCCGTCTTCGAGGTGAACACCGTGTTCCGGATGGGGGACGGGCGACCGGTGGAGCGCCCCAAGGCCGGATTCGCGCTGTCCGGGAACGCGGATCCCGGATGGGCGGGCGTCGATCGCCCCTTCGACGTGTTCGACGCGAAGGGGATCGTCGAGGCGCTCATGGCCGAGCTCGGCATCGATTGGTCGCTCGGCGACGCGGTCGGGAGGCCGTTCCATCCGGGCCGGTCGGCGGCGGTGATCGCCGCGGGCGAGCGGGTCGGCGTCCTCGGCGAGATCCACCCGAAGGTCGCCGAGCGGTTCGACCTCACGGGGCGCGTCGCGGTCGCGGAGCTCGAGGTTGAGGCGCTCATGCGCCTCGCCGGCGCCATGGTGCGGGTCGAGGACGTTCCCAGGTTCCCGCCGGTCCGGCGCGACCTCGCGTTCACCGTCGATGCCGCCACCCCCGCGGGCGAGGTCCGTTCGGCGCTCGAGGCTGCCGGGGGGGAGCTGGTCGGGTCCGTCCTGCTGTTCGACGTGTTCGATGGGCCCCCGCTCCCCGAGGGCAAGCGGAGCCTCGCCTTCTCGATCGACTTCCGTGCCGCCGACCGCACGCTCACCGACGAGGAGGCCGACCGGGCGGTGGCCGCTATCGTCGAGCGCCTGGCTCGGGACTACGGTGCGCAGCTGCGGGCCGGCTGACCGGCGCGAGCGGGGGGTCCGACCCCGGGCTAGACTCGGGCGATGGAGCGGGACCTGCTGTCGATCGACGATCTGTCGTCGAGGGAGCTCGGTAACGTGCTGGAGCTCGCCGGCAAGGTCAAGGCCCAGCCGGGCGACTACGCCGACCGCCTCGCGGGACGTTCGGTCGCGCTGATCTTCGAGAAGCCGTCGACGAGGACCCGGGTCTCGTTCGAGATCGCCGTGGCCTCGGCGGGCGGTCATCCCGTCCCGCTCTCCTCCACGGAGCTGCAGCTCGGGCGTGGAGAGACCATCGAGGACACGGGACGCGTCCTGTCGAGGTACGTGCATGCGATCGTGCTCCGGACGTTCGAGCAGGAGCGTCTGGAGGTCCTCGCGTCGGCGGCCTCGGTCCCTGTGGTGAACGCGCTGTCCGACTTCGAGCACCCGTGCCAGTGCCTGGCGGACCTGCTCACGGTCCGAGAGGTGAAGGGCGAGCTCGCCGGCAGGACGATCACGTACCTCGGTGACGGCAACAACGTGACGCATTCGCTGCTCCTGGGCGGCGCCAAGGCGGGGATGCACGTCCGGGCGGGAACACCTCCCGGGTTCGAGCCGATCCCGCAGGTCGTGCAGCGTGCGTCGGACATCGCGGTTGAGACGGGTGGCAGCATCAGGGTCACGCACGACCCGATCGAGGCCTCGCGCGACGCCGACGTGCTGTACACGGACGTGTGGGCGAGCATGGGTCAGGAGGCCGAGGCGGGCGAACGCGCGCTCGTGTTCCCGGCGTACGCGCTGGACGGCGAGAAGGTCGCGGTGGCCAAGCCGGACGTGACGGTGATGCACTGCCTGCCGGCCCACCGCGGTCAGGAGATCACCGACGAGGTCATCGACGGGCCGCATTCCGTGGTCTGGGACCAGGCCGAGAACCGGATGCACACACAGAAGGCCCTGATGCTCTGGCTCCTCGGTCTTGCCTGAGGCCGCCCGAGGGACCCCGTGCCCCGCGTCAACGACACCGTCGAGGCGGCCCTGCTCGAGTACGCGGACCTGCTGTCGATCCTGTCCGACGACCCCTACAAGCCTCGCGCCTACGAGAAGGCCGCCCGAGCCGTCGGTGGCTACGCGGGCGATCTCAGCACGATGGATCTGAAGGAGATCCTGAAGATCCCGAGCGTCGGCAAGTCGATCGGCGAGAAGGTTGACGAGCTCGTCCGAACGGGCACCTTCGTGGCGCTCGACGAGCTGCGGGCGCAGATCCCACCCGGCGTCCGCGACATGATCGCGATCCCCGGCCTCGGACCGAAGAAGGCCATCGCGCTGTACCGGGACCTCGGGATCGCCGACGTCGAGCAGCTGAGCGAGGCGGTCGAGCGGGGACGGCTCGCCGACCTGAAGGGGTTCGGCGCCAAGACCGAGGAGAACATCCGGCGCGGCATCGAGCGCATGAGCCAGTCCACCGGCCGGGTGCTGGCATCGGTGGCGATGGACCTGGCCGACTACTTCATCGAACGGATAGGCGCTCGCAAGGACGTGCGCCGGATCGAGTACGCCGGGTCCCTGCGCAGGATGGCCGAGACGATCGGCGACCTCGACCTCCTCGTCGCGAGCGACGATCCGGCCGGGGTGATGCAGGCGTTCACGACGGTGGAGATGGCCGAACGCGTGCTCGCCAAGGGGGACACGAAGTCATCGATCATCACGCGCGCGGGTCTCCAGGTGGACCTGCGCGTGGTCCCGCTCGAGGCGTGGGGCGCGGCGATGATCTACTTCACGGGCTCGAAGCCGCACAACATCCGGATCCGCGAGATGGCGGTGCGCAAGGGTCTCAAGCTGAACGAATACGGGCTGTATCGCGCCAAGTCGGGCCGGCTGATCGTCGCGGAGACCGAGGAGGAGGTCTACCGGAAGCTCTCCCTCCCGTGGATCCCGCCCACGCTCCGGGAAGACCGCGGTGAGGTGGAGGCGGCGCTCGAGGGCACCCTGCCCGACGTGCTCACCCGCGACCAGCTGCGGGGCGACCTGCACACGCACACGAACCTGACGGACGGGCTGGCCTCGCTCGAGCAGATGCTCGCGGCCGCGTCCGAGCTCCGCTACGCCTACTACGCCGTCACCGATCATGCGCCCAACCTGTTCATGCAACGGATGACCGACGAGAAGATGCTCGCGCAACGCGAACAGCTGCGGAAGCTCCAGTCCGCCTACCCGAAGATGACGCTGCTCCACGGCACCGAGCTCAACATCGACGCCGAGGGGGACGTGGATTGGGACGCGGGCTTCCTCGAGGGGTTCGACGTGTGCGTCGCGTCGGTGCATTCGCACTTCAACCAACCGAAGGACGAGATGACGCGGCGGATCGTCCGAGCGATGGAGAACCCGAACGTCCACGTGATCGGGCACCCGACGGGCCGGCTCATCAACAAGCGGCAGCCGGTGGAGATCGATCTCGAGGAAGTGTTCAAGGCCGCGGCGCGTACGGGCACCGCGCTCGAAGTGAACGGCTACCCGGACCGGCTCGATCTGAAGGACGAGCACATCCTGTGGGCGCGCCGACACGGCGTGAGGTTCGCCGTCGACACCGACTCGCACGCCACCACGCACCTCGAGCACATGCGGTACGGCGTCGCGACGGCGCAGCGCGGGTGGCTCGCCAAGGACGACGTCATCAACGCGTGGCCGCTCGGCAAGCTCCGGACGTTCCTGCGCAAGGGCCAGTGAGCCCGAGGCAGGGACTCGGCCGCCGCCTGCCGCGCTCGTTCTTCGTCCGGCCCTCCACCGTCGTGGCGCCCGAGCTGCTGGGGCGGATCCTCGTCCGGGTCTTCCCGGACGGGACGCGGGCCGTCGCGAGGCTCGTGGAGGTCGAGGCGTACGAGCAGGGCGATCCCGCCAGCCACTCCTACCGCGGGCGCCCGACGCCGCGGACCGAGGTGATGTTCGGACCGCCGGGGCGGCTGTACGTGTACTTCACGTACGGGCAGCACTTCTGCTGCAACGTGGTGACCGGGGAGGACGGACGCGGGAGCGCGGTCCTGCTCCGTGCGGCCGAGCCTTTGGACGGGTTGGACGTGATGGCCGCCCGGCGCCGAACGGACGCCGAACGGCTCCTGTGTTCGGGTCCCGCGCGACTCACGCAGGCGTTCGCGATCGCTCGCGCCGACAACGGGACCGATCTGGTGCGGGATCCGTCGCTGTTCCTGCTCGCGGGCCGGCCGCTCGCTCCGCGCGCGATCGTGCGGAGCACGCGCGTCGGGGTCAACGTCGGCATCGAACCCCGGTGGCGCTACTTCGAGCGGGGGAGCCCGTTCGTCTCGCCGGGACGGCCGTCGATGCCCCGGTCCGGTGGCGCGACGGGTCGGACGCCACCCGGCGCGAGCGCTACGGGTTCACGGAGATCGTGACCGTGGAACCGGCCTGAAGCTGCGCGCCGCCCTCCGGCGACTGCGACCAGACGACACCGGGTCGGTAGTCGCACGCGGGGTCGTCGGGATCGCACTCCTGGGCGAACGACACGGAGACGTCGAACCCGGCTTGCCGGAGCGAGGCCTGTGCGGCTCCGCGCTGCATGCCGACCACGCTCGGGACGGAGACGAGCTCGGGCTCGGGCGAGGGCTGCGGCTCCCCCTTGGCGACGGTGATCGTCACGGTCCCCGTCTGGATCAGCCGCGAGCCGCTCCCGGGATCCTGCGCGATGACCGTGCCGGGCTGCTGATCGGAGGGCTCGAGGACCAGCGCGACCGTGAAGCCAGCGGAGTGCAACGCGGAGATCGCCGCCTGACGCTCGAGCCCGATCACCGACGGGACGACCAACAACTGGTAGGAGGACGGCTCGGTGCACACCTCGTAGGTGGGCTCCGAGCCCTTCGGGAACTGGAGGACGTCGATGTCCTGCGGCGGCGTGTACGGGTTCGCGAGGCACCCCCGCGTGACGTCGACACGCAGCGTGACGTACTGGATGTCGGGGGCAACGCCGAACTCCTTGATCGGTATGCCCTCGGTCGCCGCCAGCATGAACGCTCGCCAGATCGAGGCCGGCCACGTGCCCCCGTAGACGGTCGAGATCCGGACGTTGCCGCAGCACATCGGGATCTGCCCCTGGGGGAACCCGACCCACACCGCCGTCACCATCTGCGGCACCGCCCCGACGAACCACGCGTCGCTCGCGTTCTGCGCGGTCCCGGTCTTGCCGAACTGGGGACGCCCGATGTTCGCGCCGACGCCGGTGCCCGACCGCACGACGCCCTTCAAGATGTCGACCGCCTCCGCGGCGATGGGCGGGTCTACCACCTGCTCCGCACGCGAGGGCGCCTGGTAGATGACCTCTCCGTCGGACGTCGTGACCGAGATGACCGGCGTGGGCTGCACGTGACGGCCGAGGTTGGCGAGCGTGCCGTACGCCGAGGCCATCTCCAGCGTGCTCACCTCGTTCACCCCCAGGACGGCCGAGGGCACCGCGGCGAGGGGCCCGTTCGGCTCCGTCGTCCGCGGGCAGCAGCGGATCCCCATCCGGGTGGCCGCCTCGACCACGGCGGCCGCCCCCGCGTACGGATCACCCGCCCCGATCACCGACAGCAGGTTCGCGTACGCGACGTTGACGGAGTTCACGGTCGCGCTCTCGAGCGAGATCGTCCCGTAGCCCCCGCCCTCGGCGTTGTGCGGGTCCCAGTAGGTGCCATCCTGGAGCAGGATGTGTGCGGTCGAGCCGTTCAGGGGCTGCGACCTCGTGATGCCGTGCTCGAGCGCCGCGACGAGGGCGAAGGGCTTGAACGCGGACCCGGCCTGCCGGCCCGTGACGCCGCCGGTCGCGAGGTTGATCCGCGCGAAGCGGTCGTCCTCGTTCCAGTAGTCGCGACCACCGACCATCGCCCGCACATAGCCGGTCCTCGGGTCGATCGCCGTCAGCGCCCCGTACGGGTCCCCGGGTTCGGTGAGCACCGAGCCGATCGCCCGCTCGGCCGCGCGCTGCATCTGCAGGTCGACCGTCGTGACGATCCGCAGGCCACCCTCGAACAGGAGGTCGTACCGGTCCTGCGGGGTCTCGCCGAACCGTGGGTTCGACAGGAACCATTCCTTCACGTAGTCCATGAAGTACGGCGCCGCGTAGTGCGTGGCGTCGTCGGGAGCGAGGTCGAGGACGATCGGGGACCCGCTCGCCTTCTCGAACTCGGTCCCATCGATCATGCCGAGCCCGAGCATCAGGCTGAGGACGCGGTTCCGGCGACGCTCGGCTCGCCCCGGATGTCTGACCGGGTCGTAGTCGACCGGCGCAGCGATCAGCCCGGCGAGCGTGGCCGCCTCGGTCAGCGTGAGCTCGAGCGGCTCCTTGCCGAAGTAGGTCTCGGAGGCGGCCTGGATCCCGTACGCGCCGTTGCCGAAGTACACCGTGTTCAGGTATCGGGTGAGGATCCGGTCCTTGCTGAGCCGGTCCTCGAGCTGCCACGCGAGGTACGCCTCGCGGAGCTTGCGCCCGATCGTCTGCTCGTCGCCGACGTACACCTTCTTGACGAGCTGCTGCGTGATCGTCGAGCCGCCCTCGACCACCTCACCGGTGGTCGCGTCGATGTACGCGGCCCGAAGGAGCGCGCGCAGGTCGATCCCGTTGTGGTCGTAGAACCGCTGGTCCTCGATCGCGATCACCGCGTCGCGGACCACGTCGGGGATCTTCCGGGAGCGGACGACGATCCGATTCTCGCCCGCGTGCAGGGTCGTGATCAACGCGCCATCCGCGGAGTAGATGAAGGAGGTCTCGGGGAGCGCGTGCGCGTTCTCGCGCGCCTCCTTCAAGGAGGGGAGATCGCAGGCCGACGCGATGAGGGCGAAGGCGAACAAGCCGACCACGAGGGTCCGCGAGCGAGCGGCCATGGTTCGACCATCTTGCCACGGGTGGAACCTTCCCACTGCTAGCCTTCGCGCCATGGGACCGGAAGACCTAGCGAGCCTTCTCGCGGGGTCCGCCGAGGTGGTTCCGGCGGACGAGCTCGAGCGCAAGCTCGAGCTCGGACGGCCGCTGCGGGTGAAGCTCGGGCTGGATCCGACCGCACCCGACGTCACGCTCGGGTGGGCGGTGGTGCTCCACAAGCTCCGGCAGTTCCAGGAGGCGGGTCACGTCGCCGTCCTGATCGTCGGCGACTTCACGGCGCGGGTGGGCGATCCCTCCGGCCGGACCGAGACGCGGCCGCGCCTGTCCAAGGAGGAGGTCCAACGGTACGCCGAGCGGCTCCTCGCTCAGTTCTGGAAGGTGCTCGACCGGGAACGCACCGAGGTCCGGTACAACGCCGAGTGGCTCGAGCCGATGGACATGGAGGCGGTGCTCCGTCTCACCGCGTCGTCCACGGTCGCGCGGATGCTCGAACGCGACGACTTCGCCAAGCGGTACGCGCAGGGCAAACCGATCTCGATCATGGAGTTCCTCTACCCGTTGCTGCAGGGCATGGACTCGGTGGCGGTCCAGGCCGACGTGGAGCTCGGGGGACGTGACCAGACGTTCAACCTGCTCGTGGGCCGGGACCTCCAGCGCGAGTACGGTCAGGATCCGCAGGTGGCGCTGACGACGCCGCTGCTCGTCGGGACGGACGGCGTGAAGAAGATGAGCCAGTCACTCGGCAACTACATCGCGATCACGGATCCGCCCGACGAGATGTTCGGCAAGCTCGCACGGATCCCGGACGAGCAGATCGGCACCTATCGACTCCTCACGCTCGACTTCTTCCGCGACCCCACCGAGGCCGACCGGGTCGAGAAGGGCCTGGTGGACGGCTCGCTCGACCCGTGGCAGGAGAAGCGTCGCCTGGCGAGCGAGTTGGTGGATCTGTACCACGGACCGGGCGCGGGCGCGGCGGCGGAAGCGCGCTTCGATCAGGTCCATCGCGAACACGAGCTGCCTGACGAGATCGCGAGCGAGGCCATCCCTCCCGACCTGATCGTGGACGGCCGTGTCTACCTTCCCAAGCTCCTCGCTGCGTTGGGTCTGGCCGACTCCGCGAGTCGCGCGCGGAGTCTCTTGGATCAAGGTGGCGTTCGCCTGGACGGGCAACCCCACACGGATGTCGAGGCGTCCCTCGAACGGCTCCGTGGAGCCGTGCTCCAGGTCGGCCGCCGCCGGTTCGTGCGTCTGGCTGTGGACGAGTGAGGGAGCGGGCATGGCGCCCGCCCCCTCACCCCCCTTGCCGCTGAGACCCCCTTCCTACGCCTCGTCCGTCAGGTCGGACCAGAGCGCCGCCTGGCCGATGAGCGCCCATTCCCGTTCGGCGTCACCGCGCGAGAAGGGGTTGGTCGCGTACGCGAGGTAGCGGCTCCCGAGCAGCGAAGCCCCGTGGAGCACGACCGGCGCGTTCAGAGCGGCGAGCGACTGCGGTGTGTCTCGGTTGCGCCACAGGCCCGCCACGAACAGCGCCGTGTCGGGCGTCTGGTAGGTGCCGTCCACCACCGCGCCGGTCGGCGTCGTCGAGAAGTAGGTGATGTTCGATGGCAGGTACAGGAAGTCGTGCGACGGGTACCCACCGGTCACCGGGCTCGAAGCGCCCATGTCGTTGTCCCAGCGGGCGATGCCGCCGCCCGCGCTCGCGCTCCCCTGCGCGATCGCGTTCACCAGCCCGGCCCCCACCATGAAGGTGAAGTTGTTGCCCGACTGGCTCGTGGCCAGGTACCCACCACCCCTGGCGAAGAACGCCTGGAGACGCGCCCTTGCCGTGGCGTTCGCGGCCGACGGGTACCCCTGTCCGGCGTTGTAGATGACGTCGTAGCCGAGGAGTGGATCGGTCGGCGCGTTCTGGAGCGAGTTCGGTCCGTTGATCGACGAGACGAACTGGGCGTCGCTGCCGAAGATCCGCTGCAGGCCCCAGAGCGTGTCGTTGATGGCCGGATTGGCCGAGTTCACGAGGACCGCGACCCGGGGCGCCTCGGTGAGCGCGGTGGTCGTGGGCTCGGCGCCCCGCCCTCGTTCGAAGTACACGCCGGCGGAGAGCCCCGCGTTCGTGAGCGCGGTCACCGTCGCCGGGTCGTTCGGGAAGATGACCGAGCCGGCCGGCATGGTGCCCGCCGATGCGCTCGTGAACGACGTCTCGGCGATCTTGCCGTCCACTCCCGCACGCAGCAGGTCGAGGACGGCTCGAACCTCCGAGGCCCCGCGGATCGTCAGGGCGTACCAGTCGGCGCTCCCGCCGCCGCGCACGCCGCCGGCAAGCGGGTTCGGGGCCGCGATCGGGATCACCTTCGGGTCGAACGTCGTGTCGGATGAGGGGATCTCCACGGTGTCCGCCCCCCACAACAGGCCATGGCTCCACGCACCCGGCGGCGCATAGAGCTGGGTGATCCGGTCCGAGACGTCCTGGCCAGCGGCGAGCGTGGTGTACGCGAGCCCTCGCAGCGGCTGATCCATGTCCACGACGTAGGACTTCTTCGCGAAGGTCTGGCCGCTCCACGTGAAGTCCTTGTTCGTCCGGCCCACCTCGATCCCGTTGTCGAGGAGCCACTGCACGAGGCGGTTCGCCTCCGCGTCGCTGCGCTGACCGTCGTCGAATGCGAGAGGCTTGCCGGCCGGCCCGCCACCGAACGGGATCACGAATGCCTTCGGGTACGCCACCATCCAGTTGTGTTGGTCCTCGGTGAACCCTCGACCGGAGATGAAGGGGTCGTCACAGCAGTTCGGCCTGGGCGCGCCCTCGATCCCGCGCCGGAAGATCTCGAGCTGGTCGTGCAGGATCGGGTTGCGGTTGGCGATCCAGTAGCCGACCGAGGAGTAGAAGCCGACGTACTGGGCCCGCTTCGAGCCGAACCGCCCGTTGCATCCCGCCCCGGTGCTGCACATCTCTAACGTCGAGCTGTCGACGCCGATGAACGCCATGTACGTCTGCGTGTAGAAGGGCCCCCAGTCGTCCCATCCCTCGGCATACGGAGGGCCGACGGGCGGTGGGGGCGTGTCATCGGCGTCTGCGTTCCACTGGTTCACGGGCCGCGTGATGCCCATGCCGACGTCCGCGAGGGCGGACTCGTTCACGTCGAGACGGCGCTGGTTCCAGTTCACGAACAGGTCGTACTCGATCCCCGGGTTATGCGGCTTCGTGAGGCCGTCGATCAGCGTCGGGTTCACGTACCCGTGCATCGCGAGCCCGACGGGCGCGAGCCACCGTTGCTGCAGCGCGACGTTCGCGCGGATCTCGGGCTGCGACTGGACGAGCAGGTCCCGGTTCATGTCGAAGCCGTTGGCGTTGGCCCGTTGTCCGAGGAATCGGCCGTCCGGGTTCTGGCTCGGGATCAGGATCAGGATCGCGTGGTCGAGGAAGTTGTCGACCTCGGCGTTGGTGCCGTACGGAAGGGTCACCAGGTCGCGGACGACCTGCATCATCGCGTCGGTGCCCTCTTCCTCGTTGCCGTGGATGTTGGCCTCGATGAAGACCGGGATCTTCACATCCTCACCGAAGGACTCGAGCAGCGCCTGCGCGCCCTCAGGATCGCTGAACATGAGGTCGCGGATCTGGAGCCAGCGGTCGTAGTCGCGTTGCTGTTCGGGGGTCTCCAGCGCGTTGACCACGACCCCGTACAGGTCGCGGCCCGCGTCCGATGAGCCGATCACCGAGTAGGTCATCCGCGGAGGGATGCCGGCGTCGGCGGCTTCCTGATTGAACCGGTCGAGGGTGCACGCGATCGCTTCCTGTGGGATCAGCGCGAGCGGTGCCCCCTGCTGGTTCGCGATGTTCGACCCCGGTGCGGCGTCGGCACACCACGTCTCCCCGTAGGTCGGACCGAGGCCCGCGGAGATCGGGTTGCCGTCCCACGGCGGAGCCAGCTGGGCGTTGGCGGGCGCAGAGACGGCGATCGTGGCGGCGAGCGCCATGGTCGCCAGGATCGATCAGCACGGCAACGGAATGCTTCTTGACGGGCGATGTCAAGGAACCTCCCTCACGGAAATGGACAGGGGAACGATGGACCGTGGATCTCGATCCGCAAGCGTCGCGGTTCGCCGTGGAGGCGATCGTGAGTGGCTCGGGGACGGTCGGAGCCTGGCGAGCGGAATGACTCCACCACCGCCTATCGAACCACCGGATCGTGCCCCGGTGTTCGGCCCTCGGGTCAACGGCGCTCCCTCGCATGCCGCGTCGAGGGGAGCGATACCGACGGACCCTCCGGGTGACAACGAGGCTCCCGGGCCGTCCCCCTCGTTGCTCCGAACGTATACCGGTCCGCAGCCGTCGCGCTAGTGCGAGATCTTGCCCTTCCCGACGGTTCCGAACGGCCGTTCGAGCCTCATCGCCACTGGTATGCTTCCTTGAAACCGCACAAGCGTCGGGACGGGGGCTTCGGTTGACGCCTCCGGCTTGCGTGCCTACCATGGTGGGTCGCGCGACCCCATCTTCTTGGAGTCCCTTCCTTCGGGTCGGCGCTCGCACCTTGAGAACTGAACAGTGTGCCAAAAGCCAGTGCGTTTACCCCGTTGATACGGGAGGTGCGGTTCGCCGTGCCTGCCGGCTCGACGGTCGTACGGAAGCAACGCACCACAGGAAGGCCGATCCGGGTGTGCTGCTCGGGGAGGCCGACTTTCCAACAACGAACCCGAAACCGGCCTTCACGGGCCGGGTCCAACGGTTCTTCTACGGAGAGTTTGATCCTGGCTCAGGACGAACGCTGGCGGCGTGCCTAACACATGCAAGTCGAGCGGGAACCTCAGGAGGGGTAACCCTTCTGAGGGGAGAGCGGCGAACGGGTGAGTAACACGTGGGCAACCTGCCCCGGACACCGGGATAACCCAGGGAAACCTGAGCTAATACCGGATACTCCGGCGCGATCGCATGGTCGCGCCGGGAAAGCTCCGACGGTCCGGGATGGGCCCGCGGCCTATCAGCTTGTTGGTGGGGTAACGGCCCACCAAGGCGACGACGGGTAGCTGGTCTGAGAGGACGGCCAGCCACACTGGGACTGAGACACGGCCCAGACTCCTACGGGAGGCAGCAGTGGGGGATCTTGCGCTAATGCGCGAAAGCGTGACGCAGCGACGCCGCGTGGGGGATGAAGGCCTTCGGGTTGTAAACCCCTTTCGGCAGGGACGAAGGGAAACTGACGGTACCTGCAGAAGAAGTCCCGGCTAACTACGTGCCAGCAGCCGCGGTAACACGTAGGGGACGAGCGTTGTCCGGATTCATTGGGCGTAAAGCGCGCGTAGGCGGCTCGGAAAGTCGGGCGTGAAATGCCGGGGCTCAACCCCGGGACTGCGTCCGATACTTCCGAGCTGGAGGTAGGTAGGGGAGATCGGAATTCCTGGTGTAGCGGTGAAATGCGCAGATATCAGGAGGAACACCGGTGGCGAAGGCGGATCTCTGGGCCTTACCTGACGCTGAGGCGCGAAAGCTAGGGGAGCGAACAGGATTAGATACCCTGGTAGTCCTAGCCGTAAACGTTGGGTGCTAGGTGTGGGTGGACATCGACCCCATCCGTGCCGAAGCTAACGCATTAAGCACCCCGCCTGGGGAGTACGGCCGCAAGGCTAAAACTCAAAGGAATTGACGGGGGCCCGCACAAGCGGCGGAGCATGCGGCTTAATTCGATGCGACGCGAAGAACCTTACCTGGGCTTGACATGCAGGGCAAAGCCGGTGAAAGCCGGCGCTCTACGGAGCCTGCACAGGTGGTGCATGGCTGTCGTCAGCTCGTGCCGTGAGGTGTTGCCTTAAGTGGCGCAACGAGCGCAACCCTTGTCCTTAGTTGCCAGCGGGTAAAGCCGGGAACTCTAGGGAGACTGCCGGTGCCAAACCGGAGGAAGGTGGGGATGACGTCAAGTCATCATGCCCCTTATGTCCAGGGCTGCACGCATGCTACAATGCGCGGTACAAAGGGCTGCGATCCCGTAAGGGGGAGCGAATCCCAAAAAGCCGCGCTCAGTTCGGATCGGGGTCTGCAACCCGACCCCGTGAAGTCGGAGTCGCTAGTAATCGCAGATCAGCAATGCTGCGGTGAATACGTTCCCGGGCCTTGTACACACCGCCCGTCACACCACGAAAGTGGGCAACACCCGAAGCCGGTGGCCCAACCCTTTGGGAGGGAGCCGTCGAAGGTGGGGCTCGCGATTGGGGTGAAGTCGTAACAAGGTAGCCGTACCGGAAGGTGCGGCTGGATCACCTCCTTTCTAAGGAGCCACTTGGCACTCCGGTCTGGTCGAGCGTTCGTCTCGACGGCCGGCAGACTCCAGGTCGGTGCACTGGCTACTCGGCAGGCGAGCTCACTCGAGCCGTTCGCAAGTACGTCCCTCCGAAGCAACGTGCCAAAGCAACGGTGGAGGGAAGTGGAACGCGATCGGCACGGGCGGGGGAGTCCGCCGGGCACACTGTTCAGCTCTGGGGGTGCGAGCCTCCGAGCACCTTGAGAACTCGATAGCGAGCGCGAGCATCTACAGTCAAGTTACTAAGGGCTTACGGTGGATGCCTTGGCGCCAGGAGCCGATGAAGGACGCGTCTGGCTGCGAAAAGCTTCGGGGAGCCGCCGAGAAGGCTTTGATCCGAAGGTGTCCGAATGGGGAAACCCGGCCGGGGTCATGCCCGGTCACCCAGGTCTGAATCCATAGGGCCTGAGGAGGGAACCGCCCGAAGTGAAACATCTCAGTAGGGCGAGGAAGAGAAAGCAACCGCGACTCCCCTAGTAGCGGCGAGCGAACGGGGATCAGCCTAAACCGACCCGGTGTGATAGCCCGGTGGCGTTGCCGGATCGGTGTCGTGGGACCTGCATGAGCACACACCGGTGTGCTCGAGGAGTTACAAAATCGGCACGTAGACGAAGGCCATGGAACGGGCCGCCATAGGAGGTAACAGCCCTGTAGTCGAAACGCGACCGATCTCCTTGCAGTGTTCCCGAGTAGCGCGGGACCCGAGAAATCCCGCGCGAATCTGGGGGGCCCACCCCCTAAGGCTAAGCACTCCCTGGCGACCGATAGTGAACTAGTACCGTGAGGGAAAGGTGAAAAGCACCCCGGGAGGGGAGTGAAAGAGCACCTGAAACCGTGAGCCTACAAGCTGTCGGAGCTCTCGCTGGGCAACCAGCGGGGGTGACGGCGTGCCTTTTGAAGAATGAGCCGGCGAGTTAGCGGTGTGCGGCAAGGTTAAGTCTCTTGACGAAGCCGAAGCGAAAGCGAGTCTGAAACAGGCGCACAGTCGCACGCCCTAGACCCGAAGCCGAGTGATCTACCCATGGGCAGGTTGAAGCGAGGGTAAGACCTCGTGGAGGACCGAACCCACCAGGGTTGAAAACCTGGGGGATGACCTGTGGGTAGGGGTGAAAGGCCAATCAAACTCGGTGATAGCTGGTTCTCCCCGAAATGCCTTTAGGGGCAGCCTCGGGTGTTCAGTCGTGGAGGTAGAGCACTGATTGGGCTAGGGGGCCCACAAGCTTACCGACCTCAGTCAAACTCCGAATGCCACGACTCCAGAACCCGGGAGTGAGGCTGCGGGGGCTAAGCTCCGTAGCCGAGAGGGAAACAACCCAGATCGCCAGCTAAGGTCCCTAAGTTCGTGCTAAGTGGGAAAGGATGTGGGATCGCCCAGACAACCAGGGAGGTTGGCTTAGAGCAGCCACCCTTGAA
>CAVPLL010000003.1:0-144327 GCA_963706005.1 uncultured Actinomycetes bacterium
GGTACTCGGCGCTCGCGAACGCGTCGGTGGGCGGGCTCGTTCCCTCGGCGGCTCGCTGCGCGGCCGTCGCCCGGGTCGGCGCCGCCGGCCAGCTCCTCCTCGACGCCGGTCGCCCGCAGCGGCCGGTCGCCCATGTTCGTGAGCGCGACCGCCAGGCCCGCACCGTCCTGCGCGAGCGCCGCGACGCCGACGAGCGCCCAGTCCTGCGCGCGCCGGTGGAACTTGATGTAGCTCCAGCCGCGGCCCGCGGTCTTGGGGACCCGGTCTCGGTGAGGACCTCGTTGGTCGCCAGGTCGGGCTCGAACAGCCCCTTGAAGAAGTCGCCCGCCGGCACGCTCCGAACGTTGCCCTCTGGCCCCCGCACGACCATCTCGGCGTCGAGGGCGAGCAGCACGCTCGGCAGGTCCGAGGCGGGGTCGGCGTGCGCCACCGAGCCGCCGATCGTCCCGACGTGACGCACCTGCGGGTCGCCGATTCTTCCGGCCGCGTACGACACCATCGGACACAGCTCGTGCAGGACCTCGCTCGTGGCCACGTCGTGGTGACGCGTGAGCGCGCCGATCGCGACGTGGTCGCCGTCCTCCGTGACGTACTTCAGGTCCTGCATCCTCGAGATGTCGACGAGCAACGGCGGGCGAGCCAGCCGGAGCCGCATCAGGGGCAGGAGCGAGTGGCCGCCCGCGAGGAGCTTCGCGTCCGGGTCGTCCGAGCACCTGGATCGCGTGGTCGACGAAGTCCACGCGCTGGTACTCGAACGGCGCGGATCATGTCGCACCTCCCTTCGCCGCCTGGATGGCTCTCCAGACGCGTTCGGGCGTGGCAGCTGCCGACGTCGGTGACGCCGAGGTGCGCGACGGCGTCGACCACCGCATTCATCACGGCCGGGGGCGCGGCGATCGTCCCCGCCTCGCCGATGCCCTTGACGCCGAGCGGGTTCGTCGGCGACGGCGTCTCGGTGCCGATCAGCTCGAACATCGGCATCTCCGTGGCCGACGGGACCAGGTACTGGGTCAACGTGCTCGTGACCAGGTTCCCGTGCTCGTCGTACATGACCTCCTCGTACAGCGCCTCCGCGATGCCGAACGCGACGCCGCCGTGGACCTGGCCGTCGACGATCATCGGGTTGATGACCACGCCGCAGTCGTCGACGGCGACGTACCGGAGGAGGTCGGTGTGCCCGGTGTAGGTGTCGACCTCGACGACGCACACGTGCGTACCGAAGGGCCACGTGAAGTTCTTCGGATTCCCGGTGGCCGTCGCCGTGAGGTCAGGCTCGAACCCGTCCGGGAGGTTGTGCGCCGTCCACGCCGAGGCCGCGAGCTCCGGGATCGTCCGGACCTTGTCGGGCGCGCCCTGCACGCGGAACGCGCCGTTCTCGAACTGCAGGTCGTCCTCCGACACCTCGAGCTCGTGCGCCGCCAGCGTCCTCGCCTTGTCCTTGATCTTCTGCAACGCGTAGTGGAGCGCCGCCCCGCCATTCGCGATGGAGCGAGACCCGTACGTGTCCATACCCAGTGGCGTGGTCGCCGTGTCGCCGTGCAGCACCTCGATGTCGTCGGGCATCACACCGAGCTCGTCGGCGGCGATCTGGGCCCACGTGGTGTCGTGGCCCTGGCCGTGCGGTGAGGTCCCGATGTACAGCGTGACCTTGCCGCTCGGCTGGCACCGCACCTGGGCGGCGTTCCAGCCGCCCGCGGCGTACCGGAGGGCGCCGAGGATGTTGGACGGCGCGAGTCCGCACATCTCGATGTAGCTCGAGAGCCCGATCCCGATCTGCTTGAGGTCCCCGTTGCCCCGCCGAGACGCTTGCTCCTTGCGGTATCGGTCGTACTCGTAGATCCGAGAGGGCTCGCTCGAACGCCGGGAAGTAGTCGCCCGAGTCGACGTTCAGGCCCATGAGCGAGGGCCGGTCCTCGGTGAACTTCGGCACGAAGTTGATCACCGTCTTCGGCCGGGTCCTTGTCGAGATGTCGCGCGAGGTAGTCGAGGGCGCGCACGCTGGAGAGCACGTAGGTCGCCTCGGGGCGGCCGGCGCCGCGGACCGCGTCGGTCGGTGCCTTGTTGGTCATGACGCCGGTGAACTCGTACCAGTAAGCCTGCGTGTCGTAGGGACCCATGTACACCCACCCGCCGAGCTCGGGGATGCCCGGAGTCAGGAGCTGGAAGTATGCCCCCATGTCGGCGAGCTCGGTCACGTGGAACCCGAGGATCTTGCCCTCCTCGGTGGCCGCGACCGTGATGTTGTGGATCACGCCGCGCCCATGGATCGTGACGGCGTAGTTCTCCGACCGGGTTTCGATCCACTTGACGGGTCGACCGGTCTTGCGGGCGAGCACGAGCGCCAGCGCCTCCTCCGCGTACACGTTCAGCTTGCCGCCGAACGATCCGCCCACGTCCGGCGCGACGATCCGCAGCTTGTGCTCCGGGATGCCGGTCGTGCCCGACAGGGTGACTCGCGCGATGTGCGGGATCTGCGTCGAGGTCCACAGCGTGAACTCGCCGAGCGACGGTACCGGTGAGGCGAGCACGCCGCGCGGCTCGAATTCGTCGCGCTCGGCGTCGTCCTCGGCGCCTCGTATCGCAGCTGCAGCTTGACGGGCGCACTCTCGAACAGGCTCTGATCGCCCCCGCCGCCGTGGCTCCAGTGGACGACGGCGTTGGTCCCGAGCTCGTCGTGCACCAGGGTTTCGCCGTCCTTCGCGGCCTCCTCGATGTCGAGCACCGCGGGCAGCGGGTCGTACTCGACCTCGACGATTTCCGCGCCGTCGTTGGCCTGACCGCCGGTTCTCGGCCAGCACGACGGCGACGCCGTCGCCCTGGAACCGCGCCTTGTCCGCGGTGAGCGGCCAGTGATCGGAGGTCTTGATGTCCTCGGTGATCGGCCACACCATCGGGAGCGGCCCGGCCCACTGGTCGGCGAGGTCGGCCGCGGTCCAGGCCCCGATCACGCCGGGGATTATTCGAGCGCCTTGCTCACGTCCACCTTGACGATCCGCGCGTCGGCCAACGGGCTGCGCACCAGCGCCATATGGACCATGCCCTGCAAGGTCATGTTGTCGACGAAGCTGCCCTCGCCCCGCAGGAGCGACGCGTCCTCCTTGCGAAGGACGGGTTGTCCGACGAATCTCTCGGTAACCGCCATGTCCGCCCCCTACGCCTTCGCGCCGGACATCTGGCCGGCGGCTTCGAGGATCGACTGCACGATGTTGTGGTAGCCCGTGCATCTGCACAGGTTGCCCTCGAGCGACTCGCGGACCTCCTCCTCGCTGGGACTCGGGTTCTCCTTGAGGTAGCTCGCG
The DNA here is from genome assembly GCA_963706005.1 of uncultured Actinomycetes bacterium. Taxonomy (GTDB): domain Bacteria; phylum Actinomycetota; class UBA4738; order UBA4738; family HRBIN12; genus DASSJM01. Next base: position 3,300 of record CAVPLL010000003.1, read on the forward strand.
GCCGCCATCACCATCCCCGGCGTGAACCCCGCACTGCAGGCCGTGGTTGTTGCGGAAGGCCTCCTGGATCGGGTGCATCTGCCCGTCGGAGGCCATCCCCCTGCGGATCGTCGTGATCTCTCGGCCGTCGGCCTGGACGCGAGCACCGTGCACGACTTCACCGACTCGCCGTCGAGCAGCACCGTGCACGCGCCGCACGACGAGGTGTCGCAGCCGACGTTCGTCCCGGTGAGCCCGAGGCGCTCGCGCAGGACGTACACCAGCAGCGTGCGCGGCTCCAGCTCGGCTCGCACGCGACCTCGTTGACGGTGACCGACACGTTCACGGGTCCCCCTTTCCAACGGGTGGAAACGCCGGATCGTAGCCCCAGGGGTTCCGTCGCGCGAATCCGATCGCGTTGCTCGACGGCGCTACGGTTCGGGCCATCTCCCGGCTCGGCGGCGCTCGCCTCGTCGGCCGAGCAGTTGGTCCCGGTTCCCAGGACGGTCCCGCCCAAGGCGAAGATGCGGATCCAGAAGCACTCCCCGGTCTCGGCCCTGGCCGAACCCGTCCACGCCCCCTGGGTGGCGAGCACGCTCACCACCTCGGGGTCGTTCGAGCTCTGATCCAGTCGATCAGCAGCAGGTCGTCGACCGTCCCCTCCGCCGTCAGCCGCTCCCGGTCGGCATCGGCCAGCGACCCGCCGGCCGCGACCTGCTCCGCCGCATCCGCGGCCCTGCGCAGGTTCGCCTGCGCGTACGCCACCGCGCCGGTCCGGGCCACCGGTCGGAACACGAGGACGAGCACGGTAGGAGGATCCCGCCGACGCCGAGCGGGATCATCACCTTCCAGAACCCGCGGTTGGAGGCGGACACGGGCGGACGATACCCATCGCGCCTGGGCATTGACTTGACCGTTCGCGCAGAGCGGAGGGATAGTCGCATCACCGGTCGTTGCGGCGCATGCCTTTGCGCGCAACCGGCTCCTACGATCGAGGAGGTTCGCATGCTGCCGTCGAGGTTCGAGTATCACCGAGCCCGATTCGCTCGAGGAAGGTCCTAGGACTCCTGTCGCAATACGGCGACGAGGCGAAGGTGCTGGCGGGCGGCCAGAGCCTGATCCCCGTGATGAAGCTCCGGCTCTCATCGCCGGCGCACCTCGTGGACATCAGCCGGCTCGGGCTCGACGCGATCGCCGAGTCGGACGGGAGGCTCACGGTGGGCGCGCTGGGCCGACATCACGCTCTCGAGCGTTCCGAGCTGCTCGAGACGCGTTACCCGGTGATGGCCGCCGCCGCGCCCCTGACTACACGTCCGTCGTGACCTCGGGACAATCGGCGGGTCGCTCTGCCACGCGGTTGCGCCACGGCGACTGGGGCTCGGTGATGACTGGCGCTCCAGGCCTCCGTGGTCCTTCGGAGCACGCGCGGCGAACGCGAGCTCGCGATGTCGGAGTTCCTCGTCGACACGTTCACGACGGCCATCGAGCCCGACGGTCACCGCGGAGGTGCGCATCCCGCAGCCGGCCGGCCCCGCCGGCGGCGCCTACCTGAAGCTCGAACGCAAGGTGGGCGACTTCGCCACGGTCGCCGCCGCCGTGCACCTGTCGCTCTCGAACGGGACGATCCAGCGCGCAGGCCCTCGCGCTCACCGCCGTCGGGACCCGCAACATCCAGGCGACCGATGCGGAGGCGAGCCTCGCCGGCACCGAACCCACGGAGACGGCGTTCGCCGAGGCGGGGAGGCTGGCTGCCGAGGCCTCCTCACCCGTGAGCGACGTCCGCGGCTCTGCGGACTACAAGCGTCACATCGTCGACGTCTACGTCCGGCGAGGTCTCGCCCGAGCGCTCGAGACGGCCCGAGCGGCCTGAGGACATTAGGGAGGAACGATGCAGATCACGGTGAAAGTCAACGGCGCCGAGCGCCAGCGCCGACGTCGAGCCTCGGCTGCTCCTCACCCATCTCATCCGCGAGGAGTTCGCGCTCACCGGCACGCACCTCGGCTGTGACACCACGAGCTGCGGTACGTGCACGGTCCTGCTCGACGGGCTCCGGTGCGCTCCTGTCCGGTGTTGGGCGTGGAGGTCGACGGCCGCGAGGTCACCACGGTCGAGGGGCTCCTGCGGCGGCCAGCTCCATCCGGTTCAGGCGGCGTTCGTCAGGAGCACGGCCTACAGTGCGGCTTCTGCACGCCCGGCATGATGCTGACCGGCTCCGCGCTGCTGGCCAAGAACCCCTCGCCATCCGACGACGAGGTTCGGTACGCCATCTCCGGCAACATCTGCCGGTGCACCGGCTACATGAACATCGTCGAGGCGATCAGGGCCGCCGGCAGGGACATGGCCGAGAGCACGAGCGAGGGCGCCGAGGCGTCCGTCGCGAGCTGAGGGGGTTTCCAGATGGCAGCCGAAACCGAAGAAGATCAGGGGCATCGGCCACAGCGTCCGGCGGGTGGAGGACGACCGCTTCATCCGAGGGGCCGGCAACTACATCGACGACATCCATCTTCCCGGGATGCTGTACATGGCGATCCTGCGGAGCCCGTATGCCCACGCGAAGCTGAACGGGATCGACGCGTCGAGGGCGCAGGCGCTCGAGGGCGTGATCGCGGTCGTCACGGGCGAGCTGATGGCGCAGCACAACCTCGCGTGGATGCCGACGATGTCGGGGGACACCCAGGCCGTGCTCGTGACGGACAAGGTCCGGTTCCAGGGTCAGGAGGTCGCGGCCGTGATCGCGACCGACCCGTACGTGGCCAAGGACGCGCTCGAGCTGATCGACGTGGACTACGAGCCGCTCGGGGTCGTCGTGTCCCCCCAGCAGGCCGCGGCGCCCGACGCGCGGGTGATCCGCGACGAGAAGGAGGGGCAGACCGACAACCACATCTACCACTGGGAGGCGGGCGACCAGGGCGAGACCGACAAGGCGTTCGCCGAGGCGGACAAGGTCGTCTCGCTCGACACGTTCTACCCGCGTCGCATCCCTCGCCGCTCGAGACGTGCGGGTGCATCGCGGACGTGGCGAGCCCGGCCACCGGCCAGGTGACGATCTACATGACGTCGCAGGCGCCGCACGCGATCCGGACGGTGTTCGCGCTCGTCACCGGGCTGCCCGAGGAGAAGTTCGGATCGTCTATCCCGATATCGGGGGCGGGTTCGGCAACAAGGTGCCCGTCTACCCCGGATACGTCGTCGCGACCGCCGCATCGCTGCTGCTCGGCCACCCGTCAAGTGGATCGAGGAGCGGAGCGAGAACCTGATCTCGACCGGGTTCGCGCGGGACTTCTGGATGCACGGCGAGCTGGCGCTGAAGGCCGACGGGACGATGACCGGCCTGCGCGTCAAGCTCGGTGCCAGACTTCGAGGGCGCGTTCCACGCCGACGCGCAGCCCTCGAAGTTCAAGGTCGGCCTGTTCCACATCGTGAGCGGCTCCTACGACCTGCCCGCCGCGCACGTCACGGCCGACGGCTACTACACGAACAAGGCCCCCGGGGGGGTCGCGTACCGCTGCTCGTTCCGCGTGACCGAGGCCTCGTACATGATCGAGCGGCTCGTGCAGAACGCCGCGTACGAGATCGGCATGGACCCGGCCGCGTTCCGCACGAAGAACTTCATCGAGAAGGACCAGTTCCCGTACAAGTCGGCCACGGGCTTCGAGTACGACTCGGGCGACTACCAGGGCGCGATGGACCTCGCGCTCGAGAAGGTCGGGTACGAACAGCTCCGCAAGGAGCAGGCCGAGGCGCGCAAGCAGGGGCGGCTGATCGGGATCGGGCTCGCGAGCTTCACCGAGGTGGTGGGCGCGGGTCCGCACAAGGACTACGACATCCTCGGGCTCAAGATGAACGACGGGGCCGAGCTCCGGATCCACCCCACGGGCAAGGCCATCCTCAAGATCAGCTCGCAGACCCAGGGGCAGGGGCACGAGACGACGTTCGCGCAGATCGTGAGCGAAGAGCTGGGGATCCAGCCCGAGGACATCAAGGTCATGCACGGCGACACGGACAACACGCCCTACGGCCTGGGCACGTACGCCTCGCGGTCGACGCCGACGGTGGGCGCGGCTACGGCGATGGTGGCTCGGAAGCTGCGGGACAAGGGCCGCAAGCTCGCGGCGCACCTGCTCGAGGTCTCCGAGGACGACATCGAGTTCGAGAAGGGCCGGTTCACCGTGAAGGGCGCGCCGGACAAGGCGGTGACGATCCAAGACGTCGCGTTCGCGGCCTACACGAACTTCCCCGACGGGATGGAGTCGGGCCTCGAGGGCGTCACCTACTACGACCCGCCCAACCTCACGTTCCCGTTCGGCACGTACGCGGTGGTCGTCGAGGTCGACCCGGACACCGGTGAGTGGACGGTGGACCGCATGGTCGCGGTCGACGACTGCGGTGTGCGCATCAACCCGATGATCGTGGAGGGGCAGATCCACGGTGGCCTGTGTGAGGGGTTCGGGATCGCCAAGATGGAGCAGATCACGTTCGACGAGGAGGGGAACTGCATCGGCTCGAACTTCCTCGACTACCTGCTGCCGACGGCGTGGGAGACGCCGCGGTTCGAGCTCGGCCAGACCGTCACGCCGTCGCCCCATCACCCGATCGGCGCCAAGGGCGTCGGTGAATCGGCCACCGTGGGGTCACCGGCCGCGTTCGTGAACGCGGTGATCGACGCGCTCTGGCCGCTCGGCGTCCGCAACATCGACATGCCGCTCACGAGCGGGAAGGTCTGGGAGGCGATCCAGGCGGCGAAGGCGGGGGCGACGGCGACGTGAACCCGGAGGTCCTCGGGCTCGCGGCCGACCTCTCTCGACGCGGCGAGCCGTTCGTGCTCGCCACGGTGGTGTGGCGCCGGGCACCGTCCTCCGGCAAGGAGGGGTCGACCGCACTCATCACCTCCGATCGCCGCGTCCGCGGCTGGCTGGGCGGCGCGTGCGCCGAACCGACCGTGATCCGCGAGGCGCTGAAGTCGCTCGAGGAGGGATCGCCCCGCCTCCTGTTCCTCGGTCCGCCGGAGGAGCTCGCGGCCCGAGGTCGCGAGGGTGTCGTCACCGTGCCGATCGCCTGTCAGAGCGAAGGAGCCCTGGAGGTCTACGTGGAACCCGTCCTGCCGCAGCCGCACCTGGTCGTGATCGGCCGCTCACCCGCCGTCGGCGCCCTCGCGTCCATGGCGGGCGCCCTCGGGTGGCGAACGGTCGTGGTCGACGAGGGCGGCCTCGCCGAGGACTACCCGGGGGCCGGGCGCGTCCTCACGACCCTCGACCTGTCGGACGCCGATGTGACCGAACGCTCCGTGATCGTCATCGCGACACAGGGCCACTACGACGAGGCGGCGCTCGAGAGCGCGCTGGCCACCCCGGCCGCGTACGTCGGTCTCGTCGCGTCACGCCGGCGAGCCGAGGCCGTCCTCGGCTACCTCCGCGATCGCGGCGCGTCCGAGGAGCAGGTCGCCCGCGTCCACGCCCCCGCCGGCCTGGATCTCGGCAGGGTCGCCCACGAGGAGATCGCGGTCGCGATCCTCGCCGAGCTCGTCAAGGAGCGCGCCGCCGGCAACCTCGCGGCCGCCGCGCCGGCCGAGGTCCCCACGCACGAGGCCATCGACCCGGTCTGCGGGATGACGGTGGACGTCGCGTCGGCGGTGTACCGCTCGTCCTTCGAGGACACGACCTACTACTTCTGCTCGGCGGGGTGCCTGGCGCGGTTCGAACGGGACCCGGCGCGGTTCGTCGCGTCCGTGTCGGGTACCTAACGGGTATCGTCCGACGACGGGCGCGTGTGTGCCCGGACCACGGAACGAGGAGGGAGGCGACCCATGGACGAGACCACGACCGGCGGACGCACGCTGTCCGACGAAGACATCCTGACCGTCGCACCGGCGGCCGGTGTCGCCGAGACGGAGCGGCCGGGACCGGACACGGACGACACCGACTCGCAAGACGCGGATGGCCGGGACGGCGACGCGAAGGACCAGCAGGACGCGGACGGCACCGACACCCAGGACTCGGACGCGACCGACTCGAAGGACTCGGACGGGACCGACTCGGCGTCGTGACCTCGGTCCTCGAGCTCGAGCGCACGGGCTCGCGACGGCCGCCGCTCGCCCGGTGCACCGGCGACCCCGATGCGTTCCTGCGCGGAGCGTGGGGCCGTCGGCCCACCGTGCACGCGAGCGAGGACCCGCTCGGGTTCGCAGACCTGCTGAGCCTGGACGACGTCGACCGGATCGTGTCGACGACCTCGCTGCGCACTCCCGGCTTCCGTCTCGTGAAGGCGGGCGAGCAGATCCCCGAGTCCTCGTACACGCGCTCGGGCACGACGGGCTCCAAGCCGGTGAGCGGGATGGCCGACCCGGCGCGGGTCTTCGAGTTGTTCGATCGCGGCGCGACCATCGTGTTCCAGGGTCTCCACCGCTACCACGAGCCGGCTACCCGGTTCTGCCGGGAGCTCGAGGTGGAGCTCGGTCACCCCTGTCAGGTGAACGCCTACGTGACACCGGCGGGCGCCCAGGGCCTGGCCCTCCACGACGACCCGCACGACGTGTTCGTCCTGCAGGCGTTCGGCCGCAAGTCGTGGGAGATCCATGCCGCGCCTGGCGCCCCCCGGCGCGATCCGATCCGCGCCGAGATCGGCCCCGGCGACTGCGTCTACATGCCGACGGGGACGCCCCACGCGGCCTCGACGCAGCACACGCTCTCCGGACACCTCACCGTGGGTGTCCACCTGGTCTCGTGGCGCGAGGTCGTCCGGGCGGCCGTCGACCGGGTCATCTCCGACCCCTCACTGGACGAGGCGATCCCGGCCGGCTGGCCCCGCGACCTTGAGGGGCTCGCCCGCTCGCTCCGGGACCGTCTCGCGACCGCCGGCACGAACCTCGGCGCGATCGATGCCGCCCTGATCGTGGACGAACGGCTCGAACGCTTCCTGTCGACCAGGTTGCCGCTGATCCGTGGCGCGCTCGTCGACGGGACGACGCTGGGGATCGACGACGGTTCCCGGCTGGCCCGCCGACAGGGCTCGATCTGCGAGCTCCGCACGCGGGGCGACCGCCTCGTGGCGCTGCTGGGCGACCGGCGGCTCGAGATGCCGCTCTGGCTCGAACCCGCGATGCGCAGGATCGCCGAGTCGCCCGCCTTCGCGCTCGGCGATCTCGCGGACGTGCTCCCCGACCCGCAGAGCCGCACCGTGCTGGCGCGTCGCCTCGTCCGAGAGGGACTGCTGCGACCGCTCCCTTGAGCGCGTGCTGACCGGACCCGAGCGCTGCTCGCTGGCGAGCGAGGCGCGCGCCGAGCCGATGGTGGGCACGGCGTCGACCGTCCGCTCGTGGCTGCTGCTCGAGGACCCCGGCCCTTGGGGGAGCGACGCGCTGCGGGACGCGCGATTGCCCGAACGGGTCGGCCTCGAGCTCCGACGGCGGTGCGGTGCCGCGGGGGTTCGGCCGCTGTTGATCCGGCGGCCCGCGCCCGCGCCGCCGACCCTCGAAGCGGGCGTGCGGTGCTTCGCGATCCGGTCGGGGCCGGAACCGCCGTGGATCGAGGGGACGCGGCTCGGCGGCGTCGAGGACGCGCTCGACCTGGACCTCGCGGCGCTGGGGCGCGGCGTCCGCCCGGGGCTGGAGCCGCACGAGGCGCCGGTCTTCCTCGTCTGCACGCACGGCCGGCGCGACGTCTGCTGCGCCGAACGCGGCCGCCCGCTCGCCCAGGCGCTCGCCGCGACGTTCGGCGAACAGACCTGGGAAAGCAGCCACGTCGGCGGCGACCGCTTCGCGGGCAACGTCGTCGCGTTCCCCCACGGCCTGTACCTGGGGCGCGTCCGGCCGGACGAGGGCGCCGACGTCGCGCGGACCTACGCCGGCGGGCGGGTCCCGCTCGAGCACCTCCGCGGGCGCTCCTGCTACCCGATGGCCGTCCAGGCGGCCGACCACGCGCTCCGGGAACGCGAAGGCCTCGACGGCCTCCACGACGTCGAGCTCGAACGCTCCGAGCAGCGCGAGGGCCGCTCCACGGCGACCTTCCGAACGCCGCGTGGGCGGTTCACGGTTTCCGTGGTGGTCGAGGCGTCGGCGCCGGCCTCGCTCACCTGCCACAGCCGCGTCGAGGAGCCTGCGCCCGCGTACCGCGTGACGGCGGTCGAGCGCGTCGCCGACGCGAACGGTGAGGACCGATGAGGTACCCGGCGTCGGTCGCGGGGACGCGGGTCCCGAACGCCGCCGTGCGCGTACCATCCCAGCCATGAGCGAGCTCACCGACGTCCTGTCGGCGATCGAGTCGCTCTCGGCGCGCGGGAGCAGGCTCGCGCTGGCGACGATCGTGGCCGTGAGCGGTTCGACCTACCGGCGTCCTGGCGCCCGCCTGCTCGTGCCCGAGGAGGGCGATCTCGTCGGGAACATCTCGGGCGGCTGCCTGGAGAACGACGTGGCCGACGTCGCGAAGATCGTGATGAGCGAGGGCGTCGCCCGCATCGTCTCGTTCGACCTCACCGCCGACGACGACGCCGTCTGGGGCTGGGGGCTCGGCTGCAACGGCGCGTTCGAGCTGTTCGTCGAGCCGGCCGACAAGGCCGCCGAGGTCGCGGGCGCGCTCCGCATGGCGCTCGAGGAGGAACGCCCGATCTCGATGGTGACGGTGCTCGACGCCGACGTCCCCGGGGTCGAGCAGGGCAACCGCCTGCTGGTGAAGCCGGACGGCGTCATCGACCGGTCGCTCGGCGACGAGAACCTGGACCGGGCCGCGCGCGAGGCAGCCCTCGAGCTCCTGCGGGCGGAGCGGAGCGAGGTTCGGACGCTCCCCGGGTCCGACGGGCAGGCCCGGGCCTTCGTGGAGGTGCTCGAGCCGCCGCTCCGGCTGCTGATCTGCGGGGCGGGACACGATGCCGCGCCGGTCGTCGAGGCCGCCGCCGACCTCGGGTGGGGCCCCGTCGTCGTCGACGACCGTCCCGAGTTCCTGAACCGCGACCGCTTCCCGAAGGCCGCGGACTTCGTGCTGGTCGAACGCCCGGACAAGGTCGCCGAGGTCGCACCGGTCGACGCTCGCACGCACGTCGTGGTCATGACCCACAACTTCCTCCGCGACAAGGACTACCTGCGGTCGCTGCTCTCATCGCCCGCGCGGTTCATCGCGATGCTCGGGCCCGCCGTGCGGACGGAGCGCCTGCTCGCCGAGCTCCTCGAGGAGGGCGTCGAGATCTCGGAGGCCGACCGAGCACGGATCCGAGGACCCGCAGGACTGGACCTCGGCGCTGAGGGCGCCGAGGAGATCGCGGCCGCGATCGTCGCCGAGATCGTCGCGGTCAAGCGCGGTCGAGGGGCCGGCTTCCTGAAGGACCGCCCCGGCCCGATCCACGAGCGGCACACGACCCGTTCGGCAACGTAGTCCCGTCCTCGACGCGACCCCTGGCACTGGGCCCGCACGGCAGGCCGCGCGAACCTGGCGGTGGAGGTGACGCGATGGCCGGCCTGGGTCTGCTGATCCCGATCGCCCTGTTGATCGGGCTGTTCGTGTGGTTCCGCCGGTACCAGGAGCCGACGTCCGAGGTCGAACCGAGGCACGGGCGGATCCCGTTGCTCACCGAGGCCGTGGGCTATGTCGGCGCCGTCCTGCTCCTCGCCGGCGCGGGGACGGCGATCGGTCAGCGCTGGGAAGACCTCGCCGAGGGGACGCGCCTGTGGCTGCTGGTGGGGACGGCACTGTTCTTCCTCGGTGCCGGACTGGTGACGAAGCGCTCGGCCGAACCGGCCTTCGTGCGGCTGACGAGCGTCCTGTGGGTGATCGGCACCGGCGCGGTGGCCGGCGCGCTCGCCGAGCTCTTCGTCGCATCCGTCGAGACCCCGGACGAGACGACCTTCCTCGTCGTGGCGGCTGGGACGACGGCCGTGGCGGCGCTGCTGTACGTGGTTCGCCCATCGGTCCTGCAGCAGCTCGCGCTCTACGCCGGCGTGCTCGTGACCTCGATCGCGATCGGCGTCCGGATCGATCCCGACTACCCGGCCTGGATCGGCGGCGTCACGGCATGGGCGGTCGGGCTCGCCTGGCTGATCCTCGGTGCGACCCACCGCCTGACCCCTTCGTGGGTCGCGATGCCCGTCGGGCTCATCACGGCGTTGATCGCACCGACGGCGATCCAGGGATCCAGCTTCGGGGCGATGTTCGCCGTCGGCATCGCTACGGCGGCCGGCGTGATGGCGGGAAGCGTTCGCTGGAAGTCGGTGCCGGGGCTCGCGCTCGGGACGTTCGGGCTGTTCGCGTATCTGACCGGCGCGGTGGTGCACTACTTCGGGGAGACGATGGGCGTGCCGGCGGCGTTGGCCGTGACCGGGGGCGTGATCCTCGTGCTCGCGGTGATCTCGACGCGGCTCGCACGCTTCACGCGGAACCCGCCGCGTGCGTCACACGGGAAGCGGCCCCCGACGCTCCGCCCCGCATCCTGAGCGGGAACGGCGGCTCGGCTCCCGGCGAACCCGACCCGGCGCACCACTCGGACGGCACGCGATAGGCTCCCGGTTGCACTCGCGCAGGAGGTCTCGTGGAGATCGAGAACGAGTTCACCGTCCCCGCGCCGATCGATCACGTCTGGGACTACCTCCTCGACGTCGAGCGGGTCGCCCCGTGCATGCCGGGGGCCGAGCTCACCGAGGTGATCGACGACCACAGCTGGAAGGGCAAGGTCAACATGAAGCTCGGGCCCGTCTCGCTGTCGTTCGCGGGCACCGTCACGATGCAGGAGCGCGACGACGAGGCCAAGCGCGTCGTGCTCGCCGCCAAGGGCATGGAGCAGAAGGGCAAGGGCGCCGCGAACGCCTCGGTGACGAGCTGGCTCGAGCAGGGCGACGACGGGGCGACCAACGTGAAGATGCGCGCGGACATCCACCTCACCGGCACGGTGGCCCAGCTCAGCCGCGGGCTGCTGCCCGAGGTCAGCCGCAAGCTCACCCAGCAGTTCGCCGACTGCCTGCACCAGAGCATGGAGGCCGCCGAGGTGGTGGCCACGGAATCCGCGGACATCGCCGCACGCGCCGCCGCAGCATCCGAACCGCCGGTCCGAGCCAAACCGATCGGCGGCATCCGGCTCGGGCTCTCGGCGATCTGGGCCGCGATCGCGGGGTTCTTCCGGCGGCTGTTCGGGAAGCGCGAGGCGTGATCTCGGCGCTCGTCCTGGCCGCCGGACAGGGCAAGCGGTTCGGCGGAACGAAGCAGCTCGAGATCGTCCGCGGCAAGCCGCTCGTCCAGCACGTGATCGACGCCGCGTCCGAGTCGGGGGTCGACGAGGTCGTCGTCGTCCTCGGGCACGACGCGCTCCGCGTCCGCGACGCGCTGGTCCTGCCGGACCGGGCACGCTTCATCGTCAACGAGCGCTACGCGCAGGGGCAGTCGACGTCGCTCGCCGCCGGCCTGCGTGCCCTCGACCCCGCCAGCGGTTCGGCGATCGTCCTGCTCGCCGACCAGCCGGGGATCACGGCTGGCCACCTGCGATCGCTCATCGACACGTACCGGGAGGGCGGCTCCGAGATCGTCCGGATCGGGTTCCGCGACGGCCCCGGTCCCGCGATCCTCGCCCGCTCGGTGTGGGCGGAGGCGACGGCGTTGACCGGAGACACGGGCGCGCGGGTGCTGTTCGAGGCCCGCCCCGACCGGGTCCGGTGGCTCGCGATCGACGAGGACACCCCGGTCGACGTCGACCGGCGAGCCGACCTGGAAGGGGCCGAAACGAACGAGACGCCCCGGCCGCCTTCGCGGCCGGGGCGCCTCTGATCTACAGCTAGGTCGGGAGGGGCTAGCCGTAGAAGATGACGGTCACCCAGAAGTTGCCGTCTGACTCGACGACACCGACCGCCGCGTGGTCGAAATCCCGGTTCAAGATGTTGCGGCGGTGCGGTGTCGAAGCCATGAAGGCCGCTTCCAGATCGGTGAGGGACGGACCGACACCCACGTTCTCGCCCCCCAACGACCAATCCTTGCCCTTCAGCTTGGCCGCGAGATCGTCCGTGTGGAAGATCTCGCCCGCGTCGGCCATGTCCTGCGAGTGTCGCTTGGCGTAGCGGGACAGCTCCACGTCCAGCTCGAGCGCCGCGCGGTCGTGGTCCGCCCGGTCATCGTTGGTGAGCTGGAACATCTCGCCGCGCAGCCGGGTACCTGCGTGCGCGGGTTCGGTCGCGACCCCCGACGAGAAGAGCGCGGACGCGACCAGGAACACGAGCGCCAGATGACGCCGGCTCCGGCCGACCGAATACGTCACGCCGCCTCCTCCGTCAGGGTCCCGGCAGGCACGGGCTCCGGATGGAGGCCCGGTCCTTCGGCAGCTCGGCCGCCCGCGCTCCTTGTGAGCGGTAGGGCCCGGAGCTTTGCGTCCCGTCGTTGACCGGCGGTTTGCCCTTGTCGGGACCAACCCTTCGGGGGGGTTATCGGCCGGGCGGGCCCGGAAACTTAGTCACGGAGGACGGGAAGGACCGGAAGCGCTAGCCCGGATGGACTACCTCGCGGGCATCCGCCCCTCGAACCCGCAGGTCAGCACGTCGGCTGAAGGCGACGGTGCCGAAGCGCCGGGAGCATCTCCCTGGTCCGTTCGACCTGCCCGAGATCCAGATCGGCGTACGTGACGCCCACGCCGTCCGGAGCCTCGGCGACTAGCCGACCCCAGGGGTCGGCGACGAGGCTGTGACCGAAGTTCCTCAGCTCCCGGCCCGGCGGCCCCCAGGTCCCCCACTGGGCGGCGGCCACCACGAAGACCTGGTCCTCGATCGCCCGCGCTCGAACGAGCGTCGCCCAGTGGTCCACCCCGGTCTCGTAGCGGAACGCGGCCGGGACGAACATGATGGTCGCGCCCTGGACGGCGAGCGACCGGTACAGCTCGGGGAAACGGACGTCGTAGCAGATCGACAGGCCGACTCGGCCGAACTCCGTCTCCGCGGTCACGACGCGGTCCCCCGGTGAGAACACGGACGACTCGCGGCTCGGGACCGCCCCCGGCGGGTCGGCGTCGAACAGGTGGATCTTGCGGTAGGAGGCGACCAGCGTCCCCTCGCGGTCGAACAGCACGCTCGTGTTGAAGATGCGTTCGCCGTCGCGCTCGAGGACGCTCCCCCCGTGCACCCAGAGCCTGCGGCTAGCGGCGACCTCGCCGAGCCGGTCGGTCCGGGGTCCCGGGACCGGCTCGGCGGCCTCGCGGATCTGCATCGCCGATCCCTGGCGGGGCCAGACCTCGGGCAGGGCGACCAGGTCGGCACCGCCGGCGGCGGCCTCCTCGAGCAGCCCGAAGACCTGCGCCTCGTTGGCGGCGACGTCCTCGCCGCAGTTCGTCTGGCAGAGCGCGACCCGCACGGGAACGCATCCTACGCCGGGATCGGCGACGAGCCGGCTCGCGCCGGCCCGTCGCCGATCCGAAGCCCCGTCGGTCACGCCTTCGGGTTGAGCTCCGTCTCGATCTCGATCTGGACCTTCCGGCTCACCAGGAACCCGCCGGTCTCGACCGCGACGTTCCAGGTCATGTCCCAGTCCTCGCGGTCGATCTCGGTACGCGCGGAGAACGCGGCGAGCGGCGGTCGGTCGGGGGTCATCCCGGGCCCCCAGCCGTTGAACTCGGCGTCGAGCACCACCTCGCGGGTGATGCCCTTGATCGTGAGGTCCCCGATCAGCTGGAACGTGGTCCGGCCGGTGGGTCGCAGCTCCTTGCTGCGGAACGTCAGTGTCGGGTACTCCTCCACCTCCAGGAAGTCGTCGCTGCGCAGGTGGTCGTCCCGCATGCCCGTGTCGGTGGTGATGCTCGCCGCCTGCATCTCGACCTCGACGTGGGAGTCCTCGGGACGCTCGGCGATCGTCACGGTCCCGTCGAACTCGGTGAATCGCCCCCGCACCTTGGACAGCATGTGCCGGGCCACGAACTCGAGCCTCGTGTGGGCCTTGTCGAACGTCCAGGTCCCGACTGGCGGCAGCTTCGTGCGATCGATCACTTCGGCGACCTCGGTTGCCATCCGTACCTCCTCGCTCGTGGTCTCGGGAAGAGACCGCCCTCATCCATCGTTGTTCACTAACGAGATGAGAGGTACTCCTATTCCCGGAGGTAACGAGGTTCCCCAAGCGGGAACCGGTACCATGCTCGCCGTGGGCGACACCGGCGGCGAGGAGGCGAAAGGCCGGGTCTGCGAACACTTCCAACGGGCGGCCGACATCGTGGGCCGGCGCTGGAACCCCCAGGTCATCCGCGTGCTCCTCGCCGGTCCCCGGCGGTTCGGAGAGCTGAGGGACCGGGTCCCGGGGATCTCGGACAACCTGCTCTCCGAGCGCCTGAAGCAGCTGGAGGGCGAGGGGATCGTGGTGCGGTCCGTCCACGACGGCCGGCCCGTCGTGATCGAGTACTCGTTGTCGGCGTCCGGGATGGAGCTCAGCAAGGCCATCGACGCCCTGGGCGAGTGGGCGGAGCGGTTCGCGGGCGCCGCACCCACCGGCGTCTAGCGCTCGGCCGAGGGATCGGCCGAGGGGTCGGCGGGCCCCGACGAGCGGCTCGGGCGCTCGAGCAGGAGGTCGCTCGGCGGACCGAACCCGAACCGCGCGTAGAGACGGTGCGCGTCCCGCGTGTGCAGCAGCCAGCGCAGGTCGCGGTGCGGACCGTCGTCGACCGCGGCGCGGACGAGCTCGACGCCGAGCCCACGGCCACGGTGCTCGCCCACGACGTAGACGTCGGCCAGGTACGCGATCCGCCCGTCGCTCACCACGCGGGCGAATCCGACCTGGCGGTCCTCGTGGTACAGGCCGACCACCCGGGCCGCCTCGCGCACCTGCCCCTCCACCGCCTCTCGCGAACGATCCCTGCCCCAATACGCCTCGGTCGACAGGAAGTTCCAGACCGCGTCGAGGTCGACCCGCCCCGGATCGTCGTCGAGCTCGTAGCCGTCGGCGAGCTCGCGCCTCACGGCTCGCCGTGGACGACGACGCCGGCCTCGTCCTCCAGGAGCGTGACCAGGGCCGCGTAGTCCAGGTCGCCACGGCCGGCGGGCAGCATCGCCTCGAGCCGTTCGGCGACCGCGCGGAACGCCGGGATCGGCGCCCCGACCCCGTCCGCCGCGGACAACACGATCCGTCCGTCCTTGGCCATGAGCGCCGACCGGAACCCGGGCTCGAACGCGGCGTCGAGCATCCGCTGGCCGTGGAGGTCCAGGACCTTCGAGCTCGCGAACCCACCGAGCAGCGCCTCCCGGACCTTCGTCGGATCGACGCCCGCCTTGGCGGCCAGGACGAACGCCTCCCCCACCGCCTCGACGGCCGACGCGATCACGAGCTGGTTGCAGGCCTTCGCGACCTGGCCCGCGCCGGACGGACCGACGTGCACGATCGTCGACCCCATCGCCTCGAGCAGCGGGCGGGCTCGCGCGAACGCCGCCTCGGGGCCTCCGGCCATGATCGACAGCGTCCCGGCCTTCGCCCCCACCTCGCCGCCGGAGACGGGCGCGTCGAGCATCGCGACGTCGGTCTGCGCCAGGCGCTCGGCGTACCGGCGCGTCGCGAGCGGGTCGATCGTGCTCATGTCGATCACGAGCGACCCGGGTCTGGCGCCCTCGGCCACACCCGACCCGCCGAACAGCACGAGCTCGACGTCCGGCGTGTCGGGCACCATCGTCACCACGACGTCGGAGGCCGAGGCGACCTCGGCCGGCGTCGAGGCCGATGCCGCGCCCTCCGCGACGAGCGCGTCGACCGGCGGGGACGAGCGCGAATGGACGGTGAGCGGGAACCCGGCCGCGAGCAGGTGACGCGCCATCGGCGCGCCCATCACGCCGAGCCCGATGAAGCCGACGCGATCGGTCACGCCGGAGCCCTCAGCCGGTGACGGCGGGATCGGCGTGGAGCGTCAGCGCCTCGTCGATGATGGCGAAGCCCTCGCCGAGCTGCTCCTCGGTGATCGGCAGCGGCGGGTTCGTCATGATGCCGTTGAAGCGGAGCATCGTGAACAACCCCTTCTCCGACAGGAAGGCGCCGATCGCCTTCATCTCGTCGCTCGCGCCGTTGAACGGGGCCATCGGCTCCATCGTGGAGCGGTTGCGGACGAGCTCGACGATCCCGAACAGCCCGATGTTGCGGACGAGCCCGACGCTCGGGTGCTTGTCCTTCAGCTCGGCGTGGTGGCGCGCCATGACGTCGCCCATCTTGCGGGTGTGCTCGAGGAGGCCGTCCTCCTCGTACACACGGATCGTCGCGAGCGCGGTCGCGAGCGCCAGCGGGTGCGAGTTGTACGTGAGGCCGCCCCAGAACACGTGGTCGTCGAAGTAGGAGTACACGTTCGGGCGGAGCCCCACCGCTCCGAGCGGCACGTAGGACGAGGTCAGGCCCTTCGCCATCGTGATGATGTCGGGGACGACGCCCCAGTGATTCACGGCGAACCACTCGCCCGTGCGCCCGAACCCCGACATGACCTCGTCCGCGATCAACAGGATGCCGTGGCGGTCGCACAGCTCGCGGACGCCCTGCAGGTAGCCGTCGGGTGGGATCAGGATGCCGTTGGTCCCCGTGACCGGCTCGAGGATGAACCCGGCGATCGTCCCGGGGCCTTCGAGCATGATGGTCTCTTCGAGGTACGCGAGCGCGGTCTGCGCGTCGTCGGTCCCGCGCTGGGTGCCGTGGTAGGGATCGAGCACGTGGACGACGCCGGGCATCGTCGGCTCGTTCCCCCATCGGCGAGGGTCGCCCGTGAGCGAGATCGTGGCGTAGGTGGCGCCGTGGTAACTGCGGTACCGGGCGAGGATCTTCGTCCGGCCGGTCACGGCCTTCGCGATCCGGATGGCGTTCTCGTTGGCCTCGGCGCCGCCGAGCGTGAAGAAGACCTTGTCGATGTCCCCCGGCAGGAGCTCCGCAAGCTTCCGGCCGAGGAGCGCACGGACCTCGGTGGCCGCGAACGGTGTGATGTACGGCAGGGTGCGCGCCTGCTCGGCGATCGCCTCGGTCACGCGCGGATCCGCGTGCCCGATGTTCACGCCCATGAGCTGACTGTTGAAGTCCAGGTAACGCTTGCCGTCGACGGTGAAGAACTCGCAGCCCTTGGCGCTCGCGATGGCCATCGGCGTCGTGGTGCCCTGCTGTTGCCAGTCGTACAGCGTGTGCTTGAGGCTCAGCTCGACGATCTCGTCGGCGGTCAGGTCGCTCATCGGATCCCCCTCGAGTCTCGGGAGCGGCAGTCTAGTCCCGCCGAGTACCATCCTCCCAACGTCACGCAGCCCGGAGGGAAACCCATGGAGCGGATCGGTCACTACATCGGCGGCAAGCACGTACCGGGCGAGTCGGGCCGACGAGGGCCTGTGTTCGACCCGGCCACGGGCGAGCAGACGCACGAGGTGGACTTCGCCGACCCGGCCGAGCTCGCCAAGGCGGTCGACGCCGCCAAGGAGGCGTTCCCGGCGTGGCGCGCGACCTCGCTCTCCAAGCGAGCGGAGATCATGTTCCGGATCCGGGAGCTCCTCGAGGCCCGCAAGACCGACGTCGCCAGGATCCTGACCGCGCAGCACGGCAAGGTGCTCTCGGACGCGACGGGCGAGGTGCAACGGGCGGTGGAGAACGTCGAGTACGCGACCGGCATCCCGAACCTGCTGAAGGGCGAGTTCTCCGAGCAGGTCTCGACCGGGATCGACGTCTACTCGATCCGCCAGCCGCTCGGCGTGGTGGCGGGGATCACCCCGTTCAACTTCCCGGCGATGGTCCCGATCTGGATGTGTGCGAACGCGATCGCGTGCGGCAACACGTTCGTGCTCAAGCCGTCGGAGAAGGACCCGGGGCCATCGCTCGCGCTCGCGGACCTGTTCACCGAGGCCGGCCTGCCCGACGGCGTCTTCAACGTCGTCCAGGGCGACAGGGTCGCCGTGGACTCGATCCTCGAGCATCCGGACATCCGCGCGGTGAGCTTCGTCGGCTCGACCCCGATCGCGAACTACATCTACACGACCGGCACCGCCAACGGGAAGCGCGTGCAGGCGCTGGGCGGGGCGAAGAACCACATGATCGTCCTGCCCGATGCCGACGTGGAGATGGTTGCCGACGCCGCGGTCTCCGCCGGCTACGGCTCCGCGGGCGAGCGCTGTATGGCGATCTCGGTCCTGACGAGCGTCGGCACGATCGCGGACACGGTCGTCGACGCGATCGCCGACCGCCTCCCCAAGGTCAAGGTCGGGCCGGGCCTGGACCCCGAGTCGGAGATGGGCCCGCTCATCACCCGCGAGCATCGCGACCGCGTCGCGTCGTACCTGGACAGCGGCCCGGCGCAGGGCGCGCGCGTCATCGCCGACGGCCGTGAGCACCCCCTCTACAAGGACAGCCCTGGGTTCTTCCTCGCGCCCTCGCTGATCGACCATGTGACGCCGGAGATGGACGCGTACCGGGACGAGATCTTCGGGCCCGTGCTCTCGGTGACCCGAGCCGAGACCTACGACCAGGCCGTCGACCTCGTGAACCGGAACCCGTGGGGCAACGGCGTCGCGATCTTCACCCGCGACGGCGGCGCGGCGCGGCAGTTCATCTTCGAGGTCGAGGCCGGCATGGTGGGCATCAACGTCCCGATCCCGGTGCCGGTGGCCTACTACTCGTTCGGCGGGTGGAAGCACTCGCTGTTCGGCGACAACCACATGTACGGCCCCGAGGGCGTGCAGTTCTACACGCGCGGCAAGGTCGTCACGCAGCGCTGGCCCGATCCGGCGAAGAGCACCATCGACCTGGGCTTCCCACGCACTCGGTGAACCAGCGGTGGGACGGCGACGAGCGGGGCGCCGGCATCTCGGACGGTGAGGCGTTCGCCCCACCGATCCGAACGCTGCTCGAGGAGATGGCACGACCCGACTGGAACACCGAGCAACCGCACCTCCACCTGCAGCCGCATCTCGAGCGATGGTGCGCTCGCGAGGACTCTCCGTTGGTGCTCCGGTCGGCCGCCGAGGACGGAGCGGTCTTCGTGGTCGACCTCGAACCCAGCACGGGCAACCCTGGGGATGGACGCGCGGACGTCTACGCGCTCGTCGCGACCATCGCCGAGCCCACCACGGTGATCGTGCAGAGTCGCCTGGACGATGTCGAGGTCTTCGAGGTCACGCTCGCCATCACCCTCCCCCAGTCGACCTTCCCGAAGGGCCACGGCCACCTGGTCCGGATCCGCCTGCATCGGCCGAAACGCTAGATCCGGTCGGCGAACGCGACCGTGCCGGCCGGCGGGCGCAGGCAGTGGTCGAGGTGCATCGAACGATCGTACGTGCCGACGAGCATGAGCGCGAGCACGTCGCCCTCCACCAGGTCGGGCAGCGGGACGTCCTCGCCCCACAGGTCGTCGCCCTCGTTGATGTTCCCCGCGATCGTGTACCGACGTGACGGCTCGGCATCCGCGGCTCGAGCGAGGACGATCGGGACGAGCGCGCCGTAGATGAAGCGTTCGGGCGCGACGTTGAACCCGGCGTCCAGGCCCGCGAACGCGATGCCGTCGCGCTCGTCGAGCGTGACCACCTCGGCGAGCAGCACCCCCGATTCCTTGGCGAGGTAGTCCCCGGGCTCACACGCGATCGTGACCCCGAGCGGTCCGAGGTGCTCCGCGAGGATCCCGGCGTACGCGTCGACGTCGAGCGGCTCGTCCTGCGGCCGCTGCGGAACACCCAGGCCCCCACCCGCGTTCACCTCGACGATCCGGTGGCCGCCGTCCATCACGCGCCGGGTCAACTCGGCCATGCGTTCGACCGCGACCTCGAACCTCGGCAACCCATCGGTCAGGAACCCGTCGCCGACGTGCATGTGCATGGTGTCGATCGCCAGCACGTGCTCGACCGCCAGCGCCATGGCGTCGTCCAGCTGCTCGGGCAGGATGCCGAACTTCGTCGCCGTCGCCCTCGCGTAGAGGGACTCCCCGTCCGCCGATGCAAGGCCGCTCCACGAGGCCCCCGCCCGAGGGTTCACGCGGATCCCGATCGTGGTGCCCGGCGCCGAGTGGCCCCATCGGTCGAGCTGCGAGAGCAGGTCGAGGTTCACGTGGACGCCGGCCTCCAGCAGCGCCTCGACGTCGGTATGGGACAGGTTGGTCCCGGTGAAGCTGATCTCATCGGGCTCCCACCCATGGGCGAGCGCGTGACGGACCTCGCCCGGCGAGCACGCGTCGATGCCGACCGAGCCCAGGCCTCGAACGAACGCGAGCACCTCGGGGTCGCGCTGCGCCTTGAGCGCGAGCCGGAGGCGGAACGGCACCCCGACGCGCTCGAACGCCTCCGTCAGTCCCCGTGCCTGCTCGGCGATGCGCCGGAGGTCGTAGACGTAGACCGGTGTCCCGTGGGCCCGGGCGACGGCCTCGGCGTCGCGCCCGGCCACGAACAGCCCGCCGTCGCGGGCCTCGAGCCCGGGTCTCGACCACCAGGGGGGATCCATGTCGGAGGCCGATGCTAGCGTTCGGCCGATGCCGGAGCGCTGCGGGTGGGTCCCCCTCGACCAGCCGATCTACCTCGCGTACCACGACGAGGAGTGGGGCGTACCCGTCCACGACGACCGGCACCTCTTCGAGATGCTCACGCTCGAGGGCGCCCAAGCGGGCCTCTCCTGGTCGACGATCCTCAACAAGCGCGAGGGCTACCGGCGCGCGTTCGCCGGGTTCGACGTAGCCAAGGTCGCGCGCTTCACCCCTGCGAAGGTCGAGCGGTTGTTGCAGGACCCCGCGATCGTCCGCAACCGGATGAAGGTCGAGTCGACGGTGAACAACGCCGCCCGGGTGCTCGAGGTCAGGCGAGAGCTCGGCTCGCTCGACGCGTACCTGTGGTCGTTCGTCGGCGGCGAGCCGCTGGTCGGTCGGTTCCAGACCATGGGCGAGATCCCGGCCGAGACCGTCGAGTCGAAGGCGATGAGCAGGGACCTGAAGGCGCGCGGCTTCCGCTTCGTCGGGCCGACCGTGTGCTACGCGTTCATGCAGGCGTGCGGTTTGGTAAATGGGCACGTAGCATCGTGCTTCCGTTACCGGCAGGTGGCGGGACGTGAGTGAGTGGCCGCGTGAGGCCGGTCACTGATCGGAAACGTACATCCCGTCGCCTGGCGGCCAGACCGCCGCAAAGGGGCCGAACCTTAGCCGCGCAGATCGACAGGGACTCGCCGGGGACGAACTACGCCTCGGACGATGAGGACCAGCGACGGCAGGTAGAGGAATCCGATCCAACCGATCAGCGAGTAGACGGCGGTTGCACCGATCAAGACGAGAGCGACTACGAGAGTCGATCGCCTCCACGGCCAAGCGACGACCGCAACACCGCCGATGAGCGCCGGA
The DNA here is from genome assembly GCA_963706005.1 of uncultured Actinomycetes bacterium. Lineage (GTDB taxonomy): Bacteria > Actinomycetota > UBA4738 > UBA4738 > HRBIN12 > DASSJM01. The sequence goes on from CAVPLL010000003.1 coordinate 24,517, forward strand.
GCGATGATGATGATTGCCTCGGGATTGCCAATCATGAGCACGCGAGCGACCAGCACGAGACTGACGCCGATGGCGGTCCAACCAGCGATCTTCACGGAGTCCATCGTGGTCCTCCGCTTGTGATTCTAGTCCGCCGAGCGAAGCGGCCGGGCATGGGCGCATGAACCCGGTCACGCGACGGGAACGTACATCGCGACCGAACCGGAGCGCTGGGCGGCGAATGTTCGCCTAAGTCAGCAGGAGTCGGGTTGCAGGGGGGTGGGCGGAAGCGTCCCTATTGCTCGGAGTCAGCTCCAGGGGTCGGAGGCTGATCCTCGCTCAAACCCTGATCTCGGACGCGTCTCCCCCATCGGAAAGACGAGCTCGTGAGGATGAGAAAGATCCCTCAACTGCGACGAGAACCCGACCGCCTGCCCCGGATGGATGCCCGCGGCGTCGCGCGCTTCCCGCGCCATCCGTATCACGCCCTCCGCCGCCTCGAGCATCGTCGGAGCCTCGATCGTGTGCGTGAGACGCCACACGTGATAGCGACCCGAGGTCGCGACCACGGTAATGTCGTCCGTGCCGAACGCACTGGCAACAGCAGGCAGTAGCCGCTCCGACTGCTGGGTGCTCAACTCAGCGTCGCTCAGCGTGATCGCCAATCCATAGATCGGCATCTCCACATGCTATACGCAAGCCTGATGAGCGGCGCCCCGTTAGACCTGGACCTGATTCCGTGCGGACGAGTGACGCCGGTCACGCTTCGGGAACGTACATCCGTTGCGTGCTCGGATAGTCGGGCCATTCGATGGATTGACCCAGAGCCTATGGTGCAGCATCGTCGAGCTGGATCGATGTTCCGGAGAGCAGCCATCGCCGTGGTCATCGTCGGGGTTGTCGTCGTGCTGGCTTCGGTCGGAAGGGGCTCTCCTAGCCTTCCCGAGGGGATGACCGGGCCGGGGCCGAGTACCTCGATCGAACCCGCCCCACCAGGTTTGGTGCCGAAGATCACCGAGGAGGATGCCCTTCGCATCGCCTGGCGCGAGGAAGGACGACACGACGCAACGTCGGTAAGCGCATCGCTTGCGGTCACGCGGACCTCGGACCAAGAACGCACCAAGGAGACGCCGGTCTGGATCGTCACGTACGAGGGTGTTTGCGTCCTCGCCCTCGGCCCGCCGCAGAACCCCATGAGAGGCGAGTGCGTTGCTTCGACGTACGGTGTGATGATCGACGCCATGACAGGAGAGTTCCTGGTCGCGGGCGTCTGAGTTGCACGGTTTGACCCATCGCATGGCCGCGTGACGCCGGTCACGCGACGGGAACGTACATGGCCCGCGAGCTGCCACGGGCCATCCAGCCGGACGGGTCGCTCGTACCATTCCGAATGGCTTGTCGTTCGAGGAGGTGCCATATGGTCGAGTTCCAGCCGTTCGGACCGAAGTTGCCTCATGATCCGGAGGGCACTCTGGAGCATGAGCGGGACGTGCGTGAAGAGGCTGAGCGCGCTCGTGACGTGAAGAGGGCCTCGGAAGCCAGGAAGCCTTGGTTGGGCATTCTGGCGACGCAACGGCAAGCCGACCGGCTAAGCCCGAACCTCGCCAGCCCTCGTCGAGCCCTCACCCTTATCCGAGCGCGTGACGCCGGTCACGCTACGGCGGCGTACGTCTCGGTCTCGCCGAACTGGTCAGGATGCGTCTGGCGGTCTGAGCCCGGCGAACGCTTTTCGGATGGCCAACCGGAGTTCGACTGCGATCGCTGTGGACCCTTCTTTCACGAGGTGATCAAGTACGAGCGTCGCCTCTTGTGCAGCGTCCGGCGCTGGCAGCCATAGCGGCCGCAGGCGGAGGGCAGTCAGGACCGCGATTGCCCGGTAGGCGCTTGAGAGTTCCTTGATGGCGGTCAAGTCACCGTTTCGCGCTCGATGAGCCAACTCAACTTGATTGCCATCGAACTTGACCGCATCCTCTGCAGTCTCACGTACGAATCGCAAGAACTCCGCGGGTATCTCCATCCTGGAAGGGTAAGGCGTATGCCGGACGAATCACTCGCGCCGGGTCTGGGCGCGTGACGCCGGTCACGCTTCGGGAACGTATTATCCCGCTTGTCCCAGGGGCGACCGGAGGGCGGCTCATCTACGCCGAGGCGTGACTCGCGCACACGAGCGACGCTATCCTCGGCTACGTGGCATCAACCGCTGCACGGGACGCACTCGTTGGCATCTGGAGGCTCGTCTCCTACGAGGACCGCGATTCCGAGAGCGATCCCTGGACGCAACCATTTGGACGAGATCCAAGCGGTGTCGGGGTCTACGACGGCAGCGGCTTTCTCTCCATGCAGATCTTCGCCGATCCCAGTTCGTCCTCGCCGGAGCCGTTCTTCGGATTCATCGGGACGTTCTCCATCCGAGAGGCGACAAGCCTCGGTACCGGCTTCTCTGGCGTCCTTGAACACCACATGGAGTCTGCCTCCCGCCCGAACCTCCTCGAAGAAGATCCGGCTCGCCCGTTCGTCGTAGATGGAGACACCCTGAAACTGGGTGATGGACGTACGTGGAGACGAGTCTTCGCTCGCCTCTAGGTAGGTCTACGAATCCTCGCCCAGGCGAGCGTGACCTTCTCCGACTCAGACCCTCTCGATCCGCGGACAACGTTCTACGTAGACCGCGCACGGCCGCGTGACACCGGTCACGCGACCGCACATTGCCGCCTTCATGCGGGCCTGCGGCCTCGCGCAGGACCACGTAGCAGATTGTTTCCGAAACCGAGAGCTTGGCGGCCGTTACGTCATCACGTAGGAACTCAATCAACCCTCTATCGGATCGGACCTCGGGGGAGATTCGGTCGGCTGCTTTGGCGGAAGGAGGCGGAGTGCGCGGAGGCTGCTGCTCTCGTCGGGGGCGTTGCTGCCTGACCCTCCCCGGCTAGCGGTCCACGGGCGGGCGCCTTCGGCGCCCGCCCGATTGCGTTTCGCGGGTAAGCGTGACTCCCGGCGTTGTGGGACGTCGCGTGGCAGGAATATGGCTTGACACCGGGTCGACCAGTGGGCGACAAACAAGCTCTACCGCGCGTGCCCCGTGGAAGGAGGGATGACCGAAGGGGGCGGAGTTCTCGCTATGCGGCGTGGGATCTCACGACTCCTCGCAAGGGGGAAGAAGATGAAGAGGATGGCGCTTGCGGTCGCGGTCTTGCTCTCGATCGCGCTGATCCAGACGATCCAGGTGTCCTCGAAACCAGTGATCGAGCGAGGCCCGATCGCGAAGATGCTGTTGCGGGCGGCTCACGGCCGACCCCAGCAGCTCCCGAACGGTCGGTTGGTCCCGATGCCCTCGGGTGGCAGGGAACAGGCGGTCCTGCAGTCGCTGGGCCTGGGCGTCGCCCGGGCCAGGCCCGCTGTTCCGAACAGCTCCATGCTCCCGACGATCAGCACGTACGGGTGCCCCAACGTCTTCAAGAGCGGGGGGTTCCCCGACAACGTGAGGGTCAACCAGGACTGCGGGTTCCGTCAGCAGGCGGAGGAGTGGGTGGCGGTCAACCCGACAGACCCCAACAACATCGTGGCCAGCTCCAACGACTCGAAGTATTCGGGTAACCGCACCGGGGTCGAGTTCTCCCTCGACGGCGGGAGGCACTGGGGCGACGCGGAGCTCCCTGTGGGACGTTTCGCGGCGGATTTCGTTCCGGGCGGAGAGTGGTCCTTCGACGCGATCACCGACCCGGCTCATGCATGGGACGCGGATGGCAACCTGTACTACAGCGCGGTCGCCTTCGATGTGTTCCAGGACTTCAACGACGCGCTGATCGTCTGGAAGGCGAACTCGTGTCTGAAGGGGTCGGCGCTCCACACCCCTGGCTCTGGCAGCTGCGAGCCGAGCTTCGTGGCTCCGCTGAGCGCCACCGGGATCGCGCCGAGCAACAATTTCGCCGATCCGTTCACCTTCGGTGACGACAAGAACCTGATGGCCGCGGACGCATTCCCCGACAGCCCCTTCACGAACAACGTCTACATCACGTGGACGATCTTCCGGTTCGACGACCAGGGCTTCTACGTCGAGAGTCCGATCTTCTTCACGAGGTCGGAGGACGGCGGACAGACGTGGACCGCCCCGCTCGAGATCAGCGGGAGCTCGGCAGACTGCGTCGGGGGCGACGGGTTCGATCCGACCGAAGACCCGTCGACCTGCAACTTCGACCAGGGCTCGTATCCCGTTGTTGGTCCCGACGGATCGGTCAACGTCGTGTTCAACAACTGCAACACGCCCGAAGCTGCACCCTTGGGAGGGGTGGGGATCTGCCAGCAGATGTTCGTCAAGTCGACGGATGCCGGCGACACGTGGACGGACCCCGTCGTGGTCTCCGACGACATCGGCCTCCAGCCGTTCAGCGTTCCCGACAACGAGATCCCCGACTGTCCGTTGTTCCGCCAGTGCCTGCCCCCGAACGGGTACCGGATGAACGACTTCCCGTCGATGGGCATCGACGAGCAAACGGGGCGGCTCGCCGTCTTCTGGGCCGACTTCCGCAACGGCGGCCCGTGTGCGACGGACCCGAACTTCGGCCTGCCGGTCCAGCCCTGCGACAACATCAACAACGACGTCTTCGCGTCGATCTCGACGGACGGCGGGGCGACGTGGGGGCCCCCGAAGCAGGTGACGAGCAGCGACGCCGCGCAGTGGCAGCCCTGGGGTGACGTGGGTGAGAACGGGAACCTCTACGTGGGCTACTACGACCGCCGGTTCGGGGAGTGTGAGACGACAGGGTGCAACGACATCTCGCTCGCCGGCTCCAGCAACGGCGACAAGTGGTCCGAGAGGCGGATCACGACGGGCTCGATGCCGAACGTCCCCTGTGATGCGAACCCGTTCCAATGTGGGTTCGCCGGCGACTACATGTCGATCCAGTTCGCCGACAACAAGGTCTACCTGATCTGGGCCGACTCGCGGGGCCGCGAGCTCGGGACGCCGGACTTCGACGCCTACTTCGCCAAGGTGAGGCCGTAGGCATCCGCGGGCGGGAGGGGCCCTCGGGCCCCTCCCGGGCCTGTCTGCCGGCTGCCCCACAGTTGACTTGCGGAAACGGTCTTTCGGTGCGGGGTCTGCTTAGCCGGCGCTGCTCGCCGCCTTCTTGGCCTCCTCCACGCTCTCCTTGTCGACCTTCTCCTTGTCGATCTTCGCGGCCTTGGCGAGCGCCTTCTCGACCTGGGCGACCCAGACCTCGTCGAAGATGGCGACGATGCCGGAGGAGTTCGGCGGCAGGACGTCCTCGATGTCCTTCTTGATCTCGTGCTCGCGGTGGTGGGACATCAGGCCGCCGATGCCCGAGCCGGCCGCGGCGCCGACGACGGTGGCCGCGATGACCCCGGCCGGGAAGATCAGTCCGAGGACGAACCCGCCGAGCGCGCCCACCATGCCTCCCTTCGCGACCTCGTGGGCGTTCTCCTTCACCGTGATCTTGCCCTCGGCGTCGCGGCTGACGAGCACGGCCACGTCCATGAAGATCACACCGCCCTTGACCAGCTCCTTCAGGGCGTCGAAGTCACCCTGAGCTGCCTCGGGATCGTCGTACGCGGCGATGTACAGGTCGACGGGGACATCCGAATGCTCCGTCATGAGACCCTCCTCTCCTGACTGCCCAACACGTCCTCCGGAGTCTACGCAGGTCGGCACGACCTGACCTCCCTGATCCGGATCGCGGTCGACCGACCCCTCTCGGCCATAATCCGGCCATGGGTCCTCACAGATGGCCGAGGGTCGCATGACGACCTTCGACGTCGCGGTGATCGGGGCGGGCGTGCACGGCGCGAGCGTCGCGTTCCACCTCGCGAGCCGTGGCGTTCGAACCGTCGTGATCGAGCGGACGGCGCCCGCCGGCGGACCGACCGGCCGTTCGAGCGCGATCTGCCGCGCCTACTACACGAACGCGTTCCTCGCCGGGGTGGCGCGCGACTCGATCGCGATGTTCCGGGAGTTCGAGCAGCACACCGGCCGCGGGTCGGGGTTCCGCGAGACCGGCCTGCTCGTGCTCCACCCACCGCAGGACGAGGCGACGGTTCGCGAGGTCGTGCCGCGCCTCAACGAGCAGGGCATCCCGACCGACCTGCTCGAGCCGCAGCAGGTGCTCGCCGAGTGGCCCGCGTTCGACCTCGACGGGATCGCGATCGCCGCGTTCGAGCACGACGCGGGCTACGCCGATCCGGTCCTCACCACCCAGGGACTGCTCGAACGCGCCCGCGAGCTCGGCGCCGAGATCCGTCTCGGCCACGGCGTCGCCGCGATCGAACCCGACGGCGACGCGTGGGGCCTCGGCCTCGAGAGCGGCACGACGATCGGCGCCGAACGCGTCCTGATCGCCGCCGGCCCATGGTCTCGAACGCTCGCCGCGATGGTCGGCGCGCACCTGCCGCTCACGGTCGAGCGTCACATCGTCGCGACCTTCGCGTGGGGTGACGACACCCGCGTGCCCGCGCACGGCGACCTGCCGAACGGCTACTACTTCCGCCCCGAAGGAGACGAGCTGTTCCTCATGGGACCGCTCCATCCCGAACCGACCGTCGATCCGGACCACGTCGACGAGCGCCTCGGCGCGGACGAGGGGTCCCGCCTCGGCGCGAGCGTCGTTCGGCGCGTGCCCGCCCTGCAGCACGCGACGGCCCGCGGCGGCTGGGCGAGCCTGTACGACGTGAGCCCCGACTGGCAGCCGGTGATCGGCGAGATCGCGCCGGGCGTGTTCGTCGACGCCGGGACGAGCGGCCACGGCTTCAAGCTCGCGCCGGAGCTCGGCAGGCATCTCGCGGACCTCCTCACCGGCGCGGAGGTCGACCCGGGCCTCGAGCAGTTCCACCCCCGGCGGTTCGAACGGGCGGGCGCGCTCGACGCGGGGTTCGGCGAGGCGCGGATCCTCGGCTGAACGAGGCTACGGGCAGCCGGTCGCGTTCGCGCAACTGCCGTCGACGTTCTGCTCGTAGTCGGCGGTGTCCGTCTCCGTGTCCGGCGGCGTCGGGTCGCCGCCGTCGAACACGTCCGAGCCAGCCCCGCCGACCATCGTGTCGGCACCGGCGCCCCCCTTCAGGCTGTCGTTGCCTCCCTCGCCCTTGAGCAGGTCGTCGCCGGCCCCGCCGTCGAGGACATCGTTCCCGTCTCCGGCCTCGATGGAGTCGTTCCCGCCGTTCGCGGTGAACGTGTCGTCGCCTCCGATCCCGAACATCGTGTCCGCGGCGGCCGAGCCGATGAAGACATCGTCGTAGTTCGTCCCGATGACGCGATCGACGTGGGAGAACGTGGTGACGCCGCTCCCGAGCTCGAAGGTCCCCGTCTCGGCCGTCAGGTCGACGGTGACCGCCTCACCCGTTTCGGGGGCGAACTGCAGCGTGTTCACGCCCCCGCCACCGTCGACGACGTTGTTGCCCCAGTGGGCGACGATGAAGTCGTTGCCGTCCGAGCCGTCCATGAAGTTGTCGACCCGCCAATCGTCGATGATCCGGTCGTTCCAGATCGATCCGATCAGCCGCTCCAGGTCGCCGTTCAGGTTGTCCCCCTCCAGCTGCGCGCCGCTCCCCGGGTCCGTGTTGCCTGGCGCGATCGTGACGCCGGTGTCGCGCGAGGCGTAGCTGATCGTGTCGACGTCGTTGCCGCCGAAGATCTCGTCGGCGCCGTTCGCGGAGACGCCCTCGTTGAACGTGTCGCGCCCGCTCCCGCCGGACAGGGAATCGTCGCCGTCCTCACCCGCGACGGTGTCGTCGCCTCCGTTGCCGACGACGAAGTCGTCGCCCGGTCCGGCGAAGATGGTGTCGTTGCCGTCCTGATCGGTCTCTTGGCTGTGACCGAGATCGCCCCAGACGACGTCGTCACCCGCCCCGGCATAGATCGTGTCGTCGCCGAGGCCACCGAGGATCTCGTCGTCTTGGAACCCGGCGTCCGAGACCGGTTCCTCTTCGAACCCGAGTCCCTCGAGCCGCCCGCCGAACAGTGCGTCGTTGCCGGGCCCACCGGTCAGGTCGTCGTCGCCCTCGTCGTTCTGCCCGGAGGGGCACGCCCCGCCGGAGTCTACCGGAGGTGCACCCTCCTGCGAGATGATCGTTGCCTCGGCCCCCGTCGACGTCGTCGTCGCCGGTCCCGCCGGCCATCACTCGCTCGTTGCCGTCACCACCGAGCAACGCGTCGTCCCCGGAACCCCCGAGGAGGCGGTCGGCATCGTCGCCGCCGAGGAGCCGGTCGTCTCCTCCGCCGCCTACGAGGGAGTCCCCGCCCGTCCCGCCCGACAGGTAGTCGCCCCCATCGTCGGACGACTCGAAGACGTCGTCGCCGTTCAACTCGTCCGGGCCGTCTCGACCGAACAGATGATCGCTCCCCGCCTCGCCGGTCAGCGTCTCCGCACCGGCGCCGCCGTCGATGAGATCGTCGCCGGGACCGCCCTTGAGGAGCTCGTTCGTCGAGGAGACCGGTTCGTCTCCGCCGCAGATGCGGTCATCGCCCTTCAACCCGTTGATGACGTCGCGGCCCCCGAGGCCGACGATCACGTCCGCCCGCCTGGTCCCGTTGAGCACGTCGCTCCCGTCGGTGCCGACGATCGTGGCGGCCTGGCCGAAGCACGCGGGCGCGGCAACGGCGGCGGAAGGCGCGAGCGCCAGCACGAGAACGAGGGCGGCCGCGATCAACCAGACGCGCGCGATGCCCATCGGCGGCAGCGACCCCCTCCCCGTTCCGGCGAGTGTGTCGGTCGGCGGCCGTGGGGTCAAACGCTCATCAGCCGCGGGCGACCAGGTTCCGGAGCGCGAGCAGGGTGTTCTGGACGGGCTTCTCCGCGATCCTGCGCATGAACCAGGGGTACCAGTGGGTCCCGAACGAGATCAGCGAACGCACCCGGTGGCCCTCGGCCGCCAACCGGAGCAGGTCGGCCTGGCGGATCCCGTACAGCATGTGGACCTCGAATCCATCGTGTCCGCCGGCGTCGGCCTCGACCTGACGGACGAGCCCGACGTCGTGCGTGCCGAGCGCGAGCCGGCCGACCGGCCCCTTCCGAGCCATGATCAGGAGCGCGAGCCGCCGGTACGCCTCGTCGATCACCCCGCGCGAGCCGAACACGAGCTCGCGCGGTTCGCGGTACGCGCCCTTGACGAGCCGGATCGTCGGGTCGAGCGGCATCAGCGAGTCGAGGTCGTCGGCGGTGCGTTTCAGGTACGCCTGGAGACAGATGCCGACGTTCGGATGTCCGGCTCGGAGCTTGCGGTACAGCTCGATGGTCCCGGCCACGTACACCGACGACTCCATGTCGAGCCAGAGCCAGTTCTCGGTCTCGGCGGCCTTGGTGGCGAGCTCCTCCAGGTTCGTGAGCGCGACCTCCGGATCCAGGTCGAGTCCCAGGTGCGTCGGCTTGACGGAGAACTCGGTGTCGAGCCCGGCCCCGGCGACCCGGTCGTACGAATCCCGATACTCGCCGACGACCCGCCGCGCGTCGGCCCGCTCGGTCACGTTCTCGCCGAGGGCCGTGAACATCGTCGGGAGGCCGCGCTCGCGGAGCGCGACCGCCGCGGCGATCGCGTCGTCCAGGGTCTCGCCCGGCATGAACCGCCGGACGCTCCGTCGGACGAAGCGGTACCGGACCAGATGCTCCCGGAGCCATCGGTTGTCCGCCGCCCACAGCGCGAGGTTGCGGGCCGGTTCCATGGACGAAGCCTAACGAACGGGGCCGCGGGCGGAGCTACTCGACGCGCCGGAACTCGGCGATCGCGACGCCGAGCAGGACCAACCCCATCGCCAGGACCAGCAGGAGCTCGATCCCGACCGGGACCGTCCACGAGCCCCACGTCACGCCGGGGCTCAGCTGCTGCCGCACCACGACCGCGACGTCCAGGTGCGCGAACACCGCTCGCCGGAGCGGGTCGACCGCGTACGTGAGGGGGTTCACGCGCGTGAGGACGTGGAGCCACGCGGGGAGGTTCGACAGGGGGAACAGCGCACCCGACAGGAACAGCATCGGCATGAGGAGGAGTTGCGTGATCGCCATGAACGACTGGAACTGCTTGATCCGCACGGCGATCACCAGCCCGACGCAGGTCAGCACGAAGGAGAGCAGCAGCAGCTCGACCACCAGCAATAGCATCAGCGTCGGGCTGTACGGGACGCCGACGGTGCCGGCGAGCAGGAGGATGAGCACGCTCGGGATCGTGGCGACGGTCGCCCCGCCCAGCGCCTTGCCCGTCATGATCGAGGCGCGGCTCACCGGCGCGACGAGCATCTCTCGCAGGAACCCGAACTCCCGGTCCCAGACCAGGGAGCCGGCCGAGAACAGCGCCGTGAACATCGTGGACATGGCCAGCACGCCGGGGAACAGGAACGTGCGGAGCGACAGCCCCGTCCCGATCGACGCGATGCTCGACAGGCCCGTGCCGAGCACGAACAGGAACAGGAACGGCTGCACCAGGGCCACCACCAGCCGCGAGCGATCCTGCGAGAAGCGGATCACCTCGCGCTGCCAGACGATCTTGGCGGCGCGAGCCTCGTGCGCGAACGACCCGCCTCGGAGTCGGACCGACGTCGCGACGGACGCCGGCTCCGCGGTCTCGATGGCCACGGTCCTACCTCCCTCCTCGCCAGAGCCTGGCCATCGCCTTGAGCGGGTTGACGGCCTCGGCGTCGCGGATCGTCTTGCCCGTGTACGACATGAACACGTCGTCGAGCGTCGGCCGCGACACCCTGACCGCCTCGATCGGGAGGCCGAGCTCGGCGAACAGACGGGGCACGAACCGCTCCCCCGACTCGACCGCGAAGGTCACCTCGCCCTCGTGGACCGCGGCCTCGAGCCCGAACCGCTCGCGCAGCGCCGCGATCGCGGCCTCGTTGTCGGGCGTCTTGATCTGGACGCGGTCCTTGCCCACGCTCGCCTTCAACGTCTCCGGCGTGTCGAGCGCGACGATCCGACCGCTGTCGATGATCGCGATCCGGTCGCAGCGCTCGGCCTCGTCCATGTAGTGCGTGGTGAGGAAGATCGTGATGTCCTCGCGCTGCTTGAGCTCGTCGATGTAGGCCCAGATGTGGACCCGGGTCTGCGGGTCGAGACCGATCGTCGGCTCGTCCAGGAACAGCACGCGCGGGTAGTGCAGGAGCCCGCGGGCGATCTCGAGCCGGCGCTTCATCCCGCCCGAGAACTCCATCACCCGCGAGTCCTTGCGATCGGTGAGCCCGACGATGTCGAGGACCTCCGCCATCCGGTCGTCGACCACGTCCTTCGGGACGCCGTACAGCTCGGCGTGGAACCGCAGGTTCTGCTCGGCCGTGAGGTAGGCGTCGAGCGTCGTGTCCTGGAAGACGAGCCCGATGCTGCGTCGGACGTCGTCCCGCTCGCGGACGACGTCGTAGCCCGCCACGCTCGCCGATCCGGCCGTCGGCGTCACGAGCGTGCACAGCATGTTGATGGTGGTGGTCTTGCCGGCCCCGTTCGGCCCGAGGAACCCGAAGGTCTCGCCGCGGAACACCTCGAAGTCGACGCCGGCGACCGCCTGGATCTCCCCGTAGCTCTTGGCCAGGCCGGCGACCGAGATGACGGACCCCGGCTCGGTCGCGACGGCATTCGCCGGGTGGGTGGCGCTCCGAACCCTGGGTGTGGTAAATCATGGGACCTCCCAACGATAAGGACGGGACGGATGGCCGTCAACCCAACCGAGGACGCGTCGGGGACCGACCCGTTCGCCCTCGGCCGCCGAAGCCGAGCCGACGGTTCGCCAAGGCGCTGCGGTCGTACGAGCCCGCCGGCGAACGCCTCGCGTACCCCACCAGCCTCCTCCGTTACCCGAGCGCGGCGATGTTCCTGTTCATGCGCGAGGCGTTCCGCCTCGGGCAGCAGCGGATCGAGCAAGCCCGGACGCCGGCCGACCAGATGCGGTTCCCGCACCTCGCGATCCTCGCGTGCCTCGACGAGTTCGGATCGTCGAGCCAGCAGGACATCAGCCGCCGGCTCCGGCTCGACCCGAGCGATCTCGTCGCGTTCGTCGACTGGCTGGAGGCGGCGGGGTTCGTGGAGCGCAAGCGCGATCCGCGCGACCGCCGCCGATACGCCGTCGACCTCACCCCGGCCGGCCGCCGGGCCCTCCGGATCCGGGCGCGGGCCGCAGAGCGGATGAACGACGAGCTGTTCGCCGCCCTGAGCGAGCAGGAGCGGGATCAGCTCCGGTCGCTGGTGATCCGCTGCCTGGGCGACCTCGTCTCGCTCTCCTGACGTCGCTGAGGCCCGAGACCATCGGGACGGAAGGCCTGGCGGCTGGACGAGACCGTTCCCCACGATGAGGATGGCGCGCGTCCGGGCCATGTGAGGGGGTTCGTTGAAGAGGCGTGGGCCCACGGTACTCATGGTCATGGTGCTGATGCTCGACGCGGCCTGCACCGCGGTGAGTGGCTCGGGCAACGTCGTGACCCGACAGATCGACACGGCCGCGTTCTCCAAGCTCGAGGTCTCGGACGCCTTCGCGGTGAACGTCACGGTCGGGAGTCCGGAGCAGGTGACGGTGCGGGTCGATGACAACCTCGTCGACTCCCTCGATGTCGGCGTTTCGGGTGACACGCTCCACATCGGCCTGGTATCGGGAACGCACACGATCGACGCGACCCTGCATGCGGACGTCACGGTGAGCACGCTCTCTGCGCTCGATGGTTCGGGAGCCTCGACGATCACCCTGACGGATCCGATCGAGGCCACGACACTCGCGGTCGCGCTCTCGGGCGCGAGTCGGCTGATCGGGGCGATCGAGATCGAGGGAGGGGGTCTCGAGCTATCGGGCGCGTCGAACACCAGCCTCTCCGGGTCGGCCGGGACGCTCGAGGTCACGGAGAGCGGCGCGTGCCACATCGACGCCCGAGAGCTCACGATCGAGAGCCTGACGATCGACCTGTCGGGAGCTTCGAACGCCGAGGTCACCGTCACGGGTTCGCTCTCGGCCGTCGCGTCGGGCGCGTCAGCGCTCCGCTACGCGGGCTCGCCCGCGGTCTCCAGGTCGGACGTATCCGGTGCCTCGACGATCGAGCCGATCAGCTAGCTACCGCGGCACCGTTGTCCGCGTGCAGGTGAGGAGATCTGAACCCATGACGGCCCTGCCGTGCGGAGGCAGATCCGACCTCGTCCGCGAGGCGCCACGTCCCCTACCGCTCGTGCTCAGGTGCGGCCGAGGTGTAGACAACAGCAACCAGCCGGACCGTTCAGGGAGGGGAACATGAAGGTGCGCCTGCTGCTGGCTCTCGCATGTGCGTTGGGAACGATCATGGTGAGTGCCACACCCGCGCTCGCCGTCGAACCCGTCGTCGTCGTGGCAACCGACAAGCCGGAGCTCGGACCGGCCGCCTCGACGACGTTCCTCGCCTGGTTCGTCTTCACCCCCAAGTTCCACGCGAACGTCCGGGCCGAGGCGATCGGCAGCGATACGTCGTTCCGCGTGAACCCCAAGGGCACGGACGCCTTCACGGGCGGGATCGAGGGTTCGACGTTCATCTACCAACTGAGCGCCTCCGGCGAGGAGCCGGATCTCGCGATGGTCGACCTCTCCACGCGGACCGATCTCGATGTCCCGGATGGGGTCAATACGAACGCCGCGGAGTACGCGCCCAGCATCTCAGGGTCGCATCTCCTGTTCGGTCGGGGGACCCGCCACGGTGCCTCGGTCGTGCTGTTCGACACCTCGACCGCCACGTCGCAGGTCGTGTATTCCAAGACGGAGACCGATCGAAGGTTCTTCGACATCATCCCGATCCAGGTGAACGGCAACTACGCCGTTTGGCAGCAAACGGTCATCTCGAAGAGGACGGGGCTGCCCGTCAGAGGGGACATCTTCTTGTACGACATCGCAGCGGCGGCGACGACCAAGATCCCGGACGCGGATACGGACAGGCCTGAGCAGTACGGCCCGTCCGTTGACGCCGACGGGACCGTCTACTTCGGGCGGAGCAGCAACGCTTGTGGCGAGAACGCTCAGCTGATCAGCCGCCAGCTAGACGGGACCGAGACGGTGCTCTACGAGTTGCCGACGAATCGGGACTTCGGTTTCTCGTTCGCGGTCGATAACGGCGACGGTACGACCGATGTGCACTTCGACCGGGGGAGCTGCCGAGGTTCGGACTTCGGTGACATCGTGAAACTCCCGAGCGTCTAGGTTTCGGTGGCTGCATGGCGTGAGGTGTCTCGCCGTCGACCCGCGGTTCCCCCTGTGGAGGTGAGGGGATTTGAACCCCTGACCCCTGCCGTGCGAAGGCAGATCCGACGGATACCGCTACCAGCACGTTTGCCTATCGGCGCAGGTCAGAGGCACAACAGGCGTCACGCTCTTACCGTCTAGTTCCGCCTGTCGCGAGGGGGGGGCATGAACAGCTGTCCCGCGACCTTGGCCTCGGCCTCCTCCGATCAGCCTCCGCTTCGTGGGTTCCACGCGTTGGGCGAGCCGATCATCGAACGAGGACCGCAGTGCCTCCTCGGCCTTACCCCGTTTCCAATCTTCCAGACCCGCGAGCGCTTTCTGGTGGCGGCCTAGCCCCTCGACCGCAGGTCTTGTTTAGTCGAGAATCGTGGCAACCGTCGCAGGGGGGGACGAACATGCGTAGGCGTACAGCGTTTGCAGTGGCGGTCCTCGTCGGCACCCTCATCCTCAGCTCCGCCGTCCCGGCGCACGCTGCTTCGAGGCTCCGTCAGTACAAGGGCCAAACGTCCCAGGCGCACAACATCGCGTTCTTCGTGGCCAGGACCGACGCGGGGCGGTTCATCAACGAGATGTGGTTCACCCTCGACACCACCTGCGAGGACCAGACGACGCAAAGGAGTGGATGGGGTTTCGGCCTTGGCAAGACCGTGCCGATAACCGACGGAGCCTTCTCGTTCGACGAGGTCGATCAGGGCTTGGCCCTGCACGTCGCCGGCGACCTTGGGTCGCTGCATGGGCAGGGAACGCTCAGACTTACCTTCCCCGCTCTGACGGCCGACGAGCAAGCTCAGCTGTGCACGACCGGCGACCTCACCTGGGAGGTTGAGTTCCTCCGAACCATCCCCCGTGGCAAGGTCGATGCCCCTGCAGGGTTCGTCGCACGCAGGGCCTCCTAGCCCGCGCCGCATGGCGAGCGGCGGACTAGCCCGCCGGAACACCTCTGTGCGGGATGGTTCGCCCGAGGGAGGCCCACGGCAAGAAGGCACTCACGACGAACCCGACGACGCCGACCAGCACGATCACATAGCCACCGATGGCCCAACGCGGCCGCGTGGAGTGCCCTTTCGCAATGCGCTCGGCCGCCTGGTCGCGGCGGAGGTCTTCATCGACCTCCTTCAAGTGTGCGCGTTGGGCGGCCTCATCGTGGGGCAGCTGTGGGCCGCTTCGTCCGAACTCACCCATGCGTGCAGGCTAACCAGCGCGGCCGCTTGGCGCACCGGGAGCCAGCGCCGCACAGCGAGCCGGTGGTCTGAGGGACTTCCGGCCCTGTCACCATCCGCCGCGGACACGAGACTGAAGGCGGTGGGAGCTGGCCGTTTGAGCACACTCCCGACACAGGGAGGTGGGGATATGCGAACGACGGTGGCGTCACAGGACCGGCTGGCAACGGTCTTCGTCACGGCGGGCGCGCTTGTCTACGTGCTCTGGCTGTTGGGGGTCGGGTCCCAGGGTGCGAGCGGCGTGAGGGTCGTTGCCGGGATCATCCTTGGGCTGGGCTTCGGGGCGTCGGCATCCGCTGTCGTGCCCGGCTTCGACCGGCTGATCCACGGATCGAAGTCCTACCTGGCAATCACGTCGCTGCTCGGGCTCGCCGCGCTCGTGGCCGCGATAGCCGCGCTCGTGACCGGGAATGAGGCGATGCTCGGGGTTCTCGTCGCCACCACCGTCGTACTGTGGGCGGTCTCCACGATTCGGCACACAGCCGCGCCACCCGTGACCGCGCGTCCGAGGTCAGTTGCCTCGGGGTAACCCAGGTGGTCTAGCCGAGGAACCGGAGCGGCTCGCGGTTGGGCGTGTCTGTCCATGAGCGCCTGGAGCATCTGCCGTTGAACCGGGTTAACCCAACCGGCGTCGACGATGACGTTCACGTCCGGCTGATGCCAGCCGCCGGCTGGGTCGCGCGCCCGCAACGGCGAGCCGGTGCTCAGGTGATGAACGCTCGCGTCAGGACGCAGCATCTGTCGCGGATGCCGATGGCTCCGGCGGCGCGAGGAGGCTTCCCAGCAGCGGCCATGATCAGAAACGCGACGCGGGATCGCTCCCGGGTGCGACGCTCTCGGGACCCAGGGTTGGCCGGGTCCCGAGACGTGCGGGCATCCGTCGCGCGCCGCGCGCCGTCGTCGTCGCGCGCGCGTTCCGCGCACGGGCGCGCCCGTCGATTGACGCACGACCGATGCCGTCGTCATCGGATCGGAGCGATCAGGAGCTGGAGCCGCCCCCTTCGCACGATCGATGTCGCAATCATCCTGCCCTCCTTGGCGGTCCCCCTGGGAACATCGCCGGGGTAACCATACGGACAGCCGAACCAGCGGTCGCACAATCGGTGGCTAAGGCACCAGTAAGACTCGTGAGAGGTTGCGTGAGAGAGGACGTTCGGCTCGCGAGGACACGCCTTCGCGTGTCAAGACCGCGACCGCTGGGAGGGTCGGTAGGGGACGTCGAGGTCTATGAGCGCGAACAGCAGCGCCGAGTTCTTCGCCGAGCTCCAGATCGACTGCGGTCACGCCCGGTGCGGTAGGGACAAATCACTGCCCATGTCGCGGGTCCAGGACATGACCCCCGTGACCGATGCCATCGCGCAGGACGCGCGTGTGAGACCGGTTGAACCAAACGGTAGAACCGGAAAGAGCGAAGGGAACCGGGCGACCGGTCCCCTTCCGTTTCCGCAGGTAGTTGCTGGTGGAGGTGAGGGGATTTGAACCCCTGACCCCTGCCGTGCGAAGGCAGTGCTCTACCGGACTGAGCTACACCCCCGGGACGCGGCCCAGGGTAGCAGAGGGTCTCGCACCGACCCGGTCAGCCCTCCGACGGCGGCGGAGGTGGGGGCGCGGGCGGCGGAGCGGCGGGCGCCGACGGAGGAGCCGGAGGCACCGACGGAGCGCCGCCGGCGCTCGGTGCCGGGTCACCGGCCGCCCCGGGGCCGAGGCGCGGGCCGACGATCCGATCGGCGAGGAGGTCGCCCATCGCCTTCAGCTCGGGGCGCCAGAAGGCGTGGAAGTTCATCCGGAGGTTCTGCTTGCTGGGGCTCGAGATCTTCCCCCAGTTCCAGAGCTTCGCGTCCGTCTGCAGGTCGCTGATCGTGACCTGGTCGCGCGGATCAGACCAGGCGAGCCCGTTCGGGCGCGAGGTCCAGAACGACGCGTTCATGAAGATCAGCCGCCGGTCGGTGAGCGCCACGTAGTAGTAACGCATCCCGAAGATCAGGAACCCCACCAGGCCGAACAGGCCCTGGGCCCAGAGCGGGTTCGGGCCCGAGACGCCGTACGCGCCGCCGAGCACCGCCTCGCCCGGCTCGAGCACCGCGGGGAGCGCCTCGTTGAACTGCTGCTTGATGGTCTCCTTGCGAACGGCCACCTCAGCCCTCCTTCCCGAGCACGTCGTGTGCGTGCCGGTCGAGGGCATCGTGGAGGTCCTGCGACACATGCGCAACCGCCAGATCGCCCCGCGTCTTCTCGATCAGGCTGCGTGCGACGTCGGTCGAGCGACGCAGGTTGCCCGTGATCGCGTCCGGGTAGTCCATCGTGACCAGGACCGCGTACATGTCCTCCATCGCGGACAGGACCGCGTCGCCGTCGCCGACGCGGCGCTCGCGCAGGAGGTCGAGGACCCGCCGGCGCGCCTCCCCGATCGCCTCGGCCATCCCGTTCAGGTACGGCGCGTCCTCGACGCCGAGGGTATCGGGCGTCGGGATCTCGTTCACGCCGTTCACGATCACCTCGGTCAGGCGCGCCTCCGCGTACTCCTTCTGCGCGTCCTGCAGGTAGCCGGCGTACCGGATGTCGGGGTGGTCGACGACCGCGGCGAGCCCCTCGTCGATCGCCGCCCGCGCCTCGTCCATCAAGCGGTGCGCGAGCTCGAACTCGCCGCGATGGATCGCTCGGATCGCGTTCGCGCAGGAGCGGATCGCCCGACGCGATGCGGGGAGCGCGCGCTCGCGAGCCTCCACGCGCGCGTCGAAGCGCCGTCGGACCTCTTCGGAGACGCCGCCCAGGTCCACGGCGCGAGGCTCAGACGCGGGCCGCGTCGACCTCGGCCGCGGGTCTGACGACGATGTCCACGAGGTCGTCGCCGAGCGCCGGCAGCCCGTTGAACGAGCGGCGCGCGGTGCGGCTCGAGGCGTCCGCCGCGTAGCGCTGCCGGGCCGGACGGGAGGGAGCCGGAACTGCGGCCTCGTGCGGCTGAACCTGACCGCCGGCACCATCGGATCGCGCCTTCATCGTGATCAGCGCCCACACGTACCCGCCGAGGAGCACGAGCAGGAAGGCCGTCGCGTACCACATCGCGCGGAGCGGTGGCACCATCCCGATGAGGGCCGTGAGGGCGACGCTCTCGATCAGGACCATGAGCACGCGACGCCGGCGTTCGCGCGCTCGCGCCTGCGCTCGCGCGCGGCGTCCGATGAACGTCGTCCCCTTGCGGGGCGTGACGATCCACCGGCCCTGCGATCCCGTCTCCGCCAGCATGTCCATGTTCCGCTCGAAGTCCTTCATGCTCTTGTCCGTCCTGATCCCTAGGGAACCCCTTCGCGAGGGGAGGAGGAACGCGACCCACGTGATGACCAACGCCACGAGCGAGAGCCAACCCACCGAGCCAACCCCCGTGTGTTCGGATCCCCGGTCCGGCACAAGATGTTGGGCTGGGTGTGGAACCTAGCACCGAGGCTAGGGGCCTACAAACACATCGCGCAAGTTGCTCGGAAGGTCACCCGTTGCGCGATGTGACATCCGACGCGTTCACTCCGCCGTGTAGTGACCGCTCTTGCCGCCGCGCTTCTCGAGCAGGCGCAGCCCGTCGATGCGCGCCGCGCGGTCGAACGCCTTCGCCGTGTCGTACAGGCTGAGCGCCGCGACGGCCGCCGCGGTGAGGGCCTCCATCTCGACGCCGGTACGGTCGTGGGCACGCACGGTGGTTCGGACGCGGATCGTCCCGGCGCGCTCGTCCGGCTCCACGAGCACCTCGGCGCCGGTCACGGCGATCGGATGGCAGAAGGGCAAGAGGTCCGGCGTGCGCTTCACGCCCATCACGCCGGCGATCCGGGCGGCCTCGAGCGGGTTGCCCTTCGGCGTACCCGCGACGAGCTGCGAGCAGGCCTCAGGCGACATCGACACGACGCATTCGGCGACGGCCTCGCGATCGGTGGCCTGTTTGCCGCCGACCTCGACGATGCGCGCCACGTGTTCGGACGACACCCGTCAGTCCTCCATCGAACGGAACAGCATCACCTTCACCTGGCTCCCGGCGAAGGCGGTCTCGGTCCCCTGCGGCACGATCGCGAGCCCGTTGGCCTTGGCGACGGTCGCGATCAGGTTCGAGCCGCGGCCGCCCGTCGGCGTGGCGACCCATCCGTCCTTGGTCCTGCGGACGCGGACGCGCGCGAACTGCGTCTTGCCGGCCGGCCCCGTGACGTCCTCCTCGAGGCGGGCGGGCACCTCCGGCCGGAAGAGCTGTCGGCGGCCCATCATCTTCATCAGCGCGGGCCGGATGAACACCTCGAAGCTCACGAACACGCTCACCGGGTTGCCCGGCAGGCCGAAGTACGGTTTGCCCTCGATCTCGCCGAACCCCTGCGGCATCCCCGGCTGCATGGCGACGCGGTAGAAGTCGACCTCGCCGCGGCGGAAGAACGCGGCCTTCACGACGTCGCGCTCCCCCACCGAGACCCCGCCGGAGGAGATGAAGGCGTCGGCCTGCGTGAGGTGCGAGAGCACGACCTCCTTGAACGCGTCGACGTCGTCCCGAACGATGCCGGCGATCGTCGGGACCGCGCCGGCCTCGCGGAGGGCCGCGAACAGCGTGTAGGCGTTCGAGTCGCGCACCTGGCCGTAGTCGGGGTGCTGCGAGGGAGGGATGAGCTCGTCACCGGTCGAGAGCACGACGACTCGAGGACGCGGATGCACCAGCGGATGCGCGAAGCCCGCCGTCGCGAGGAGCCCGAGCTCGGGCGCCTGGAGGCGCCTGCCCGCCTGCACGAGCGTCTCGCCCGCGCGCACGTCCTCGCCGCTCGGTCGGATGTGCTTGCCCTCGACCGAACCCGCGAGGATCCGCACGCTGCCGTCCGCGACCTCGGCGTTCTCGATCGGCACGATCGTGTCCGCCCCGGCCGGCACCGGCGCACCGGTCGCGATCTTGAACGCCTCGCCGCCACCCACCGTCCCCTCGGGCCGCTCGCCGATCATGGCGCGCCCGACGACCCGCAGCTCGACGGGAGCGTTCGGGGAGGCTGCGGCAACCTCCGACGAACGGACGGCGAAGCCGTCCATCGCCGAGGAGGCGAAGTCCGGGATGTCGCGCTCGGCCGTGAGGCTCTCCGCGAGCACGCAGCCGTAGGCCTCCGTCAGGGGGAGGGCGAGCGGCTGCAGCGGCTTGATCGTGCCGAGGACGCGCTCGCGGGCGTCCTCGACCGGGATCGTGCCCTCGCCGCTCTCATGATCGTGGACGTGCCCCGCGGTCGCCATCCGGGCCAGTCTATCGGCGAGCCCAGACGAACGAGGTGGTGGAAGGGAGGGCGGACGGGGTGGACGGGACGAGCCGTCAGATCAGCTTCTTGCGCTCGACGAAGTCGCCGAGCCAGTCCCGGAACTCCTTGCCGATGTCCTCTCGCTCGATCGCGAGCTCGATCGTGGCCTTCAGGTAGTCGATCCGGTTGCCGACGTCGAAGCGCCCGCCCTCGAACACGTAGGCGTACACCGCCTGCTCCTGCGCGAGCAGGTTGATCGCGTCGGTGAGCTGCAGCTCGCCGCCCACGCCGGGCTGCGTCCGACGCAGGCAGTCGAAGATCTCGGGCGTGAGCACGTAGCGGCCGATCGCGGCGAGGTTCGACGGCGCATCCTCCGGCGACGGCTTCTCCACGATGGAGCGCACCCGCGACAGGTGCTCGTTCTCGACCAGCTCGGGCTCGATGCACCCGTACAGCGAGATGTCCTCGCGGCTCACCTCCATCGCGGCGAGCACGCTCCGCCCGTACTTCTCGTGGACGTCGAGCATCTCCTGCAGCAGGCGCGTGCTCTCCACGATGAGGTCGTCGCCCAGCAGCACCGCGAACGGCTCGTCGCGGACATGGCCCTCGGCGGCGGCGACCGCGTGACCGAGCCCGAGCGGATCGCGCTGACGGATGTAGTGGATCGAGGCCATGTCGGAGATCTCGCGGACCTCCTTCAGCTCGTCGAACTTGCCCTTTGCCTCCAGGAAGTGCTCGAGCTCGAACGATCGGTCGAAGTGGTCCACGATCGCGTGCTTGCCCCGGCCGATGATGATGATGATGTCGGTGATGCCCGCCCGGACCGCCTCCTCGACCACGTACTGGATCGCCGGCTTGTCGAGCAGGGGGAGCATCTCCTTCGGCTGCGCCTTGGTCGCCGGAAGGAACCGGGTTCCGAG
This sequence comes from uncultured Actinomycetes bacterium, assembly GCA_963706005.1. GTDB lineage: Bacteria > Actinomycetota > UBA4738 > UBA4738 > HRBIN12 > DASSJM01. Next base: position 46,048 of record CAVPLL010000003.1, read on the forward strand.
CCCGGCCGCCGGGATGACGGCTTTTCGGACCTTCGTCATCGCGCCTCCGCTGCGGGGAGCCGGAGTCTACCCGCATCGGGCGACCCGCCGTCCATGACCGCTCGCGCTGCGTGCCCAGATACACTTGACGGCATGCCGACGTACGAGTACGGGTGCACCGTCTGCGGTCAGCACATCGAGGTCTTCCAGCGGTTCTCCGAGGACGCGCTCACCACCTGCGGCGTCTGCGGGGGGGCGCTGCGGAAGGTCTTCCATCCGGCGGGCATCGTCTTCAAGGGATCCGGCTTCTACGCGACGGACAGCCGATCCTCGTCCAAGTCCGGCGCCGGGTCGAAGAAGGGCCCTGACCGTTCGTCCTCCTCAACCGGTCCATCGGAGCCCTCCTCGGGATCCTCGGGGTCCGGAGCCGCGTCGAAGGACGCCGACGGGGGGTCGTCGTCCAAGACCGGCACCACGAAGGAGTCGTCCTCCTCGTGACGCCGGCGCAGATCGGTGTCTTCGGCGGCTCGGGCTTCTACTCGCTCTTGGAGGACGCGGAGGTCGTCGAGGTCGTGACCCCGTACGGCGACCCCTCGGCCCCGCCCATCGTCGGCTCGATCGGCCCGTACCGCGTCGCGTTCATCCCGCGGCACGGCCTGCATCACCAGTTCCCGCCCCACGCGATCAACTACCGGGCCAACCTGTGGGCGATGAAGGAGCTCGGCGTCGAGCGCATCGTCGGGCCGTGCGCCGCCGGATCGCTGCGGGCCGATGTCCAGCTGGGCGATTTCGTCGTCTGCGACCAGCTCGTCGACCGGACCAGGTCGCGCCCCCACACGTTCTACGACGGACCGGTCGCGACGCACATCTCGTCGGCGGATCCCTACTGCGCGACGATGCGGCGCGTCATCATCGAGACGGCGAACGCGCTCGAGATCACGACGCACGACGCCGGGACGATGGTGGTGATCGAGGGACCCCGCTTCTCGACCCGCGCCGAGTCTCGGTGGTTCGCGTCGGAGGGGTGGGACACGATCAACATGACCGGGTACCCGGAAGCGCTCCTGGCCCGGGAGCTCGAGATCTGCTACGCGAACATCTCGCTCATCACCGACTTCGACGTCGGGGTCGAGGGCGCCCCGACCGTCACGCACGAGGACGTGATCCGGGTGTTCGGGCAGAACAACGAGAAGCTGCGCACCCTGCTCTTCTCCCTCATCCCGGAACTGCCCTCCGAGCGCGACTGCGAGTGCGCGACGGCGCTCGCGACCGCGCGGATCGAGGTCGAGTGAGTTGACCGAGAGGGTCCTGGTCACGATCGAGCTGCGGTTCACGACGGAGGACGATCCGGAGCAACTCGGCGAACGCGTCCGCGAGGCGACGTCGCTGATCGTCGGCCGGCGGTCGCTCGAGGACTTCCGCGTCCGCGTCCTCCCGCTCGCTCCGCCGAAAGGACCCCGCCCGGCGTGAGCCGCGCGGTGTGACCGGGTTCACAGCGCGGCACCACCGCTTCACGTAGCGTCGCGGTTCCCCGTTGCGGAACGGAGGTCGGCGTGTTCGTTCGGCGGTGGTCGCTGCGGTCCAAGGTCCTCGCCGTCCTCGCGGTGGTCGCGGGAGCCGGTTCGTTCACGATCGTCCGCGGGTACGCGGCCGAGATCGAGGCCCTCCGCCCGGCGGCCGGGGACGCCGTGACGGTGGTGGTGGCCGAACGGGACCTCGCGCGCGGTTCGGCGATCGGCGAGGACGCGGTCCGGCTCGAGCGGATGCCGTCGGCCTACGCCCCGCCGGGTGCGTTCCGGACGGTGAAGGACGTCGTCGGACGGACGCTCGTCGCCGACCTCGCCGAGGGCGAGGCCGTGACGCAGACACGCGTCGGCGGCGCCGGCGGACCCGTCGCCTCGCTCGTCACGAGCGGCCTGCGGGCGTTCGTCGTCGCGTCCGGGCTCCCGGCCGGCGTCCTGCGACCGGGCGATCGGGTCGATGTGATCGCGACGTTCGGCGGCCCCCGGCCGTACACCGACACCGTCGGCAGCGGGCTCGAGGTCCTGTCGATCGTCGAGGGCGACGCCGGGACCTTCGAGGCCGGCGGATCCTCCGGGCCGTCGCTGGTGCTGCTGGTCGGTCCCGAAACCGCCGAGCAGCTCGCACACGCGACGGCGTTCGGTCAGATCACGGTCGCGATCGCGCCGCTCGACGCGGTCTGACCGGCTCCGCGAACCCAAGGCGGGCGGATAGGATGACGCGTTCCCCATCCGCTTCGTCGTTCCTCGAGGAGCCACCCTGACCATCCTGCAGGCGATCGTCCTCGGCATCACGCAGGGCGTGACCGAGTTCGCCCCGATCTCGAGCTCGGGCCACCTGATCCTCGTGCCCTGGCTGTTCGACTGGCCGATCGTGGCCGACCCGAACCTCAACAAGACGTTCGACGTCGCGCTGCACATCGGGACGCTCGCGGGAGCGCTGGTGTACTTCCGGCACGACGTCGCCCGCTACGCTGCGGCGTGGTTCCGCTCGGTCGGGGCGCGCAGGATCGGCTCGACCGACGAACGCCTCGCGTGGGCGCTCGTGGTGGGTACGATCCCGGCCGTCATCGTCGGGGCGACGCTCGAGAGCTTCATCCAGGACACGCTGGGGCAGCCCTGGCTGATCGCCGTGATGCTGGTCGTCTTCGGGGTCGTGCTGTACGTCGTGGACCGCATCGCTGCGTCCCGGCGGCACCTCGACGATGTCGGCGTCCGCGACGGGCTGGTGCTCGGCATCGCGCAGGCCCTGGCCCTGCAACCCGGTGTCTCGCGCTCGGGGGTCACGATGACCGCGGCCCGGGTGCTCACGTTCGACCGCGAGACCGCGGCCCGGTTCTCCTTCCTGCTCTCGCTGCCGGTGATCGCCGGCGCCGCGATCTACAAGGGCATCGACCTGGCCGGCAGTGGGATCCCCGCGGGGATGCGCGGGCCGTTCATCGCGGGGATCGTCGCCTCGGCCGTGAGCGGCTTCCTCGTGATCGCGTTCCTCCTGCGGTACCTGCGGGTGCACGACTTCGCCCTGTTCCTGTGGATCAGGATCGGTGTGGCCGCCCTGGTGCTCATCGTGATCGCGACCGGCGTTCGCTCGGCGGTGATCTGAGGGTCGTACCCGCTCCACGCCGCGGTGACCCGCCGCGGAGCGCTACACGCCGGCGAGGGTCATCTCGCCGAGGAGGACGAACGGGACGCCGACCGCCGAGAACCACCGGAGGTCGCTCCCGAGCGCGACGATGCTCTGGAGCATCTCGGGGATCGTGCTCGCGATCGTCATCTCGCGCACCGGCTCGGCGAGCGCGCCGCCGGAGATCCGTAGGCCGGTCGCGCCGACCGAGAACTCACCGCTGATCGGGTTCGCACCGGAGTGGACCCCGGTCACGTCCTGCACGAGGACCCCGCCCTCCGCCTCGCGGAGCAGCTGGTCGAGCGAGCGGTCGCCGGGCTGGACGAACAGGTTCGTCGTGCCGACGCCGGGGGACGACCGGTAGCCGCGCACGGCGTTGCCCGTGGAACGGGTCGTTCCGCGCAGGGCCGTGTACGTGTTGTGGAGGAACCCGTTCAGCACGCCGGACGTGAGGAGCTCGGTGCGAGCGGTGGGCACCCCCTCGCCGTCGAACGGCGCCGCCCCCGGACCGTCGAGCAACCGGCCATCGTCCACGAGCGTGAGCACGTCGGACGCGACCTGCTCGCCGACCAGCGGCCCGAACAGCGACCGTTGCTTCTGCACGGCCTCGGCCGACAGCCCGTCGGACAGCACGCCCAGGAACGAGGACGCCGCGACGGGATCGAGCAGCACCGGGACGCGGGCGGTGGCGGGCTTGGTCGCGCCCAGCATCCGCGCGGCGCGTTCGACAGCCTCGGCGACGACGCCGTCCGGGTCGAGGTCCTCGACCCGCCGCGCGATGCGGTACGAGAAGCCGGTCTGCGTGTCGCCGTCGTGCTCGGCGAGCGTGACGACCACGACCCAGCAGCCCGTCGCGCGGTACTCGGCGCGCACCCCCTCGGTGGACGCGATCGCGGCGCCGCCGACGGCGTCGCCGTAGCGCACCGACTCGGTCTTGCCCACGCGAGGGTCGATCGTGGTGGCCGCCCGCTCCATGTCGAGCGCGATCGGCACCTTCTCCCCGGTCGTCATGGTCGCGAGCGCCTCGGAGAACAGGTCGTCGAGCGGCTCGATCGGCTCGGCGGCGGGGAGCGCGTTGAACGGGTCCGGCGACGCGACGGCCGCGTTCTCCCGTGCCCGCGAGACCGCCTCGCGCACCTCGTCGATCGACGGGTCGGCCGCGTGCGCGAACCCGAGACGCCCGTCCGAGATCACCCGGACGCCGACGCCGCGGGACTCGGCGAACGTGAGCCCCTCGACCTCGCCGCGGTGAGCCTCCACCGATGTGGTCGAACGCTCCTCGCCGAACGCCTCGACCTGCTCGTCGCCCTCGGCCGCCTCGGTCGCGGCCACGCAGAGCTCCAACAGGTCAGGCACCGGTGCCTCCCACCGTGATCCGGGCGATCCTCAGCGTGGGCGAGCCGCTCCCCACCGGGACGCCCTGCCCGTCCTTGCCGCAGATCCCCGGCCAGATGTCGAAGTCGGCGGCGATCGCGTCCACGTTCGACATCACCTCGATCGCGCGCCCGATCAGGTTCGCGCCCCGGACCGGCGTCGTGGTCTCGCCCCGCTCGATCAGGTACGCCTCCGCGCAGCCGAACACGAAGTCGCCGGTCGCCGGATTCGTCTGGCCGCCGGCGAGCGCCGTCACGAAGACGCCGCGCTCGGTGCCGGCCAGGATCGCCTCGGGCGTGGCGGAACCGTTCAGGATGTAGGTGTTCGACATCCGCGGGATCGGCGGGTGCGCGTAGGACTGCCGCCGTCCGTTCCCGCTCGAGGGCACGCCCTCCTTGTCCGCCCGCAGCCGGTCGTAGAGCCAGCCCCGAAGCACGCCGTCCTGGAACAGGACCGTGCGCTGCCCCGGCGTGCCCTCGTCGTCGAAGGAGAACGAGCCCCAGGCGTTCGGGACCGTGGCGTCGTCCACGCCGCTCACGATCTCGGAGGCGAGCCGCTCCCCCACCCGGCCGCGGTAGACGCTCGCCTCCTTGTCGACGATGTCGGCCTCGAGCGGATGCCCGACCGCCTCGTGGAAGAGCACGCCGCCCATCCCGGGCGCGAGCACGACCGCCGTCTCACCGGCGGGGGCGGGCTCGGCGTCCAGCATCGTGATCGCTCGGCGAGCGGCGACCTCGGCGGTTCGGGAGGGCGGGTTGGCGTCGATGAACTCGGCGCCGGCGAGACCCGCGGGACCGTGGAAGCCGGTTTGGATCGTGTCGTCGCGGCCGGCAACCGCGGACACGGACAACCGGACACGCGGCCGGACCTCCTCGACCCATCGACCGTCGCTGGTCGCCACCAGCACGCGCTGGACCGAATCGCCGTAGACCGCGGTCACCTGGCGGATCTCGGGCCCGAGCGCCCGGGCCGTCTCGTCGGCCTCGCGCACCCAGTCGACCTTCCGCTCGGTGGGGACCTCGGAGGCGTCGTGGAGCGCGAGGTGCGTCACCGGCGGCTCGAGCGTCCGGAGATCGACGACCTCGCCCGGCCCGCCGTCGCTCACCGACGCGGCCGCCGCCTCGGCCGCATGCAGCAGGGCGTCGCGGTCGAGGCGGTTCGAGTACGCGTACCCGAACGACGTGCCGTGGCCGACCCGAACGCCGGCGCCGCGGTCCAGCCCCGTCGTCACCTCCTCGACCTTGCCGTCGTCCAGGCGGACGGAGACCCCGAGGCGCTCTTCGACGTAGAGCTCCGCGAACGCGCCGCCCCGGACACGCGCGGCCCGAAGGATGTCCGCTGCCAGGTCGCGGTCGAGCACGGCCGGATGCTAACAGTGGCCGATCGACCGACCCGCCCGTGATAGGTTCCGGCGACCACGGCGGGCTCGGACGGAGGGACCAGGGTGGGGGACGCGCGGGGGCTGATCGCACCGATGGCCCTGCTCGTGCCGCTCGTGCTCCTGCCGGCGTGCAGCACGGACGCGCCGGCATCCGTCGTCGAGCCGACCTCGGCGTTCCAGCCGACGGGTTCGACGGGTTCGACGGCCGGGACCGGGTCGAGCGGGGCGACCGGCATGACGGGTGGCGTCGCGACGGGCAGCCTCCCGACGACGACGGCCGGCGCCGCGACCGGCAACGTCTCCGGCGGCCAAGCGGCGTTCACGTTGACCGGTGACATCCGAGCCAGCAAGGCGCTCTCGAACCTCGTCTCCTCCGTCTACGCGCCGCCGCCCGGCGGGATGGCCCTGGTCTGGACGGCCGGCGGCACCGACCCCAGCACCGTCGGCCTCGGCGGGCTGAGCTTCATGGGCACGCAGCCGACGTCGCCGACGCTGTCGCTCACGATCACCGTGCAGGACCAGAGCGCCATCACGACGTTCATCTCCTCGGCCGGCGAGTGCACGATCACGATCGGGCTGGCCTCGGGGGACCAGGTCTCCGGAGCGTTCACCTGCACCGACCTGTCCGGTGGGTCGAACGTCGTGGTCGACGTGACCGGCTCGTTCAACGCGCAGGGGTAGCGTCACGGACCGACGCAGGACCGAGGCGCTGCTGATCTCGGGGCTCGCCGTCGTCCTGCTCGTGTGGTTCCTGTGGCCGTTCGTCGCTCGAGGCGCCTCCTTCCCGATCGGCCCGGACGCGCCTGTGTACCTGTGGTGGTCGAGGCTCGCCGGCGTCGAGGGCCTCTCGGCGATCGGCGGCCGGCCGGGGGTGCCGGCGCTCTCGCTCGTCCTGCAGGGGACGCTCGGGTTCTCGGTCGTCCAGGCGACCGCGGCGCTCGAGGTCGCGCTCGGCGTGGCGGTGGGGCTGTCGTCGGCGGCCCTCGTCCGACGGAGCGGCACCGCGATGGGGTGGACGCTCGCCGGGCTGCTCGCCGGCACGTTCGCGATCCACCTGGCGGCCGGCTATGTCGCGAACCTGATCACCGCGGCCGCGTTCCTCGCCACGGGAACGGTGCTGGACGATCGCCGGCTCCGGGCGGCGGTGCTCGCGGCGTTCGTGCTGGCCGGCGGGGGCATGGCCCATCCCCAGTTCCTGCTGGTGTGCGTCGCGATCCTGCTCGTCGCGGCCGCGACGGCGTGGCGAGGCGATCGTCGCGAGGCGCTCCGGCTGGCGGGGACCGCGCTCGGCGGCGGCGCGATCGTCGGGATCGGGTTGCTGGCGGTGCGGCCCGGAGCGCCGCCGCTCGAGGTCGACACGTCGAAAGACGCGTTCCTGCGGCGGGCGGGCCTGACCTCGGAGCTGCGGAGCGCCTACCTCGACCGCTTCGTGCACCGCTGGACGCGCTACGTGCAGTGGGTGTCGGTCCCGCTCGCGATCGTCGGCTTCACGGCGCCGGACGGCAACGCCGGCCGGATCCTGCGCGCCTGGTTCGCGCTCACGTTCGTCGGCGTCGCGCTCGCGCTCGCGACGGGGTGGCTCCCCGCCGACCGGTTCGTGACCTTCGGGTTCGCGATCCCGATCCTCGCGGCGCTCGGGCTCGTGCGCCTGTGGCGACGGCTGATGCCTCGCCGGACGACCGCCGTCATCGTCACGGCCGCGTTGACCCTGGCGATGCTCGCCGGCTCCGCGATCGCGTGGAACCGCCAGGAACCGTTCCTCTCCGACGAGGAGGTCCGGGCCGTCACGTTCGCCAACGACGACGTGTCACGACTGCAACCGGGGACGCCGCTCGCGTTCCTCGTCAACGAGCCCGACGACACGGTGAGCTTCCTCTCGACGCGCGCCGGGAACGTCATCCGGGCAGGCGTGCCCGCGGATCGCATCCGCGACGTCGTCGTCGTCGTCGCGCCGCTGGAGGGCGAGGCGGCGGCCGGCGAACGTGGCGCCCTCGAACGCCTGAGCGCTCGAGACCTGGCCTCCGCCGAGGATCGGGCCGGTCGGAGCGCTGCGGTGTTCGTGCTCACGCCGTTCGATCGAGTCGACCGGCCCTCGGGCGCGCTCGTCATCGATCCGTCCGTCGCGAGGAAGGACCTCTACCCCATCGAACCGCTCGAACCCGCGTCGGCTGCCGCGATCGCGTGGGCGTCGATCGCGACGCTCGCACTGCTGTGGGTGGCGGGCTTCGGCTGGGCGCGGATCGGACTCGACGACGCGCTCACGGCGTCGGCCGCGGCGCCGGCGATCGGCGCGGCGCTGCTGATCGTGGTCGCCGTCGCGCTCGACGCGATCGGGGTTCGGCTCGGGACGAGCGTGGGTGCGCTCGCCGCGTCAGCGCTCGCCGGCGGAGGCGGGTACCTCGTCCGGTTCGTCCTCGAGCGGCGAGGCGGAGCGGACGCGGCGCCACAGATCGAGGAGCAACCAGCCGAGTAGCGCGATCACGACCGGCGTGACCACGTAGTGCCCGAACAGCAGGTTCGCGTCGTACGCCGAGCCGAACGCCGCAGGCTCCGAGGTCCACTGCGAGACCGTGAGCGCGAGGCCCGTCCCGATCAGCACCGTCCGCGGCACGCGTGGCAAGAGCCAGCCGAGCGGCAGGGCCCAGGTCACGTACCACGGGAGCAGGACGGGCCCGAGCAGCATCAGGCAGAGCAGCCCCCATCCCCACGACGCCCCGACCAGCGCCGAACCGATCTCCGGCCCCCGGCGCCAGACGGCCCGGCCCACCAGGACGACGGCCGCGACGGCCACGACCGCGAACGCGACCCGCGGCACGAGCCCCAGCACGTCACTCGAGATCGCGTCGAACAGGCGCCGGAAGAACCTCGAGGGCGCGAGCCACCCCTCGTGCGAGCCCAGCTCGACCGCGCCGAGGGTCGGATCGTCGGTGTTCGCGAACGGCGCCGCGGCCAGGACCGCGAGCACGCCCGCGAGCACGACGTGCGGCGCGAGCGCCCGGACGCGTTCGCCCCGCGGCCGGCGAGCCGCGACCGCCACCCAGAACAGCAGGAGCGGGACGGCCGCCGTCACCTTGACGAGCGTCCCGAGCGCGAGCGCGGCCGTCGCCCACAGCTCGCGCCCCGAGAAGACGAGCGCCAGCGCCGCGGCGACCGCGAGCGCGACCAGTAGGTCGTTGTGACCGCTCGCCGCGCTCTGGAACAGGACGACGGGGTTGACGCCGACGAGCGCGACCGCGAACGCCTCGCGTTCGGGCCGGACACGCCGGACGAGCCCCCCGACCACGAACACGGTGGCGAGGCTCGCCCCGATCGCGATCACGCGGAAGGTGGCGACGATCGCGCCCACGTCGTCGGTCGCGCGCGTCACGAGCGCCGAGGCCTGGGTCCACAGCGCGCCGTACACGGCCGGCGTGTCGACCCACTTCGGACCCACGAAGGCCGCCAGCGCGTCGCTCGGGTAGTCGGCGGGCGTCGCGACGTACGGGTTCGCGTGGTAGGTGGCGGCGATCCTGCCGTAGAACGCGTACGAGTAGACGTCGCGCGAGAACAGGAGCGGCAGGAGGAGCAACGCGACGTGGTAGGCAACCGCGAGCCAGATCACCGACCGCGCGGAGATCGTTCCCCGGCGGCACTCGCGGACGACGAGGACGAAGGCCACCGCCGCGAACGACACCGCCACGACGCCGGCCGCCGCGAGCGCGCTCCCGTGCAGCGTGTCGAGCCCGACGAGCTCGGCCGCCCAGCGGAAGGGCCCGCCGGGCTCCGAGGGGAGGATCGGCGTGAACGGGGAGCCCCGCGTCGCGGCCACGAGCGCCACGAGCACGAACGACGCGACGGAGGCCGCGAGGGCGACGCGAGGGGCCGTTCGGTCGCGGTCCGCTCGCTCCCCCTCCATCGGCCGAGCGTATCTCGCCACCCAGGCGGCGTGAGGCTACAGCCCCGGACCCGTCAGCCGGACGTCCCCGCGGGTGGTGCGCACGAACACCTGCCAGTTGTAGTAGGCGTAGAACAGATCGGGGTCGCGCCGCATCGCGTTCGCGTACCCGGTCACCGCGGCGACGTACGCGGGCACGGGGTTGTAGTGGAACAGCGCCGCCCGGTCGTCGCTCGGGGCGCCCGAGGCGCGGAGGTAGTTCGCGGCGCCGAGGATCGCGTCACGATCGTCGCGAACGTCCCCGCCCAGACCGTAGGCGGCCCACGTCGACGGGATGAACTGCATCGGTCCCTGCGCGCCGGCCGCGCTGTTCGAGACGATCCGGCCCATCCGGGTCTCGATCAGCATGACGGCCGCGAGCACCTCCCAGTCCACGCCGAACCGCTCCTCGGCCTCGTCGAAGTACCCACGGAGCACCTCGGCCGGCTCCGGGGCCCGGATGCGGAAGTCGGGGAGCGTCTCCACCGGGGCGAAGTGGTCGTACAGGGCCCCGCCGGCCCGCACGTTCGATCTCGCCTCCCGGGCCAGAGCGCCGGAGAACCGTTCGAGGACGCTCGCCGCCACTCGGTCGTTCGCCGAAAGGACGCGGTAGATCCGCTGCTCGTGCAGGACGAGGAGCTCGACGTCGTCCGGTGGCGGCCAGGCGTCGGGCCCGCCCGAGCCCACCCACCGCCGCACGGCCGCCCGGCGAGCCACCCACGTCGTCTCGAGCTCGCGGGCGAGCGCCCCCGCCCGGCGCGGGATCCGAGCATCGGGCTCGGGGAGCGGCGAGTCCTGCGGCGGCGAACCGCCGGAAGCCGCGGAGGGCGCATCCGCCGCGATCGCGCCGGTGGCGGCCCCGGCGCCGGCCACCGACGACGTGCGTTGGGCGGCCCCGGCACCGACGCCGTCCGTGCACGCGGACACGAGCACCGCCACGGCGGCGAGGGCGAGGAGCGACCGCCTCATCCGACGGTCGCGACGTCCTCGTACGGCGACTCGAGCAGCTCGCGCACCGAACCGTCCTCGTCGAAGAACAGGAACCGGTCCATCAGCCGCATGAACCAGCGGTCGTGCGTGACCGCGATGACCGTCCCCTGGTATCGGTCGACCGCCTCCTGGAGCGCGTCGGCGGAGGCGACGTCGAGGTTGTCGGTCGGCTCGTCGAGCAGCAGCATCGTGGGCGAGTCCACCTCCATCAGCAGGAGCTGGAACCGGGCCTGCTGGCCGCCCGACAAGATCTCGAACGGGTTGCGCCCCGCCTGGTCGATCTCGTACCGGCGCAGGGCCGCCATCGCCTCGGTCATCGTCATCCCGCGCTTGCGCAACACCTCGACGATCGGGAGGTCGGCGACGTCGGCGCGTTCGTGCAGCTGCGCGAACAGGGCGGGCTCGACGCGCGCCCCGAGCTTCCACGTGCCCTCGTGCGCGACCTCCTCGCCGGCGAGCAGGCGCATGAGGTGCGTCTTGCCCGTCCCGTTCGGGCCGATCACACCGATCCGTTCGCCGAACCAGACCTCGGCGTCGAACGGCCCCACGATCCCCGCGATCGACAGCCCCGCGATCCGGAGCGCGACCTTTCCGGTGCGTCCGCCCGCGATCCGGATCCGGACGTTCTGGACGTCGGCCTTCTCGGGCGGCTTCTCCGTCGCCTCGAACCGGTCGAGACGGTGCTGGGCCGAGCGCGCCTTCGAGGCCCAGTTGTCGTTGTACGCGGACTTGCGCTTCATCTCTTTCACCATCTCCGAGAGCCGGCGATGCTCGGCCTCGTACCGTCGGTGATCTTGATCGAGCCGGTCCACGCGCGCGTCACGCGCCGCCGCGTAGGTCGAGAACCGGCCATGATGCGTCCACGCCGCGCGTCCCTCGAGGGTGACGATCCGGGTCGCGGCGCGGTCCAGCACCGTCCGGTCGTGGCTCACGAACAGGATCGTCTTCGGGCTCGCGGCGATCGTGTCCTCGAGCCAGCGCTTGCCCTCGATGTCCAACGCGTTGTCGGGCTCGTCGAGCATCACCGTGTCGAACCGCGATCGCAGGATCACCTCGAGCGCGAGCCGCTTGCGCTCGCCGCCGGACAGGGTCTCGACCCTGCGCTCGGCGCACTCCGGATACCCCTGCCCGAACGCGGCGTGCGTGCACTGGTCGAACAGCACCTCCGCCTCGTAGCCGCCCACCTCACCCCAGTGTGCGAGGGCATCCGCGTAGCGCATCTGCGCCTCCTCGCCGGGATGATCGAGCATCCACCGCTCGGCCTTGCCGAGCCGGGCCGCCGCCTCCCCCACGCGTGGCTCGGCGTACGCGAGCAGGAACGCCCGGACCGTCGTCGGGCGGACGTCCGAGCCGATGAACTGGCGCATGAGCCCCACCCGTCCGTCGGTCGCGATCGCGCCCGCGGTCGGCCGGTCGTCGCCGACGACCAGACGGAGCAGCGTGGTCTTGCCGATGCCGTTCGCCCCGACCAGCCCCGCGTGCTCCCCCTCGGGGACGCGGAAGCTCACGCCCTCGAACAGCGTCCAGCCGCCCGGGAGCGCATAGGAGACGTCCGTGAGCTCGATGAACCCCATGGCCGAACCACGGTAGCAGCGACGCCGGCGCGCTCCGAGGACGACGCGGCTCGCCGGTTCGCGCAAGGGCCCGAGCGGGGCCGGGCGGCCTCCTAGGCGCCCACGAGGTCGCGCCGCCGGAACGCCGCGATGCCCGCGACCGCCGCGAGCAGACCGAGCCCGACGAGCCAGGCGGCCGCCGTCCAGTCGGGCGGGGCCGCCGGGGCCGGCGTGATGTGGAGCAACGGGGACGTGTCCAGCAGCCACCGGCTCGAGCTCGAGCTGGTGATGGAGGCGAGGACCTCGACGAGGAACGACCACACGACCAGCCCGTAGGCGACGCCGATCGCACCTCGGGGCCACACGCCGTAGGCGAGCGCGCCGATCCCGAGGACGAACAGGGCCGGAGGCGCGACGTTCAGCCCCGCCTGCATCAGGTCGCCGAGGGCGATGCCCGTGTGCTGGGTCGTCGCTCCCACCCAGGCGGTGATCCCGGCGAGGACGCTCGCGCCGACGACGAGGCCGACCCCCACGCCGAGCCGGACCGCGAGCCACCGCCGGCGCGCCACCGATCGGACGAGCAGGTTGTCCAGGTGCCCCGCCGCCTCCTCGTTCCGGATCGCCGCGATCTGGCCGGCGACCGCGATCGCCACGAGCCCGGCCGCGATCACGAAGACGAACCCCAGGTACGAGGCGGCCCCAGAGGTGGTCCCCCCGAGCCGCTCGATCACGCGCTCGAGCCCGGGTGAGCCCCGCAGGGCGGTCCCGGCGGACTGCGCGACCAGGCCGAAGATCAGACCCGTCACGGCGAGCGCGCCGAGCCAGGCGACGACGGCGGGCCGGGTGAGGCGCAGCGTCAGCCCGCCCTGGCTCCCGAGCAGCAGCGTCCGCGGCTTCGGCGCGTCCCGGCTCGCGAACGCGCTCGACCCGAGATCGCGGTTGCGGGCGATCCGAACCGACACCGAGACCAGCACCAGCACCAGGGCCGCGATCGGGACGAACGCGAGCGGCATCGAGCCGGTGAGCGGACGGAGCTCCTCGATCCAACCGAGCGGGCTGGCCCACCGGAGCCACGCCAGCCCGGGGTCGGAGTCGGCCGCCATCTTGACCAGGTAGGAGGCCGCGAGGACGCCGGCACCGATCAGGTTGGCGTCGTGCCGGGTCGCGGCCAGCTGACCGGCGAGCATGCCGACGGCCATGAACATCGCGGCGGCGGCCACGACGGCGGTCGCGAAGAACAACGAGGCGCCCAGCCCGATACCGACGCCCGAGCTCCCTCCGCCAGCGGCCGCGATGACCGCCGTGGGCACCCACAGGGCGACGATCCCGACGCCGAGCCCGGCCGCCGCCTGCAGGGCGGCCCGGCCCCGGGTGGTCTGCCCCGAGAGGAACAGCTCCCACCGGCCGGCGTCCTCCTCCCCTCGCAGCAGGCGGGTCGCGATCAGCAGCCCCCAGATCGCGCCGAGGATGACCAGGGAGGCCATCGTCTTGTACGCGGTGTAGCCGGCCACCGTGTCCATCCTGCGGATCGGGCCGAACACCGCCTCGAACCCCGCGTTGCCCTGCACCGAGGCCGCGAGCAGCGCCCGGGAGGCCGGCGTGGGGAAGGAGGACAGATAGGTGGCCTCGGTCGCGGCGATCGTCAGCCCGAAGACCACGCCCCACAGCGCACCCGGGCGGCCGGCCCGCTTGGCGGCGGTGACGGTCAGCGCCCTCGACGCGCGGGCCTCGTCGTAGACCTCGCTACGCCGCATCGGAGGACCCGTCCCCCCCTCCGTAGTGCGCGAGGAAGAGCTCCTCGAGCGAGGGCTCCCGGCTCACGAGATGGCTCACGCCGGCATCGGCGAGCACGCCGAGCAGCGGCTCGATCGAGCCGACCACCTGGCACCGGAGACGCCGGCCGTCCACCTGGACCGCGCTGACACCCGGCACGTTCGACAGGTCGGGCACCGAGCCGTCGAGGTCGGCCTCGATCTGCAGGGCCGAGAGGTGGCGCATCTCGGCGAGGGTCCCGACCTCCGCCAGGCGGCCCGCCCGCAGGATCGCGATCCGGTCGCAGAGCGCCTCGACCTCGGACAGGATGTGGGAGGAGAGGAAGACCGTCTGCCCGCGTTCGCGTGCCTCCTCCGCGCACCCGCGGAAGGCCCGCTCCATCAGGGGGTCGAGCCCGCTCGTCGGCTCGTCGAGCAGGAGCAGGTCGGCCCGGGTCATCAGGCCCGCGATCAGGATGAGCTTCTGGCGGTTGCCCTTGGAGTAGGCACGCACCTTCTTCGAAGGATCGAAGTCGAAGCGCTCGAGGAGCGCGTCCCGGTACGCCACGTCGACCTTCCCCTGGACCCGGCCGAGCAGGTGCAGCGTCTCGGTGCCGGTGAGCGACGGCCACAGATCCGCCTCGCCGGGCACGTAGGCGACCCGGCGATGCGCCTCGACGGGGTGCGCCTGCACGTCGATGCCGAAGATCTCGGCACGGCCCCGGGTGGCCCGGATCAACCCGAGCAGCAGCCTGAGCGTGGTGGTCTTGCCGGCGCCGTTCGGGCCCAGGTAGCCGATCACCTCGCCGGCCGCGACCTCGAGGTCCAGGTCGACGAGCGCCTCCGTCGAGCCGAAGGTCTTCGACAGCCCCTCGGTCCGGATCGCCGGAACCGTGCGATCGTTCATCCGCGTCGCGTCCTCCGGAAGCCCTGTGTCCAGGATACGAAGCCTCCCGCGATCCGGGCGACCACCTGGCTCCTAGCTCGGAACGCGCACGCGGGCCTCGTGCTCGAGCGAGAGCTGACCGCAGGCCGCGTCGATCTCCCGACCGCGCGTGTCGCGGATCGTCACGGCTACGCCCGCGTCGTCGAGGATCGCCGCGAACGCCCGGATCCGCGCGGCCGGGCTCGGCCTCGAGGGCCAGCCGGGGGTCGGGTTCAGCGGGATCAGGTTCACGTGGGCGCGCAGTCGCAGCGCGATCGGCGCGAGCTTCTCGGCCTGCTCGTCCGTGTCGTTGGTCCGATCGATCATCGCCCACTCGATCGAGGGACGGCGTCGCGTGCGACGGCGCCACTCCTCGACCGCGTCGATCAGCTCGCCGAGCGGCCAGAGCCGGTTGACCGGGACCAGCTCGCCCCGCAACCCGTCGTCGGCCGCATGCAGGCTCACCGCGAGCCCCACCTGCGGGTAGGCGTGCGCGAGCCGCCGGATCGCCGGCGCCACGCCCACGGTCGAGACCGTCACGTGGCGGTCGCCCATCCCCATCCGGCCGGTGAGCCCTTCGAGCGCGCCGAACGTGTGCCGCTCGTTCGAGAGCGGCTCCCCCATCCCCATGAAGACGGCGTTCGACAGGCGCCGGGGGGTCGACGCCGGCAGGGCCGGAGCCTCGCGCCTGGCCCAGACCGCCTGCGCGACGATCTCGCCGGCGGTGAGGTTGTTGCGCAGCCCCATCTGCCCCGTCGCGCAGAACCCGCAGCCCATCGCGCACCCCGACTGGGTGGAGACGCAGACCGTCACCCGGTCGCGGTACCCCATCAGGACGGTCTCGATCACGTGCCGCCCGCCGATCCGGAGCAGCGCCTTGCGCGTCGCTCCGCGGTCCGCCTCCCGCTCCTCGAGCACCTCGATTCCGATCGGGAGCTCGGCCTCGAGCCGTTCGCGCAGGCGCTTGGGAACGTCGGGCATCCGGTCGTAGGTGGCGGCTCGCTGCCAGAGCTGCCGATGGATCTGCCTGGCTCGGAACGGCGGCTCGCCCCACGCGCCGAGACGCTCGGTGAGCCGATCGAGGGTGAGGTCGTAGACGGTCGTCACGAGGACGAGCCTACGACGAGCCTGTTCGGGTTGGCCCCTACCAGTACCGGGCGGTCGACATCGCGAACGCCGCGAGCGTCACCAACGCGAAGTTCCACTTCGCCAGGGTCCGCCCCCTCGCCTGGAGCGCGCCGAGCTCCTGCATCAGCTCCGGAGGGGCTTGATCGCCCGCCTGTGCGATCTGCCCGCCGACCGCGAGCGTGCGCTTCAGGGTCGGCGCGGTCGCGAACAGCCCGATCCCCAGCGCGACGAGCGCCGCGATCGCCCCCGCGGTGATCGTGTCCCCGAACGCGCTCCCGAGGAAGTCGGTGAGCCCCCCGTACGCCTGCATGTCGTGCCAATACAGGAAGCCACCCGCGACGATCGTCGCGCCGGCGATCCGCAGGATCCAGTCGACCAGGCGACGCGTCGCGAGCAGTTCGCGCATGAACGGGCCCGCGGCCGGGCCGATCGCCTTCGCGGTCGGCTGCAGGAAGAACACCAACATGAAGACCGACCCGCCCCACGCGATCGCCAGGAGCACGTGGATGACCCTGAACACGAGCATGTACACGCTGCTTCCGAGCACGGGCTGACCTCCTCTGTCGGCTCGGCATCCTGCGCTCCCGCCGGGCCATGGTCAAACCCGCGAGGAGTCCCGTCGGGTCCGCCCGAAGGGGGGCCATCCGTCCCCGCGCGCCGGTCACGACCGTCGGGCATCATGGGGTCCATGGCACTCGGACGGACGGTCCGGCTCGGGCTCTTCGCCCTGATCGGTGGGTTCCTGGTGATCCAGCTGATCCCCTACGGCCACGACCACACGAACCCGCCGGTCGTCGCGGAGCCGGCGTGGAACTCGCCCGCCACCCGGGAGCTCGCCGCGGCCGCCTGCTTCGACTGCCACAGCAACGAGACGGCGTGGCCCTGGTACACGAGCGTCGCCCCGTTCTCCTGGCTCACGCAGCGCGACGTCGAGCAGGGGCGTGCCACCTTGAACTTCTCCGAATGGAACCGGCCGCAGGAGACCGGGGTCGCCGAGACGATCCGAGAGGGCTCGATGCCGCCCTGGTACTACCGGCTCCTGCACTCGAGCGGGCGCCTGTCCGATGCGCAGAGGGCTCGGCTCATCGCCGGCCTCGAGGCCACGCTCCGCGCCTCGCCGCCGCCGGGTGGGTAGGGAACGGAGCGCACCCCGGTAGGCTGGAGCCGATGGCGAACCCCTTCGATCGCATCCTCGGATCGCGCTCGGTCGTGGTGCTCGACGGCGGGCTCGCCACCGAGCTCGAGCGCCGAGGCGCGGACCTGCGAGATCCGCTGTGGTCCGCGAAGGTGCTCGTCGAGGACCCGGACACGATCCGGGACGTGCACCGGGCCTACTTCGATGCGGGCGCGGACGTCGCGATCTCGGCGAGCTACCAGGCGACGTTCGAGGGGCTCGCCGGCCGGGGGATCGAGCGCGCCGATGCCGCCCGGCTCATGCGACGGAGCGTCGAGCTCGCCCGCGAGGCCGCGGACGACGGCCGGTTGGTGGCCGCATCGGTCGGCCCCTACGGCGCGATGCTCGGCAACGGCGCCGAGTACACGGGCGACTACGACAAGGACGAGGACGAGCTGGTTGCGTTCCACGTCCCGCGGATCGAGGCGCTCGCCGAGGCCCGGCCCGACGTGTTCGCGGTCGAGACCATCCCGTCGCTCGTCGAGGCCCGCGCGCTCGCCCGCGCGCTCGGTGCCGTACCCGAGATCCCGGCGTGGGTAAGCTTCAGCTGCCGTGACGGTGGGCACATCTGCGACGGAACACCGATCGGATCGGCCGTCGAGGTCGTCGCCCCCGTCTCCAGCGTCCTGGCCGTGGGCGTCAACTGCACGTCGCCGTTGCACGTCGAGCGACTGGTCGAGACGATCCGCGCGACGACCGACGAGCACGTCGTCTGCTACCCGAACCGAGGATCGTTCTGGGACCCGGTGCGCAGGACGTGGACCGATCCTCCCCGGCAGGACGCCCGGCCGCCGCTGCGGCCCGTCGCGTGGAGGGACGCAGGCGCCTCCTTCATCGGCGGCTGCTGCGGCATCACCCCCGAGGACATCGCCGCGATCGCGGCGGCGCTCGGCCGCGCCTGAGCGCTCGCTAGCGGGGCGTGTCCGGCCCCGGCTCGAACGGCGCCCCGTGGCCCGGCACGATCAGCCGGAGCCCCGGCAACCCGAGGACCCGCGCGCGGTTCTCGTGCAGCAGGGCCGGGTCGGGCGCGAAGGGATCCTCCTCGGGGCCGGTCGCCGTCCACCACAAGTGGGTGAACACCACCAGGCCGTCGCCCGGATCCACGACCGTGGAGATGTCCTGCGGCGAGTGTCCCGGCGTCTCGATCAGGCGGATCGAGGGCGAGAGCTCGAAGCCCTCGGCGGGTCGGTCGACCCACCGGTCGTCGCGGTACCAGGCCCAGTGATCGTGCACCCGCGCGTTCGGGAACAAGGCCGCGTTCAGGGTGTGATCGGGGTGATGGTGCGACAGGACGACATCCGTGATCTGCTCAGGGGTGAGCTCGAGCTCCGCGAGCGGGCGCAGGATCGCGTCGCGACCGGGCACCAGGCCCGGGTCGATCACGACGAGCACCCCGTCCTCGCGCGCGAACCCGACGGTCGAGCCGACCCGCTCGGGATCGTCCACCCGGCTGAGGTACCCCTCGCTCAAGATCCGGATCTCGGCGGTCATCTGCCGATCGACCGCATCTCGGCCTCCATCGACGGCGTGCTCACGCGGGGATCCGGCTCCTCGGCAGGAACCGTCCCCGCCCCGGCGCACCGTGGAAGATCCCGTCCTGCACGAGGACCTGGCCGCGCTGCATCACGACCTCGGGCAGCCCCCGCACCTTCCGGCCCTCGTACGCGGAGTAGTCGACGTTCATGTGATGGGTCTTCGCCGAGATCTCGCGCTCGACCGCCGGATCGAATACCACGACGTCGGCGTCCGACCCCGGCGCGATCGTGCCCTTGCGCGGGTATAGCCCGAACATCTTCGCGGGCTGGGTCGCGACGAGCTCGACGAACCGGTTGAGCTCGATGTGCCCGGCCTCGACCCCGCCGTACAGGAGCGTGAACCGATCCTCGACCGAAGGCAGCCCGTTCGGGATCTTCGAGAAGTCGTCCTTGCCGAGGTCCTTCTGGCCCACGTAGTTGAACGGCGCGTGGTCCGTCGAGACGATCTGCAGGTCGTCGCCCCGTAGGCCCTTCCACAGCTCCTCCTGATGATCGGCGGGGCGCAGCGGCGGCGAGCACACGAACTTCGCCCCCTCGAACCCCGGACGACCCATGTCGTCCTGCGACAGGTACAGGTACTGCGGACAGGTCTCGGCGAACGCCGGCAGCCCCCGGTCCCGGGCCTCGCGGACGGCGTTCAGGGCGTCGCGCGAGGAGAGGTGGACGATGTACGCGGGGGTCCCCGCGAGCTCGGCCAGCTTGAACACCCGATGCACGGCCTCCCCTTCCATCACCGCGGGGCGCGTCAGGCCGTGGCTGAGGGGCTCGGTCTTGCCCTCGTCGAGGAACTGACGCACCAGGACATCGATCGGCCCGCCGTTCTCGGCGTGCATCATGATGAGCGCGCCCGAGTCGCCGGCCTGCCGCATCGCGCGGAAGATCGAGGCGTCGTCGAGCATGAACACGCCCGGGTACGCCATGAAGAGCTTGAACGAGGTCACACCCTCGCCCACGAGCTCGTCCATCTCCTTCAGGACCTGGTCGTTCACCTCCCGGATGATCATGTGGAACCCGTAGTCGGTTGTGGCCTTCTTCGCCTTCTCGTGCCACCGATCGAGCCCCTGCCGCAGGCCCTCGCCGTAGTCCTGCAGCGCGAAGTCCACGATCGTCGTCGTGCCGCCGAACGCGGCCGCACGCGTCCCGGTCTCGAAGTCGTCCGAGCAGAAGCTGCCACCGAACGGCAGATCCATGTGGGTGTGGACGTCCACCCCACCCGGCATCACGTACTTGCCCGTGGCGTCGATCTCGACGTCGGCCTGCACGGCCATGCCCACGCCGATCGCGGCCACCTTCTCGTCCTCGATCACGACGTCGGCCTTCGTCGTCTCGGTCGCGGTCACGACCGTGCCGCCCTTGATCAGCGTCCTCATGGCGTTCGATCTCCTCTCACATCTTCCGGCCTGGTGCTTCCGGCCCCGGTCGATGGTTCCGAGGGCATCATCCGACGGCGCACGATGGCGGGCAAACCGTGGGATGACGGCTATCCTCGGCCGGTGGTCACGACCGATTGGCATATCGCGCAGGTGAACATCGCCCTGCTGCGGGCTCCCCTGGACTCGCCCGAGCTCGAAGGCTTCGTCTCGCTGCTCGAGCCGATCAATGCGCTCGCCGACTCGAGCCCCGGTTTCGTGTGGCGGCTCCAGAGCGAGGCGGGAGACGCGACCGGGATCCGGGCGTTCGGCGACGACCGGATCATCGTCAACCTGTCGGTGTGGGAGACGATCGAGGATCTCGGGCGGTTCGTGTTCGCCTCGAGGCACGTCGAGGTGCTGCGACGCCGGCGGGAGTGGTTCGAGCAGATGGCGCAGGCCCATCTGGCACTCTGGTGGATCCCTGCCGGGACGATCCCCACCGTCGAGGAGGCCGAACGGCGGGTGGCGACGGTTCGAGACCGCGGAGCGTCGCCCGACGCGTTCACCCTCCGGGAGCCCTTCCCGGCCCCCGGCTCGAACGTCCCCGTCCCCTCGCAGGACCGGTGGCGGTACCCGACGGCATCGCCCTCGGGGTGAGGATCGCCGTGCCCGCCCCTCGGCCCGCCGAGAGCGTCGGCGTCGCCCGGATCGGCCGGGGCCTCGTCCTCTTCGCTGCGTTGCTGCTCTTGATCGCGTTGCCGGCCCCCCCCGCGCGAGCCGCGCAGACCGGTCAGTTCGTCCTGCGGTGCGCCTACTCGCACTCGTTGATGGACGACCCGATCGTGTTTCCCGGCCAGCCGGGCGCCTCGCACCTGCACGACTTCTTCGGCAACACCGGCGTCGACGCGTTCTCCACGGTCGACTCGATGCTGGCCGGCGACACCACGTGCCGGGTGCCGAGCGACACCGCAGGGTACTGGGCGCCCACCGCGTTCCTGGACGGCGTGCAGGTGCAGCCGACGGTGATGCGCATCTACTACCTCGGGTCGAACACCGGGGCGCCCGAGACGATCCCCCCGGGTCTGCAGATGGTGGGCGGCAACCGCGACGCCGGCTCACCGGCCGAGAACCCGCACGTCTCCTGGAGCTGCGGACAGACCAAGAGCGTGGTCACACCGCGCAGAGACGCCCCCTACGACTGCACGCCGTTGGCGCAGTACCCGTTCGTGGACGGGATCGTCGGGGTGATCGATCTCCCCAGCTGCTGGAACGGCACCGGCCTCCGGCCCGAAGACGTCACCTATCCGGTCGGCGGTGCGTGCCCGTCTGGATTCGGGCACGTCATCCCCAGGTTGAGCGAACGCGTCCACTACGGCGTCATGAACCCCTTCGCCGAGGACGGGTCTCTCGCATTCACGCTGTCGAGCGGCCCGTGGTACTCGATGCACGCAGACTTCTGGAACACCTGGCAGCAGGAACGCCTGGACCAGCTGGTCGCCGATTGCCTGATCGCGAAGACGCATTGCGGCTCGGTGGACGCCACGAGCCGGATCGAGTGGGTCCGTCAGTTCGGCACGGCACGGTACGACCTCGCCTACGCGACGGCGGCGGACGGCGACGGTGGATCGTACGTCGCCGGCTTCACGAACTTCGCCCTGGAGGGGCAGACCTACCATCATCGCTCTGACGCCTTCCTGCGGCGGTACGACGCGGACGGCAACGAGCTGTGGACCGAGCAGTTCGGGACCAATGGCACCGATCGAGCGCTCGCGGTCGCCGTGTCGGGCAACGACGTCTACGTGGCGGGGTCGACGGATGGGCGTTTCCCGAAGCAGGAGCACGAGGGTGGGCTCGACGCCTTCGTCGCACGCTTCGATGACGCCGGCACGCAGGTGTGGCTGCGGCAGTTCGGGACGGCACGCGACGACGAGGCGGCGGCGATCACGGCGTCGCAGGGCGGGCTCTCCATCGCGGGCACGACGCACGGCCGACTCGGCCACCGACCGCCGAACGGGCCGTCCGACGCGTTCGTGACGCATCTGGATCCCGATGGGCTGGAGCGATGGACACGTTCGGTCGGAGGCGCCGGGGAGGACACCGGGCTCGCGATCGCCTCGCACGGAGCCAACGTGGTCCTGGCGGGTCAGACCGAGGGTCTGCACCACACGGTGTCGGATCGGGACGGCTTCGTCGCGACGCTCGATCAGGGCGGCCGACCGCGATGGAGCGTCCAGATCGGGCATGCGGATGCGGAATCGTTCACGTCGGTCGTCGCCCGAGCGAACGGGATCTTCTTCGCGGGATGGACGTCGGGGCGGTTCCTCTACGACACCCCATCCGGAGGACTCGATGCGATCGTCGGCAAGCTCGACTTCGATGGTGCGCTGCTGTGGTCGGACCAGTTCGGGAGTGCTGCGGACGATGGGGCGGCGTCCCTTTCCGCCGTCGGCAAGGGCGTGTACATCGCCGGCTCGACGACCGGTGAGCTCCCCGACGGGAGCCATCTCGGCGAGAGCGACGGGTTCCTGCGCAAGTACCTGCCGAACGGGACGCAGGTCTGGACGAGTCAGTTCGGTACGACGGACTACGACGTCGTGTACGGGATGGCCTCGGACGTGGAGGGCGTCGCCGTGGTGGGCACGACGCATGGGGCCTTCGAGGGCCAGACGAACGCCGGGGACCGGGACGTCTTCCTCGTGCGGATCGCGTTCTCCTGAGAGCACCCGACGCCGCGGGCACACCCGCGAGCCGGGAGTGGCACCGATCGCCGATCTGGAGGAAGCTGAGGTCGCCCTCGTGGCGTTCCTGCGCTACGGCCGCCGGGTCTGGCGGATACCTCGGGTCGAGGGCGCGCGAACGCAGATGGAGGAGTCGAGCCAGGAGCCCGAGCCGCCCGATCGACCGGACGCGGAGACCTTGTGCGTTTGACCTCGTCGGCAGCAAGCCGCCATGTCGTCGGCCACGTCACCCTAGGAGGTGCGCCGGCGAGCGCGGCGCCGGTCGGGTCGTGATGGAGCGGATCGACGTTGCCGTCGTCGGCGGGGGGCAGGCGGGGCTCGCGCTCAGCTACGAACTCGCCGCTGCCCGCGTGGAGCACCTGGTGCTCGAGCGCGGTCGGGTCGGGCAGGCTTGGCGCGATCGATGGGACACGTTCTGCTTGGTCACCCCGAACTGGAGCGTGACGCTGCCCGGCGGTGCGTACGCAGGCGACGATCCGGATGGGTTCCTGCCGCGCGACCGGATCGTGGCGCACCTCGAAGCGTACGCCACCTCGTTCGCGGCGCCGGTGCGCGAGACGATCGACGTCGGCACGGTTCGCACGGACGGAGACGGCTTCCTCCTGGAGACGAGCGACGGCGCCCTGTCGGCGCGCGTGGTCGCCCTCGCGACCGGCGCGTATCAACGGCCGCACCGCCCGCCGGGCATCGAGGCGATCCCCGCGAACGTGGCGCTGATCGATGCGACCACGTATCGCGATGAAGCGGCGCTGCCTCCTGGTGCGGTCCTCATCATCGGCAGCGGCCAGACCGGCTGTCAGTTGGCCGAGGAGCTGCACGAGGCCGGTC
This sequence comes from uncultured Actinomycetes bacterium, assembly GCA_963706005.1. Classification (GTDB taxonomy): domain Bacteria; phylum Actinomycetota; class UBA4738; order UBA4738; family HRBIN12; genus DASSJM01. Next base: position 69,813 of record CAVPLL010000003.1, read on the forward strand.
GCGAGGTGGTCGTCGCGTGCGGACGCACGCCGTGGGCACCCCGGCGGATGGGTGATCACGACATCTTCTGGTGGGCGATCGAAACTGGGTTCATGCGCCAGCCGGTGGAGGCGCTACCGGATCCCCGCATGCGCCTGGTTGCGACCGTCGTCACCACCGGGCATGGCGGAGGTCATGATCTCCATCTGCGGACCCTCGACGCGATGGGCGTCACCCTCGCTGGCCATCTCGAGGAGGTGCGGGGTGGAGTTGTCCGGTTCGCCGACGACCTTCCGCAGACGATGGCGTGGAGCGACGAGCGCGCCGAGATGCTGGTCGAGATGATCCGCACGACAGCCGCCGAGCGTGGTCTGCCGGTGCCCGAGGCGCCGCCCATGCCGTCGCTGGTCGGCCGCCCTGCGGCGTCGCTCGACCTGGGTGGGGTGGGCGCGGTGATCCTCGCGGGCGGGTTCCGACCGAACTATCGCGCGTGGTTGCCGTGGCCCGAGGCGTTCGACGAGATGGGCTTCCCGCTGCACGAGGACGGGATGAGCAGTGTGGTCCCTGGCCTCGCCTTCATCGGCGTGCACTTCCTGCGGACGAGGCAGTCCTCCTTGCTGCACGGCGTAGGTGAGGACGCGGCGATCGTCGCCCACAGGATCGCCGCCTACCTTGGCGCCGCGTAGCGCGTTCCTTCCGCTTCTGGCACGGTGGGCGACCCCCATCAGGCTCGATGCCCTCGACGCGCCGCCTGCGGCCGTCGGCGCCGATGCCTTCTAGACTCGTCATCGAGACGTCGCGGTGGAGCGAGCCGCCCTCGCCCTCGTAGCTCAGTGGATAGAGCACCGGTTTCCTAAACCGGGTGTCGCAGGTCCGATTCCTGCCGAGGGCACCAGGTCTCTGTTTGGTTCCGCCTGATGCGTGACATCTCGGCCTCGCCTGACGGGTGACACGGCTTCGCCTGAAGGGTGACGCTGGCTCCGCCTGATCCGCGACACACTCCCGAGCATGTTGGTGGAGCTGAGTGTCGTGGAGCAGAGGTATCAGGCAGTGCTCGCGGTGATCCGCGATGGCGTTCCGATCGTTCAGGTAGCGCGGCGTTTCGATGTGTCGCGTCAGGCCGTGCATCGGTGGTTGCGCTGGTACGAGGCCCAGGGTCTCCCCGGGCTCGTCGATCGCTCCCATCGTCCTCCCAGGTGCTCGCACCAGATGGACCCCGCGGTCGAGGTCTGGGTGCTCGAGGCACGTCGTCGCAACCCGGACTGGGGACCTCGCCGGCTCGTGCACGAGGCCTCCAGGGCGGGGATCGACCCGGCGCCCTCTCGCTCTGGCACCTACCGGGCGCTCAAGCGGGCCGGGCTGATCGACCCGGAGGCCAGGCGCCGCCGTGACCGGCGCTTCAAGCGCTGGGAGCGTGGGGGAGCGATGGAGCTGTGGCAGATGGACGTCGTGGGCGGCGTGCTGCTGGCCGACGGACGGGAAGCCAAGATCCTGACCGGCGTCGACGATCACTCCCGGTTCGTCGTCTGCGCCGGGCTGATGCTCCGGGCAACGAGCAGGGCCGTGTGCTCGCACTTCGCCCAGGCGATGGCGCGTCACGGTGTCCCGCAGGAGATCTTGACCGACAACGGCAAGGTGTTCACCGGCCGCTTCGGTGCCAAGGACACCGAGGTCCTGTTCGACCGGATCTGCCGCGAGAACGGTATCGATCACCTGCTCACGGCGCCCCGGCGTCCGACGACCACCGGCAAGATCGAGCGCTTCCACCGGACGCTTCGCACCGAGTTCCTGACGGGCCGGGTCTTCGACGATCTGCCCACCGGGCAGGACGAACTCGACCGGTGGGTCGTGAGCTTCAACACCGAGCGGCCGCACTCGGCGCTGGACATGGCCACGCCGGCGAGCCGGTTCTCGGCCGCCGAGCCAGGACGCGTGGCGGACGCCTCGGCGCTGCTCGGTGAACGTTCCGGTGATGACTGGATCTCGCGCAAGATCACGACCAACGGGATCATCTCGGTCGCGTGGCAGGAGATCAGCTGCGGCAAGCACCGAGCCGGCCGCCGGGTCGACATCCACCTGCAGGGGCCGACGATGCAGATCTGGGACGGTGACGAGCTCCTCAAGACGGTCCTACGCACGAACCAGAAGGAGGTCAGGAAGAAGCACGCCGCGAAGGCGGGCTGAGCGTGCGACGATGACCCACGAGGTGTAACGGATCAGGCGGAGCCATTCCGTCACGTATCAGCCGGACCCTCACAAGGGCACCAGGTCTCTGTTCGGTTCCGCCTGATGCGTGACATCTCCGCCTCGGCTGACGGGTGACACGGCTTCGCCTGAGGGGGAGGGCCCGCGCCGGCTGGTGCACGAGGCCTCCAGGGCCGGCGTGGAGCCGGCACCACGCGCTCGGGGATCGGTCGTTCCGCTCCTGCACCCGACGGCTCTTGGCTCGTTCGCCGTGTGAGTTGGGGCCGATCTTCAGCTCCACCGGATCTGCACGGTCTCTCGCCAGAGATCGAGCAGATCGGGTTCTCCGTCCATCTCCGATCCGGCCGCGTCTCGCCGGTTCCACAGCAACACGTAGAGCTCCGCGGCGTCGCCGGTCACGAGGAGCTCCGCGTCGTCGTCGATCGGATCGGCCTCGATCTGGAAGCCCGACTGCGCGAACACCACGCGCCAGCTCCGGGGTTCATCCCTCGCGCGCACGACCATCGACCGCGTCGTCTCGACCGTCGGCAGCGTTCGGCCGGACGGGTTCGCGAAGCGGAGCAGGAGCTCGTCGATGCCGTCCACCGCGAAGCCGGACGGGAACCCCCTGACATCCCCACCGGCACTCTCCGCGTCGACCCGATGGATCGCGGTCTCGTGAGCCTGACGGCGCGCCTCTGCCTCAGAGCCGTCAAGAGGCCGATGGCAGCATCCACCGCCGCTGGAAGCTCTTGACGTGAGCCCTCTCTGTTATGGGACTCCAGACTCCCGTAGTTGCTCCGCGAGCGTCAGGGCTATGTCTGCATCGCCGGCCGCCGGGGACTAGAGTCACGGCAGCCATCGGGAGAGAGGAACCCATGCGCTCCGGGACCGTTCTCGCCGTCGCGTGCACACTCGCGTTGCTCCTGCCACTCGGCGCCGACGCGCAGACGACCGGGCCTCTCGCGTTCCATGTGACGTTCGACGCGTCGGTCCGTTCGCAGACCGTCGACGGTAGGGTCTTCGTGATCGTCTCGACGAACACCGACGACGAGCCGAGGTTCCAGGTGTACGTCGCGGGTGGCGTCCCGTTCTGGGGCCGAGACATCTCGGACGTCCAGCCGGGACAGGTGATGACCATCGACACGAGCGCCGACGTGTACGGCTACCCCTTCGCGTCACCGGATGACCTCCCCGCGGGTGACTACACCGTGCAGGCGTTCCTGAACGTCTACACAACCTTCACGCGCTCGGACGGGTCCGTCGTGCAGCTCCACCAGCCGTGCGGCGATGGCGGCTACTTCTTCGACTCGCCCGGGAACTTGGCGAGCACCCCCGTTCAGGTCTCCCTATCGCCCTCCAGCGGGAGCGTCGACCTGGCGTTGGACCGTGTCATCGGGCCGTCTGACCCCGTACCGAACGGCGGCACCTGCCAGCAAGGGAATCCGGTCGACTCGCGGCATGTCAACCATCTGAAGATCCGCAGCCGCCTGCTCAGCGAGTACTGGGGCTCGCCGGTCTTCCTCGGCGCCAACGTGCTGCTTCCGGCCGGCTACGGCGATGCCGCGAACGCCGATCTCCGGTACCCGGTCATCTACCTCCAGGGGCATTTCCCGACCGGCAACCCGTTCGGTTTCCGAGAGCACCGAGGACACGGGTTCTCCAAGTGGTGGCTCTCAGAAGACGCCCCGCGCGTGATCGTGGTCGAGCTCCGGCACGAGAACCCGTTCTTCGACGACTCTTACGCGGTGAACTCGGCGAACCTCGGCCCGTACGGGGACGCGATCGTCGACGAGCTGATCCCGGCGCTCGAGCACAGGTACCGGATCCTACCGAAGGCGTGGGCGCGAACGCTCACGGGCGGCTCGACGGGCGGCTGGGAAGCGCTGGCGCAACAGGTCTTCTACCCCGGCTTCTATGGCGGGTCCTGGGGACTGTGCCCCGACCCGCTCAGCTTCGAATGGCACCAGCTCGTGAACGTTTACGAGGACGACAACGCGTACTTCACGAACTACCCGTGGGAGCGGGCGCCCCGACCGTCGGCCCGGACGGTGCCCGGCGACACCCTCTGGACGATGGAACAGGAGAACCATTTCGAGCTCGCCCTCGGGACGCGCGGACGGTCCCAGCTCGGACAATGGGACATCTGGCAAGCTGTCTTCGGACCGCAGGGCGCCGACGGCTACCCTGCCCCGATCTGGGACAAGCCGACCGGCGACATCGACCATGGGGTCTCCGAGCGGTGGCGCTCGATGGACCTGTCGCTGTACGTGCAGAAGCACTGGCCGCAGATCGGGAGGAAGCTTGCCGGCAAACTGCGCGTGTTCGTCGGCGACGACGATACGTTCTTCCTCAACAATGGGGTCTCGGCGTTCCAGGACGTGGTCGAGCAGCTGCGTCGCCCGCGAGCGGATGCCTCGTTCCGGTTCGGCGCGGACGCGCCGCATTGCTGGGGACCATGGGGCCCCCAGCTCGTCACGTTGATGGCGAACGCGATGCGCCACAACGCGCCGGCCGGCGCCGACACGTCGTGGTGGGACGCGCCCGCGCGGACGGCGAGCCGCGACCGGATCTCGTCTTCCGCGCCGTACGGTCGACGGGGGCACGGCGTCTAGATGACCACGTAGTCCCCGCAGACGAGATCTATCCGTGGGCGAGCACGGCCTACAGCGGAAGGTCCTACATCCACGTGCCCACCAACGACGAGTGGCTCCTCCGCTCCTACTCGTGTCCGCGGCCCGGGCAATACAACCATCTTCGGGAGCGAGAAGCTGCCGCAGGGCGGAGTGCACTTCGCAGGCGAACACACCAACCTCGATTCGTTCGGGTTCATGAACGGGCCGCAGGGTCCGGCGAGCGCGCGTCACGGGAGATCCTGACGGCCCTCGGAGGCCCCAGGGCTGGAGGCGGTACCCAGACGTAAAGGCGAACCGCACCGGGTGTGGAGCTGTGGGCCCCTACAGCAGAACTGACTCACGCCTGTTGCTCATCTGCAGATGGCTGGCTACGGTGCCCTCATGGATCGAGAGCACCGGGCCGAGCTGATCGCCCGCTACCGGGCAGGCGTCGGCGAGGTCGAAACCGCGCTCGCCGGCGCCGACGACGCGGACCTCGACGCGGTGCCGGCGGAAGGAGGATGGACGGCTCGGATGGTGATCCACCACTTGGCCGACTCCGAGTCGAACGCCTACCTGCGGGTACGCAGACTCCTCGCCGAGGACGAGCCGGTGATCCAGGGATACGACGAGGAACGGTTCGCTCGACGCCTGCACTACGATCGACCGACCGAGGCATCGCTCGCGGTGTTCCGAGCCGTCCGCGCGTCGACCGCCGAGCTTCTGGATCGTCTCGGCGACGAAGTACTGGAGCCGCACCGGAACCCACAGCGAGAGCGGCGCGTACTCGATGGAGGATTGGCTCGAGATCTACGCGGCACATGCGTTCGACCACGCGGACCAGATCCGCCGCGCACGAAGCGCGCCGTAGCGCGCACCTCCCGAGCCTGGAGCGACCCGAGCTCGGACGAGGATCAGGCGACGTCGGAGCCGGTGGACTCTGGGCTCCATCGCCCCTGGAGCCAGCGACGCTCGTGGGCTCCCCGCTCGGGGCGCGGAGGGAACATGCTCGCGACGACGCGGGGGACCCGACGCTGGATCGCGACGGCGCAGTCGAACAGCACGAGCACCTGCTCCGCGGGAAGCAGCGGGGCGGACAGGAGCAGGGCGTCGTCGTTCACGTCGGCGGTCACATCGTCGGGCAGTCCGAGGAACGTTTCCATCATGCGCTGGTCCAGGAACGCGAAGGCGAACCGAACGTCCTCGGCCTCGACCCGGAACCGGCGATCGAACTTCTCGAGCTCCAGACGCACCTCGTCGCCCCCGAACGCACGGGTGACGTCGTCGACCGCGTCGCGCGGAGCGACCCGCAGACGCGGGCATGACGATCGCAGGGGCACGACCGCGCACGTGAGCCTCCGCCTGGCGCCACCCCCGTGTTCGTCGGCAGGTTCGACGTACCAGAGGTCGAACGCGTGAACCTCCTCGTCCACGCCAGGGTCCCAGACCACGTTCTCCGTCCCGTGTTGCGGACGCCCGAACATCGGGAACGGCAACCAGGCGGTGTCGGGCCGTAGGTCGAGCGGTGCGAAGCCGAGACCGGCGCGTTCGCACAGGAGCATCAGTCGCCGCTGCCGCGCCACGCTCCCTCGTCGACGCCACCAGAGCCAGGCGGCCGCCGCCGTCGTCGCGACGAACCACAGGAGCAACCACATGTGATGAGGCCTCGGTTCAGCCGACCTCGAGCTTGAATGGATCCCGACCTCCTCCGCGAGACGCTCGAGATCTCGAAAGGGGTGGTCGCTTCTCCCGGTACGCCACCGGCCGCAGCATCGCTACTCCATCTGACGGACGACACCGGCCTCCCCTACCCCCTATCTTCCCTACGGCATGCGGGGTCCCCGCGTGCGTCAGGCCCGATCCGATCGATAGGTAAGGGAGGGGAACATGCGGCGCAGCACGCTTCGAAGAGCCGGCCTCACCGTCGCGCTGGCTCTGTCGCTGGTGGTCGTCATGGGAACCGCGGCTCTCGCGGTGCCCACCGGGATCTTCACCACAGACAGCAGCTGTACTGGGCAGGACGTCACGGTCTTCCCGACCAAGGATGACGTGTACATCGACGGGAACACCATCGTGCCGGACGGCTCGTACTACGTCCTCGTGACGGAGCAACCGAGCGACGGGGGCGCGACCCTCGGGACCAGCGTGGGGAGCGCGAACGAGACACCGGTCGTCGTCCAGAACGGCGAGTTCACCCAGTGCTACCAGCTCTCCTCGATCGTGATCCGCACGAGCGACCAGACCCCTGGGTTCGACACGACGAGCTCCACCGCCCACACCTACCGCGTGTGCATCGCGCTCCTGCCGAACACCGTCGGGCACAAGTGCGACGGGTTCAAGGCGACGGGGGAGTCGGACAAGGCGAACCTGCACATCCGCAAGTTCTACGACAAGAACGCCAACGGGACGTTCGACGCCGGCGAGCAGCTCCTCGACGGCTGGAAGTTCCGGATCCACGACAACATCGACTTCATCCGCTTCACGCCGGTCGACATCACCGTCGCGCCCGACGACTACGTCGTGACGGAGTTCGACACCTTGGAGACGAACTGGGTGCACACGACGTCGACGCTCGTCAACGTGACGGTCGCCTCCGGCGACGACAAGACCCTGTACTTCGGGAACGTCTGCAAGGGGGCCGGCGGCGGCCTGACGCCCGGCTTCTGGTCGAACAAGAACGGGCAGGCCCTGTTCGGCTCGGACGACCTGGCCGCGATGGTGGCCCTCAACCTGCGGAACGCGAACGGCTCGGCCTTCGACCCGGGCAACTACGCGGCGTTCAAGAGCTGGCTGCAGAGCCGCAACGCGGTGAACATGTCGTACCAGCTGTCCGCCATGCTCGCCGCCATGCGTCTGAACGTGCTGAACGGGGTCGTGAGCGGCGGCGCCCTCATCCTCGCGCCGGGCACCACCTCCGCCAACGCGGCCGGGTTCGCATCCGTGAACGCCGTCATCGCCGAGGCGGACGCTGCGCTCGCCGCCGACGGATACACGCCGTCGGGCGATCCGAATCGCGCGTATCAGGAGGCGTTGAAGGACGCACTCGATAACGCGAACAACAACCTGACGTTCGCCCAAGCCAGTCCCTGCTCGTACTCGTTCGCGGCGGACGACTAGGTAGGCGGATCTCGACGAACGCGGCAGGCGGAGGCCCCGGCGCGAAGGCGCCGGGGCCCTTCGCACGTTCGTCGACGCCAGGACCCGTCCGGGAGATGCGGCGGCCTGAGGATCTCGGCTCCGCTCTCACATCGGCCGCGCGACGGCGCGAAGAGCTGGAGCTCCCGTGACCGGCATGGGCGCGTCGAGATCCGACGACACGGCCTCGGCGATCATCCGGGCCGCCTCCGCGTACGGGACCCGGTCGGTGTTGATCACGAGGTGGTACAGGAGCGGATCGTCGATGTCCTTGCCGTAGTACTTGGCCACGTAGCGACTCCGCCCCTGGTCCGTGCTGCGGACGTAGTCCTCCGCCGCCTTCGGGTCGAGGTGGAGGTACTCCCGGACGTGCTCGATCCGCCGCCGCTCCGAGCCGACGAGCCGGACGTGGAACGCGGAGACGAGCCGGTCGGTGAGGATGTTCGCGCCGCGGCCGATCAGGATCACGTTCCCGATCTCGGCCAGACGCAGGATCGTGTCCGCCGTCTTGCGGACGAGCGTCCAGGTGGACGGGTGCAACCCGAAGAGCTCGTCGATCGTGTCGGCGATCCGGGAGACCCGATCCTCGGGCATGAACTCGGCCATCCGTTCGGGGAGGTCGTGCTCCTGGAGGACCCGCTCGACGAGGTTCCGATCGAAGACCGTCCACGGGGGCGAGGCCTTCGGATCCCGCGCCTGGAGCCTGGCGACGAGCTCCTGCGCCACGACGTGCGACCCGGATCCCGCCTGGCGCGAGATCGTGATCACGGGCCGATGGACGCGCGTCGAGCGGGACTCGCGCCGCCTCCGGAACTCGTAGTCCGCGGCTTCGAGGAAGCGCTCCACACCGGTCACCGATCTCATCGGCGCCACCTCCCGTGCCTCACCGCCACGATACGTCCCAGCCGGCCGAGGCCTCCCGACGAACGTCACGGTGCCTGGGGGGCGACCGGCCCATGTCGAGACGGCGTGGCCCGGGTGATCGGCCCTCCGGTGTGGGGCCCATCAAGGGCGGATCAACCGCCGAGTTGGAAGCCGCCGATGCTCAGACCCTTGCTCGCCGAATCACCGCCGGTGGGGAGCAACGGGGCCAGCCATCCCGCCAGGGCGTGGGCGCTCCGGGTCTGGAGGAGGGCACGGCCTGGGCCGATCAGGTGCACGACCAGACCCTCGCCGGACAGGAACGTCTGCTTCCACCCGCTCACCTTGTGCACCTCGTATCCGACGGTCTCGCCGAAGGCGACGACGTGGCCCGTGTCGACGATCATCTTCTGACCGGGTGCGAGGTCGATCTCGCGGATCGCGCCGTAGGACGAGACCAGCAGGTCTCCGCTCCCGGTCAGCTTGAGCATGAAGAACCCCTCTCCCGAGAAGAACGTCTTCGCCCCGCTCCATTTCGTGTCGATGGCGATGTCACCGGTGGAGGCCATGTAGGAGCCGGACTGGACGTAGAGCGCCTCCCGCTCGAGGCGCATCTGCCGGACGTCGCCCGGGAAGGCCGGCGCCATCGTGATCTCTGCGTCGCGTTCGGCCGTGAACGTGTTGATGAACAACGACTCGCCGCCCAGCACGGCGCGCTTCATGCCCTTGAGCACGCCTCCCTTGGTGGACGTCTGCATGTCGATGCCGTCGGTCATGCTGACCATCGCTCCGGCCTCGGCCTGGATCGTCTCCCCGCTCGCGAGCGACACGACCGCGAGCGAGTACGAGGGTCCGTAGAGGATCTCTGACTGCACGGCGTTGCCCCTTTCGTCGGTTACCTCCATCCTCTACCGTCGGATCGAGGCTCGCCAGGGCGAGACGATCGATCGATCCGGATCTCGCCTCGCCCCGCGATGGTCACGTCGGGAGCTTGCGTGCTTCGATCGTCCGGTCTCGCCCGTCGCCGTCCCGATGCACCCGGATCTCCGAGAGGGCGGCGTCCGTGAAGACCGTCGACATCTCGGCAGCCTGGTCTCCGCCGAGCTCGAGGAGCACGCTGCCGCCTGGTCGGAGCAGGCGCGCGGCCGCCTCGGCGGCACGTACGAGCATCGTCGTCCCGCCCGGCCCACCGTCGAGCGCGCGACGCGGCTCGTGGTCGAGCACGTCCCTGGGCAGGAGGTGGAGCTCCTCGGTCGGCACGTAGGGAACGACCGCCGCTACCACGTGGACGCGCCCGCGCAGCGACGGCGGCAGTGGTTCGTCGAGGCTCCCTTCGAGCGCCCGGACACCGTTGCGGCGCGCACAGGCCACGGCGACCGGGTCGATGTCGGTGGCGAGCACGGTGGCCCGGGGACGGGCCGAGCCGAGGACCGCCGCCACCGCACCGCTGCCCGTGCACAGGTCGACGGCGACCCCGCCGGCTGGTAGCAGTGCGACGGCACGCCAGGCGAGCCCCTCCGAGTGTGGCCTGGGCACGAACACGCCGGGGCCGATCCCGACCCGGAGACCGCAGAACCGGACCCACCCCGTGATCCAGGCGAGCGGCTGCCCGCGCAGCCGGCGGGCGATCAGCTCGTCGATCGGCCCGACCCCATCGCCTCGACGCCGCGAGCAGCGCGTCGGCCTCCGCACCGGGATCGACACAGCCACCTTCCGCCAGCGCGCGGACGATCCGCGTCCGCTCCTCGGCGGTCGGCCCGTCCGACACCCCTACACGAACCGGTTGACGAACCCGAGCGCGGTATCGGCGACCTCGCGCCACCCGCTGTCGATCGTCAGCGCGTGGCCGCGGTTCGGGATCATCACGACGGGCCAGCCCTGCGTGAGGGCGCGAACCCCTCCCTCTCGAAGAGCCTGGCCCAGCGATCCCAGCTGCTCGGGAGCAGCCACAAACCGTGCACGAACACGACCGGGGTCGTGCCCGAGGCGTTCGCCTCGTCGATCTGGGTCTGCTCCTGCGTGGTGATGGTCGTCATCCGCTCCCCTGCCATTGACGTCCGTCGAGCTTCGCGAGCCGGCCTTCAAGGATGGCCTCCCCGGGGAGGACCCGTCGCTCAGCGCTGCTGCAGCTTCGTTCGCGGATCGGGGATCACGTGACCCGGCGCAGGAGCCTGCGGGCGCGGCGGTACGCGAAGACGGGAACGAACTCGCGGATCCTGGCGCCGTCGAGGTCTTCGAGCGCCCGTTTGGCCATCTGGTCGATCTGCTCGGGAGGAAGGACCCCCTCGTACTCGCTCGCGAGTTGCTTGCGCAACCCTGGCAAGGGATCGCGGATCGTCTCCTCGAACGGACCGCTGCGTCGATCCATGCTCGACCACCCCCCGGGACGCCGTGCTGATCGATGCCCCAACCCTATCGGATGCCAGCCCAAGCCCGCTACCGGACGAGTTGCGACCGAGCCAACGCCGTCGCTAGACCCAGATGAGTGCGACCGAGGCGACCAGCAGGAGGGCCAACCCGATGCCGATGGCGCGCCGGGTTCGTTCGTCGTCGACGACCCGGCCTAGGGCCGCCCCGCCGGCGGCCCAGATCGAGGACGAGCTCACCACCACGACCATGACCGTGACGACGAGCAGGGTGGAATCCGCCAGCCTGGACCCGTGTGGCAAGAACGTGCCGACCGCCGCGACGACGAAGATCCACGCCTTGGGGTTGAGGCACTGGAAGGCGACTCCCTGCCACAGACTCAGCGGACGGGAGACGTCCGTCCGCCCCACGGCCCCGCCCCCAACGACGAGGAACGCCACGTAGAGCAGGTACGCGGAGCCGACGAGCTTGAGCACGAGCTCGACCGCGGGAACGGCCTCCAGGAGCGCGCCGATGCCCGCCGCGACGCCGACCGTGAGTCCTCCGATCCCGAGCGCCGTCCCAAGCACGTGCGGGACCGTTCGGCCGAACCCGAACCGGAGACCGGACGCCCAAAGCACCGCGTTGTTGGGCCCCGGCGACACCGAGCCCACGAACGCGAAGACCGCGAGCGGCACGAGGTCGTTCACGGTGGTCGAGTTCCGTGACGTCGGGTGGTCATCGGTGCCATCCAAGACCCGCGACCGTGCAGGGTCTTGTACGATCGACGCCTGGTGTCGGCTGCGCCGCGCGAATGGGTCCGGGCCTGGAAACCGCCGGTACCCGGCATCCACGAGGTCTTCCATGCGAGGTTCCTCGACCACGCCTATCCCCCGCATACGCACGACGCATGGACGGTGTTCATCGTCGACGAGGGCGCGATCCGGTACGACTTGGAGACCCGGCATCGTGACGCCTCCGGCGCCCGGGTGACCATCCTGCCCCCCCACGTGGTGCACGACGGGCGGGCCGCGGGCCGCGCGGGCTACCGCAAGCGGGTGCTCTACGTGGGGACCGACGTGCTCGACGAACGGCTGATCGGGCGAGCCGTCGACCATCCCGACATCGAGGACGACGCGGCCGTGCGCGAGATCCGCGCGCTCCACAGGGTGCTGCGGGATCCGGACGAGTCGCTCGAGGCCGAGGCCCGGCTCGCCGTGGTGAGCGCGCGGATCCGAGACCACCTGCACGACCTGGTGGCCGAAGCGAGCGAGCGCCCTGACGACGAGATCGCCACCGACCTGCGAGACCTACTCGACCTGCACCGCTTCGACTCCATGACCCTGGCCGAAGCCGGGACGATCCTCCACGTGTCGCCGGCCCACCTCGTTCGGTGCTTCACGCGGACATTCGGCATCGCACCGCACCGCTACCTCGTCGCGCGGAGGATCGACGCCGCCCGCCGCCGCCTCCTCGACGACGAGCCCGTCGCGCAGGTGGCTACGGGCGTCGGGTTCCACGACCAGGCGCACCTCACCCGGCATTTCCGTCGACACGTCGGAACGACGCCGGCCCGCTTCGCCTCGTCCGGGGCGCGGCGACCTGCCTGAGGCTGGGCGAGCACGCCCCAGGCCGACGCCCCGGATCGACCCCGGCGTCGAACTCCCTCAGCTCCTCCGGTACCTAGCGATCGCCGTCACGGCGAACACCGCCGCGATCGCCGCGGCCCACAGCAGCGACCGGGTCACGAAGTACGGCGTGGGATGGCCGAGCAGCGCCTCGGCCCGAGGGCCGAGGGTCAACGCCCGCACCGCGTCGACCATGTACGTCACCGGCTGGTGCTCCGCGAAGCCCTGCATCCACCCGGGCATCGACTCGACCGGCACGTACGCGCTCGACACGAACGTGAGGGGGAACACGAGCAGCGCAAGCCCCTGCGCCGCCTGCGCCGTGCCGGCGAACAGGCCGAGCGTGATGAACAGCCACTCGAAGGCGAACCCGAACGCGACGCACAGCCCGAACGCCATCAGGGCGTCCGTCGCCGAACCGTGGACACGGAAGCCGATCGCGAAGCCGATCGCGATCGTGATCGCGAGGCTCCAGGTGTGCATCGCGGTGTCGGCCGCCGCCCGGCCCGCGAGCACCGAGCTCCGCGGGATGGGCAGCGACCGCAGCCGGTCGACGAACCCCTGCTCCAGGTCCTCGGCCATCGCGGTCGCGGCCCCCATGCCCGTGAAGAGCAGGCCGGTCACCACGAAGCCGGGGACCAGGAAGTCCACGTAGCCGATCCCGCCGATGTCGATCGCCCCGCCGAACACGTAGCGGAAGATCAACAGGAACATCGCGCCCTGGATCGTGCCGAGCACGACGAGCTGGGGCGTCCGAAGGTACCGGAGCACCCCCCGCTTCGCGACGGCGAACGTGCTCACCCCTAGGCCGCCCGAGCGCCGGCCGATCGTCGGATCGATCGTTGCCATGTCGTCTCCTTCCTCTCCTCGTCTGCCGCTTCACGCGGCGGGTTGCGTCGAGCCGTCCTCGATCGGCGCCCCGGTGAGTGCCAGGAAGACCTCGTCGAGCTTGGGCTGGCGCAGCGCGATGTCGTCGATCTCGACCCCGATCGCCTCGACGACCCGCAGCCCCTCCATGAGTCGGTCGCCACCCGGCTCGACGCCGACGCTCACCCGCCCCGTTGCCTCGTCGATCTGCGGCTCGGCGTGGTCCAGGCTCGCGAGCGCGGCCGCGACCGTGCCGAGGTCGTCGCGATCGCGCACGTGCACCTCGATCACGTTCCCGCCGATCCGGCGCTTCAGCTCGGCGGGCGTGCCCGACGCAACCACCCGCCCGCGGTCGACGATCACGACGTGGCTCGCGAGGTGATCCGCCTCGTCCAGGTACTGGGTGGTGAGCAGGACGTCCGTACCGCGCTCGACCAGGTCGCGGATCGCATCCCAGAGCTCGATCCGGCTGCGCGGGTCGAGCCCGGTGGTGGGCTCGTCGAGCAGCAGGAGCCGAGGAGCGCCGACCAGGCTGGCGCCGAGATCCAACCTCCGCCGCATGCCGCCCGAGTACGTCCGGGTGAGCCGGTCGGCCGCCTCGGTCAGCACCAACCGCTCGAGGACGGCCTGCGCATTCGCGCGCGCCGTTCGCCGGTCCTGACCGAACATCCGAGCGACCATCTCGAGGTTCTCGCGGCCGCTCATCGCGGGCTCGACGGCCGCGTTCTGGCCCGCCAACCCGATCGTCCGTCGCACCAGCTCCGGCTCCCGCCGGACGTCGTGCCCGGCGACGCGGAGCGTCCCCGCGTCGGGCCGCAGCAGCGTGGCCACCGCCCGCACGAAGGTGGTCTTGCCGGCCCCGTTCGGGCCCAGCACGGCCACCACCTGACCCGGTTCGGCCACCAGGTCCAGGCCGTCCAGCGCGCGGGTGCGGCCGAACCGCTTCTCGAGCCCGTGGGCCTCGATGGTGGGGGTCATCGCCCCTCCTTCCCTAGCTACTCGAACACTGTTCCGACCACGAACAGTATTCTGTCAGCCGAACCGCGTTCTGTCAAACGGCGTTCGATACCTCGAACAGCGATTCGGCGGTTGGTAGAGTGAGAGGCGATGGACGAGAACTCGCCGGCGAGGCAGCATCCCACCGACGCCGAGGTTCCCGAACCCCCGTGGCGGCTCCCCGACCGATCCCACGCGGCGCCCCGCGCTCCCCTCACCCAGGACGCCATCATCGAGGCGGCCCTGCGGGTCCTGGACCGCGATGGGATGGACGGCCTGTCGATGCGTCGCGTCGGCGAGGAGCTCGGGACGGGCGCGGCCTCCCTCTACTGGCACGTGCGCAACAAGGAAGAGCTGCTCCAGCTCCTGTTCGAACGGATCACCGAGGAGGTCGAGCTCCCGGCGCCGGATCCGACGCGGTGGCGGGAGCAGCTGCGGGAGCTCGCCGACCAGACGCGCGCGGTCCTGCATCGGCATCGCGACAGCGCGCGGATCTCGCTCGGCCGCATCCCGTCGGGGCCGACGCTCGCACTCCTGACCGAGTGGCTGTTCGAGCTCCTGCGGCCCGTCGGGATCCCCGACCGGGTCATCGCCTACACGGGCGACCTCATGGGCCTGTACACGGGCGCGTTCGCGTTCGAGGAGAGCCTGGGGATCGCGTCACCGACGGGCGAGGAGCTTCCCCCCGAGGAGATCGTGCGGATGCTGCGGGAGTACGTCGCGTCGCTGCCGGAGGACCGCTTCCCGAACACGCGCGCGGCCGCCGACGTCCTGTTCTCCGGCGATCAGGACGAGCGCTACCGGTTCGGCGTCGACCTGCTCATCCGCGGTCTCGAGACCCACGCGACCACCGACCCGAGCCCTTCCTCGGCCGCTCGCCCCTGAGATCAGCCTTCGAGCGGGCCGTCCGCCGACGAGGGGGTATCGGTCGCGGTTCGTCGACCTATCTCGGTTGGGTTCCACCCTCTGGAACCGTCATCGAGCCTTGACGATGCGGTACCTGATATGGGTGACACCGGGCGCCTCGATCACACGCGTCTGCGCGAGCTCGACGTTGCCGACGTTCTCGAGCAGCCGCTCGCCGTCACCGAGCAGGATCGGGACCACGTGGAGCTCGAACTCGTCGACCAGCCCCGCGGCGAGGTACTGCTGCACCGCGTTGGCGCCCCCTCCGAGCGTCACATCCTGGTCCCCCGCGGCCTGCTTCGCCCGATCGAGCGCGGACCCGATCCCGTCGGTCACGAAGACGAAGGTCGTGCCTCCCTCCATCTCCAAAGAGGCACGAGGATGGTGGGTCAGAACGAAGACGGGCGTGTGGAAGGGAGGGTTGTCGCCCCACCAGCCGTTCCACGCGGGGTCCTCACGCCAGGGACCGGGCCCACCCCCGAACATGTTCCGGCCCATCACGGTCGCACCCACGTTGGACTGCGCCTCCTCGACCACGATCGTGCTGGCGTTGACCTCCCCACCCTCCTGCCCTTGTGCCTTGCGCCATGCCTCCAGCTCGAAGACCCATCGGTGCAGTTCCATGCCGCCGACGCCGAGCGGGTTCTCCTCGCTCTGGTCAGGGCCTGCGACGTACCCATCCAGCGACACCGCCATCTGGAACCTGACCATGCTCATCGAAGCCTCCTCGCCACCGCGGGGCTCATCGCTGCCGGCTGATCTCCCAGTCGTGGCCGAACGGGTCGGTGATCCGCCCGGTCCGCCAACCGTGCTCCTCGTGGACCCCCGCGACGATGACGGCTCCCGCCTCCACCGATCGGTCGAACATCGCGTCGGGATCCTCGACGGACAGGACCATCCGGACCGATCCCACCCCCGGAGCGGGTGGGCTCGCGTCGACGTCGTCCTGGATCCAGAACGTCGCTCCCCCGATCGACAGTCGCGCGACGACCAGGCTCCCGTCGTCGCCGTCGAGCCGGTACTCCTCGATAGCCCCGAACGCGGCCCGGTAGAACGCCAGCGCCTCTGCCGCATCGCGCACCGCGAGCCACGGGGCGATGCTCGTCTCGAACGGATCCGTCCCAGCGGTCACCCGGTCCACACCCCACAGCAACGTCGGGTCCACGCGTCCTCGTACCTCACGACCGATCCTGCTCACCGGACGCTTCGGCCTTCGATCGACGGTCCCATCGGCGTCGTCCTGTCTTCGGAGCCTTCGCCGCTGGTTGGTCGACGCGCGTCAGGTGCGAGTCCACGACATCGTAGGTCTTCGAGTACGTGGAGATGAACGCCTGGATCGTCGCCGCGATCGGCAGGGCGAAGAACGCCCCCACGAACCCGCCGACCGCTCCGCCCGCCATGGCGGCGCCGAACGCGACACCGGCGTTCAGCTCGATGGTCTTGGCGCTGATGCGCGGGCTGAGCACGTAGTTCTCCAGCTGCTGGTACAGCACGATCTCCGCGACCACGATGAGCGCGTCCGTCGAACCGTTCTCCGCGAGGACGACGAGGACCGGGATCGCGCCCCCGATGTAGGTCCCGACGATCGGGATGAACGCCGAGACGAAACCGGCGAACAACGACAGCGGCAGGGCGAACGGTGCCTCGATGAGCCTCAGCGTGAGGTAGAGCAGCCCGCCGTTGATCAACGCGAGGAGCAGCCGCGAGTACAGGTACCCCCCGACCTTCCGGATGGCCGTTTCCCACGCGAACAAGGCGCGTTCCTGCTGCTCCGGTGGAAGCCGGGACAGGAGCGCCCGCCGCACCTGCGGCCCCTGCGCGGTGAGGTAGAAGGTGAAGAGCCCGACCGTGAACATCGTGAAGATGCCGCTGAGCAGGGCGGCGACCTGCCCGATGATGTCGTCCATGTGGTGCGTCAGGTAGTCCTCGAGGCCCCGGGCGGCGTTGACCGCGTCGGTGCGCTGCGCCGGCGAGATCAGCGTCCTGCCGAAGTGATCCTGCGTGAACGCGTTCAGCTGGTCGACGTACACGGGGAGCTGTCGGATGATCTGGCTCGCCTCCCGGGCGATCACCCCCGCCATCGCGACCACGAACACCACGAGGAGCACGAGCACGGCGACGAGCAGGAGCCCCGTCGCGCTGCCGCGGCGGAAGCCCCGCTTCTCGTGCAGCCAGATCACGCCGGGCTCGAGCGACAGGGCCAGCAGCTCCGCGATGACCAGGTAGCGAACGAGGTTGCGCTCGAGCCCGAGGAACCACAGCGCCGCGAGGGTGATCAGGACGGCGGCGATGGCCCACACGATGCTCCTGCGGATCAGCTCGGGCATCCAGGCAGGTGGCGGTCCTTCCGTCGCGACCTCGGCCGTGCCGGCGGTGCTCGACACCTCCATCGAACCCTCGTCCATCGGCCCTCCTCCCGTTGCAGACCGTCGAGCCGCCGCCGGTCGATCGAGCTCCGGTTCGCCCGCTACGTCCGGATCTCCCCGTCGGCCGGATCCGCCTCCGACGTGGACCCGCCCTCCGACGCTGCCTCGTCGGACGACCCGAGATCGGAACCGTCCCGCTCGAACGTGAGCGCGTAGACCTCCTGACCCTTCGGGTACTCCTTGGTCGGGCGGAACTCGCGAGTGACCGACACCCCCAACGCCTCGTACGCCCCGTCCTGCCCCTCGCGGAGCCGTTCGCCGAGGTAGACGTTCGCCACGATCTCCCGCGGCAGCGCCGCGGCGGTCACCATGCGCACGGCGCCCACGACGGGCGGGCCGACGACCGTCAGCTCGTCGGCGATCTTCACGAGGTAGCCTGGCCCGGCGTCCAGGCCCATCGAGAGCCCGACGCCGGCCGACAGGTTCCTCGAGTTGCTCCGGAAGTCCTCGAGCACCCGTCGATGGAACAGGTCGATCAGGATGTTGGCGGTGTGCGTGATGTCGCCCGCGGTCTGGACGAACCGCTCCTCGAACTCGTCTTGCGACGCGGACTGCACGATCCAGTACGCGAGGAACCCGTCCCCGGTGAACTTGTCGAACCATCCACCCGAACGCCGGATCCCGAGCCGGACGGAGCTCACGAACTTGTCCATCACCACCGCGAACCGCTCGAACCTCACCGACTCCTTCATGAGCGTCGTGGACTCGCGGATGTCGGCGGCCATGACGAACATCTGGATCGGCTCACCGTCGATGACGGCATCCAGGAGCTCGGCGCGCCGGAAGCGCTGCTCCCAATCCGGCGGGGCGTGCGACTTCAGCAGCCGCGCGGCACGGTTGCGGTCTCGGTCGCGTTCGCGTGTCGCTGACGATCCCTCGGCGGCCATCGCACCTCCGATGGGGCTGCTGCTGGAAGGTGGGTCAGTCTAGCCCGACGCGCTGCCTGCGCCGCCGAACACGTTCGCGAGCCAGGACGCCCAGGCGCGTTCGGCCTGCGCCTGGTCGACACCGCCTTCGAACAGGTGGTGTCCCACCATCGTCGTCCCGTCGAACCCGTAGATGAACCGGTAGAGCGCGTCGCTCGCGCGCACGCCGAGGAAGCTCGGGGACACGTGGTCGACGACCCCGTCGATGGGCGCGAGCCCCTCCGGGGTGAGGTGAACCTGCTCGCCCTCCGCGACGGGAGCCGAGAGCCCGAGCGCCCGGCGGAACGTCTCGAGCGCCTCCTCTCGGTCGGGGACGTTCGGGCCGTGCGCGTCGACCGGCGTCGCGAACCGCCCGGAGAAGTAGGTGACGTACTCGGCCAGCTTGGCGAGGTACATCGGATCGCCCTCGCTCATCGCCTCGTACTCGGCCTCCCAGTCGCCGCCCAGCATGCCGCTGTGGACGTACCGGATCGTTGAACCGCCGCCCTCGCGCTCGTCGATGCGGTAGTCGAACCGGTGCATCGACCCGTCCGGTCCTTCGGTGCCGGTGCTCGCGAAGCGGCGGGGCGGATCCCAGGTCGTCACGGTGGACTGGGCGGTGAACCCACCGATGCTCCAACGGACGCCGCCGCCCTGGCGGGGTTCGATCTCGTTGCGGCCCATGAACCACGAGTCCCAACCCGGGCCGGTGGCGACCGCCTCCCAGACCTGCTCCGGGCTCGCGTCGACCTCGATGTCCCTCGCGATCTCGAACTCGTGCGCCATCGCCGGATCCTCCGCTCGACGCATGATATCGACGTGGTCACGCGGTCACGCGGGCGCGGAACAGACGCAGACCAGGTTGGATCCGGTGGATCCCTCGCCGGGACTCAATGGATGGCGTGCGTCGGCGTTCGTCCCGGACCCTCCATCATCACGCGCCGTTGGCCGTTGCCGACCGGCTTGGTCGTCTTGACCGGGATCACCTTCGCCGGTCGAGGCTCGACCTTCGCGGCCTTCGGCATCGTGATCTCGAGGATGCCGTCGACGTACCCCGCACGGATCTCCTCCTGGTCGATCCCGTCTGGGACCGGGATCCTCCGCTCGAAGGTCCCGTATCCGGACTCCGCCCGGTAGTAGGCCTCGTCCTTCACGTCCTCGCTCCGGCGCCGCTCACCGCGGATCACCAGCTCCCCTTCGTCGAACGTCACCGCGACGTCCTCGTCGGGGTCGATCCCTGGGAGCTCCATCCGGGCAACCAGGTCATCACCTCTCGCGAAGACATCGGTCGCGGGGAAGAACGGTCGCCGCAGGAACTGGGGCAGCGCAGGGTACGAGAGATGCGCCCTCGGTCCGAGGAACTCCCGGAACAGGTCGTCCAGCCGCCGCTGGAGCACCCCCAACTCCTCCCAGAGCTCGATCATGGCAGCCCACCTCCTGGAGGCAGCGCCGCCTCCGTTCCCAGCGTAGGGAGGCAACGACGTCCGGATAGGTATGGGGTCCCGCCGCTGGCGGGACCCTCGAGATCCAAGGTCCGACCCCCTTTCAGGCCGCGACCTCGACCTTCCGAGCGGCGAGGAGCTCCCCGAGCGCCGCAGCGTCGCGGGGCGCCGCCCCGTCGGCGTCGTTGTTGAAGTACGCGAACACGTCCCGCCCCTGGTCGGCGGCGACGGCGTCGGCGTACCGTCGGAGCTTCGAGCGCCGGTATCCGGGGCCGGCCCCCGTACCCTGGTGGAACCGCAGGTACGACCATCCGCCGATCGCCGGGACCGCCACCCGCACCCCCGGACGATCCGCGTGGACGAGCGCCGCGCCGTGTCCGTCGAGCGCCTCGAACACGGCCGGCGTGAACCAACTCGGATGACGGAACTCGAAGGCCGCTCGCATCCCCCGCGGCAGGGATCCGAGGAACCCTCGCAAGAGGGGTTCGTCGGCCCGGAACGTCGGCGGGAGCTGGAACAGCACCGGTCCGAGCGCGCGACCGGCACCGGTGAAGATGCCCCACATCCGCTCCAGCGGTTCGTCGCATCCGCGCAACCGCCGGATGTGCGTCACGTATCGGCTCGCCTTGAACGTCACGACGAACCCCGCCGGAACCGTTCGTGCCCACCCCTCGACGATCTCGCGCCGGGGCAGGCGATAGAACGACGCGTTCACCTCCACCGTCGAGAACCGCTCCGCGTAATGGACGAGCCACCGGGAGCCCGGCAGCTCCGCCGGGTAGAACCCGCCGCGCCAATGGCGGTACTGCCAGCCGCTCGTGCCGACGAACGCGGTCACACCCGGTGGCTACCCGCGAGAACCGGGCCCGGCACGCCGAGCCGTTCAGGTCCGCGGGTCCCCACCCGGGCTCAGCCCTCGGCAGGTGGCGGAGGCGGCGCGGCGGGAGGCATCGGCGGGGCGGGCGGGGGCGCCGCGTCGGTCGGTGCGCCGGGCGGCGGCGCGGCCATCCCGGGGGTCGCGGCCGGAGCCGACTCCCCGAACCCCGTCGGGGTCCCCGCATCGCCGCCCTTGCTCCGCCGGCTGCGGAGCACGAGGAAGAGGACGATGAGCACGACCACGACCGCGCCGGCGATGATCAGGATCAGCATCAGGTTCGAGTCGCTGCCGCCACCCGTGACGTCGGCCGCCTCGCCGTTGTCGACCGCACTGCCCGTCGCGTCGATCTCGAGGCGCTCGCCGAACTTCGGCACGTAGGTCACCGTGTTGCCGTCGATCTGGCCACCGCTCGCCTGGATCACCTCGCCGGGGAACGTGATCGCGATCTTGATCTGGGCGCTCTGGAACAGCTGCGCGCCGCTCGTCCCTCCGAACGGCCCCGTCGCGCCGGACAGGCCGGTCGACAGGTCGAGAACGCCCGTCACGACGAACGTGTCGCCCTCGCGAGCGATGTGCAGCGCATCGCCGCTCGCGCCGGTGACCCCCGAGGCGCCGGTGCCCCCGGCGAGGCTGCCCGAGTTGAACTCGTCGAGCGGGACGCTGTCGAACGTGAACTCCTGACCCGCGAACTCGCCGTCGTCGAACGGCTTGACCGTCACACCGGGTGCGTCGCTCGGGAAGGGGGCCGCGGTCCCGAGCAGGTCCTCGACGCTTTGGCCGGTGAGGTCGAGCAGTTCCTTCTGCACCCCGAACTGGACCGAGCCGCTCACGGTGTTGTCGGAGTTGATCCCCAGGTTCATGTTCAGCTTGATGCATCCGGTGAGGAGCACGGCCAGCGCGAGGAACGCGCCGATCCGTGCGGCGGTGCGGACACGTCGAGACATCCTTGGGCCCCCTGTCGTCGTCGTCCGGGGAGGATCGCTCGCCCGGCACCCCGGAGACTACCCCACGCTCAGGCTCGAACGAGCCTGTCGGCCGATCCGGATCTCAGCCGGAGAGGGCACGCACCACATGCTCCTCGAGGTACGAGAGGTAGCGATACAGGTCGTAGCCGCTCTCGGACCCGGGGTCGCCGGCGAAGTCGGCGGCCGTCGCCTCTTCCGTGACGGCCAGCCGGGTGCCAAGGACGAGTCGCAGATCGTTGAGGGCGGCGAGCCAGGCGACGAGCTCCTCCTCGGTGAGATGCTCCGCGTGCATCGTCCGCTCCATCGTGTCGATCGCGGCCAGTCGCTGTTCGAGCAGATCGTCGTGCACGATCGATGCGAACTCGGTCGACGCTTCCTCGTCGTCGGGGAACGCGCTCGGGTACAGGCGTCGGAGCGCCGGGTCCTCCGCCTCGCCGGAGACCAGCAGCGACCGCAGCGTGCCCGGCAGCGTCTCGAGGACCTCGCGTTCGGCCGCCGGGATCCGCAGGCTGAACCCACCTCGACGCGATCGCCTGACCGGCGCGCCGGCCATTCAACGATCCTTCTGCATCGTCGCCCACAGCCCGTGCGCGTGCAGCCGCGAGACGTCGAACTCGCACCGCTCCCGGGGACCCTCGGACACGACCGCACGTCCCTTGTGATGGACATCGAGCATGAGCTTCGTGGCCTTCTCGCGCGGGTAACCGAACAGCTTCTGGAACACGTAGACGACGTAGGACATCAGGTTGATGGGGTCGTTCCACACGATGACGATCCACGGCACATCGGGAACGACGTCCTCGTCGCCGGCGGGGCGTTCGACCTCGACGGGTGCGGTCTGGGCCATCCGTCCAGGGTACGCCGACGCCCGAGCTGCGTGACTGCTCCCGGGAGGCGGGACACCAGCGCAAAGGCCGAGGCCCGGCTCCGAAGACGCGTAGGGGGAGAGCCGGGCCTCGACGCCACCCGCACCGAGTAGCGGGGGGCGCCTAGAAGGGGATCACGGCCACCTCGTTCGACCAGACCGACTCGCCGTTCGCGTTCGTGGCGGTGACGACGTAGAAGTAGGTCGTCCCGGCCGTGACGTGGGTGTCGTCCGCGCTGAACGCGGTGGCTCCCTTCGACAGGAGGAGCGTCTCCTTCCCGTTCGACAGGCCGCGGTAGACGAGGTAGCCGGTGATCGGCGAGCCGTTGTCGGCGGGGACCGACCACTCGAGGTAGACGAGGCCGGGCGCCGGCGCCTCCGCCAGGTAGATCACGGGCGGATCCGGGCCCGGGCCCGGAGGCGGCGGAGGGGGCGGAGGCGGGGGCGGAGGCGCAGGCGGCGGGACCGGGGGCGGATCGAGGGCGGGTGTGACGGTGAACTCCCCCGCACGCTGCGCCTTCTTGTGGGAGGCGTCGCCCGCGAACGCCACCTTCATCGTGTGCGACCCGAGCACGCTCGTGACGTAGGAGATGCCGGCGTACCCCGTCGAGTCCGTCGTCACCACGTTGACGGGATGGCCGTCGACCGAGACCGTGATCGGCGCGGCGGACATGGCCACCCAGGAGTTCCCGCTATGCGTCGAGACCTCGACCCCGCCTGTGAGTGCCCAGCCGGCCGGCACGCTCTTGGCGTCCAGCATGAACCTGATCTTGGTGACCGGCTCCGACGTGGCCGCCGCCGGCGCCGAGACGAGCGCCAGGCCGACGATCACCCCCACCGCACCGGAAAGCGCTCTGCGCACCATGGCGGTGGTCCCTTCTGATCCAGAGTCTCCCGATAGGAATCGGCTTGCGGGGTCGCGAAACTTGAAGGCGGATCCGCCTTTCACGTTGCGGGAGAACGACGGGCTGGTCGCTCGAACCGGCCGACGAGCGCCACGATCCCGCTGAGCACGAGCGCCGAGAGCCCGATGAACACGGGTCGCAGCAGCCACCAGGCGGCGGTGCTGTCCTGCTGATGCCCTACGCCGATCGGCCAGAACACGAGCAGGACGACGAAGTACGCGGTCATGTGCCAGAGGAACAGCGTCATGATCACGCTGTTCAGGAAGATCGTCGCCTTCCAGGGGCGCGGACGAACGAGCCATCGCGAGAGCCCTGGGCGGAGCAGCATCACCGCGCCGATCGACCAGATGTCGGCCAGCAGGAAGCAGACCGTGGGCGGGTACGCGTTCGAGACGGCCTCGACGTCGGTGCCGAGCAGGCTCTTCGGGTAGTGGCCGATGCCCGGGAACCAGTCGAAGCGTGCCGCCCCGAACGGCTCGAAGACCCAGGGCGTCGTCATGAGCACCAGACCGCCGAGCCCGACCAGCGACCATCGCCCAGAACGCTCGCTTCGGCAGCCGGTCGAACGTCCCGTCGGCGTAGAAGTGCCCGAGCTGATGCGGGAGCAGCAGCACGAACGCGACGTTCAGGTACCGGAGCAGATGCAGGTTCGCACCGAAGCCCACGATGTCGCACGACGATCGCGCCGGCCGCCATGACGGCCGGGACCCACCACCGGAAGCGTCGGTGCAGCCGGATCGTCAGGGGGGCGACGCAGACGACCACGAGGTAGAAGCCCAGGAACCACAACGGGCCGAACGGGAGCGTCGCGGCCGGCGGAGTACATCCCGCGAAGCAGTCGCGTCTGCCCGAGGAGCCGGGGGCCGGCAGCTCCCCCGACGTCGACCAGATGGAGCGTCACCTGCACGACCAGCCAGAAGGCGAGGAACACGAGCGAGGGACGCAGCAACCGCTCCAGACGGCTGCGGATGAACGCCGACGTGGGTTCGCCGCGTCGTCGGAACGAGTCGTACGTGACGAGGTTCGAGAACCCGCCGACGAAGAAGAACACCGGCATCACCTGGAACAGCCAGGTGCCGAGCCACAGGCCGGGGGTCAGCCCGACGGCGCTCGTCGTCGAGTAGATGTCGCGTTCGAGGTGGTTGATCGAGATGAACCAGTGGCCGAACACGACCGCGACGATCGAGGCGGCACGCAGGAAGTCCACGTACCGATCTCGCGTTGCGGGTGTGCTCCGCGCCAGCTCGTCCAACCGCGAGCTCACGGGCCGGTCGTACGCCCCCCGCCCGCCCGGGTCAAGCGCCTCCCGAGGCTCTGCCATCATGACCGCATGCCGGAGGCGTTCCGATCCCCGCTCGCGCCCGACGCGAACGCCGGCCTGGTCGTCCTGATCACCGGTGGCGGCACCGGTCTCGGACGCGCCGTCGCGCGCGAGTACGGGCGGACCGGAGCGCGCGTCGCGATCGCCGGTCGCCGGGCGGAACCGCTCGAGGAGGTGACGGCGGAGCTCGACGCCGCCGGCACCGAGATCCTCGCCGTGCCCGGCACCGACGTCCGCGAACCCGAGCAGGTCGCCGCGCTGGTCGATGCCGTCCTCGAGCGCTTCGGGCGGATCGACGTGCTCGTGAACAACGCGGGCGGCCAGTTCGTCTCGACCCCGGAGGACATCTCGGCCAAGGGCTGGCGCGCCGTGCACCGGCTGAACGTCGATGCGGTGTGGGACCTCACCCGGACGGTGGCCGAACGCTCGATGATCCCCGGCGGCGGCGGGCTCGTCGTGTTCATCGGGTTCAGCCCCCGGCGGGGGATCCCGCTCATGGTGCATGCCTCGGCCGCCCGGGCGGCCCTGGAGAACCTCGCCGGCGGGCTCGCGATCGAGTGGAGCCGCCACCGGATCCGCGCGGTGTGCGTCGCGACCGGCGCGATCGACACCGATGCGTTCCGCGCATACGGCGACGCCTTCGTCGAGGAGGCGACGCGGACCGCGCCGCTCGGGCGCATCGCCTCACCCGAGGAGGTGGCGAGCGTGATCGCCTTCCTGTCGACGTCCGGCGGCGCCTACATCACCGGAACCACGATCGTCGTCGACGGTGGGAACGACGCCTGGGGACTCGGCTTCCCGCCGCCGCGACCGACGTGACCGCCCCGGGGGATAACGGCGAGCGGGTCCCGGAGGCCTTCGGGCGGGCCACGACCGCGGTGGCCGCGCCGGCGCATCACCCCCCGTACACGATCACCGAACGGGTCTCCTCGCCGGCCTCGAACCGGGCGAGCGCCTCGTGGATCTGCTCGAGCCCGATCGTCCGGGCGATCATCGGCTCGAGCCGCAGCTCGCCGAACTTCAGCAGATGCGCGAGCAACGGGAAGTCGCGCGCCGGGACGACGCTCCCGTACCACGACCCCGCCACCGTGAGCTCCTTCGTGGTGGTTCGCAGGGCGTCGAGCGGCACCCGGGCGTCGGGCGGCGCCATCCCGACGAGCACGGCCGTGCCGCCCGGCGCGACCGAGCGCATCGCCTGCTCGATCGTCTCGGGCCGCCCGAGGCACTCGAAGGCGTGGTCGAAGCCCTCCGGGATGGGGTCTCGTCCGGAGCGCACCGTGTCGGTGGCCCCGAGATCCCTCGCGAGCTGGAGCTTGCCCTCCACGACGTCGACGGCCACGATCGGCGATGCGCCGGCGATCCTCGCCCCCTGGATCGCGGAGAGCCCGACCCCGCCGCACCCGATGACCATGACCGAGTCGCCCGGGCGAACGTTCGCCGTGTTCAGCACGGCTCCAACGCCGGTCATGACCGCGCAGCCGAGGAGCGCCACCTGTTCGAGCGGCAGGCCCGGGTCGACCGGGAACACCGTGTTCGCGGGCACGACCGATCGCTCGGCGAACGACGACGGAACGTTATGGTGGATCCGCGTCCCGCCGGTGGAGAAGCGCGTCGTCCCGTCGGCCAGATAGCCCGCGTCGAACGGCGCGAGCCGTTCGCAGACCGAGGGCCGCCCGGAGGTGCATCGGCGGCACGCACCGCAGTTCGGGAGCCACGAGCAGACGACGTGATCGCCCGGCGACAGCCCGGTCACGCCGTCCCCCAGCTCCTCGACCACGGCGGAGCCCTCGTGGCCGAGCACGATCGGCATCGCGTGCGGGTGGATCCCGTGGACCGAGTGGTGATCCGAGCGGCACACGCCCGAGGCGGCCATCCGGATCCGGACCTCCCCCGGTCTCGGCGGGTCGAGCTCGATGTCTTCCAGGCGCAGGTCGTCGACGTCCCACAGCACCGCCGCGCGCATGTGCGAAGTATCGCGCACCGAGCCGCCGGCGCTCGGCGTGCCGGACACCCTCCCCCGGGTAACGCGACGCCTACGCGGGCACGTCGTTCCCTGCGGCCGTGATGCTCACGACGGTGACTCCGTCCTCGTCGAGCAGAGCGCGACGAGCCGATCTTGATCGACTCGGTCTGAGAGCCGGCGGCGAACACCACGGTCTCGTGCTCGGACACACCCGGGTCGACGTACACGGGGAGCTTCGAACAGCCCACCGAGCGGCGGCACCGCGCCGAGCTCGATGCCGGGCAGATCCCGCTGCATCTCCGGTTCGGACGCCAGGCGTACATGGTTGTCGCCGACCGCTCGTGCCACCAGGTGCATCTCGAGACGTCGGTCACCCGGGATGACGGCGAGCGCGTGCCCCCGCTCCGTGTCGAGGAGGAGCGTCTTCACCAGCTGGTCCGCCTGGATCCCGAGCGCCCTGGCCTCCTCGATCGTGGTGAGCGCCTTGCTGTGCGCGATCGTCTCGAACTCCACCCCCCGCCGCTGCAGATACTCCGTCGTCAACGACATCGTGGCCTCCTTCGCCTGACCGACTCCAGCCTCGTGTGGCACGGAGGCCGCCGTCAGGGTCGGACGGCCCGATGTGAGCGGGCGATCAGGCGGCCGACCTGGGTCTTCCCGTCCGACCGGCTTCAGCTCTCATGGCTCCATCACCTTCGAAGGGGCATGGTTGGTCGGCAACCGAGGAAAGGAGTCCCCCCGATGAACCACCGATCTCTCGCGGCGGTCTCGCTCGCGGCGGTCTCGCTCGCGGCGGTCTCGCTCGCGGCGCTCGGGGAACGGCGGCGGTGCTCTGGGCGCCCTGGGCGTCGAGCAGCCCCCAGGGCAGTGCCTCCGCGTGCGGCACGACCTACGCGCCCGTCCTCGATCCGGCGAACTTCGTCATGGTGGTGGACAACCCCTACTTCCCGCTGCCGGTGGGGAGGAAGCTCGTCTACACCGGGACCAAGGACGGACGGAGTCAGACGGACCGGGTCACCGTCACGGATCGGACGAAGGTGATCCTCGGCATCACGACGACGGTCGTGAAGGACGTGGCACGCCACCAAGGGGCCCTGCTCGAGAAGACGTTCGACTACTACGCGCAGGACAACCAGGGCACCGTCTGGTACCTGGGTGAGGACACCACCGCCTTCTTGCCCAACGGGAAGACGGACACGTCCGGGTCGTTCGTGGCGGGGGTGGACGGCGCGCAGCCGGGGATCATCATGGAGGCCGACCCGCAGATCCCCGACGCTTACCGACAGGAGTGTTTCGCCGGCGAGGCCGAGGATACCGCGTGGGTCGTGGCGACCAGCGGTTCGATGGAGGTTCCCTACGGGACCGTCCGAAAGGTCCTCACGTCGCTCGAGGCCACACGGATCGAGCCCGGTGCGTATGACCAGAAGGTCTACGCCCCAGGGGTCGGCATCGTGAGCGAGCAGGCCCTCACGGGCGGGAACGAGTTCGCGCAGCTCGTGAGCGTGACCGGGTAACCGCTGCGATGCTGGCCGCATGGCCGGGCGCTACCTGCTGCACCTCGACCTCGACGAGTTCATCGCGGCCGTCGAGCGGCTCCGGCGTCCCGAGCTCGCGGGCAAGCCGATCGTCGTCGGCGGCGACGGCGACCCCACCAAGCGCGGCGTGGTCTCGACCGCGAGCTACGAGGCGCGCGCCTTCGGCATCCGGAGCGCGATGCCGCTGCGGACCGCCTTCCGGCGCAACCCCGACGCGATCTTCCTGCCGGTGGACGAGCGCGCGTACCTCGAGGCGAGCCGGCAGGTGATGGACACGCTCCGAACGTTCGAGGCCGAGGTCGAGGTCGCCGGCTGGGACGAGGCCTTCCTGGCGGTCACCACCGACGACCCCGAAGCGCTCGCCCGCGAGATCCAGCGACGCGTCCTCGAACGAACGGACCTGTGGTGCACGATCGGGATCGGGGACAACCGTCTGCAGGCCAAGCTCGCGAGCGGGTTCGGCAAGCCCCGCGGCGTGTTCGTCCTCACCTCCGATCGCTGGGACGAGACGATGCTCGGCCTGCCCACCTCCGAGCTCTGGGGCATCGGGTCCAAGACCGCCGCCAAGCTCGCCGACCTCGGGATCCGCACGGTCGGGCAGCTCGCCTCCGCGGACGAGGAGACCCTCGCCGAGCGGTTCGGGCCCAGGACCGGGCCCTGGCTCGCGAGCCTCGGGCGCGGCGAGGGCTCGGCCCGCGTGCATCCGCAGGGCTGGACGCCGAAGGGCCGGAGCCGAGAGCACACGTTCCAGGTCGATCTCACCGATCCGGACGAGATCCGGACCGAGGTCGCCCGGATCGCGCACGAGGTCGCGGACGACCTCCGCGCGAGCGACCGGCTCGCGGTCCGCGTCGTGGTGAAGGTGCGGTTCACCCCCTTCTTCACCGGGCACGCACGGCGCGACGCTCGACGAGCCGACGACCGATGCCGAGCTCATCGCCGAGGCGGCCGCCCGGGCCCTCGAGAGGTTCTCGCTCGACCGGCCGGTGCGGCTGCTCGGCGTTCGAGCGGAGATGGCGCCTCCGGTGGTACAAGACGACGCATGAGCCTGCAGTACCACCTGAAGCTCGCGCCCGGCGACGTCGCGCCGTACGTGCTCCTGCCCGGCGACCCCGGCCGCGTCCCGCTCGTCGCGAGCCTGTGGGACGAGTCGCACGAGGTCGCGAGCAACCGCGAGTACGTGACGTTCACCGGGACGTACCGAGGGGTGCCCATCTCGTGCACGTCCACGGGGATCGGCTGCCCGTCCACCGCGATCGCGATGGAGGAGCTCGCCCGGGTGGGCGCGACGACGTTCGTCCGGATCGGCACGTGCGGCACGTTCCAGGACCGCGTCCACACCGGCGACATGGCGATCTTCGACTCGGCCGCGCGCTACGACGGCGCGTCGAGGCTCTACGCGCCGCTCGAGTTCCCGGCCGTCGCAAGCCACGAGATCGTCGACGCCGCGATCTCGGCCGGCCGCGGGCTCGGCTACCCGTTCCACGTCGGGACGACGCGCTCCGCGGACAGCTTCTACGCGATGCACCCGCAGCCCGGCTCGTCGTTCGACGGCTACTGGCAGTCGTCGTGGCGCGACCACTTCGAGGACCTGAAGCGCATGAACGTGATCGCCGCCGAGATGGAGGCGAGCGTGATCTTCGTGCTCGCCCGGATCTGGGGCCTGCGGGCCGGCGGGGTCGCGGTGGTCCTGGACAACGTGCTCCGCGTGTCGGGTTCGTCGGGCGAGTTCGACCCGCAGGCGCAGTTCGACCACGGCGGCGACGAGATCGAGCGGCTCGCGCGCATGGGATCGGAGATCGTGCGGATCGTGGCTGAACGCGACGCCGGCGCCGGCGAACGGAACGCCCCGACGTGAGCCTGCAGTACCACGTCCGGCTCTCACCGGGCGACGTGGCCCCGTCCGTGCTCCTGCCCGGCGACCCCGGGCGGGTCGAGGTCGTCGCCTCGCTCTGGGACGACGCCCGCCACGTCGCGAGCAACCGTGAGTACGTCACGTTCACGGGCACCTACCGGGGCGTGCCGATCTCGTGCACGTCGACGGGGATCGGCTCGCCGTCGACCGCGATCGCGCTCGAGGAGCTCGCGCGGGTGGGCGCGACGACGTTCGTACGGTTGGGGACGTGCGGGTCGGTGCAGGACCGTGCCGGCGTGGGCGACATCGCGATCTTCGACTCGGCGATCCGGGCCGACGGCGCCTCGGAGCTGTACGCGCCCCTCGGGTTCCCGGCCGCGGCGCACCACGAGGTGGTGGGCGCCGCGATCGCCGCCTCGTCCGGCCTCGGCATCCCGCACCACGTCGGGACGACGTTCTCGACCGACCTGTTCTACGTGCCGGAACCCGGCTCGGCGTTCGGCGGGTACGAGCAGTCGGCGTGGCGCGAGCGCTGGGACGACGTCCGGCGAACGAACGCCCTCGCCGTCGAGATGGAGACGGGCGTGCTGCTCCTCCTCGCGAGGATCTGGGGACTGCGCGCCGGCGCCGTGGCGCTCGTCTCCGACGACGCGCTCGAGAAGACGGGGTCCGGCGAGTTCGACCCGCAGGCGACCTTCGACGTCGGCGAGGAGCTGATCGAGCGGCTGGCCCGCGTGGGATGCGAAACCGTTTCGACGCTGGCCGAGCGCGACGCCGCGGGCCGCGGCTAGCCGAGCGGCTCCCGACCCATCCGGACCCGGTAGTCCTCGTTGAACGAGTACAGGAACCGATCCTGCCGCGGGTAGACGCCCGTCGTGAACGCGCGCGAGCCGACGCCCGTCTGCGCCCGCCGACAGACCTCCCAGTCCTGCTTCGAGATCAGATCCCACAGCTCGACCACCGGCTCGGGCTTGAAGCGCTCCGGGTCGGCGATCACGTCCGGAGGGAACAGGTATTCCGAGACGACCGTCGTGTGGGACGGTCCCTTCGGATAGCCGATGTAGTACATGACGCAGTCCGGATGCAGGTTCAGCATCAGGTTCGGGAACTGGTACGAGCCGTAGTAGCGTCCGAGGTCCTCGGCGAGCAGGCCGGGGAGCTTCGGGAGCTCGGAGCGCCCGGAGATCGTGAACGAGGTCGCCCCCTCGACCATGTCGTTGCCACCGTCGCGCGCCTCGTCGTCCCAGACCTCGCCGAACCGGAACAAGGGGACGACCTTGACGAGCTCGGGATGCACCGTCGGGCAGTGCAGGCACTCGTTGTAGTTCTCGACGATGATCTTCCAGTTCGCCTCGACCTCGTAGACGATCCGGACGCCGATCCGCAGGTCCTGCATCGCGAACCGCTCGAACGCGGTCATCGTCTCCGTCCCTTGCGTGAGGGACTCCATCAGCGGGCGAGGTCGGTCGGCCAGGTTCACGAACACGAACCCCGCGTACTCGTCCGCCGCGATCGGGTGCAGCGGGTAGGACGAGCGGTCGAAGAACTCGTCCTCCTGCACGTTCGGCGTGCCGATCAGGCAGCCGTCCAGGTCGTACGTCCACGCGTGGTACGGGCACGTGAACGCCTTGCGACGGTTCCCGCGGTCGTCGTCGTCGAGGAACTTCGTCCCGCGGTGCGAGCACACGTTGTAGAAGCCGTTCACCCGCCCCTCGGCGCTCCGGACCACGAAGACCGACTCCCCCGCCACGTCGCGCACGACGTAGTCGCCCGGGCCGGCGACCTCCTCGGACCGGCCGAACGCCACCCAGTCCCCCCACCAGATCCGCTCGCGTTCCTCGTCCCAGACCTCGAGGCTCGTGTGGTCGCGCCCCGCCAGGGTCGGGCGCGGACGCCAGTCCTGCTCGGCAGGTTGGAGCCAGAAGTCGGTGGTGCGCTCCGTACGCATGACCTCACCCTCCGCGATGGTTTGAACAGCCGTTCAATCTCGGCGTTCAGGATACGCCGGAGCGCGATGAGGAGGAAGTGGGTGGCGAGGGCGGCGCCGAGCGTCTACGAGCCGGCCGGGAACCCGGCGGTCCCCTGGTCGAACAGGCCCGAGACCGCGATCCCGAAGGCGGTGGCCGCCAGGATGATCGCCAGCGCGATCAGCATGAGCGTCAGGCCGTACTCGGTCGCCACCGATCCCCGTTCCTCGTCGAGGGGAACGAAGAGTCGCCCGAGCATCGACCTGAGCATTTCCATGGTTCACCGAGGGTACGCGCCCTCGACGCGCCGCGCATCGGTCTTTCGGGGGCCTGACGCGGGACCGACGGACCCCGGACCTTCGTACTAGGCTCCTGCCTCGTGGACCGGGCCCCGCAGCAGCACAACCTCGTGCTGATCTTGGCGCGGAGCTTCGCCGCGCAGCTCGCGACCGCCGTCTTCCTGGTCGACGCCGAGGGCACCGTCATCTACTACAACGAGGCCGCCGAGCTGTTGCTCGGGCAGCGGTTCATCGAGGGCGCCGGGATGCGCCCCGAGGAGTGGTCGACCGTGTACCGGCCCCGCGACGGCGACGGGCGGACGGTCCCGCTCGAATCCCTGCCGCTCGGCATCACGATGCTCAAACGCGAGCCTGCGCACGGGGTCGTGACGATCCTCGGCGGCGACGGTGTCGACCGCCGGATCGAGATCGCCGCGCTTCCGCTGTACGCCCACACCGAGGATTTCGTCGGCGCCGTCGCGCTCTTCTGGGAGCGTCCGGAGGACCGCTAGGTGCGAGCGAAGATCTGGGGCAGCCGCGGCTCGATCGCATCTCCGGGCGGCGACACGACCCGCTACGGCGGGAACACGTCGTGCATCGAGCTCCGCCCGCCCGGATGCGACGTGGTGATCCTGGACGCCGGTACGGGGATCCGGGAGCTCGGCGTTCAGCTGGTTCATGAGGGCGCCGAACGGATGTTCCTCCTGCTCACCCACCTGCACGTGGACCATCTCGAGGGCCTCACCATGTTCGAACCGATCTGGCGGAAGGAGACCGAGCTGCACATCTGGGGCCCCGCGTCGCCGATCGCCTCGCTCGAGGAGCGGATCGCGACGTACTTCTCCCCGCCGCTGTTCCCCGTCCACCTCTCCGAGGTGCCGGCGAGGATCGAGTACCACGACGCGTCCGAGTCGGAGTGGCAGATCGACGGCGCGCGCTTCTCCTCGAACGCGATCATCCACCCCGGCCCGACGGTCGGCTACCGCATCGAGTCCAAGGGCCGGACGCTCGCCTACCTCACCGACCACGAACCCGCCCTGGGAGCCGACCTCGAGAGCGACCCGTCCGAATGGATCTCGGGTTTCGCGATCGCGTACCGGGCCGACCTGCTGATCCACGACTGCCAGTACACGCCGCAGGAGTACGAGCACCGCCTCGGATGGGGCCATTCGACGACCGAGCAGGTCGCGCGGTTCGCCGAGAAGACCGAGGTCGACCGGCTGCTGCTGTTCCACCACGATCCGATGCACTCGGACGACCAGCTCGACGAGATGCGCGACGACGTCGTCGCCCGTTGGGGGGTCGACGGCGGGCGCTGCGCCGCCGCGGCGGAGGGCGTCGAGATCACCGTCTGAGGAGACCGACGAGGAGCCGTCGCGGTTCCGCTGGACGGTCTACAGCATCCCCAGCAGGGACACCGCCACGACCTTCGGGCAGAATCCGTCCCAGCCGTTCCCGCGCAGCCGATCGCGGGCAAGCGCCAGGTGACCTGTTTGGAAGGGGAGGGGTCGGGATGAAACGTACGGTCATGGTGATGGCCTCGATGCTCCTATTCTCCACCGCTTGGTTCGTGCCGGCGGGGGCGCAGCCCACCTGCACGAGGATCGGTGACGATCGCGCGAACGACATGCGCGCGACGGACGGTCCAGATGTGCTCTGCGCCCGCGGAGGCAACGATCGGGTGGCCGGTAGGGGCGGTGACGACGTTCTGCTCGGCGAGGGTGGCCGTGACCTGTTGATGGGTGGTACCGGCGGCGACGATCTCAGAGGTGGCGCTGCAGGCGACACGCTGATCGGCGGCCCGGGGAATGACACGCTCTCGGGAGGGGTCGGATCCGACCTCTTGGACGGCACGGGCGGAGGCAACGACATCCTCAGGGGTGGTCCCGGCAGGGACGTCTGCTTTGCGGACGCCGGGGACACCGTTCGGGGCTGCGAACGGCGCGTCTAGCGACGAGACCCCAAGGCCCGGCCAGCATCGGTCGCCGGTGGTCGTACCCTGTGCGGTCGCATGCGCACACCGGGAGCGGCCACCGTGATCGCGTTCGTCGTGCTCTCGCTCGCGATCTCGTCGTGCACGGGCGACGGCGAGCAGGTCCCGGCTGCCAGCGCGAGCCCTTCGGGCTCGCCCGTCCCCGACGCACCGGAGCTCAGGATGCGGCTGGTCCGCGTCTCGGGCAAGACAGCGGACGGCGTGGTCCGGCCCGCCGACGTCGCCGGACCCGCCGAGGCCATCCGCAGAGACCTCGAGGACCTGTACGAGACCGCGTTCCTCACGCCGACGCTGGACCGGCCCGCGCTGTTCGCCCACTTCTCCCGCGAGGCGCGCGCGCAGGCCGAGCGCGACCTCGGGCGCCTCACGCTCGGCCCCGTCCGAGCCGAGGTGGACGAGGTGGCGCCCCAGCGCTCCACCCTGGACCTCACGTTCCTCGCCGACGCGAACGGCAACCCGCTCGCCGCGTTCGCCGCGACCGAGTTCGCCGCATCCGCCGTGTCCGGGGACGCGCACGCACCGATCCGGCAGCGGGGAGATTTCGTGCTCCGCAAGCTGAACGGTGACTGGCGGATCGTCTCCTACGACGTGCAGGGCAGGGTGCCTCGTGCCGCCCAGATGGAGCCGGACACGTCGCGGGCCGCGTTCGCGCCCGGGCTGCCGTCGAACGATCCGCTGTTCGTGCTGGTGATCGGGAGCGACGCACGCCCCGGGCGCTCGGCGCTGAACGCGCGCGCCGACTCGATCCACATCGTCGGCGTGAACCCGCGCCTGCGGCGCGTCTCGGTCCTCGGGATCCCGCGGGACTCATGGGTTCCTATCCCCGGCTGGGGGACGAACAAGATCAACTCGGCGTTGGTCCGCGGCGGACCCGATCTGCTCGAGCGCACCGTCGAGCAGGTCTCGGGCATCCACATCGACGCGTTCGTCCTCACGGGGTTCGTGGGGTTCGAACGGCTCATCCACGCGGTCGGCGGGATCGACATCGAGGTCCCGTACCCGATCGACGACTCGGCGGCCGGGGCGCACTTCGGCCGTGGCCCCGAGCACCTGAACCGCGACGAGGCGCTGGCGTTCTCACGGGCGCGGCACGACGTCCCGGCCGGCGACTTCAGCCGCTCGCTGAACCAGGGCCGGCTGATGATCGCGGCGCTCGCGACGCTCCGCGAGCAGGTGGCGAAGGGACGACTCGACGCCCTCCTGCCGTGGGTGCTGGCCGGTGGCCGCTTCCTGCAGACCGACCTGTCGCTCGGCCAGATCTTCGAGCTCCTGCTGGCCGCGCCGGGGTTCGAGCCGGGACGCACCCGGAACGAGGTGGCGAGCGGGAGCGGCACCACGATCGGCGGCCTGAGCGCGGTGGTGCTCGGCGAGCGGGCCCGGGCGCTGTTCCGGGACCTTCGTGCCGATGCCGTGCTCGGCGGCTGACGGGGAGCCGTTCGCGAGATCTCGACGCAGCGCCTATCCTCGTCCGGTGATCCAGGCGTTCGCCTCGCCCGCCGCCCTCCGAGGCGGCGACCACGGGTGCGCGCTCACCCGCTCGGACGCCGACCTCGCCTGGCTGGCCCGCTCGTTCGTGCGGCACGCCGAGCTCGAGGGGGCTCGGGCCCTGTACCTGTCGGAGGGACCGACCGACGACGTCTCGCGGCTGGGGATCCCCCGGCCCGGCCACCCGGGCGCCCTGATCGTGGTCGAGGCGGCACCGGTCCTCGCCCCCGGCGACACCTTCAAGCCCGAGATGTACGTCCGCGCGCTCGAGGCGGCCGTGGACGCCGCGATGAACGATGGCTTCGCCGGCGCCCACGTGTTCGTGGAGGGCGGCTGGAGCCTCGGCCAGGTCCACGGCGTCGACGCCTGGTGGGAGCTCGAGGACGTTGCGCACGAGCTCGGCGTCCTCCAGCGAGGCGACACGGTCCTGCTGTGCCAGTTCGCGCAGGACCGGTTCCCGCCCCACGTCATCGAACGCGCGGAGCGAGCCCACCCGCTGTCGGTGGCCGCGAGCTCGACGGGCTTCCCGGCGTCGGCCCCGCTGCGCGTCCGTCGCGACGGCGACGTGCTGCAGGTTTCGGGCGAGCTCGACCGGGGAACGGCGACCCTGTTGGCGACCGCGTGTCGTGGGAGCGTAGGCACGGTGACGATCGATCTCGCGGAGGCGACCTTCTTCGACGTGGGTGCCCACCGCGCCGTCACCAAGATCGCGAAGAGCTGCAAACAGGTCCGGCTCCGCAACGCCCCGGCCATCGTGCAGCGCGTCGTGTTCGCCCTGGCCGGCGGGTCGGGGCTCGAGATCGAGGTGGAGGACGACGCCCTCTCGATGAGGGTCGGGTAGCGGACCGATCGCCCCCGAGGCCCGGTCGAGGCGTCCGTCCGGCTCGGGCGCGGATCGGCCAGGCACGGGTCCGCGCTCCACGCACGAGGCTGCTCGGCCACCCTGCCCGGAGATGCCTGGGACCAAGGGTCCCGGAACCGAGGCCCATCGGCCCAACCGGAACGTGCCGGACGACCCCTGGCCAGGACGCCGAGATGGCCGAAGGTATGCGACAACGCGGTGCGGACGAAACGGGCCGCACACAGACAGAAAGGAGGCGAGGGTCATGAAGAAGGCCTTCCCGGTCATCCTCATGGTCATCGGCCTTGCGTTCCTGGTGGGCGGCTCGTACACGGTCGTCCGGGGCTTCGACGCCCGCGATCAGGTCAAGGCCGAACTGCTCCGCCAGAACATCGTCACACCCGAGGACGCCTCGATCCCGAACGTCCAGGTCACGGACGCCACGACGGCCAGGGCGATGGCCGACATCATCGACGTCCACTCGCGTGAGATCACCGGTGACCGCTCCTACGCGGAGCTCGGGCGCTACATGACCCCCGACGGCGGGGACACGAGCGACGAGGCCCTCGCGCTGAAGAACGACCAGGGCCAGCCCGTTGCCAACCCGATCCGTGACGTCATGTTCCAGGCATCGACCCTCCGCACCAGCCTGTACACCTCCGTGATGGCCTTCAACATCGCGGACCTGGTCATCGGCCTCGGCCTCGCGATCGCGGTCCTCGGATTCGCGGTCGGCGGCCTCGGCGTGGTGCTCGCCAGCCTGGCGATCCCGAGCGTCGCACGCAGGTTCCACGTGCAGCCGGTCGTCGAGCCGCCAGCTGCCTGATCAGCTCCACGAGAACCTCTGATCCGTGTGGAGGGAACGCCCCCGGCGGAAGCCGGGGGCGTTCCGCGTCTGGCGTCGTCGGACGGCGGCTGCGGAATAGCCAGGGCAACCGGTAGGTTCCAGGCAGAGCGATGCCCGCGATCACCGTCGAGGACCCGACCAAGCTGGACCGCGTGCCTCCCGTCGGGGAGGGCGCGCGGTTCCGCCGCGTCCGGGGCGTGAGCGCCGCGCCGAGCGGCCTCGAGGGCGAGGGGTTCCCGGTCCGCCGCGCGTTCGCCGGCGTCGACCTCTCCGACCTCGACCCGTTCGTCCACATGGACCAGATGGGCGAGGTGGAGTACGCGCCCGGTGAGCCGAAGGGCACCCCGTGGCACCCGCACCGCGGGTTCGAGACCGTGACCTACATCATCGACGGGATCTTCGAGCACCAGGACTCGAACGGCGGGGGTGGGACGATCACCAACGGCGACACCCAGTGGATGACGGCCGGCGCCGGCATCCTGCACATCGAGCGCCCGCCGGAGCACCTTGTGGTCTCGGGCGGCCTGTTCCACGGGATCCAGCTCTGGGTGAACCTGCCGAAGGCCGAGAAGTGGGCGCCGCCCCGGTACCAGGACCTACGCGCGACCGAGGTCTCGCTCCTCGCGTCGCCCGATGCGGGCGCGCTCGTGCGCGTGATCGCCGGCGAGGTCGCCGGCCACCCTGGGCCCGGCCAGACCTACACGCCGATGACGATGCTCCACGCGACGCTCGCGCCCGGCGCGGAGCTCGAGCTCCCCTGGCGCGAGGACTTCAACGCGCTCGCGTACGTGCTCGCGGGCGCCGGCTCCGCCGGCGTCGAGAAGCTCGGCATCTCGACCGGCCGGCTAGTGGTGTTCGGGCCGGGGGACGCGCTTCGCCTGGCGGCGTCGACGGGTCAGGAATCGCGCTCGCCCCAGCTCGAGGTGCTCCTGCTCGGCGGCCGCCCCATCGGGGAGCCGGTCGCCTGGTACGGCCCGTTCGTGATGAACACGAAGGCCGAGCTGCTGCAGGCGTTCGAGGACTACCAGGCCGGCAAGCTCGGCACGATCCCTGCCGCGCACCACACGCCCGACCACATCGTCGAGTCGGGCGCCGACGCCGAGGGCTGAGCCCGCCCCGGCGAGGCCCGGTCCGTACCCACGACTCGCGCGACCGCGCCGCCGGCGATAGCGTCCGCCCATTCGGCGAGCGAAGGAGGCCGCGATGTCGTCGACCGTCCGGAAGGTGCTGGCGCTGGTCTCGGGGCTGGCGTTGTTCGTCGGTGGGGCAGCCACCTCCGCCGCGCTGCGGGAGCACGCCTCGAGCGCCGAGCGCGCGCCCGTCTCGCTGCCCGCGTTCGGCGAGGCCGTGTTCCTCAGCCACGTGAACGACCCGGCGAGGACGCCGCTGTTCCCGGGCGACCCGGCCTTTTCGATCCGCACGGTGTTCACGGTCGCGCACGACGGCTTCTACCTGGAGCTCGTGCGCGAGGGCGCGCACACCGGCACGCACTACAGCGCGCCGTGCCACTTCCACCACGGCGCCCTGTGCATGGACGACCTCTCTCCGTCCGACCTGATCCTGCCGGCGGTCGTGGTCGACGTCCGGGACGAGGTCGCGAACGACCCCGACCACCTCGTCACGATCGCCGAGCTGAAGGCCTGGGAGGACGAGTTCGGCCAGATGCCCTCCGGCGCCGCCGTCCTGCTGCTGACCGGATGCTCGGACTTCTGGGGCAGAGGCGACCGGGACGGCGAGCCGAACTACTTCAACTGCGGGAGCGGGATCTCGGGCGAGCACCAGCCGGGGTTCTCCCGGAACGCGGTCCGGTGGCTGATCGGCACCGGGGTGCTGGCGAAGACCGGTGCGCTCGGGACGGACACGTTCGGACCCGACCCGTCGTCGGACGCGGCGTTCATGCCCACATGGCTCACGCTCCGCAAGCACCGGCTCACGATCGAGAACATGACGAACCTCGACGCGCTGCCGCCCGTCGGCGCGTGGGTCGTGCTGGGGAGCCCGCGCAACGTGCACGGCTCGGGAGCGCAGGGGACGGTGTTCGGGTTCGTCCCCAGCGCGTGAGCGAGCGGCCGGCTCGCGAGCTCAGACGACGCAGAGCGCGCGGATCGACGGCAGGCCCTCCGCGGCGACCCGCCAGCGCGCGCCCTCGTCGTCCGAGATGAAGACCCGGCCGTCGCCGGTGCCGAACGCCGCAACGGAGCCGCGCGCGCCGAGCCAGCCGGAGTCGATGTTCCCCTCGAACCACTCGGGCAGCCCGTCGGTGCACTTCTGCAGACGGGCATCCGGTCCGAGCGTGGTCCGGTAGACGGCAGCGTCGCCGCCGCGGGGACCGTTCGACGCGGAGAGCAGGACGTGATCGCCCGCGACGGCGACCGCCCTCGCGTAGGTCGAGTGCAGGCCGTCCTGCTCGATCCTCCAAGAGGATCCGCCGTCCTCGCTGATCGCGAGCCCGACGGCGCCCGCCGCCAGCACGACGTCCGGATGCCTCGGATGGGCGACGACCTGGTGGACGTCCGCGTCGATGTCGATCGTCGCTTCCCACGTTCGGCCGTCGTCCGTCGAGCGTGGGATCCCGCCCACGTGGACGTTCACGTGGATCCGTCCGGCCAGATCCCGGGCGATGGACCGGACCGCGGCTGGACCGCCCCACGGCGTGTACCAGCCCTCTCTCCCTTCG
This sequence comes from uncultured Actinomycetes bacterium, assembly GCA_963706005.1. Classification (GTDB taxonomy): domain Bacteria; phylum Actinomycetota; class UBA4738; order UBA4738; family HRBIN12; genus DASSJM01. The sequence continues at coordinate 110,477 of CAVPLL010000003.1, forward strand.
ACCGCGTCGAAGGAGGAGACGGGCTCGAGCGAGCGGTGGTCCCCGACGAGACGCAGCAGATGGGCCTCGTCCGTGCCGGCGACCAGACCGCCGGGCGTCGGGAGCAGGCACTCGATGTCGAGATCCTCGCTGCGTGCAACGTCGCTCCATGGCCCGTCCAGCCCGCGACGGACGATCGTGCGGCGGCCCACGACCGCCCAGACCTGTCGGTCGTCGGTGACCATGGCGGTGGCTTCTCGTGCACCGAACGCCGGGGCCGGCCTCGTGCCCCCTGCGGTCAGCTCGAACACGCCGGCGCTCGTTCCGATCAGCACGTTCGTGGAAGGATCCGTCACGGGACGGTTGATGGGCCTACTCCGCGTCGTGGTGACGTCGGTCGGTCTCGCGCGCGATCCGTGCCGGGTCCCCGGCGATCTTCTCCACCACGGTGAAGCGGCTACCCTCGGACACCAGCTGATCGACCTCGGGGTTCTCGTGGTCGGTCGCGATCGCGAACCGCGTCGGGTATCCGCGCACGGCTTCGTACTCGGGACCCGTCAGACCGATCCGCGCCAGGCAGGCCGGGTCGCTGCACTCGCACACGTACAACTCGATCGCCTCGTGCTCGAACGCGACGGCACCCCGCGTCTCGACGATCCACTCGTTGCGGTCGCGCGAGCGCGACTCGGTTCGGACCTCTTGGTCCCGCCACCCGGTCATGCGCTCACCCGCTCCGCGATCGCGCGGGCGGCGGCGCGAACTCGAGGATCTTCAGGTTGTCGATCCCGACTCCCGTTTCTCGGAGGTGTGACCTCCGTCTGGGGAGCGTGGCTCTGGGCTCCGGTGAGCGCCCAAACGCGGCGCAACGCGGCCGAGCTCTCGGGTCGCACCTCCAAGGTACGCCCCGCCCGTGCGAGAAGGCAACGTCCGGATCTGCTGGCAGGCACGAACCGCGCTGGGTTAGGCTCCGGGGGTTGGAGAAGGCCGCCAGGAACGATGAAGGGGGCCTCGACCCGCTCCGGATCCTCGTCTCGGACGGGGAGGGCCACCGGCTCGACGAGGTCATGCGAACCGTGACCGGACTCGGTCACGAGGTGGTGGGGCGGACCACCATCGGCGAGGTCGCCGAGGCCTCGGCCTCCGTGCACCCCGATGCCGCGATCGTCATCGTGGGCGAGAGCACCGAACGGGCGCTCGAGCTCATCGGCCGCACCGTCACGCAGGCGGCGTGCCCGGTGATCGCGATCTTGGATGTGGAGGACGAGGCGTTCATCCGCGCCGCCGCCAAGCGAGGGATCTTCGCGTACATCACGCTCGGGCGAGACGCCTCGGCGCTGCAGAGCTCGCTCGACGTCGTGCTGTCCCGGTTCGCCGAGTACCAGGGCCTGGAGGGCGCCTTCGCGCGCAGAGCGATCACCGAGCGGGCCAAGGGCATCCTGATGGAGCGGCACGCGCTCGACGAGCAGCGCGCGTTCGAGATGCTGCGCGACGAGGCCCGCCGGTCCAACCGCAAGGTCGTCGACGTCGCCGAGGCGGTGGCGATGAGCGTCAACCTCCTGCCGAGGTCGCCGGTCGAGTAGCCGGGGTCGCGATGTCCGACAGGAACAGCCGCATCATCGAGGAGTTCCGAGCCCACGGTGGGAAGGTGGGCGGCTACTTCGAGGGCTCGACGATGCTCCTGCTGCACACCACGGGCGTGAAGAGCGGGCTCCCCCGCGTGAAGCCGTTGGTGTACCTGCCCGACGGAGACCGGTTCGTGGTCTTCGGCACGATGGGCGGCGCGCCGACCGACCCCCACTGGGTACGCAACGTCCTCGCCGACCTCGAGCCCTCGGTCGAGGTGGGCGCCGAGGACGGGATCAGGACGGTGCCGGTCCGAGCCGTCTCGGTCACCGGTCCCGAAGCGGACGAGCTCTACGAGCGACAGGTCGACCGCCGCCCCGCGTTCGCCGAGTACAAGCGCAAGACCGACCGGGTGATCCCCGTGATCGCGCTCGAGCCCGTGGGCTGATGCCGATCGCGCCGGGCGATTCAAGGGATAGGGAGGAAGGACCGACAACGGTGGTGTGAGCTCCGGCGACCACTACTGGGTCAAGATCGACGACATGCTCGGTGGGCGCCGGACCGCGAGGAGCGCCTCCCGGAAGGCTCGCGACCCCCGCTCGTCGGGGCTCGCCCGAGCTCTGGTGGAGCTCGCGATGTGGAGGCGGCCTCGCGTCCCTAGGGCTCGCCCCGCCACTCGATCGTAACCACCCGCACCGGTCCCGAGAGGCCCTTGAGCGACACCTCGCGCTCGTCGCCCACCTCGAACGGGATCGTCGCGCCTTCGACCGACGAGACCGTCGCCACGATCTCGCCTCCGTCCGCGATCGCCCCGACGCGCGCCGCCTCGTGCACGCCGAGGCCCGCGTAGTCGTCGGCGATCATCGTCGCCTCGGCCGAATGCAGCCCGATCCGGACCTGCGGCGCGAACCCGTGCTTGCGCCGATGCTCGGCCAGCCGTCGTTGGATCGCCACCGCGCAGCTCGCCGCCGCGGCCGCGCCCGCGAACGACGCGAAGAAGCCGTCGCCCGTCGTGTGCACGACCTCGCCGTGATGGGAACCGATCTGGGTCCGGAGCGTGTCGTCGTGCCAGCGAAGGATGTCCTCCCACGCCTCGTCGCCGATCGTCTGGATCAGATCCGTCGAGCCCACGATGTCCGTGAACATGAACGTGCGTGACACCCGGCGTCCGACCTCCCGCTCGTCGCCGGCGTCGATCATCGCGTCGCACCGTTCGACCTCCCGGAGTGCGCCGAGGCGCTCGAACGCGGCCCTGGCGGTCCGGAGCTCGAGCAGCGCCGACGCCTCGTCGCCGCCCGCGCGGTAGGCCACCGCGAGCCAGCGACGCGCCTGCGCGGCCTCGAACGGCGCGTCCGCCTCGGCCCAGCGACGGACGGCCTTGCGGAGCTCGGCGATCGCGGCAGCGGCGTTCTCCTCGTAGGTGAGCACGGCGCCGAGCGCCTGATGCGCCGCCGCGTGCAGCATCGGCGCGTCGATCGCCGACGCGGCCTCGGCGAGCTCCTCCGCCGCCTCGCGCGCGTCGGCGACGTCGTAGGCCGACAGGGCGATCTCCACCCGTGCCGGCAACAGGCGCGCCCGGTCGACCGGGATCATCGTGTCCTCCAGCGCCGTGGCGATCGAGGCGCGGGCGGCATCGATCTGTCCGCGGCCGAGACGCAGCAGCGCCATCCCCGGTTGTGGCTCGTGCCCGAGCTGGTGGGCCCGCTCGAACGCCTCCTCGGCGCCGTCGAGGTCCCCGCGGTGGAGCCGCACCTCGCCGAGCTCGTAGGCGCCCGCCCCCGCCTGTGGAGCCCGGCCGAACGCCTCGAGCTCGCTGAGCGCCCTGCTGGCCTCCTCCTCGGCTTCCGCGTACGCACCGCGGAGCCGCATGATCTCGGCGCGGTTCACGCGGCAGACGCCCGGGAACCCCGTGATCGCCTCGCGTTCGCACCAACGCGTGGCCGCCTCGGTCCACTCCGCCGCCCGCCGGTAGTCGGCGACGCTGCGACAGATCCCGATCGTGAGGCAGTAGATGTTCCCGGCGATGTACGGCTTCAGCTCGCCGCCGACGGCCGCCAGCGTCGCCTCGTCGACCAGGGACAGCCCCTCCTCGATCTGGGCGTGCATGACCAAGATCGCGCCCTGCAGGGCCAGCCCGAACGCCTCGAGGTCCGGATCGCCGAGCCGCGTGCCGATCTCACGGGCCGCGATCGCGTGCCGCTCCCCCTCCTCCATCTCGCCCCGTTCGAAGCTCGCCCGCACGAGGCAGAGCTCGAGCCATCCCTGCTCGAAACTCTCCGATCGGTCGGCGAGCAGCCGGGACGCGCGCTGGAGCCAGCCGTTCCACAGCGCCGAATCCAGCCGGTCCGCGTACTCCATCGCGAGCCGGAGCGCCACGCGGGCGGCATGCCGCGGCTCGCCCGCCGCCGTGAACGCGGCGTAGGCACGCTCGAACGCCTCGATGCTCTCCGTCGGATGCGCGCTCCACCAGGCCGCCTCCGCGAGCCGTTCGAGGTCCTCCGCGGAGAGGTCCTCCCGATCGGCGACGGATACGAGCGCCTCGTACGCCTCCTGCCAGGCGTGTTCATCGAGGGCCTTGCGTGCACGCTCGAGCGTCGCGGTATCGGTCATGGGAGGCGTCTCCGCAGGATGATGGCACACGTCGAGCCTCGCGAAGGAGGAGCCATGTCGTACGACGCCATCGCGGACGCGGCGGTCGCCGTCGCCATCCAGGACGGGTCCGTCGTCTCCAAGGTGATCCATCGGGACGAGGATCTCGACGTGACCGTGTTCGGCTTCGACGCCGGCGAGGGACTCACCGAACACCGCGCCTCGCGCCCCGCCATCGTCCAGGTGTTGCGCGGGAGGCTCCGCTTCACGGTCGACGGCGACGAGCTCGACGCCATACCCGGGTTCTGGCTCCACATGGGGACCGGAACGCCGCACGCCCTCGTCGCGACCGAGCCGACGCTGATGCTCCTCACGCTCCTGCGGCCGGACGCGCCACCGCGAGAAGGGATCTGATCCCGATACGCGATCGAGTGCTCCGGCGACGCGTGCTCTACACTGCCGACGGTCGTTCGGGCGCGAAGGAGGAAGCCGAGCCGATGGGCGACCGACCGCGCCGTCACGACGAGATCAAAGGTGCGACCGTCCTGCTGACCGGATGGTCCGCGGGTCGCGAGGCCGACATCGCCGAGGCCCTCGGCCTGATCTCCACGAAGTCGGTCGACCTCGACGACGCCCACCTCCCGATCGTCGCGCTCCCGAAGACCACGCTCGAGAAGGCCGAGGCCGCGCGGGCGCTCCTGGTCGAGGCCGGCGGCTCGGTCGACCTCGAGGACGCGTGGGTCACGCGGGACGCCCCGAGGCCCGTCGCCGCGCGTCCCGTCTGCCCGTTCTGCGGCTCGACGAAGACGCAGCCCTACACGCACGCCGGACCCGCCGCGCGGACCTCGATGAAATGCACGACGTGCGGTCAGCGGTTCCGCGTGACGACCTCTCGCTAGCCGAGGAGCTCCGAGGCGGCTCAGGACCCGGGCAACCAGATCAGCCCCCGGAGGCCGCCGAGGGTGATCGGGAGCGACCGTACCGACCCCGGTCGGCCGATCGCGTCGTCCACCGCCGAGGCGATCGCCGCGCCGCAGCCGGTCGCCCCCCCCTCTCCCGCGCCGCGGACACCGAGCGCGTTGCTCTGCGCCGGCCAGTCCTCGGAGATCAACACGCCGATGGCCGGGACCTCGCTCGCGGTGGGCACCAGGTAGTCGGCCAGCGTCGTCGCGAGCGGCTGCCCATCATCGTCGTAACGGAACTCCTCCAGGAGCGCCCCGGCGATCCCCTGCGCGGCGCCCCCGACCAGCTGCCCCTCGACCAGCGCCGGGATCACGGCGCGGCCGACCTCGTAGCCGATGAAGTACCGCAGGATCCGGACGCCGCCGGAGCCGGGATCGACCTCGACCTGCGCGAGATGGACGCCGTACGGGTAGGTCATCCGGTCGATCTCGAACGTCTCCCGCGCCGAGAGCCCACGGCCCGAGCGCCTCGCGAGCTCGGCCAGGGTGACGGCTCGCTCCGGCGACCCCGCCGGCGCGAACCGACCGCCGGACGAGCGCAGGTCCGCCGCGTCGACCTCGAGCGTCTCGGCGGCGGCCTCCCGGGCGAGCTCGACCACACGATCGGCGGCGAGGGCCACCGCGTTCCCGGCGAGGACGGTCGACCGGCTCGCCCACGATCCGACGCCCTCGGGGACGAGGTCGGTGTCCCCCAGCACCACGGTGATGTCCTCGATCTCCACCCCGAGCCGTTCGGCGGCGATCGTCGCGAGGACGGTCTCGACGCCCTGGCCGAGCGACGTCGCCCCCGCCGTCACCCGGATCTCGCCGGTCGGCAACAGGTCGACGCCGGCGTGCTCGAGCGGCCCGAGCCCGCTCTTCTCCATGAAGACGGCGGCGCCCGTCCCCACCCACCGACCCTGCGCCCGCAGACGGGTCGATTCCGCTCGCCAGCGCTCGAACCCGGACCCGGCGATCGTGCGTTCGAGCAGGTCCCTCGGGTCGCCGGCGTCGATCGTCATCTCGGTGCCGATGGCCGAGAGCCCTCGGCGCAGGGGGAGCTCCTGCTGCGACAGGAGGTTCCGCCGCCGCAGCTCGAGCGGATCGACCCCCAGTTCGTGGGCGGCGAGGTCCAGGAGCCGCTCCCGCGCGAACGTGCCCTCGTAGCGACCCGGCCCGCGGTAGGTCCCGCACGGCGTGCGGTCGGTGAGCACGACGTGCGCGATGCCCCGGTAGGCGGGGACGCGGTACGGGCCGGGCAGCATGCTGAGCGTGAGGTCGGCCACGAGCACACCGTGCGTCCGGATGTACGCGCCGGTGTCGTGCCAGACCTCGTCGGCGATCGCGAGCAGGCGGTGGTCCGCATCGAACGCGGCCTCGATCCGGTGGATCTGCTGCCGCGAGTGGTTCGTCGCCACCAGGTGCTCCGAACGGTCCTCGATCCACTTGACCGGTCGGTCCGTGCGCCGAGCCAGCCACGGGACCAGGTAGTCCTCGGGGTAGAACTCCCCGCGCACGCCGAAGCCCCCGCCCGCGTCGGCGGTGTGCAGGTGGATCCGCTCCTCGGGGATCCCCAGCATCGAGGCCAGCACCTGGCGGTTGAAGTGCGGGACCTTGGTCGTCCCCCAGATCTCGAGCCGTCCGTCGAGCGTCGCGGCGAGGAGCCCCCGCGTCTCGAGCGGCACGCCGGAGTGGCGCCCGATCGTGAGCTCGGCCCGCGTGACGTGTGCCGCGTGCGCGAACGCGGCCTCGACGTCCCCGTACCCCATCTCGAGCTCGGCGGCCTGGTTGCCGGACCCCTCGAACAGGGCGGGCGCGCCGGGGTCGAGCGCCGCCCGGAGGTCCACCGCGGCCGGCAGCGGCTCGTACTCGATCGCGACGAGCTCCGCCGCGTCCTCCGCCGCGTAGGGGTCGCCGGCGAGCACGACGGCCACGGGTTCGCCCACGTAGCGCACCCGCTCGCGCGCCAGGACCGGCTGCAGGTACGGCTCGAGCGGCTGATCGGCGACCTGGACCCGGACCGGGATCGGACCGACCTCGGGCAGGTCGGCCGCCGTGACGACCGAATGCACGCCCTCCGCCGCGCGTGCGGCGCTCGTGTCCACGTCGCGGACGATGGCGTGGGCGACCTGCGAGCGGACCACGCGCATCCACAGCTGTCCGGGGAGGTCGACGTCGTCGACGAAGCGGCCCTGGCCGGCCAGCAGGCGAGCGTCCTCGACCCGGAGCAGCCGCCCGGCCCACGTCACGGCGTGGAGGCCGGGTCGGCGAGCGCATCGGCGGCCCGTCGGACGGCGCGCAAGATGTTCTGGTAGCCGGTGCACCGGCACAGGTTCGACGCCATCGCCTCGCGGATCTCCTCGTCCGACGGCGAGGGGTGGTCGCGCAGGAAGGCGGTCGCGAGCATCAGGAACCCGGGTGTGCAGAACCCGCACTGGAGCGCGTGGCTCGAGGAGAAGAGCTCCTGCAGCGGCGACAGGTGCTCCTGGTCGCCGAGGCCCTCGACCGTCCGCACGTCGGCGCCGTCGGCCTGGACGCCGAACACCAGACACGACCGAACCGGTTCGCCGTCGAGCAGCACCGTGCACGAACCGCACACGCCCTGCTCGCACCCGACGTGCGTCCCCGTATAGCCGAGGTCGTGGCGCAGCACGTCCACGAGCGTCCGGCGCGGCTCGACCTCCACCTCGTGCGCGCTGCCGTTGACGGTGACGGTGACCCGGTGCCGCTCGGTCACGGCGTGCCTCCCACCGTGACGTCCGCGCCGCGGGAGCGGATCGCGCCGAGCAGCCGCTCCGGGGTGATCGGCACCTCGTCGACCTCCACGCCGAGGTGGGCGAGCGCGTCGGACACCGCGTTCGCGATCGCCGCCGGTGCGCCGATCATGCCCCCCTCGCCCATCCCCTTCGCCCCGGTCTCCGAATGCGCCGACGGCGTCTCGATGTGCAGGATCTCGATGCGCGGGATCTCGGCGGCGGTGGGGACGAGGTAGTCGGCGAACGTGCCCGACAGCGGCTGGGCGTGCTCGTCGTACGCGAGCCGTTCGTACAGGGCCGCCGCCACCCCCTGCGCGACGCCGCCGTGCACCTGCCCCTCGACGATCATCGGGTTGATCACGAACCCGCAGTCCTCGACGACGACGTACCGGCGGATCCGGACCGCACCCGTGGAGGGGTCCACCTCGACCTCGACGCCGTGGGTCGCGTTCGAGAACGTGCCGGGCGGATCGAACGTCGCCCGGACCTCCAGCCCGGGCTCCGCATCGGCCGGGAGCCGATGCGCGGCGTGGTGCGCGACGCGCGCGACCTCGGCGACGGCGACCGACCGGCCGGGCGCCCCGCGGACCGAGACGGATCCGCCGGCGAGCTCGACGTCCTCGGGCGAGGCCTCGAGCAGGTGGGCGCCGATCCGCGCGATCCGCTCGGCCAGCATCGCGCCGCCCCGCTTCACCGCCCCCCCGCCGATCGCGATCGAGCGGCTCGCGAACGTCCCCCACCCGAACGGCGTCGCGTCCGTGTCGCCCTGGACGACCCGCACGTCCTGCGGGCGCAGGCCGAGCTCGTCGGCCGCGATCTGCGCGAACGTGGTCTCGTGCCCCTGGCCGTGGGACAGCGTGCCGACGGCCACGGTCACGCCGCCGGAGGCATCCATGCGCAGGTGCGCGCTCTCGAACCCGGGCGTGACCGCCATCTTCCGCGACGCGAACGCCGGCGTCCCGTACGCGGTCCGTTCGCAGAAGCAGGAGAAGCCGAGGCCGATCAGCCGACCGTCGGCCCGCGCCTCGCGCTGCCGATCGCTCCATGTCGCATGACCGAGCTCGGCCGCGCACCGCCGAAGCGACTCGCGGTAGCTGCCCTCGTCGTACAGCAGACCCGAGGCGCTCCGGTACGGGAACTCGCCCGGCCCGATCAGGTTGCGCGTCCGGATCTGCACCGCGTCGATGCCGAGCCGCCGCGCCGCGATGTCCATGACGCGTTCCATCACGAACGTGATCTGCGGGCGCGAGACGCCCCGGTACGGGGCGATCGGCGGCTTGTTGGTCGCCACCGCCCTCGCACGGGCGCGGTACCGCGAGAGCCGGTAGGGGCCGGGAAGCTCGGTCGCCGCCATCAGCGGCTCGACGCCGCAGGTGAACGGGTAGCACGAGTACGCGCCCACGTCGCACGCGATGTCGGCATCGAGGCCGAGCAGGACCCCGTCCGCATCGAACCCCGCGCGGACGGCGTGGCGCTGCTCGTGACCGTGGAAGCTCGCGGTCAGGTTCTCGAGCCGGTCCTCGATCCACTTCACCGGGCGACGCAGCCGGGCGGCCGCGGCCGCGACCAGGACCTCCTCGCGCCCGACCACGCACTTCAGGCCGAACCCGCCGCCGACGTCGGGGGAGACGACCCGCACCGCGTGTTCGGGCAGACCGAGCAGGTCGGCGATCGTGGTCCGGACCAGGTGCGGGATCTGGTGCGAGACGTGCACGATCAGCCGGCGTTCGCGTTCGTCCCACTCGGCCATGCACGCGCGCGTCTCGATGGGCGCCGCGGTCAGCCGCCCGCTCGTGAACGTCGCGTCGACCACGACGGCGGCCGCGTCCAGGGCGGCATCCAGCTCCGCATGGTCGACGATCTCGGCGTCCAGCAGCAGGTTCCCCCTCGCCGGAGCGTGGACGAGGGGCGCGCCCTCGGCCGTGGCCTCCTCGATCGAGGAGACGGCGTCACCCGGGGCGTAGTCCACGCCGACGGCCTCGGCGCCGTCCTCGGCCGCGTACCGCGACGCGGCCAGCACCATCGCCACCGGCTCGCCCGCGAACCGCACGACCTCGCGGGCCAGCAACGGCATCTCCGTCACCACGAAGTCGTCGCGTTCGAGGATCGGACGCAGGCCGGGGAGCTCGAGATCGCCCGCGGCGAGGATCTCGACGACGCCGGGGACCGCCCGCGCGGGGGCGGCGTCGACCGGCCCGATCCGCGCCGACGCGAACGGCGAGCGGGTGAACGCCGCGTGCAGGAGTCCCCGAGGGGCCAGGTCGTCGACGAACCGCGACGCCCCGGTGAGCAGACGCGGGTCCTCCACCCGGCGAACCGGCGTGCCGGACCACCGAGCGGCGACCACCTCCTCAGCCATCGGCGTTCACCGCGTCCGCGAGCGCACGCTCGACCAGCGTCGAGGCCAACGCCGTGCGGTACCCGGAGCTCCCGTGGATGTCGGACGGCGGTCGCAGACCCGAGACCGCGGCCCGCCCGGCCTCGGCGAACGCGTCCTCGCCGGGCACCGCGCCCGCGAGCAGCGCCTCGGCCTCGGTGGCCCGGACCGGGGCGTCCCCCACCCCGGCGAGCGCGATCCGGGCCGACCGCACGAGCCCATCGTCGATCTCGACGGCGGCCGAGGCGGCCACGATCGCGAAGTCGCCCTGCCGCCTCGCGAACTCGTGGATCGCCGACCGCGGCGCGGGCGCCGTGAACCGGACCTCGGTCACCACCTCGTCGGCGCCGAGCGCCGTCGTGAACACACCTCGGAAGAAGTCGGAGGCGGCGACGACCCGCGAGCCCTGCGTGCCGGTCGCGACGACCTCGGCGTCGAGCAGCAGCGCGAGCATGCACCATTCGGAGGTGGGGTCCGCGTGCGCGATGCTGCCGCCGAACGTGCCGCGTGTGCGGATCGGGTAGTGACCGATGAACCGGGCGGCACGCGGGAGGATCCGGTACCCGTCCAGCACGCCGGGCTCCGCATTGGTCTCGACGTCGCGGTGCGTCGCGAGCGCGCCGATCCGCAGGACGTCGCCGTCGCGCCGCACGTACCGCAGGTCCGAGATGCGCGTGATGTCGATCAACGCCGATGGCCGCGCCAGCCGGAACGCCATGAGCGGCACGAGGCTCTGCCCGCCGGCGATCACCTTGGCGTCCTCGCCCTCGCGAGCGAGGAGCTCGAGCGCTTCGCCCACCGAAGCGGCGCGGTGATACGCGAAGCTCGCCGGTTTCACCTGGTCTCCTCGAGCCGGACTCCGGGGAGGGCCCATAGTACAGTCGCGTCTCCGTCGCGGAGAGGCGTGCCGATGCTCGTGGATCTGTCGATGCCGTTGTCCCCCAAGACCCCGCCGGTCCCCGGGCACCCGGAACCCACGTTCGTCCCACTGCACCTGCTCGAGCGGGACGGGCTCCGCAACACCGTGATGTCGCTCAGCCTGCACACGGCCACCCACATCGACGCGCCGTCCCACTTCATCGCGGATGGCGCGGCGATCGACGAGATCCCGATCGACCGGTTCCGCCGCCCCGGCGTCCGCCTCGACCTCACCGCGTCCGAACCCGGCGCGGCGATCGGGCTGGACGCGCTGGTCGATGCCGGATTCGAGCGGGCCACCTGCCGCGGGGCGATCGTGATGCTCGCGACCGGGTGGACCGATCGCGCGTTCGAGACCCCGCAGCTGTACGGGGGGAACCCCTACCTCGCGCTCGACGCCGCCGAGGCGATCGCGTCGGCCGGCCCGTCGGCGATCGGGCTCGACTTCGCCGTCGACCGCGGCAAGCCCTTCCCCAACCACGTCGTGCTCCTCGGCGCCGACGTGCTCCTGATCGAGAACCTGATGCGCCTGCCCGAGCTGCCGGCGCAGGGGTTCACCGTCAGCGCCTTCCCGCTCAAGATCGCGGGCGAGAACGGCGCGCCGGCGCGCGTGGTCGCGGAGATCGAGGGATGAACATCGGCCGCGTCCACCACCTGGGGATCATCGTCGCCGACATCGACCGCGCGATCGGTGGGTTCCGCGACGTGCTCGGACTCAGGCTCGACCACACCGAGCCGTACGGCGACGAGCTCGAGCTCGCGTTCCTGCCCTGCGGCGAGGTCCTCGTGGAGCTGATCCGGCCGCTCACCTCGGAGGGCTTCAGCGCCGACTGGCTCGCCGGCAACGGCCCCGGCATCCAGCACGTGGCGTTCGAGGTCGAGGACCTGGAGGCCGCGCTGCGCGAGCTCGCCGGCAAGGGCGTTCGCCCGACGGGGACGGCCCCCCGACCCGGCGCCGGAGACACGATCATCGCCTTCCTCGATCCCGAGCCGTTCGGCGGCATCATCGTCGAGCTCGTGCAGCCGCGGTGAGCGTCCTGCGGACCGACGAGCCCGCTCCCGGCGTGCTGCGCCTGCGGATGGACCGGCCGGACAAGCGCAACGCCGTCGACCGCGAGCTCGCGGAGGCCCTGCTCGAGGCGTTCGAGGCGCCGGACGCGGCGGTCGTGATCGTGGGCAGCAGCGGGCCCGACGCGTTCTGCGCCGGGCTCGACCGCTCGCTCATGCCGGCGGATCGTGTCGCGGTGAGCGACCTCCTCTACGAGCTCTACGAACGCATGCTGACCTCCCCCGCGCCGATCGTCGCCGTCGATCGCCGGCCCCGCGGTCGGCGGCGGCGCGCAGCTCGCGATCGCGTCGGACCTGCGGGTCGCCGGACCCGCGGCGCAGATCCGGTTCGCCGGTCCGGGCCACGGGCTCGCCGTCGGGGCGTGGGGGCTGGGGTCGCTCGTCGGCCGCGGGCGGGCGATGGATCTCTGCCTCACGATGCGGCCGGTCTCGACGGACGAGGCGATGGTGATCGGCCTGATCGACCGCGTCTCGGACGATCCGGACGCCGCGGCCCTCGAGCTCGCGACGCAGCTCGCCGGCCTCGACCGCGGGGCCGTCACACGCGTGAAGCGCCTGGTGTCCGAGACGGCCGGCCTGCTCGAGGCCCTGCGCCGCGAACGGCGGGAGAACGTGGCCGCGTGGTCCGGGGACATCCCCGAGGGTGCGCTCCCGGCGTTCCCGCGCGACGATGCCTGACCCGCTCGCCGACGAACACGCGTCCCGCGCGGCCTGGCGCGTGCATCTCGGGCGGGACGCGGACGAAGCGCTGCTCCGGGGGCTGAGCGCGGGGTCGCTCGCGGCGGCGTTCCACGAGACGGTCGATGCGCGCGCCGATGCGCCGGCGCTCGCGATCGACGGCGATACGGTCACCCACGGCCAGCTCGACGACCGGGCGGCCCGCGTCGCGGGATGGCTGCGAGCCCGCGGGGTCGAACCCGGCGACCGGGTCCTGCTCTGCGCGCCGAACTCGCTCGCCCTCGTCGTGGCGTACGTGGCGACGCTCCGGGCGGGTGCGACCGCCGTGCCCGTCGGGGCGACGCTCACCGAGCACGAACTGGGAGAGATCGCGACGGAGGCCGCACCCGTGGTCGCGTTCGGCGCGGGTCCCGCGGCGTCGATCCTGCGCACCCTCGCCGCCGACCGCTGGCCGGTCGTGGGGTTGGACGGCGACGATCGTCCGAGCTTGACCGAGGCCGAGGCGATGGGTGAGCCCATCGGATCGGTCGAGGTGCCGGGGTCCGCGACCGCCCTGCTCGCGTTCACCTCGGGGACCACGGGACGTCCCAAAGGGGTCCCGCTCTCGCACGCGAACCTGCTGTCGTCGATCCGTGCCGCGATGCTCGCGTGGCGGTGGAACACCGGACGACGTGCTCGTCCACGCGCTCCCGCTCTCGCACCAGCACGGGCTCGGCGGCGTGCACGCGACCCTGCTCGCCGGCTCCCGGGCGGTGTTCCACGCGCGCTTCGACGCCGCCGGGCTCGCGGGCAGCGTCGCGGATGAACACGCGACCGTGCTCTTCGCCGTCCCGGCCATGTACCAACGCGTCGTCGAGTCCGAGGGGATCGATGCGGACGCGTTCGACTCGCTCCGGCTCGCGATCTCGGGATCGGCGCCCCTGTCCCCCTCCCTGTTCGAACGCGCGACCGAGCTGCTGGGTCGGCCACCGCTCGAGCGCTACGGCACCACCGAGAGCGGTCTGGACACGTCGAACCCCTACGACACGGGGGGCAGTCCCGGGAGCGTGGGGCTGCCGCTGCCCGGGGTCTCGATGGCGATCGCGGATCCGGACGGGACGCCGGTCGAACCCGGCGCCGACGGCGAGATCGTGTTCCGGGGTCCGCAGGTCTTCACCGGGTACACCGACGACGCGGACACCACGTCGGCGTTCCACCCGGGTGGATGGTTCCGGACCGGCGACATCGGCCGGGTCGATCCTCTCGAGGGGTCCCTGACGATCACCGGTCGCGCCAAGGAGGTCATCATCACGGGCGGCCTGAACGTCTACCCGCGGGAGGTCGAGCTCGCTCTCGAGGCCCACGCCGAGGTCGGCGCGGCCGCGGTGGTGGGCGCCGCCTCCGAGCGCTGGGGCGAGGAGGTCGTCGCGTTCGTCGTCGCCGCGTCGGGTCACGCGCCGAGCGAGGACGACCTGATCGCGTACGCGCGCTCGCGGCTCGCCGCGTACAAGTGCCCCAAGCGGATCATCGCGATCGACGAGCTCCCCGTGAACGCGATGGGCAAGCTCGACCGGCAGCGGCTGCGCGACCTCGCGAGCCGTGGGGTGGACGCGTGACGCGCGACGCGCGCAGGTCCGTGGACGACGCGCTGGACGGCATCGAAGCCTGGCAGGGGTCCACGAACGCGTTCAGCCAGGTCTTCGCGGACCAGGCTCGGGCCGAGGCCGACGACCCCGATCGGGACGGCGGCTCGCGGGCGTGCCGATCGCGGTGAAGGAGCTGTTCGACGTCCGCGGCCATCCCACGACCGGATGCTGCGCCGCGATCGCACCCAGACCCGCCGGACGCGACGCGGCCCTCGTCGCTCGACTGCGTGGCGAGGGCGCGATCGTGATCGGGAAGACGAACCAGCACGAGCTCGCGGCCGGCGTGACCAACCTCGAGTCCTCGTGCGGACCGACCCGCAACCCGTGGGATCCGACGAGGATGTCGGGGGGCTCGAGCGGCGGCTCGGCGATCGCGGTCGCGGCGGGCATCGTCCCGTTCAGCCTGGTCTCCGACACGGGCGGCTCCGCGCGGATCCCGGCCGCCTTCTGCGGGACGTGGGGCCTGAAGCCGACGACGGGCGCGATCTCGACCGAGGGGATGATGCCGCTCGCCGCCGAGATGGACTGCCCGGGCATGCTGGCCGGCTCGCTCGACGAGCTCCGGCGGGCATGGCCCGTCGTGAGCGGCCGGCCCGAGACCGCCGACGTCCCGTCCGTCGTCGGCCTACTCCGCGGCGGGCGCTGGGGGCGGTGCCACGTCGAGATCCGCGCGGCGGTCGAGCGGGCCGCCGACCGGTTCCGCGTCGCCGGCGTCGAGGTGCGCGATCTCGACGGCTCGGAACTCGACGACGTCCATCACGTCTGGAACCGCATGGCCTGGCCGTCGTTCGCCGAGCGGTACGCGGAGCTGGTCGGCAACCCCGCGCTCGGGCCGGGCACCGCCGCCCTGCTCGGATGGGGCGCAGCTCACCGCGACGAACGCCCGGGGGCCCGCGCCCGCACCGAGGCGATCCGCGGCTGGTGCGCCCGGACGTTCGAGGAGGTCGATCTGCTCCTCACCGCGACCACGCCGTACGTCGCGCCGACGATCGGCGCTCGCGCGGTCGACCTCGGCGACGGGTCCACGATGGACGTCGACCGCGGTGGACCGTCCTGGTTCACGACGGCGGCCAACGTCGCCGGGCTCCCCGCCCTGGCGGTCCCGTTCGCGACCTCCGCGGACGGCCTCCCCCTCGGCGTGCAGCTGATGGCGGCGACGCACGGCGAGGACGCGCTCCTCGCGGCCGCTGAGATCCTGCGCCCGCCCGGCTCCGCGCTCCCGCACCCGGCCGTGCCGGAACGCTGATGGCCTATCATCCGGCGCGGCCGACGGTCGGTCGGTGGGTCGGTCGGCGAGAGGGGGCGTGATGGATCTCGGACTGGGGGGCGCGGTGGCGTTCGTCACCGGGGCGAGCAAGGGCATCGGCAAGGCCACCGCCCGTCTGCTCGCGCAGGAGGGGTGCGAGGTCGCGATCACCGCGCGCGACGACGAGCTGCTCCAGCGGACGGCGGCCGAGCTCTCGCAGGAGACCGGCGGCAACGTGCTGCCCCTGCAGGGTGACATGAGCGTCGTCGAGGACGTGGAGCTGACGGTCGCGCAGACGATCGAGCGCTTCGGACGCATCGACGTCCTCGTGACGTGCGCCGGCAGCTCGCCGGGCGGCCTGCTCGAGAACCTCACCGAGGACGACTGGTTCGGCAGCCTGAACCTGAAGTTCATGGGGTACGTGCGCACCTGCCGGGCCGTCGTGCCGCACATGCGCGAGGCGGGGAAGGGCAGCATCGTCCTGGTCGTCGGCAACGACGGCCTGAAGCCGAGCTACTGGGAGATGACGGCCGGCGTCGCGAACGCGGCCGACATCAACTTCGCGTCGTCGCTGGCCGAGCAGTACGGCCCGCTCGGGATCCGCGTGAACACGGTGAACCCCGGGCCGGTCAACACGGATCGGTGGGACGGGCTCGAGAAGGCGTTCGCGCGCGACAAGGGCATCGACCAGGAGGCCGCGCACGCCCTCGCGGTCGGCAGCCTGCCGCTCGGCCGCATCTGCGAGCCGGAGGAGGTCGCGAACCTGGTCGCCTTCCTGGCGTCGCCCCGCGCGAGCTACCTGAACGGCGCGCACATCCCGCTCGACGGGGGACAGCGCAAGGCGTTGATGGACCTCTAGGGAGCCGGACCGCTAGGGCCGGACGATCTCCCCGCCGGCCTCCTCGACCTCGGCGATCGCGCGGTCGCCGTCGCCCTCGTTGAGGTCCACCGCGCGGATCGCGTTCCACAGCACGCGGACCTTGAAGCCTTCCTTCATGCCGTCCAGCGCGGTCGCGTTCACGCAGTAGTCGGTCGCGAGTCCGCATACGACCAGGTGCGTGATCCCCCGCTCCCGGAGGAGTCCCGCGAGCTCGGTCGGTGCGGTCTCACCCGTGCCGTGATCGCGCATGGAGAACCCCGAGTAGCCATCCTCGCCGTTCGAACCCTTGCGCACGATCGGGCCGTCGACGACGAGGTCCTCGTGGAACTCGGCGCCCCAGGTGTCCATCACGCAGTGGACCGGCCAGATCCCGCCGTCCTTGGCGAAGTGCGGGGTCGACCCCGGGTGCCAGTCGGCCGTGTACACGACGGTGGCGCCGGCCTCCCTCGCCTCGCCGATCGCCTCGTTGACGATCGGCACGACGTCCTCGCCACCCTTGACGTAGAGCCCGCCATCGGGGTGGGCGAAGTCGTTCTGGACGTCGACCACCACGAGCGCGGTCAGTGGGTCGTACGAGGGACCGGGCATCGGTTCGGAGATAGTAGTCGTCGACCAAGGAGACCGTTCAGTCCCCTTGGTTCCTCCGGAGCTGCTTGGTCCGCGACCGCCGCTTCTTGTCCGCCAGCCGGCGCTCGACGGCGCCGCGCCTGGGCTTCGTCGGGCGCCGCCGAGGCGGCGGCGGCGCGAGCGCCTCCGCGAGGATCGCGGCGAGCCGCTCTCGTGCCGCCTCCCGGTTGCGGAGCTGCGAGCGGTGCTCGGAGGCGCTCACCGTGAGCACGCCGTCGACGAGCCGCTTCGAGAGCCGGCCGAGCACCCGGGCTCGTTGCACCGGCCCGAGCGCCGTGGTCGTCGCGACGTCGAGTCCGAGCTCCACGCGCGAGTCGGCCGTGTTCACCGACTGACCGCCGGGGCCCGACGAACGGCTGAACCGCCATCTGAGGTCGCGTTCGGGGACGACGACCGAACGGGTCACGCGCAGCGGTCCGGACATCAAGACCCATTTCATACACTCCGCGCGTGAAGATCGGCGTGATCCTGCCGGCGGCGGCGAGCGACGCCGAGGGCGGACACCCGTCGTGGCCGTCGGTCCGTTCGTTCGCCCGGGCGGCCGAGGCGCACGGGTTCGACTCCGTGTGGATGTTCGACCACTTCTTCCACGCGCCGCCGGACGGGCCGATCGACGGGCAGCTCGAGGCGTGGACGGTCGTGAGCGCGGTCACCGCCGTCACCGAACGTGTCGAGATCGGCACGCTCGTGCTCTGCTCGAGCTTCCGCAGCCCCGCGCTCGTCGCCAAGATGGCCGTGACCGCCGACGAGATCAGCGGCGGCCGGTTGATCCTCGGTCTCGGCGCCGGGTGGCACGACCCCGAGTACGACGCGTTCGGCTTCCCGAAGGATCACCGCGTGGGTCGGTTCGAGGAGGCGCTGCGGATCGTCGTCCCGCTCGTGCGCGGCGAGACCGTCACGTTCGAGGGCACGTACTTCCGAGCTCACGACGCGGTACTCGCGCCCGCGCCGGCGCGGCGGATCCCGGTGCTCGTCGCCGCGTTCGGCCCGCGCATGCTGCGACTCACCGCGCGCCACGCGGACGCATGGAACACGGCCTGGTTCGGCGCGCCGGATGACCGGCTCCGCGAGCACCTCGAGCAGCTCGAGGCGGCGATGGCCGCCGAAGGTCGCGACCCGGCCACGTTGGAACGCACGGTGGGTCTGGAGGTCCGCGACCCGGCAGCCGTCGGGGCGGCCGAAGCTGACGAGGAGGCCGGCGAGGACCGTTGCTTCAGCGGATCGGTCGAGGAGCTCGCCGAGGTCTTCGGAGCGTACGAGGCGCTCGGCATCGACCACCTGATCATCGTGCTGCAACCGATGACGGAGGCGTCGCTCGAACGGTCGGCGCTAGCCCTCTCCCTGCGCTGAGGCGTCGGCGCGTTCGCCGGGCGGCGTCGGCGCGTTCGCGGGCGGTGCGTCGCCACAGCAGGGCCAGGCTCACGAGCGTGGCGAGCAGGCCGAGCGCCGAGGCCACGAGGAAGGCGTTCGCGAGGGAGTCGGGCGAGTCGCTCGCGATCTGGGTCCCGATCGCCAGCGCGACCACGCCGACCCCCGCGCCGACCACCAGCGCGAGACCGGCCGCGATGCGCTCCCCGGCCGGCAGCCAGATCCCGAGCGCACCCGTGGCGACCGCGCCGATCCCCACGAGCGACAGGGCGAGGGTCGTCGTGGTCTGGGCGTCCATGGTGCGATGGTGGCCTTGCATCGTCCTCGGCGCAACGGATGTGGCCGAAACGCAACGGAACCGGGTCAGGTTCGTCGCAGATAAGGGTGGCGTTGGTGGGTTCAGCCCCGGCAGGCGCAGGCGCCGCCGCAGGCGCACCCGCCGCCGGCGTGCGGGGAGGTGGCGTTGCTCGGCGTGGTGCTCGCGATGAAGGAGAACCGCCGGCGCACCCGATCGCTGCCGCACGACGGGCAGGCGAGCGCGGTGTCGACCGAGGCGGTCATCGGGCGCCGCTCCTCGAACCGGTGCTCGCACGCCATGCAGAGGTACTCGTAGGCCGCCATCGCTGTTGGAGGATACCCCGAAGGGCGGACGTATCGGCGGGGTGTGGTGTCATCTGGATCTGGTGTCGGCGGGTGGGCCTAGGGTTCTGACGTGGAGGGGATGAGCTTCGCCGGGCCGGCCGATACGGAAATCGATATCGGCCTCGCCGTGGAAACCACCAACCCCCTCTCCCCTCGGCGCCGGCTACCTGATCCTCGTCGTTCGCGAGCTCAGGGGCCTACCCCAACGAGCCCTCGCCTCCCGGATCGGCACGTCGCAGCCGAACCTCGCGACCCTCGAGACCGGCAACCGCATGCCGACCCTCCGAACGCTCATGCGCATCGCCGACGCGACCGGGTTCGAGCTCGTGATCGGGCTGCGCCGCCTGGCGTCACCCACCTCGAACCCTGCAGTGCTCCACGCTCAAGGGTTCGATCTGCTCGGGACGTTGAAGCCGAACCCTCAGGACGGGCTCGCCGACTTCGTCGTGCTCCGCGAGCCGAGCCCGTTCGAGGGGCCGAACGGGCTGACGCGGAACTTCTGGCGGCCGAGGGGGTGACCCCAGCGCTCAGCCCGACTCGCGCGCCGCCCGCTTCTCCTCGTAGTGCGCCGCCATCGCCTCGAGCATGGACAGGTAGTTCGAGATCCCGTCGCGGGCCCGCTCGGCCTCGTCGGACAACCCGGTCACCTTGTCGATCTTCCAGTGCGTGAACAGCACCGGCAGGACCACCTCGTCGTGGTGGATCCGCAGGTCGTAGATCCCGGCCTTCGCGATCTCGATGGCCTTCTGCTTGAACTCGGGGATGTCCAGGCCGGGCATCGCGAACCCGGTCACCTGGCGGTTGATCGCGAGCATCATCTCGGAGGGCGCGATCTCGAGCGCCGCCTTGCCGAGCTCGCGGTAGAAGACGTAGTGCAGGTTCTCGTCGGTCGCGATGCGCGCCGTCAGCTTCTCGATCAGCGGGTCCTGCGTGAACGTGCCGGTGTTGCGATGCGCGATCCGCGTCGCGAGCTCCTGCAGCGTCGTGTAGACCACGCCGTCGAGCGGATCGAGCGCGCGGGAGCCGCCGTTCCCGTCCGGGTAGTAGCCACGCGAGACCTGGTCCATGCGTCCGCGTTCGAGCACCACCGGGTCGGCGCCTCGCGTGACGGTCAGGTAGTCGCGCAGCACGATCGCGTGCCGGCCCTCCTCGGCCGTCCACCGGCGCACCCACTCCCCCCACACGCCGCCGCGGCCGAAGATCTCCCAGAGCGCGAGGTGGTAGTAGGGCAGGTTGTCCTCGGTGAGCAGGTTCACCTCGAGCGCCGTGCGCGAGACGATCCCGAGCGCGCTGTCGGTCTCCTCCCAGGGCTCGTCGACGTAGTTGCGGCCCACCTCGTACGGGACGTACTCGTGCGGGAACCATTCGGTCGCGGCGGACAGGTGCCGCTCGAGACCACGCAGCATCGTGGGCTCGAGGAGCGCGAGCATCTCGGCAGGGGGGGTGGTCGTCGGTGCGTTCGTCGTCACTCGTGCCTCCAGCTCGAAGCCTTCAGCCGAGTGGTTGGGGCTGAACGCGGGGCGACCGATGGGTTAGGGCCGCCGAAACGCCCACGGGCTGGTGGGCGCGAATGGAGTATACGCAGGTCGGAGCCGGTCTTCCCGCGCAAGCCGCTACGTCGCTCGGCGCCCAGAGCCTCGTGGGCGGCTCAGCCGCTCCGTGCGGAGGCCCGGCGCTCGGCCTCCGTCTTCAGCGAACGCAGGATGCCGTCGATGCCGCGCTGCAGGACCTTGCGGCTGTACCCCTTCAGGACGCTCGGGATGAAGCCCCGGAACGACTCGGCGGAGCTCGCCAGCGTGCCGTCGTCGCTCGGGTCGAATCGGAAGACGTGGACGGCGTGGATCCCCATCGTGACCCCGGTCCACCCGAGCTCGCGGGGCTCGTCGACCGCCTGCAGCGTCGAGACCAGCGATGCCGATCCGGACTTCCAGCGGAACGTCGTGCCGGGTTCGATCGGTCCCTGGACCGTCATCGACTTCACGTCGGCGTTCCACGTGGGCCAGGCCGCGAGATCCGCCAGGATCGCCCACACGATCTCCGGCGGGGCGTCGATCTGGATCTCGCCTTCGACGGTCGCCGGCGCGTCCCGGTCGATGTCCATCCCGCCGACCATACCGGGTCCCTGGTCATGGGCCTCCCCCGAGCACGAACCCCGCACCCGCCGCACCCTGAAAGGTGTGACGGTCGCTCGTGCCCTCGAGGCCGTCCTCGGCCCCGACCTCCCCATCGCCGTGCGCGCGTACGACGGGAGCCGGTTGGGGCCGGCCGGCGCGCCGGCCACCCTCCTGATCCGCTCCCCCGCCGTGTTCCGTAGGCTGATCACCGCACCGGGCGAGCTCGGGATCGGCCGCGCCTACGTGGCGGGCGAGCTCGACGTCGACGGTGACCTGTACGCGGCGCTCGCCGCGCTCCGGGACCGGATCCCCGACGTCCGAAACTTCGGCGCGCGGGATCGGCAGCGTGGTCTCGACGATCCGGCGGACCTCGAGATGCGCCACATCGAGGGCCTGCGCGAGCACTGCGCGCTCACCCTGCGTGCGTGGGTGCGCAACCTCGAGGCGAACTGGGACGCGGCCGTCGCGGAGGTCGGACCCGGCCAAGCGCGCGTCTGGCGCCTGTATATGGCCGCGTCGGCGCTGAACCTCGAGGCAGGCCGGACGCAGGTGCACCAGGTGCTGGCCGTGCGCCTCGACCACGGCGGGTCGGGGCTGCCGCTGCGACCGCGTTTCGAGTAGCGCTCCGTCACCGCAACGGCCAGGTCGTCCCCCACGCCCCCGGCGGCGGTGCCTCCGCGCCCGGGGCCTCCCCGCGAAGGAGCGCGATCGTCCGGCGGACGCGCTCGGCCGATGGAACGCATCCCTTGCCTTCGAAGCGTTCGAGGGCGTCCCGGTAGGCGTCGACCGCCTCGGTCGTCCGGCCGGCGCTCGCGAGCACGTAGCCGAGGCTCGACCAGCTTCGCGCCTGCGTCTCGATCGAGTCGGTGGGCGCCACCTCCTCGAGCGCCTCGCGCACGAACCGCTCCCCCTCGTCGTACGCGCCGAGGTCGGCGAGCGCCCGGCCCCGAGCCGCGCGCCAGCCCGAGTTCGTTTCGAAGTCGTCGGGGAACGAGATCCGCTCCGCGCGCTCGGTCACCGCGATCGCCTCCTCGGAGCGACCGAGTGCCTGGATCGCGTCGGCCTGGAAGCACAGCACGGTCGAGCGGTAGCCACCCTCGCCCAGGCGCTCGAGCCTGCGGTCGCCCTCGGCGAGGATCCCCTCGGCCGCGGCGAAGTCGCCCGCCGTGAGCTCGATGTATCCGCTCTGCATGTGCATCGCCGAAGCGGTGGTGGCATCCCCGAGCTCGACCATGACGCTCTGCGCCTCTCGCCACTGCGCGCGAGCCTCGTCGAGGCGTCCCATCATCGCGAGCGTGTGCGCATCCAAGGCATCGCCGAAGGCTCGCGCGTACCGGGTCATCCCAGGCGCATCGCGCATCTCGCGCCACCGCCTACGCGCCGCCTCCGTCGGGATGGGCGCGGCCGACAACACGGCGGGGATCCACGACGCGGTCTCCGACGTGAGCCAGTCGTCGCCCGATCGGAGGGCGAGCGCTTGCGCCCGCTCGAGCATCTCCAGGGCGCGCATGTTCGAGCCGCGCCACATCAACGAGACCCCGAGGAAGGCACAGACCTCCGCGACGGCGGCATCCTCGCCGGCCTTCTCGAGTCCAGGCAAGAGAGGCTCGAGCTCGGATTCCAGCTCGGCCTGCGGGGTGCCCTCGATATGGGACCGCACGAACTGGCGCCGCGCGATCGCACGTGCGATCGAGCCACGCTCGCCGGCCTCGCGCGCGAGGCGTTCGGCGGCGACGAGCGCGTCGATCGCCTCCTCGTACCGCCCCTCGCGTTCGAGCGCGACGCCGAGGTCGAGCAGGAACGGCGTGCGCTCGGACGACGTCGGGGTCAGGAGCGCATCCGCGCGGCCGAGGAGGCTCACCGCCGCGCGGAGATCGCCTCGGTCGAACGCGCGGCGGCCCGCGACGCCCAGCCGCGAAACCGCCGCCCGGCCAACGGCATCCGCTCGCTCGTCGCCGGGGGCGATCTCGGCCCGCAGGCGTGATGCCTGTTCGAGGTGGTAGCCGACGATCTCGTCGAACTCACCCTCACGTCCCTCGGTGTGCCCGTCGAGCCATCCCGCGTACCGCTCGTGCAGCTCGGCCCGCGCCTCCTTCGAGATCCGTGCGTAGGCCGCGTCGCGGATCAGGAGGTTGCGGAACGCGAACGCGTCCTCTCCGACGAAGAGCGATTCGCCCGGTCGGATCAGATCCCGCCGCACGAGCGCCAACAACTTCGGTGAGATGTCGGATGCATGACCGGCGGACGAGAGCGCGAGGACCGCGCCCCGGTGGAACGTCTTGCCCTCGACCGACGCGAGCTCCAGCGCGCCAAGCTCCTCGGGCGGCAGGCGTTCGAGCCGGGCCTCGATGAGAGCACTCACCGTTGGCGGCACCGCCAACGAACCGATGTCCCCCTGCACAGTCCAGGCCTCGCCGTCGCGCGCGAGCGTGCCGTCCTCGACCAACATCGCGACGAGGTGCTCGACGAAGAGCGGGATGCCCTCGGCCGCCGCAGCGATGCGGTCGGCGATCTCGTCCGGCACACCCACCAAGAGCTCGACGACGAGCTGCTGGGTCTCGACCGCCGACAACGGTTCGAGGTCGATCGATGCCGCGTTCCGCTTCCCCCGCCCCAGCCGGGATGCGCATCGAGCAGGTCCGGGCGGGCATTGCACAGGACCAGGACGGGCGCGTCGCGCGTCCAGTCCGCGACGTGGTCGATCAGGTCGATCAGCGTCGGCTCGGCCCACTGGAGGTCGTCGAGGTCGACCACGAGTGGTCGCGTGCGCGCGAGCGACTCGAACAACTTGCGCACCGCCCAGAACGTCTCATCCGCGGCCGCCGCGGCGCCCGCCACGCCGAGCAGCTGAGCGAGCCGCTCCACGACGAGCTCGCCTTCGTCGCCCTCGCCGGCCAGCCTGCGGAGCTTCTCGCGGATCTCCGCGGGACCATCGAGCTCCGTGAGCTCCGCCGCGCGCGTCAGCATCTCGACGACCGGCCAGTAGGTGATGCCGTCCCCGTACGGCAGGCACCGGCCCCGCAGCACCTCCGCATCGAGACCGCTGAGGAATCCCTCCACCAGACGGGACTTCCCGACGCCCGGCGCGCCGAAGATCGTGAACAGGACGCACGTTCGGTCGGCGACCGCGCGGTCGAACGCCTCCCGGAGTAGTCGGAGCTCGCGTTCGCGCCCCACGATCGGGACGTCGCGGCGCCGGGCGATCCCCTCGGCGCTCGGGTGCACGGACATGAGCCGCCATGCGGGGACCGGCTCAGCCTTGCCCTTGGCGTCGACGCCGGCGACCCCCTCGGCGGCGACCGCGTCTCGGACCAGCCGGTAGGTCCGTTCGCCGAGCAGGATCTCTCCGGACGAGGCGGCCTGCTCCAGGCGCGCGGCCGTGTTCACGGCGTCGCCGGTCGCGAACGTCTGGCCACCGGCCCCGACGACCACCTCGCCGGTGTTCACGCCGGTCCGGTTCGAGATCGTGACGCCATGGTCTCGCTCGAGCTCCTTGTTCAGGTCCGCCAGCGCCAGCCGCATCTCGGCGGCCGCTCGCGTCGCCCGGAGCGCGTCGTCCTCGTGCACGGCGGGGACGCCGAACACGGCCATGACCGCGTCGCCGATGAACTTCTCGACCGTCCCGCCGTGGCTCTCCAAGATCAGGCGCATCGCGTCGAAGTACCGCGACAGGACGCGCCGGAGGGCCTCGGGATCGAGCCGCTCGCCGAGCGCGGTCGAGCCGGCGATGTCGCTAAACACGATCGTCACCGTCTTGCGGACCTCGGGGGCGGGAGCCTCCGGCTCGCCGAGCCGAAGGCCGCAGTCGCCGCAGAACCGCTGGCCCTCCGGGTTCTCGGCGCCGCACGACGGGCAGATCATGTCGGGCAGCGTATGGCGAGGGGGTGGCGCGCTCAATGCCCGGCCGGCCTCGGCCTGCGGGATCGCGGGGCTGGGGGTCGCGAGAGCAGGGCGGTGATCCCGCGCGCGCCTGATACCGATCCCGATATCGGACGGCTCCGAGCCAGGAGCGATCCACGGGAGAGGCCCTTACGACCCCTCGAGCTCGTCCCGCACGGCGGACAACCATTCGACCGCGATCAGATCCTTCGGCCGCGCGGACGCGCGTTTCATCCGGATCAGGTCGTCCAACGACGCGACGCGGACGGTGAACCCATCGATCACCTCGTCGGTCGCGTTCGCATCCAGATCCGCGAAGCCATTCGTCCCCGAAGGCGTCCCGAGGATGTCGAGCGCGCCCGCCGACGTGCTGAACGTGAAGTGGTCGCCGGCGCGGAGCGTCCTGGCATCGAGCTGGAAGGGAACGTCCGATGGCGCACCGCGGAGCCTCGCGTCGAGCGAGCGGAGCGCTTCGGCGAGCCGCTCGAGGTTCGCGTCGTCACGCGCGTAGCAGATATCGACGTCGCCGGTGATGATCGGCGAGCCCCGGAGCGCTCCCGCGTAGCCACCGATCAGGACGAACCGGACGTCGCCGTCCAGCAGCGTCCGCAGCGCCGTCAGCGGGTCGAACGGGGGCTCGCTCATCGGTGCGCGGCGCGCTCGAACACGCGCGTGTTCTCCCACTCCCGAGCCGTCAGGCGTGCGCGCTCGGCGGGCGTGAGGCGGAGGCGCTGCTGGATCAGGCTGCGATCAACCCCCGCCCCGGGGCGTTGGACCACGACGACGTCCTTGCCGCACGAGCGGAGGAGGCGATCGAGCGTCTCGGCCCTCGGCGACACGATGCCGTGCTCGATGCGAGAGATGGCCGCCTGCGGGACCCGCGAGCGCCGAGCGAGCTCGCGCTGGGAGATACCGGCGGCCAAACGAGCCTCGAGCACGATCGAGCGGGCGTCCATGGCGGAATGATATCGAAAACGACATCACTCGCCTCGGCGGATCACGGCCCATCCGGCCTCCCCGGTATCCACTCCACCCCCGGCCCGAGCCCGCCGCGGCCCCGGTAGAACGCCCACGCCACGAGCGCCCCGAACGCGAACCCTCCGACGTGCGCCCAGTACGCGACCCCGCCGTTCACCTCCGTGGCGAGCTGGCCCACCCCGCTCACCAGCTGGAGCAGGAACCAGACCGCGAGCACGACGCTCGCCGGGATCTCGATCACCGTGATGAAGAAGAAGATCACCAGGGTCGTGATCCGGGCGCGCGGGAACAGCACGATGTACGCGCCGAGGACGCCGCCGATCGCGCCGGACGCGCCGAGGCTCGGGATCGTCGAGTTCGGCGCGAACGCGAGCTGCAGCCCCGACGCCGCCAGCCCGCCCAGCACGTAGAAGAGCGGGTAGACGAGATGCCCCAGCCGGTCCTCCACGTTGTTCCCGAACACCCACAGGAACAGCATGTTGCCGCCCAGGTGCAGCAGTCCCCCGTGCAGGAACATCGCGACGAACACCGCCAGGAACCAGCTCTTGTTCGGGCACTCCCGCCGCAGGAACGCCTGCACCGGCGCCCCGGAACCGACGCCCAGATCGGCATCGAGCGCGAGGCGCGCCGCGAGCCCGCCGTGCGCGAGGTTCTCCTGATGCGAGACCTCGAACGGGATCTCGGCGTGGCAGTAGTAGAACGCCTGCTGCTCCTGCTGGGTGCCGAACGAGGGCTGCCAGAGCAGGAAGACCGCGACGTTGGCGGCGATCAGCGCGAGCGTCACCACGGGGACGCGCTGCGTGGGGTTCGCGTCCCGGATCGGGATCACGGGCGCATCACGGTGCCTGCACGTCGAACGTGATGCCGGTCTCGCGCTCGGAGACCTCCCAGAGGGTGGTCATCGCCGCCCGGTCCCGGGATCGACCGAACAGCGGCCGGCGCACCGGCGGACCGAAGTTCACCCACCGCGGCGCGTACAGGGCGCCGCCGACGGCGTCCGGATCGGTGGCCGCCCGCAGCAGCGAGAGGGCGCCCCGGGCCGGCGACATGCCGAACATCCGGACCGCACCGCGGAAGAAGCGCTGGCTCCTGCCGCCCCCGGTCTCGCGCACGCTCCGCGCCTGCAGGTCGGTGTCCACGAACCCGGGATGCACGACGATGCTCCTCGCCGGCACGCCGGCCGCGCGGAACCGCCGGTCGAGCTCGAGCGCGAAGTGCACGTTCGCGAGCTTGGACTGCCCGTACGCGCGCCACGGGTCGTAGCGCCCCTTCATGTGAGGGTTGTCGGGATCGACCGCACGGCCGGTGTGCCGCCCGGTGCTCGTGACCGAGACGACGCGAGCGTCCGCGCTCGAGAGCAGCGCCGGCAGGAGCAACGCGGTCAGCGCGAAGTGCCCGAGGTGGTTCACGCCGAACTGCATCTCGAACCCGTCCTCGGTCCGCCGCTCGGGGATGCCCATCACGCCCGCGTTGTTGACCAGGACGTCGATCGCCGGATGGGAGGCGACGATCGCCGCCGCCGCCTCGCGGACCGAGGCGAGGGACGCGAGGTCGAGCGGTCGTGGCTCGAGCGAGGCGTCCGGGATCTCGGCCAGGATCGACGAGCGGGCCTCGTCGGCCTTCGCCTGGTCGCGCGCCGCCATCACGACGCGGGCGCCCTTGCGCGCGAGCTCCCTCGCGACCTCGAGGCCGAGCCCGCCGTTCGCGCCGGTGACGACGGCGACCCTGCCCGACCGGTCCGGGATGTCCGCGGTGCTCCAGGCCATGAGCGATGGTAGGTCGAGCGCCGCCGCGACCCGATCAGCCCGCGGCGTCCAGCACCTCGGCGACCGGGGGCGCGGCGAGGTAGGTCTCGGCGCGCTCGGGCGCGAGCGAGGCGGCCACGTCGTGGATGATCGCGATCGCCTCCCGGAGCGGGACCTCCGGATCGGAGCCCATCGCGCCCGAGGACGCGGTCGCGAGCGCAGCGCGCGCCTGCCACCGGAGCAGCGGCGAGCCGAGCGCATCCGCGATCGCGACGGCCTCCCGGAGCTCTCCGACCGCCACCTCCCCGAGCCCCTGGGCGGTGAGCGCCCGGCCGAGCGTGACCAGCGCGGTCGCCTCGTACTTGCGTCGGTGCACGGAGCGGGCACTCTCGAGCGCGCGCCGGGACCACGTCACGGCGTCCTCGTGGCGGCCGGCCTCCAGCTCGAGCTCCGCGCGGTAGGCGGCGAGCCGCCCCACGATCAGCCAGTGCTCCCAGGCCGACGAGGCGAGGGCGTCCTCCCACGCGCTCGGCCAGTCCCGCTCGACCCGGCCGAGATCGCCCGACAACAGGTGCGCGCTCATCAGGTCGGCGCGCGCGTTCATCCACGGCATGTTGAAATCCGAGGGCCCCAGCCGGTCGACGACGAGCTCGCTCCGGCGCAGCGCCTCGTCCACGGCGAAGACCTCGCGGAGCGGGGTGGTCGAGTAGTTGAGGACCACCCCGTCCCGGCGGCCGAGCCTGCGTGCGGTGGCGATCGCCGCCTCGCCCGCGGCGAGCGACTCCTCGTACCGGCCCATGCCGGCGAGGATCAGTCCCTCCATCCCGGCGCCGCGCAGGACGAACTCGGCGCTGTGCGGCTCCAGGCCCCCCGTCTCAGCCGCGAGTCGGGAGAACTCGAGCCCGCGTTCGTAGCCACCGGTCCAGTAGTACGCGTCGGCCTGGAGGTGGTAGTGCTCGGCGAGCTCTCGCAGCCGGGTCCCGGGCAACCAGACCTCCAACGCCCGGTCCCCGTGCGTCAGCGCGGCGTCCAGATCGCCCTGCTCCCCCCGCATCGCGTAGCCCTGCGCGAGCAGCGCCAGCGCGGGGCCCTCGAGCTCGCGGGCACCTCGTTCGGCGACCAGCTCGACGGCCCGGGTGGCGAGCGCGAGGGTCTCCTCGGCCTGCTCGGTCCACAGCGTCGAGTGCCCCCGGGCGAGGATGCCCTCGATCTCGTCCATGCCCTCGAGCTCGGGGATCACGTCGGCGAGCTCCCGATCGGCCCGCGCGTAATCCTCGAGCGCGGCGAGCGCGAGGCCGAGCCCGAGCCGGACGCGGCGGCGGTCCTCCTCGGTCTGCGCGAGCTCGAGCGCCCGCGAGTACAGGTCGTAGGTCTCCTCGGTCGCGAGGGCGTCGCGGGCGCGCTCGGCCGCGGCGATCAGGTACCCCATCGCGCGCCGCGGCTCGCCCGCCTCGCGCCAGTGGTGGCCGAGCAGCCACGCGAGCTCGGTGCCGCCGCCGCTCGCGTCCTCGATGAAGCGCGCGGCGGCCGCGTGGAGCTGGCGGCGCGTGGCCCGCGGCAGCGTGCCGTACGCGGCGTCGCGGATCAGCACGTGCTTGAACGTGTACTCGACGTCGTTGGCGACGTGGCTCTCGGGAAGGCGGATCACCATGCCGCGGGCCTCGAGCGCCTCGAGCGCCTCGTCGACGTCCTGCAGGTCGCCGATCCCCTGCACCACGCCCCGCCAGAACGTCCTCCCGATCACCGACGCGTTGAGCATCGTGGTCCGCGCGGTCGGAGGCAGGGCGTCGATCCGGGCGGCGATCGCGGCGCGGACGGTCGCGGGCAGCCGCTCGGCGCCGGGGTCGTCGTCCAGGGCCGCGACGAGCTCCTCGATGAACAGCGGGTTGCCCCCGGCCGTGGCGACGACCCGCGCGACGGCGTCCGCCCGGGCGTGGACGGGGAGCGCGGAGACGACCTGGGCGGCCTCCTCGGACGTGAGCGGCTCGAGGACCAGGGTGGTGCTCCCGCCCATGCCGGCGCCCCAGTTCGGCTGGGTCTCGAGGAACTCGGGACGGGCGAGCGCGAGCAGCGCGACTCGATGGTCGCGCGTGTGGGCCGCGAGGTACGCGATGAGGTCGAGCAGGGCGTCGTCCGCCCAGTGGAGGTCCTCGAACACGAGCAGGAGCGGCTGGCGTTCGGACAGGCGCTCGACCAGCCGGCGCGCCGCGAACAGCAGGTGGATCGGCTCGTCGGGCGGCTCGTCGAGCCCGAGACCGAGCAGCAGCGAGAGGTACCGCGTGGCCTCGCCGACCTCGGGCTCGGGGAACAGGGAGGCCGCCAGCGCGCCGAGCTTGCCTCGCGCGGCCTCGGGCGGCTCGGCCTCGTAGATGCCGGCCGCGGTGCGGACCATCTCGGCGGCCGCGCGGAACGGGGTGTGCTCCTCGTACGGGAGGCTCCGGCCCCAGAGCGCGCGCCCGCCCTCGGCGGCGATCTCGTCGGCGATGTCCTGGGCGAGCCGGGACTTCCCGATGCCGGCGGGGCCGAGCACCGTGACCAGGTGGGGGTGGCTCGAGCGCACCGCGCGGTCCCAGACCGAGCGGATGAGGGACCGCTCGAGGTCCCGCCCGATGAGCGGGGTCTTCGAGATCGGACGGCTGGCGGTGAGCGGCTCGCCGACCAGCCACGCGGGGATCGGCTCGCGCTTGCCCTTCGCGTGGACGTCGGGCAGGACCTCGAAGCCGAACGCGTGGCGGGTGAGGCGGTACGTCTCGGCGTCCACGATCACGCCGCCGGGAGGCGCCGCGTTCTGCAGCCGCGAGGCCGTGTTCACCACGTCACCGGTCGCGAGCGCGTCCTCCGGGGCCGCGTCGACCGTCACGAGCGCCTCGCCGGTGCACACGCCGACGCGCACGGCGAGCGCGATCGCGGGATGGCCGTGGTTGAGCTCGGCGATCCCGTCCACGATCGAGCGCGAGGCCCGGACGGCGCGCTCGGCGTCCTCGCTCGTGGCGAGCGGCGCGCCGAACACCGCCATCACCGCGTCGCCGATGTACTTCTCGACGACCCCGCCGTGCTTCTCGATCCGGGTGCGGACCTCGTCGTAGTAGAGCTGGTTGCGCTCGCGGACGTCCTCGGGGTCGGCGCCGTCGGCGTGCGCGGTCGAACCGACGAGGTCCACGAACAGGATCGAGACGAACTTGCGCTCCTCGCGCGGCGATGCCGTCGTGAGATCGGTGCCGCACGAAGGGCAGAACCGCGCGCCGTCGGGCGTGTCCGCGCCGCACCGCGGGCAGGTCATGCGGGCGGTTGCGTGAGGTCGGTCCCGTACCACTTCTCGGACAGGTCCGAGAGCGTCCCGTCCGCATGCATCTGGTCGATGATCTGGCTCACGCGCGCCACGAGGCTGGTGTTGTCGAGCGGGGCGTCCTTGACGACCGCCGCTGCGAGCTCCTCGGTGAACAGCGGGCCGCCGACGATCTTGATGCTCGCCGTCCCGTTGTCAATCGCCTCCTGCAGCTCGGGTCGAGCGGAGATCACCGCGTCGATCTCGCCTGCCGAGAGCGCGTCGATCGCGTCGGCATCGGTCTGGTACGTGACGATCAACGGATCCGCGATCACGGACGGGATCTGCCCCTGACCGGGGAGCTCGAGCGTGCCCCGGAGGTAGGACTCGTACGTGGAGCCGTCGGTCACGCCGATCGTCTTGCCGGCCAGGTCCGTCTCGATGTTCGTGACGTCCGTGTTGCCCTCGTTCACGGCGACGGCGGCGGTGTCGAAGTAGTACGGGCTCGTGAAGTCGAGCCGTTCGGCCCGCTGGGGGGTGATCGTGATCGATCCGACCGACAGGTCCCACTCGGGCTGCCAGTTCCCCGCCTGCACGTCCTCGAACACCCCCGAGTTGAACTGTACGTCGACCCCGAGCCTGCGCGCGATCTCGGTGGCGACGTCGACGTCGAACCCCCGCCACCGCCCGATCAGCTGGTCGTAGAAGGACTGCGGCCGGAAGTTGGGGTCCGAGACGACCCGCAGTAGGCCCCGGTTCTTCACCGCGTCGAGCATGTTCGTCGCGTTCCCCGCGCTGCTGCAGGCGGCACCGAGCAGCGCGAGCACGGCGAGCGCCGCCGCGAGCGGCGCCCGGCGTCCCCGCCCGGCCGCCGTCATCGGTCCTCGCCTCCTTCGCCCTCGCCGGAGGCCGCGGCGCTATCGACCGCGAAGGCGACGCTCGCCTCACGTTTCCGGACGCCCTCCCCCATCTGGTAGAAGACGAGCCCCAGCACCAGCACGATGACGAGCGGGAGGATCTGGGTGACCTCGAACAGGAGGCGCTGGTCCGCGAAGCCGAGGTCGGCGAGGACCTCGGCCGGGTTCCCTGCCGTCCCGAACCACCCGATGCCGAAGCCGGGCCACACGAGGGAGACCGTCGCGAGCAGCGCCCAGAACGTCGTGAGGATCGAGACGATCCATGCGCCGGCGAGCCCGAACGGGACGCGGTAGGGCCTCGCGACGTCGGGGCGCGAGTACCGCAGCTTCACCAGGGCGGGGAACACCGCGATGTAGGAGATCGTCGTCGTAGAGATCGCGAGCCCCAGCACGGCCGAGAAGTACGCCTCGGCGCTCCCGCTCACCACGGTGCTCGCGAGGATCATGATGATCGTGGCCAGGATGCCGGTGACGATGTTCGTCACGATCGGCGTCCCGTCCTTCGAGAGCCTGCCCATCGACTTCGGCGCCGAGCCGTCCAGCGCCGCGACCGCGTAAGCGCGGTTCGCCCCCATCAGCCAGGCCATGGCGCTCGTCAGCACGCCGATGATCACGACGACCGCGGACATCCAGCCGAGGAACAGCCCGAACCCGGACAGGCTCGGCGTGCCGCCCGGGCTCACGCTCCCGCCCCAGACCGTGTAGACGGACTTGATCGCGTCGAGGAACCCGCCGAGGCTCGTGACCTGCGCCGCGGACAGGACGATCAGGATCGCGAGGATCGGCCCTCCGTACAGGAGCACGGACAGCACGAAGGCCCGGAAGGAGGCGGCGGGCACGTCGTGCTGCGGGTTCTGGATCTCGCCGCCGGCGTTGCTCGGGATCTCGAACCCCGCGTAGTTGAAGAACAGGATGGGGACCAGGCCGATGAACCCGACGTAGGTTGGGATGAAGTCGTCCCCGCCGACCCCACCCACGCCGTTCTTGAACGCATAGATGAACACCGACAGCGTGAAGAACCCGAGCACGAAGATCCGCACCAGCGCGCCGAGGGTCTGCAGCCACTTCCCGGAGCGGACCGCTACGGTCGCGGCGATGATCGTGACCCAGATGAACGCGAACTGGAAGGCGTAGGCCCAGAACCCGGTCAGCGGGCTGAAGAACGTGTTGAACGCGGCGAGCGCGACGAACGCGAGCGAGCCGCCGACCCAGATCGGGTTCGACGCCCAGTAGAAGAGCGTGTTGACCGCCGCCACGCGCCGGCCGAACGCGAGCTTCACCCACTCGTACGCTCCTCCCTCCTCGGGGAAGCCCGAGCCGAGCTCGGACGTGAGCAGGGCGTAAGGCAGGAAGAAGAAGACCCCGAGGAAGATCAGCCAGGTGAACGCCTCGGCGCCCGAGGCCGCGGTCGCCCCGATCGTGTCGAAACCGACGATCGTGCAGAGCAGGAAGAACAGGACGTCCAGGCGTCCGAAGCTCTTCTTGAGCTTCTTCTTCTCGTCGACCGCGTACTCGGTCGTGAGCTCGACCGCGTCGAACGGGACCGCCGCACCCGCCATCGATACCCGCCTACCCTGCCCGCCGATGGTGGCGTGAGCGCACGGTAGTCCACCTCGCCGCGCCCGCGCAATCGCCTCCGGAGCACGCGGAGCGGGCCGCCGGTACGACCGTGCGCTCCTCGCGCATCTCGCCGCTC
>CAVPLL010000004.1:0-111301 GCA_963706005.1 uncultured Actinomycetes bacterium
GACCCGGATCGGGCCTCGTCACGCAGAGCCTGCGCCCGCATCGGACCCAACTCGCTGAAGTTCGCCGGGATCAGCACCTAGGCACCTCCTCGCCTCTCGGTCGTGCACCCTCTCGACCCAGTAACCTGCTTGAAGTGTAAGGCGGTTAGCGTAACTTGTCAACAGATTTCACTGGTGTACACTTCCAACCATGGTGACGTTCGATCTCACCGAGCACGGCGACACGACCCCGGCACCAGGGGACCTCGAACTGCTGCAGCGGTTCATGAACCTTCACGTGCACGACGCCGAGGGCACGCACCTCGAGCCGCCGACGGAACAGATCCGTGGGTTCCTCCTGGAGCGGAACCTGCTTCCGGAGAACGAACGCTTCACCGATGCCGACCGTGAGACGTATCTCGGCCTGCGCGACGCGATCCGCAACCTGATCCTCGCCCGCGACGACGACCCGATCTCCGTCGAGGACGCCGAGGCGATCGACCGGATCGGGCTCGCGGCGGACCTGCATCCCCACTTCCACGCCGCGCACCACCCCACCCTGGAGCCGAAGGGAGCCGGCGTGGCGGCGGCGTTCGGCCGGATCGTCGCGATCGCGTTCGTGAGCGCGTTCGACGGGAGCTTCGGTCACCTGAAGCTGTGCGCCGATGAGACGTGCCGGTCCGTCTTCTACGACCGCTCGAAGAACCACTCGGGACGGTGGTGCTCGATGTCGACCTGCGGGAACCGAGCGAAGGTCCGAGCCTGGCGCGAGCGCCAGCGGGTCGACGGGTGACCTCGGTCGATCTGCGACTCCGGGGGCCGGGCGGCGAACCCGTCGACCTGGTGCGGACCCTCAACTCTCACGGGTTCGTGGATCTGCCCCCGATGCGACCGTCGCCCGACTACCGGTCCGTCGAGCTCACCCTGCGCCCCCGCCGCGGTCGCCCCCGGACGGTCCGGATCGAGGCCGGACGCAAGGGACACGCGCGGGTCTCGGTGCTGGGTCCGGCGGCGTCGGCCATCACGACCGCGGATCTCACCGCAACCGTGCGGCACGTCCTTCGGCTCGACGCCGACCTCTCGGCGTTCTACGAGGCCGCATCGGCGGACCCGGATCTGGACTGGGTGACCACGGGTGCGGGCAGGATGATCCAGAGCCCGACGGTGTTCGAGGACGTCATCAAGACGATCTGCACCACCAACTGCGCCTGGTCGGCCACCAAGCGGATGGTGCACGCGATCGTCGAGCACCTCGGCGATCGTGCGGTGGGCGGGGACCCACAGGGGCCGTGGGGACGGGCGTTCCCGACGCCGGCGGCGATGGCCGACGCCGGGGAGGGCTTCTATCGGGACGTGGCGCGCGCCGGGTACCGGGGCGCGTACCTGATCCAGCTCGCGCGGTCGGTCGCGGAGGGCGAGCTCGATCTCGAGTCGTTCGCGACCGCCTCATCCGATGAACTGCCCGACGAGGAGCTCGAGGATCGCCTGCTCGCGCTCCCGGGCGTCGGGCCGTACGCGGCCGCGCACATCATGATGACCCTCGGCCGATACCACCGACTGATCCTCGATTCGTGGACCCGGCCGACCTATGCGAAGAAGGTGGGCCGATCCACGGTCACCGATGCCGCGATCGAGCGCCGCTTCCGTCGCTACGGGCCGTACGGGGGCCTCGCGTTCTGGCTCTTCCTCACCCGAGACTGGGTGGACTGAGCGAAGCCTGTGAACCCGGCAGGGGTTGTCCCGCAAGGGCGTCGGGCGCATACTGCCTCGGGCTCCCGAGCCCAGCCATCCGTGACCGAACCGTGCCAAGGATGAGCCCAGGATAAGAAGGACCCGATGAGCGAACCGTTATGGCGCTTCCACGTCGTGCGCGGCGTCTGTGGGCCTACTGGCGCGCAGAGCAACGGACCCTGCGACAGGGTCTGGTGGCGCTCGCCATCAGCACGCTCGCGGGGTTCGTCGCCGGGCTCACGCTCGCGCACGTCACCGGAACGCTCGAGGAGCTGCCCGGGCTGATCGTCCTGATCCCGGCCGCCGTCGGGATGAAGGGGACGATCTTCGGAGCGATCGGCGCGCGTCTCGGCACCGCGAACGTCGCCGGTCTGCTCGAGCCGACCCTTCGTCCCGGCAGCGTCCTGCAGCGCAACGTCTACGTCGCCGTGGTCACGACCTTCTCGTCCGCCTTGTGGCTGGCCCTGCTCTCGGTGCTCGCCTCCGCGGCGTTCGGCGAGCCGTCGATCTCGCTGTGGCGCCTCGCGACCGTCTCGATCGTCGGGGGCGCGATCGGATCGGGGCTGATCCTCATGATCACGCTCGCCCTGTCGGTCCTGTCCTACCGGCGCGGCTGGGACCTCGACTCCGTGTCCACGCCCATGGTCACGGCGCTGGGCGACATGACCACGCTGCCGAGCCTGTTCCTCGCCACCTTCCTCCTGCGCTCGGACCTGGTCGCGATCCCGGCCGCCGTGATCTCGATCAC
This sequence comes from uncultured Actinomycetes bacterium, assembly GCA_963706005.1. GTDB lineage: Bacteria > Actinomycetota > UBA4738 > UBA4738 > HRBIN12 > DASSJM01. The sequence goes on from CAVPLL010000004.1 coordinate 2,459, forward strand.
GGTTGCCCTGTACGCCGCCGTACGGTCGTACACGGTCGCCGACCGGGTGATCCGCAGGATCGTCGTCGAGATGACCGCGGTGATCTTGCTCACCCCGATCCTCGACGTGCTCGCGGGAACGCTCCTGCGCGCCCGGCAGGGCCAGCTCATCGCGGTGCCGGTGCTCCTCGCCATGATCCCCCCGTTCGTGTCGCAGGCCGGCGCCCTGGGCGGGATCTTCTCCTCGCGGACGGCCTCGAAGCTCCAGATCGGTGTGATCACCGCCCGGGGGCTGCCCGAGACCCCGGCGCTCGTCGACGCCTCCATCGTGTCGGTGCTCTCGATCGCCGTCTTCGCGATGATCGGGGTCGTCGCGTACGTGCTGGGCGTCGCGACCGACCTGGTCGGCATGCCGTCGTTCCCGTCCCTGGTCGGGGGCACGATCCTGTCGGGGCTCGTGGTCCTCCCGATCACCCTCGTCGCGAGCTACTACCTCGCGATCGGGACCTTCCGGTTCGGTCTGGACCCGGACAACCAGAGCGTGCCGATCATCACGAGCGTGATGGACCTGGTCGGCGTGGCCGCCGTTCTGTTCGTCATGACATCATTGGGGGTGCTCCCGAATGGATGACCAACCGAAGAGCGTGAAGGACCTGCTCGTCGAGGCGAAGGATGCCTCCGAGCTCATGGTCGATCTCGCGTACGCGGCGGTCTTCTTCAACGAGGACAAGCTCGCTCGGGAGGTCGAGCGCCTCGAGGAGCGGATGGACGGCCACCTCCGTCGCCTGCGCGAGGTGGCGATGCTCGCCGCCCGCAGCCCCGAGGACGCCGAGGCGATGGCCGGCGTGCTGTGGATCGCGGACGCCGTGGAGAAGATCGGCGACGCCGCGTCGGACATCGCGAGGGTCGTCGAGGCCCGCCTCGGCATCCCCGACGCGTTGCGCCGCGACCTGCGGCACGCGGACGAGATGACCGCCCGGGTGAAGGTCCGTGCGACGGCACCCGTGATCGGGCGGGACCTGCGCGAGCTGTCGCTGCCCACCGAGACCGGGATGTGGGTGATGGCGATCCGCAGCGGGATCGAGTGGAAGTTCGACCCGGGACCCGACGACGTGTTGTCCGAGGGCGACGTGCTGCTGGTCCGCGGGCCCGAGGAGGGCGTGACGCTCCTGCGCGAGCTCGCCGGCGCCCCCGCCCGCCCCGAGCCCCCCGACGACGACGCGCCGCCGCTGTCCGAGCTCGACCGTGCGGTGGACATCCTCGTCGAGCTGAAGGACCTGTCCGAGGCCGCCGTCGGACTCGCCTACTCCTCGATCCTGTTCAACAACCGGGCGCTCGCGGCCGAGGTCGGAGCGCTCGAGGCGCGCAGCGACGCCCTGCACGACGAGCTGGAATCGTGGGTGCTCCGGGCGGCCCCGGAGGCCCGGAACCCCGACGAGCTGCGCGGGCTGCTCCGGCTCGGCAGCGCGAGCGAGTCGATGTGTGACGCCGCGAGGGACCTGACGTGGTACGTCGAGCAGGGCGAGCCCCTGCACCCCGTCATCCAGATCGCGCTCGAGGAGACCGAGGAGACCTCGGCGGAGACCGTCGTCGAGCCGGGGACGCCCGCCGACGGCAAGAGCCTGAAGGAGCTCCGCCTGGAGACCGAGACCGGCATGTTCGTCCTCGCGGTCCAGCGTGGGCCGAGGTGGATCTACCGGCCCCGCGGACCGTTCGCCCTGCGTGCCGGCGATCGGCTGATCGCGGTGGGGCCCGAGGAGGGGGCGGAGGAGCTCGACGCCCTGTGTCGGGTCGCCGCGCCCACGGCCCCCTAGGACGGACCATCCCATCGGCGGCGCCGCGTCCTCCGGTGCCTAGACTCGGCTCCTCGCCCGGCACCCGCCGGCGTGGGCCTCAGATCCGGACGTCCGAGAAGCGGAGGTGCTCCTCGGTGAGCCGGAGCTCCTCGACCTCGGTCGCGCCCTGCCCCGCCAACCACGCGAGCAGCCGATCCACCAGCCGTTCGGGGGCGGAGGCCCCACTCGTGAGCCCGACCACCGTGGCGCCTTCCAGCCACGCCGGATCCACCTCCGTCTCGTCGTCGACGAGGTACGCGGGCGTTCCGAGATCGCGTGCGACCTCGGCCAGGCGCTTGGAGTTCGACGAGTTGTCCGAACCGATGACGAGCACGACGTCGGATCGACGCGCGACCTCCTTGATCGCGTCCTGGCGGTTCTGCGTCGCGTAGCAGATATCCTCGCGCGGCGGTCCCTGGATCGATGGGAAGCGCTCCCGCAGGACCTCCACGATCTCGTTCGTCTCGTCGACCGAGAGCGTCGTCTGCGTGAGGTAGGACAGGTTCGCAGGATCGGCCACCTGCACCGAGTGCGCCTGCGCGATGTCCTGCACCAGGATCGTCCGCCCCGGGGCCTGCCCCGTCGTCCCCACGACCTCCTCGTGACCCGAATGGCCGATCAGCACGATCGTCCGACCTCGATCGGCGAAGCGCCGTGCCTCCAGGTGCACCTTGGTGACGAGCGGGCAGGTCGCATCCAGCACCGTGAGGCGCCGGCGCTCGGCGTTCGCGTACACCTCGGGAGCCACCCCGTGCGCCGAGAGCACGACGACCGCGCCCTCGGGGACCTCGGTCTCCTCCTCGACGAAGATCGCCCCCTTGGCCTCGAGGTCACGCACCACGTGGGCGTTGTGGACGATCTGCTTGCGGACGTAGACGGGCGGCCCGTGCGTCTCGAGCGCCCGCTCCACCGCCTCCACGGCCCGCTCCACGCCGGCGCAGTACCCGCGGGGGGCGGCGAGCAGCACCTTGGTCGGCATGCCGCCATGGTACCCGGGCGCCTCCATGTGACCCCAGGTCACATCGATGTCGGGGGCCACTGGTAGGGTCGTTCGGACGCGAACGGACGTGCGGGTCCGTTCCTCTCCCCCTCCCTCCTCGTCTCCCTCCACCTGCCATGGATGGCTGACGCGCGGGGCCCGGGGAGCAGGGACCCCTCGTCCGTGGGCGTCGATAGGTCACACGGTGTTCGAACTCGAGGAGGTGATCCAGCACCCACGACCTACCGCGAGCCGGCTCGGCGCGCCTGCCGAGCTCGGCGCGGACCCGGTCACCAACCCGGTCCATCGCGGGGGTGAAACCCACACATGATCAGACGACCCACGATGCGCCGCGCGCTCGTCGCGGCGCTCGCGAGCGCCTCGCTCCTGGCTCCCGCCTCCACGGCGGCGGCCCACGAGGCGGAGAGCGTCCCCCTCCGTGTCTGCGACTACGACTGGCGAGCGGGGACCTGGCAGATCAAGCAGCTCATCCGGTGCGCGGCACGCAGATGGGACAGTCCCGGTACGCCGGGACAGGCCATCGAGGTGGCGCACTGTGAGTCGAACCTCAACCCACGCGCCTACAACTCGAGCGGGTACGCGGGGCTGTTCCAGCAGGCCACCCGCTACTGGCCGACCCGCGCCGACCACTGGGGGCAGGGCGACCGCTCCGTGTTCAACGCGCGAGCGAACGTCATCGTCTCCATCCGGATGGCGCACGCGCTCGGCTCGTGGACCGCGTGGGCGGGCTGCGGCTGAGCTCGATCCCTGACGGCGACCCGGGGCCGGGATCGCTCGATCCCGGCCCGGCCGCCCGCGCGAGCGTGCGACCCTGCCCTCCGCTCCGGTTCTCGCCCCTCGATCGCGGCGAGCGGGGCACGCGACCTAGGATCGCACGGGGCCGCCGGCCGCCGGCCGCCTCACCGCGTCGCGGACCTCCGCGGCTGAGGCCACGGCGACGGCTCCGGGAGCGTCCCGATCGGAGATCACCCGCAGGAACGGGTACGCCTCGAGCGCCCGCTCGATCAGGCTCGGGAAGGACCCGAACACCACCAGGACGTGCGGCCGTTCGGCGTGGAGCTGACGGATCGCCTCGTCCCCATCGGTCGCGCCCGGTGCGAGCTCCCAGTCCGCCGAGACCGTCGCCCGCTTGAGCTCGCCGAGCGCGCCCTCGTCCTCCGCGACGCACAGCACCTTCACCGCTCGGCACACGTCAGAGCCGGTCGTGGTGGGCGCGGCGGGTGGTCACGGCGGGGCGAGCCTATCGCAGGGTGAGATCCCGCATGCCCCTGGACGATCACCCGCGTGCGCGAGGGCGACTGCGAAGATGACCTCGATGATCGATCTCGAACCGCTGATCCGGTTCTGGCGCGCGCAGGACGACCTGTTCGAACGCGTGGAGACCACGTGGTGGGGTGCCGTCGTGACCGACGCCCGCTTCCCCGGGCTCCAGGAGCCGAACTACGCGCGGGTCGAGACACGCCAGCCCGTCGCGCTCTCGGAGATCGAGGACGAGCTCCTGCCGGCGATGCGCAGGAGCGGCAGCAGCCGCTCCCACGTCGTGATCTTCCATCCGGAGGACCAGACCGACCTCGTCGCCGCGGCGAGCACCAGGGGTGACCGGATCGTGTGGGACCTCGTGATGGCGACCTCGGGTTCGGATGTCTCGCCTCGGCACGTCGAGGAGATCGCGGAGCTCGACGAGACCTTCTGGAGCGTCCATCGCGACTCGGCACGACTGTTCGACGTGTCGCAGGAGGACACGCTCGACCAGCTGCAAGCGCTGGAACGAGAGGTGCTCGTCCCTGCGGGTCGACGGTGGTTCTCGGTGACCGGCGACGGCCGAGCCGTGGCGTTGGGGGCCCTCCTGGTCCTCGAGCGGATCGGGTTCGTCGATCACGTCGTGACGTTCCCGCAGGCTCGACGCCGGGGCCACGCGCAGACGCTCACGCGCCGGCTGATCGCGGAAGCCTCGGCGATGGGGGCGACGCGAACCTACCTGCTCGCCGAGCCCGAGGGTGACGCGATGCGCGTCTACGAGCGGGTCGGGTTCGAGCGCGTGGGTTACCTCGCGAGCTGGCTGTCCCCGCTCGCGCGCTGACCCTCCTCGGCCGGTCGTCTCGGGCCTTCCCTCAACCTGGGGCGGCCGTCCGGATCCCCGGCTCGATCTCGATCCGGCGTTCGAGGGTGAAGGCGAGCAGGGCGGCGGCCGCTCGAGCCTCGGCGATCACCGCGTCCGGGTTCTCCGAGCCCGACACGAGCACGCGGATCCGGTCGTCCCCGGTCGTGGCCGCGACCTCGAGGCGGTCGCCTTCGGGCCCGCGCGCGATCGCGTGCGCGATCCGCAGGAGACCGACCAGCACGATGACGGCGTCCTGCTCGTCGTTCGACAGCGCGTCGAGCGGAGGGTAGCCCGGCCGCGGGGGCTTGCCGCGGTGGAAACGAACGAGCGACGCGATCGCCGCCACCTCGTCGGGGGTGAAGCCTCGCAGGCCCGCGTTCTCCACGAGGTACGCGCCGTGCTTGTGCAGCCGGGCAGGCGAGATCCGTGCCCCGATCTCGTGGAGCCGGGCCGCGTGACCGAGCAGCTCGCGATCGCCGGACCCCAGCCCGTGGAGCGGGGCGGTGTCGTCGAACAGCCGAAGGGCGATGCGGGCCACGAGCTCGACGTGGCTGCGGTCCTCCCCCCACGCTTCGAGCAACCGCTCGACCGACCGGCGTCGGAGGTCCTCGGGGATCGGGGTCGGCCGGTCCCCGAGCCCGAGCGCGTCCAGGACGGCACCCTCGCGCAGCCCCCATTCCGAGTGCACCAACCGTTTCGCCCCGAAGGCCGCGGTGGCCGCCGTCAGGATCCAGCCGCCCGCCGGCAGCAGCTCGGCTCGTCGCTCGTCCACCCCGGGGACGCGGAGACGGTCGACGAGCGACAGGTCGGCCAGCTCTCGCGTGAGATCCCTGAGCTCGGTCACCGTCATCTCGAACTGGTTGAGCGAGGAGGGCGGCGTGCCCCACCGGCGGGCCGCGATGACCCGCGCGAGCGCGCCCGCGGTGCCCCCGCTCGCGATGCAACGCACGGGATGGGCTGCCGCCACGTCGTCGACGAGGGACCCGACGGCCTCCTCGACGGCGGCTCGGACGGCCTTGCGCTCGTCCCGGGTGGGGGGGTCGTGCGCGACCAGGAGGCCGGTCATGCGGCCCGCCCCGATGGGCAGGCTCCGGCCCCAGCGGAGCCCGTCCGGATCCGCGAGCGCGACCTCGAGGCTGCCACCTCCGAGGTCGAGCAGCAGCGTCGGGCCCGCTCCGAGCGCCACGCTCGCGGTGACGCCCGCGAAGGTGAGCCGCGCCTCCTCGCGGCCGTCGATGAACCGCACCGGGGTCCCGATCGCACCCTCGAACAGCATCTCGAGCTCCCCGCGATCGGGGCTGTCCCGCAGCGCGCTGGTTGCGAGCGCCACGACGTGATCGGCGCCCATGCGGACGGCGAGGTCGGTCAGCCGCCGCGCGGTCTCGGCGGCGCGTCCGGCCACCTCCTCCGGGATCCGGCCGCGACCTGCCAGCACACGCCCGAGGTTCAACACCACCCGGTCCCGCAGCACGGGGGTGAGCGATCCCTCGGCGTCCGCATCGGCCACGAGCAGCTGGAAGGTCGTGCTGCCGAGATCGAGCACGGCGAACCGCGCGTCGTTGACCACGATCTAGCCGGCCGGCGCGGGGAGGTAGCGGGCGGACACGAAGCGACCCGCTTCCCGGTCGAGCACCCAGACCGAGCCCTTCGCGATCCCGCGGGTGCCCTCGATCGTCGCGCCGTCGCCATGGAGCCGGTCGATCATCGACTCGATCTCCTTGCCGTGGCCGCAGACCACGGTGAGCCCCTCGTCGAGCGAGGAGACGACCCGGACGAGCTCGTCCACACTCGCCCCTTCGCGGAGCACGGCCGATGGCTCGACCGGGAGCCCCCGAGCCGCCGCGAGCGGCTCGACCGTCTGCAGGCACCGCACGGAGGGGCTCGACAGGATCCGGGCGAGGTCGAGGCCCTGGAACCGCTCGACGAGGCGCCGGGCCTGCTTCCTGCCCCGGCGGGTGAGCGGACGCTCCTCGTCCGGGCGCGGCCACGCCGCGCGGACCCCCGCCTTGGCGTGACGGACGACGTAGAGGGCGGAGGAGGGGACACCCCCCAAGACGCGACGGAGCAGGTCGCGGTCGTGCCCGTAGGTGAGGTGGCCGGCTGCCTCGTCGACCGGGACCCATCGCACCTCGTCCACCTCGTGGTTCGGGGTGAACACGCCGCCACCGTTCGCCTGCATCTGGAAATAGCGGACGACCTTTGCCCGTCCGCGCGGATCGCGATAGGTGACCACGCCGACGCTCGGCCCGAGATGGCACCGCAGACCCGTCTCCTCCTGCACCTCGCGCAGGGCGGCCTCCGCCTCGCCCTCGGCTCCATCGAGCTTGCCCTTGGGAAACGACCAGTCGTCGTACCGCGGTCGATGGACCAGGGCCACCGATCGTCCGCTCCCCTCGCCTCGCACGAGGATCCCCCCGGCCGCGCGGACGAGCTCGCTCACGCCCAGAAGCGTAGCCGCTTGCGGCAGAGCGCCTTCCACGCCGCGGGCCATCCGTCCCGCGCCCGGGCCGCGGCCTGGGATTCGATCGCGGCGAGCTCGCCCGCGACGAACGCGTCCCCGCCCGCCACGGCCGCCTCCCGCAGCCACGCGCCGGCGACCACGGCATCCTGATGTTCCCCGAGGACGTCCTGCACGGCGACCGCGGCCGCCGCGAACGCTCGCGCGCGCTTGCCGAACACGGGCGCCACCGCCTCGGCCGCGTAGCGCACGCGCTTGGCTCGGATCCGCGCGGCGTGGAGGTTCTCGTCGGTCGCCTCGGCAGCGACCGCCTCCATCGCCGTCGCGAGGTGCTTCCACGGGGACTCGAGCGCGGGCCGCAGGGCCGGCACGGCGGGCGCGTCCTTCACCTCTTCGAGGAGCGCCGGGGCGTCCGCCGCGCCGACGAGGGCGTCCAGCAGTCGCGTGTACCTGGGCTCGCGCATCGCCGTCACGAGCCGCTCGCGAGTCGCGTCGTGCCGGCGATCGAGTTCGTCGATCAGCCCGTCCGCGGCTCGCCGATCGCTCGCCGGGAGCGAGCCGACGCGGCCGCGGAGGCGCTCGCGCAGGACCTCGACGTCCCGGACCGCGCCGAGCTCGGCGCCCAGCCAGCGGAGCTCCTCGCGCAGCGGCGTCGACCAGTCGGGCTCGACGAACTCCCGGAAGGTCCGCAGGTCCGATCGGAGGCGGCGCGTCGCGACCCGGGCCTGGTGCACGTCCTCGGGATCGACGCCGAGCCGCACGCCGGCGTCGTGACGGAACAGCCGCGCCGTGGAGGCGGCGAGCGCCCCCCGGACGACCTCGGCCACGGTGGCGTCCGACCCGACCGGTGTCACCACGACCTCAGGCGCGACGTCCGCCCGGGGGCCGAGCGCACGACGGATCTTCGGCACGTTCTCGACGGGCCCGGCACCGGCGTCACGGAGCCGCTCGAGCAGGCCCTCGAAGACCTCCTCCGGCGCCCCCGGCGCGAGCTCGATCTCGAGCTCGCGGAAGCGCGACGCGACCCGGCGCCCGTGCATGACGGAGACCTCGTCGTCGGTCACCTCGGCGACCGGTCGCCCGAGATCGTCCGTGAGCTCCACCGAGCGACGGACCGTTCGCAGGCGAGCAGAGGGCACGAGCGGGCGATCGCGCACGTACGCGCGGAGGAGGTCGACCGCGGCCTCCGGCGCCCGCCGGGGCGGGGGCGGCGCGTCGAACTCGTACTCGCCCCGCACGAGCACGTCGCCGTCCTCCCGTGGCGGGAGCTTCACCGTCCACCCCTGCCCCTCGCGGTACCGCAGGCTGCAGCCCCACCGGGCGATGGTGAGCTCTGCCGTGTCCAGGAAGGTGGTCGCGTACCGGCGTTCCGGACGGACGGTCGCGAGCAGGCCGTCGCCACCGAGCTCGGGCAGACGGAAGCCCGCGGGCGCCTGGAGCTTGGCCTCCCGTTCGAAGCTCGCCATCACCGAGGTCCGGCTCACGCGTCCTCAGATCCCGCGCGCTCGACCGCGAGCTCCTGGAGCCGAAGGTGCGTGTTGGACCCGCGCTCCGTCGGAACCTTGGCCCAGGTGCCGTCGGGTGCGAGCGTCCACGCCAGGGTGTCGTCCTCGAGCAGCACCGAGAGGATCCGGTCCAGTCGCTCCGCGAGCATGGGATCGGTGACGGGGACGAGCGCCTCGACCCGGTGGTCGAGGTTGCGCTGCATCAGGTCCGCGGAGCCGATGTAGTGACGGCGCGAGTCGCGCTCACCGAACCGGTAGATCCTCGAATGCTCGAGGTAACGACCCACGATCGAGCGCACCCGGATGTTCTCCGAAAGGCCAGGGACCCCCGGCCGGAGGCAGCAGATCCCCCGCACGATCAGATCGACGTCGGCGCCCGCCCCCGACGCCTCGTACAAGGCATCGATCATCCCCGGATCGACGAGCGCATTCATCTTCAGCAAGATCCGACCGCCCTCGTGCGCCTGCGCGAGGATCAGCTCACGCATCCGATCACGTAAGAAGTTCGGCGCCACGAGGAGCTTGCGGTACTCGCCCTGGCGGCTGTAACCGGTGAGGAGGTTGAACAGGTCGGTCAGGTCGGCACCGATGTCCTGATCGGCCGTGAGCAACCCGATGTCCTCGTAGATCGCTGCCGTGACCGGGTTGTAGTTCCCCGTGCCGACGTGCGCGTAGCGGCGGACGCCGCCGGGCTCACGACGGACCACGAGCGAGATCTTCGCGTGCGTCTTCAGTCCGACGACGCCGTACACCACGTGAACCCCGGCCTGCTCGAGTTCCCGGGCGTAGGTGATGTTCAACTCCTCGTCGAACCGCGCCTTGAGCTCGACCAACGCCACGACCTGCTTGCCCAGCTCGGCGGCCCTGATCAGCGACCGGATGATGGAGCTCTCCTGCGTCGAGGTGCGGTACATCGTCTGCTTGATGGCGAGCACGTCCGGGTCCAGGGCGGCCTGCTCGATGAACGCCTCGATCGAGGACGTGAAGGAGTCGTACGGGTGGTGGACGAGCACGTCGCCGCCCCGCAACACGGCGAACAGATCCGGTTCGCCTCCGCCGTTCGCGAGCCGCGGCTGGGTGACCGGCACCCAGGTTCGATGCTTCAACTCCGGCTCGTCCAGTGCGTAGAGGGACCAGAGGGCCGCGAGGTCGAGCGGCCCCGGTGTGACGAAGACCTCGGCCTCCTCGAGATCGAGCTCTCGCCGGAGCAGCGAGAGGACCTCCGGCGTCATGGTCTCGTCCACCTCGAGCCTCACGGAGCTGGCGCCTCGCCTCCGCCGCCGCAGGACGCTCTGGATGGCCTCGAGCAGGTCGCCGGCCTCGTCCTCCTCGACCTCGACGTCCGCGTCACGGGTCACGCGGAAGGCATGGATCGCGACGATCTCCATGCCGGGGAAGAGACGATCGAGGTGGGCCGCGATCACGTCCTCGAGCGGAACGAAACGCTCGCCGTCGGGCAGTGCCACGAAGCGAGGCAGGAGCGGCGGAACCTTGACCCTCGCGAACCGCCGCACGCCAGTCATCGGATCGCGGGCGATCGCGGCCAGGTTCAGCGACAGGCTCGAGATGTACGGGAACGGATGCGCCGGATCGACCGACAAGGGGGTGAGCACGGGGAAGATGTGCTCGGCGAACTCCTGCTCCAAGAACGCGACGTCGGCGGGTCCGAGGCCGTCGAGGGAGCGGACCAGTCGGATCCCTTCCTTCTCGAGCGCGGGCATCAGCTCGGAGGTGAACAGCTCCGCGGCCCGCGTGGCGAGCTCTCGGGACGTGGCCCGGATCCCCTCGAGCTGCTCGGCGGGCGTACGCCCGTCCGGGGAGGTCTTCTGGACGCCCGCCTCGACCTGTTCCTGGAGGCCGGCGACCCGCACCTGGAAGAACTCGTCGAGGTTGTTCGCGAAGATCGCCACGAACTTCACGCGTTCGAGCACGGGCAGCGAGGCATCCTCCGCGATCGCGAGCACGCGCGCATTGAACTCGAGCCAGGAGAGCTCGCGGTTGAGGTAGCGATCTCGGGGTGCCAGATCGGTTGTCGGGGAAGCGTCCGTCTCGATGGCTCCTTGACGTCGGACCGGGATTATCCCTCAAGGCAACGGAGGGGCCAAGCCGGCCGCCTCAGTCGACGAACTTGTACCCGAGCCCGCGGACCGTGAGCAGGTAGTCGGGCCGGTGGGGATCCCCTTCGAGCTTGCGACGCAGGCGTTTCACGTGCACGTCCAGGGTCCGAGTGTCGCCGAAGTAGTCCGGGCCCCAGACCTCCTCGATGAGGAAGTCCCTGCGTGAGGAGACGCCCCTTGCGGCGGAGGAAGGCCTCGAGCAGCTCGAACTCCTTCGGGGGCAGGGAAACGGCCTCGTCACCCACGGAGACCTCGTGGCGGGCGACGTCCATACGGACGGGTCCCCCCACGAGGACCTCGTCGACCTGGGGCGGCGACGGCTGAGGCCGCGTCCGACGGAGGTTGGCTCGAACGCGGGAGACGAGCTCGCGCATCGAGAACGGCTTCGTGACGTAGTCGTCGGCTCCTAGCTCGAGGCCGGTGACCTTGTCCGCCTCCGAGTCCTTCGCCGTCACCATGATGATCGGGACGTCGGATTCGGTCCGGATCGTCCGGCAGACGTCGAGCCCGGAGACCTCGGGCAGCATCAGGTCGAGGATCACGAGCGACGGGGTATCCCTGCGGAAGCGTTCGAGCGCGCGTCGCCCGTCGGTGGCGACCGACACGGCATACCCCTCCCGCTCGAGGTTGTAACGGACCGAATCGGCCAGGGACTCCTCGTCCTCGACCACCAGGATGCGAGCGCCCTCAGTCGCCAGCGACGCCCCCCGGATGCGAGGCGTCGGTGAACTCACGGAACTCGCCCGACACGAGGAACGAGACCTGCTCCCCGATGTCGACCGCGTTGTCGCCCACCCGTTCGAGCGCCCGGGCGACGAGGTTCATGTGCATGCCCCATTCGAGCGCCTTGAGGTCGTCCGCGAGCTTCGCGACCTCGAAGTGCATGTTCCGGTTGAGCCGGTCGACCGGATCGTCCATCTTCGGCAACCGCATGCACAGCTCGAGATCGCGCCGCCGCAGCGCATCCATGGCCAGGCGAACCATGTCCACGACGATGTGCCCCATCTCGCCGATCTGCTGGACGATCGTCGCGTTGCTCGGTAGGTCCTTCGCCAGCTGGTAGATCTTGGCCACGTTCACCGCTTGGTCGCCGATCCGCTCCAGATGCAGGCTCGAGTGCATGATCACGGAGACGAGCCGGAGGTCGGCGGCGACCGGCGACTGGAGGGCGAGGAGGGAGATCAGCCCGTTGTCGAGCTCCAGGTAGACCTCGTCGATCTCGTCGTCGCCCGCCACCACTCGGACGGCCCCGTCGTCATCGTGCTCGAGGAGCGCCTCGACCGCGTTCTGGACCGCGTTCCCGGCGAGCTCGCCGAGCGTGAGCAGCCGGAGCTCCATCTTCTCGAGCTCCTCGTGGAAGTGCGGCCGCGTCATCCGAACCGCCCCGTGACGTAGTCCTCCGTCCGCGGATCGCTCGGGTTGGTGAAGATCGTCTCCGTCTGGTCGTACTCGACGATCGTCCCGGTGCGGTGACCGGCATCGCCGACCACCTCGACGGTGAAGAACGCCGTGCGATCGGAGACGCGGGCGGCCTGCTGCATGTTGTGCGTGACGATCACGATCGTGTAGTCGGACAGGAGCTCCTGCATGAGGTCCTCGATCCGCTGTGTCGCGATCGGATCCAGCGCCGAACAGGGCTCGTCCATCAGGATCACGTCGGGCCGGGTCGCGATCGCTCGCGCGATGCACAGGCGCTGCTGCTGGCCGCCCGAGAGCGCCAGCCCGGACTCCTTCAGCTTGTCCTTCACCTCGTCCCAGAGCGCCGCCCGTCGCAGCGATTCCTCGACCAGCTCGTCCATGTCGCCCTTGAACCCGGCGATCTTCGGGACCGAACGCGATGTTGTCGTAGATCGACTTCGGGAACGGGTTCGGCTTCTGGAACACCATGCCGATCCGCCGGCGGACCTCGACCGGGTCGACCTGCTCCTCGTACAGGTCGACGCCGTGGTACAGCAACGTCCCCTCGACGCGGGCGTCCTCGATCAGATCGTTCATCCGGTTCAGGCAGCGGATGAACGTCGTCTTGCCGCACCCCGAGGGGCCGATCAACGCGGTGATCTGGTTACGGTAGATGGGGAGCGTCACGTCCCGGACCGCGCGGAAGTCCCCGTAGTAGACGGAGAGATCTCGGACGTCGAAGACGACCTCCGCCTCGGCCTGGGCCTCGCGCGGCTCGCGGTCGACGTGCACCGTGACGTGGCCGCGCTCGTCGCTCGAGCGTCCGGCTTCCTCCTGCACCCCCTCGGGAGCGGTCGCCGAGGCCGCGGTCAGGTCGGTCGTCTCCATCCGATCACCACTTTCGCTCATAGCGGTTCCTTAGCAGGATGGCGGCGAAGTTGACCACCAGGATCGCCGCGAGGAGCACGATGATGGCCGCGGCCGTGTTCGCCGTCCAGTCACCGGCGGGCAGTTTCGCCCAGGCGAAGATCTGCGTGGGGAGCGCCGTGTACGGGCCCTGCAGGATCTCGACGGGCGTCCGTCCCGAGGGCGTCGAGAGGTAGCCGGTCACCGCCCCCACGAGCAGGAGCGGCGCCGTCTCCCCGAACGCCCGGGCGAGGGCCAAGATCGCGCCGGTGAAGATCCCGGGAGCCGCGTACGGGAGCACGTGGCTCCGGACGACCTCCCAGCGCGTGGCCCCGACCCCGTAGGCACCCTCCCGGATGCCCCGGGGCACGGCACGGAGCGCCTCCATCGTGATGAGGATGACGATCGGCATCACCAGCACCGCGAGCGTCAGGCCGCCGGAGATGTAGCTCTTGCCGGAGCTGTCCGGCCCGGTGATCGCCCGGAGCGCCTGCACGAACACCACGAGGCCCAAGATCCCGTACACGACGGAGGGGACGCCACCGAGGTTGCGGATGTTCGAGATCAGGATCCGGTTCAGGCGCGTGTCGTGCGCGTACTCCTGCAGGTAGACGGCCGCGGCGATCCCGATCGGGATCGCGATGCAGGCGACGAAGCCCGTCAGGATCAGCGAGCCGACCAGCCCCTGCCACACGCCCGCCCGTTCGGCCAGGCTCGAGGTGTCGCTTGTCACGAAGTCCAAGCCGCGCGTGGACAGGACGGGCCAGGCGGTGATCAGCGTGGAGACGAGCAGGACCAGCAGGATCGAGAGCGCGACGAGCAGCGTGCCCAGCAGGCCGAACTTGAAGACGATCGAGCCCACGTCGCGCCGCTTGCCCCGCAGGGCGAGGTCGACGGTGGTGCGGACGTCGGCCGGAGCGACCAGGGACATCAGTACTGCTTCCGCACTCGTCGGACGAACCGCTCGGAGACGACGTTCAACACGAACGTGATCAGGAACAGCAGGAGGCCGACGAAGTAGAGCGCCTCGAAGGCGAAGCCCGAGCCGCGCACCTGATCCGAGCCGATCGCGAGGGACGAGATGGCGCCGGTCATCGTCTGACCGCGTTCGAGGGGGTTGAAGGTGCGGAGCGCTCCCCCGGTCGCACCGACGGCGATCGCCACCACCATCGTCTCCCCGACCGCCCTGGAGAACCCCAGGATCAGCGACGCGACGACACCGGAGACGGCGGCGGGGAACACCACCTTCGTCGTCACGGTCCTCCGGCGAGCGCCGATCCCGTACGCCCCCTCGCGCAGCGAGTCCGGCACGGCGTGCATCGCGTCCTCGGCCACCGAGGCGACCAGCGGGATCGTGAGGATCCCGACCGCGATCCCCCCCGCCATGAAGTTGAAGGTGCCCGCCGAGGCGAAGATCTTCCGCACGAGATCGGGGTTGATCACCTGGAGTGCGAAGTAGCCGAGGACGACGCTCGGGATGCTGGCCAGCGTCTCGAGGATCGGTTTCAGCGTGCGCCGGGTCCGCGGGGTGGCGTACTCCGACAGGTAGGCGGCGGCGCCGAGGCCGAGCGGCGTCGCGACGCACATCGCGATGACCGCGATCATCAGGGTCCCCGCGAAGATCGTGAGCAGGTCGAACTCGTTGGCCCGAGGGAACCAGCCCTCGGCCCATAGCCACCCGAGGTCGATCGCGAACAACCACCGGATGGCCTGGCCGGCGAGCGCGAGGACGATCGCGATGCTGATCAGGAGACCGAGCGCGGCGGCCGAGAAGAGCGCTCCCGGACGAACCGCTCCTTGCGCCGCCGACGCGGGCTGCCCCGCATAAGCTCCAGGGTGATGGGCTGGCTGATCGTGGTGGTCGAGGCCATGGTTGGCTCGAGATTACCCCTCTGCGTCCTGAGCCCGTCGCCGGGGGCCGCACGCCCGCTCGGCGTGCGGCCCATGTCCCGGTCGATCGTTGCCTACGTCGTGCCGCTGGCTCCCGTCGCCCCGGACGCCGACTCCCACGTGGAGCGGGTGGCGTCGATCTGATCCGTGGGAAGCTCGACGTACCCGGTCTGATCGACGGCGTCCTTCAGGCCCGTGTCGCTCACGTAGTAGTCCACGAAGGACTTGAGCGCCGCGCTGTCCGCGAGCTTGGCCTTGTTCACGTAGATGTACAGGGTTCGGGACAGCGGGTACGAAGCGTCCGCGATCGTGTCACGGGTGGGCGCGACGCACCCGGAGCCCCCGTCGACCTGGAGGATCTTGACCTGGTCGCCCGCGTTCTCCGCGTACGCGAAGCCGACGAACCCGAGCGGCGAGTCGGAGCCCTCCATCGCCGTGATGATCACGTTGTCGTCCGGGGACGCCTGGTAGTCGGTGCGCAGCGCCGCGGCCTTGTCCGCCGGCACGCCCTGCGCGAGGGCCGTGTCCTCGATCCCGGCGAGCTCGATGAACGCGTCGTAGGTCCCGGATTCCTCGCCCGGGGCCGTGATCTCGAGCGGGGCGCTCGGGAAGCCGTCGGTCCCGCCGACCTGCCCGGCGAGCGAGTCGGCCCCGTCCCAGGTATCGATGCCGTCCGACTCGGGCCCGAAGAGGGCGTAGAGGTCGCCCTTGTTGAGACAGGTGACGTCGGTGTTCGCCGGGTTCGTCATGACGGTGATGCCGTCGTAGGCGATGGCGAGCTCGACGTACTCGATGCCGCTCTTCGAGCAGGCGTCGGCCTCCTCCTGTTCGATCGGTCGAGAGGCGTCGCTGATATCCGTCTCCCCGTTGCAGAACAGCACGAAGCCGTCGCCGGTCCCCGGTCCGTCGACCGTGATCGCGACGTTCGACGAGACGTCCTGGTTGAACAGCTCGGCGACCAGGCTCGAGATCGGCAGCACCGTCGACGAGCCCGAGATCACGATCGTGCCGGTCAGGTCCGCGGTCGCTCCGCTCGCACCGGTCGTCCCGGTGGCGCCCCCGTCGTCGCCACCGCACGCGGCTGCCACGAGCGACAGCGCCGCGACGGCGGCGAGGATCATCAGCCATCTGGTCCGGTTCCGCATCCATCTCCTCCTTCGTAGGCCGATCGGCTGGTCGCGGGGGACGCTACCCGGCGGTCATGAACGACCCTCGGCGCTCATGTGAACGCCGCGTGAACGGGAAGCGGTGCATGAACGTCGCGTGGCCTTGCCCTCGCCGAGCGCTTCTACACTCGGGCCGTGGACCCCATCTCGGTCGGCCTGACGACGGGCGCGGTCATCGTGGCCGTCGCCGCCGCGGCCGTCGCGGTGCGGGAGCGGAACCGGGCGCGAGGCGCTGCGGACGCCCGTGACCAGGCCGTCGCCGAGCTGCAGGGCCGTCTGGACGACTCCGAGGCCGAGCGGCTGCCGGCCACGACCATCCTGGGCTCGATGGAGGAAGGGGTGCTCCTGTTCGGCCCCGACGGGGCAACGAGGTTCGCCAACCGGGCGGCCGGGGATCACCTGGGCGCCCGGCCCTCGTCGATCGACGCCCTGCTGCCGCTCGGTCTCCGCCAGCTCGTCCGGTCGGCGGCCGACGATGGCGCGGCGCTCGTGACCGAGGTCGAGACCGGGGCGCCCACCCGCGCGCTGCGGGGGTTCGCCGCTCCCACCGGCGACGGCTCGGTCGTGCTCGTCCTGCGCGATATCACGGAGACGCGGCGGCTCGAGCAGGTCCGACGCGACTTCGTGGCCAACGCCTCGCACGAGCTGAAGACGCCGGCCGCGTCGATCCAGGCGGCGGCCGAGACGATCCGGACCGCGGCCGGCGAGGATCCCTCGGTCATCCCGCGGTTCGCCTCCCAGCTCGAGCGTGAGGCGGCCCGCCTGTCTCGGATCGTGTCCGACCTGCTCGACCTGTCGCGGCTCGAGTCGGGCAGCCAGCTGGACGAGTCCGTGGCGCTCGACGCGATCGTCCGTGACGAGGGCGAGCGGTTCGAGGAACCGGCCGCGGAAGCGGGCGTCGAGCTCTCCGTCGAGGCCGGTGGCGTTCCGCGGGTCAGGGGATCGTCCCGCGACCTCGCCCTGTTGGTCCGGAACCTGGTGGACAACGCGATCCGATACACGCGTCCCGGCGGGCACGTGGACGTCGGCCTGACCGCAGAGGACGGCGAGGTGGTGCTGGCGATCGTCGACACCGGCTTGGGGATCCCGAGCCGCGACCTGCCCCGCATCTTCGAGCGCTTCTACCGGGTCGATCGCGCGCGATCGCGCGAGACCGGCGGGACCGGGCTCGGCCTGTCCATCGTGAAGCACGTGGCCGAGAACCACGGCGGGCGCGTGGTGGTCACGAGCGAGCTGGGCCGGGGGACGCGCTTCGAGGTCCGCCTCCCCACCGCGCGCTGACGCGAACCGACCAAAGGTCCGGGACCGGGCCCGGGTACCCTACGCCACATGACGACGCTGCTCCTCGTGCGGCACGGGCACACCGATGCGGCGGGCAAGCGCCTGACCGGCTGGCAGGCGGGGGTGCATCTGAACGATCGCGGCAGGGCGGAGGCCGAACGATTGGTCGATCGGCTCGACGGGGTCCGCGTCGACGCGATCTACTCCAGTCCTCTCGAGCGATGCCGCGAAACGGCGAGACCGCTCGCGCACGCACGACGACTGAGCGTCCGGATCCGTCGGCGGCTCATCGAGACCGGCTACGGCGAGTGGACCGGACGGTCGATCGCTCAGGTCCGCAAGACGAAGCTCTGGCGAACGGTCGAGCGGGTCCCCTCGGCGATGCGCTTCCCCGGAGGCGAGAGCCTGCTGGAGGTCCAGTCCCGCGCCGTGGACGAGGTGAACCGGATCGCGCGCGACCACCCGAAAGGGACCGTCGTCGTGATCTCGCACGCCGACCCGATCCGATTGGTGGTCGCGCAGGTGGCCGGTGCGCACGTCGATCATCTCCATCGCCTGGTCGTCGACCCCGGCTCGGTCACGGCGGTCGCCCTCGGGGACGGGATACCCCGGCTCCTGAAGGTCAACGACACGGGCGACCTGGCCAGCCTGCGGTCGCGGTCGACGAAGGTGCGAGGATAGGTCGATGGAGCTCGAACGCGTCGACCGGATCACGGCGGGCGCCGTTGGGGACCCCGGCGAGCGGACCTTCTTCCTCCAGGCACGCGAGGGCGAGCGTCTGGTGACGATCCTGGTCGAGAAGGAGCAGGTCGAGCTGCTCGGGACCTCGATCCTGGAGATCTTGGCCACCGTGGGCCGCGAGACGGGCGAGGGGCCACCGAGCGAGGAGCTGGGGCTCGAGCCGCCCCTCGAACCCCTCTGGCGGGCCGGACGACTGTCGATCGGGTACGCGGAGGAACGCGATCTCCTGCTGCTCGAGATCGAGGAACTCGTCGAACGGGACGACGTATCGGGCGAGGAGCCGGAGCCCCCGACGCCGGACGACGGCCCCGAGCCCGACAGCCTCCGCCTGTGGGCGACGCGCGAACAGATGCTGGCGCTCGCCCGGCACGGCGCCGCGGTGGCCGCGCGCGGCCGGCCGAAGTGCCGGTACTGCGGGAACCCGATCGATCCCGAGGGGCACATGTGCCCGGCGATGAACGGGCATCGGGAGACCGCGGGCCGGTGATCTCCGGGGGCAGCGAGCCTCGGCCCTCCCCGCCCGCGACGGCGGACGATCCGACCCGCCGCGTCCGAGAGGACCACGAGCTCATGGGCCTCCTCGAACGGGGCGAGCTCGAGGTGCTCGGCCTGCTCCCGCGCGCGTCGAACTTCACCTTCCTCGCCCGCGTGCGCGACGAGGCGCAGCAGGCGCTCGCCGTCTACAAGCCCCGATCCGGGGAGGCGCCCCTGTGGGACTTCGAGGAGGGGACGCTCGCCGCACGGGAGGTGGCCGCGTTCGTCGTGGCGGACGCGTTGGGGTGGCCCTGGGTTCCCGCTACGGTGCTGCGCGACGGGCCGCGCGGACCGGGTTCGGTCCAGCGGTTCGTGGCGTTCGACCCGAGCCACCACTACCTCACGATGCAGCGCGAGCGGCCCGACGAGTTCCGCAGGATCGCCCTGTTCGACGTCGTCGCCAACAACGCCGATCGCAAGTCGGGACACTGCCTGCTCGCCGAGGACGGCCAGATCTTCGTCGTGGACCACGGCGTCTGCTTCCACGAGGAGCCCAAGCTCCGTACGGTGATCTGGGACTTCGCCGGTGAGCCGATCCCACGCGATCTGCTGGCGGACCTTCGGACGCTGCAACGGGACCTGGCGACGGGACCGCTCCGCGGCCGCCTCGAGCCCCTGCTCACGACCGCCGAGATCGACGCCACGGCCCGACGCGTCGCCGAGATCCTGCGATCGCCGACGTTCCCCGAACCCGGACCCGGGCGTCCCTACCCGTGGCCGGTCGTGTGATCGCGCCCGGCCGCACCTCACGAGGTCCGGCCGTGGCCCGTTGTTCTCCGGGATGACGCTGCCACCGTTCCAACGGCTGCTCGAGGATCACCGGACCGACGTGTACCGGTTCCTCGTCGCCTCCGTGGGACGACAGGCGGCGGACGACTGCTTCCAGGAGACGTTCCTGTCCGCGCTGCGCGCGTACCCGCGGCTGCGGGACGCGAGCAACCTCCGGGGATGGCTGTTCACGATCGCGACCCGCAAGGCGTTGGATCACTGGCGGGGCGAACGCCGACGGCCGGTGCCGGTCGAACGGCTCCCCGAGGTCACCGCGCCGAACGAGCACGACGGCGACCCGGAGCTCTGGAGAGCCGTCGGAACGCTGCCGCCGATGCAGCGGGCGGCCGTGATCCACCGGTACGTGCTCGACCTCCCGTACGCGGAGATCGCCGAGGCGCTCGGCATCTCGGAGGAGGCGGCACGCGCCAACACGTACGAGGGACGCAGGAAGCTCCGATCGATGCAGGAGGTCAACGCATGAAGCCGCCGGCCGGATGGGACGAAGGGTTCGAGGAGGCGTCACGGCGCGCGGCCGCGGCGACCCTGGAGACGGCTCGGCGGCGCGGGCTCGTGGATATCGGGTACACGACGGTCGACACGCCGATCGGAACGCTCCTCGTGGCGAGCACCCGGCTCGGGTTGGTCCGGCTCGCCTTCCCCGAGGAGCCGTTCGACGACGTCCTGGAGGAGCTCGCCGAGGCGCTCTCCCCTCGACTGCTCGAGGATCCGAAGCGGACCGACGCCGCCCGCCGCCAGCTGGACGAGTACTTCGCCGGGCACGTGCACCGGTTCCGGACCGCGCTCGACTGGTCGCTCACGCCGGAGGGGTTCTCGCGGCGCGTGCTCGAGGCGACCGCGGCGATCCCGTTCGGCTCTGTCTCGACCTACGGGGACGTGGCCAAGCGCGCGGGGAGCCCGCGGGCGGCCCGGGCGGCGGGCAACGCCCTGCACGACAACCCGATCCCGATCGTCGTGCCATGCCACCGGGTCGTCCCCTCCGGCGGCGGGGTCGGCAAGTACGGCGGGCAGGAGTGGCGGAAGGAGTACCTGCTCCAGCTCGAGGGGGCGCTCGGCGGGCCCTAGGTCCTTTGGCTGGGGCTCGCAGGCGCCGATACTCCTCCGGTGACAGCCCTCTTCGACCGAGCCGCGGAGACCCTCGACCGGGCACGCAGCGGCGACGCCTTCGGCCCGACCGCGGGCGCCGGACCGGAGCCGGAGCCGACGGCGCTGGCCGCGATCGCGCTCGACGACGACCTCGCCCGTCGCTGGCTCGCCGCAGCGCAGTCCGACGACGGGTCGTTCGGCCTGCGAGCGGGACCCGTGGAGAACGATGCCGCCACCGGGCTCGCCGCCCTCGCCCTTCCCCCAGGACCCGAACGCGAGCGCGCCCTCGACCACATCGTCTCAACGCCGGCGCGCAAGGTGCCGCCCGATCCGGTCGTCCCCCACGATCCCGCCCTCGCGGGGTGGGGGTGGGCGCTCGGCACCGCCGGGTGGGTCGAGCCGACGTCTCGAGCCCTGCTCGCGCTCCGTCGGCTGCGTCCGCAGGCGTCGGCGGCGATCGGGGATGGCGTCGCGTTCCTCGCCGACCGCGAGTCCGTGGGTGGCGGATGGAACTTCGGGAACCGGTTCGTCTACGACGAGGCACTGCCGCCGTTCGGCCAGACGACCGCCGCGGCCCTGATCGGGCTGCACGGGATGGACCCGGCCGGACCGACCGGCGAGCTCCTCACACGGGGCGTCGAGGCGCTCCGTCGGCTCTGGCCCCTCGAGACGGGCCCGCTCACGCTCGCGATGTCGCTCGCGGCCTTCCGGCTGCTGGGATCGGACGACGCCGAGGAGGTCGAGGCCGCGCTGGACCGTTCGATGGACGGGCCCGCGCCCGACGTGATCGCGCTCGCATGGACCGCGCTCGCCTCCGGGCCGGGCCTGTCGGACCTGGCGGTGGCGTCGTGACGCCGATCGATCGTAGGACGTTCCTGCGGCGAGCCGGCATCGTGGTGGCCGGCTCCGCCGCGGCGGGGATCGGGGCGGGGATCGGGGTCCCGAGCCTGATGCGGCGACTCGACCGACCGTGGGACCAGTCGGCCTTCGCCCCGCCGGGACGGACACGCGTCCTCGTGGCGCGGGTCGCGTCCTACGGCGCCGACCTCGAGACGATCGTCGAGGACGGCCTGCGCGAGGTGGGCGCGTCCGTGGACGGACGCTCGGTCCTGCTCAAGCCCAACCTGGTCGAGTACGACCCCGAGACGGTCATCAACACCGACCCGCGGCTCGTGGCCGCGACCGCGCTCGCGGTGCGACGCCTCGGCGCATCCTCCGTCGTGGTGGCCGAGGGCCCGGGCCACCGCAGGGACACGCCGTTCGTCGTCTCGGCCTCGGGGCTCGGCGAACGGCTCGGCGACGTCGATGCGCGGTTCGTCGACCTGAACCTCGCGCCGGTGACCCGCGTGGTGCTGCAGACCCGTTTCACCGGTCTCGGCGAGCTGTGGCTCCCGCGGCCGGTCGTCGACGCGGACGTCGTGATCTCGATGCCGAAGATGAAGACGCACCACTGGGCCGGCGCCACGCTGTCGATGAAGAACTGCTTCGGGTGCGTCCCGGGACGGATCTACGGGTGGCCGAAGAACGTGCTCCACTGGGCGGGGCTGCAGGAGGCGATCGTCGACGTCGCCTCGGCCGTTCGACCCGACCTCCAGATCGTCGACGGGATCGTGGGCATGGAGGGCAACGGCCCCATCGACGGGACGCCGGTCGAAGCCGGCGTGCTGGTGTTCGGGACCGACCCGGTGGCGACGGATTCCACCGCCGCACGGGTCATGGGGCTCGACCCGGCGGGGATCTGGCACGTGAGCGAGGCCGGGCGGTTCCTCGGTCAGGCGGACCCCGAGATGATCGCGCAGATCGGCGAGGATCCCGAGCGCTCGATGACCCCGTTCGACGTGCTGCCGGTGTTCGAGGACCTCAAGCTCGGGTCCGCCTCCGGCGGGGACGGGGGCGGCCACGACGGCCTCGGCTGACCCGACGCCTGACGCTACCGCCGGTCACGCGGGAAGATGGTCGGCATGCCCCGCATCCGAACGCTCACCGCGCTCCTCGCGCTCGGCGTGCTGGCCGCCGCCTGCTCCTCGGACGACCCACCGACCGCGACCGGACCGACCGGGGACGCCTCGGGCATGGCCGCCATCGCCGCGAGCGCCGACCTCTACCGTGGCGCACCGCAACGGGTCGCGTTCGGGCTCGTGATGCCGGACAACAGCCTCGTGAGCTTCGGGTCGGTGGACGTGTCGTTCTCGCTCGTGGGGAGCGCGGCCCAGCCGAGCGATCCGGAGCCGGGACCGACGGCCACCGCGACCTTCGTGCCCACGTACGGGATGCCCGACAGCACGTCGGGCCCGAGGGTGACCTCGCCGACGAAGGGGCGCGGCGTCTACGAGGCGCCGGACGTCGTGTTCGACACGGCCGGGTTCTGGGTGGCGACGGTCACGGCCGACGTGGAGGGCCTCGGGCCACAGACGGCGGAAGCCTCCTTCGCCGTGCAGGAGCATCCGCAGCTCCCGGCGCCAGGCGACCGGGCCCAGCCGACCGAGAACCTCACCATCGACTCGAAGGGCGTGCCGCTCGCCGCGATCGACTCGCGCGCGGCGACCATGGGTGAGGTCCCCGATCCGGAGCTGCACCGGTGGACGATCGCGCGAGCGATCGCGGAGGGGCGACCGGCGCTGGTGGTGTTCGCGACCCCCGTCTACTGCGTCAGCCGGTTCTGCGGACCGGTGACGAACATGGTCGAGGACCTCTCGCGCCGCTACGCCGACAAGGCCGTGTTCATCCACGTCGAGATCTGGAAGGACTTCCAGAACCAGGTGGCGAACGACGCGGCTCTGGAATGGCTCCTGATGCCCAGCGGCGACCTCACCGAGCCGTGGCTGTTCCTGATCGGCGCCGATGGGGCGATCGAGGACCGCTGGAGCTCGATGTGGAGCGAGAGCGAGGTCGAGGCCGAGCTCGACGCGCTGCCGCCGATGGGATCGAACGGCTCGTGACCGAGGATCACCTGCCCTCGCCTCCCGCGCCCACCATCGAGGTGTGCTACCGGCACCCGGACGTGCCGACGCGCGTCCACTGCACGCGGTGCGAGCGTCCGATCTGCCCGGACTGCATGATCCCCGCGCCGGTCGGCTACCAGTGCCCCGAATGCGTCGAGCAGGCCCGCCGCGACTTCCGCCGCGGCCCGGGGCGGCCGCTGCGGGGCGGCGTGAGCGCCACGAAGGCCCTGCTCGTGGCGATCGCGATCCCGTTCGTGATCGAGGTGGTCGTCGGGGGACCGCAGGCGCTGTTCAACCCCAGCTCGCAGCTCCTGTTCGACCTCGGCGCGATGCAGCCGGTCGCGGTCGCCGGGGGGCAGTTCTGGCGGCTGTTCACCGCGATGTTCCTGCACGCGGGGCTGCTGCACGTCGCGCTGAACGCGTACTTCTTCTGGCTGTTCGGCCGCATGGTCGAGGCCAGCTTCGGACGGACGTGGATGCTGCTGATCTACCTGGTGTCCGGCTTCCTCGCGAGCGCCGCCTCCTACGCGTTCGGGCCGATCGGCGCGCTCGCCGTCGGGGCGTCGGGTGCGATCGCCGGCGTGTTCGGCGCCTTCATCGCCTACAACTACCGCCGCCGGAACGTCGCGATGAACGCGGCCTACCTGCGGACGGCGGTGACGGTGATCGTGCTGAACGCGCTCATCGCCATCGGCTACCGGGCGATCGACTGGCGGGCGCACGTCGGCGGTCTGGTGGCCGGCTTCGCCCTCGGCTACATCGCCGACCGGCCCGGGCCGGCCCGTCAGCAGGCCGTCGTGCGGGTCGCCGGCGTCGCGACGCTGCTTCTGATCGGGATCGCGCTCGTCGTCTGGCGGACGACCGAGATCCGGACGGCCTTCCCGCAGTTCTTCGGCTGATCGGGCGCAGCGACCGCGTCAACCCCCTCAGACCGGACCCTTCGAGGCCGGATAGGAGCCCAGGACCTTCAACATCGAGGTGTGCGCCTTGACCTCGTCGAGCGCGGCGGCCACGTGCTCGTCGTCGATCGACCCGTCGAGGTCGATGTAGAAGACGTACTCGAACGGCGCCCCTCGCCTCGGCCGGGACTCGAGCTTGGTGAGGTTCACCCCCCGGTCGGCGAGCGGCTGCAGCGAGCGGAACAGCGACCCGGGGCGGTCGTCGCCCGCCATCACGAGCGAGGTCTTGTTGGCCGGCCCCAGCCCGGCATCGCGCGTCCCGATCACGCCGAACTTCGTGAAGTTGTCGGGATAGGTCTGGATGTGCTCGGCCAGCACCGACAGGCCCAGGTTCGCACCGGCCTCGACGCTCGCGATCGCGGCCTCGTCCAGCCGCCCGCCCTCGGCGACCATCCGGGCTCCGCCCGCCGTGTCGTGGACCGGCACCGGATCGATGTGGTGCGTCGTGAGGAACTCCTCGCACTGCGCGAGCGCCTGCCAGTGCGAGTAGGCGCGGCGGACGCCCTCGAGCCTGGCCCCGAGCGGACCGAGCAGGGCGTGGTCGACGCGGAGGACGACCTCGCCGACGACCTGGACCAGGCTCGAACGCAGGAGCAGGTCGTAGCTCTCGTTCACCGAGCCCGCCTGCGAGTTCTCGACCGGGACCACGCCGAAATCGGCCTCGCCGCTCGTCACGCGGGAGAACGTGAGCCGGATGGTCTCGCACGGGAGCGTCTCGGCGGACGGGAACAGGACCCGGACGGCCCGTTCGCTGTACGCGCCCGGTTCGCCCTGATACGCGACCTTCGGCATGCGCCGAAGCCTAGCAGTGGGCCTGCGTCCGGCCGTTCGTCTGCGGCCTACGTGAAGAACTGGTTGTAGAGCTGGATCGCGCCGGGGCCGAGCACGATGATGAACAGCGCCGGCAACACCATGAAGATCATCGGGAACAGGAGCTTCACGGGGATCTTCTGCGCGATCTCCTCGGCGCGCTGGCGGCGCTTGACCCGCAGCTCCTTGGACTGCGCCCGCAGCACGTTCGCGATCGAGACGCCGAACAGGTCCGCCTGGATCATCGACAGGACGAACCCCTCGAGCTCGGGGACATCCGTTCGCTCGCCGAGATGACGGAACGCGTCCGCCCGGGAGACGCCGATCTGGACCTCCTGGAGCAGCCGGGCGAGCTCCTCGGCGAGCGGCCCGGGGACGTTCTTGACGACCTGACCCAGCGCGGCGTCGAACCCGAGACCCGCCTCGACGCTGATCGTGAGCAGGTCCATGACGTCGGCCAGCTGCTTCTGGATCATCCGCTGACGCTTGCCGGCCATCACGTTCACCTGGGTGCTCGGGATCGTGTAGCCGATCAGGGAGAAGACCACGATGCCGGCCATCTTCAGCAAGCCGGAGACCGGCAGCATGACCATGAGGAGCATGCCGCCCACCAAACCACCGATGCCGCCGATGATCTTGAGCGCCACGACGCGCTCGGGGTCCCAGCCCTCCGGGCTGCCGGCGAGCACGAGCTTCCTGTTGATCCGCTCGGCGAGGTCGATCGGCGTGACGCGAGCGATGCCCCGCCCGACCTTCTTGACGCCGGGCATCACCACACGACTGAGCGTGGACCCCTCGAGCGAACGCTGATCGAACGAACCCTCGACGGGCCCGACCTGGGACTGGAGCAACGCGACCGGCCGGTTCCGCTCCTTCTGACGCATGTCGACGACCACGAAGACGAGCAGCACGCACATGAACGTTCCGAGCATCGAGAGGATCAGCCACAGGTCAGACATCGATCTTCACCATCCTCGTCATGATGAAGATGCCGAGCCCCATCCACAGACCTCCGCCGATGAGCAGGCAGAGACCGATGGTGGTCGTGAACAGCGGCTTGATGTAGTCCCCGTTCACGACCGCGATGTACACCATGATCCCGAAGGGCAGGCAGGCCAGGATCGCGACCGAGATCCTCCCCTCCGCCGACAGCACGTTCACCTGGCGACGGATGTACGCGCGCTCGCGGACGGTTGCCGAAACGGTGTCCAGGACCTCGGCCAGGTTCCCGCCGACCTGCCGCTGGACGTTGATCGCGATGACCGCCCACTTCAGGTCGTCGCTGCGCACACGCTGCGCCATCGCGATCAGCGCGTCGTCGATCGGCCGCCCCAGGCGGATCTCGGCGACCACGCGCTGGAACTCTCCGGCCGAAGGCTCGCCGATCTCCTTGGAGACCGTGTCGAGCGCCTGCAGGAACGAGTAGCCGGCACGGAGCGAGGTCGCGAGGATCGACAACGTGTCCGCGAGTTGATCGATGAGGGCCTGCTGCCGCTTGCGCTGCGAGCGCCCCATCCAGAGGTAGGGGATGAGACCGGCGATCCCGGCGATCGCCAGGATGAAGATGAGGTTCTGCAGGAAGATGGCGGCAACCACCCCGCCGATCAACACGCAGAGCACGGTGATCGCGACGAACTCACCGGCCAGCACCGGGAGGCCCGCTTGCTCCAGGCGCTCGTCCAGCCGCGCGCTGAACCCGGTCGCTTGGGCGAAGCGATGCCCCGCCTGCGCGAGCGATTCGGGCACCCACGTTGTGGAGTGTGCTTGCTCCTCTCGCACGCCTCCGCCGGGGCGGCCAAGGCGATGCGCGAGCGCCCTGCGGCGCTTGGAGCGCGCACGCGCCCCCATCAGGAAGACGGCGATCACGAAGACGGCGAGGAACACCGCGATCAGCGCCATCAGCAGGGCGGTGCTCGAACCGAAGCTCGACGCGGCGATCACGCCGCACGCCCCCCGTTCAGCGCGAAGATCTCCGGGGGGATCGACACCCCTCGCTCGGCGATCTTGTCGACGAACCGCGGCCGGAGCCCGGTCGACTTGAGGCTGCCGAGGAACCTGCCGTTCTCGTCGATCCCGGCGCTGTAGTCGAACAGGAAGACGTCCTGCAGCGTGATGATGTCACCCTCCATGCCGACGATCTCGGTCACGTGGGTGATGCGCCGGGACCCGTCCTTCAGTCGCGACTGGTGCACGATCAGCTGGAGGGCGGAGGAGATCTGCTCGCGGATCGCCTTCACGCCGAAATCCATCCCGGACATCATCACCATCGTCTCGAGCCTCGCGAGCGCGTCCCGCGGCGAGTTGCAGTGGATCGTGCTGATCGAGCCGTCGTGACCGGTGTTCATGGCCTGCATCATGTCCAGCGCCTCGCCGCCTCGAACCTCACCCACGACGATGCGGTCCGGACGCATGCGCAGCGCGTTCCTGACGAGGTCGCGGATCGTGACCTCTCCCCTGCCCTCGATGTTGGGCGGACGAGACTCGAGGCGGACGACGTGCGGCTGCTGCAGCCGGAGCTCGGCCGCGTCCTCGATCGTGATGATGCGCTCGTCCTCGGGCAGGAACGACGAGAGCACGTTCAGCGTGGTCGTCTTGCCGGCGCCGGTCCCTCCCGAGACCAGGATGTTCAGCCGGCCGCGAACGCACGCGTCCAGCAGCTCGACGACCGCGCGGTTCATCGTCCCGAACGAGACGAGGTCCGACGCCTGGTACGGGTCGGCTGCGAACTTCCGGATCGTGAGGGCGGGCCCGTCGATCGCGAGCGGAGGGATGATCGCGTTCACGCGCGAGCCGTCGGGCAGGCGCGCGTCGCAGTAGGGGGACGACTCGTCGATCCGACGACCGACCTTCGCGACGATCTTGTCGATCGTCCGACGGAGCTGGCCCTCGTCGTGGAACTTCACGCCGGTCCAGTAGAGCTTGCCCGCTCGCTCGACGTAGATCGCGTCCCATCCGTTGACCATGATCTCGGTGACCTCCGGGTCACGCACGAACGGCTCGAGCGGACCGAGGCCCATCACGCTGTCGCCGATCTGACGGACGATCAGCAGCTTCTCCTGCGCCGACAGGCCGGATTCCTCCTGATCGAGGAGCTCCCGCAGACGCGTGTGCACCAGGCCCTCGAGCTCGGTGTCCGACATCGTCGAGTCGTACAGGCTCGGACCGAGCGTCTCGACCAGACGCTCCTGGACGCGCGTGCGGATCTCGGCGATCCGGTCGCGCTGGTGGGTCTTGGCGAGTCGGTCAGCGAGCGTCATCGTTCCTCCTCACAGCACCGCGAGCTAATTGCGCCGGAACAGTCCCCGGCGCTTCCCGTTCGCGCCCACCAGCTCGGCATCCAGACCGTCGAGATGATCCGCCTGCAGCCCCGTGAACCTCTTGGCCAGCTGCCGGATGCTCTGCGAGACATCGCAGTTGGGCTCGTCCAGGTACACGGGACGGCCCTTGTTCAGCGAGGTCGGGACGAGGCGGCTCGACGGGATCATCGTGTCAACCTCGATCTTCATCACGCGCTCGACGTCGCGCGCATCGAGACCCACCTTACTGTCCGCGCGGTTCAGCACGATACGGAACCGCTCGCGCGGAAGGCCGATCGAGATCAACGTGTCGAGGGCCTTCGACAGATGCTTGACTCCGACGATGTCGAGCCCGGTGACCAGGCAGATCGCATCCGACAGATCGAAGCACGCGAGCGCGAGATCCGTGTAGTCGTTCGAGGCGTCCACCACGACGAAAGCGAAGTTGTTGCGAAGCACCCGGAGGTACTTGCCGACGGCCTCGCCGCCGGGTGACTGCATCGCCGGATCCGGCACCGCCCCGAACCCGAACAGATGCTCGTCGAGCTGGATCGAGTTGGCGAACACCTCGTCGCGGTTGGCACCCTCGCCCAGGCCGATCAGGTCGGACACCTGCTTGTTGGGCTCGAGCCCGAAGTAGCTGAAGACGTCGCCCATGTCGACATCCATGTCGACCACCGCGGTGTCGCGGCCGGTGAGTTGCGAGATCGCGGTGGCGAGGTTCGTCGTCAGGAAGGTCTTCCCCGCGCCGCCCTTGGACGAGAACACGGAGATGACGACCCCTCGCTGGGCCGCCTTGCCCTGGTCCAGCCCGCGCTGGTGGCGGATGTTGTCGGCCCACGTGATCGCGCGCTCGACGGCGTCCCGCAGTTCCTCGCTCCCCCGCGTCATGTCGACGACGTCGCGGATGCCGGCTCGCATGGCAGCCGGGAGCAGGCCGTTCCAGCCCTTGTCCCGGACGGCGACGATCGCGATCATCGGAGCGGTCCGGCCGACGAACTCCGCGAGACCGAGAGCGTCGGGGTCCTTGACCTCCGGCGAGAGCACCAGCACGTCGATCGGTTCCCGTGCCTCGACCAGCACCTCTTCCGCGGCCGTGACGGACTGGACCCAGCCGATGTCCTCGGGCTCGCACTCGAGCGCCCGGGCCAGGGTGGTACGGAACGACTGGGGCGTCCCGACGGCGATGACCGAGCTCTGCACCGCTACTTCGTCTTCTCGGGCAGGAAGACCTGCGCGACCGTGAGCGGTGACAGGTCGACGCCGGACTCATCGGGCGGGAGCAGGGACAGGTAGACCCGCCCCTCCTCCATCGCGAAGATGAACTCCTGGGCCTCGTCGGGCAGGAACGCCAGCGTCAACTCCACGTTGCTGTCGATCGACTGGACGTCCTCGCCGGCCGAGCTGGGCAAGCTCTCATGCGTCACGCGCAGCACCTCGACCTCGGGCACCAGCACGACGGTCGCGTCGAACATCGTGGTGTCGTTCACGGGCAGCGTCGCCTGTCCCGCGCCCTTCAGCAGATCCTTCTTGAGGAGCCCCAGGCTCACGTCCTCGAACGTCGCGTAGATGGTCACGTGGTCGCCGCCCGCGAGCGCGCCGGCGATGGCCCTCGGTCCGCCGAGCGTCACGCTGATCGCCTGGTGGCCCTCCGGGATCCCGAGGACCCCGCCCGGGATCGCCCCGGCCTGGACCCGCGCCATCGGGATCTGCTCGCCCGCCAAGATGTACGCGCTGTTGTGCTGCCCGCGCAGCTGGGCCAGGTCGGTCACGGCTCCCGTGACGACCGCGTCGACCGGGACCTGCAGCAGCTCGAACTGCCCCTCGGCGATCAGCTCGTCGAGGTCGGTGTTCGGCGCGATGTCCACCTTCGAGACGATGACATCGCGAAGGTCACCGCCCTTGATCGCCTCCTGCTTCACACCTCGTGAGTACAGGAACACGCCGGCGGTCGCGATCGTTGCAAGGATGAGCGCTAGAACGACGACGACTCCTCGAGACCTCATCTTCTATCCCCCTTGTCCATCTTCACTTCATCGTCCTAGGTCGTTCACCTCTTGAGCCGCGACCTCGAGTTCCCTGTCCACCAACCCGGTATCGCCCAGACGGCCGAGGTCTGCTCCGTCGCGAGCGATGCGGAGCGCGAGGTTCGTCGGCCCCTCGCTCCTCCCTCCCCGTGGATGGTGAAGGAAGAGCGAGCGGCCGACGAGGCCGCTCTTGCGTTGTTACGAACCGCTACCGCCGACGCCGCCGAGTTCACCGGACGCGTCGCTGAAAACGCCGGAGATCGCGAGTCCAAGAGCCGTCGCTGCCACGATGATGGCCAGGGCGATCAGCACGAGCAGGAGGCCGTACTCCGTAGCCACCGCACCGTCCTCACGAGGGAACCGGGCGCGAAGGTAGCTCACACCTGCCTGGATGATGGAGAGCATCGTCACCTCCTTCCCGCTGTCGTCGCCGCCGACCGATCCGGCCGGCCTTTCTACGGGAACGCTACGGCGCGAGGGGGTCGCGCCGGTATTCCGTGTTCCCCGGACACCGCGTACGCGGTTCCGCGTACGCCGATCGTTCGGTTCGACGGAGGACGGAAGTCTCGAAGGGAGCGCGAGACCCCGGGCGGTCACTCGGTGCCGACCGGAACGAGGCCCGCGGCGGTCGCGGTTCGGATCGCGGCGATCCGGGTCCGCACACCGAGCTTGCCGTAGATGCGGCTGAGGTGGGTCGTCACCGTCCGTTCGCGAACGCCGAGACGTTCCGCGATCTGCCGGGCGGTGAGTCCCTCGGCCGCAACGCTCAGCACCTCACGTTCGCGCAGGGTGAGCAACGCGTCCGAGCTCCGGTCACGCTCGAGGCCACCGGCGATCGCGCCGACCCATTCGCTCGGCGGCCCGGCGAGCACCATCTCCCCCGCAACGGCGAGCCCGATCGAATCGAGGAACTCTCCGGGATCCACGTTCTTGTCCACGAACCCACCGGCGCCGCTGAACAGCGCGCGCGAGATGGTGGCCGCGTCCGAGCGGGCCCCGCTCGCGATCACGGTCGAGCTCGGGAAGCCCTCGCGGATCCGCTCGATCAGCCAGAACGCGTCGTGCGGACCCTCGAGGCCGAGCCCGACGATCACCACGCAGCCGGGAGGCGCCGCCCGCAGCGCCGCCAACGCTTCCTCGGCAGCCCCGGCCTGCGAGACGATGCGGAAGCTCGCACGACCGTCGATGAGCATCGCGACGCCGGCGCGCACCACCGGCAACGGGTCGACGACGATCACAGGGATGCGCCCGTCGTTCGCCCGAGCCTCGGGACGCGACTTGCTCATCGACGTCGGTGCGCTCGCCATGTGCTCCCACCGGTGCGATCGGACGGTTCACGCCGGTCCCGATGGGGCCGGTCCCCTGAGGTATCGGGTTCGCGGAGGCGTGCCTGAACCGGCGGCCGGTTCAGGCGATCTCGACGAGACCGAGCTCGGAGGCGCGCGCGACGGCCTGGACCCGGTTACGGGCGCCGAGCTTGCGGTAGGCGTTGGTGAGGTGGGTCTCGACCGTCCTGGGCGAGATCCCGAGCCGCCTCGCCACCTGGCCGACCGTGAGCCCGAGGGCGGCTCGTTGCAGGACCTCCAGCTCGCGCACCGACAGGCTGGCCCTGGCGCCCGAAGCCTCTCGTGCGAACCTCGCCCGCTTCCCGAGCTCCGCGATCGCCCCCCGCATCTGGGACGAGGTGAAGACCCGTTCGCCGCGCGCGACCCGCTCCAAGGCCTCGGCGATGACGCGCACCCCCGCGGTCTTCTCCAGGTAGCCGTCGACACCGATGGTCACGCTCTCGAACACGGCCTCATCGTCGGTCCGAGCCGTGAGGACGAGGATGCGGATCGGCAGCCCCTCGGCCCGGATCCTGCGCGCGAGGTCGAGGCCCTGCAGCTCCCCGGCGAGCGCCAGATCCAGGACGATCACGTCAGGGGGGTCGCGGCGACAGACCTCCAGGGCCGACTCGGCGTCCTCCATGTCGCCGATCACCTCGAGCGAGGACGCCTGTTCGCAGGCCACCTTGATCACGGATCGGAGCAGCGGGTGATCCTCGACCACGAGGACACGCGTCACGGCGACGGCCCGTCGCCGGGCGGGCGCCTGTCGCGGCTTCGGATCGGGGGCCGGAGAAAGGATGGTGGTCATCAGGCTCGCTCGCTCACCGGCGAGCCCGTCGGGGCCATCCCGTGCCGCCACGCGAGCGTGACGGCCTCGATCTTCGAATGCACACCCAGCTTGGCCAGGATGCTCTTCACGTGGCTCTGGACCGTGAGCGCGCTGATCCCCAGGGAACCCGCGATCTCGGTGGCGGTCTCGCCGTCGGCGAGCGCGCGCAGGATCTCCGTCTCACGGGGGGTGAGACGCTCGAGCGCCCGTTCGCCGGAGCTGGGTCGTGGCCCGCGGAGCTGCTCCAGGACGGCGGCCAGGTCACGCTCGGGCATGACGATCTCCCCCGCGGCGGCGCGACGAACGACGTCCATCAGCTCGTCGACGGCCCGGGTCTTGGGGACGTACCCGCACGCCCCGGCCGCGAGCGCGTCGGCGATGACCTCGGGGCTCTGGATCCCGGTGAGCAGGACCACCTTCGCGCCGGGCACGGCCGCGCGGATCCGCCGGGTCGCCTCGATCCCGTCGATGCCGGGCATGTCGAGATCCATCAGCACGACGTCGGGCTCGTCCCCCAGCATCTCCATCGCCTCGGCCGCGTCTCGAGCCGAGCCGACCAGCCGGACGTCCGGCTGGCGACCGAGCATCAGCTCGAGCGCCTCCGAGAAGATCTCGTGGTCGTCGACCACGAGAACGCGTGTGAGATCTGCGGGCTGTGCCATGTGCCTCGTCTCTCTACATCGGCCGAACCGGCCGGGTCTTTGAGCGCCGCACGACATCCATCCCCGATCGGGGCAACGCTCGGCGCCGGACGGGCACGCGCAGGCACGCCCTAGACTTCCGGCAACGTGGTCTGTCCCCTCGGAGCCATCCCGTGAACCGCCTGGAGCACGAGACCAGCCCGTACCTGCTCCAGCATGCGTCGAACCCGGTGGACTGGTACCCCTGGGGGGAGGAGGCGCTCGAGCGGGCGCGCGCCGACGACAAGCCGATCCTCCTGTCGATCGGGTACGCGGCTTGCCACTGGTGCCACGTGATGGAGCGCGAGTCGTTCGAGGACGCCGAGACGGCGGCGCTGATGAACGAGCGGTTCGTCTCGATCAAGGTGGACCGGGAGGAGCGCCCGGACCTCGACGCCATCTACATGGACGCCGTGCACGCGCTGACGGGTGGCGGCGGCTGGCCGCTCACGGCGTTCCTCACGCCTCAGGCAAAGCCCTTCTACGCCGGGACCTACTTCCCGAACGAGGCGCGGCACGGCCTGCCGGCCTTCCGAACGGTCCTTGAGGCGATCGCCGACGCGTGGGAGCACCGGCGCTCCGAGGCCGAGACGCAGAGCGCGAAGGTGACCGAGGCCGTCGAACGGACGACCCGGCTCGGCGCCTCGGCGCGGCCGCTCACCGACGAGGTCCTGGGAACGGCGTTCGAGGGGCTCCGTCGCGCGTTCGACCCGCGATGGGGCGGCTTCGGGGGCGCGCCGAAGTTCCCGCAGCCGATGACCCTGGAGTTCTGCCTGCGCATGCATCTGCGGGGCGCGCCGGAGGCGCTCGACCTCGTGACGCTGACGCTCGACAAGATGGCCGGGGGCGGGATCTGCGACCAGCTCGGCGGGGGGTTCCACCGGTACTCGACCGACGAGCGATGGCTCGTGCCGCACTTCGAGAAGATGCTGTACGACAACGCGCTCCTGGTGCGGCTGTTCGTGCACGCCTTCCAGGTGACCGGCCGTGACGCGTACCGGCGCGTCGCGACCGACACCTGCGAGTACCTGCTCCGGGAGCTCCAGCATCCCGAAGGGGCCTTCTTCTCCTCCCAGGACGCCGACAGCGAAGGGGTCGAGGGCCGGTTCTTCGTCTGGTCCTGGGACGAGCTCGTGAGCGTCGCCGGGGAGGCGGTGGCGACGGCGTTCGGCGCGACCCCGGGCGGGAACTGGGAGGGCACGAACGTGCTCTGGCGCCCGATGCCGCTCGAGGCCGTCGCCGCCGAGATGGAGCTCGAGGCCGGCGAGCTCGCGCGCGACCTCGAGGCCGCGAGGGTCGAGCTGTTCGAGGTCCGCGAGGGGCGGACGCACCCCGCGACCGACGACAAGATCCTTGCCGCGTGGAACGGCATGGCGATCGCCGCGCTCGCCGAGGCCGGGCGGACGTTCGGCGAGGTCGCGTACACGGAGGCCGCGGTCCGGGCGGCCGAGTTCGTCCTCACGCACCTGCGCGACGACTCGGGACGGCTGCTCCGCTCGTGGCGGGGCGGCCGGGCCGGCGGGCCCGCGTTCGCCGACGACCACGCGCTGATGGCGGATGCCTGCCTCGTCCTGTACGAGACCACCTTCGACCTCCGGTGGTTCGAGCAGGCGCGAGCGCTGGCGGACGAGCTCGTGCGCCTGTTCCTCGACCAGGAGCGCGGCGGCCTGTTCCAGACGGGCAGGGACGCCGAGCCGCTCGTCGTCCGTCCGAAGGACCTGTCGGACAACGCCGTGCCGAGCGGCAACTCGGTCTCGGCCGACGTCCTGCTGCGGCTCGCGCACCTCACGGGCGAGGACGCGTACGAACGGGCCGGGGTGGACGCGCTGCGTCTGGTCCGGGACGCGATGGCCGGGGCGCCCTCGGGGTTCGGGCACGCCCTCGGCGTCCTCGACGCCCACCTGTCCGCCGTCAAGGAGGTGGCGATCGTGGGCGACCCCGCGTCGGAGGAGACCGGGGCCCTGGTCGCCGAGGTCACCACGAAGCGGTTCCTCCCCAACCACGTCCTCGCCGTCGCCTCGCCCGACGACGGGTCGTCCGCGGCCGCGGTCCCGCTCCTGCGCGACCGCCCGCAGCGGGACCGGCGCGCGACGGCCTACGTCTGCGAGCGGTTCGCGTGCCGGCTCCCCGTCACCGACCCGGAGAGCCTCGCCGGGCAGCTGGGTGAGCCACCGCCCGCTTGACAGCGACGGTGGTAAGCCGTAACTTACGGTAAGTCATGGTTTACCAAGCCGCGACGGCCAAGGTGCTCGACGCGCTCGGCGACCCCACGCGTCGAGCGGTGCTCGAGCTGATCCGCGGAGGGGCCCGTCCCGTGGGGGAGATCGCGCGGGAGCTTCCGGTGAGCCGGCCGGCGGTCTCCCAGCACCTCCACGTCCTGAAGGAGGCAGGTCTCGTGCGCGATCGCAAGGAGGGGACGCGGCGCCTGTACAGCGTCGACCCCGAGGGCCTGGCCGCGCTCCGCGCCTACCTCGAGGGGTTCTGGGGCACGGCCCTCGCGGCCTTCGAGGACGCGGCCGCAGCGCCTACCGAGGAGGAAGCCGACGAAGGGAGAGGAGGGCGACGATGAGCGTGGAGCCGATCACCCGTTCGGTCACCGTGCGACGGAGCGTCGAGGACTCGTTCCGCATCTTCACCGAGGAGATCGGATCCTGGTGGCCGGTGCAGACGCACTCGCGGGCAACCAGCGACTTCGAGGGGCAGGACGTCAAGGTCGAGCGGGTGGAGTTTCAGACCCGCGCGGGCGGCCGGGTGCTCGAGCACCTGAGCAACGGACAGACGCTGGCCTGGGGCGACGTCGTGGGATGGGACCCGCCACGGCGGTTCATGCTCGCGTGGCACCCCACGTTCTCCGACCGACCCCCCACGGAGGTCGAGGTGCGGTTCACCCCGGACGGCGACGGCACGCTGGTCGAGCTCGAGCACCGCGGCTGGGAGCGGCTCGGTCCGGACGCCGCGACGCTCATGGGCGAGTACGCCGCCGGGTGGATCCCGACCCTGGAGCGCTTCCGCTCCGCCGCCGAGGAGGTGGCCTGAGTCGGGGTAGGCTCCTTCGAACGTGATCGTCCTCCGTGTGCTCCTGTTCGTCGCGGGCGCGGCGCTCGTCGTGCTCATGATCCGTTCCATGGTCCGGACCTTCCTGGTCCCCCGCGCCCTCCAGGCCCACCTGTCCCGAGCCGTGTTCGTGATGGTGCGTCGGATCTTCCGGCTGCGCGCGAGCGAACGGCACGACTACGCGATGCGCGATCGGGTGATGGCGCTCTACGCCCCCGTCGCGCTGC
Organism: uncultured Actinomycetes bacterium; assembly: GCA_963706005.1. Classification (GTDB taxonomy): domain Bacteria; phylum Actinomycetota; class UBA4738; order UBA4738; family HRBIN12; genus DASSJM01. The sequence goes on from CAVPLL010000004.1 coordinate 39,397, forward strand.
TCACCCTGCTCGCGGTCTGGGTGGCGCTCCTGATCGCGGGGTACACGGCGATGTTCTTCGCCCTCGGCGGGGTGAGCCTGTACGGAGCGTTCACGCTGGCGGGCTCATCGATGTTGACGCTGGGCTTCGCGACACCACCCGACCGCGGTGGGGTCATCCTCTCCTTCACCGCCGCGGGACTCGGGCTGGTGCTCCTCGCCCTGTTCATCACCTACCTCCCGAGCCTGTACGGGGCGTTCCAGCGGCGGGAGCGCGGCGTGGCCAAGCTCGAGGTTCGGGCCGGGCAGCCACCGAGCGGCGTCTACCTGATCGAGCTCGCCTGGACGGTGGGCCGGCTCGAGAACCTCCGGTCCCTGTGGGCCGAGTGGGAGGACTGGTTCACCGACGTCGACGAGAGCCACAGCTCGTTCCCGGCGATCGTGTTCCTGCGCTCGACCCATCCCGACCAGTCGTGGATCACGGCGGCGGGCGCGATCTTGGACGGCGCGGCGTTGTTCGCATCGACGGTCGACACGCCGCGCCAGCCCGAGCCCGAGTTCATGATCCGCGCAGGGTACCTGTGTCTGCGACACCTCGCCGACTTCTTCAACATCCCGATCGACCACGACCCTTCCCCCGACGATCCCATCGCGATCACGCGCGAGGAGTTCGACGCGGTCGTCGCGCGGCTCGAGGCCTCCGGCGTCCCGCTGAGGCCGGACCGCGATCAGGCCTGGCGCGACTTCGCCGGGTGGCGGGTGAACTACGACGCGGCGTTGATCGCGCTCGCGAGGCTCTGCATGGCCCCGCGGGCGCCGTGGTCGTCCGACCGCTACGACGACGTGCATTTCATCCCGCCCGCGTTCCCCTGGTTGCGCCGGTCCGGCACCCGGACCGGCGGGTAGACTGCCCGCTCCGTCCGAGGGGGAGGCACCCGTCATGCCCGATGCAACGTTCGTCACGTCGATGGGCTCGTTCACCGTTCGACTGTTGCCGGATCACGCGCCGGCCACCGTCGCCAACTTCGTGGATCTGGCGACGGGGTCCAAGGAGTGGACCGACCCGCGTGACGGCACACCGTCGACCGCGCCGCTGTACGCGGGGACGGTGTTCCACCGCGTGATCGACAACTTCATGATCCAGGGGGGCGACCCGACCGGGACCGGCACCGGCGGCCCCGGCTACACCTTCGAGGACGAGGTCCCGCCGGACGGCCCGAGGTTCGACCGCCCGGGGCTGCTCGCGATGGCCAACGCCGGCCCGAACACGAACGGCTGCCAGTTCTTCGTGACGGTCGCCGCCACCGAGTGGCTGAGCGGCAAGCACACGATCTTCGGCGAGGTGACCGAGGGTTACGACGTGGTCGAGGCGATCTCGCGGACCCCCACTCGCGGGCAGGACCGCCCGGCGACCGACGTCGTCCTCGAACGCGTCGACATCTCCGACTGAAGGCTGAAGCGAGGCCGCCCTGCGCACCCGCTCCGTTCGGGGTAGCGTCATCCCACGAGGGACCAGCCATCCGGGAGCACGAGGAGGCCACCATGCTTCAGCACCCCAAGGAGCGGAGGGCGCCGCTCAGCCGCCGAGAGTTCCTCCGGCGAGCCGGCACCGCCGGCATCGCGCTCCCGACCTTCGCGGCGATCCTGGCGGCGTGCGGCGGGGACGAGGGCGGCACCACCGGGGGTGGCGGGGGCACCGGTGCGACCGGGCTCCAGCTCGCGAGGCCGGACAACCCCGTCACGATCCCGGTCACCGACGCCAACCCTGCGATCGCGGACGGCCTGTCCCCCGAGGCCGGGCCCCTGCAGGTCTTCGGGTACAACGACTACATCTGGAAGAAGGTCCGGAACCAGTTCTCCGAGCAGTTCGGCGCCGACGTCGAGTACACGGTGTTCGACACGCCCGAGGAGATGGTGGCGAAGATGCTGTCGCAGGGATCCGACTTCGACATCATCGTCACCGTCACCCCCGAGAACGTGGGGAAGCTCGGGTTCGGCGGCCTCATCCAGCCGCTCAACAAGAGCTACATCCCGAACTTCGAGAACGTCTGGCCGAACCTGCAGAGCCCGCTCTACGACGTCGGCTCGAACTACACCATGCCGTACACGGTGTACACGACCGGGATCGGATACCGGAACGATCTCGTCGACGATCCCGCACAGCTCGAGAACCCGTACGACATCTTCTGGAACGCCGATTACGCCGGGCAGACCCACCTGCTGAACGGCGCCCGCGACACGATCGCCGCCGCGCTCCTGCGCATGAACGCCGACGTGAACACCGAGGACCCCACGGTCCTGGATCAAGCCAAGCAGATGCTCCTCGAGGGCGTCGACCTGATGAACTGGAAGTTCGACCACGTGGACTACAACGAGCTCGGCTCCTTCGAGGTCCACATGACGTGGTCGGGGCAGGTGTCCTACTACCAGTACTACCTGCCGAAGGGCCAGCAGATCACGCAGTACAGCTACGTGTGGCCGGCGAAGACGCACCCCGACCTGCAGGGGATCCTCACGAACGACGTCTTCGCGATCCCCAAGGGTGCGAAGAACCCGGTGCTCGCGCACTCGATGATCAACTTCCTGCTCGATCCGGAGCACGCCATCACGAACTACAGCTACGAGGGGTTCCAGCCACCGATCGTGCAGTTCGACAACGAGAAGGCCGTCTCGGACGGCATCGTGCCCGAGAACCTCTCGAACACCCTGCTCGTCGAGGACGACTTCAAGCTGCCGAACGCCGTCCGCGAGCTCGAGCTCTCGCCGGCCGCGAACCAGCTCTGGCAACAGACCTACCAAGAGGTCACCGGCGGCGTCTGACCCCCAACGCGTCGTGACCGAGAAGGGCGACGCCGGCCCGGCGGGCGCCTGGTTCCCCCGGTGGTTCTGGCCGTCGTTCGCGGCCCCCGCCTCCCTCTGGCTCCTCCTGTTGTTCGTGGTCCCGTTCTACGTGATCCTCGCGATCGCGTTCGGCGACATCGACCCGATCTTCCTCACGCCGAAGCCCGTCTACAGCCCGCTGCGGTGGGACGTCACCGCGTTCCGCGATCTCGTGTCCTCGATCTTCACGTCGGGCTCGATCTATCGGAACGCGTTCGCGCACACGCTCGTGTTCGTGTCGGTCGCGAGCCTGCTCTGCCTGGTGATCGGCTACCCGGTGGCGTACTTCCTCGCGCGGCACGCGGGGCGCTGGAAGACGCTGTTCCTGGTGCTCTTCCTCGCGCCGTTCTGGATCTCCTACATGATGCGCATGCTCGCCTGGATCAACCTCCTGCAGCCGAGCGGCTACGTGAACCGGATCCTCGAGTCGCTCGGGGTCATCGATACGCCGGTCGCCTGGTTGAGCGGCAAGCCGCTGACGGTGATCCTCGGGCTCACGTACGGCTACGTCCCGTATATGATCCTCCCGCTGTTCGCCACGCTCGACCGCATCCCGTCGTCGATGCTGGAGGCGAGCCGGGACCTCGGCGCAGGCAGCGTTCCCACGTTCCGTCGCATCACGCTCCCCATGTCCCGCCAGGGGATCCTCGCCGGACTGGTGATCGTTGCGCTCCCGATGTTCGGCGACTACTTCACGACGACCCTGCTGGCGGGCACGCGGAACACGGCGATGATCGGCAACCTCATCCAGACCTCGATCCAGAGCTCGCTCGTGCAGACGGGTGCATCGCTCGTCCTCATCCTGCTCGCCCTGCTGATCGTGCCGATGCTCTACTACCTACGCGCGACCCAACGTGCGGAGGAGTTGTTCGCCGCGTGAGCTCGAGCGCCGAGCGGGTCGAGGTGTCTCACCCGTCCGCCGCGCGTCGCCTGGGCCGGTGGCTCCGCAACCCCTGGGGCCGGCCACGGTTCCTGTGGGGGATGGCGATCGCCTACATGGCCTGGTCGCTCCTGCCCGTCGCGATCGCGGTGCTGTTCTCGTTCAACTCGACGCGTTCGCTCACCTCGTGGCAGGGGTTCTCGACGCAGTGGTACGTGGGCAACGTGAGCTCGGTGTGGGACGACCCGGTGCTCCTCGCGGCCCTCACGCAGAGCCTGAAGCTCGCCGTCCTGACCGTCCTCATCGCCGTCCCGCTCGGCGTCACGTTCGCGCTCGCCCTCGATCGCTGGCATGGCCGAGGTTCCGGGACGGCGAACTTCGTGATGCTGTTCTCGTTCATCACGCCCGAGATCGCGATCGGCGTGGCGCTGTTCCTGTTCTTCGTCGCAGGTCGCGGAGGGGATCGGGCCCGGGTTCACCGCGCAGGTGATGGGCCTGTCGATGTTCATGATGGCCTACCCGGTCATCGTCGTTCGGGCGCGGCTCCTGTCGATCGGCAAGGAGTACGAGGAGGCCGCGATGGACCTCGGTGCCTCACCGCTCGAGTCGTTGCGACGCGTGTTGCTCCCGCTGCTCGCGCCCGCGATCTTCGCGAGCGCAGTGATCGTGTTCGCGGCCTCGATCGACAACTTCGTGATCTCGCAGCAGCTCTCGGTCGGCGCGGACACCCAGACCGTGCCCATCCTGATCTACTCATCGGCCAGGCGTGGCCCGCTCCCCTCGTTGAACGCGCTCGCGAGCCTCACCCTGTTCGCCTCCACGCTCCTGATCGCGATCGCGGCGCTCGCCTACCGCAGGCATACGCGCGCTCTGCGGGCCGCCGAGCCGGCGTGACCCGTCGCGTCTCTCGCCGGTCGACCGGGCTCCTGGTCGAGGAGGCGCTCAGAGCTCGCAGAGTCGCAGCAGCGCGCCGTCGGCCCCACGGTTGCACGTATCCGTGCCCGCACCACCGTCGAGGACGTCGTACCCCGGGCCGCCGCCGAGCGTGTCGTTCCCGCCGCTCCCGATCAGCACGTCCGCCCCGTCCTGCCCCTCGAGCGCGTCGTCCCCTCGGTCCCCCAGGACCAGGTCGTCGCCCGCCAGGGCGGTGACGTGATCGTTGCCGCCGAGCGCGCAGATGACGTCGTTGCCGTCGGTCCCGGTCAACTCGTCCGCCTGGTCGGTCCCGGTGATCGTGCATACGGGGAGCGGCTGCCAGTCGGGCGAGAGATCGGGCCCCGCCTCCTGCGTGAGCCGGACCGGGGACGTGCCGTCGGCGTGGACCGCCCAGATGTCGAGGTTGCCCTGGCCGACCGCGAACGAGACGTACACGATCCGCGTGCCGTCGGGCGACCAGGCCGGATCGAAGTCCTGCTGGGATGTGGAGGCGGTGAGGTTCAGCTCGGCTCGCGTCGCGACGTCGATCGTGAACAGGTCGGACGTGCCGTTCTCGCAGCACCGCTCGAACACCAGCCGCGTGCCGTCGGGTGACCACGAGGGGTTGGCATCGATGAACGTGTTGGTCGTGAGGCGGACGACGCCGGACCCGTCGGCGAACATCAGGTAGAGCTCGGGGAACCCGCCGTCGCGGTTCGAGACGAACGCGATGCGGGTCCCGTCCGGCGACCACACCGGGGATCGGTCGGCCGACCCCTCCGTCTGCGTCGTGAGCTGCTCGCGCCCCGAACCGTCGGCCTTGGCGACGAAGATCCGGAACGGTTCTCCGGGCCGCGTTCGGGCCGAGTACACGATCTGCGTGCCGTTCGGCGACCAGGACGGATCGCGTTCGGGGACCGGGGTCGAGGTCAGCCGGGTGCGCGCGCCGCCGGTCGCGTTCATCACGAACAGGTCCGCGCGGCCCGTGATGCCGGCCCGCCTCACGTAGGCGATCCGGTCGCCCACGGGCGACCACGCGGGCTGCAGCTCGGCGGCGCCCGAGCCGGTCGTGAGCCTCGCGAGCGTCGAGGTCGACGTGTCGAGGGTGAACAGGTCCGGCTCACCGTCCCGATCGGAGCGGAAGACGAGGAGGCCGTTGCTCGCGCCCCAGACGGACGACTGGGCACTCGCGGTGCCCGTCCCCAACCCGATCAGCACGACGAGCGCCACCACGGAAAGGCTGACTGTGCGCACGGGACCCCTCTAGGATGTGCCGACGTGAAGCCCGAGCACCCTACCACCCGCCTCCTCGTCCACCTCGCCGCGGCCGTGCTCCTGCTGGTCCTCGTCGCGGAGCCGGCGGGCCACGCCGGGACCCCGCGGACGGCCCCCAAGACCCGCGCGCCGATCGTGAAGACCCGGCAGATCGCGCGCGGGGCTCACCTACATCCGGATCGTGCGACGGCAGATCCCCTTGCGGACCTTCGTGCTGAAGATCGACCTGTCGGAGGCCGTCACGCTCGACACGACGATCGCCGACGACGCGTTGCCCTCGCGACGTGCGCTCTCGAGGATCGTTCGGAGCCACGACGCCCTCGCCGGTGTGAACGGGGATCCGGGTGAGGGGCTCGGCAACACCGTGCACCCGTTCGCGCAGGACGGCGACCTGGTGCACACCGCCGGCCCCGGTGCCCGAGATGTTCGCCGTCAGCAAGGACGAGTCGCGCACCTTCTTCGGCAACCCCAAAGCTGAAGGTGACCGTCACCGACCCCTCGAACGGCCGCGTGTTCACGCTGGATCGGTGGAACCGGCGAGCCCCGGAGCCGGGCGAGATCGTCGGCTTCTCACCGGTCGGCGGAACCCTCGCGGCGCCCCCGCCGTACTCGTGTTCGGTCCGCCTGCTGCCCGAGGGCCCGCCGCGGGTCGCGGACCCGGACGGCGTCGACCGCGACTACACCGTCGACGTGGCGACGTGCTCCGAGGCGCCCCTCGAGCGCAACGGGGGCATCGTGCTCTCCACCGCCCCGGGGACCGACGAGGCGAAGGAGCTCCTCGCGCTCACCGCGGGGACGTCGATGCGCCTGCACTGGACGCTCGGCTGGCGGGACGTGTTCGACGCCGTCGGCGGCGACCCGATGCTCCTGCGCGACGGCACCCCGGTCCCCATCTGCGCTTCCTGCGCCCGCCAGCCTCGGACCGGCGTCGGCGTCACCGCGGACGGGGAGATCCTCCTCGTGGTGGTGGACGGCCGCCAGCCTCACTGGTCGAGGGGCGCGACCCTGGGCGAGTTCCGGAACATCCTCGTCGACCTCGGCGCGGTCTCGGCGCTGAACCTCGACGGCGGAGGCTCGTCGGAGATGGTGGTCGACGGGCAGGTGGTCAACCGCCCCTCGGACGGGCGGGAGCGACACATCACGAACGCGATCCTGATCCTGCCCGGGCCCGATCCCGGCGAGTAGCCGGCGCTCAGCCTGGGTGGCGTTCGAGGTGCTGATCCATCCGACCGCTGAGCGCGTCGATACGGGCGCTCAGCGCGTCGATGCGTCGGCCGAGGTCGGCACCCTGCGCACTGATGCGCTCACCGAGGTCGGCAGTCTGCGCGTCGATCCGTTGCCCGAGATCGGTGCTCTGTGCGTCGATCCGTCTGCCGAGGTCGGCAGCCTGCGCGTCGATCCGTCTGCCGAGGTCGGTGCCCTGTGCGTCGATCCTCGCGACCAGATCGGTCCCCTGCGCCTGGATGCGGCCGCCGAGGGCGTCGATGCGGCCGCTCAGGGAGTCGATGCGGTTCCCCAACGAGAAGAAGCTGCCGACCAACGTGGCGGCAAGCAGCGCGATCGCGGTCCACGCGACGGCTTCCACGGCCGCGACACTAGCACTCGGGTCGGACACCGGATGACACGGACGAGGATCCTCTCGGGCTCAGGGGTGTCCGCTCTCGCACCCCGTGATCGAGTCGGGATCGGGACCGCCGAGGCAATGGTCGTTGCCGGGACCGCCCGAGAGCTGATCCCTCCCCGGTTCGCCGTTCACGTGGTCGTCACCGGCGCCACCCTGAGGCCGGTCATCCCCATCCCCTCCGTCGACGGTGTCGGCGCCTCCCCCGCCGGACAGCGTGTCCGCTCCTCCGCCGCCGTCCATCGTGTCGCCGTCCGCGCCCCCCTTGACCCGGTCGTCGCCGGCACCGGCCGTCACGGCATCGTTCCCGGCGCCGCCCGATACCACGTCGTCGCCGTCGCCACCATCGACGGTATCGCCACCCGCGGCGCCCTTGAGCGTGTCGTTCCCGCTCCCCCCGTCGAGCGCGTCGTCGCCGGTCCCGCCCGTGAGGGTGTCGTTCCCGATCTCACCGTCGATCGCGATCGCGTTCGCGAAGTCGCCGCCGAGCCCGCCGCCTTCCTTGCCCGAGACGGTGTCGTCGCCACCGCCGGCATCGACGGCGAACCGCTCGACCGTCCCGGTCCCGATGACGTCCGGGGTGCCGCCCGCGTCCAGGCTGATGCCGTTGGCGCCGAACCCGATCGTGTCGGCGGTGTTCTGTCCGGTGATGACGAGCGCGTCCGTCCCGCCACCGAGCGCCAGCTCGATCGAGGTGGTGTTCTGGTGCGGGAACGGGACGCTCCCGCTCTGATCGATCGTGACGCTCTCGTCCCCATCGGTGCCGTTCACCTGGATGCTCTCGACGGTCGAGGTGTCGAAGCCCGAGCAGCTCGGGTCCGCCGGTGTGACCTCGATGGCACGAGGATCGTCGGCCCCGCTCAGGGCGAGCTCCACGGACTCCCCGCCCGCGAGATCGACCGTCATCGTGACGCCGCCCGAGCAGGTCGCCGCCGACGCCGGGACGACGCTCAGGCCCACGACGAGCGAGGCGAGCGCGAGCGTGGCGAACGCAGCCCCCAGCCGGTTCATCGTCCTTGACGATAGATCGCGCGCATCGTGACCCTCCGCTCAGAGCGACGGCCGCTCAGATGGTTGCGCCGGAAGCGCCGATCGGGTGATCGACCTCGACGATAGACGAGCGGCCCCCGGTCACCGGGGGCCGCTCGTGCGAGGTCGGGCGGCTCCTCCTAGTTCTCGCAGCCCGTGATCGAGTCGTTCCCGTTCCCACCGTTGCAGTGGTCGTTGCCGGCGCCGCCCTTCAGGTGGTCGTTGCCGGCGCCACCCGCGAGGTCGTCGTTCCCGTCGCCGCCGAGGACGTCATCGTTGCCGTTGCCGCCCTTCGCGTCGTCGGCTCCGTCGCCCCCCTTCACGGTGTCCGAGCCGTCACCGCCGTTCAGGTCGTCCGCTCCGTTCGCGCCCGTGATGGTGTCGTTCCCACCACCCCCGTTCGACCTGATCGTTCCCGTTGCCGCCCTTGAGCTTGTTGGCGCCACCGGTCCCCGGTGAGCGTGTCGCCGTTCGGGGACCCGGTGGCGTTCTCGAACCCGGACAGGGCGTCGGTGCCGTCACCGTTCGCCGTCCCGCTGCCGAGGTTCACGTTGACGCCGGACCCGGCACCCGTGAAGCTCACGGTGTCGTTGCCGTTCCCGCCGGCGAGCGTGTCGTTGCCCCCGCCACCCTGGATCGTGTCGTTGCCGTCGCCACCGTCGATCGCGTTGGCGTTCCCGTCACCGGTGAGCTTGTCGTTGCCGGCTCCACCGGTGAGGTTCTCCATCGTCACCAGGGTGTCCGAACCCTGCCCCGGTCGCCGTTCCGGTTGCCAGGCTGGCCGTGATCCCTGCGCTGGAGCCGGCGTAGCTCGCCGTGTCGACGCCGTCTCCGCCGGTCAGGGCGTTGTTGCCGGAGTCGCCGCTCAGGCGTGTCGGCGCCCGATGACCCCGTCAGGTTCTCGACCGTCGTGATCGTGTCGGTTCCGGCGCCGCCGGTGTTCTGCGCGGTCGTGAGGGCAAGGCTGACGGTGACCGCCGCAGCGGCTCCCGCGTAGCTCGCGGTGTCGGTCCCGTTCCCGCCGGTGAGCGTGTCGTTGCCGGCTCCACCGTTCAAGACGTCGTCGCCGTCGCCCCCGAGCAGCACGTTGTCGCCGCTGCTGCCCGTGAGCGTGTCGCCGCCGGAGCCTCCCGTCACGTTCTCGACCGTGGTGATCGTCTCGGTCCCCGAGCCCACGGTGTTCTGGGCGCCCGTGATCGAGAGGTTCACGGTCAGCGCGAGGGTGGTGCCCGTGTAGTCGAGGGTGTCGGTGCCGTTCCCGCCGGTCACGGTGTCGCCCCCGTCGCCGGGCCGCAGGATGTCGTTGCCGTCGTTGCCGTCCAACGTGTTCGCCGCCGTCGTCCCGGTGAGGGTGTCGGCACCGGCGCCACCGGTCAGGTTCTCGCATTCGGTGATCGTGTCGGATCCCGAGCCGCCGGTGGTCTGCGCCGTCGTCACGAGGAGGCTGACCGTGACCGCTCCCGTCGTCCCGGCGTAGCTCGCCGTGTCGGTCCCGGCACCACCGGTGATCGTGTCGTTGCCGTCCCCGCCGTTCAGCGTGTCGTTGCCGGTTCCGCCGATCAGCGTGTCGTTGTCCGCGTTGCCGTTCAGGGTGTCGTTCCCGTTCCCGCCGGTGAGGTTGTCGTCGTTGGCACCGCCGTTGAAGGTCACGTCCGGCCCGAAGTTGGCGCCGAGTCCGCCGCCGCCGCCGCCGGACACAGCGTCGTTGCCTCCACCTGCGTTGACCGTGAAGTTCTCCGTTCCGGCGAACGTCAGGTCAGGGGTCTGGCCGCTGTTGAGACTCACGCCGTTCGCCCCGAAGCCGATCGTGTCCACCCCACTCGTTCCGGTGATCACGAGGGAGTCGGTCCCCGCACCGAGCGCAAGATCGATCGACGTGGTGGTCTGGTGCGGCAAGGGCACGCTGCCGCTCTGGTCGATGGTCACGGTCTGATCACCCGTACCGGCCGTCACCGTGATCGTATCGATGGTGGCGGTATCGTTTCCCGAACAGTCGGCGTCACCGCCGTTGGGGGTCACGACGATCGTGCGAGGGTCGGATCCCCCCGACAACGACAGGGTGACCGAGTCGCCACCGGCACTCAGGTCGATGTCGAGGTTGCTACCGCCGCCACTCAGCGCACAGGTCACCGCGGCGAACGCAGGCGTCGCCATCAGCCCGACGATGAACACTCCCAACAGGAAGGAGATCCCGAGCGCCCCGAAACGGCGCCGACGTGTCCCCAGCATGGATCCGGTCGCCCTCATAACTACCCCCTCGCACACTCGTTCTCGCGTTGGCCGGGCGGGCCGGCCCGAGACGTCAAACCCTACGTCGCACCTGTTCGGAACACAAGACAGCGAGTTGCATCACCAGAAATGTCCTCGAGCAGGCCCCCGTGCATCACCTCGGGATGTCCTCGAAGGCCCACGCTCACCCAGGTCCAGCTGGCCCGGGGGAGGCGTGCGGTGGGTCTATCGATGTCGGAACGCAAGGCGGTCACCAAGCAGATAGCCAAGCGCTACGTGAGAGCGAGCAGGCTGGAGAAGGGGCAGATGCTCGACGAGCTGTGCGCCCTCACCGGCTGGTCCAGACGACACGCGCGACGCGCCCTCGCCGGCGCGCTGCACGCGCCGGTCGAGCCGGTCCGCCGGCCCAGGCAGCGGATCTACGGAGAGGAGGTGCTCGTGCCGCTTCGGATCGTGTGGGCGACGCTGGGTGGTCCTTCGGGCAAGCGCCTGGCCCCGTTCATGTCCGAGGCCGTCGAGGCGCTCGAACGCCATGGCGAACTCTCACTCGGTCCGCAGGTCCGCGCGAAGCTGCTGCAGATGTCCTCGGCCACGATCGACCGCGCGCTCGCGCCCGAGCGAGCTCGCCTGCAGGTCAGGGGCCGCTCCGGGACCAAGCCCGGCTCGATCCTCAAGCGCCAGATCCCGATCCGCACCTTCGCCCAGTGGGATGAGCTTCGTCCCGGCTTTTGTGAGGTCGACCTGGTCGCCCACGACGGGGGCTCTCCCTACGGCGAGTTCTGTCAGACGCTCGATCTCACCTGCGTCGCAACCGGTTGGACCGAACCGCGCGCACTGCGGAACAAGGCGCAGCGCTGGGTCCACGAGGCGATCGAGCAGATCCGCCAGGAGCTGCCGTTCCCGCTGCTCGGCCTGGACTGCGACAACGGGTCCGGATTCATCAACATGCACCTGTTCCGCTACTGCACCGAGCGCGCGATCACCTTCACCCGCTCGCGCCCCTATCGCAAGAACGACAACTGCTTCGTCGAGCAGAAGAACTGGCCGGTCGTGCGCCAGCAGGTCGGCTACGCCCGCTACGACACCCCGGCCGAGCTCGAGGCTCTGCGCGAGCTCTACCGGGTGCTCCGGCTCTACGTGAACTTCTTCCAGCCCCAGATGAAGCTCGTGTCCAAGACCCGGCACGGCGCCACCGTCACCAAGCACTTCGACCAAGCTCGCACCCCCCTGCAGCGGGTCCTCGCATCCCCCGGACGTGAGCGAGGAGATCAAGGACGGGCTTCGAGCGACCTACCTCGAGCTGAACCCCGCGCAACTGAAGCGGGATCTGGCGACCTGCCAGGCCCGGCTTCTCCAACTGACCACCCACAAACCGGCGAGCCAGAAGGAGGTGAAACGCCCACCGGGCCCTCGGCCCAAGGCGGAGTCTCTATCCGAGGCTTCGAGGACATCTTTCGTGATGCAACCGGTGCCGTCTCCGAGGACATCTTGACGTGATGCAACAGGGACAGGCCATCGGGAACCGCCAGCCCTCCTGGGGCGTCTCATCCGATCCCTGTAGGCCGGCCACGTGGCCTCGGCGCGGTGTCCGTTCGTGACGGTCGCCCGATCCCGCCATTGGCTCATCGCCGCGGCCGGCACGCGGCCCCGCTCAGTCGTGGAGGGTCAACGCGGGTGGCGGTGGGACGCAGGCGGCGAGGAGCCGGTCGTTCAGCGACGAGCGGATCCCCGCGAAGGCGGGATCCGCATCGACGCTGGCGAGTTGCAGGGGGTCGTCCTTCAGGTCGTACAGCTCGCTCTCGTTGGCGTCATATCGGATGAGCACGTACCTGCTCGTGTGGTAGCCGCAGTACGAGGGGACGCCGTCCGTGCGCGAACCCATGTGCTCGATCAGGAAACCGTCCCGCAACGGCGTTGCCGGGTCGAGCAACAACGGGAGGAGGCTGACGCCCTCGGTGGCCGGTGGCGTCGAGCCCGCCGCCTTCGCGAACGTCGGTGCGAGATCGACGTTGAGGACGAGGTTCGGATCCGTTCGCGCCGCCACATCGAGGGCGTCGTAGCGGATGATCAAGGGCACCTTGATGCTCTCCTCGTAGGGCACGTCCTTCGAGGTCCAGCGGTGTTCGCCCCACAGCATGCCGTTGTCCGACGTGAACACGATGAGCGTGTTGTCGAGGCGTCCGGTCTCCTTCAACGTCTCGACCACCTTGCCGACGAGGCGGTCGACCGCGAGGAGCGAGCGGATCTGATCGAGCCGGATCGCGTCGATCTCCTGGCGATGCTCGCCGTCCATCCACGGATGCTGTCGCAGGTACCGGGCCTTGTCCGAGACGTCGCGCTCGTTGAAGCTCGGCGGTCGCCAGGGCGCGAGCCTCTTGAACGCCTTCCGGTCCCGTGGCGCCGCGATGGCAGGCAGGTGCGGCGCCGGAACGCTGATGTAGGCGAACAGCGGCTCCTCCGCGGCGGTGTCCCTGATGAACGAGACGGCCTGTTCGCCGAGGACCGTGGTCCCGTAATCCGCCTCCGAGTGACCGTAATCGACGATGGCGCCGTCCGACGTGGCCTGGTAGTCGTAGTAGTCGCCGGTCTCGTGGGTCGCGAACCAGCGATCCCATCCGGGTGGCACGTAGCTGCTCTCGTAGCCGTTCAGGTACTTCCCGAAGAGGCCGGTGTGGTACCCCTCACCTTGGAGCCACGTCGCGACCGTGGAATGGTCGTCGAACGCCGGGAACCCACCGTTGAAGTCGGTGGGGTCGTTCGAGTACACGCCGGTCGAATGCGGGTATAGCCCCGTGAGCGTCGATGCCCGGCTCGGACAGCACACGGGATCGACGACGTACGCATGGTTGAAGGTCACGCCGTGGTTGCCGAGCGAATGGCGGACGATCGGCATGTAGCGAAGGGTGTCCGCCCGCTGGTCGTCCGTGAGGATCAGCACGATGTTGGGCGGGGCTTCGCCCGCTCGGGCCGATCGCCCGGGCAGCCCGGCGGCCAGGCCGAGGACGGCGGGCAGCAGCAACGCGGCCGCAGCCAGGCCGACACTCGATGGGTTGCGCAGGCGAGCCATCTACCAACCATCGGCTCTGGTTGGGCGTCGTTCCAGTCGGCTCCCGGCCGATATCTGGGCGTCAACGTCCTACGTCGCGGTCCCCCCTTCGACCTAGGGACCGGTCTCGGGCGCAGAGTTCGGCTCCACGCAAAGAGCCGGCCCCCTTTCGGGGGCCGGCTCTCTGTCGCTACTGCGCGATACGGGTGGGGACTCTTAGCTTTCGCAGTTCGACTTGTGCTCGATACCCGTGCACGTGTCGAAGCCCTGCTGTCCGTTCCCCGTGTCGTTGCCCTTCCCGCCGTTCAGAACGTCGTTGCCATTGCCGGCGAGGATCAGGTCGTTGCCCTTGTTGCCCTTGTCGATGTCGTCGCCGCCGGCGGAACGGATCTGGTCGTTCCCGCCGCCGCCGGTGATCACGTCAATGCTGTTCGTCCCGGTCAGGATGTCGTTCCCGCCGCGACCCTTGTACTTGTTGTTGACATTGACGCTGTTCTGACCACCGATGATGGTGTCGTTGAAGTCGGACCCGAGCACGATCTCGAAGAACGAGATCGCGTCCTCGCCGTCTCCACCCGACGCGAACCCGAGCTGGTTGTCGACCTCCACGCCGCTCGGCGCGTTCTTGTACGACAGCGAGTCGCCGCCGTTACCGCCGTTCAGGAGGTCGTTGCCGGCTCCACCCTCGATGAAGTCATTACCCTCGAATCCGTTGATCAGGTCGACCCCATCGTTGCCGAACAGCGAGTTGTTGAGGCCGTTCCCGAAGATGGTGTCGTTGCCGGAACCGCCCTGCACGTTCTCGACCTCGAGGCAGCCCACCGTTGCCGAGCAGTCGAACCCGAAGTCGGCCAGGTCGACATCGAGGTTCAGCGTGCGAGCGCTGGCGTCGATCGTGTCGATCCCACCATCGGAGGGGAAGTCACCGAGCGTGTTGCCGGTCGAGTTGGTGTCACCGATGACCACCGAGTCGTCGGCCGGTCCGCCGATGTAGCCCTCCATGTCCGAGAACGTGTCGGTCCCGTTGCCGGTGGCGCTCCCCGTGATGAGGTTGAAGACCGCCCCAGCGGTCGCATCGGACTCGTCGAGGTAGTCGAACCCTGTCCCGTTGCACGGGTCGAAACCACCGTTGCCGTTGCCGTCAACCGTGTCGTTGCCACCGTCACCCTTGAAGGTCTCGTTCGAGCCGTCGCCCACGAGGGTGTCGTCACCGGTGCCCGAGTTGATCAACTCGAAGCCACCACCGAAGTCACCTTCGGCCGCCGCGCCCCAACCGATCCCCGTCGTCTCGTTGACGGTGACCGCGGTGGTACGCAGCGCGTAGTTGATGGTGTCGCAGCCGCCGCCGGACCCCCCGTGGAGGTTGTCGGCGCCGTTGGCCGCGGCGTCCTGGTTGATGATGTCATCGTCGGGACCACCATGAACGACGTCGTTGCCGACACCGTCGGTGATCGTGTCCTCGTCCTCGACGACACCGCTATCGCCACCAACGAGACCCACACCGACGAGGCCGGTGAACGATCCGGCCGTCCCTCCGTCGTTGCCTTCACGGCCGTCGATCGTGTCGTCGCCGTCGTCGCCGAAGATGTTGTTGTCCAGCGCGTTGCCGAGCAGCGTATCGTTGTTGGTCGAGCCCCACACGTCCTGGACATCCGTCGAGAGCGTGTCGGTGCCCATCCCGGTCGCCGTCCCCAGAGCGAGGTCGACGGTCATGGCCCCGGCCGATGCCTCGTAGCTAACCGAGTCGGATCCGGCGCCGCCCAGGAAGTTGTCGTTCCCGTTGCCCGAGGCCAGCACGTCGTTGCCCGCCCCACCGTTCAGGGTCTGGCCCTGCGTCACGGGAGCGGTCGCCGGCAACGTGATGTTGTCTCCGGTCGTGGCCACGATGTTGTTGGTCTGTGTCGTGAGATCGTTGTTGCAGGCCGGGAACGCGACCGTCCTGGAAGCGCACAGGCCGTCGTCCAAGCCCGAGCCGTTTGTGATCATCGTCTCTGCGTTGTCGATGCGAGCCTCGGCACTCGTCGAGCTTCCGGTCATGTCGACCGCGATCGCGGTGCCAGCCTGTCGCATCTGGATGAAGAAGCTGCCGGCGTCCGGCACGCCCGCGAACCCGGCGGGGTCGGACGAGATGGCCCCGTTGTCGAACATCAGGGTGTCGACGCCGTTCCCGAGGTTCACCGTCGTCGTGAAGTTATCCCAGCTCGTGTTCTCGGTGTCGTAGAGACGAAGCGTCTCGGCCCCGGCGTTCGAGCCCTGGATGTCGAGCCAGTCGGTGTTGGCATCGGTCACCGCGAGGCCAGGGCATGCCACGGTCGCCGTGCCGTTGACGGACACGTCGACCCCGTCCCCGTTCGGGACCAGGATCACCCTGTCGTCGGTGCCGATGGTCATGACCGTCTGGCCGACCGTGCCTCCGGCCGCGCACGCCACAGCGGCCATCGACGGTACGGCTGTCACGACCAGGTAGACGAGGAGGGTTCCGGCGAATACGGCCGCCGTCGTGGCGACCCTTCGCCGACCTCCTCCGGTATTGCGGGAGAGCAGACTCATACGCGTGCTCCTTTCTCGAGCTCCCCTGCTTCCTACGTTTTCCTACGTAGCCCCCTCGAGCCCGCCTGCGTAGAAACTGCCCTGCAGGCCGAGCGGAGCGTACGGTCCTTCCCCCGGCGAGTCAACTTTCCGAGACGTTTCTTGGCGAACAAGATCCGTCACGGTCAGCCTCACCCCCTCGCAGTCAAGCCAACCAACCGCCGGGAAGTCCTTTCCACTGTTAGATAACGAGGGATAGCAGCCAAGGTTGCGGTCCGCTGAGGGAAATGTGAACGAGCGTCTACGACTGAGAGAGCTCGACCGTGACCGAATGGACGGTCGTCCGGTCGGACCACAACCCGAGGTCGAGGACGATCCTCCCGGCCTCGGGGATCGGCGAGTCGTGCTCCACCCCCACCAGGGAGTAGTCCCCGGAGAACCGGTACGTGCTCGGGGACGCGTCGTTGGGGGCCGCGACGAGCGCGAGGAGCGATCCCGTCATCACGTAGGTGTTCCGGACCCCCTGCCGCTCGAGCGTGAACGTGAGGGTGACGTCCCCGTCGTTGGTCTCGAGCGAGGCCAGGACCTGCCCCTCGACCCCCCACGCCTGATCGCCCTCGGCGTCCGTCGCGGCGCCGGCGAACGACTGGTCGATCGAGAGGGTCGAATCTTTCCCCACCTCACCGGTGCTCCTCGAGGAGGTGAGCTCGAGGCCGGGGCTACAGGCACACAGGTCTTCGGAGCTCCAGAGCACGCCGAACGACCCGCTCCACGCCGGAGGCGGCGGCGGGGCCGCGTCGGGCGGCGGGCTCGGCTCGGGCTCCGGGCTCGGCTCGACCGTGGGGCTCGGCTCGGGCTCCGGGCTCGGCTCGACCGTGGGGCTGGGGACGGGTTCGATGAGGATGGGCGGTTCGGCATGGATCTGCCCGTCGCCGGACGCATCCAGGCGCGGGTCCGCGAGCGGGGGTGCCGTGTGGATCGGTGTCGCTACGGGCAGGAGAGCCGCCGCGGCGGCGACCGAACGCACCGCGGGTGTCTCGTCCGGGCGGTTCACGATCCTCGCCGCCCCGACCGTGACGCCACCCGCGACGAGCAGCGTGACGCCCGCGGCCACGAGCCGCTCGCCGACGCCGGATGCGGCAGGCGCGGCGGTCGTCGTCACCGTCGACGTCACCGCCTCGGGGACGGCGGCCTGCGCCACCTGAGCGACCGCACCGGCCCGATCGGCGATCCGCCGGATCCCGTTCCCGAACCGCGCGAGCCACAGCAGCGGCAGGAACGCGAACCCCATGAGCCCGCCTCGGTCGGAGACCTTCTCGAGCCAGAGTCGCCGGAAGCTCCCCTTGGCCCGGTGGATCAGCGCCTTCGCCTGCGAGGTCGTGATCTCCAGCTCCTGGGCGACCTCGCGGTGCGAGCGCCCCTCGAACTCGCGGAGCATGAGCGCGCGGCGGTGGGTCTCGGGGAGGTCGGCCATGACGGCGAGCACGGTGTCGCGTTGCACCAGGCGCTCGACGATCTCGTCAGCCTCGTCCCCGGGGACCGGTAGCTCGTCGCTCGCGGGCGCCGAGTCGTCCGTCGGCGGCCTCCGCGCGCGACCGCGCAGGATGTCGAGGGAGACGTTCTTCGCGATCCGGGCGATCCACGGCTGGAGCGCGTACCGGCCGTTGAACCGGTACAGCCCCTGGAAGACCCGGATCATCGTCTCCTGGAAGGCCTCGTCGGCGTCCTGGTGGTTGGGCAGGAACCGCTGGCAGACGTGGCGCGCGAGGGCTCCGTACCGCTGGTGGATCTCGACGAACGCCTGGGGATTGCCGGCCTGGAAGTCCAGGACCAGGAGACGGTCGTCCAGGACGGCATAGCCGTCCGGCGTGTTGCGCTGGTCGGGAACCCTGATGACCATCGTCAGCTACCTAGTGCAACGTCGGAGGGTGGCCCTGGGTTGCTCGGAGCGCGCAGATCGGTAGACACCGCGAACACCTGCTCGAGGGTAACACGCGTGCGGTCTCGCTCCGGTGGGCCGAACGGCCCTGCCCGTCCGGGGAACGATGGAAGTTGTATGCCATACATGTTGTATGCCATGCTCCTTTCATGGAAAGCGCCTTCCTCAACCGCGGAGCCGAGCTCCAAAGCCTCGAGGAAGCCTGGTCCGAGCCGGGCGCAAACCTCACGCTCGTGTGGGGGCGTCGAAGGGCGGGGAAGACCCGGTTACTCGGGCGGTTCGTCCAGGGTCGGGCGTCCGTCTTCTACGGCGCGACGCAGCAGTCGTCCGCGGCCGAGCTCGCGGGATTGTCGGAGGCGGTCCGCGGAAGCCTGCTCATCGGACCGACCGACATCCTGGCTCACGGTGATTTCCCTTCGTGGGAGTCGGCGCTCGGATACCTGGCGGAACGGGCGACCGACCGACTCACGGTCGTGATCGACGAATTCCCGTACCTCGTCGCCTCGGAACCGGCCTTGCCATCGATCCTGCAGAGGTTCTGGGACCACCATGGACGCCTGAGCCGGCTCATGCTCATCCTCTGCGGGTCCGCCCAGTCGATGATGCTCGAACTCCAATCCGAGGATGCAGCGCTCTTCGGCAGGATCGATCGACGGCTTCACATCCGTCCTTTCGACTACCAGGAGGCTTCCTTGTTCACGCCGGACCTTTCCCCGACGGAGAAGGCGATGGCGTATGGCGTCCTCGGGGGCATGCCCGTCTACCTGTCCCGGTGGCGTGACGACCTCGGGCACGTTGCGAACCTCCGCCGGATATTCGCCGATCCCGCGTCCCCACTCGTCGAAGAAGGCGAGTTCGTTCTCACGAGTGAACTCCCCGACGCTGCCGGCTACTTCCGGATCCTCCACGCGATCGCGAACGGACATCGGACGTTCGGGGCCATCCGCACCTTCGCCGATATCGACATCAAGAGACAGCTCGATCGCCTGCTCGATCTGGGTCTCGTGGTTCGTGACGTGCCGGTCACCGAGCGGGCGGAGCGATCGAAACGGGTCGTGTACCGGATCGGCGACAACTTCCTCAATTTCTGGTTCCGGTTCGTCTACCGACGACGATCGGACATCGCACGCGGCCTGGGTCGGGAGATCGTGGATCGCACGATCGTGCCTCGCCTGGACGACTACATGGGTGAACCATGGGAGGAGATCTGCAGGGAGTTCCTCCGGCGCGAGGCGGCCCGGGGTTCCCTTCCGGTACCGGTGTCGACGATCGGCCGGTGGTGGAACCGTGACAACTCGATCGAGATCGACGTCGTCGGCCTCGACGACCGGAGGGTCGTGCTGGCGGGATCGGTGAAGTGGTCGCGGACGGTGGGAGACGCGGAGGTCGACCGGCTCCGTCGGGCAACGGAGGCCTTGCCCAACCGAGCCGACCGAGTGCGCCTCGTGGTGTTCGCGAGGGAAGGTGTCCGCGAGGGCACCTCCTCGGAAGCATCGGTATTCAGCGCGTCGGACATCTACGCCAAGTAAGCATCCACCTACCCCGATCCGTCTACGTGCGCCCGGGCGTCGGATCCAGGATCAGCGGCTCGCTCGGGGATCGGTCGAAGTCGAAGGCGAGGGCAAGGTCGCCGAGGAGCGGGAGCTGCTCGCGCACGACCGGGCGGGAGTCCGGTCTCCCGTCGGTCGCCGGATCCAGGCGCTGACCGCCCAGGAACCGGTCCTCGATCAGCTTCAGGTAGGCGTCGAACGTGAGCGTCTGGTGATCGATGTACCCGCGGCGAGCGTACGGGCTGACGAGGAGCGCAGGCACCCGCAGCCCGTAGCCGTTCTCGTCCGCGAGCGGCGGCAGGACGTGGTCGTAGAAGCCGCCCCAGTCGTCCCAGGTGATGAAGATCGCGGAGCTGTCCCAGTCGGGACCGCGCATCACCGAGTTGACGATGCGGGTGACGTGCGCCATGCCGGCCGCGACGCCCCTGCTCGATTGCGGATGCTCGCTCACGCCGTCGCCGGGGACGACCCAGGAGACCGAGGGCAGGGTCCCGCGCTCGGCGGACCGTTCGAAGTCCTCGTAGTCGAGGATGTGGTCCTGCTGGCCCGTTTCGTACAGCGTCGCGAACCCCGGGAGAGGGTTCCTCGTCGCGGTGGTCGCCCCGTCTGGTCCGTCGATCGCCTGGCCGTTGCACGGCGGGAACGAGCACGTGCCGGGAGCGACGTAGTAGCCCCAGGAGACGCCGCCCCGGTCGAGCAGCCACGTGATGTCGGTCCAGGCGTAGATCGGGTCCTCGCCGTACTCGAACCGCTGGCTCTCCTCCTTCAGGTCGACGTTCGAGATGCACGACATCGGGTCGGCCGGGTCGTAGCAGTAGGCGGACCAGCCCGAGACCAGGAACAGGTGGGCGGGCAGGGTCCAGCCGTCGGTGGGCGCGAACATCCGGTCCTGCAGGACGAACGCGTCCGCGTAGGCCCAGTAGTTCGGGATGTCCTCGCGCGGTGAGGTAGCTCATGACGTCGGGCTGCTGCTCGGGTCCGAGGAAGGCCGCGCACTCGGGGGCCGAGCGGTCGACGCACCACCGGTCGGTGGGCGGGAGCGCGTCGATGAAGCCGTTCATCGCGCCCCCGTCGATCGCCGCGAGCGCGGAGGGGCGGCTGTGCGGTCCACCGATGAACTGGTCCATGGACGTGTGGTACACGCAGGACTCCCGGCCGAGGACCGGGTCCGGGACGCAGTTCGCCGGCTCGCCACCCACCATCTCCAGGCCGTCGGCGCCCGGATAGGTCCCGAAGTAGTGATCGAACGACCGGTTCTCCTGCACGACGAAGATCAGATGATCGAGCTTGAAGATGCCCTGCGGCTCGTCGGCTGGTTCGGGCGGAGCGCCGGTGGGTTGTTCGGGCGGCGCGCCGGTGGGAGCGGTACCGGGTGCGTCGGGCCGTTCTCCGGCCGCACCACGTCGCTCCTTCGCCAGACCGGAGATCGACAGCGCCGCGGCGGCGAACACGACGGCGAGCACCAGGATCGAGCCCGTGCGGACCCGGGCGCCCGTGAGCAGGCGGAGGCGGGGAAGGCGGGGAAGACGCCCCATGGGGAGGTGGAGTCTAGCCCTCGGTCGGCTCGAGACGGGGAGATGACGGGGGACCGTTCGCACCACCGGCTGGGGGTCCTCGTGCTCGGCCCGGCCTACGTCCTAGCGCCGTTGCCGTATGCGAACGCGCGCGTACGGTCGAACCACCGAGATGTCGAGCCCGCGCACCACCCGAGCAGGCGCCTCCCGCGCCCGTCGCATCGTGGCAGGATCGCTCGCCGCGTTCGTCCTCGCGTGCCTTCCAGGGGTCGCGATCTCGGGCCTCGCGTCCGCGGACGATCAGCTCAAGCAGAACAAGCAGGAGCTGCACGACACCAAGGACAAGGTGCGCGCGCGACTGAGGCAGATCCGCAGGCTCCAGCGCCACATGAACGGGCTCGCCACGCGGATCTCGCGGAGCCAATCCGAGATCGCGGGCGCCGAGCAGCGCATCGAGAAGCTCCAGCGGCAGATGGTGATCATGCGGGTCCGGGCGTCGCTCCTGCAGGCCAAGCTCGACGAGCGCAACCGCCAGGCCTACATGGCCGGCGGCACCCCGATCCTGTACCTGCTCACGGCGACGTCCGCCGCGGAGGCCGCCTCGAGGATGTCCTTCCTCACCGAGATGAACCGGCGCGACGCGGTGCTGGCCGTGAAGGTGCAGGACGCCAGCGACCGCCTCGCGGGCGTCGAGGGCGAGGTGCTCCGGGCCCGACAGATCATGGAGCTCACGCAGCGGCGTCTGGAGATGGACCGCAAGGAGCTCCAGCGCACGATGGCGCAGTCTCGACAGCTCGTCGCCGGGCTCCGCGTCCGGATCGAGCAGATCCAGTACGAGATCTCCAAGATCCGGCCGTTCGCCGTGTGCCCGCTCGACGGGCCGCACGCGATCGCGGACGACTTCGGGATCATGGTCCACCACCCGAAGAACGAGGGCGGCGACCACATCCATCAGGGCAACGACATCTACGCTGCGATGGGGACGCCGATCGTCGCGCCGTTCGACGGGACGGCGGTGAACGCGACGAACCACATCGGCGGCCTCGCGGTCAAGGTGTACGGCGACTTCGGCTACGTGTACAACGCGCACCTGTCGCGGTTCGGGACCCTCGGGCCGGTCCAACGCGGCGACGTGATCGGCTACGTGGGGGCGACGGGCAACGCCGGCGGTCCACACGACCACTTCGAATGGCACCCGGGCAACGGTTCGGCCGTCGATCCGCACGGCTACCTCTTGCTGGTCTGCGCCTCGGGCGCCCTCCCCTTCTGACGCGAGGGCGGGGAGCGGTCGCGTCGAGCGGTCGGGTCGGCGGTTCGCGCGGGCGACGGATCGGCGGTCGCTAGGAAGATCTCGAGCTGCTCCGTGTGACTCAGCTCATAGAGAATCGAACACGTGTTCGGTAGTGTGGGGGACTCCGAGGCAGCCGAGGTCTCCACTTGAGTATCGGGCGAACAGTGAGCGAACCGGACACGCGCAGCACACGAGCGGTCATCGAGGACATCGATGCGACCCATGCCGCCATCTGCGACGCGCAGCGTCGGCTGCTCGAACTGATCGCGGAGGCCGATCGGCGGAAGGTGTGGCTCAGCTCGGGCGCGCGGGACCTGGCGCACTGGCTCGCGATGCGGCAAGGGATCTCGCAGTGGAAGGCACGGCGATGGATCGCCGCCGCCCACGCGCTCGCCGGACTGGACCGCACGGCCGATGCCTTCTCCGGCGGCGAGCTGGGGATCGACAAGGTCGTCGAGCTCACCCGCTTCGCGACCGAGCCGACCGAGGCCCGTCTCGTCGAGTGGGCCAAGGCCGTCTCCTGCGCCGCGATCCGTCGCCGCGCGGACCTCGAGACATCGGGCCCGATCGACGACGTCGTGGAGGCCGACCGGGCACGTTCGGTGGCCTGGTGGTACTCGGACGAGGGACGGCGGTTCGGGCTCCAGGCCGAGCTTCCCGCGGCGGACGGCGCGGTGGTCGCTCGGGCGCTCGAGCGGATCGCCGACGAGATCCCGCGCATGCCCGGCGAACGGGGCGCCTCCCACGCGGACGCGCGCCGGGCGGACGCGCTCGTGGCGCTCGCCTCCATGCGCATCGCCCGGGACCCCGATCCCGATCGCGCGACCGTGATCGTGCATGCGGAGCTCGACTCGTTGGTGTCCGGTCGCGGTGGGGGCGAGATCGAGGATGGGCCCGTGATCCACAA
The DNA here is from genome assembly GCA_963706005.1 of uncultured Actinomycetes bacterium. GTDB lineage: Bacteria > Actinomycetota > UBA4738 > UBA4738 > HRBIN12 > DASSJM01. The sequence continues at coordinate 62,980 of CAVPLL010000004.1, forward strand.
CGAGACGGCCCGGCGTCTGCTCTGCAACGCCCGAGTGCAGGCCGTGATCGAGGAAGGGAAGGATCAGGCGCTCGAGGTCGGCCGGATGTCTCGCGAGCCCTCGGCATGGATGATGCGCCAGCTCCGGTACCGCGATCACGAGTGCCGGTTCCCCGGATGCGGCGCGCGCCGGTTCACCCAGGCTCACCACATCGTGTGGTGGGAACGGGGCGGTTCGACCGATCTGGACAACCTCGTCCTCGTCTGCACGTTCCACCACAAGCTCGTGCACGAGTACGGCTGGGGTGTCGAGCGCGGACCCTACGGTACCGTCCGATGGCGCAGAGCGGACGGATCCCCGTACCTGGCCGGCGCAGGCCGGCCCCGTCAGGCGATCTCCGCGTGAACGTGAGCCGGGACCCCGCCCAACCTCGATCGGCCTAGGTTCGCGCCTTCCGCTGGTACCAGCGGCGCGCCGGGGCTGGCGCCTGGGCGGGGGTCTCGGCACGCGTCTGAGCACGCACCTGCTCGAGCTCGTGCACCAGCAGGTCGTGGACCTCCTCGAGCCGATCGGCGCCGGCCGAACGGATCCGCTCGAGCTCGACGTCGTTCGCACCCCACACCCGGTCGAGCTGACCCTCGAGGACGCTGCACAGACGCTCGATGCCCTCGTCGACGGCCATGCGGATGCGTTCGAGCTCCTGGGTGTCCGAGGCGCGGATCCGGACGAAGGCCTCGCCGTTCGCGCTGCGGAGGCGCTTGGCCTCTTCGCGGTTCAGCGTCCGGAGCGCCTCGATCTCCTGCTCGAACGTCACCTGCATCCGCGCCACCGCTGCGTCGATCTGCCGGCCGAACTCGGTCGTCACCTCGACCCGCAGGGCCTCGAACCGCTCGTCCAGGTCTCCGGGCACTTCTCCCGGCAGGTCGTCCGTGGTGTCGCGCGCCCCGTTCGGGTTCGGAGACCTCCGGCTCGGGCGGCCGCTCGATCGTGCGTTCCATGGATCGATCCCTCGATTCCTCGAGCCAACGTTCCCGGACGGTCGGACGGCGGTCCTCCGCGGCGGCCGTCTCCTCGATGTCCGGCAGCACCACGATGGGCTCGGGCGGTGCGGCCGGCGGGGGGGTCGCGGGGACTCCCCCGTCCGGCGGTTGGGATCGGGGGCGGCGGCGCGGCCCGTCGATCCCGTACAGCGTCCCGCTCGCGGCGCCCTCGGTGTCGCCGAGGGTCTCCCGGTGCTCCACCTGGATCTCGATCGCCTCCCCGGAACCGGACCCCCGACCCGCGGGCTCGGTCGGAGCGACGGTAGGCCAGGCGGGGAACCGATTCAACGACCTGCACTACGATGGACCGACGCAGGGCCGCCCGCAGACCGAAGGAGCCCCGTCATGCGTTCATCGATCCGATGCCTCGTCGTCGCTCTCGCCCTCGTCGTGGTCGCTCCGCCGGTGGCAGCGCACGAGCGAGCGACCGCCGCGCCGCGCGGGGCCACGCAGGTCGTTCGGGTACGGATCGTCGACCGCGCCTTCCGTCCACGTTCGCTGACGATCGACCGCGGAACCGTGGTCCGGTGGGTGAACCAGGGAGCCAAGAACCACACCACCACGTCGACCACCGGGGCCTGGGACTCGGGAACGCTGTCGCCGGGCGACACCTTCCGGCGGCGCTTCCGCCGCACGGGGACCTTCCGGTACCACTGCACGATCCACACGGAGATGACGGGGACGATCACCGTCACCTGATCGCCCTCGGGTAGGCTGCGGCCCACCATGGCCGGCGACCGGCTCACGATCGTCTTCATGCCCGAGAGCGCCTACGGGCCGACGAACAACTGCATCGGGATCGGCAAGGTGCTCGAACGGCGCGGGCACCGCGTGGTGTTCGCCGCGGAGGCGTCGTGGAAGGGGCGGCTGGAGCCGCTCGGGTTCGAGGAGGACCTGGTCGACCTCTCTCCGCCGGCCGAGGGCGACCAGGACGCGGGCCAGTTCTGGATCGACTTCGTCGCGGAGACCGCCCCCGAGTTCCGCAAGCCGACGATCGAGCAGCTCGCGACGTTCGTCGAACCCGTCTGGTCCTCGCTGATCGACGGTGCCACCTACTGCCAACCGCAGCTCGAGGCGATCTTGGACCGTGCGCGCCCCGACGTCATCGTCGAGGACAACGTGAACTGCTTCCCCGCGCTGCTCACCCACGGCGCCCCGTGGGTACGCATCATGTCGTGCAACCCGCTCGAGCTGAAGGACCCGGCCCTGCCCCCGGCGTTCAGCGGGTACCCGACCGAGGACCGGACGGGGTGGGACGCCTTCCGCACCGAGGTCGAGCGCACGCATCGGCAGACGTGGGAACGGTTCAACGCGTTCGTGGTGGACAGCGGCGCGCCGCCGCTCCCCGACCTGGAGTTCATCCACGAGTCGGACCACCTCAACCTGTTCGTCTTCCCCGAGGCCGCCGACTACCGTCGCTCGCGGGCGCCGGCTCCCACCTGGCACCGGTTGGGATCGTCGGTGCGGGAGACGGAGGACCCGTGGGAGGTCCCCGAGACGCTCCGGGGCGACAGGGCGCTCGTGTACCTCTCGCTCGGCTCCCTCGGTTCGGCGGACGTCGAGCTGATGGAGCGGCTCGTCGCCGTCCTGGCCGAAACGCCCCACCGGTACATCGTGTCGAAGGGTCCGCGCGCCGACGAGTTCGACCTGCCCGACAACATGTGGGGCGAAGCCCGCGTCCCCCAGACCAACGTCATCCCCCGGTGCGACCTGGTGATCACGCATGGCGGGAACAACACGACGACCGAGGCGTTCCACTTCGGCAAGCCGATGATCGTCCTCCCCCTGTTCTGGGATCAGTACGACAACGCGCAGCGGGTCGACGAGCTGGGCCTGGGCGTCCGGCTCCCGACCTACGCGTTCGAGGACGACGACCTGCGAGGCGCGGTGGACCGGCTCGTCGCCGACCGCGATCTCCGCTCGCGGGCCGAGGGGCTCGGCAGATCGATCCGGGCGACCGAGGGAACCGTTCGGGCCGCGGACCTCATCGAGGCCGTCGCGCGCGGCGTCTCGCCAACGTAGCGGTCGGGGCGTGCCCGGGATGGGTTTCGAACTCCGGCAAGGGCCATGACGGCGCGTTACGGCTCATGCGGTTTGGCGCCGTCTAGCTGGTGCCTTCATGGCCGAGCGCAGGGATCGCGTGAGCGTATGTATCCGAAGTGATCGTGATGCTCGCGTACAACGCCCCGATCGTTCGGTAGGGTGGGGGTTCGGCGACTTCGTGTAGCCCGCAGGAACCGGATGGTGCGGAGCGTGACCGAGGAGGGACTCGGATGAAGCGGATCATCGGCCTGGCTGCGTGCCTCTCTCTTGCTCTCGTCGCGAGCGCCATCGGGATCGGGGGTTCGGTAGCGACGACCGCCTTCGCCGGAGCCGGGTGCACCGCGTGGCGCTCTGACGTCAGGACGCTCTCCGATCCCGACAGGACGGAAGTGCATCTGCGGTCCCGAAGCATCGGGGTCGGGGGGCTGCGGAGCAAGCGTCCCCCGCGAGCGTTGTCGGCCCACACGCCGAGGACCACCGGTGCCGAGGAGCACGTGTACGAGGTCCGCGCCCAGGTCGTAGAGGCGGAGACCCGGCCAGATGGCGCCGTCGACCTGGTGATCGCCTCCCGCAGCGATCGGAGCAGGACGATGATCGCGGAGTTCCCCTCGCCCCGGTGCGTCGACGCCGCGTTCGAACGCACGCAGATGCGGCGCGCTCGATCGGCCCTGCTGGACGCGTGCGGCCCGCTCTCGGCGTCGTCCTCATCCGAGCTCACCGGCGACGTCGTGATCCGGGGCGTCGGCTTCTGGAGCAACGATCGTGCAGGGGCGGGAGCCGCCCCGAACGGGATCCGGCTCGGGCCCGCCCTGTCGTTCGAGGGTTCGTGCGCGGCGGTGACCCCTGGGCCAACGACCACGACGACGACCACGACGACGACATCCGCGCCGCCGCCCACCACGGGCCCACCGAACGCGCCGGTACGCATCGCGTTGACCGACGGCGCCGGGAACCCCATCAGCTGCGACTCGACCGTCTCGGGTGTCGGGGAGATCATCGCCAACGACTTCGCCACGGCGGACGGGAACGGGGTGAGCACCTACAAGACCGCGTACCTCGCCGATGGCTCGGCCGGAGGGGACTGGTACATGAGCTTCGACGCCCAGGCGGTCGCCAACGCCGAGGTTCGGCTCGCCCAGGTCGTCCAAGACCTCTCGCCGGCCCAAAACGGGCAGAGCGTGACCTTCGGGTTCGCCCTGTCGGGCAACGCGGAAACGTCCTGCACGGTCACCTTGACGAACGTGCCGGCGCCGAACGGAACCACCTCGATCCGCACCGCGCGGTCCACGATGGTGTCATCGCTGGGTGTCCACCTGCAGGACTATTCGACGGGCGTCCCCTTCGACTGTGGCGAGCCGTCAACGGGGGGACGTGTCAGAGCGAGCCTGCTCGCCAGCGCTCCAACCGCGGGCCTGTACGACATGCACATCCACGAAGAGCGGGCGCTGCCGCTCGGGACCGGCCCGAACCAAGACATGAACCCAAACGATGCCCGCTGGTGGGAGGCTGCGCTGTTCCGTGTACCAATCGACACGAGCCAGACGGAGGTCGCGAACCTCGTGACCCAGCTCGTCGGCAACGGCGACAAGATGGTCCACTGGGGTCAGCAGGCTCTCGGGACGGGCAATAACAACATCGACCCCGAGATGATGTGTGACTACGACTTAGGGGGTTAGGTCCCGAGCGAAGAACGGATGCGCGAGGACCAAGATGGCGAGAGGCCCAGCACCTTCGGGCCGTAGGCCCGCTGAGTTCCGCACGTGATGGATGAGGGGCCGAGCGAGATCACGGAGACACCTGCAAGGATCGGGCCTTGAGCGTGGTGCCCGGGGTGGGATTCGAACCCACACGTCCCTCTCGGGACCAGCGCTTTTAAGGCGCATCCGTCTGCCAGTTCCGGCACCCGGGCGACCGGCAGCCTACCGGCTACCCGCTCTCGCGGATCGTGACCGTGTCGATGTAGACGGATTGGGCCGGCTGCTGCCCCGAGATCCCCGCGGAGGGGTCCTGGATCGGGAGCGCCTGGATGCGCTTCGCGACGTCGAGCCCCTTGACCACGTTGCCGAAGATCGTGTAGGCGGGGTTCGCGTCCAGGTTGTGCCCCCTCTCGCCCGTGATGAGGAAGAACTGGCTGCCGCCGGTGTTCGGACCGGCGTTCGCCATCGCGAGGACGCCGGGACCGTAGGACTCGTTGCCGGTGAGCTCGTCGGGGATCGTGTACCCGGGGCCTCCGCTGCCGGTCCCGGTCGGATCGCCGCCCTGGATCACGTCGATCGACGTGTCGAGCCGGTGGAACCGCTGGCCGTCGAAGTACCCCTGCTCCGCGAGGAAGACGAACGAGTTCACCGTCTCCGGCGCCTGATCGGCGAGGAGCTCGATCTCGATCGTGCCGCACGAGGTCTGCATCACCGCCGTGTACGTCTTCCCCTTCTTCACGACCTGCTTCGGCGCGTCGAACTGTGGCTTCGGTGTCGTCGCCGCCCTCGGCTCCAGCGCGTCGCAGGCCACCTCCTTGGGGCCGGGTTGGGGCGTCACGGTGTTCGCGTTCGACGTGGCACCGGACGGACCGGTGCCGGTCTGGCCGGTCGGGTTGGTCACGCCGGACACGCCCGCGTTCGAGTCGCCGCCACCCGAGAAGGCGAAGTAGGCGACGCTCCCGCCGAGGAGCGCGATCACGAGGGCGACCACGAGCGTCGTCGTCTGGCGTCTGCGCTGCTGCTGCCGGCGCTCGGCCTGGCGGCGCTGGTGCTGCCTCGCGAGCTGTCGGTTGCGGGTCCTCTTCGGCACGGCGGGACAGGTTACCGGACGGCCCGCGATCGCACCGGCGCTACGGACAGGCTCCGATCACAGATCCGGCCTCGGGACCTGCGGGATTTCGGTGGGTGCGGGCTCCGCCGCCTCGTCCACGATCACCACCTGATCGGGAGCGGCTCCGCTCTCGATCACCGCCTCGACCTCACCCAGCGCCGTGATCGTGCGTTCGCGGATGTCCCGGAACGTGTCGAGCATCGCGCCGCGCAGCGCCGCGAGACCGCTCTCGGTCCGGTCGGCCTCTTCCCGCGCCTGGAGGATCACGCGCCCAGCACGGATCCGCGACTCCTGCTCGCGCACCATCGCCTCCGCCTGGGTTTGGTCGGCCTCCTCCCGCGCCTGCGCCGATGATCCGTTCGGCCTCCACCGCGCGCCTCCGCGAGGATGCGGTCCGCCTCTAGCCGCACCTCGGATTGGACGCGCTCGGCCTCGACCTCGGCGTCGCGGAGCAGCCCACCCACCTGGTGGTCGAAGTTCCGCACCAACCCGGTCAGCCGCTCCGAGACGCTCTCGTATGGGTCCTCCCCGGCTGCGGACTGGAGCGCCGCTCGCGCGCTGTCTCGCTCCCGCCTCGTCTCGAGGAGTTCGGACCGCGTCTCCTCGAGCCTCGACTGGAGGCTCAGTACGCTCGTCGCGACGCGCTTCAGGTAGACGGCGACCTGATCGGGTGCGAAGCCGCGGCGAACCGTGTCGAACCCCGACCCCGTCGGATCCACGTCGTCGTCTTCGTCGAAGGGCACGAGATCGGGTTCCCCGATGGCCATCTGACCTTCCCTCCCGCGGCACGTAGACATCGGCCGAACGTCTCCTCGACCGTCACCGTAAGCCGAACGGGGGTCACCCCGCCAGGGACCGAAAGTCGGTAATCCCTGTGGCTGCAGGCACGGGACGAGGCCCGGGCACATCCGTCCTTAGGCGGAGCCGACCATCTCGAGCACCAGACCGTCCAGGATGTCGGTCTCGGATACGACGACCTCGTCCCACCCGAACCGCTCCATCAGCTCGACCAGGACGACGGCGCCCGCGACGATCACGTCCGCTCGCCCGGCGGCCATCACGGGCAGCGCCGCCCGTTCGCCCGTCGTCATCCCGGCCAGCCGGGACAACACGCGTGCTGCGTCGTCCCGCGACAGGCGGGTCCGATGGATCCGTTCCGGATCGTAGGACTCCAGGTCGAGCGCGATCGCCTGCACGGTGGTGGCGGTGCCGGCGACCGCGACGAGCGTGCGCGCCTCGGCGACCGGGACGGCGCGCTCGACCTCGTCCACGATCTCGTTCACGGACGCGCGCATGGCGTCCAGCTCGTCCTCGGTCGGAGGATCGGTCCGGACGAAGCGCTCGGTGAGCCGGACGCTGCCCATCTGCGTCGAGATCGCGACCGATGGCCGGTCGCTCCCCAGGACGAACTCGGTGGAGCCGCCGCCGATGTCGAGCACGAGGAACGGCGCGGGCGCGTCGAGCCCTCGGGTGCCACCGAGGAAGGAGAGCGCCGCCTCCTGCTCGCCGGTCACGACCTCGAGCTCGGAACCGGCGAGCGAGCGCACGCGCCGTTCGAACTCCCCCGCGTTCGAGGCATCTCGGAGCGCGGCCGTGGCGGCCACGCGGATGCGCTCGGCGTGCAGGGCTCGCGCCCGGCGTGCGTACCGCGCCAGCACCTCGATCGTGCGTTCGAGTGCCTCGGGCGCGAGTCGGCCGGTCCGGTCCACCCCCTCGCCGAGCCGCGTGATCACCATGTCGCGGGCGAGCTCGTCGAACCCGCCACGCCGATCCGGCTCGGCCACGAGCAACCTGATCGAGTTCGTCCCCTGGTCGACCGCGGCCACGCGCCCGGGTCGTTCGTCGTGGATCGGTTCGACGGTCCGCGCGACCCAGGCGCCGACCTCGTCCCGCCCGCCGGCGAGATGGTTGGCGTAGTGCGCGTGCAGGCACTTCAGGCCCCGTCGCGTCCCGCCCACCCCGCCGTGCCCCTGCATCTCGGGATCGCCGCGCCCCCGTTCGCGCGCGTACTCCGCGTGCGCTCGCGCGACGGCCTCGGCGAACGCGGGATCGACCTCGACCCGTTCGTTCAGCCTCGAGATCCATCCGTCGGCCTCCAGTCGCGCGACGGCCCGAACCGCGTCGGGGCACGTCAGCCAGAACGTCGTCGGGAACGGGTTGCCCTCCTCGTCGACCGTGGCGTTCCGGATCACCAGTGGATGGCCTCCCCGGCACCGGGCGACGACGGTGAAGGCGATGGTCGGTCGCCGACCGAGCTGCTCGGCGACGATCCGGAGGTCGCTCCCACTGAGCTCGCCCACCCGCTCGCCCACCCGGGGGCTGCTACTTGCGCTTGTGCTCGACGGAGCGCTTGAAGTCGACCTGGCGCTCCTCGCTCTGGCGCATGAACTTCTTCAGGCGGGCCTCGAAGTCCGGGTCGGAGCCCCGGCGCTGGCGCGTGGGAGCGGGGTCCTGCAGGGCCTTGATCGAGAGGTCGATCTTGCCGTCCTCCTTGATGGCGATGACCTTCGCCTGGACGACGTCGTTCTCCCGCAGGTGCTCGTGGACGTCCTTGACGTAGTTCCGGTCGATCTCGGAGATGTGGACGAGCCCCATCTTCCCGCCCTCGAGCGTCAGGAAGGCGCCGTACGGGGTGATCCGGCTGACGGTCCCGTCGATGACCGCGCCGACCTCGAGATCTGCCAGGGCTCGTCCTGCCTTTCCGGGCTCGTTCCTCTCCGGCGCATCGCCGGCGAGGTCAGTGTCCCATCGGCCCGTTTGGGCCGTCAATACGAGCCCCGGTCAGCACTCCGAAGGGTCCGGTGCTCGGCCCGGGGTGACGAACGCGACCTCACCCGGGTCGACCATCCCCAGGCACGCCCGGGCGAGCTTCTCGAGCTCGGTCGGGTCGTGCAGGCGCGAGATCTCCGCGCGCAGGTCGGCGTTCTGGGACTCGAGCTGGGCGGCGCGACGTTCGATGTCGGCGATCGCCGCGCGCTGGTCCAGGTAGCGGCCGATCGGCACGACGGCCATCACCACCAGGATCGTCACCGCGACGAGCAGCGCCGCCGCCCGTCCGGTGAGCCGCGGACGCTCGCGCTGGAGCCGGGGTCTCGGCGCCGGCCGGCTCCGCGTCGTCGTCGCGCTCACGTCGCGCTCCGCTGCAGCGCCGCGCCGCCGAGGTACCCGGCCTGCTCGCCGAGCTCCTCCTCGATCCGGAGCAGCCGGTTGTACTTCGCGGTCCGTTCGCCGCGGGTGGGCGCGCCCGTCTTGATCTGCCCCGCGTTGGTCGCGACGGCGATGTCGGCGATCGTCGTGTCCTCCGTCTCGCCGGAGCGGTGGCTCACCACCTGGCCATACCCGTTGCGTACCGCGAGCTCGATCGTGTCCAACGTCTCGGTCAGCGTGCCGATCTGGTTCGGCTTGACCAGGATCGCCGTCGCCACGCGTTCACGGATCCCCCGGGCCAGGCGCTCGGGGTTCGTCACGAAGATGTCGTCCCCCACCAGCTGGCAGCGTGCGCCGAGCTCGGCCGTGAGGGCGGCCCAGCCGTCCCAATCGTCCTGCGCGAGCCCGTCCTCGATCGACACGATCGGGAACGCGTCGAGGAGCCCGCCCCAGTACGCGACCATCGCCTCGGAGGTCCGCTCGCCGCCCTCGAGCCGGTACGTGCCGTCGTCGTACAGCTCGGAGCACGCCGGATCCATGGCGAGGGCGACCTCGTCGCCCGGCTCGAGCCCGGCCGCCTGGATCGCGGCGACCAGCAGCTCGAGCGCCTCGGCCGCCGTGCCGAGCTCGGGCGCGAACCCGCCCTCGTCGCCGACGCCGGTCGACAGCCCCTTCGAACGCAGGTCCGTCTTCAAGGCCTGGTAGATCTCCGAACACCACCGGACGGCCTCGGAGAACGACGCGGCGCCGACCGGCGCGAGCATGAACTCCTGCAGCTCGAGCTCGTTGTCGGCGTGCACGCCGCCGTTGATCACGTTCATGAGGGGCAGGGGGAGCACGTGGGCGTTCGGGCCACCGAGCGCCCGGTACAGGGGCAGGCCGAGCGAGTCGGCGGCCGCGTGCGCCAGCGCGAGCGACACGCCGAGGATCGCGTTCGCGCCGAGGTTCGATCGGTCGGGGCTCCCGTCGAGCTCGAGCAGCCTCCGATCGACCTGCCGCTGGTCGTACGCGTCGATCCCCTCCAGTGCGGGCGCGATCACCTCGTTCACGTTCGCCACGGCGCGGAGCACCCCCTTGCCGCCGTAGCGCTTGCTGTCGCCGTCCCGCAGCTCGAGCGCCTCGTGCTCGCCGGTCGAGGCGCCGCTCGGGACGGCGGCCCGACCGAACGCGCCGTCGACCAGCACGGCGTCGACCTCGACGGTCGGGTTCCCACGAGAGTCGAGCACCTCGCGGGCGAAGACGGCTTCGATCAGGGACATGGGGGTGCCTATCCTACGGCCGGGCGCCGCAGGTTCCGGTGATTTCGCGGTTCGGGTACGGTGGTCCGGTGGCCGAACCCGAGCCCGAACGCTGCTGCTTCGACGACTGGGTGGATCACTGGTCGGCGCAGACGACGAGGAAGCCGACGGCCGCGAGGGTCACCGCGACGCTGCTCGACGCGATCACGGAGGCGGGCGTCGACGGTCGCACGGTGCTCGACGTCGGGTGCGGGGTCGGGGACCTCGCGATCGAGGCGGTCGCTCGCGGTGCGGTGAGCGGGATGGGGTTCGACCTGTCCCCGAAGGCGATCGACCGGGCGCGGGAGCTCGCCGAGGCGCGAGGGGTGAGCGACCGGACGACGTTCCGCGTCGGGGACGGGGCCAAGCTCGACCTGCCGGCGTCGGACATCGTCGTCATCAACCGGGTCGTGTGCTGCTACCCGGACACCCACAACCTGCTCGAGCGGACCCTCGGCGCGGCGAGGAGCGTCTTCGCCATCACGGGGCCGGTCTCCGGCGGGGCGATCGGTTGGTTGAACCGGTCCTGGAACGTGCTCGCGAACCTCGGGTACCGGTTGCGTCCGTCGAAGTACGCGGGCTTCCGCACGTTCATCCACGATCTCGACCGCATCGACGAACGGATCCGCGCCGCCGGGTTCCAGCGCGTCCGGCACGAGCGCCGTCGCGTCGTGTGGGACCTGGCCGTCTACGCTCGGTAGCGCGACCTCAACCCACCGGCGCCTTGACGAACGACCAGAACCGCCCGACCTCGTCGAACCCGAGCTTGCCGTACAGCGCCTTCGGCCAGTCGTCGTCGTCCGCGTTCAGGAAGACGAGGTCGCATCCGGCCCGCAACGCCGCTCGGACCCCGGCGAGCACCACCGCTCGGCCGAGGCCCAGGCCGCGGAACACCTCCAACGTGTAGACGGCCTCGACCTGCGCGACGTCGTCGACCACGTACAGCTCGCTCACCGAGACGATCCTGCCGGCCCGCCGGCCGACGAAGAAGCGGGCACCGCCCCGTTCGGCCAGCACGGTGCGGAAGTCCGCGAGCATCTCCGCCTCGACCGCGTGGGCGCCCCCGTCGGCCTCCCGGTTGACCTCCACCAGGAAGGGACCGACCGTCGCGGCGTCGACCTCCTCGGCCCGGTCGTCGCTCCACCGATCGGGTTCGCGCGCCCGGACCATCGTGAGCAGCCGCTCCCCGTGGTACCCGATGCCGGCGAGCCCGGGAAGGAGCCGTGCTCCCTGCTCGGCGTCGTCCACGTACAGGTGCCGGTGCTCGAGCCCGGCTCCGCCGAGCACGCGGTCGGCCTCGGCCGCGAGCGCCTCGGCGCTCACGCCCCGGAGCGGCGCGTCGACCCACACGAAGTTGCTGTCGTACCGGCGCGGGAAATCCTCGTGGAAGTAGGCGGTACCGAACGGCGTCGGCTCGGTCCTGGTCGCGAGGCGTCCCTGGAAGGCGCGCTCGAAGGCGGCGACCCGTTCGGCGACGTCGCTCATGGACGGGCTTCGCGGAACAACGAGCGGATCTGCGCCTCCGAGAGCTGCTCGAGACCCAGCCCGCGTTGCTCGAGCAACGCGCGGAACCGCTCGTAGCGTTCGGCGAAGCCGCGGATCGTCCGGCGCAGGGCCGTCTCGGGGTCCACGCCGAGCCTTCGCGAGACCGCGACCGTCGCGAACAGCACGTCGCCGATCTCCTGCTCGGCGTTGTCGGCGCCCGTGTGGGTCTCGAGCTCGCCGACCTCCTCCTTCAGCGCCTCGATCGCCGAGCCGACCGAGCGCCACTCGAACCCCCAACCCGCCGCACGACGCTGCACCTTCGATGCCCGGGCGAGGGCGGGCAGCGTCGGCGGGATGTCGTCCTCGAGCGGCCGCTCCCCCTTCTCCTCCGCCTTGATGCGCTCCCAGTTCACGAGGACCTCGTCGGCGCCCTCGACCGCAACGTCGCCGAACACGTGCGGGTGTCGCCGGATCAGCTTCTCGACGATGGCCTCCGCGACGTCGTCGATGTCCCAGGCCCCGTCGTCCGCGGCGAGCTGCGCGTGGAACGCGACCTGCAGCAAGACGTCGCCGAGCTCCTCCCGCAGCCGCTCGCGATCGTCGGCGTCGATCGCGTCGAGCACCTCGTGGGTCTCCTCCAGGAGGTGGCGCGCGAGCGACGCGTGGGTCTGCTCCCGGTCCCACGGGCATCCGTCCGGGGCGCGCAGCCGCGCCATGACGCGGACCAGATCCAAGAGCCGGTCTCCGCCGCGTGACGCGGGGACGGGGCCGCGGGGAACGTTTGAAAGGAGGTCGTCGCGGTCGGTCACGGCCCGGTGGTCGACGCCGTCGAACCCGTCACGCTCGTCGAGCCCGCACCGCCCTCCTGGGCGGTGCTGCGGATCGGCAGCACCTGACCCGTCCCGGTATCGAAGCGACCGAAGCGCGGGTTCACCTCGACGTTCGTGACGCCGAGCTGCTCGGAGAACCAATCGTTGAAGACGGTCCCGGTCTGGCTGGCCTGGAGCTGATCGCGAACGTCCTCGAACGGCGCCACGTCGCGCCGGACGAGGTAGATCACGTGCCAGCCGGCCTGCGACTTGACCGGCCCGGAGATCTCCCCGGGCTGCAACGCGAGGGTGCCAGCGACGAAGTCCGGGTCGTACTGGGCCTGGAAGCCCGCCTCGGAGAACGAACCGAGGTTGCCACCCTTGGATGCCGAGCCCGGGTCGATCGACTCGCGCTTCGCCGTCTCGGCGAAGGTCTCCGGCGTGACCTCGGACGCGATCCGCTCGGCATCGGCTCGATCGGCGACCAGGATGTGCGCGACCTCGAGCGTGGTGAACGTCGGCAGGTTCGCCTGGTAGGCATCCCGCAACGCGGTCTCGTCCAGCCGGTCCTTCACGATCGCGTCCTGGACCTTGTTCACCAGGAGCAGCCGCGCCGCGAACGACTCCACCTGCGAGCGGGTGACGCCGGCATCGGTCAGCTTCGACTTCAGGGCGTCGGCCCCCCCGAGCCCCTGCTCGAGCTGGGCGAGCGCGTCGGTCACATCGGCGTGGTCGACCGTGAGGTCGTGCTCGGTCGCGTAATCCTTCGCGAGCTCCTCGCGGATGTCGTTGGCGAGCGTGAACCGCGCGCACGCCGACTCCTGGGACTCGCCGTTCACGGGTGTCCCGCAGGGCGAACCCGACAGCGCGGTGAGGAAGCCGAACAGCGCGACGTCGGCGTGCAGCTGATCGACCGAGATCACGCCGTCCCCGACCGTGGCCGCCGAGGACGGATCGTTCGAACAGGCCGCGAACAGCACGGCGACGATCGACACGATCGCGAGCGCGCGGGTTCCGCGCAGAGGTGGGATCACGACGGCATCGTAGCAACGACCTCGCCGTACCCCATCGACCGCGCGAGGCCCCGTTCCACCAGGCCGGGCAGCTCGGCGCCGGGGGTGCGGCCGATGTCGAGGTTCAGGGTCGCGGTGGTCCGCAGGTACCGCGCCTCCGGCACCCGCTCCGCCAGCTCGCCCTCGATCGCCTCGGGGAGCGCCAGCGGCTTGATGCGGACCTGCTGCCGGTAGGTCGAGACCTCGGCCACGCCCAGCCGCGCGCAGGTGATCCGGAGCGAGGCGACCGCGAACAGGGTCTCGACCTCGCCGGGGAGCTGGCCGAACCGGTCGACGGTCTCGGTGCGGACGCGTTCGAGCAGGTCGTGATCGCCGGCCGAGGAGATCCTCCGGTACAGGTCCAGGCGCAGGGCCTCCTGCTCGAGCCATCCCGGCGGCACGAACGCTCGCACGGGCAGGTCGATCCGGATCTCCCTCTCCTGCGGCAGCGGCTCCCCCTTCATCTCGGCGACCGACTCCTGCAGCAGCCGGGCGTACGTGTCGAACCCGACCGCCGCGATGTGGCCGTGCTGCTCGGCACCGAGCACGTTGCCGGCGCCGCGGATCTCGAGGTCCCGCAGCGCGATCTGGAACCCGCTGCCGAGCGCCTGGTGCCGCGCGATCGTCGTGAGCCGCTCGTGCGCCTCATCGGTCAGCTCGCGCTGCGGCGGGAAGAAGAAGTACGCGAACGCGCGCTCGTGGCTGCGGCCGACGCGCCCCCGCAGCTGGTACATCTGCGAGAGCCCGAGCAGGTTCGCGGCGTCGACGACGAGCGTGTTGGCGTTCGGGACGTCGAGGCCGGACTCGATGATGACCGTGGACATCAGGATGTCCGCCTCGCGGTCCCAGAACCGGATCATGCGCCGCTCGAGCATGTCCTCGTCCATCTGGCCGTGCGCGACGACGATCCTCGCGTCGGGCACCTGCTCCCGCAGCCACGCGGCCTGACGCTCGATCGTCGCGACGCGGTTGTGGACCCAGAACACCTGACCCTCGCGCAGGAGCTCGCGCCGGACCGCACCGAGCGCGAGCCCCTCGTCGTACTGGCCGACGTAGGTGAGCACCGGCTGCCGATCCTCCGGCGGCGTGTCCACGGTCGACATGTCGCGGATGCCGGCGAGCGCCATCTCGAGCGTCCGCGGGATCGGCGTCGCCGACATCGTGAGGACGTCGACCTGCGCCCGGAGCTTCTTCAGCCGTTCCTTGTGGGCCACGCCGAAGCGCTGCTCCTCGTCGACCACGACGAGCCCGAGGTCCTTGAACCCGATGTCGGAGGACAGGAGGCGGTGGGTCCCGATCACGACGTCGATCGCGCCGCGGCGCAGGTCCTCGACGGTCCGCTCCTGGTCCGACCGTGAGACGAAGCGCGAGAGCATCGCGACCTTGACCGGGAACGGCGCGTACCGCTCGCCGAACGTGATCACGTGCTGCTCGGCGAGCAGGGTCGTCGGCACGAGGACGGCCACCTGCTTGCCCTCCATCACGACCTTGAACGCGGCGCGCACCGCGATCTCGGTCTTGCCGAACCCGACGTCGCCGCAGATCAACCGGTCCATCGGGCGCTGCCGCGCGAGATCCGCCTTGACCTCCTCGATCGCGGTGACCTGATCGCCCGTCTCCTCGTGCGGGAACGCGTCCTCGAGCTCCATCTGCCACGGGGTGTCGGGGCCGTACGCGGGTCGCTCGATCGACATCCGGACCGAGTACAGGCGGACGAGCTCGCCGGCCATGTCCTTGACGGCGCGCTTCACGCGCCCCGTGGTACGTGCCCAGTCGCTGGTCCCGAGCCTCGACAGGCGGGGCGTCTCCCCGCCGACGTAGCGCGCCACCATCCCGACCTGGTCGGTGGGGACCGAGAGCCGGTCGCCCGACGCGTACTCGAGCACCATGTAGTCACGCTCGGAGCCGCCGATCTCGCGCCGCTGCACGCCGACGTATCGCGCGACCCCGTGCACACGGTGCACCGCGAAGTCGCCGACCTCGAGCTCCTCGGCGATCGCGTCGCTGCGCCGGCTCGTGAACCGCGGCGCCTCGCGTGTGTGCCGGCGCGAGCCGAACAGGTCCTCCTCGGTCGCGACCGCGAGCTTTCCGGGCGGGAAGACGAACCCGCCCCGCAGCTCGGCCTCGAGGGTCTCGGCGTGCGGGAGGCCGACGAACTCGCGGACGCGTTCGAGCGAGCCGTGGCCGCGCGCCGTGAGCAGCACGCGGTAGCCACGTTCGGCGAGCTCCGCCGCTCGCCTCGCGAGCTCGGCGGGATTGCCCTGCGCGGTTCCCCACCCCTGCAGGCCCACGTCGATGCCCTCGGTGAACCCGGTCAGCCGGAGCTGGACGCGTCCGTCGATCGCGTCCTCCAGGTCGTGGATCGCCTCG
This sequence comes from uncultured Actinomycetes bacterium, assembly GCA_963706005.1. Taxonomy (GTDB): domain Bacteria; phylum Actinomycetota; class UBA4738; order UBA4738; family HRBIN12; genus DASSJM01. Next base: position 78,991 of record CAVPLL010000004.1, read on the forward strand.
GGCCCGGGCCAGTTGGAGGCCTCCGCGAGCGCGCTCGCGTCCTCGAACGCGTGACGCGCCCGGTCGAACGTGCGGCGGGCCTCCGACACCACGACCCACGAGCCCTCCGGCAGGAGCTCGGCGGGCACCGGCATCCGGTCGAACAGCAACGGGGCGAGCGACTCGAGGCCCTCTCCATGCAGACCCTCGGCGATCCGCTCGAGCCCATCGCGGAAGCGGTCGAGGTGCCGCGGGGCGCGGGCTCGCGCGCGCTCTGCGAGCGCCTCGTCGGGGACGAGCTCGCGGACCGGCGGGACCTCGACGCGGACGACCGGGCCGCTGGACAGCTGCGACGAGGGGACGAACTCGCGCAGCGACTCGATCTCGTCGCCCCAGTACTCGAGGCGGACCGGCCGCCGCGCGGTGCCGGGGTACACGTCGAGCACGCCGCCGCGTACGGCGAACTCGCCGCGGTGCTCGACCACGTCGGTCCGCGCGTAGCCGAGCGCCACGAGCCGCTCGGCGAGCGCGTCCGGCGGGAGCGAGGTCCCCTTGACGAGCTCGACCGGTGGGATCTCGCCGAGGGTCGGGACGAGCCCCTGCATCGCGGCGAGCGCGGGTGCGGCCAGGACGAACGCGCCCTTCGCGGCCCGCAGGCGACGGACCGCGTCCGCCCGGCGCGCCGAGATCTCGGGCGAAGGGCTGATCCCCTCGTACGGCAGCGCCTCCCACGACGGCAGGAGCGCGGCGCCTTCCGCCCCGAGCCACGCCTGGGCGCCGTGGGCGAGGCGCTCCGCCTCCCGCGGACCCGGCGCGATCACGAGGATCGGTGACCCGAGCGACCGGGCGAGCGCCGCGATGAGGAAGTCCTCGCCCGCGTCGGCGCGGGCGAGCAGAGGCCGGGCGCGCTCGAGCGGGCGGGTGGGCTGAAGAAGGAGGCGTTCGAACGCCTCCGAGTCGATCAGCGCATCGAGGGCCTGCTCCAGCACCCGCTCGCCCTTTCCGAGAACACGACCGGACAGCACGAACAGGCCTCGTTCGGCGAACGAGGCCGTGCACGACGATGGTCTTCGAGCGCCGCTACGGTTCGCGCGGCGCCGACCGATTGTATCGGTCCTGCGTGCCCTGCAGGCCGTCGCGCACGATCGACAGGACCGCGTCGGCCCCGTCGTCGACCAGGATCGCGACGTCGGGCTCCTCGCGCTTGGCGAACCCGTCGAGCACCCAGTCCGCCGGCTCCGTGCGGCCGGTCGGACGGCCGACCCCGAGCCGGACCCGGTAGAAGTCCGGGCTCCGCAGGGCCCGCTCGAGCGAACGCAGACCGTTGTGGCCCGCCGTCGAACCGCCGAACTTCACGCGGAGCGCGCCGAACGCGAGATCGATGTCGTCGTGCACCGCGATCACGCGGTCGGGGTCGATGCCGTTCTTGCGCGCGAGCGACGCGATCGCCGGGCCGCTCTCGTTCATGAACGCCCGCGACTTCGCGAGCAGGATCCGCTCGTCCCCGTCACGAAGCTCGCAGATGTCGGCGGAGACGAACCGGGCCTTGCGGAACCGCTCGCCCTCGCGGGCCGCGAGCTCGTCGACCACGCGGTAGCCGAGGTTGTGACGGGTCTTCGCGTAGCGCTCGCCGGGGTTGCCGAGCCCCGCGACGAGCCAGGTCATGGCGGTGAGGGCGTCTAGCCCTCGGACCGCTCGGCGGAACCGTCCGTCCCTGCGCCCTCGCCCGCGGCCTCACCCTCCGCGCCCTCGGCCGCCTCGCCCTCGGCGACCTCGCCCTCGGCGACCTCTGCGGCCTCCTCGACCTCGACGGCCATCTGCGGCTGCTGCACCGCGACCACCGACTCCTCGGGATTGGTGAGGATCGTCGCGCCCTTGGGTGCCACGAGGTCGCTCACGCGGAGCGACATGCCGATCTCGAGCGCCGAGATGTCGGCGTCGATCGCCTCGGGAACGTCGCCCGGCAGCGACTCGACCTCGAGCTCCCACAGGTGGTGCTCGACCACGCCGCCCGCCTTCACGCCGACCGACTCGCCCACGAGGCGGACGGGGATCGACAGATGGATCTTCTCGTCGCGGCGGACCGCGAGCAGGTCCACGTGGATGTACCGGCCGTGGATGTGATCGCGCTGCACGTCGCGCGGGATGATCAGGTGCTCGGTCCCGTCGACGACCAGGTCCACCAGGACGTTGGCGCCCGCGCCCGTGTGCAGGACGTGGTACAGGTCCCTCGAGTCGACCGACAGGGCAGAGGACTCGAGCCCCGCGCCGTACAGCACCGCGGGCACGCGGCCGGCCGCCCGCAGCTTGCGAGCGACGCCCTTGCCGGTCCCCTCACGCTTCTCGGCGACGAGCTTCTCTGCCATGGCTGGTCCGTTCGGTCGGGTGGTCCTCGGGCGGGCATGGTACCAACGCGTTGCGGGAGCGGACCCGGGAGCGGCTCCCTACTGGTTCTCGCCGTGGAAGATCTCGGAGACGCTGCTCTCCTCGAACACGGCACGGAGCGCGTCGGCGATGAGCGGCGCGATCGACAGCACCTTGAGCTTGCCGAACCGCTTCTCCTCCGGGATCGGCATCGTGTTCGTGACGACGACCTCGGAGATCGGCGCCTCCTCGAGGTTCTGCACCGCCTTGCCCGAGAGCACCGGGTGGGTCGCGGCCGCGTAGATCGGGCCGGCGCCCTGCTGCGCGAGCGCGATCGCGCCCTTGGCGACCGTCCCGGCCGTGTCGATCATGTCGTCGACGAGGATGCACGGCCGGCCGCTCACCTCACCGACGACCGCCATCTCCTCGATCTTGTGCGCCTCCTTGCGCGAGCGGCGCTTGTAGAGGAACGCGAGGTCGGCGTGCAGGTACTCGCGGAGACGTTCGGCGGTCTTGATGCGGCCTGCGTCCGGCGACACGATGACCAGATCGTCGCCGTGCAGGCCGAGCTCGTTCTGCAGGTAGCCCGAGAGCACGGGGAGCGCCGTCAGGTGATCGAAGGGGTGATCGAAGTACCCCTGGATCTGTCCCGCGTGCAGGTCGACGGACACGACCCGGTCCGACCCGGCGGCGCTGAGCAGATCGGCGACGAGCTTGGCGCTGATCGGCTCGCGCGCCAGCACCTTCTTGTCCTGCCGCGCGTAGCCGTAGTACGGGACCACCGCGGTGATCCGCTTGGCCGACGCTCGCTTCATCGCGTCGAGCATGATCAGCTGCTCCATGATCGACTCGTTCACCGGGTCGGCGTGGGTCTGGATCACGAACACGTCCGAGCCGCGGACCGACTCCTCCGGCCGCACGTAGATCTCGCCCGATCCGAACCGCCGGATCACGCACGGCGAGATCGGGATCCCCAGGTGCTCCGCGATCTCCTCGGACAGGGCGGGATGCGTCGTGCCCGAGAACAGCATCATCCGCTTCTTGGTGACGATCTCCACCTCAGTGCGCCCCCTTGCCCTTGCCCCGCGCCTCGGCGTCCCGGCGCTCGCGGTAGCCCTTGACCACCCGCTGCTCCGATCGCTCGACGGCGAGCGCCCCGGCCGGGACGTCCGACGTGATCACCGATCCGGCGCCCGTCACCGCCCCCTTGCCCAGCTTCACCGGCGCAACGAGCATCGTATCCGAACCCACCCGCGCATCGTCTCCGATCTGCGTCCGATGCTTCCGGTAGCCGTCGTAGTTGACCGTGACGGTCCCGGCGCCGAGGTTGGCGCGCCGCCCGACCCTCGCGTCCCCGACGTAGGACAGGTGTGGGACCTTCCCGCCCTCGCCGACCTCCGAGGCCTTGATCTCGACGAAGGTCCCGATCTTCGCGTTCGCGCCGAGGCGGGTCCCGGGCCGGACGTGCGCGTACGGACCTACCTGCGCCCGAGCCCCGATCCGCGACCCGGCCACCACCGAGAACTGGACCGTCGCGCCTTCGCCGACCGAGGAGTCGGCGATGCGCGTGGCCGGTCCGATCTCGCAGCCCCTGGCGATCCTCGTGGCGCCCGACAGGAACGTCATCGGACGGATCACGGTGTCGCGACCGATCCGAACGTCGACGTCGATGTAGGTGGTCTCCGGATCCTCCAGCGTCACGCCGTTCGCCAGATGCCGGGCGTTGATCCGTTCGCGGACCAGGTGCACGGTCCGAGCGAGATCGGCGCGCGAGTTGATGCCCATCGCCCCCCCGGTGTCGACCGTCACCACGGACACCCGCTCCCCTTTGTCCATGAGGATCGGGAAGACGTCGTTCAGGTAGTACTCGGCCTGCCGGTTCTCGCGCCCGACGAGCGGCAGCGCCCGGAACAGATCGTCGCGGCGGTACGCGATCCAGTTGGTGCCGACCTCCCGGATCGCCTGCATCGACGCGGGCGCATCGGTCCCCTCGACGATCGAGACGAGGCGGTCGCCGTCGCGAACGATCCGCGAGTACGTGCCGGGGTCGTCGATCTGGGTCGTGATCATGGTGGCCGCGGCCTTCGTCCGTCGATGGACCCGAAGCAGCCTGCGGACGTCGTCGGGCGCGACCGGGTCGAAGTCGCCATTCGCGACGAGCACCTCGCGCGCCCGGCCGATCGCCTTCTCGGCGGCCAGCACCGCGTGCCCGGTCCCGAGCGCCTCACCCTGCTCGACGAAGACCGGCTCGGGGGCGATCCCCCACGACCGGACCGCGTCGCGCACCTGCTCCGCCCCATGGTGCACGACGATCACGATCTTCGAGGGGCGCACCGCCCGGACGTCCTGCAGGACCCACCACAGCGCGGGACGGCCGCAGATCGGGTGGAGCACCTTGGGCGCAGCCGATCTCAGCCGCTTGCCCTTGCCTGCGGCGAGCACGACGGCAACGAGCGACGTGGTCTGGGGCACTCGATCCTCTCGGTGAGCGGACGTCCTTTGTACCGGCGCGACCACCTGCTGGCAAGACGGCCGTTAGGCCAAAAGACCGGCGACGTCGTGGCGGGCGAGGAACCCGGTCGCCAGCTCCCCCGTCGCCCCGGCAGCGATCCCTTCCACGGTGGCACGCGCCTGCAGGAGGTACCCGTGGGCCTCATCGCCCATGCCGAGCTCTTCCGCGGCCCGCCACGCCACCCTGGCGGCCCGCCAGTGCAGCCGCCGATCGCCGACGGATATCGCCATCTCGAGCGCGGTCGTCGCATCGTCGAACGCCTGGTCGTGCCGGCCGATCCGCGAGGCCGACAGCGCCCGCGCGTACGGACCCCACATCCCCCAGTAGACGCTCCTCGGCAGCACGTCGCGCTCGATCCGCTCGGCGATCTCGGCGAGCGCGCCCGCATCACCCGACCACTCGCGCAGCTGGACCTCGACGCGGCTCGTCCATGCCCGGTGCAGGAACACGTCCTGCCCGGCCCGCGCCTCGGTCAGGAGACGCTCCGCCTCCTCGACCTCGCGATCGGCCAGCAGCGTCCACGCCCGGTACGCGAGGGCGGGCGATCGCATGAAGGTCCCGCCCAGGGCATCCGAGAGCTCCAGTGCCTCGGCGGCGGGGCCGCGCATCAGATGGAAGGCCCACGCCTCGGCGGCCACCTCGTTCTGGGTGTTCTGACCGATGAGCACCCCGCGGACCACGCCGAGATCGCGCAGCAGAGCCGTGCCGCGGACGCCGTCGTCGAGTGCGGCGTCGAGGCGGCCGGCCGACAGGTGCAGCTCGGCCCGGTCGAAGAACCCGAACCCCGCCTCGCGGACGTTGCCGATCTCCTCGGACGTCTCGATCGAGCCGTTCGCGTAGGTCATGGCCTCTTCCGGCCGGCCGACGAAGCCGAGCAGCCAGGCCACCATGTACCCGTTGTGGGCCACCATCGAACGCTGGCCCAGGTCGCGGAACTGCGAGTCGGCCAGCAGGCCGTGCCGCAGACCGTCCTCGAGCGGGCCGACGAAGAAGTACGTCTCGCACAGGCCGTGATGCGCGAGCGCCTGCCCCTCGACGTCGCCGTTGCGTTGCGCGACGGCGAGCGCCTGCTCGTGCAGGGGGAGCGCCTCGGTGAACTCGCCACGACCGAAACGCATCGTCCCGGCGGTATACAGGAGCCGCGCCTCCACGTCGGCCAGACCCACCGCGCGTGCGCGTTCGAGCGCCTCGGGCAAGATCGCCCCGCCCTCGTCGTAGCGATCGAGGAGCCACAACACGTGCGCGACGGCCGCGAGCGCCCTCGCCTCGCCCTCGGCGTCGCCGGCCTCGCGAGCGTCCACCAGGGAGCGTTCGTAGTCGGCGACGGCGTCCTCGAACCGACCCAGCTGCTCCTTCGCCTGCCCTCGAGCCAGGCCGACATGCGACCGCGCCGCGGCGTCGACCGACCCCGCATCCATCGCTCGGTCGAACCAGCCGATCGCCTCGTCGGCCGCGAACACGCGGAGCAACCGCTGACCGGCGATCAGCGCGTACCGCGCCGAGCGCTCGTCGTCCCCGGCGCGCGAGAAGTGGTACGCCAGGATCTCGGCGTACTCCTCGGCCCTGCCCGCCGTTCCTTCCTCCATCCATGCGCCGACCGCGGCATGCGCCTGCGATCTCCGCGCTCTCGGGATGCTCCCGTACGCGACGTCGCGCGTGAGGACGTGATTGAACATGAACTCGCGCTCGCCCTCGATCGTGGACGCGTCTCGCTCGAAGACGAGATCCTTGGCGACCAGTCCCTCGATCGCTCGGTCGGCATCCGCCGAACCCAGGCGCTCGACCCCGCCGGACCAGAAGCTCCTGCCGATCACCGACGCGTCCTGGATCGCGCGCTTCTCGGCCGGCGACAGCAGGTCGATGCGCGACGCGATCACGCCCTGCACGGTGTCGGGCAGTTTCGAGGGAAGCTCTCGGACGAGCTCCCACCGACCGTCCCCGCGGGCGATCGTCGCGTCCTCGATCATCATGCGGAGGAGCTCGGCGGCGAAGAACGGGTTGCCCTCGGACCGGACGAGGATCGGACCGACGATCTCGGCAGGCGCCGGGCCACCCAGCATGTGCTCGATCAACTGGGTGCCGTCGGCGGGTGAGAGCGCGGAAAGGGAGATCGCCGTCGCGTCCGGGAGCCCGCCGCCCCAGCCCGGTCGCCGCTCGAACAGATCGGGTCGCGCCATGCACAGCATGAAGATCCGACCGACCGCGCGAGCGACGACGGACTCGACGAGCTCCAGCAGGCTCGGGTCCGCCCAGTGCACGTCCTCGACCAGCACGACCAGCGCCGCGTCTTCGGCGAGCGACTCGAGGTACCGCTGCCACGCGCGCGCGACCAGCCGTTGGGCGGCCTCACGTTCGGCTCCCGCGAGCGGGTCGGTCGCGAGCTCGATGCCGATCGAGGACAGGAGCACGTTCGTGATCCCCATGCCCTCCTCGCCCGGGAACCGGGGGTCGAGGCGATCGCGGGCCTTCGCGATCGTCGCCTCGGCGGAGTCGCTGTCCAAGATGCCCGAGTCGGTCCGCAGGATCTCGGCGAGCGGCCAGTAGGTGAGCCCGTCGCCGTACGGCAGGCATCGACCCCGGACGACGCGCGCGCCCTCGCCCTCGAACGCCCGCGCGGCCTCGTCCGAGAGCCGGCTCTTGCCGATGCCGGGAGGGCCGACGATCGTGATCAGGTTCGGGCGGGACTGCGTCATCGTTCGGCGGAACTGGAGCCGCAACAGCTCCATCTCGGACCCGCGACCGACGAACGGCGCCGCCACGTGCTCGCGGGCCACGCCCGGCGCCGAGGTCTCGCGCTCGACCGCGAAGACCCGCAACGGTCGGTCGATCCCCTTCACCGACACCTCTCCCAGATCGGCGAAGGCGAACGCCTCGCGAGCGTCCCGGTACGTGCGCTCCCCGACGACGACTCGGCCGGGTTCGGCGAGCGCCTGGAGGCGGGCCGCCACGTTCACCGCCTCGCCCGTCACGATCCCCTCCTCGATCGAATGCGCCATCACCTCCCCCGTGTTGATCCCGATCCGCATGGCGAGATCGGCACCGGCGCGCTCGGAGAGGTCGGCGTTCAGCTCGGCGAGCCGGCGGTGCATGGACAGCGCGCAACGGATCGCGCGCTCGGGGTCGTCCTCGTGGGCGACCGGCGCACCGAACGCGGCCACGACCGCGTCGCCGATGAACTTCTCGACCGTGCCGCCGAACCGACGGACCTCCTCCGCCATCGCATCGAAGAACGGACGCAGGACCGCCCGCAGATCCTCGGGATCCAATCGGGCCGACATCTCGGTCGACGCGGTGAGGTCGGCGAACAGCATCGAGACGACCTTGCGCTCCTCTCGGTCGGGCGGTTCGGTGATCGCCCCTGCGGGAAGGAGCGGCGTGCCGCAGGCGCCGCAGAACCGGTTCGCGATCGGGTTGGCGGTACCGCACGACGGACAGCGCCGTTCCATCTCCGACCCGCACGGGCCGCAGAAGCGGAAGCCCTCGGGGTTCGGGGCGCCGCACGTCGGGCAGTCGATCTCGGACACCTGGTCGGCCTCTCTCGCGCTCGGGTGGTTCCGGGGGGAGGAGTCGAACCTCCATCGAAGGCTCCAAAGGCCCGCGTCTTGCCGTTAGACGACCCCGGACCGGCCCTCGATTATGCCGTCTCGCGAGGCGGGCTCACGACGGCCTCGGCCCCCTCGAACCCGCCCGCGAGCGCTCGGGCGTGCGTCTCGTCCCGCGCGAGACCGATGACCGAGGACCCGCTCCCGCTCATCACGGCGCCGAGCGCACCCGCATCGACCAGACGCCGCTTGGCCGTCGCGATCTCCGCGTGCCGGGCGGAGACCGGGCCTTCCAGGTCGTTGAACAGGAGCGGGCCGAGCGTCCCGGCGTCGCCGGCGGCCGCGGCCGCGAGGAGGCCACCCGGATCCGGGCCGGTGGCGGCCCCGTCCTCGTCCCACCAGCGGTAGGCGTCGGGCGACCGGACGCCGAACCCGAACCGAACCAGCACCCAATGGAAGGTCGCGACGTCGGCGGGCGCGAGCCGCTCGCCGCGCCCGGCCACCAGGACCGGCTCCCCCGAGAGCATCGCCGGCACGTCCGAGCCGATCCGCTCGCCGATCTCCTCGAGCGCGGCGGCGTCGACGCCGCACCTCCACAGCTCGTTCAGCGCGCGCAGGGTGGCGGCGGCGTCGGCGCTCCCGCCTCCGAGGCCCGCGGCGACCGGGATGCGCTTGTCGATCCGCACGAGGGCGCCCGTTGCTTCCGGGCAGGCGTCGGCGAGGGCGAGGGCGGCCACGAGCGCGAGGTTCAGTCCGCCCACCGGAACCTGGTCCGAGATCGGCGGCGCCCCCTCGACCTCCACACGGAGCTGTTCGTCCGGCCGAACGACGACGAGGTCGGCGAGCGAGATCGGTGTCACGAGGCTCTCGATCTCGTGGTAGCCGTCGTCCCGCGCCCCGAGGACGCGCAGGAACAGGTTGACCTTGGCGTGCGCCCGCCGCCGGATCGACCGCGGGCTCACGGCATCCAGCCCCGCTCGAGCATCGTCACGGCGATCGCGGCGAACCCGTCCAGCCCGAGCCGCTCCGCGCGGGCGTTCGGATCCAGGTCGACCGCGCGGAGGAGGTCGGTGGCGTCCGCGGCGTTCAGGCCGAGCCGTCGCAGCGCGTTCGCCATCGTCTTGCGCCGTTCCGCGAAGCCCTCGTCCACGACGGCGAACAGGGCCACCCGGTCAACGTCCACGGGGGGCGGTCGGACTTCGAGCCGGACGATGACCGAGTCGACCGTCGGGCGCGGCCAGAACACGTCCGCCGGGACCCGGCGCATCACGCGCGCATCGGCCCGATACGCGACCCGAACGCTCACCGCGCCGTAGCCCTCGTCCCCCGGACCCGCCACGAGCCGCTCGCCGACCTCGCGCTGCACCATCACCACGTACCGGTCGATCGCCGGCGCCGACTCGAGGAGCTCGAGGACGAGCGGCACCGAGACGTTGTAGGGGAGGTTCGAGACCATCGACCAGCGCTCGGATCCGAGCGTCGACGCCCAGTCCATGCGCATCGCGTCGGCGACCTCGATCCGGACGTTCGCCGCGCCGGCCACCACCTCCCGCAGCGCCGCGGAGAGCCGAGGGTCGACCTCGATCGCCAGCACCCGGCAACCGGCGTCGGCGAGCGGGACGGTGAGCGACCCGAGACCCGCCCCCACCTCCAGGACACGATCGCCTTCGGCCACCCCCGCGTCGGTCACGATCGCGCGCGCGAGGTTCGGATCGGCCAGGAAGTGCTGACCGCGCTTCTTGGTAGGCCGGATCCCGTGGCGGGTCGCGAGGTCCTTCAGTGCGGAGCGGCCGAGACGCTGCGGACGCTCACCAGCTGAGCCGGACCTGGCAGACGCCTTGGGAGAGCGGCGCGATCTTAGCGAACGCCTCGTCGGAGAGGTCGATGATCCGTCCGCCGAAGGGTCCCCGATCGTTGATCACCACCTGAACGGTCCTGCCGTTCGCGATGTTCGTGACGGTGACCACCGTACCGAACGGGAGCCACGGGTGGGCGGCGGTCAGCCCACCGCCGGGCGCGAAGGAGTACCAGCTCGCCTCCCCGACCTGCGAGCCGCTGGAGCCCTCCTCGCGTCCCACCACGCGCCGGGCGGGCACCGCCTCGTCGATCACCGTCCGCGACAGCACCACGGTCGCGACCGCCTCCCCGTTCACGTACTTGATCCGGGTGTGCTCGAGCATCAGGCCGTCGACGCCCTCGCGTTCGAGGCGCACCTCGCCCGGATCCAGAGCGTCCGAGTACCTCGTGGAGGTCGTGTGCGGGATCGGCACCCGGACGTCGCGCGTTCGGAACGCGATCTGGTCGTAGCGGACGCGCATGCCGTCGTGAAGGGGGGTCCTGGGTGACGGAAGGACGCGGTCGTCGCGGTCGGGTGCGATCCCCATGGCCGAGAGGAGCTCGCGAACGGTACCGGCGTTGGTGATGACGTCGTGGTCCTTCCCCTTCACCGCGACGTTCGCCGACACCACCTGCGACCACCCGGCCGGATCTCCCGCGGAGAACCAGTCCTCGCCAGACCGCGACGCGAGCATCAGATGCGGCGCGGTCGCTCCCTCCATCACCCAGACCCCCACATCGTCGGGTCCGGGAGCCGTGGTCCCGTCGAGCCAACCCCGCTCCACGATGACGGTCATCCCGTCCGTGAGCGACGTCTGCGTCGGCGGTGCCACCAGGTCCCCGTACCCCACGAGGATCCCTTGCGCGTCGAGGAGCTCCCCGACGCTCGCACTCATCGTTCGGACGGCCTCGGGTCGTCCCTGGTCCACCACGAGCGTCACGGTCTTTGAGATCGCGACGTACGTGAGCCCCCCCACGAGCAGCACGCTCGCGAGCAGCGCGTTCCCCATCGCCTTGCGGGCCCGCAACCGGCGGACCCGGGTCGGACGAACCGGCACCCTTCCTCCTAGTCGGAAGAAGGCTCCGGGGGGAAGCGGCCGTGGCCGGACCGAAGCCTTGAACGATGTACGGGGGGGAACCTATCAAACCCTCAACCTTCACTGCAAACTTGAAACCGGGGCCCTTTCCGGGCCGGTTCGCGGCTGTTCTCGCCCAATTCTCGGCCCTTCAGGGCAGTCTGGGGAAGGCATCCCGGGCGTTCGCGGCCGTCGTTTCCCTCACGGTTTCCACAGGTTCTCCTCGCGCGGCGGCGATCGCCTCGATCACGTTCACGACGTTCGCGGGTGCGTTGTCGCGTCCGCGCAGACGCTGTGGGGCGAGGAAGGGACTGTCGGTCTCGACGAGGATCCGGTGGAAGGGAGCGGCGGCGGCGGCGTCGCGAAGATGCGCGTTCTTCGCGTAGGTCACGTTCCCCGCGAACGAGAGGAACCAGCCGCGCGCCGCACATGCGCGAGCCAGCTCGGCGTCACCGCTGAAGCAATGCAGGACCACGCGCTCCACGGAACCCTCATCGAGAACTCGAAGGATCTCCGGCCACGCGTCGCGGACGTGGACGACGAGCGGAAGGTCGTAGGTGCGCGCGAGGGTCACCTGCGCGGCGAGCGCGCGCTCCTGCTCCGGCCGGGGGGACCGCATCCGGAAGAAGTCGAGGCCGCACTCGCCCACGGCGAGCACGAGCGGGTTCGCGAGCAGCTCCTCGATCTCGGCGCTTGCCCCGGCATCGAAGTCGCTGGCGTCGTGCGGGTGCATCCCGGCCGTCGCGTAGACGCCCGAGTGGGTCTGCGCGAGGGCGACCGACCGCCGGCTCGACTCGGGGTCGATACCGACGCAGACGAGGGTGTCGACGCCCGCCGCGTGAGCCCGTTCGATCGCCTCGGACGGGTCGTCGTCGAGCAGGAAGAGGTGGCAGTGGGTGTCGACGGCTCCGCTCTGGATCGGCGGTTCAGGGTTGGGCTCGCCCACGGCCCCGACACCTTAGCCGCGCTCGCCGATCCTCGACCCGGGCTCGAACATCACCGGCTCCCGAGCCCGCGGCGCGCGAACCGCTCTCGATCGGAAGTCGAGGCGATGGGTCGCACGTGAAACGGGGTGGTGGGAACCCTCACTCAGGAGTCGAGTCGGGGGAAGAGCGCCTCTTCCTTCGAGGTCCTCGTGCCGGGCTCGAGCCCGCCCCACCGTGCGGCCTGCGGCAGCCGTTGCGCGTCGAGCGGCTGCCCGATGCCGAGCTGGCCCCACAGGCGGGTCGCCGCTCCCGGCATGATCGGCCGGATCAGGACCGCCAGGATCCGCAACGTCTCGGCGGACGCGTAGAGGATCCCCGCGAGCTCGTCGCGCCGCTCCTGGTCCTTCGCCACGTTCCAGGGCTGACGTTCGACCAGGTACCCGTTGGCGCGCCCCACCACCTCCCAGACGTCTGCGAGCGCCTGCGACAGCGCGAGCTCGGACATGTGTTCGTCGTACCGCCGCGCGACGTCCTCGCAGAGCGACGGGAGGTCGTCGGCGACACCCTCGACCGCCGGCTCCGGTACGAGCCCGTCGAACGACGAGCCGAGCATCGCGAGGATGCGGGCCGCGAGGTTGCCGAGGCCGTTCGCCAGGTCCGCGTTGTGGCGGTCGACCATCGACTCCCACGAGAAGTTGCCGTCTTGGCCGAACTGGATCTCGCGCATGAAGTAGTAGCGGTAGGAATCCACCCCGAAGTGGTCGATCAGGTCGAAGGGATGGCTCCCGGTCCCCTTGCTCTTCGACATCTTCTCGCCGCCGACGTTCACGAACCCGTGACCGAAGACCGCCTTCGGCACGTCGAGCCCCGCCGCCATCAGCAACGCGGGCCAGATCACGGCATGGAACCGCGTGATGTCCTTGCCGATGATCTGCGCATCCGGCGGCCAGACCTCGTCGAAGAACGGGTCGTCGGTCCCGAAGCCCACGGCGGTGGCGTAGTTCAGGAGGGCGTCCACCCAGACGTAGATCACGTGGCGGTCGTCCCAGGGCAGCGGGATGCCCCAATCGGTCCCCGTCCGCGAGATCGAGAGGTCCTGCAGGCCCCCCCGGACGAAGGCGAGGATCTCGTTGCGGCGGGTCTCGGGCATGACGAACGTGGGGCGCTCCTCGTAGAGCTCGAGCAGGCGGTCCTGGTACTTCGACAGCGGGAAGAAGTAGTTCTCCTCCTCCAGGTACTCGACGGGGATCCCGTGGATCGGGCAGGTCCCGTCGATCAGCTCCTTGTCCTGCTTGAACTCCTCGCACGACGGGCAGTAGGGCCCCCGGTAGGTGCCCAGGTAGACCTCGCCCCGCTCGCGGAGACGCTCGACGAAGCGCTGGACCCGCTCGGCGTGACGTGGCTCCGAGGTCCGGATGAAGTCGTCGTTCGAGATCTCGAGCCGGCGCCACACCTCGATCCACTTCGGCACCATCTGGTCGACCCACTCCTGCGGCGTGATGCCCTTCTCGGCCGAGGCGCGTGCGACGTTCAGGCTGTGCTCGTCCGTACCGGTGAGGAAGTGGACGCGCCGGCCCTTCATCCGCTCGTACCGGGCCAGCATGTCGCAGGCGATGATCTCGTAGGCCGTCCCGACGTGCGGCTCCGCGTTCACGTACGGGATCGCGGAGGTGACGTAGAAGATGTCCCGGCCCATGGTCAGGCCATGGTAACGGAGGGTCTCGCGCGAACCGCGCTCAGGGAAGCGGCACGATCGCCGAGTCGAACTCGGCGGTCGGGACGACCAGACACGGCCCGCTGCCCAGTCGACGAAGCCCGGCGAGATCACCCCTGCCCCAGTCCGACACGACCGGGACTGGGCTCATCAGCTGGAACGGATCCAGGATGTGCCCGAGCCCGACGACGTGGCCGAACTCGTGCTGGAGCGTCGTCCCGAGCGACGGTCCCGGTCCGAACCCGTCCTGCATGCCGGCGTCCGTGTTGATGACGACGGCACCGCTCACGAACTGGTCGGGGTCGAAACGACTGGTGACCGGGAACGTGACGCCTAAGGCCCCTCGAACGCCCATCCCGCGCAGCGCCCTGCGCGACCTGAACGCGATCAGGACCGGGGACCAGTGCAGGCCGCGCGGACCCGTGGTAACGAAGTCGTCCGAGGCGACGAGGTCGGCCACCGACTCGTCCACCAATCCATCGAACCGGAACCGCAGGCCGCTCGCCTCGCTCGTTCGGCGGACCGCCTCCTCCACGTCCCCGAGGACGCCGGCGTCCACCCGGCCGAGATCGACCTGATACCGGATCGGAGAGCAGGGATCCCACCGGAACGGATCACCGTTCGCGGAGCGACCGATGAACGAATGCGATCGCCCGCTGCCGAACAGGGGCGGTCGATCGCCCCTCGACGGCTCCGAGCCTGCGACGCCGGCGATCGCTGCGACGAGGACGAACGCGATGCCGACGACGACCCAGACGGCGTCTCGCCGGCGGCGGGGTGCGGCGCCGGCGGCTCGATCCGGGACCACGCGCGGGGCGGGGGGAAGCGGGAACCGGAGGAGGCGGGGGGGCGGGGGAAGCTCGAACCGGTCCATCGACATCCGATCGCGATCCCGACGAGGTTCGTCTGAAGGCATCGGCCGACGAACACCGGCCCTTGAGCTGAAGGGACGGAGGACTCAGTCGGGCTTCGTCTCGTCCCCGACCAACGCGCGGTAGATCTCGTTGACCGAACCCCCGCTGCTTCGGGCGACCGCGGCCGCCGCCTCGCGCTTGCGCATCCCGTCGGCGACCAGGCGTCGCGCCTCGTCGACGAGCTCGGCCAGGGCGGATCCGGGCGCCTCGGCTCCCTCGAGCACGATCACCATCTCCCCGCGCGGCTCCGAGTCCAGGAGCGAGGCGAGCACCTCGGACACGCGACCTCGGAGCACCTCCTCGTGGAGCTTCGTGAGCTCCCGAGCGACGGTCGCGCGACGATCGCCGAGCTCCACCAGGACGTCGCGCAGGAGCGTCACGGCGCGCAGCGCCGACTCGAACAGCACGACGGTCCTCGGCTCGTGCGCCAGCGCCCGGAGCCGGGCGCGGCGTTCGCTCGGCCGTCGGGGCAGGAACCCCTCGAACACCCAGCGGTCGGTCGGCAGCCCCGAGACGACGAGCGCCGCCGTGACCGCGGACGGGCCCGGCACGACGCTGATCTCGACCCCCGCCTCGGCGGCGGCTCGCAGCAGTCGGAACCCGGGGTCGGAGACCGCCGGCATCCCGGCGTCGGAGACGAGCGCCACCGTCGCCCCGTCGCGCAGACGCTCCAAGAGCTCGTCCACCCGCTGCCGCTCGTTCCCCTCGAACAGGGACAGCATCCGCGCCTTCACGCCGAGATGCTCGAGCAGCCGTCCCGTCCGCCGGGTGTCCTCGGCCGCGATCAGGTCGACGGACGCGAGCGTCTCGCGCGCGCGTTCGGACAGATCGCCCAGGTTGCCGATCGGCGTGCCCACCACGTACAGGTGCCCGGTCACGTTCCGATGGTCCCACGGCATCCGCGGACCGGAACCGCCCGAAGACCTACCCGTGCCGCGCCCGGCTACAGTTCCGAGCGTGACGCCGACCGGGCACAAGGACTATTCGGCGACGCCGCTCCCCCGCAAGCTCGGGGTGCGTGAGGGATCGCGGGTCCTGATCGTGGGTGAACCCGCCGGCTTCTCGCTCGGCCCGGTCCCGGCTCGGACCGCGTTCGCGAGGTCGGCGCGCGGGACCCTGGACGTGGTGCTCGTCTTCCCGAGGACGCTCGCCGACCTGCGTCGCCGGTTCCCGGCCCTGGCTCGAGCGCTCGACCCCGCGGGAAGACTGTGGGTCGCCTGGCCGAAGAAGGCCGCGAACGTCGACACGGATCTCACGTTCGAGGTCGTCCAGCGGGTGGGCCTGGACCACGGGCTGGTGGACAACAAGTCGGCCTCGATCGACGGCGTCTACCAGGGGCTCCAGTTCGTCATCCGGCTGAAGGATCGCCCCGAACGCGCCGCCGAAACCCCCTCCTGAACGGGATCCCTGCCGTACCATCGTGCGGATGTCCACGCAGACGCGGCAGGCGCCGCCGTTCGTGCCGCGCGCACCCACCCCGTCGCTGCGGATGTATTCCTTCGTCAAGCGGTTCAACCGGCCGGTCGTCGCGATCGTGGCCGTGGGCCTGATCGCCGGGTACCTGCGGTTCATGCACCTGGCCTATCCGGAGCACCGGGTGTTCGACGAGTACTACTACACGAAGTCCGCATGCATCCTGCTCGGCTACTCGGACCAGCGCTGCGACATCAACAGCGCGGACGAGCGCTTCTGGCGCGAGAACGAGTGGGACACCGGCGCCTGGGTCCACCCGCCGCTCGGCAAATGGATGATCGCGTTCGGCGAGCTCGTGTTCGGCACGGAATCGATGGGGTGGCGCGCCGGGGCGGCGGTGACCGGGACCGCGACCGTGATGCTGCTCGCCGTCATCGTCCAGTTGCTGTTCGCGAGCCCGCTCTGGACCTTCGTCGGCGGACTGTTGCTGGCGACCGAGAGCCTGAACCTCGTGCAATCGCGGACGGGCACGCTCGACATCTTCCTGACGTTCTGGGTGGTGCTCGTCTTCGTCTTCCTGTTGCTCGATCGACGATGGATCGAACGACGGACGCCCGCGCCTCGAGACCAGGCGCTCGACGGCCTCGACGGCGACGGGGCCGAGGGCAGGCCCAGGCGCCGCCTGCCGGCGCCGCTGTGGCGCCCCTACCGGTTCGCCGCGGGGGCGGCGGGTGGTGCCGCGATGGCCACCAAGTGGTCGGGACTGACGGCCTTCGTCACTGCGATCGTGTTGGGCTTCCTGTGGGAAGTCATGCGCCGCAAGCGGTTCGGTGTGCGATCGCCGGTGGTGAAGACGATCACCACGGAGGGCTTCGGCTTCGTGCTCGCACTGTTGGTGACGCCCGCCGTCGTCTACTTCGCGACCTACATCCCCTGGTTCCTGCACTTCGGCTGGGACCTCCAGCGGTGGGCGGAGATGCAGGGCAAGGCCGCTCGGTTCCACGCCGACCTGAAGGCCGTGAACGCCGAGGGTCAGCCGTGGCACGCGTACTTCGCACCCGCGTGGAAGTGGATCATCCTCGCGCGCCCCACGTACTACTACGGGGCGTACGCGTCCGACGGGATCCGCCAGGTGATCTACGCGCAGGGCAACCCGGCCATCTTCTGGGGGAGCATCCTCGCGATCCCGTACGTCGCGTACGCGTGGTGGCACAAGCACGACTGGCGAGCGGGGTTCGTGGTCGTCGCGATCGCCGGGCTGTACCTGCCGTGGTTCCTGGTTTCTCGACCGCAGTTCTTCTTCTACGCTGCGCCACTCACGCCGTTCTTCGTGCTGGCGTGTGTGTACGCGCTCCGAGATCTCTCCGAGATGCACGTAGCGGGATCGCGCTCGCGCCCGTACCTGCCCTTCGTCGTCGGGTTCGTCGCCGCCTCGGTGATCCTGTTCATCTGGTTCTGGCCGGTCCTCACCGCCGCCCCGCTGAGCGACGCCGGGTTCAAGCTCCGATACTGGTTCACCTCGTGGGCCTGAGCGGGCTCGGGCGTCCAACGCCGGCGCGTTAGCATCCCCGGCCGATGGCGCGGACGCAGGACGTCTTCATCCCGATGCGCGACGGCGTCCGCCTGGCCGCCACGTTGTACCTGCCTCAGCGGCGAGCCGCCGATGAGGTGCACGACCGGGCCACCGCGGAGCCGTGGCCCGCGCTCCTGGAGGCCCTCCCCTACCGCAAGGACGACCTTACCGCGCACTACCGAACGGACTACGAGCGGCTCGCGGACGAGTTCGGGTACGCGGTCTGCCGGGTCGACATCCGCGGGACGGGCTCGTCCGAGGGCATCGCGACCGGCGAATACACGGCCGAGGAGCTCGAGGACCTGACCGTGGTCGTGGGCTGGCTCGCGGAGCGACGCTGGTGCAACGGCAACGTCGGGATGTTCGGGACGTCGTGGTCGGGTTTCAACTCGCTCCAGGTCGCCATGCTCCGCCCCCCGGCCCTGAAGGCGATCTGTTCGATCTTCGCGTCGGACGATCGGTTCGCCGACGACGTCCACTACTTCGGTGGCGCGTTGAAGCAGCTCGACCTCGCCGACTGGCCGACCTACATGGACGCCATCAACGTCCTGCCGCCCGTCCCGCGCGTCGCCGGCGAGGGGTGGCGCGAGGCATGGGAGCGTCGGTTCGCGGCATACGAGCCGTGGCTGTTCGGGTGGCTCGAGCACCAGACCTACGACGACTTCTGGAAGCACGGGTCGCTGCGGGAGGACTACGCGTCGATCGAGGCCGCCACGATGCTGGTCACGGGCTGGGCCGACGGGTACACGAACATCGCCCTTCGAGCGATGGCCGGCCTCCGGTGTCCGAGGCGCCTGCTCGCCGGCCCCTGGTCACACGCCGACGTCGAGACGTCCCGGCCCGGGCCGAACATCGACCTCGTCGCCGAGATGGCCCGGTGGTGGGATCGGTGGCTGAAGGACGCCGACAACGGCGTCGAACGCGAACCGCCGATCGTGGTCTTCGTCCGACGCCCCACGCCGCCGGCGGCCGACCTCGTCGCCTACCGGGGCGAGTGGCGGTACGAGGCCGGATGGCCGCTCGCACGCGGACGCGAGCTCGGGCTGCCCCTGTCCGACGCCCGCGCGAGCCGGCCGGACCACGGTCCGGACCGGCTCGAGGTCCGCGGCGACGTCGGTTGGACGGCGTGGCTGAGCTGCGCCGGCGTGCCGCCGTGGGGGCAGCCGCTCGACCAGCGACCCGACGAGGCGTTCTCGCTCGTCTACGACTGGGAGCCGTCGGGAGCGGAGACCGAGATCCTCGGCCACCCGGTCGTGCGCGCCCGCGTCGCGGCCTCGGCCCCGGTCGCGTACCTGACCGCGAAGCTCTGCGACGTCCATCCCGACGGAACGTCGCAGCTCGTCACGCGCGGGCTGCTCAACCTCACGCATCGGGACTCGCGCGAGACGCCCACGCCGCTCGAACCGGGGCGGACCTACGACGTGTCGCTCGAGCTCGAGGTGACCTCCTGGGTGTTCGAGCCGGGTCACCGGATCCGTCTCGACCTCGCCGGCACCGACTGGCCGAACGCGTGGCCGCCGCCCTCCCCCGTCACCCTGACGATCGAACACGACGGCTCGGCCCTCGTCCTGCCGGTCGTGGACGGCCCGTCGCCGATCATCGAGCGGCCCGCCCTGCCGGCGTCGCGTCGACCCCAGCGGTGGGAGACCGACGACGTGACGTGGGAGCTGCAGCACGACGTCGTCCGCAACGAGACGCGCGCCGTCGTCGCCTACACCACCCGGAGCGAGCCGGACGAGGTCGCGCCGACGATCGTCGAACGCAACGGCGGCGTCGTGGGTGTCTCGACCGACGATCCCGGACGCGCCTGGGTCGACGCCACCTCGAGCTACGTCCTCACGTGGCCCGAGGCCACCGTCGGGGCCGACGTTCGGAGCCGCATCCAGAGCGACGCGACCGCGTACCGCGTCCACCTCGAGATCGACGCCTGGGAGGACGGCCAGATCCGGTGGTCGCGGCGCTTCGACCGGCGGGTCCCGCGCAACCTGCAGTGAGGTCAGCGCGGCGGCACGACTGCCATCCGCAGCGCGAGGGAGCAACGGGTCCCGCGCGGCGGGCCGTGGACCGCGTGGTACGGACGCCCGTCGCGTGCGCCGGCGAGCCCCGGCGCCCGCATCAGCGTCACGGCGCCGGCGCGAGCGCTCCACCGCTCGAGGACGTCGCCCTCACGTGAGCCCCGGACCTCGAACCGCGCCGAGCCGGCCACGGTGAACACGGCGACCAGCCTTCGGTACCAGCGGCCGTCCAGGTGCGAGGTGACCCCGACCGACCCGGAGCGGTAGACGGCGATCCCGGCCTCGTTCGGACGCCAGGTCCGGAGCCCTCGCACCTCGCTGCCGTCGGCACGCACACGCTCGGTGAACGCCGATGCGAGCTCGACCAGGAGCGGGAAGCCGGCGAACGGCGATCCGACGTCGTACCCGTCGATCTCCATCCGCACGCCCGCGGCGCCGAAGGTCCCGGCCATCCTTCGGAGGGGGCCGCCTTCGACCTCGCGGCGCAGCTCGCGCAGGAACGCCGGGTCGATCAGCTCGTCGACGTGCGCGAACCCCCGCATCGCCGTGCTCCGCAGCGCGGCCGAGAGCGATCGCCGGGTGAGCGGGCCCCTCACCGGAACCCCGGGAGGTGCTCCCGGAACAGGATGAACCCGATGCCGGCCGCGACGTCGAGCAGGAAGTGCGCGATCACGATCGGCCACGCCCGCCTGGTCCGGGTGAAGACGAACCCGAACAGCAGCCCCATCGCGACGTTGCCGAGGAACCCGCCCCACCCCTGATACAGGTGGTAGCTGCCGCGCAGCAGGGCGCTCGTCCCGACCGCCGCGATCTCGGTGAGGCCGAGCTGCCGCAGCCTCGTCACGAGGTAGGCGACCACCACGACCTCCTCGAGCAACGCCGCCTCCGCGGCGTTCACGATCAACATCGGGACCGTCCACCAATGACCGAGCGGCGGCACCGGGACGACGAACCGGTTCACGCCGAGCGCGACCGCGGCCAGGTACAGGCCGATGCCGGCCGCCCCGACGACCAGGAACAGCAGGGTCCCGCGGGCGATGTCCTGTCGCGGCCGATCCCACCGCAGGCCGATCCCCTCGAGCCCCTCGCCGTTGCGGCGCACGAGGTAGACGACCAACCACACCGGCGCGAGCGAGAAGAGCGAGCCGAAGATCTGTCGCGCGAGCTGCGTGCTCTGCGACACGGAGGCCACCGTGACGCCACGGAGCGGCGCCTCGAGCAGGCTGAGGATCGCGAACACCGCGCTCGCGAGCAGCGAGAGCGAGAGGACGACGAGGGTCTCCTCGGCGAGCGTTCGCCGGGGCAGGGGCAGGGCCGAGGGTTCCGGGCGGCGGGGGTGCGGTGTGGCGCTCTGGGCGTCGGTTGGCATCCGGCAAGGGTACGGCCGCCGCGTACGATGCGCGACGATGGGGTTCAGCTTCGAGTCCGTGAACGCGATCGACTACGACGAGCTGCGTCCGACCTACGCGATCGACGCCGCACGCTGGGTGGCCGAGCGCGGGCGGCTGCGAGCGGGCTCGCTCGTCCTGGATCTCGCCGCCGGGACCGGTCAGCTGGCGCGCCGTTTCGTCCCCCTCGGCGTGGAGGTGATCGCGGTCGAACCCGCGACCAACATGCGCGCCGTGCTGGAGACGAACCTGCCGGCCGTGAAGGCGGCCGCCGGGACGGCGGAACGGATCCCGCTCGAGGACGGGATCGCGGACGCCGTCGTCGTCGGCAACGCGTTCCATCACTTCGACGCGGATGCGGCCTTCGCCGAGATCCAGCGCGTCCTGCGCCCCGGCGGCGCCCTCGCGCTGTTCTGGGCCCGATCGGACGGGGACGCAGACCGTCTGTACCCGGTCATCCGGGAGATCGACGAGGCGGTGGAAGGCGAACGCGCCTCCTCACCGATCGTAGCGGCCTACCGGTCGTGGTTCGAGCCGCCCGAACGCGTCGAGGGGTTCACGCCGTTCGAGCGCCGGTCGTTCCGGACGACCCACGCGATCGCGTCAGCGCGCCTGGCGGACCTGTTCGCGACCTCGAGCGACATCGCGTCCTTGCCCGAGCGCACGCGCTCCCGACTCCTCGCGCGGATCGGCGAGCTCGCGTCACGGCTCCCGGAGACGCTCGAGCTCCCCGAGCGCACCGACGTCCAGCTCTGCGCCCGAACCTGATCCGGGAGGGCTACTGCCACCCGCCCTGGCAGTCCGCGGGCATCGCGGCGTTCGTCCGACCGAGCGTGACGACGTCGCCCATCGCCGCGGCGCAGAGGTAGCCGCCGTTCAGCTCGACCATGGTCACGAGCACCACGGTCGTGGACGAGACGGACATCGTCACCATGTCGGGCGCGGGGGCGCCCTGCGTGTAGACGATCGACGGGTCGTATCCGGCGGCCGCGTCCGGTCCGAAGCCGTCGAAGCTCCCGTGCTCCGAGTAGTAGACCTGGGCGACCCGGATCGCCTCGTTCAGCATGGCCTGGGCCTGGACGTCGTCGGCCTTGCGGATCGGATCGGTGACGGGGTCGCCGGTCCCGGTCGTTCCCGCCACGGGAGCCGACGCTCCGGACGTCGCGCCGACCGGCTCCGCGCCGGACGTCGAGCCGACCGGCTCCGCGCCGGACGTCGAGCCGAGCGCGACCGTCCGATCGGTCCGGGAGGCCTGCAGGAAGACGAGCGGGATGACCCACACGAGCGCCACCACCAGGCCGAGCACGGCAAGCATCCGGACACCGATGAACCCGCGTTCCGAGCCCACGCCACCACCTCCGGTCGGGGTATCGGCGCAAGCGTGGACGGCCTGAAGGGAACGCGATGGGCCAAGCCCCGCAGACCCGAGCGGTCTACAGGGAGAGCACCGGGCAGGTCAGCGTGCGCGTGACCCCCTCCACCGACTGGATCGGCATGACGATCGCCTTCGCGAGCTCGTCGAGGTCGTTCGCCTCGCCGCGAGCGATGACGTCGTACGGACCCGTCACGGGGTCGACCGACACGATGCCCTCGACTCCGCTGATCTCGCGGGTCACGTTGCTCGCCCGCCCCACCTCGGTTTGGATCAGGATGAATGCGCTGACCAACGTCGACCTCCTCGTCAGGGTCTTCGGGCATCGTACGTCAAGGTCCGGACGCAGCGCGAACCGTGAGGAGCTCGCCCGAACGGCCCGTCCCGGCCGCGACGGAGGACCGGGACGCGGCGCACCCCCCGATGGCACGATGACCGGTGATGTCAGGGCCCGGTGAGGCGTCGACGCTCGCGATCGAAGCGACCGGCCTCGTGCGAGCGTTCGGACCGCTGCGTGCGCTCGACGGCCTCGATCTCGAGGTTCGCCGCGGCGAGATCCTCGGCCTGGTGGGCCCGAACGGCGCCGGCAAGACGACCTTCATCCGGAGCGTCGCCGGGCTCCTGCGCCCGACGGAGGGATCGCTCCGGGTCCTCGGGCGGTCCCCCGGTCCGAGCGTCGCCGCCGACATCGGGTACATGACGCAGGCCGCGGCGCTGTACGAGGACCTGCCCGTCGAGGACAACTTGGTCTTCTTCGGCCGTCTCTTCGGCCTGTCCAAGGCCGCCGCCCGCGAGCACGCGGCTCGAACGCTCCGGGTGGTCGAGCTCGCCGGCCGCGAGCGCACCCTCGTTCGGACGCTCTCCGGCGGGATGCGCCAGCTCACGAACCTGGCGTGCGCGATGGTGCACGACCCCAGGCTCCTCCTGCTCGACGAGCCGACGGTGGGGATCGATCCGGTCCTGCGCGTCCGCCTGTGGGATCACTTCCGCCGAGTGAACGCAGGCGGGGCCACGATCGTGGTCACGACCCACGTGATGGAGGAGGCGGAGCGGTGCGACCGCGTCGCGATGATCGATGCGGGGCGGACCATCGCGGTCGGGACCCCGGCGGACCTGCTCGAGCTCGCGGAGCGGGACTCGATCGAGGAGGCGTACCTCGTGCTCCGGGAGCGAGCAGAGCCGGAGCCGACGACGTGAGGCTCTCTCGCGCGAGCGCGATCGCCGGGCGGATCCTGCGGCAGTTCCGCCACGATCCCCGGTCGGTCGCCTTGATCTTCGTCGTCCCGACGGTCGTGATGGCGTTGGTCGGCTACCTGGTCGGCGATGCCGGCAAGGAACCCCTGCCGGTCTCGTTCGTGAACCTCGATGCGACCGGAGCGATCCCGGCCCCGGGATCGGCCTCGGTGGGGACGATCCTGTCCGAGGCGCTCGCGGAGCAGCCGGGCCTCGCGCTCTCGCAGGCTCGGAGCGCCGAGGAGGCCCGTCGCCGCGTCCGGGACGGCGACGCGGCCGGCGCCGTGATCGTCGAGCCGGGGACCTCCGCGGACCTCCTCGCGGGACGTCCCGCGGAGATCACCGTGGTCGTCGGCGGGATCGAACGCGGTCTGGACGATCGCGTGATCGGCGCGGTCCGGCTCGCGCTGCTGGCCGCGGCGGCGACGGCGCCGGCCGGGGTCCTTCCCCAGCTCGCGATCGCGCGCGTCCCGCTCGAGGGCGGACGCGATCTCGCGACGCTCGACTCCTACGCGCCGGCGTTGATCGTCGTCTTCACGTTCCTGTTCACGTTCATGCTCACCAGCGTCTCGTTCCTGCGCGAGCGATCGTCCGGGACGCTCGAGCGCCTGATGGCCTCACCCGCGAGCCGCCTCGAGGTGCTGCTCGGCTACCTCCTCGGCTTCGTCGGGTTCGCGATGCTCCAGGGACTGGTCGTCCTCGGGTACACGACCATCGTCCTCGATGTCCCGATCGCCGGTCCACCGTGGCTCGTCCTGCTCACGCTCGCGATCCTCGTCGTCGGCGTCGTCAACCTCGGGATCGCGCTCTCCTTCTTCGCCCGCAACGAGCTCCAGGTCGTGCAGTTCATCCCCCTGATCCTGGTGCCGCAGATCTTCCTGGGGGGCCTGTTCTGGCCCGTGCAGACGCTGTGGGCCCCCCTGCGCGTGCTCTCGCAGGTGTTCCCGGTGACCCACGGCGTCGTGATCTTGCGGGAGACGATGATCGGCGGAGCCGGGATCGCCGAGGTGACGGGGCGCCTGCTCGCGCTGCTCGCGTTCGCCGTCGCGATGCTGATGCTCGGGATGTTCGCGCTCCGCAACCAACGCGCGTGAGGCTCAGAGGGGGAACCGAAGGACCCGGCAGGCCAGCGTGCTCTGCTCGCGCAGCGGATAGCGCTCACCCGTGTCCGCGAACCCCAGGTGCTCGTAGAAACCCGCCGCCCCGTCGTTGGTCTCGGTGACGCCGAGGATGACCCCACGCGAACCCCACGAGCGCGCCCATCCGAGAACCTCGTCGACCAGCCGCGCTCCGACCCCTTTGCCCCGCCATGTCGGGTCGACCCACATCCCGTAGAGGTGGGCCTCGGGCTCCCCGCCGGTGCGCGAGCCGACGGCCATGCCGATCCAGTCGTCCTCCCGCTCGGCGACGAACAGGACGTTCCTCGCGCCCTCCCAACCCTCGATCCACTCGATCCACTGGGGCTCGCCGTGTCGGCGCTCGCGTTCGAGCGTCGAACCGAAGGCGTCCGGGGCGTCCGCGAGGGACCGCATGCGGAGATCGCGGACGCGCACCCATTCCCCGCGCGTGGCGGGCCGGATCCGAAGACGCTCCGTCACCGCCGACAAGGGTAGTGGCGGGAGCGACCGCCCGGCCGGGATACTGAGGCCGTGCGGAACGACGACGCCTCCTGGTGGCGCGAAGGGGTCATCTACCAGATCTACGTTCGGTCCTTCGCCGACACGAACGGCGACGGCTTCGGCGACCTCCAGGGTGTGATCGATCACCTCGACCATCTCGAGTGGCTCGGCGTGGACGGCGTGTGGCTGTCCCCCGTCACCCCCTCGCCGGACCGCGATTGGGGGTACGACGTCGCCGACTACCGCGACGTCCACCCGGAGCTCGGCGATCTGGCGACGCTCGACCGGTTGGTCTCGGAGGCCGGCGCGCGCGGGATCCGCGTGATCCTCGACCTCGTGCCCAACCACACGAGCGACCTCCACCCCTGGTTCGTCGACGCCCGGTCGTCCAAGGACGCCGCGAACCGCGACCGCTACGTCTGGCGCGGTACCCGACCCGACGGCTCGCCGCCCAACAACTGGGTGTCCGTCTTCGGCGGCCCCGCGTGGGAGCTCGAACAGCGGACCGGCCAGTACTACCTCCACAACTTCCTCGTGGAGCAACCGGACCTCGACTGGTGGAACGAGGAGGTGCGCCGGGAGTTCGAGGGGATCCTGCGGTTCTGGTTCGACCGGGGGGTCGCGGGCTTCCGGATCGACGTCGCGAACGCCCTCATCAAGGACCGCGCGCTGCGCGACAACGATCCCGCCACCGCGGACGATCCGCAGGATGTGCGTCGCCGTGGCCAGCGATCCGTCTACAACATGAACCGGCCCGAGGTACACGAGGTCTACCGGCGGTGGCGCGCGATCGCCGATTCGTACGAACCTCGCCGGATCCTGATCGGCGAGACCTGGATCTTCGATCTGCGGCAGGTCTCCCGCTTCTACGGGGAGGCCGGAGACGAGCTCGATCTATGCTTCAACTTCCCCTTCGTCTTCGCCGCGTTCGAGGCCGAGTTCCTGCGCGGCGCCGTCGAGGCGGCGGAGGCCGCGCTCGCGCCGTCCGCGCAACCCACCTGGGCGGCCTCGAACCATGACGTCGGGCGGTTCCCGACGAGGTGGTGCGGGAACCGGCCGGACGCCGCTCGGTGCGCCCTCCTCGCGCTGCTCTGCTTGCGCGGCACACCGTTCCTGTACTACGGCGACGAGATCGGGATGGTGGAGGTCGAGGTGACCGGCGACGCGATCCGGGACGGTGCGGGTCGGCTCGGCGGCGCTCAGCCCGGCCGCGACCCGGGCCGGACGCCGATGCAGTGGAACGCGGAGCCGGGCGCCGGCTTCACCGGACCCGCCACGCGTCCGTGGCTCCCGATCGGAGACGCCGGGACCATCAACGTCGAGGATCAGCGTTCGGACCCAGGCTCGATGCTCCGCCTCTGCCGGGACCTGATCGCCCTCCGGCGCGAGACATCCGACCTGCGCGCCGGCGCCTACGCGTCGCTCCCGTCACCGGCCGCCGTGTGGGCGTGGAGACGCGGGGGCGGCACGATCGTCTCGGTGAACCTGTCGGGGGAGCCGTCGTCGTTCCCGATCGGATCGGCCACGATCGCCATCGGCACCCACCGCGAACGCGACGGGGAACGCGTCGAGGGTGCGCTCAGACTGGGTCCGTGGGAGGGGGTGATCCTCCGCGTCGCTCCCTCCTGATCTCGAGCAGGTGGTCGGCCACGCCGACGCTCGTGAACGGGAGGACCGGCGCGAGGAGCAGGACCGCCTCGGGCATCACGCGTACCGTCACGAACGCCCACGCCGTGGCGAGGGCGATCGCGAGGACGCGCGCCTTCCAGGGCCGATCGTGGTCGGCTCGCATCGCGACGATCCCGCCGGCGCCGACCCCCGCGACGAACCCGGTCACGGCGTCGGCGGCGAGCGCCGAGATCGGGATGCCCACGGCGAGCGCGAGTAGCATCGCCTTCACCGACGCGGCCGCGGCGCGAGGATGCGCGGACGCGAACGCGAGCACGATGAACACGAAGGGCACGAGCATGAGCCCGAACGCGATCCAGGCTCCCGGGTTGGGAACACCGCCGGAGGCGTCGGAGGCAACGGAGACGACCCCCGCCAGCAGGGCCCAGTATGCGGGGACGAGGAGCAACGTCGCGAGCAGGATCGCCCGCCACTTGCGACGAGGCGCGAGCGGCCATGTTCCGGCCGGAACCGTGCGCTGCGCCCTGGCCAGGCCGATCAGCCCTTCACCGAACCGGCCGTGAGGCCACGCACGAAGTACTTCTGCAGCGAGAAGAACACCGCGAGCGGCAGGATCATCGAGATGAACGCCGCGGCCGTGAGCAGGTGCCAGGTCTCCCCCCGCTCGCCCACCAGCCCGGCGAGCGCGATGGGCAACACCATCGTCTGTCGCGTCCCGCCCAGGAACACGTAGGCGACCAGGAGGTCGTTCCACACCCACAGGAACTGGAAGATCGCGAACGCGGCGAGCGCCGGCACGGAGAGCGGGACGACCAGCCTCCAGAAGATCGTGAAGTGGTCCGCGCCGTCGATCTTCGCCGACTCGATGATGGAGGACGGCAGCGACCCGATGTAGCTCCGTAACAGGTAGATGGCCAGCGGCAGGCCGAACCCCGCGTGGGCGAGCCAGATCCCCATGAACGAGCCGTTCAGATCCAGGTCGGGGAAGACGATGAGCCGGCCGATGGTCGCGCCGTTGGCGAACAGACGGAGGAGGGGGATCAGCGTCATCTGGATGGGCACCACCATCAGGCCGACGACCACCACGAACAGCACGTACCGGCCCCTGAACTCCATCCACGAGAAGGCATAGGCGGCGAAGGCCGCGATCGTGATGGGGATCACCGTGGACGGGATCGTGACGGCGAGGCTGTTCAGGAACGCGTTGCCCAGTCCGCCCCGGTCCAGGGCAAGCCGGTAGTTCTCCAGCGTCCACTCCGCGGCCCGGAACGGATGCGCGAGCACCGTCCACCACCCCGTGGCGTTCACCAGGTTCTCCGGACGGAAGGACGTGATCAGGACGCCCATCGTCGGGATCAGCCACAGCAGGACGATGACTACGATCGTGATCCGGACGAACCATCCTCCACGCCGGTGGCCCGGAGCCTCGTCCCTCGCCTGGGCTTGGTCCCGACCCTGCGTGATCTCGGGGACCGGGATCGCGGGCGCGCTCATCGGATCATCTCCTGCTCGCGGAAGCGCTTCATGTTCCAGACCATGACGGGGATGATGGCGATGAACAGGACCACGGCGATCGCCGCGCCGCGTCCGCTGTTGTTGAGGATGAAGAACCAACGGATCATCCGCTCGGCGATCACCTCGGTCTTATTGGTCTCCGCGCCGCCTATGACGAACACGATGTCGAAGACCTTCAGGGCGTTGATGACCATGTAGGTGGCCACGACGGCGATGGTGGGCGCGATGCTCGGCACGATGATGCGGCGGAAGACCTGGAACTCGGAGGCACCATCGATCCGCGCCGCCTCGGTGATCTCCTCGGGGATCGCCTTGATCGCTGCCGACAGGACCACCATGGCGAACCCCGTCTGCATCCAGACCATGATCACCATCAGCAGGAGGTTGTTCCACGGGGCCTCCTGGAGCCACGCCACGGGCTGGTTGCCCAGGCCCTGCCAAACGGCATTCGCCAGGCCGATGTTCGAGCCGAACCCCTCCGGGCGGAAGTCGTAGATGAGCCGCCAGGTGATCGCGGCACCGGCGAACGAGATCGCCATCGGCATGAAGATCAGCGACTTGGCGACCGCCTCGCCGCGCCGCAGGCGATCGACCAGGGTGGCGAACGCGAGGCCGATGCTCACCGCCACCACCGGCACGACCAGCGTCCACCCCAGCGTGTTGCGGATCGCGCGCAGCATGCTCTGGTCGGTGAAGACGAACTTGAAGTTGTCCAGCCCGACGAAGCCGTCGCCCGTCGAGTTCTTGACGCTGATCAGCAGCGTGTTGATGACCGGGTAAACGAGGAAGACACCCAGGATCACGAGTGCGGGGCCGACGAACACGTACGGCCGGACCCCCTCCCGGTAGCGCTCGGGGAGCAGGTCCACGATCCGGTTCATCGCCCAGTACAGGAAGAAGACGCCGCCCACCCCCACGACGATCGCCACGCCCACCACGAGCAGGCGGTTGGCGTTCTCGTCCCGCATGTAGTCGAACGTCCGCCACAGGACCGCGAAGGCGGCCACCGGGATCGCCAGGGCCACGAGCAGACGCAGGATGAACACGCCCAGCGCCCGAGGCTTGGAGGGCGGCGCCGTCAGGGTCGCGGCCTCGCTCGAACCCCCGGTTGCGCTCATCGCTCGATCGCCTTCATCGAGGGGACGATGCCTCCTCGCGGCCCCGGACGCAAACGAGGAGGGGACGGCCGCGTGGCCGTCCCCTCCCGTATGGATCGATCCGGGTCATCAGGCTACCCGGACGGCCAGCTGTCCTCGATGTTCTGCAGGACCGTGTCGATCGAGTCCGGGCCGTCCTGCATGTACTGCACCATGCCGGTCCAGAACGATCCCGAACCGACCTCCGGCGGCATCTGGTCCGAGGCGTCGAAGCCTCCCTGCACGCCGTTGGCGCCGCTCAGCGCGTTCGTGAGCAAGACCGACGCGTCGGCCAGGACCGGGTTGGCGTAGCAGTCCTTCCCGACGTTGACGTTCGGCGAGAGCCTCGACAGGCTGGTGTCGCCGCCCATCAGGCACTGGAACTCCTCCCCGCTGAACTTGTCGAGGAAGTCCTTGATCTCGGGCGAGTTGCGGTAGGCGACCGCGATCTCGCCGGCGAACAGGCCTCCCTGCTGGTCGATCGTGGGGAACGGGAAGGCGGAGTAGTCCTTGCCGTACTCGGTCCCCGCCGGGAAGAAGGCGTTGATGAACGTGGCCTGCCGGTGCAGCCAGCAGCCCGGCGGGTTGTCGAACATCGGCAGCGGCGCGTCACCGAACGCGATCGAAGGCGTCTGGTCGGCGCCACCGAGCACGTACCCGGGGTGGAACATCACGTCGCCGAAGTCCTGGACCGCCGTCTTGACGGCCGGGTCCGTGAACGGGATCTCGTGGTTCACCCACTGCGTGTACGTGTCCTGCCCCGCGGTGGCCAACATGATGTCCTCGACCCAGTCGGTCGCCGGCCAGCCGGTTGCCGTCCCGCTCTCGAACCCGACGCACCACGGCGTCCCGCCGTCGGCCACGATCTGGTCGGACAGGGCCATGAGCTCGTCCCACGTGGTCGGGATCGTGTACCCCGCCTTGTCGAAATCATCCTTCGGGTACCAGATCAGGCTCTTGTAGTTCGAGTTGGTGGGCAGGCCGTAGTGCTCGCCCTGGTACTCGCCGAGCGACACGAAGTACTCGCCGAAGAGCGCGTTGAGGTCGTCGATGTTGTACCCGAGGTCCTCGAGCGACAGGGCGTTGCCCGAGGCCGCCTGGGCCTTCACCGCGCCCGGCTGCGGCAGCAGGACCGTGTCCAGGGTCCCCGCCTCGGACCGGATCTGCAGCTGCTCCTCGAACTGCTCGGATCCCTCGAACTCGACCTGGTAGTCGACCTGCGACCCGTAGGTGTCGTCCCACAGGGTCTGGACGGCGTCGGCCTCCTCCGCAGCCGCCGCGCTCAGGACGTTCACCGTCCCGGTGTTCGGTTCCTGGGCGGCGCCGGTGGTGCCACCACCGGTCGCGCCACCTCCACCGTTGTCGTTCGTGCACGCCGCCGCGATCAGTACCAGTACGGCGAACGGCACGATGATCTTCAATCGCCTCATGCTTGGTGCCCCCTTTCACTCCCGCTGCAATTTCACACACACGTGACGTTCCCGGTCAACTCCACCCCCTCTCGGGTCACCCTGGGGGCCCTCTCAGATCGCGCGATGGACCCGCGAGCCCATCCTGGGCGACCTGGCGATACCACCGAGCGCTCCCCTTCGGTATACGTGCCTGCGTCGTGAAATCGACGTGGACCAGCCCGAAGCGCTTCGAGAACCCCTGCGCCCACTCGAAGTTGTCGAGCAACGACCACACGAAGAACCCCTCGAGCGGAACACCCGCCTCCCTCGCTCGGAGCGCGGCTCCGATGTGATCGCGGAGGAACGCGATCCGCTCCGCGTCGTCGATCTCACCGTCCGGGCCGACGACGTCGTCGAAGGCCGCGCCGTTCTCGGTGACCAGCAGGCGGGGCGGCGAATACTCCCGATGCACGCGCAGCAACAGCTCGGTCAGCACCTCCGGCTCGATCGGCCATCCCATCTCGGTCACGGGGACGTCCGGCGGGACGATCGACCACGCGCCGAGCGAACCCGGCAGCGCCTCCGCGCCGGGGTGCCGGGCACCCGTGACCGTGAACCGTCGGTAGTAGTTCACCCCGAGGTGGTCGCACGGACGCGCGATGGTCTCGAGGTCGCCGTCGCGGACGAAGGCCATGTCGGTGACCGACCGGTAGTGCTCGACCAACTCGACCGGGTAGCCCCGGCCGAAGACCGGGTCCAGGTAGAGCGCGTTCATGTGGAGGTCGGCCCGCCGCGCGGCCTCGACGTCGGCCTCGTCGTCGGAGGCGGGCGTGGCCGGCTGGATGTTCAGGGTGATCCCGACGGCGCCATCGCCTCCCATGGCGTCCACGGCCAGTCCGTGACCGAGGAGGAGGTGGTGGGAGGCGGCGAGCGCGACGGCGTCGTCGGTCGTCCCCGGGGCGTGGACGCCGGTCCCGTACCCGAGCCACGCGGAGACCCAGGGCTCGTTCACCGTGATCCAGACCGGCACCTCGTTCGCCAACGCCTCGTGGACGAGCGACGCGTACTCGGCGAACCACGACGCGGTGTCCCGGTTGGCCCATCCCCCGGCGTCCTCGAGCGCCTGCGGCAGATCCCAGTGGTACAGGGTGACCACCGGCTCGA
>CAVPLL010000005.1:0-447495 GCA_963706005.1 uncultured Actinomycetes bacterium
AGACAACCAGGAGGTTGGCTTAGAAGCAGCCACCCTTGAAAGAGTGCGTAACAGCTCACTGGTCAAGTGGTCCTGCGCCGATGATGTAACGGGGCTCAAGCACGACACCGAAGCTGCGGGATCCTTCGTATGGCTCGGCCATGGGGGGCGACCTCCATGGTCCAGGCCGGAGGATCGGTAGGGGAGCGTTCTGACGCGAGTGAAGCGGCGGGGGAACCCAGCGGTGGACGCGTCAGAAGTGAGAATGCCGGCATGAGTAGCGAAAGACGGGGGAGGAGCCCGTCCGCCGAATGCCCAAGGGTTCCTGGGGAAGGTTCATCCGCCCAGGGTTAGTCGGGACCTAAGGCGAGGCCGCGAGGCGTAGCCGATGGACGACTGGTTGATATTCCAGTACCACCTCATCCGCGCCCAGCCCGAATCCGAGGCACTAAGGGAACCCCTTCGGGGGCTACCGACCAACTTGGTACTAGGGCAGCGAAGGGGGGACGCAGGAGGGTAGGTCGACCCACGCGATGGTCGTCGTGGGGCAAGTGCGTAGGGGGGTTCCCCAGGCAAATCCGGGGAGCCATCAACCCTGAGGCACGATGCCGAGCCGCTCTAGGTGAAGCGACTGATCCCATGCTGCCGAGAAAAGCCTCTAGCGAGTGGTTGAGGTGCCCGTACCCCAAACCGACTCAGGTGGGCAAGTAGAGAATACTCAGGCGATCGAGAGAACCCTGGTTAAGGAACTCGGCAAATTGCCTCCGTAACTTCGGGAGAAGGAGGACCACGGTAGGGTGACGGCCTTCGCGGCCCGAGCTCGATGTGGTGGCACAAACCAGGCCCAAGCGACTGTTTACTAAAAACACAGGTCCGTGCGAAGTCGTAAGACGATGTATACGGACTGACACCTGCCCGGTGCTGGAACGTTACGGGGAGAGGTCAGCTTCCTTCGGGAGGCGAAGCTTTGAACCTAAGCGCCAGTAAACGGCGGCCGTAACTATAACGGTCCTAAGGTAGCGAAATTCCTTGTCGGGTAAGTTCCGACCTGCACGAATGGTGCAACGACTTGGGCACTGTCTCAACCGGGGACTCGGCGAAATTGCAGTACGAGTAAAGATGCTCGTTACCCGCGACAGGACGGAAAGACCCCGGGACCTTTACTGCAGCTTGGTGTTGGGTTCTGGCAGATGTTGCGTAGGATAGGCGGGAGGCTTCGAAGCCCGGGCTCCGGCTCGGGTGGAGCCACCCTTGAAATACCGCCCTTCATCTGTTGGGACTCTAACCTCGGTCCGTGATCCGGATCGGGGACAGCGCCTGGTGGGCAGTTTGACTGGGGCGGTTGCCTCCTAAAGCGTAACGGAGGCGCCCAAAGGTTCCCTCAGCCTGGTTGGCAATCAGGCGTCGAGTGCAAGGGCACAAGGGAGCTTGACTGCGAGACCGACGGGTCGAGCAGGTGCGAAAGCAGGGCCTAGTGATCCGACGACTCCTTGTGGAAGGGTCGTCGCTCAACGGCTAAAAGGTACCCCGGGGATAACAGGCTGATCGCTCCCAAGAGTCCATATCGACGGAGCGGTTTGGCACCTCGATGTCGGCTCGTCTCATCCTGGGGCTGGAGCAGGTCCCAAGGGTCGGGCTGTTCGCCCGTTAAAGAGGCACGCGAGCTGGGTTTAGAACGTCGTGAGACAGTTCGGTCCCTATCCGTCGTGGGCGTAGGAGACTTGCGGGGAGCTGCCCCTAGTACGAGAGGACCGGGGCGGACGAACCTCTGGTGTGCCAGTTGTCGCGCCAGCGGCACGGCTGGTTAGCCACGTTCGGAAGAGATAAGCGCTGAAAGCATCTAAGTGCGAAACTCGCCCCTAGATGAGGTCTCCCACTGGGCAACCAGGTAAGGCCCCTCGCAGACTACGAGGTTGATAGGCCGGAGGTGTAAGCGTGGCAACACGTTGAGCCGACCGGTACTAATAGGCCGAGGACTTGACTTTGCTCGCGCTCGCTATCGCAGTTCCCGAGCTCTGCTCGGGGGCCGCGCCCCCGTTCCTTCTCGATCCGATGGATCGAGGACGCCGTTTCGGTGGCCATAGCGGAGGGGAAACACCCGGTCCCATCCCGAACCCGGAAGTTAAGCCCTCCAGCGCCGATGGTACTGCCCGGGCAACTGGGTGGGAGAGTAGGTCGCCGCCGGACACTTCGCGAAGAGCCGCCCCATCCGGGGCGGCTCTTCTGCGTCGGGCCCCGGTACGCTCTCGGCATGCCGAAGGCGATGCGTGCGCGTCCCGGCCCCAAGGCGGGGTCCAAGCCTCGCCGCGCCGGGCTCCCCCCCGACGTGGTCTCCGAGCTGCGGCACATGTCCCGCACCGGCAAGGCCGACCTGGCGATCGCTCGGCTCGAGCGCGCGGTCGCCCTGCTCGATCGCGGTGACGCCCGCGGGGCAGCCGCGGAGGCGGCCAAGGCCAAGGAACTCGCGCCGCGCGCGCCGGGCGTTCGCGAGGTCCTGGGGCTCGCGCTGTACCAGCTCGAACGGTACTCCGAGGCGTTGTCGGAGATGCAGGCCTACCGCCGGATGTCGGGGCGTGCCGACCAGAACCACATCATCGCCGACTGCCTGCGCTCGCTCGGTCGGCCCGATCGCGCGGTCCCGCTCGCGGAGGAGGCGCTCGCATCCAAGGGCGTGCCGCTCGCGGCCAAGGCCGAGGCCGTGATCGTGGCGTCGAGTGCGCTCGCCGACCAGGGCAAGTTCGACCAGGCGCTCGGGATGCTGCGGCGGATCCGCACGCGCGACGACGTCGCCGGTCCCGAGGTGATCCGTGTCTGGTACGTGACCGGGAACATCCTCGAGCAGGCGGGCCGGCGCGCCGACGCGCTCCGCGAGTTCCGCAAGATCCTGCGGCACGACCCGAGCGCGTTCGACGCGGCCGAGCGCGCGGCTCAGCTTGCCTGACCGGTCTCTGCTTCGCGCGCTTCGCGCAGCTTCGTCCAGTAGCGCACGATCCCCATCGCGTTCATCCGGATGCTCGACATCGTCTCGAGCACCCCGAGGTCGAGCGTCGCCTCGGCACCGGTCCCGGCGTCGGCTCGGGCGACGTCCTGGAGCACCTGCACGATCTCGTCGAGATCGTCCGTGCGTTCGAGGGCGTCGCCGACGACCCGGGTCCACGAGCGGAACCGCTCGACCGCCAGGTCGCAGATGCGATCGACCTCGTCGACCGGCCCGAAGTGCGAGAACAGGACCTTCGCGCCGCGCGCCCGCGTTCGGATCCGCTCGATCGAGGAGACGGCGAGCTCGAGGTCGTAGTCGGGGGGCGGCGTCGCCGGTCGCAAGACCCGCGCGTCCGGGGGATGGATGCCGAGCGCGTCGCCGGTGAAGACAGCGCCCGTCGACGAATCCACCAAGGCGACCTGGTGCTTCGCGTGACCGGGGGTGGCGATTGCCTCGAGCCGGCGCGCACCGAGCTCGATCCGGTCGCCATCGGCGAGCGCTCGGATCCGCTGGGCCGCAACGGGTTCCACCGGGCCGAACAGCGTCGCCATCGTCTCGGGTCCGTAGATCGACGTCGCGCTGGCGATCAAACGGGACGGGTCCGCGAGGTGCCGCGCACCGCGTTCGTGCACCCATACGGTCGCGTTCGGGAACCGCTCGGCGATGCGCCAGACGCCGCCGGCGTGGTCGAGATGGATGTGCGTGACGACGATGTGCGCGAGATCGGCCGGTCCGATCCCGAGCCGCTCGAGGCCGGCGACGACGGGTTCGAACGAGGTCGCGGGGCCGGTCTCCACGATGGCCGGCTCGTCGGCCTCGAGCAGGTACGCGGCGGTGTAGCGCTCGCGACCGCCGTAGAAGGTGTCGATCGCGGTGATGCCTCGCGCGACCTCGAAGACGACGGGCTCCACGCCGGCGAGTCTACGCGCGGGTCGTGTCGGTGGCCGGTGCTACGGTCCGCCACGAAGGGGGGAGTTCGGATGGTGACGGTCAACGTCGTGGTGCTCGCGGGCACCGTTGCGGCCGATCCGGTCGAGCGCCGGATGCCGTCGGGCGATCGAGGGCGGCTACACGTACAACGGTGAAGTCGACTGCCGAGTCGAAGATGTGGAGGCCTTTCGCGGACAGGACCTCTATCTCTGCAAGCTGGGATTCAAGGGTCTTGACGTGCCGGGCGGGCAGTACGTCTACGCGGCCATGGTGGGAGGGACGCTCCACACGCACCAGACGGACCCAGCTGAGATACCGGGAAGAGTGTTCGACCCCGGCTTCTAGCGGCGTCAGTCCCCCATGTACGTTCTGGAATAGTGACCGGCGTCACGCGGACATAGACCCTCATATCCCCTTGACGGTATCTGGGCTCACCGAGCTCCGGCTCTGCGTTCCGGAAACGGGCAAGCGCCTCCTCCCTCTGCCCGTCGCGATCTGGCACAAGGACGTAGGCAAGCGCATCCTGAAGCCGATCGCGAAGGGCGACGACGTGCTGGTGTACGGGCAGCTCGTTCGCCGCTTCTACCGGAGCGGAGCCGGGGTGCGGAGCCTGACGGAAGTGGTGGCCGCCGGGATCAAGAAGCTCGAGCCGGTCGTCCCGGACTGAGCGATCGCCGCTGCGTCAGGCGTCGGCGACGTCCAGGTCGAGCGGGCGCAGGACGAGCCCCGTGCGCGGCTTGGGCCAGAAGAACGTCGACTTCTGGGGTAGGCGCTCGCCGCGGTCGACCACGTCGCGGATCCGGGTGGCGTCGGTGGGCGGCAGGAAATACGCGGCGACCGCGGCTCGGGCTCGCACGGCGTCTTCGGCTTCGACGGCATCGGGCGTGTACCGGAGCCGCTCGTCGAGGCCATGCAGGACCTGCTCGTGCAGCGCGCAGACGGTGGGAGGCGTGCCGGTGAGCTCCGCGACGCGGTGGACCAACAGGCCGTCCTCGAGCGACGCGGACCCGTAGACGAGCGCGCCGTCGTTCACGGTCTCGAGGACCTCGCCGAGGTCGCGGACGCGGTCGCCGGCCGCCTCGAAGGGACCCTCCTCCTGGATCCGGTGGAACGGGAGCACCGGCGGCTCCTGCACGGCCGCGTCGGCCACGAACATCATCACGCGGTCCCATGGACCCGGTCCGTGCGAGGCTCGCATCTCGTCGCGGTAGCGCAGGGCCATCGAGTACCGGTGATGCCCGTCCGCGATCATCAGCGACTCGGGTTCGAGCCAGGTCGCGACGTCGGGGTTCGGCTCGCTCACCCACAGCCGGTGCTCGACGCCCGACTCGTCGGTGGTCGAGGCCACCGGCTCGCCCGACGTCCGCGCGTCCACGAATGCGGCGAACGGTTCGCTCGGGCCTCGGAACACGGCGTGGATGGACGACAGGTTGGTTCGGACCGCGCGCATCAGCCGGAGGCGATCCTCGATCGGTCCGGGCATCGTCTGCTCGTGCGGGACGACGGAGCCGCCCCGATCCTCGAGCTCGACCGCGCAGACCAGCCCCCTGATCGCGCGTGGCCGCCCGTGCAATGAGAACCGCATCTCGTACGGGAAGAACGCGGGTCCGTCGGTGGCGGTGAGCGCGCCTCGGGCGCGCCAGGCACCGAGCTCGTCGGCCGCGTGCCTATACTTGTCGTCCGCCTCGCCGTCGCCGGTGTCGTCCGGTCCGAGGACGAGGCGGATCACGTTGTACGGGCTCGCGCCGAGGAAATGCTGCCGCTGCGCGTCGGAGATGACGTCGTAGGGGGGCGTCGTGACCAGGTCGTACGAGCCGACGATCGACCGGTCGAACAGCAGGCCGACGAAGGGCGAGATGCGGGACACGCACCATGTATAGCAGCGGCCCCGAGACGGCCCCGTCCGACGAGAGCGTCTACGACCTGTTCTCCCGGGGCATGGGGTTCCTGCGCGACGGCCATCCGCATCAGGCCGCGATGCTGCTCGGGCGCGCGAAGCTGATGGAGCCGGACAAGGCGTCGATCCGGGAGGCCCTCGGGCGCGCCCTGTACATGTCGGGACGGACCCTCCCCGCGCGACGCGAGTTCGCGAAGGCGGTGCAGATCGAGCCCGCGAGCGACTACGCGCACTTCGCGCTCGCTCTCGCCTGCGAACGTACCGGGCAGCTGATGAGGGCGATCGGCCACCTGAAGCTCGCGATCGTCATGCGCCCGGGGACCGAGGACTACGAACGAGCGCTCGAACGTCTCGCGGGCTGATGCTCGCGGAGCGGTACGACTGCATCCTGTTCGATCTCGACGGCGTCCTGTACCGGGGCGACGAGGCCGTTCCCTCGGCGCCCCCGACCATCGCCGAGCTGCGGGCGCGGGGTGTCCGGCTCGTCTTCCTGACGAACAACTCGTCGCGAACGCCGGAGCAGGTCGCCGACAAGCTCCGCGGGGTCGGGATCGACGCCGACCCGACGGAGGTCGTCACGTCCGCCCTTGCAACGGCCGAGCTGCTCTCGGAGCGGGGCGGAGGCCGCGCGTTCGTGATCGGGCAGGACGGCGTCCGCGAGGCGCTGGCGGGCGCGGGCCTCGAGGTCCTCGACGGCGAGCCGGAGACCGCCGATCTGGTCGTCGTGGGGTTCGACGGCGGGGCGACGTACGCGAAGTTCAAGACGGCGTGCCTGCTGGTGCAGCGGGGCGCGAAACTGGTCGCGACCAACGCCGACGCGTCCTACCCGGCCGCCGACGGCCTGTGGCCGGGCGCGGGCGCGCTCCTCTCGGTCGTCACCACGACCACCGGGGTCGTGCCGGAGATCGTGGGCAAGCCGTTCGCTCCCCTGTTCGAGGCGGGCCTGCGGCGTGGCGGGGGCGGCCGCCCGCTCGTGGTGGGGGACCGCCTCGACACGGACATCGAGGGGGCGGCCCGCCTCGGGTGGGACACGATGCTCGTGCTGACTGGGGTCTCGAGCCGGGCGGACGTCGAGGTCACAGGCATCCGGCCGACGATGATCGCCCAGGACGTATCCGCTCTGCTCGAGGGGTAGGGGGAGCGGCCCGGCGCTATCCTTGGTCGTGGCGCCGAACGGTGCCCCAACGGGACCGAGGAACCGAGGAGTGATCGAGATGGCGGTTGTGCTGGAACAGGTTCGCGAGTACATGGAGGCGGCGATCGGCAAGCTCTCGCCGGCCAAGGCGCAGGATCTGGCGAAGTCGCTGACCAAGGGTCAGGGCCGTGACCAGATGTCGAAGGCCGCCAAGGACCTGATGGCGTGGTCGAACAAGAACCGCGAACGGCTCACCACGATGGTGCAGACCGAGGTCAAGTCACAGCTGAAGACGATCGGCGTGGCCTCGCGCGACGAGGTCGACGCCCTGCGCAAGCGCGTCCGGGACCTCGAGCGCGCGCAGGGCAAGAAGCCCGCCCGGAAGCGGTCGACGGCCAAGCGCACCACCGCCAAGCGCACGACCTCCAGCCCGCCGACCACCACCCCCCCGACCGAGCAGGCCTGACGCCGGTCGCCGTGGCGCGCCGGCGGTTGGACGCCGAGCTCGTCCGCCGGGGCTTGGCCGCGACGCGCAGCGAGGCCCAGGTCGCCGTCCGCGATGGCCTGGTGCTGGTCGGGGGACGCCCCGCGAGCAAGCCCTCAACGCTGGTGGATCCGGGCGCTCCCGTGGAGCTCGTCGGGCCGCCCCGGCGCTTCGTCTCGCGCGCGGGCGTGAAGCTCGAGGCCGCGCTCGAGCGCTTCGCCGTCGACGTTCGGGGGCGGCGCGCCCTCGATGCCGGCGCGTCGACCGGCGGGTTCACGGATTGCCTTGCTCCGGCGAGGAGCGGCGCACGTGGTCGCGGTCGACGTCGGGTACGGTCAGCTCGCCTGGTCGCTCCGGACGGACGCGCGCGTCACGGTCCTCGAGCGCACGAACGTGCGCGATCTGCGGCCCGGGCTCTTGCCGTACGCTCCCGAGATCGTGGTCGCGGACCTATCGTTCATCTCGCTCCGGCTCGCGGTGCCGGCGCTCGCGCGGGTGGCGTCGGAGCGCGCCCAGCTGATCCTCCTGGTCAAGCCGCAGTTCGAGGTCGGCCGGGAGCGGGTCGGTTCGGGTGGCGTGGTGCGCGACCCCACGGCGTGGCGCGACGCGATCCGAGGCGCGGCGGACGCCTGCCTCGAGCACGGGCTCGCGCCCGCGGGCGTGATGGTTTCGCCGCTCCCCGGGCCGGCGGGCAACCTCGAGTTCCCGATGTACGTCGAGGTCGGCCCGGCGGGAGTGGCGCTCGACGTCGATCGGGCGATCGAGCAGGCGCGCGGGATCGCTGGGGTTCGGGCGTGAAGGCCGCGGGTTTCGTCGTCCACCCCGCGCGCCCGGCGGCCGCCGAGGCGGCGCGTGCGTTGGGCGAGTGGCTCGAGCAGCGGGGGGTCCGGACACGTGTCCTCGAGGGGGATGACACCGAGGACGAGGCCCTCGCGCGCGCGTTCGCCCGCGGGCTCGACCTCGTGGTGTCGGTGGGCGGCGACGGCACGTTCCTTCGGGCCGCGCGGGTGGCGTCCGGGTCCGGGATCCCCGTGCTCGGCGTCAAGGTCGGGCGGATGGGGTTCCTCACCGAGGTGGAACCCGATCAGGCGACGGCCCTGCTCGAACGCATGCTGGGCGGCTCGGCGCGGATCGAGGAGCGGTTGGCGGTCCTCGCGGAGGGCTCGTCGTTCGATCCGCAGTGGGCCCTGAACGAGGTGATCGTCGAGAAGAGCGCCCGGCACCGGCTGATCCGCCTCGCGGTCTTCGTCGACGAGGCGTACGTCACGACGTTCTCGGCCGACGGGGTCATCGCGGCGACGCCCACGGGCTCCACCGCCTACTCGTTCAGCGCCGGCGGCCCGATCGTGTCGCCGTCCGTGCCGTGCTTCGTCGTGACGCCGATCGCCGCACACATGGTGTTCGACCGCTCGCTCGTGCTCGCGTCCGATCAGCGCGTTCGGCTCGAGGTGGTCGGAGAGGAACCCGGGTTGCTCTCGGCCGACGGTCGCGAGAGCCTCGAGCTCCCCGTCGGATCCACGGTCCGGATCGGTCGTGCCCCGACGCCCGCGCGGTTCGTCCGCCGCGACGATGCCCCGGCGTTCCACGACCTGGTCCGAGACAAGTTCGACCTCCCCGGGAACGTCGGCGGAGCGGTCTAGGATCGCTGCGTGCTCCGCGAGCTCCACATCAGCGGCCTCGGCGTGATCGACGACCTCGACCTCGAGCTGCATCGCGGTCTGAACGTCCTCACCGGCGAGACGGGCACCGGCAAGACGATGGTCACGGTCGGGCTCCAGCTGGCGCTCGGCCGCCGAGGCGGCTCGTCGCTCGTCAGGGAGGGCGCGCGGGCCGCGAAGGTGCAGGCGCGGTTCGACGCGCCGCCCGCGGCGGTGACCGCCGGCTGGGCGGAGGAGGGCGAGGTCCTGCTCGCACGCACGGTGACCGCCGAGGGCCGGAGCACCGCGCGGGTCGGTGGCCAGCTCGCGCCGGTGTCCGCCCTCGCCGAGCTCGCGGGGGAGCTCGTCGAGGTGCACGGGCAGCACGATGGCCAGCGACTGTTGTCCACCGTCGCGCAGACCGGGTTCCTCGACCGGTTCGCCGGCGCCGGGCACCTCGGTGCGGTGGAGGCTCTCCGGACCGAACACGAGGCGCTGCGCGCTGCGCGTGCCGCGCTCGCCGAGCTCGACGAACGCGAGCGCGATCGCGAGCGTCAGATGGACCTGCTCGCCTACCAGGTGCGCGAGATCGAGGCCGCGGCGCCGCGACCGGGCGAGACCGCCGAGCTGAAGCTCGAGGCGGCCAGGCTCGATCACGCCGAGCGGCTGCTCGAACGCGCCTCGGCGGCCGAGCGCGCGCTCGCGGCCGAGGACGGCGCC
Source organism: uncultured Actinomycetes bacterium (assembly GCA_963706005.1). GTDB lineage: Bacteria > Actinomycetota > UBA4738 > UBA4738 > HRBIN12 > DASSJM01. The sequence goes on from CAVPLL010000005.1 coordinate 9,763, forward strand.
GCGGATGCCCTTCGGAGCGCGTCGGCCGAGCTCCGGGCGGCCGGCGAGGTCGACCCCGGCGCCGCCGAGCTCGCGGACCGGGTGTTCGGGCTGAGCGCGGCCGCCACGGAGCTCGCGATCGAGGTCCGGGGCTATCGCGAGCGGTTGGAGCTCGACCCGGCGCGCTTGCAGGAGGTCCAGGAGCGCATCGCGGCGCTCGACGCCTTGCGGCGCAAGTACGGCGAGCGGGAGGAGGAGGTGCTCGCGTTCCTCGACCGCGCGGCCCAGAGTCTGCAGACGCTCGCGGGTGTCGAGCAGGAACGCGGGCGCGTCGCGGCGGAGGTCGCCGAGCGGACCGATCGCGTCGCGGCGCTGGCCACGGCGGTCTCGGACGGTCGAGTCCGGGCGGCGCCGAGGCTCACCCGGGCGCTCGCGGACGAGCTCGCGGAGCTCGGGATGGAGGGAGCCTCGATCGAGGTCACCCTCGTGCCCCACGCGGAACCGGTCTCGACCGGCGCCGAGCATGCCGAGTTCGTGTTCTCGGGCGGGCCCGGGCAGCCGGCGCAGCCGCTCGCGAGGGTGGCGTCGGGCGGCGAGCTCTCCCGGACGATGCTCGCGTGCCGGACCGTGCTGGTCGACCTGGACGACGTGCCGACGCTGATCTTCGACGAGGTGGACGCCGGGATCGGCGGGCGGGCGGGGGTCGCCGTCGGGCGACGCCTCGCCAACCTCGCGCTCGGCCGTCAGGTCGTCGTCGTGACCCACCTCCCGCAGATCGCGTCGTTCGCCGACCGGCACATCCGGGTTCGCAAGGACGGCGGTACGGCCTCGATCGAGGTGTTGGGCGACGCCGCCCGCGTCGAGGAGCTGTCGCGGATGCTGGCCGGGCTCCCTGGGAGCGAGGCGGCTGCCGCCCATGCCGAGGAGCTGCTGGCCGAGGCCGGTCGCAGCGGGCCGAAAGCTCCGTAGACCAGACCCGCGACGGTCCGTCGGGCGTGCCCGTCACCGGTATCGGCGTCTCGGCTACCCTTTCCCGCGCGGGGCCGCGGCGCGGTAGGTCCGCGCTCGACGGCCGACCCCTGGTCCGGCCGACGAACGACCCACGGATCCGCAGGGAGGCGCCCACGTTCGGAACGAAGCCGAGGAGCCTGCTCCGGCGGCCGCTGCGGCGGCCGCGGCCGCAGGCCGGCGTGGCGCGCGTAGACCCCCGGACCAAGCGGCTCTCCCAGCGCGTCCTGCCGGGCGAGATCGCGGTGATCGATCACGAGGACCTCGACCGGGTCTCGGCCGAGGCGCTGATCGCGGCCGGGGTCGGCGGGGTCGTCAACGCGTCACGCTCGATCAGCGGCCGGTATCCGAACCTCGGTCCGATCAGGCTCCTCGAGGCCGGGATCCCCCTGATCGACACGGTGGGACCGCTCCTGCTGCGCAAGGTCCGCGAGGGTGACGCGTTGCGGCTGGACGGCGACCGGATCTACACGGGGGACCGGCTCGTCGGCGTCGGGATCCGCCAGAGCACGGCGACGATCCGCGGATCGATGGACGAGGCGCAGCTCGGGCTGGCCGACCGCTTCGAGACGTTCGCGCGCAACACGGTCGACTACATGCAGCGCGAGCGCGACCTGCTGTTCGGCGGGTCGGGGCTACCGGCCCTCGAGCACGATCTCGCGAACCGGCCCGTCCTGGTCGTGGTCCGCGGCTACAACTACAAGGAGGACCTCGCGGTCCTGCGCCCCTACATCCGGGACGTCCGGCCGGTGCTGCTCGGTGTCGACGGCGGCGCCGACGCCCTGATCGAGTCCGGCTACACGCCCGACCTGATCCTCGGCGACATGGACAGCGTCTCGGACGAGGCGCTCGCGTTCGCGGGTGAGGCGCCGCGCAGGTGGTTCAGGCGGCGAAGGCCGACCGAACTGGTCCTGCACGCCTACCGGGATGGGCACGCGCCCGGCCGCGAGCGGCTCGAGGCACTCGGCGTGCCGTTCCGGGTGGTCGAGGCGGCCGGCACGAGCGAGGACGTCGCGTTCCTGCTCGCCCACGAGAAGGGCGCCGAGACGATCGTCGCGGTCGGCAGCCACGGCAACCTGCGGGAGTTCCTCGACAAGGGCCGGGAGGGGATGTCGAGCACCTTCCTGGTCCGGCTCCGCGTCGGCGAGATCCTGATGGATGCCAAGGGCGTGTCCCGCGTCTACTCGCCGCGGATCCGAACGCGGGACGCGCTGTTGCTCGTCGCGGCGGCGATGGTCGCGATCGCCGCGGTGGTGGCGGTCTCGCCGCCGCTCCGCCTGTACGTGTCCCAGCTCCTCGAACAGTTCCGACAGTGGCTATTCGACCTGAAAGAGCTCCTGTGATCTCGTTCCGGTACCACGTCGTCACGATCGTGGCGGTCTTCCTCGCGCTCGCGATCGGGCTCCTCGGCGGCGCCGCGTTCGTGCAACCCGCCCTGCAGGAAGAGCTGCAGAACCAGACGGATCGCCTGCGGAACGACCTGGAAGATCGCACGCAGCAGATCGGAGATCTCCGGGACCAGATCGCGGCGCTGAACCGGTTCGCGGATTCGGTGATGCCCTACCTCACCAGCGGCACGCTCACGGGGACGCCGGTCGTCCTGGTCACGCAGACGGAGGTCGAGGACGAGGTGCTCGCACAGGCGCAGACATCCCTCGCGCAGGCGGGGGCGCGCATCGTCACGACGGTCTCGGCGACCGACGAGCTCGTCTCGGACGACTCGGCGACCCAGGAGCAGCTCGCGCTGATGCTGGGGGCGCCCACCGCCCCGGCGGAGGACCTCCCGGGTCTCGCGGCCCAGGCGCTCGCCGAGCGTCTGTCGAGCCCGCAGGTGATCGGGGATGACATCTTGGACGAGCTCCTGTCGGCCGGCTTCCTCGCGCCCGTCGGCGCCGGCCCCTCGGCCGCCACCCTGGACGAGATCGGTGCCGACGGTCAGGTGGTCGTGGTGCTGTCCGGTGGCCGCGGGGAACAGCCCGTGCTCGCCCCCGAGGCTTTCGCGGTGCCGCTCGTGGACCGCCTCGCGGGGCTCGACGAGCCGGTCGCGGCGGGGGAGTCGCTGCTGTCCGACTACCCGTACGTCTCGCTCGTGCGATCGAACGGCACCGACGGCACGGTGACGGTCGACGACCTGGACCAGACGATCGGGGGGGCCGCGCTCGTCCTGGGACTGCGGGAGCTGCTCGCCTCCGGGAGCGGTGGCGCCTACGGCGTCAAGGACGGCGCGGAGCCGCTCCCGCCGGCCCCGTGAGCGGGCGCGTCGTGGGGCGCGTCGTGGCGCTCGTCGCTGCGCGCGACGAGGCCGGGCGGATCGGCCCCTGTGTCTCCGCCCTGCGGCCGCTCGTCGACGAGGTCGTCGTCGTCGACGACGGGTCGGGCGACGGCACCGCCGCCGAAGCCTCGGCGGCGGGGGCGAGGGTCCTTCGCACCGGCCGCCGAGGGGGCAAGGGCGCGGCGCTGGAGGGCGCCCTCGCGCGTCTGGAGCCCGCCGAGGTGTGGCTAGTGGCCGACGGGGATCTCGGCCCGACCTCGTCGGCCCTAGGTCGGCTGATCGAGGTCGTGACCTCGGGCGAGGCCGATCTCGCGATCGCGATCCTGCCGCCGGCCCGCGCGGGCGGCTTCGGTCTCGTGAAGCGGATGGCCGCCCACCTGATCCGGGGCCAGAGCGGGTTCCGGGCGTCCGAGCCGCTGTCCGGCCAGCGCGCCCTCACGGCCCCGGCGATGGAGGCCGTCCGGCCGCTCGCGCCCGGCTTCGGCGTCGAGACCGCGATGACGATCGACGCGGTCCGGGCGGGTCTGCGCGTGGTCGAGGTCCCGCTCGACGGTCTCGAGCACCGCCCGACCTACCGGACCCCGAGGGGGTTCCTGCACCGCGGCCGCCAGGGCTGGGACATCGTCCGAGCCGTCCTGCCTCGGATCGTGCGATGAGGTGGGGGCGGCTGCTCGTCGAGAACCATCGAGGCGTGCTCGTCCCCCGCGTCCTCGGGATCGCGCTCGCGGCCGACGCCGTCGTGTGGACCCTGGTCGCGGCCACGTTCGTACACGTGGGCGCCGCCGGCTGGGGCGCGCTCGCGGGGATGCTGCTGGTCTTCGCGGCAGGGCTGATCGACGACCTCGCGCCCGAGGGACCCCGTGGGCTGCGCGACCACCTGCGATCGGCCGCCGCGGGCCGCCCGACGACCGGGCTGCTCAAGGTCCTGGTGATCGTCGGCTCGGCCGTGGTGGTGGTCGCCCTGCAGCCCGAACGTTCGCCCTCCGTGACGATCCTCGGCGTCGTGCTGCTCGCCGCGTGCGCGAACGTGTGGAACGGACTGGACGTCGTGCCCGGGCGAGCGCTGAAGGCCTTCGCGCTGCCCGGCCTTGCGTTCGCGGTCTCGGGCGAGCTCGCCGTCGCCCCGGCCGTCACCGGTCTGCTCGTGGGGGCGATCGTCGTCCTGCCCTTCGATCTTCGCGAGACGGCCATGCTGGGCGACGGCGGGGCCAACCTGCTGGGGTTCGCCGCGGGCATCGCGCTGTACGCGATCCTGCCCGATCCGTGGGTCGCGGTCGCCGCGGCGATCGCCGTCGCGCTGAACGCCGTCGCCGAGACCTTCTCGCTCAGCCGCGTGATCGAAGGCACGCCGCCGCTCCGATGGATGGACGCGCTCGGACGCCGCGCCTGAGTGCGAACGTTCCTCGTCAGATCGACCACTTCTTGACGGGAACGGGACAGGGCGTCCTCCCCCTCTGCTACGATGCCTGCCCGAGGTGCAGAAACAGCCGAAGTACGTCTTCGTGACCGGCGGGGTCGCCTCGGGTCTCGGCAAGGGGATCACCACCGCCTCGCTCGGTCGACTCTTCCGTTCCCGCGGGCTCCGCGTCGCGTTACAGAAGCTCGACCCGTACGTGAACGTGGACCCGGGCACGATGAACCCGTTCGAGCACGGCGAGGTCTTCGTGCTCGACGACGGCGCCGAGACCGACCTCGACCTCGGTCACTACGAGCGCTTCACCGACGAGAACCTCCACCGCGGCTCGAACCTCACGACCGGCGCCGTGTACAGCGCCGTCATCGCCAAGGAGCGGCGGGGGGACTACCTCGGCAAGACCGTCCAGGTGATCCCGCATATCACCGATGAGATCAAGGACCGGATCCGCAACCACGCCGCTGCCGAGAACGCCGACCTCGTGATCGTCGAGGTCGGCGGCACCGTCGGCGACATCGAATCGCTCCCGTTCCTGGAGGCGATCCGCCAGCTACGCAACGAGGTTGGGCGCGACCGATGTGCGTTCGTCCACGTCAGCCTCATGCCGTTCATCGGGCCGTCCGGCGAGCTGAAGACCAAGCCCACGCAGCACTCGGTGAAGGAGCTGCGCTCGCTCGGCCTGCAGCCCGACGCGATCGTCTGTCGATCGGACCGGCCGATCGGGCGGCACCTCAAGGAGAAGATCAGCCTCCTGTGCGACGTGCCGATCAGCGGCGTGGTCTCGGCCCAGGACGCAGACTCGATCTACCGGGTGCCGCTGATCCTGGCGAAGGAGGGCCTGGACGCGGAGCTCGCGCAGCACCTGCGGATCGACGCGCGAGCCCGACATGTCCGAGTGGCAGACGCTCGTCGACCGGATCGACGCCGCCGTCGACCCGGTGCGCGTGGCGATCGTGGGCAAGTACGTGAACCTGCGCGACGCGTACCTGTCGGTGATCGAGGCGCTCAAGCACGGCGGGTTCCACCACGGCGTCGACGTCCAGATCGAGTGGGTGTCCTCCGACGACGTCGACGAGGGCGACGTCGACCAGATCCTGCGCGACGTGCACGGCATCGTGGTGCCCGGGGGGTTCGGGTGGCGCGGCGTCGAGGGCAAGCTGGAGGTCGTCCGGTACGCGCGCGAACGCGGCGTGCCGTTCCTCGGGCTCTGTCTGGGGCTCCAGTGCGCGGTGATCGAGTTCGCGCGCAGCGTCTGCGGCCTGGAGGGCGCGAACTCCTCCGAATTCGACCCGGCCACGCCGCACCCGGTGATCGACCTGCTGCCCGAGCAGAAGGACGTGACCGACCTCGGCGGCTCGATGCGGCTGGGCGCGCAGCCGTGTCACATCGTGCCGGGGACCCGCGCGGCGCAGGTGTACGGCGAGCCCGTCGTGTACGAGCGCCACCGACACCGCTACGAGGTGAACCCGTCGTACCACGAGGTCCTGTCCGGCAAGGGCCTGGTGTTCTCCGGCCTGTCGCCCGACGGCCGGCTCGTCGAGATCATCGAGCTCGAGGGACACCCGTTCTTCATGGCAGGGCAGTTCCACCCCGAGCTGCGGTCGCGACCCACGCGTCCGCACCCGCTGTTCCGCGACTTCGTGGGCGCGGCGAAGGCGCTCGTCGCGACCGGGCCCGAGCGGACGGTCGTCCTGCCCGGGTAGGCTGGGCCTCATCCGGATCGGGGAGGCGGCGCCGTGATCGTCGGGGTCCCGAAAGAGGTCAAGGACAACGAGTACCGGGTGGCCCTGACCCCCGAGGGCGCGCGCGAGCTGACGGCCGCCGGTCATCAGGTCCTGATCGAGGAGGGTGCGGGGTCCGGCTCGAGCATCCCCCAGCAGCGCTACGAGCGGGCCGGCGCCGAGATCGTCGAGTCGGCCGCCGAGGTCTGGGCGAGCTCCGACATGATCATGAAGGTCAAGGAGCCGATCCCACTCGAGTTCGAGCACCTGCGCGAGGGTCAGATCGTCTTCACCTACCTGCACCTGGCGGCCAGCCGGGAGCTCACGCAGGCGCTGGTCGATCGGAAGGTCTCGGCCGTCGCGTACGAGACCGTGCAGCTCGCGGACGGCCGTCTGCCGCTGCTCGCCCCGATGAGCGAGGTCGCCGGCCGCATGGCGCCCCACGTCGCCGCGCGGCTGCTCGAGAAGGAGTACGGAGGGCGCGGGATCCTGATGGGTGGCGTGTCCGGCGTCCGGCCGGCGAAGGTCCTCGTCCTCGGCGCGGGGATGGCGGGCACGAACGCGGCGTGGATCGCCGTGGGCATGGAGGCCGAGGTGGTCGTCATCGACAAGAACATCGACCGGCTGCGGTTCATCGACCAGATCCACAAGGGGCGGATCATGACGCTCATGTCGGACCGGCTCACGATCGAGCAGCGCGTGCGCGAGTCCGACGTCGTGATCGGCACGGTGCTGATGCCGGGCGCGCGGGCGCCGAAGCTCGTGACGGAGGCGATGGTCGCGTCGATGCGGCCGGGCTCGGTCATGATCGACATCGCGATCGACCAGGGCGGATCGGTGGAGACGTCGCACATGACCACGCACTCCGACCCGACGTACGTGGTGCACGACGTCGTGCACTACGCCGTCGGGAACATGCCCGGCGCAGTACCGAACAGCTCGACGTACGCACTCACGAACGTGACGCTGCCGTACGCGATCTCGATCGCGAGCAACGGCATCGAGGACGCGTTGAAGGCCGATCCCGCGTTCGCACTCGGGCTGAACATGTTCGCGGGAAGCTCACAACGGGCCCGGCGTCGCCGAGGCCCACTCGATGACGTTCACGCCGCTGTCGAGCGGTCCGTCGACGGGCGAGCTGCGAGTCCGTACCACGCCGGCCGATGCCCCCTCGAGCCGCCCGCGCCCTTCGTCGGCCAGGTCGATCGATTCCTTGACCATCTGACCGTCGAACGCGGGCTCTCGCGGAACACCGTCGATGCCTATCGCCGGGACCTGCGAAATACCGGCGCTTCCTCGCGGAGCGGGGTGTCACCGACGCGCGGTCGTCGACGAGGCCACGGTCGCGCGCTTCGTCGAATGGCTTTCGGCGGACGCAGTTCGGGGACGGCCGCCGATACCGGTCATCCTCCGTGGTGCGCGCGCTCTCGTCGGTCCGGACGTTCCACGCGTTCCTGCTCAGTGACGGCAAGATCGTCGACGACCCCACCGGCCGCGGTCATCCGTCCGAAGCTGGCCCCGCTCGTCCCGAGGCCACTCTCGATGGACGACCAGGTCGAGGCGTCCTGGCGGCACCCGGATCGGCCGACCGAAGGGGATGCGGGATCGGGCGGTGCTCGAGACGCTCTACGGCGGCCGGCCTGCGGATCTCCGAGCTCGTCGGCCTCGACGTGGACGACGTCGACCTCGAGGAGGGGAGCGTCCGCGTCCTCGGCAAGGGCAGCAAGGAGCGGGACGTGCCGATCGGTCGGTACGCGCGCGAGGCCGTCTCCGCCTACCTCACCGAGGGCCGTCCGTCGATCGCGCGGACGCGCTCGCGCTCGGCGCTGTTCCTCAACCTCCGGGGCGGCCGGCTGACCCGTCAGGGGTGCGCCGGGATCCTGCAGCAGCACGTCGCCGGCGCCGGGATCACCAGAGGGTGAGCCCGCACACGTTCCGCCATTCGTTCGCGACGCACCTGCTGGAGGGTGGCGCCGACGTTCGGGTGGTGCAGGAGCTGCTCGGCCACGCGAGCGTCTCGACGACGCAGGTCTACACGCTGGTGTCGAAGGAACACCTGCGGGAGGTCTACTTCACGGCCCATCCGCGGGCGCGCGCCAGAGGAGGGAGCGTGATCGAACCGGCCAAGCTCGCCGAGCTCCGGAGGCGCTCGAGGAGCAGCGCGAGAACCTGCGCAAGGAGATCGTCGAGCAGGGCGGCGACCCGGATCTCGGACGACGCCGAGATCGACGTCGAGCGTGGGTTCGCCGACAGCGCGCACTCGACCGCCGAGCGCGCGCGACTGCTCTCGGTGATGAAGGCGCTCCGGGCCAACCAGCGCTGGGTCGCGCGCGCCCTCAAGAAGATGGATACTCGGGACCTACGGCGTCTGCGAGCGGTGCGGCAACCCGATCTCGATCGAGCGCCTTCGAGGCCCTGCCGTGGGCGATCCTGTGCATCGACTGCGCGCGCCTGGGTGAGGGCCGCTGACGTGACGGCGGCCGACGCCGGGACGCCGACGGTCCCGCGCGTCCTGATCCTCGTCTGCGACTCGTTCGGCGTGGGGGAGGCGCCCGACGCCGACGCGTACGGCGATGCGGGTTCGGACACGCTCGGCCAACACGGCGGCCGCGGTCGGCGGGCTGGACGCGCCGAACCTGTGGGGCGCTCGGGCTCGGCATGCTCACGACGATCGCCGGGGTCGAACCCGCGGCGGCGCCGGGGTCGGCGCACGGACGGCTGCACGGAGCGCTCGGCCGGCAAGGACACCACGACCGGGCACTGGGAGATGACCGGCATCGTCCTCGACGAGCCCTTCCCGCTGTACCCGAACGGGTTCCCGCCCGAGGTCATCGAGCCGTTCGAGGCGCAGATCGGGCGGCGAGGTCCTGGGCAACGTCCCGGCGTCGGGGACCGAGATCATCGCTGAGCTGGGCGAAGAGCACCTGCGGACCGGCAGGCCGATCGTCTACACGAGCGGGGACTCCGTGTTCCAGATCGCGACCCACGTCGACGTCGTGCCGCTCCCCACGCTGTACGAGTGGTGCCGGGTCGCGAGACGCCTGCTCGACCGGCGCGCACAGCGTCGGCCGCGTGATCGCGCGTCCGTTCACCGGGCGAGCCCGGCGCCTTCGTCCGCCGCCCGAACGCCGGGACTTCTCGGTCCCGCCGCCCGGGCCGACGCTGCTCGACCGGTGCCGTCGGAGCGCGGCGTCGCCGTGTACGGGGTCGGCAAGATCCAGGACATCTTCGCCCAGCAGGGGCTCACCGAGGCGCGCTACTCGGACTCGAACGACGACGGCGTCGACCTCACCATCGACTACCTCCGACGGCCCGGCCCGCGCTCGTGTTCAGCAACCTGGTCGACTTCGATAGCAAGTACGGGCACCGCAACGACCCGGACGGCTACGCGCACGCGATCGAGGCGCTCGACCGCCGGATCCCCGAGCTCGTGGCACGCGCTTCGACGGTCGGGCGTCCTGTTCCTCACCGGCGACCACGGGTGCGACCCGACCACCCCGTCGACCGACCACTCGCGCGAGCGCACGCCGCTGCTCGCCGCGGGGCGTCGACGGAGGGCCGTACGACGTGGGCGACCGCGTCGACGTACGCCGATCTCGGGGCCACGGCCGCCGAGCTGCTCGGCGTCCCGTGGGACCTCGAGGGCTCGAGCTTCGCCGGGGAGATCGGGCGGTGACCGACCCCGGGACGTCGTGGCCGCCAAGCGGGACGGGCGGGAGCTGGACCCCGACGAGCTCCGCGGGTTCGTCCTGGGCTACGCGCGGGGCGAGGTTCCCGACTACCTCGCCTCGGCCTTCCTGATGGCCGCGTTCGTCAACGGCCTGGACGCCGGAGAGACGCTCGCCCTCACCCGCGCGATGGTCGACTCGGGCGAAACCCTGCCGCTGGACGGCATCTCGCGACCGAAGGTGGACAAGCACTCGACCGGCGGGGTCGCGGACGGCGTGACGCTGGTGTTCGCGCCGATCGCGGCGTCGCTCGGTCTCGCGGTCGCCAAGCTCTCCGGGCGCGGGCTCGGCGCACACCGGCGGAACGCTCGACAAGCTCGAGTCGATCCCGGGCCTGCGGACCGATCTGGACGCCGGAGGCGTTCGAGCGGCAGGTGGAGGAGGTCGGTTTGGCCGTCGCGGCGCAGACGGCCGACCTCGTCCCGGCCGACGGCGCCCTGTACGCGCTGCGGGACGCGACCGCGACGGTCCCGTCGATCCCGCTCATCGCCGCGAGCGTGATGTCGAAGAAGCTCGCGATCGGGACGGACCTGGTGCTGCTCGACGTGAAGGCCGGCAGCGGCGCGTTCATGAAGACGCCCGAGGACGCGGCGCCGGCTCGCGGAGGCGTGCGCGGCGCTCGCGGAGGACTGGGGCCGCCAGGCGCGGGCCGCCGTCACCGACATGTCGCAGCCGCTCGGCGAGGCGATCGGCAATGCGCTCGACATCGTCGAGGCCGTCCGCCTGCTCCGGGGCGAGCTCCAGGGCCGGCTCCGTGACGCGGCGGTGATGTTCGCCGGTGAGGCGTCTCCCGGCTGTCTGGGGTCCCGATGGGGGAGGGGCGTGCGCGAGCCGCCGCCGCGCTCGATTCGGGTGAGGCGCTCGAGGCGTTCCGACGCATGGTCCAGGCGCAGGGTGGCGACCCGCGCGTGGTCGACGACCCCGAAGGGGTGCTCCCAACCGCGACCATCCGGCAGCCGATCACGGCCGAACGCGCCGGGACGCTCGCGGCGGTCGACGCCGAGGCGCTCGGCCGCGCGAGCGGTGACCTCGGGGCCGGTCGCAAGAAGAAGGGCGATCCGATCGATCCCGCGGTCGGCATCGTGTTCCTGCCCAAGGTCGGCGACCGGCTCGAGGTGGGCCAGGAGCTCGGCCGGGTGCACGCTCGAACCGAGGACGGCGCCCGCGCGACCCTGGAACGGATCGACGCTGCGTTGACGCTCACCGACGGGCCCGTCGAGCCTCCGCCGCTCGTGTACGGGTGGCACGGGTAGGTGGCGAACCTCAAGTTCGCGGCGTACCTGGGCATCTCGCTGGTGCCCGCGCTCGTCCTGCACGAGTACGCCCACGCGTTCTTCGCCGTCCGGCTGGGCGATCCAACCCCGAAGCGCTGGGGCCGGCTCACACTGAACCCGAAGCCGTTGATCGACCCGTTCGGCTCGCTGATCCTGCCGGCGCTCGCACTGATCCTGGTCGCGGCGCGCGGGGAGCTCCTCCTACCGGTGTTCGCCTACGCGAAGCCGCTGCCGATCGATCCCTCGTACTTCAAGAACCGCAAGCGCGATCACGCGTACGTCGTCCTCGCGGGGCTGCTCGCGAACGTCGCGCTCGCGATCCTCGCGGGCCTGCTGATCCGTGCCGGCGTCACGGGCGAGCTCGCGACCTTCGCGTTCGCGTGGTTGATCGTGAACGCGTTCATGTTCGGGTTCCAGCTGATGCCCGTGCCCGGGCTGGACGGCGCGAAGCTCCTGGCGCCGTTCCTGCCCCCTCGGCCGCGCGAGGTGTTCGTGAACCTCGAGCAGTACCTCGTGCTGTTCGTCCTCGTGATCTTCTTCATCCTGTCCGGCCCGCTGCTGTCGATCGTGAACGCGTTCGCGAACCTCGCCTGCAAGCTGGCCGCGGGCGTCGACTGCTTCTGACGGCTCCCGGGCCGGAGCGCCCCGGGCGCTATCATCGGCCGCATCGTGAGCGCGAACCCACCGAACGAGCACGAACCGCGCGGCGGCGCGATCGCCCCGGCGGATGCGGAGGGCCGCGTCCTCACCGGCTTCCGACCCACCGGGCCCCTGCACATCGGTCACTGGTTCGGCAACATCACGAACCTGGTCCGGCTGCAAGAGGACCACGAGGCGTTCTACTTCGTCGCGGACTGGCACATGCTCACCTCGCACGCCGAACGCACCGAGGAGCTTCCCGGGAACGTGCGCTCGATCGTGCTCGAGCTTCTGGCGTGCGGCATCGACCCGGAGCGAACCACCTTCTACCGCCAGTCCGACGTGAAGGAGGTCGCGGAGCTCGAGCTCCTGCTGGGGATGATCACGCCGCTCGGCTGGCTCGAACGGGTCCCAACGTACAAGGAGCGCCTGCGGGACATGGCCGAACGCGACGTGGCGAGCTACGGTCTGCTCGGTTACCCGCTGATCCAGACCGTCGATATCTCGATCGTCAAAGGCGAGCTCGTCCCGGTCGGCGAGGACCAGGTCGCGCACCTCGAGCTCTCGCGCGAGATCGTCCGGCGCTTCAACCGCCTGTACGGTGACATCCTGGTCGAGCCGCGCGCCCTGCTCTCGCACGCGCCGGCGGTCCCCGGCTCCGACGCGCGGAAGATGAGCAAGTCCTACGGCAACACGATCGATCTCCGCGACGACGAGGCGACGATCCGCGAGCGCGTCCGGATGTACGTGACCGATCCGCAGAAGGTCCGTCGCGGCGATCCCGGCCGGCCCGAGATCTGCCCGATCTTCTCGCTGCACGGACTGTTCTCGCCGGACATCCTCGAGTGGACGGAGGAGAACTGCCGTACGGGGGCGCTCGGGTGCGTCGACTGCAAGGTGAACCTCGCCGATCGCATCGTGCCGTTCTTCGCGGACTTCCGGCAGCGGCGCGCCGAGCTCTTCGAGACGCCGGACGTGGCTGAAACGATCCTCGGAGAGGGCCACGCCAAGGTCGCCCCGGTGGTGGACGAGACGATGAAGGCCGTGCGCTCCGCGATGAACTTCGGGTGAGGGGAGGGCTCGGATGGGTGAGGGCGCGTTCGCGGTCGAGCTGCCGGTCTTCACCGGGCCGTTCAAGCTGCTCGCCGACCTGATCCTGGAGCAGAAGGTCGACGTGTGCGATGTGCCGATCGCGACGGTGACCGACGGGTTCCTCGCGCACTCGAAGCGAAGCGGACAGCTGGACGCTCGAGGAGGCGACGTGGTTCCTCGCCGTCTGCGCGATCCTGCTCGAGCTGAAGGTCGGCCGGCTGATGCCTCGCCACGAGGTCGTGGACGAGGAGGACATCCTCGGCGTCTCGCCCGACCTCGCGTACGCGCGATCGATCGAGCTGGCCGCGTTCCGCACCGTCGCGACGGAGGTCGCGAACCTGCTCGACGAGGAGGCCCTGCGCTTCTCCCGCGAGGCGGGTCCGCCGGCCGAGTTCGCGCACCTGTACCCGGACGTGCTGGAGGGCGTGACGGCGGACGATCTCGCGCGGATCGCCGCGATCGTGCTCCGGCCGCCGCCGCTCCTGGACCTGTCGCACGTGACGCCCGATCCGCTACACGATGGCGGAGGCCGTCGAGGCGGTCCGGGGTCACCTGGGACGGCTGGGCCAGGCGTCGTTCCGCGACCTCGTCGCCGACTGCGATGAGCGGATCCAGATCGTGGTGCGGTTCCTCGCTCTGCTCGAACTCTACCGGGAGGGCAAGGTCGACCTCGCCCAGGCGGAGACGTTCGGCGAGATCGACGTGCGGTGGGAGGGGGAGGCCGCGTGAGCGAGCGTGCGTCGTCGCTCCGCTCGCTCGAGGCGCTGCTCTTCATCTCGGACGAGCCCGTGACGTCCGCGGCGCTCGCGCAGGCTCTGGGTACCGACCGCGCGACGGTCGACGGGCTGTGCGAGGAGATCGCGCGCGGGTACGAGGAGCGGGGCGCGGGCGTGACGCTCCGCAGCGTCGCCGGCGGATGGCGCCTGACCACCCACCCGGAGGCCGCGCCGGTCGTCGAGCAGTACGTTCTCGCGTCCCGCCACACGCGGCTGACCAAGGCCGCGCTCGAGACGCTCTCGATCGTCGCCTACAAGCAGCCCGTCACGCGGCACCAGATCTCGGGCATCCGTGGGGTGAACTCCGAGGGCGTGCTCCGCGCGCTCGTTGACCGCGGACTCGTGGCCGAGGTCGGGCGCGAGGAGACGCCGGGCCGGCCCGTGCTGTACGGGACGACGCCGGAGTTCCTCGAACGGCTGGGGTTGCCGTCCCTGTCGGCGCTCCCTCCGCTCGCGCCGCTCCTGCGGGCGGGCGCCGGGGACGTCGAGGCCGAGCCGGCCGGCACCGACTGACGCGGATGCCCGTCGAGCGGCTCCAGCGTTCGCTCGCCCGCGCCGGGTTCGGATCTCGCCGCGCGTGCGAGGAGCTGATCGTCGACGGGCGCGTGCTGATCAACGGACGCGAGGCGACGCTCGGGGATCGCGTCGACCCGTCGAGCGACCAGGTCCGGGTCGACGGCGCGAAGGTCAACGTCGACCCCGAGCTCCGGACGTTCGCGTTGCACAAGCCGCGCGGCGTGACCACGACGATGCGCGACCCGCACGCCGAACGTGACCTCACCGGTTCCTGCCCACGGGCGTCCGCGTGTTCCCCGTCGGTCGCCTCGACCGCGACACCGAGGGCCTCCTGCTCCTCACGAACGACGGCGAGCTCGCGCACCGGTTGACGCACCCGAGGTACGCGATCGAGAAGGAGTACCTCGCCGAGGTCGGCCGGCCGCCGTCGAGCCGGCAGCTGTCCGGCTGCGCCGGGGGGTGGAGCTCGATGACGGGATCGCGAAGGCCGTGGACGCGCGGTCGGGCGGGCGGCGCGAGCGGTCGAGGCGGGGTCCGGTTGGTGATGGTCGAAGGCCGCAAACGCGAGGTGCGCAGGATGCTCGAGGCGGTCGATCTGCCGGTGCGCCGACTGGTCCGGGTGCGGGTCGGACCGATCCGACTGGGTCGGCTCCGGCCGGGCGACGTCCGGGAGCTCGAGCCCGAGGACGTGCGCGCGCTGTACCGCGTCGCCGGTCTCTGACGTCCCGTCGTCGGCCCGCGTCGTCGTCGCGCCTGACCGCGGACGAGTCCGCCCTGTAGCCTTTCGCCGACATCGGTGCGGCGGAGGCGTGGTGGGCGAGGTCAGGGTGCGGGCGGCGCGCGGGGCGATCCGGGTCGACCAGGACACTGTCTCCTCGGTCCTGTCAGCGACCGAACGCCTGCTCGGCCAGATGCTGGAGCGCAACGGTATCGAACCCGACGACATCGTGAGCGTCTTCTTCACGGTGACCGACGAGCTGCGGTCCGTGTTCCCGGCCGAGGCCGCGCGGCGGATGGGCCTGGGCCGGGTCCCGCTGCTCTGCGCGCAGGAGATCCCGGTGGCCGGATCGATGCGCGGGTCATCCGCGTACTCCTCCAGTTCCACACGGCGCGCGGGCCGGCCGAGGTCAGCCACGTATACCTGGACGGTGCGGAGATCCTGCGCGATGACCTCGGCTGAGCGTGTCGCGGTCGTCGGGACCGGCCTGATCGGCACCTCGATCGCGATGGCGGCGGTCCGGGCGGGGGAGTCCGGTGCGCGGGTTCGACACCGACCCGGGAGCGTTGACCCGTGCAGCCGAGCGCTCCGGGCTCGACCCCGTCTGTCGTCCCTCGAAGCGTGCGTGGGGGGCGCGACGCTCGCGTTCGTCTGCACCCCGATCCCGGTCCTAGGCAGCCTGGTTGCGGAGGTGCTGGGCCTCGCCCCCGACGCGATCGTGACCGACGTGGGGAGCGTCAAGTCCCAGGTGATGGCCGAGGTCGGCCGCCGCGCCGACCCCGCGCACGCCGCACGCTACGTCGGGGGCCACCCGATGGGTGGCTCGGAGCGATCGGGCCCCGACCATGCCTCGGCGTCGGTGCTCGACGGCGTGGTGTGGGTGCTGTGTCCGGCCCGTCGGTTCCGGAGCCGACCCTCGCCCGCCTGGCCGCCTGGGTGGAGAAGATCGGCGCCCGCCCGACCCCCATGGAGGCGGAGCGCCATGACCGGCTGGTCGCGATCGTCAGCCACCTGCCGCAGGTCGCGTCGACCTCGCTGATGGGGCTCGCCGCCGACGAGGAGGCGGGGGAGCCGGAGATCCTGCTCCTCGCCGCCGGGGGGTTCCGCGACCTGACGCGCCTCGCCGCCTCGAGCCCGCACCTGTGGAGCGACATCCTGCTCGCGAACGGCGACACGATCGGCCGAGCGATCGAACTCTACGTGGAGCGGCTCTCCCGGCTCCGGGATCTGATCGGTGCAGGGGACGCGGGCGAGGTCGAGCGCGCGTTCGGCGACGCCAAGCGGGCCCGTCTGTCGCTGGCGGCCAAGCCCCAGGTGAAGGCGGGCGTCGCGGTCCTGCAGGTGCCGGTGCCCGATCGTCCCGGGGTCCTGGCGGAGGTGACCTCGACGATGAGCCAAGCGGGCGTGAACATCGAGGACCTCCAGATCGTCCACTCGCCCGAGGGAGGGCGGGGGACGGTGCACCTCACCGTGGCCGCCGACGCGGCGGAGGATGCCGAGCGGGCGTTGCGCGCCCGCTGGTTCGAGCCCCTGCGGCTGGCGTGACCGGCGTGCGCGCGATCGTCCGCCCCGGCGGCTTCCAAGGCGGTCGGGCCCGCGTGCCCGGGGACAAGTCGATCGCGCATCGATGGTTAATCCTCGCGGCCACCGGGCTCGGTCGGAGCGAGCTCCGGAGGCCTCCCAGCGGCCCTCGACGTGAGGGCGACGGCGAGCTGCCTGGCCGCGATCGTCCCCGACGAAACTCGCGCTGCACTCGAGGGTTGCGGCTTCGAACCCCTCCGCGGAGGCAGACGGTGACCGTTCCACGGCGAACGAGCCTCGACCTCGAGGTCGAGGGCTCGTGCTCGAGGGCCGAGGTCGACCTGGCCTTCACCCATCGAGCGGGCCGCTGCACTGCCTGAACTCGGGCACGACGATGCGGCTGCTGGCGGGGGTGGTCGCGTCGGAGCCGTTCGAGACGGTCCTGCAGGGCGACCGAAGCCTCACCCGAAGGCCGATGGAGCGCGTCGCCGAGCCGCTGCGGTCGATGGGCGCCGAGGTCCGAACGACGGACGGGCACGCCCCGATCGCCGTGCGGGGCGGACCTCTCACCGGGATCGAGCATCGGACCACGGTCCCCAGCGCCCAGGTCAAGAGCGCCGTCCTGCTCGCCGGGGTCGCGGCCGAGGGCGATACGACCGTGCTCGAGCCGGCCCCCACCCGCGACCACACCGAGCGGGCGCTCGCTTGGCTCGGCGCGCCCGTGGCGTTCGAGCCCGGCCGGGCCACGGTCCGGTCGTTCCAGCACGGGGGGTTCTCGGCGGGGGTCCCGGGCGATGTCTCTTCGGCGGCGTTCCTCCTCGCGGGCGCCGTCCTCACCGGGAGACCTCTCGTGGTCGAGCACGTCGGGCTCAACCCGTCCCGCACCGGCTTCCTCCGCGTCGCTCGAGCGAATGGGGGTGGCCACCCGAACCGCGATCGAACGCGAGGAGCTGGGGGAGCCGGTCGGGTCCCTGGGGGTCGAGCCGTCGGGCGAGCTCGTGGGGGCGATCGTGGGAGCCGACGAACTCCCGCTCGTGATCGACGAGGTGCCGGTGCTGGCCTTCGTCGCCGCCTACGCGACGGGCGAGACACGGTTCGTCGACGCCGGCGAGCTGCGCGTGAAGGAGAGCGACCGGCTCGGTGGCGTCGTGGAAGCGATCCGTGCGCTGGGGGGGGCCGCCGCGGTCGACGGAGACGACCTGGTCGTCGCTGGTGGGGGTCTGGGTGGAGGTGAGGTCGATGCCCAGGGCGACCACCGCATGGCGATGGCAGCCGCGGTGTCGGCGCTCGCGGCGAAGGGTCCGGTCGCGATCGAGGGCGTCGACGCGGCCGAGGTCTCGTTCCCGGGGTTCGTTCCGACCCTGATCGCGCTCGGCGCTCGGATCGAGGTCGGACGGTGAGGCCGGTCGTCGCGATCGACGGCGCTGCGGGCACGGGCAAGAGCACGCTCGCACGCCGTCTCGCTTCCGAGCTCGACCTGCCCTACGTGAACACCGGGCTGATGTACCGAGCCCTCGCGCTGAAGGCGTATCGCGGGGGCGTCTCACCGGATGACGCGGGGGCGCTCGAACGCCTGGCGCACAGCCTGAAGTTCGACCTCGACTCGAGCGTGCATCCACCCGAGCTCACGATCGACGGGCAGGCGCCGGAGGCGGACCTCACGTCCCCGCAGGTCGAGTCGAGCGTCTCTGCGGTTTCGCGTCACCCCGAGGTACGAGCCGTCCTTCGAGCGGAGCAGCGGCGCTTGGCCGCCGGCGGTGCCGTGATGGAGGGTCGAGACATCGGATCCGTGGTGGTGCCCGACGCACGGCTCAAGCTGTTCCTCGAGGCGCATCCGGAGGAGCGGGTGGTTCGCCGTGCGCTGGAGCGCGACGACGACCGCGAGCGGGTGGCCGAGGCCTTGGGGGCAAGGGATCGGCTGGACGCCCGGACGAACCCCTTCGTGCCCGCGTCCGATGCGGTCATGCTCGATACCACCCAGCTCACACCGGACGAGGTCGCCACGCGGGCCCTGGTCCTCGCCCGGGAACGTGGCCTGTCATGAGCCCGACGAGTGCCCCCGCCGTGGCCGTGGTCGGCCGGCAGAACGTGGGCAAGTCGACGCTCGTCAACCGGCTGTTCGGTTCGCGAGAGGCGATCGCGCATGAGATGCCCGGCGTCACGCGCGACCGGGTCGAGCTCGAGGCGACCTGGAGGGGTCGAACCCTCAAGTTGGTCGACACGGGCGGGTTCGCGCACGGGGCGACAGGGATCGAGGCCCTGGTCTCCGACCAGGCCGAGCGAGCGGCCAGGACCGCCGACGTCGTGCTGCTGGTCGTCGACGTCCAGACCGGACCGGTCGAGGAGGACGCGATCCTCGCTCGCCGTCTCCGCCGCGCGCAGGTGCCTGTCCTGGTCGTCGTGAACAAGGTCGACTCCGAACGGGACGAGGCGGAGGTCGCGGCGTTCCACCGGCTCGGGCTCGGCGACCCGGTACCGGTCTCTGCTCTGCATGGCCGGGGGTCAGGCGACCTCTTGGACCGGCTGGTCGCCGTGCTGCCCGAGGAACCGACCGCCGAGGCCGAGGCCTTCGAGGAGCCGCGGTTCGCGATCGTCGGGCGGCCGAACGTCGGCAAGTCCAGCCTGTTCAACCGGCTGGTGCGGGAGGAACGCTCCGTCGTCTTCGAGGAGGCGGGCACCACCCGCGATGCCGTGGACGCCCTGGTCGAGTGGCCCGACGGTCCGGTGCGGTTCGTGGACACGGCGGGGTTCCGCCGCCCGTCGAAGGCCCAGGGGGTCGAGTACTACAGCTTCCTGCGTGCGGAACGCGCCATCGAGCGCGCGCACGTCGCCCTGCTCGTCCTCGATGCCTCGCAAGGGTTCGCGGGCGAGGACAAGCGCATCGCGGCCCGTGTGATGGAGGTCGGTCGGGGCCTCGTCGTCGTCGCGAACAAGTGGGACCTGGTCGGGGAGCGCGACCGGGCCTTCAAGGAGCTGACCGAGCTGCTGACGCCGTACGCGCGAGCCCCCGTGCTGCGGACCTCGGCGATCGGCGGGACCGGCGTCCACCGCCTGCCTGCGGTCCTGCAGAAGGTGCACGAGCGGTGGATCCGCCGCGTCCCGACCGCCCGGGTGAACGAGGTCGCCGCCGCCGCCCAGGCCGAACAGCAGGCTCCCGGCGGCATCCGGTATCGCTACGCCACCCAGGTGGCGGGGGGTCCTCCGCGGTTCGTGCTGTTCGGGGCCGGACCGCCCCCCGCGAGCTATCAGCGGTTCCTCGAGGGGCGTCTGCGGCGGGCCCTGGACCTCGACGGTGTGCCGATCGGCGTGCGGTTCCGGAAGGGCCGGCGCCGGCCGCGGTAGTCGGACGGGTAGACTCCACCAAACGGGCCGTGGCGCAGCTTGGTTAGCGCGTCTGACTGGGGGTCAGAAGGTCGCGGGTTCAAATCCCGCCGGCCCGACGAGAAAGTGCAGGTCAGAGGGCCTGCAGCAGCGGTCCCCTATGGAAAGCGCCCGCCGGGTGCTAACGGTGACCTCGGTGAGAGACACGCAAGCCATGCTTAACGATGTCGAGGCACTGGTCGGAGAAACCCGGGTCGGGGGCGAAGTTCCGACCCATGACTTCTATGTCCTCGTCCTTTACAACCGGCCTTGGGGGCTCTTCCAAGGCGCTAAGGGCTCCTCGCATCCCGCCTCGCCGAGGAGGCGCTGATGACTGACGGAGCTCGCCCGAGCGGGGAGTGATCGAGCGGCCTACTCCCTTGCGTGGTCAGCGGACTCAGCGAACCGGCAGCTCGGATCGGCTCACGAGGCCCTCAAGGCCGGGTCGGCCAACCAGGCGGAGGCCACCCAGATGAAAGCCAAGGCGGAAGCACAGCTGGAGAACATCGCGAGGTATCAGGAACGCCATAGCATCGCTAGGCGGCGGAAGTTCCCGGAGTGGTCCCGGATGCCTGACCGACAAGTCCGCCGCGAGGACTACTGGGCCTACCTCCTTACGGCTTCGGGCGCGCCGGTGCAGATCGGGTGAGCCAGGCCTCGAAGACGAAGCTGTGGGTCACCTGACTCTTGCCCGAAGCGTCCTTGAAGGTGTAATCAGCGGGTAAGGTGAGCCACCTCAGTGCGGGGAGTGAACCGTGACAGCGAAGAAGGCAACGACGAAGAAGGCAACGACGAAGAAGGCAACGACGAAGAAGGCAACGACGAAGAAGGCAACGACGAAGAAGGCAACGACGAAGAAGGCAACGGTTCGACGAGGTTCGTCTCAGCCCAAGAGGACGGCAGCGCGTCGAACCGCAACGTCATCCCGTCGCGGATCCACGCTGACCGCGCCAGGCCGGTCGGGCGATCTGATCGTCATCGACTCAACTCAGGTCGGTTCCCCACCTCGCGAGGGGGAGGTCCTGGAAGTCATCCACGGTGAGGTGAGCGTCAGCTACCGGGTCCGGTGGGCGGATGGACACGAGACCCTGATCTCACCCAAGAGCGGGACCGCCCGCATCGTCCGGGCCTCGAAGAGGGCCTGAGCGGTAGACGACCGCTCGTCGATCCGCTGACTCCGCGAGTTACTTGTTGATCGACGCTCCCATCGAGGAAGCGCCCGAACGATTGGCTTTCGCCTTCTTCGCCTGGCGCTTCTCCTTCAGCGACTTGCTCGCGGCGGTCTTCGAGCTCTTCGAACCGCCCTTGTCCTTGTTGGCCATGGTTGCCCCCTCGGGGAAGGCGAGAGCCGGGCGCTGAACGTACCACTCGGGAATCCGACGAAGGAAGGGGATCCACCGAGGCGGATCCCCCTTCTTCCTCACGGCCGCGCTCGTGGATCGCACGGGCGGGCCGATCCCAACGACCTGACGGTCGATCAGAGCGTGGCGGGTACGCCTTCGTAGAAGGCGAGGTCGCCGACCTGATTCGTCCGTAGCTCAACCCGGTCGCTGATGTGGTCCCTGACCCAGTTCGCGGACACAGCGACCGCGGCGTCGGCGTCCTTGCGTGTCTCCCAGAGGCTCAGGGAGATGCACTTCTTGCCGCCGGCGTCGGCCAAGCCGTACCGGATGAACCCGGGCTGGTCCCGGAACTCGCGCAGCATCTGGTCTTGAGCGATGTCTGCGAGCTCCTGGAAGGAGCCCTTCTTGATCTCGTAGGTAGCGATACGAACATGCTCCATGCGGAATCTCCTTTGCTCGTCGTGGCCCGACCAACCGGGGGCCAACGTGAGCCAGATCCGAAAGGGTGCGCGCCTCGGGTATCAAGCCTTCGCTGGGAACCAGCGATGGGACCGAATCGATAGAGACGATCCCCGTGCGTCCTCTTCTCCCAACGGGTACGGAGGTCGCGTCTGCGTGGAGTGTACGTCTTTGCCACATGCCACGACCGGTCCGCGTATGAGGGGCAGCATCCTAGCGCGCGCCTAGCGCCAGCGCTTAGCAGCTCGCCACTTCCTTGCCCATGCCTCCACCTGCCGGCGAATCGCGTCCGGTCCTCGGTGTAGCCTCACGGCATGGCGCGGGGATCCGCTGGTCCTCACCGAGGCCTCGCGCGCCGGGGCGCAACCCCAATCGGACGAAGAGCTCGGGTGTCGCGGTTCTCGCCTGGCAGCGACATCGATCGTACGGGAGATGCCGGCGGGGGAGAGCCGCCTGATCCCCGAGTTCCTGGGGTGGGCGGGCGGCCCTGACCGCCGCCCCCGAGATTCCTAGTGCTTAGCAGTGCGAGTGATCTAGCCGACCTGACCCACACCACCCACTTCGAAGTCGGCGTACATGTTGAAAGCGACTTCGTGGGTCAGTCCCGTCGCCGCTACGATGGCATCGCAGAAGAGCCTGTAGGTCCCGTGCACCAGATGGACCTTCACCGTCACGGTGCCCGGTGTTTCGGCGGGTTCTCCGGTGATCGGCTGCTCGGTGCCGCCCGAGTTTGGGTCGCATGGCGACATGGAGTCCGGACAGGTTCTGAGCTCGAAGTTGTGGTTGGCGCAATTGTCCGTCACTGTCAGCCAGTACGTGCCCGGCCTGAGCGAGCTCACCGGCTGTCCGTCCTCCGTCAGGTTGATCGAGAAATGCGCCGTGTCTCTGCAATCAGTCGAATCGTTCCCGAAGCCGAACTCTCCGACGAGCGTGCGGCCCTCGGCTGACGCCGTTGGCGCCGTGTACGCGGCGATGGTACCGATGATCGCGAGCGCCGCCAGCAGACCGACGAGGCGTGTCTTCGGCAGGATCGGTGTGAGCATCAAACTCCCCTTCGCTTGTTCGGAAATGACCCGAGCGTTCCGAAGCGCCCGACCTAACGCAGCCCTACACCCCATCGCGTCAGCCGTCAACCCCGTGGAATGTCGCGCGGCTGCCTGCGCCGGGGCGCGTGAACAGTTTTGACCCTTTCGGGCGGGCGGGGCGGATCGGGAGGTCGTTGAGTTCCTTCGAGATGTCGGGGACTTCCTGCGGTTCCTCAGGCTCGAGACCGCGGCTGGGTCGCGGCGTACCCACCGGATCGGACCGACCGAACAGCTTGCCGACCCAGCTCCTGGACACGCTGTGAGCCCGGGCCACCTCGCGGCAGCTCCGCCCCTCGAGCACGACCGCCTCGACCACGAACCGAGCCCGATCCATCGCTAGACCCCTCGTCGCAGGTGTCGACGATGCTCCGACACATCTGTCCACTATCCGGCGAACTCAGGCACCGGCGGCCCGACGGGAAACTGCAGGTCAGCGGGGATCCGGAGGTCGAGGTTCCAGTGCCGGAGGACCGAGCACAGCCATCGCGGTCCGCCCATCGGCGCGAGCGCGAACCGTCCGACATCGTCCACACGCTACCGAACCGGTATCTGGCCGGCCCGCGCGAGGGTGGTAGGTTCGCCGCGCCATGGTCGCGCAGGCCGACACCGACCGCATCCTCACGATCCCGAACCTCCTCTCGTTCCTCCGGATCGCGCTCATCCCCGTCTTCGTGATCCTGATCGTCGACCCCGACACCACGCAGGCCGGTCTCGTGCTCTTCGTGGTGGTGGTCGCCACCGACTGGGTCGACGGGGCGGTCGCCCGCGCGACGGGGCAGGTCTCCGAGCTCGGCAAGGTGCTGGATCCGGTGGCCGATCGTCTGGCGATAGCGGCCGGGCTGATCGCGCTGGTCGTCCGCGACGCCTTCCCGCTGTGGGCGGCGCTGCTGATCGTGGTCCGGGACGTGGCGGTGTTGATCGCTGGGCTCGTGCTGCTCTCGAAGCGTCGAGCCCGCATCGAGGTCCGCTACCTCGGCAAGGTCGCCACGTTCGCGCTGATGGCCTCGATCGCGTGCGTCGCGTGGGGGACCCTCGGCTACGCCCTCGCGCCGGCCGCCCTCGCGTGCGGCTGGGCGTTCTTCGGGGCCGGCATCATCGAGTACTACGTCGCAACCGTCCTGTACGTGGGTGACCTCCGGCGGGTCTGGCGGGGTCCGCGGGACCCCTCGGCCGAGCCTGCCGCCTGACCGCCGGCGAACGCTCCCGGCCGACGTGCTAGGTTCGAGCCTGCATCGGCCCGCCTCGACGAGGAGACACGCATGGAGTTCCCCGACGACCTCCGGTACACCAAGGAGCACGAGTGGGCGCGCGACGAAGGGTCGAACCGGGTCCGGGTCGGCGTCACCGACTTCGCACAGGACGCCCTCGGCGACGTCGTGTACGTCGACGTGCCGGACGAGGGCACCGCCGTGACCGCGAACCAGCCCTTCAGCGAGGTCGAGTCCACCAAGTCCGTCTCGGACGTGTACGCGCCGGTGACGGGGGTCGTGGCCGAACGGAATCCGCTCCTGCAGGAGCGACCAGAGCTCGTGAACGAGCAGCCGTACGGGGACGGGTGGCTCGTCCTGCTGGAGGTGGAGGATCCGTCCGCGCTCGGGGGGCTGATGGACGCCGCCGCCTACCGTGCGTTCGTCGAGCAGCAGACCGACTGAATCTGGAGCGCCGCAGCACCTCCGGCTCGAGTCGCCTGGGCCATCCGCCTGTCCGGGACGCTCGAGGTCCAACCCTGAGGGTCGAGCTCCCGCGGGCATCGGGTGCCCGGAGCGGTGTCTCGACGTGGTCCCGAACCCCCGGGCGCCTGCAACGAGAGGCTGACCTTCGCCGGTGGTCGAACCTCAGATCTGGTTGGGCGAGGTAGACGTCGATCCAGGGTTCGGGTCGTCCGGACCGTGTGTCGAGATGAAGGGAGACCGACCGTCGAACCTGCCCTGGATCCACACTCGAACCCAGGCTGTGGCTGCGGTCGACCCTTGCACCCGACCCGGAGATCTGCGGCTGCGAACCATCGACCCACCCGTACGCCTTCGGCCCGGGTCCGGTTGACCCTTCGCGGCTGGAACGGTAGGTTCGAGCGCGTCCCGAGGTCGAGGTTGAGCCTCGGCACCCCGACCGTCGAGGCGAGACGAGGGCAACGGAGGGTCGAGCGTGTACTGCACCCGCTGTGGACATCCGAACAAGGACGAGGCGCGCTACTGCGCGAACTGTGGCGCTGTCCTGCAGGAGGAGACGACCCTCGGCCTCAACCCGGTCGAGATCGAAACGGAGGGTCCGGAGGAGTTCCCCTTCCCGGAAGATGAGCTCAAGGCCGGCCAGGCTCTCCTGTTGGTCAAGCACGGCCCCAATGCGGGGTCGACGTTCATGATCGAGGGAGAGGTCACGAGCACGGGCCGCAACCCCGAAAGCGACGTCTTCCTCGACGACATCAGCGTGAGCCGCAAGCACGCGGAGATCCGTCGCCATCCCGACGGGTTCTACATCCACGACCTCGGGAGCATGAACGGCACGTACGTGAACCGCGAGCGGGTCGAGGTGACCAAGCTCGCCGCCCACGACGAGGTCCAGATCGGTCGGTTCCGACTCGTGTTCTTCGTGGGGGAGTGAGGACGTGGCGACCCGCAACTACCAATCGATCGGCGAGGTCCTGGTGTCGGTCAAGACGGAGTTCCCCGACATCACGATCAGCAAGATCCGGTTCCTCGAGTCGGAGGGCCTGATCGAGCCCGAGCGCACACCGTCGGGGTACCGCAAGTTCTACGAGAAGGACGTCGACCGGCTCCGGTCGATCCTGCGGATGCAGCGGGACGAGTATCTGCCGCTCAAGGTGATCAAGGACCGGCTGCTCGAACACGACACGTTGGATGGCCAATCCGTCGACGGCCAGGTCGAGCCCGTCGCCCCCGAACCGGACGAGGAGCTCGCGGAGGCGCCGACCGGCCTGCAGATGTCGATCGAGGAGATGAGCGCCGCCACGGGGATCGATCGCGATCGCATCCGCGAGCTCGAGTCGTACGGGCTGGTCAAGGAGCGCGGTCCCGAGGGTGCTCGGTACTTCGACGGCGACGACTACATCGTGTTGTCGATCGTCAAGGACTTCTTCCGCTTCGGCGTCGAGCCGCGGCACCTGACGATGTACAAGCACTTCGAGGAGCGCGAGGCGGCGTTCTTCGAGACGATCGTGATGCCCCAGCTCCGCCAGCGGAACCCCGACGCTCGCAGGATCGCCACGGCCTCGCTCACGGAGCTCGCCCGCGCGTCGCGCAAGCTGAAGCAGGCGCTGCTGCGCACCAACCTCCGCCAGCACCTGACGTGAGCCGCGCGCCGGCGCGCCGGCGATCCGCCTGGCTCTCGCTCGGGGCGGTCGCGTCGACCCTCGCTCTCTCGCTCGGCGTCGCCCGGGCGCAGACCCCGGCGCCGTCGCCGCCGCCCCCCACGCCGGTCGTGCAGCCGAACGGGCAGCCGAGCCTGTCCCCGTTCCCGTCCACCCTGCGAACGCCGGCTCCCACGACCGAGCCGCCCGAGATCCGCGCAGGGTCGGCCGTCCTCGCCGACCTCGACACGGGACAGGTGCTCTTCGCGCTCGACCCCAACGAGCGGCGCCCGATCGCGAGCGTGACGAAGATCATGACCGCGCTGCTCGTGGTCGAGCGTGCGGACCTCACGGATGTGGTCACCGTGAGCGAGGACGCGGCGAGCGGGCAGGTGTCCGGGATCTCGGGGCTGGGCCTCGCGGCGGGGGAACGGATCCGCGTCGACGAGCTCCTGTACGCCCTTCTACTCCAATCCGCCAACGACGCTGCCGTGGCCCTGGCAGAGCACGTGGCGGGCTCGGTGGAGGCGTTCGTCGACGAGATGAACACGCGCGCCGAGCAGCTCGGGATGACGCAAACCATGTTCACCTCGCCCAATGGGCTGGACGACACCGGGTACTCGTCGGCCGCCGACCTCGTTCGCCTCACCCGCGCCGCGTACCGGAGCCGCGGCTTCGCGAGCGTGGTCGCCACCCGGTTCCACACGGTCGAGTCCCTCGACGCCGAGCCTCGCATCGTCCAGAACCGCAACGTGCTGCTCTGGTTGTTCCCCGGTGCGATCGGCGTGAAGACCGGCTTCACGAGCCCGGCCGGCTTCTGTCTGGTGGCCGCCGCCGAGCGGGGTGACGAGCGGCTCGTCGCCGTCGTCCTCGGTGAGCCGGGGGAGCCCTTCTCCGACGCCGCGGCGCTCCTCAACTACGGGTTCGACGCGTTCGAGCGCCGCGCGCTCGTCCGGGCGGGGCAGGAGCTCGGCAACGTCGAGGTCGAGGGGCACCCGGTGTCCGTCGGGGCCGGAGCAGCCCTGCGGGGCCTCGCGCCGGTCGACGCCACCGTGTCGACCGCGGTCGCTGTGGAGGATCACGTCGCGTACCCGCCCGCGCGCGGGGAGGCGATCGGTGTGGTCCGGGTGTCGGCGGGCGGACGAGCCCTCGGGCAGGTGCCGCTCGTCGTCACGGGCGTGCCCGCCCCGCCGCCGCCGGAGCCCGGCGCCTGGTGGACGCGCGCCGCCGGAGCCCTCGTGGACGCAGGCGGGGCCGTACTCGACGCGTTGTTCGGCTAGGCGGCTGCTACGATCGGCGGCGGTGTCGGACGTCGTCAGCGTCGAGTTCGGGCGCGAGGACATCCGCCGGCGGATCGAGGAGCTTGGCCGCACCATCACCGGGGACTATGAGGGGCGCGCGCCCGTCTTGATCTCGGTCCTCAAGGGCGGCTCGGTGTTCCTCGCTGACCTGATGCGTGAGATCGCGCTCCCGCTCGCGATCGACTACATGTCCATCTCCCGATACGGCGGTGCGACGGAGTCGCTCGGACGCGTACGCATCGTCAAGGATCTCGACCACGACATCGGCGGCCGCGACGTGATCGTGGTCGAAGACATCGTCGACACGGGCCTCACGTTGTCGTACCTGATCTCCGTGC
This sequence comes from uncultured Actinomycetes bacterium, assembly GCA_963706005.1. Lineage (GTDB taxonomy): Bacteria > Actinomycetota > UBA4738 > UBA4738 > HRBIN12 > DASSJM01. The sequence goes on from CAVPLL010000005.1 coordinate 37,614, forward strand.
TCGAGTCGCGAGAACCGACATCGGTGGAGGTGTGTGCGCTCCTGGACAAGAGCGTTCGGCGGATCGTCCCGCTCGAGATCCGGTACCGGGGGTTCGACTGTCCGGACGAGTTCGTGGTGGGGTACGGGTTGGACTTCGAGGAGCGATTCCGAAACGTCCCCGACATCCTCGCCGTGCACGACATGGACGCGCTCCGCGCGGATCCCGATCTGCTGCTCCCGTACCTGCCCGACGTCGGACCCGTTCCCGCGGAGGGCTAGCCGGGGGGCGTGGCGGGCGACGACGAAGGACTAGGTTGCCGGTCCGGGGAGGCCGGTGTACGGTCGGTTGGGTCCGATGATCGAGATGACCGTGGCCGGCGTCAGGATCGAGTTCCCGTCGAACTCGCCCATCGTCCTGTTGCGAGAGGCCGAGGGCGAGCGGTTCCTCCCGATCTGGATCGGTCAGTCCGAGGCGCAGGCGATCGCGATCGGCCAGCAAGGTCTGGTGACGCCGAGGCCGATGACCCACGACCTGCTCAAGAACATCCTCGACGAGATGTCGGTACAGGTCTCGAGCATCACGATCACCGAGCTCCGCGACGGTGTCTTCCACGCCGTGATCGGCTTGCAGCGCAACGGTTCCAGCTTCGAGATCTCGTCCCGGCCGTCGGATGCGATCGCGCTCGCGGTCCGTCTGGGGTGCAAGATCTTCGCCAACGAGGAGGTGCTCGAGGAGGCGTCGATCCTCATCCCTGCCGACGGCGGGGAAGAGGAGGAGAAGCAGCTGCAGGAGTTCCGCGAGTTCCTCGAGAACGTCACGCCCGAGGACTTCGAGTAGCGACCTATCCGTAGAACAGCTCGGTCGTCCAGAACCAGTGCCGTCCACAGGCATTCTTCGCGTCGACCTTGACCACGCCGATCCCGATCCGTCGCAGCTTGGGGTTCAACAGGATCTCGCGATGCGCGGCGTGATGCATGAAGGCTCGATGAAGGGCGCGGAGGGTGTCGGCGCACCCGACGACGCTCGCGCCCACGTCGTCCCACGGCTCGTGCCGGAGGATCTTCGTGAGGTTGCGCGGGTCGTAGATCGCGTTCTTGTCGATCATGCGGCGCGTGTGGCGCATCGCGCTCCGTGCGAGCGACGTGTCGACCCGCAGCTTGTGCAGGTCGTGCTTGTCCCGCGTGGCGTTCACCAGCCGCAGGAGCGTGGCACGGTATCCGGTGTCCGAATGCGCAACCGGTGCGAACGCGACGAAGAGCGCCAGGATCGTCGACAGCGTGAGGACCACGGTCCGTCGCGGAGTGAACAAGCGCGTTCCCATCCGCAGCACCCCCTCGCAGGCTCGTCGCGGAACGGCGCACGTTAGCGCCCGAACGTGCGCCCGTCATGTCGCCAGGTCACCCTAGGACCAAACTCCCGACGGACGTGGGATATCCGGCCTACAGGCGTCGACGGGGGACGAACGCGGGTGATTGACATCGCGAGAGCCCGGTCCTAGGCTGCCGACGCCCACGTAATTACGGAGTTGTGATGGTTGAGCAGGGATATCGCGTCCCCGAGGTCTGCAACATCGTCGGGATCACCTACCGACAGCTCGACTACTGGGCCCGGACGGGCCTGGTCCGGCCCTCGGTCAGGGACGCAAAGGGCTCGGGGTCCCAGCGCCTGTACTCGTTCCAGGACCTCGCGATGCTCCGCCTGATCAAGCGGATGCTCGACAGTGGCGTGAACCTCCAGCAGGTGCGCAAGGCGATGAAGACCCTGCGGGGCCTGGATCAGCCCGCCCTGGGGACGACCCTCGTGTCGGACGGCCACCGTATCTACCAGGTGGAGTCCCCCGAGGCGGTCGTGGACCTGTTGGCGAGCGGGCAGGGGGTCTTCGCGATCGCCGTCGACAAGGTATGGACGGACCTCGAAGGGACTCTGGCCAAGAACGCCGGGAAGAAGGGTCGAAGCGCCCGGGCGGCCGGAGGCGCGTGACCGAGGGCGCGGCGGCCGAGACCCCGGCCCTGCCGAGCGACACCGTTCGGTTCGCGCACGCGAGCGAGCGCCAGTTCGCCCAGCTCTTGGACTTCTACCAGATCGAGTGGGCATACGAGCCGACGTCGTTCGATCTCGAGTGGGACCGGGACGGCAACGTCGTCCAGCGCTTCACCCCGGACTTCTACCTACCCATGTACGACCTCTACATCGAGATCACCACGCTCAACCAGCGGCTCGTCACCAAGAAGAACCGGAAGGTCCGCCGCCTGCGCGAGCTGTACCCGGGTGTGAACTGCAAGATCTTCTACCAGCGCGACTACCTCTCCCTGGTCTCCAAGTACGGCCTCGAGGACGTCTCGGGCTGAGGGGCCTCGCCGCGCCTTCCGGCTAGACTCACCATCCGGCATGAGGTTCGCGCCGCACACGGACGACGACGTCGACCAGATGCTCGAGGCCATCGGCCTGTCGAGCGTGGACGAGTTGTTCGACCGGATCCCCGAAACCATTCGGCTGGACCGGCCCTTGGACGTCCCCGAGGGCGTCTCGGAGATGGAGATCCTCGCCGACCTGAAGGCGCTGGCCGGTCGCAACCGCTCGGCCGAGGACCTGGTCTGCTTCGCAGGCGCGGGCGCGTACGACCACTTCGTGCCCGCCGTCGTCTGGGCCCTCGCCGGCCGGTCCGAGTTCTACACGTCCTACACGCCCTACCAGCCCGAGCTCTCCCAGGGCGTGCTGCAGGCCCTGTTCGAGTACCAGTCGATGATCTGCGAGCTCACCGGCCTCGAGGTCTCGAACGCCTCCCTGTACGACGGCGCGACCGCCCTCGCGGAGGCCGTGAACCTCGCGCGTTCGTCACCGGGGCGCGACCGGGTGCTCGTGAGCGAGGGGCTCGATCGCCGGTACGTCGAGACGCTCCGGACCTACGGTAGGGGAGCGGGGTACGAGCCGGAGGTCTTCGGGGTGGTCGACGGGCGCGGCGGCGAGCCCGCGGTGACCGACGACGTCGCGTGCGTGATCGTCCAACACCCCAACGCGTATGGCCTGCTCGAGCCCGCCCGCGACCTGTTCGGCGCGGCGCACGCGGGCGGTGCCCGGGCGATCCAGGTGTTCGATCCGCTCTCGCTCGGGGTGCTCGCGCCTCCGGGCGACCTGCGTGCCGACATCGCCGTGGCGGAGGGACAGGTCCTGGGCAACCACCTGAACCACGGGGGCCCGTACCTCGGCGTGATCGCGACGCGCCTGGACGACGTCCGGCGGCTCCCCGGACGGATCGTGGGAGAGACGCTCGACGTGGACGGGCGGACCGGATACGTGCTCACGCTGCAGGCGCGCGAGCAGCACATCCGGCGCGAGAAGGCGACCTCGAACATCTGCACGAACCAGACGCTCATGGCGATCGCCGCCACCGTCTACCTCGGGTGGCTCGGGCCGCGGGGGCTCGAGGAGCTCGGGCGGCAGTGCGCCTCGAAGGCCGCCTACGCCGCCGAGCGCCTGTGCGAGGTCCCGGGCGTCGCCCCCTTGTTCGGCGATGCGCTGTTCTTCAAGGAGTTCCCCATCCGGCTGCCTCGCCCGGCGGACGAGGTCCGCGACGCGCTCATCGAACGTGGGTACCTGGCCGGGGTGCCGCTGCCCGACGCCGATGGGCACGCGCTCCTGGTCGCCGTGACCGAGCGCCGGTCGCGCGAGGAGATCGACGGGCTCGCGATGGCGCTGAAGGAGGTGCTCGCGTGAGCGAGGACGCATCGCCGGCCGGCGGGGCAGCGCCGCCTCGCGTCGGATCCCCGGTCCGCGTGGGTGATCCCCCGGATCGGCAGGGGACGCTGATGAACCTGTCCCGGCCCGGCCGCCGCGCGTTCAGCCTGCCCGAGCTCGACGTCCCGGAGGTGGCCGTGCCGTCCGACCAGGCCCGGAAGGGTGCGGCCGGCCTGCCCGAGATCGCCGAGCGCGACCTCGTCAGCCACTACACGCGTCTGTCGCAGCGCAACTATGGCGTGGACACCGGCTTCTACCCGCTCGGATCGTGCTCGATGAAGTACAACCCGAAGATCGCGGAGAGCGTGGCGCAGCTCCCCGGGTTCCAGCGCGCCCACCCCCAGCAACCCGACCACTCGGTCCAGGGGTCGCTCGAGCTCCTGTGGCGGCTCGAGCGTGCGCTCTGCGAGATCACCGGGATGGCGCGCGCGACCCTGCAGCCGCCCGCCGGGGCGTGCGGTGAGCTCACCGGCCTGCTCATCATGCGCGCCCACCACGAGCAGCAGGGGCGGCAGCGACGTCGGGTCGCGATCCCGGACTCGGCGCACGGGACCAACCCCGCCAGCGTCCGCCTTGCCGGCTACGAGGCGCTCCACGTCCCGAGCGACGCCCGTGGTCTGGTGGACGTTTCGGCGCTCGAGAAGCTGATCGACGAGGACGTCGCCGGCCTGATGCTCACGAACCCGAACACGCTCGGGATGTTCGAGGAGGAGATCGAGCGCGTGACCGAGGCGGTGCACCGGATCGGCGGCCTCGTCTACTACGACGGCGCGAACCTGAACGCGATCCTCGGCCGGTGCCGGCCGGGCGACATGGGCTTCGACATCGTCCACATCAACACCCACAAGACCTTCGCGACGCCGCACGGCGGGGGAGGGCCGGGTGCCGGGCCCGTCGGCGTGACCGAGGAGCTGGTTCCGTTCCTGCCGGTCCCGCGGGTCGAGCGCGACCAGAGCGGGGCCTTCCGACTCGACCACGACGCTCCCGACTCGATCGGTCGCATGCACGGGTTCCTCGGCAACTTCGGGGTGCTGGTTCGCGCGTATGCGTACGTGTTCCTCCACGGCCGAGACGGCCTGCGGGAGGTCGCCGAGCGGGCCGTGCTGAACGCGAACTACCTGGCCGAGCGCGTGAAGGAGGCGTTCCCCCTCGCACATCCCGACGGCAGGCCGATGCACGAGTTCGTCGCGACGGCGCGACCGCTCAAGGAGGCCACCGGGATCCGGGCGATGGACGTTGCCAAGCGGGTCATCGATCTCGGGTACCACCCCTCGACCGTCTACTTCCCCCTGGTGGTCGAGGAGGCGCTCATGGTCGAGCCCACCGAGACCGAGACGAAGGAGTCGCTCGACGCCTTCGCCGACGCCCTCCTGCAGGCCTTCCGGGAGGCGCACGAGGACCCGGACCTGCTGCACGAGGCGCCCGTCACCACACCGGTGCGCCGCCTCGACGAGGCTCGGGCGGCGCGCCACCTCACGCTCCGCTGGTAGCCGCGGCCGATCCGCCTCAGGCACAAGGGCTCCCGAAGGGACCATGCGAGCCTAGTCATCCATGACTACGGAGCGCTCAAGCGGGCCCACCGAGGAGCCGATACCGACGCTGAAGCAACGGAAAGGGTCGGTCCCGAGAAAGGCAAACCGCCGGCAACGGCGGGACGCAAAGCTCCGGGCCTCCTCGAAGTCGGGAGGGAGGTGGCCGAGCTACCGAAGGATCCGAGCCCCCTGGGCTCGGGCCCCCACGGGACCCGCGAGTCGGGGGGTTCGACATGGCCACACCCAGCGGCGGCCGGAGGCTCGGAGGCCTCCTGGCCCTCCTCGTGTCCGGGCTCCTGCTCCTCGGAGCCGTGGGCGGCACGGCGGTGGGGGAGGAGAAGCTCGGGCCAAGGCGCCACATGCTCGCGCTGACGAACACCGACCGCGAGCATCACGACCGCCGGGACCTCGCCTTCGCGGCCCGCCTGGCCAGGTACGCCAAGTCCCACAGCCAGGCGATGGCGGACAAGGGCTACATCTACCACTCGACCGCCGACCAGCTGCGGGCGGCCCTGGACGGGTACCAGTGGCAGCTGGGCGGCGAGAACGTCGGCGTCGGCGGCTCTCTCGAGAGCCTCGAGGACGCCTTCATGGCGAGCACGGACCATCGCAAGAACATCCTCCGCAAGATCTACGACCACGCCGCCGTGGGCATCGTCCGCGCGGACGACCGGATCTGGATCACGGTCATCTTCTACGGCTGAGGACCACCGGGAAGCGGAAAGGCCCCGACGAACCCGGGGCCTTTCCGTGTATCCCTCCCGATCTACTTCCGTCCGTCGTCGTCCGTCCGGTCAGTCCTCGTCGCCCTGGCTCTGACCTCGCCTGCGCCGGGTGCCCGCCCACAGGAGGCCGGAGCCGCTCGTCATCAGGATCAACGCGATCGCGCCGAGCGGGACCACGTTCTCGACGCCCGTGAAGGCCGTGCCGCCCGGGGTCACCGTGGTGGGGGACACCTCCGGGGGGGTCGTCGAGCTCGACGGCGTGACCGTCGTCGGGCTCACGGTGGGGGACTCCGTCGTGGTCGACGTCTCAGTCGTCGAGGTCGTGGTGGTCGGCGGGGTCGTAGTGGTCGGCGGCGTGGTCGTCTGCGTCGTCGAGGTCGTGGTGGTCGGCGGGGTCGTCGTCTCGGTGGTCCGGGTCGTCGTCGTGTTCGTCGTCGTGGTGTCGGTGACCGTGGTGGTCTCGGTCGCCGTCGTCGTCTTGGTCGGCGTGGTCGTCGTGGTCTCGGTCGACGTGCAATCCGGCGGGTCGAGCACCGTGGCGACCTGATCGAACCCGGGCGCCGGCGCCGGCCCGAGCGTGGTCGTCGTGAAGGTGTTGGTAACCGTGGCCGTTGCGGTCACGGTGACCGTCGTGGTCGTGGTTTCGGTGACCGGGGGATCGGTGACGGTCTTGGTAACGGTCGTATGACCGTTCGGACAGAGCGGGACGAACGTCGTCGTGGTCTCGGTGTTGGTCGTCGTCTCGGTCGTGGTCGGCGTGGTCGTATCGGTCGTCGTCGTGACGCACGGATCCGGAACGGCCTCGTCGAAGAACTCGGCCGACCCGACGCTGCTCGGCGCCTCCGGTGCGTCGGTCGTCACCGTCACGGTCGCCGTGGTCGTCGTGCCCGTCGTCTGCGTGACGGTCGGCGCCGTGGTCGTGGTGGAAACCGTCGAAGTGCCGTTCGGGCATTGCGGCACGGTCGTCGTCGCCGTGGTCGTCGTGCCCGTCGTCTGGGTGGTCGTGTTCGTCTTCGTGGTCGTCGCCGTCGGAGTCGTGGTCGTCACGAGTGTCGTCGTGCAGTTCACCTGTGGAGAGAGGGCCCCGTTCGGTTCGCCCTGAGCCTTATCCGGCCCGTCGCCGCTCGCCGTGACCGTCGCCGTCGTCGTGGCGGTCGTGGTCAAGATCTCGGTGACCGTGGTGGTGACCGTTCGCGTCGTCGTCGGAGCGGTCGACGTGGCGAAGACGGTGGTCGTTCCCGTCGGGAAGCACGGTGGGATGTTGCAGCCATCGTCGAAGATCGTCATGCCGTCGGCCGTCCAGTTCTGGCCCGCGTAGAACTCCCCGGGATCCGCGCCGTCTCCGTCGTTGTTCCCGTCGAAGTAGAACGGCGGGATGATGTCACCCCACTTGCCGTTCGCATCCTTGCTCGGCCAGACCGGGCCATCGTGACCGTCGTGGCCAGAGACGGTCCCGTTCGCGCTCGGCTGGTTGGTCACGTAGGGGTTCGTATCCGAGTCCGTCGCGTGACAGATGTCCACCTTCTTCGTCGGATCCGAGGGACTCCCGACGGTCCCGGGCGGATCCCCCGCGAACGCCGAGCTCGGGAAGATCGCCCACGCCATCATCAGCACCGTGGCGGTCGTGGTTGCGACCAGGCCCGCCGTGCTGAGGCGCCTGTCGCTCCTGATCGTGCGGTGCGGTCCCGGCATCGGTCCGTCCTCCTCGATGTGCCCTGACTCGAGCGTGGGGGATAGCCCTGTCCCTCATGGCGAGTCTACGTACCCAGACCGGCCTACTTCATCGGCCGAACGGTCATTGCTCGGCATAGGGCTTTCGGCCTAGTCAGGAACCGTGGCCCCGGAGTCCAGCTGGGGGATTCACCGAAAGGGAACCTCCCCGGGTTACGAGAGGAGCGTTGCGAAAAGGCCCCGGTTCTTGCCCGGGGCCTTTTCGTGCGATCAGAGTCTGGCCGCTTGGCGCTTACTCCTCGTCGTCAGGGTCGCCGCGGCGACGTCGGGCGCCCGCCCACAGGAGGCCGGAGCCGCTCGTCATCAGGATCAACGCGATCGCGCCGAGCGGGACCACGTTCTCGACGCCCGTGAAGGCCGTGCCGCCCGGGGTCACCGTGGTGGGGGACACCTCCGGGGGGGTCGTCGAGCTCGACGGCGTGACCGTCGTCGGGCTCACGGTGGGGGACTCCGTCGTGGTCGACGTCTCAGTCGTCGAGGTCGTGGTGGTCGGCGGGGTCGTCGTCGCAGTCGTCGCGGTCGTCGAGGTCGTCGAGGTCGTCGCAGGTCGTCGAGGTCGTCGAGGTCGTCGAGGTCGTCGAGGTCGGCGGAGTAGTCGTCTGCGTCGTCGAGGTCGTGGTGGTCGGCGGAGTCGTGGTCTCCGTGGTGGTGGTCTTGGTCGTGGTGGTCGGCGGGGTCGTGGTCTTGGTCGTGGTCGTCTCCGTCGTGGTGGTCTTGGTCGTGGTGGTCGGCGGAGTCGTGGTCTCCGTGGTGGTGGTCTTGGTCGTGGTGGTCGGCGGGGTCGTGGTGGTCTTGGTCGTGGTGGTCGACGTCCCGCCCTCACAATGGGAGATCGTGAGGATCGGGGTCGGGGCTTCTCCCTCGCCGTTCCAGTTCCACGTGGCGGACGCGTCGGTGGTCTGGACAGATGTACCCGGTCCCGAGACGAACGCCTTGAAGTTGTTGCCGTTCGCACTCATGGTGACGTCGCTGCCGTTCACGTGCAGAACGACGTTCGTCACGTCGCCCGGATCGAGATTCCCGAAGCCTGCGAGGATCCAGAGCGTCGTCCCGCCCTCGCACGGGAGGTTGTTGCCACCGTTGCCGACCCAGGGGGTCTGCTCGGCGCTTGCGAAGGCGGCGGTGGGGAAGATCGCCCAGGCCATCATCAGCAATGTGGCGGCCGAGACGGCGATCAGGCCTGCCGTCGTGAGTCGCCGACTGCTCTGCGTGTTCCTTCGGTGTGCCGGCATCCGTTCCTACCTCCCGTCGCGTTCCCGGACCGGTGCGTTCTCCGGAAACTCCAGTCCCACCAATGGCGATTCTATGAGCGGGTGCGGGCTACACCATCAGCCGAAGGTCTTGCTCTTCGACTAGGCCTTTCGTCCTCACCCACGTCAACCGGATCGTCCCCCGGACCTCCGATCCAGGCGAGAGTCTAAGTTTGGCTGAGGCGAAACAACAACCACGTTTTTCTTCGGCCGGAGTGGGCCCTGGAGGAGGGGTTTGGGGGGGTGTTGCTGTTGGGAGACATCAGTTAACTTGTCATAACGTACGTTCCCGGCGTCGTGAGCGCAGGGGTCAGGACCCGGGATGGGGCCGGAAGCGGGCTCGCAGCCCCCACTGGGTCACGAGCCAGAGCGCTTCCACCACGATCCGTCGGCTGATCTTGGACTGGCCGTGCTCCCGCTCCCTGAACGAGATCGGTGCTTCGCCGACGGACAGACCGAGGTTCCACGCCCGGTACACGAGCTCGATCTGGAAGCCGTATCCGTCCGAGCGGATGGCCGTCGCCGTGATCTCCTCGAGCGCCTCGCGATGGTAGACGCGGAACCCGCTCGTCGCGTCGCGGATCCCGAAGCCGAGGCAGCACCTCGCGTACAGGTTCCCCGCCTTCGACAGGGCCACGCGGGGGCGGCTCCAGTTGGTGACCGAGCCGCCCGGGACGTAGCGGCTCCCGATCACCAGGTGGTACCGGCCAGCCGCCTCCAGGAGGCTCGGCAGCTCGTCGGGCCGATGCGACAGGTCCGAGTCCATCTCGACGGCCAGGTCGTAACCTTCGGAGATCGCGCGCTCGAAGCCGACGGCGTAGGCGCTCGCGAGCCCGGACTTGCGGGGTCGTTCCACCAGGTGGACGTGCGGATCCGTGTCCGATCGTTCGCGCACGATCTCGCCCGTGCCGTCGGGGGAGCCGTCGTCGACCACGAGGACGTCGAGCCCGGCCCCGGTAGCGGCCAGCCCGTCGAGCACCGTCTCGATCGTGGCGCGCTCGTCGTACGTGGGCAGGATGACCAAGATCCTGGGGTGTTCGGGCAGGGGTCCCGGCTGCCGCAGGGGCCGCCGGCGCTCCCGTGGCAGCGCGAGGAGCCCGAGGACCAGCAGGACCGAGCCCCACGGGACCCAGTCCCCGAGCCGGGTGTAGACGGTTCGGCGGTCCGATGTCCGCACGACCGCCCTCATCGTCGCGGGTTCGAACAGCCCGCGCGAGTCCACGACGCGACCCCGCTCGTCGATGAACGCGCTGATGCCCGAGACGGCCGCGTGCACGACCCACCGCGCGTTCTCCACCGCCCGCAGCCGGCTCATCTGTAGGTGCTGTTCGGACGCGGCGGTGTGCCGGTAGGAGGCGTTGTTGATCACGACGGTCAGGAAGCCCGCGCCCTCGCGCGTCATCTGCCGGTCGATCGACGGGAAGCTGTTCTCGTAGCAGATGGGGGTGCCGATCCCCGGGAGGCCCGGCAGGGAGATCAGCGTGACGGCGTCGCCCGGCGTCCGGTCCACCGGGACCTGGTCGATCGCTGAGATCCAGCCGAGCTCGTCCCGGAACGGCACGTACTCGCCGAACGGCACCAGCTTCACCTTCTCGTAGCGGTCGACCACCGCGCCCGTCCCATCGAACGCGAGCGTCGCCGTGTGCTCGGTGCCGTCCGGATCGTCGATCACGGCGCCGGTGATCGTGGGCGCTCCGACCGAGGCGATCGCGTCGCCCACCGCGCGCATGGCCGCCGGATCGTTCGTCACGCCGGGGTCGAGGGCGCCTTCCCCCCACACGACCAGGTCGGGCGGGTCCCGCGCGAGCGCCAGGTGCCGGTCGATGTTCAGCTGCGCCACCGCCAGATCCTCCTCGGCCCCGGTGAGGTCCTGGACCGACGCCACGTCGACCTGGATGGTCGCCACGTCGATGCCGCGCCCGTCCGCGGCAGGCACCGGGATGGCGGCCGGGACGACGGCGAGGCCGATCGCGCACGCCGCGAGTCCGACGGCCCCGACCCTGCGACCGCTCCCCCACCGTTCCAACGCGAGCAGCAGCAGACCCGAGACCACGATCACGCAGAACGACAGCGCCCAGACGCCGCCGATCGACGCGAGCGGCAGGGCCGGGGCGTCCACCTGGGTCGCCCCGAGCTGGCCCCAGCCGAACCCGCCGAGGGGAACCATGCCCCGGAGCCACTCGGCGATCGTCCACAGCCCCGCGAGTCCCAGGGTCCCCAGCAGCGGATGGCCCCGGCGCCACACGGCGGGCGCCAGGGCGCCGAAGGCCGCCATGAAGCCTGCCGACATTAGGACGAGCGACGCCCATCCGAGCTCGCCGAACAGCAGGATCCAGTACAGGAGCGCGCCGAAGTACGCGGAACCGAACGCGAACCCGCACAACGCCGCCCGGCCGGGTCGCGAGCCGCGCACGAGCCAGAGCAGCGGGATCGGGGCGAGGAAGACCAGTGGCCAGACCCCCGCCGGCGGGAAGGAGACCGACAGGAGCGCGCCCGCGGCCGCGGCGATCAGGAGGGCGTACGGGAGCCGGAGCCCGCTGGGGCTCAGGCGCAATCCCGGCAGAGCATCTTCGCCTTGTCCTTCAGCTGGCTCCGGTGCTTGACCAGGTAGCAGTTGGAGCAGATGAACTCGGTCGGCTGGGGAGGCACGACCTTCACCGCGAGGGGCTCGAGGCGCTCCTCACGGGACAGGGTCAGGACCGAATCCTCCTCGGTCTCCTCCGCCTCCTCGGAGCGGGCCTCCTGCTTGACGAGGATGTCCTGGATCGATTCCACGTCCTCGTCACCGGCGGCGGTCGCCGGTGTGGGCGACGGCGGGGCGTCCTCGTCGGGGGTCCCGGGCTCGGCACCCTCCTCGTCGACCTCTTCGTCTTCGAGCGTGTCCTCGAGGTCCTCCACGAGCGTTCCCTCTCTTCGGCCGGGGGATTGTACTGCCGCGCATCTTCCTGACAAGTGCTCCGGCCAACAACGCCTCGTGCGGCGGATTCATTCCCGTAGCGGCCCGTCGAACGGGGTACGGTACGGATCGGGGTCGCCAGGCACCGATCATGCCCCCTTCGGCGCGAGGGTTGGAGGGGGAACGACATGAGGACCCAAGAGACCTTTGGGGCCGCAGCGCCGGGGCGCCGCGTTCTCTACTCAGCCTCTTGGGTCCTCCGTACGCCCGCCGCCGGAGCGACCGACGCAACGCCGGATACTACGCCGGGCCGCCGCGGTGTCAAACGCGCAGGTGTCATGCTGCGTAGACGTCGCGGCCGAGGCTCACCGTGAGCACCGGACGCACGTCCTCGAGCGAGGGCGCCTCGAGGGGGTCCGCGTCGTAGACGGCGAAGTCGGCATGCTTGCCCGGCTCGAGGCTCCCCTTCTTGTCCTCCTGGTGCGCGAGCCGGGCGCTGCCGAGGGTGAAGACCCGCACCGCCTCCTCGCGCCCGAGACGCTGGGACGGGTCGTGGTGACCCTCGAACGCCGCCACGCCCACGAGGGGATCGATCGTGGTGATCGGCGAGTCGGAGCCGGCCCCGAGCTCCATCCCGCGACTGAGGAGGTCGCGGAAGCGGTTCATCGACGCGGCGCGCTCGGGGCCGAGGCCCTGCTCGTACAGGCCCCCGGGGAACCCCCACCGGGCGTCGAAGGTTGGCTGCACGCTGATCGCGAGGCCCAGCATCGCGGCGCGTTCGATCACGTCGAGGCTCGCCATCTCGAAGTGCTCGATGCGGTGGCGTCTGGCCCGGAAGTGCCGGCGCTGCCGGGAGTCGAGCGACTGGTAGACACGCTCCCAGGTGGTGACCACCTGTTCGACCGCGGCGTCGCCGATCGCATGCACGCCGACCTGGAGCCCGGCGAGGTGACCGTCGTGGAAGTACTGGGCGAGCTCGTCGTCGGCGAAGTACCCGCCCGGGTCGCCATCGCGGTCCACGAAACCGCCGGAGACGAACGCCGTCCTGGCCCCGATCGACCCGTCCACGGGCAGGTCCCCTCCGATCCGGGGGAACCCGAGATCCATGACCGTGGAGATGTTCGTCGTCGCGACGTAGCTCACCACGTCGAGCGGCAGCCGGGTCCGGTGCGCGAGGAGGATCTCGAGGTCGCGCATCCCGCGTTCGGCCGGCATGGACATCTCGTGGATCGTCGTGACGCCGTGGGCGACCGCCAGGCTCGCGGCCTCGAGCTGCAGCTCCTCCACGTCGTGCTCGGACAGGTTGGTCGAGAACCATCGCTTCGCGACCTGGCCGGCCTTGGCGGTGAGGCGGCCGTCCGGCGCGCCGGCGTGATCGGTCCCGAACCCGAGCTCCCCGGCCGCCTCGATCACCTGCAGGGCCGCGGTGTTGACGAGGACCAGGTGCCCGTCGATGCGCGACAGGCCCAGGGGGCGGTCGGTCGCGGCGTCCAGCTCACCGAGCGTCGGCAGCGTGCGGTCCCGCCACCCCGATTCGTCCCAGCCGTGGAGGTAGACCGGGCCCTCCCGGGTCGCGGCGATCTCGCGGACGACGGCCAGCAGGTCCGCCGCCGAGGATGCCGACGCGAGCTGGGGGGCCTGGTGGTGCACGCCGGTACCCGTAAGGTGCACGTGGGTGTCGACGAAGCCCGGCAGGATCGTCGTCCCGGGCAGGTCGACGACGCGGTCGGCCCCGGGGACCTCCCCGATGCCCACGCGCTCGACGTGACGCCCGTCGACCAGCACCCACTCCCCCACCGCCGGGGAGGACAGGGTGTGGACGCGGGAGGCACGGTACAGCGTCTTCATCGCCGGGCGAGCTTAGCCCAGCCGGGAGCGGCGGCCCGTCCCCGGTATCACCGCCCGGCGGACACCCAGCCCCGCAACGACGCAGGGTCGAGGACCACCCGGGTCTTGCGCTCGTTCGGCCGGAGGTCGAGCTCGGCGAGCGCTCGCCGGAACACGGACACGGCCTCCTGCGGGTCGACGCCGCGCAGCACCACATCGTCCACCCAGCGCAGGTGCTCGATCCCGGCGTCCCGCAACGCCCGGTCGACCGGTGCGAGGACGGCGTTCGCGAGGACGGCGGACGCGTCCGGGCCGACCGGCAGCCCGCGGACGCCGAGGGCCTGGAGTCCGCCCAGGAAGCCCTCGACCGCGTCCGCGGTCCCGACCCCCGCGAGCCGCAGCGCCCGGCCCACCATCGCGGGCGAGATCGACGCGTAGCAGCGCCGAACGTCCGCGAACGCGATCGGACCGCGACGCGAGGCGAGGCTCGCCAGCCGCGCGGCGAACAAGCGCCGCTCGAGCCGCCACGGCCGCAGCCGGAGCTCCGGCGGCTCGAGGCGCCACCACGCGATCCGGTTGGCCATCACTGCGGGGGACAGGAGCGCCTCGATCGCCTCGGCCGCGGCCGCGACCAGTTCCACGTACCGTTCGCGCGCCTGCGGGTCGAGCACCGCGAACCGCCGTTCGACCCCCGAGCGGCGCACGCGGACGAACCGCACCCGCGGAACGGACGCCGTCTCGACCACGTGGCCCTCCCCGGCTCCGAGGAGGTCGAGCCGCATCCGGAACTGCTCGCAGGTTCTACCGCGCGAGGCGGCCTGCGTGAATCGGCCATCGCGGGGGTTCGAGCATGGGTCGTCGCGGGCTGGACAGGCTCCGCCGCACGGTGGGCCGTACGATACGCGGGTGGTGGACGAACGCGATCTCGAGATCATCGCGGCGCTCCAGGAGGACGCCCGGGCGACCTATGCGGACATCGGCCGGCGTGCGGGCCTGTCCGCCTCCTCCGTCCACGAACGCGTCCGCAAGCTCGAACGGAGCGGCGCGATCCGCGGCTACCGGGCGATCGTCGACCCCGAGGCGCTCGGGCTGTTCGTGATGGCGCTGATCGCGGTGACGCCGTTCGACCCGACGCAGGCCGACGACCTGCCCGAGCGCGTGCGGGACTTCACCGAGGTCGTCGACTGCCTGAGCGTGGCGGGCGAGGCCAACTACATCTTGAAGGTACGGGTGCGCACGACGACGGCGCTCGAGGACCTGATCCGCACGCTCCGCGAGAAGGCCGAGGTGAACACCACCACGACGGTGGTGCTCTCCGTGCCGTTCGAGGGCCGTCCGCTCCGTCCGGGACGGGACGCTCCGACCTAGCGGTCGGCGGCGGCGAGCGCGACGAGACGTTCGTACGCGGCGCGGTACCGCTTCCAGCACCGCCCCAGCGCGCCGCTCGGATCGAGCTGCGGCAGGGTCCGCGCCGCGACCCCGAAGCTCCCCCCACCCAAGCGCCCGCGCTCCGGGCGGAACCCGAACTCCTGCAGCACCGGGTCGACGGGCTTGGCCGCCGCGGAGATCGCGACCCAGATGCGGTTGGCCATGTCGTCGAGCGGGCCGAGCTTGGGACGTTCGCGTGCGGTGCCCCCGAGCCGCGCGACCCACTCGGGCATCCCGAGCGGCCGCGCGGGGTCGGTCCGCGGGGGCAGGTCGGGCGCGGTGAGCGGCGCCAACCAGAGCTCGGGCGAGCGCAGCCGCTCGATGGCCTCGGCGACGCCGAGATCGATCGCCCGGCTCGCAGCGCCCCCCAGGGCAGCCTGGGTCCCCGCGTCCAGACGGCCTGCCACGTCGGCCTGCACGACCTGCAGGCGCGCGAGCCCCGCCCGCAGGCCCTCGCCGAGGATCGGCTCGAGCTCGTCCACGAACCGCTCGGCCTCCGCGAGCACGCTCCCTCGCGCGTCCTCGAGCTCGGCGATCGGGTCACGAGGCACGGCAGGAGCCTAGCGGCGCGGACGGGGGTGGCAGCGTAGACTCGGGCGAACGATCGGAGCCCGGGAGGTCGATCGCCATGGATGAGTACCGTCGGTACGGCCGCTGGCTCAAGCGCGCGGCGTGGGTGCTCACGATCTACGTGTTCGCGGCCTGGCTCTTCATGGGGCTTTCCCCTGGGCAGTCGCTCAGCAACCCGTCGCTCGTGGTCAGCCAACTGCGGCCGTTCATGCTGCAAGCCCTGATCCTGGTCTTCTTCATCATCCTGCAGTTCGGCGCCCTGTTCTGGTTCCTGTCGCGCGGCAACGACTACGTGATCTACCCGAACGAGTACGACACCTCGTTCGACGACGTGCGGGGGCAGCCCGCGGCCGTTGAGTCGACCAAGGAGGTCCTGCGGGTCTTCGAGGGTTTCAAGGACTTCAAGCAGATGGGCGGGTACCCGCCGCACGGCATCCTGTTCGAGGGGCCACCCGGCACCGGGAAGACGCTGATGGCCAAGGCGATCGCCGGAGCATCCGGCGTGCCGTTCCTGTTCGCGACGGGATCGGGCTTCGCGAACATGTTCATGGGCATCGGGAACCTGAAGGTGCGCAAGCTGTTCAAGAAGGGCCGCGTCATGTCGGACAAGTACGGCGGCTCCGTGATCTTCATCGACGAGATCGACGCCGTCGGTTCCCGCGGAGCGGTGACGACGGACCGGGTCGGCGATCGCGCGACCGACCGGATCTTCATGGGCGCGGGCATGGGCGGCGGCGGCGGGATGGGCGTCATCAACGAGCTGCTCGTACAGATGGACGGGTTCACGGTGCCACGGGGTCTGTGGCGCCATGTCCGGCGGATCGCGTTCCGCGCCAAGCCGAAGGTGCCCTTCTACAACATCCTCGTGATCGGGGCGACGAACCGCGCGTCGACCCTGGATCCGGCGCTGATCCGACCCGGGCGCTTCGATCGCAAGATCCACGTCGGCCTGCCCGACGCCGAGGGACGGCAGGACATCCTCCAGTACTACCTGGCGAAGGTGCGGCACGAGCCGATCGACTACCCCAAGCTCTCGCGCATGACCGTCGGGTACTCGCCGGCTTCGCTCAAGAACATCGTGAACGAGGCTCTGCTGTTCGCGCTCCAGGACGGGCGCGACGCCCTCCGGTGGGATGACCTGTGGCAGGCGAAGTTGAGCGAGGAGATCGGTCTCAAGCAGCCCGTCAAGTACTCCCCCCGCGAGAAGGCGATGGTCGCGGTGCACGAGGGGGCGCACGCGGTCGCCTCGTACTCCCTCGAGCGCGAGGAGCTGCAGATCCAGGTGATCACGATCCAGAAGCGCGAGTCCGCGCTCGGCCTCGTCTCGACGCAGGAGATCGAGGAGATGTTCCTGCGCACCCAGAAGCAGCTCCTTGCGCGCATCCAGGTCTCGCTCGCCGGCCTGGTGGCCGAGGAGATCTGGTACGGGCAGACGACCTCGGGCCCGTCGTCGGATCTGGTGAACGCGACCCGCAACGCCGCCGCGTACGTGGGCGTGTACGGGATGGGGCGCAGCCTGATCTCGGCCGCGGCGTCGGGCCCCGGACCCTACGGCGAGATGGATCCGATCGGGGTCGTGCTGTCGGACGGCGATCGCCGCAAGGAGATCGACGCGATCTTGAACGACTGCCGCGACAACGTCCGCAACCTCCTGCTGAAGAAGCGTCACGTCGTCGAGGGCGTCCGCGATGCCCTGCTCGAACGGGAGGAGCTCGTCGGCGACGAGATCGAGGTGCTCATGGCCGAGCTCGGCGAGCGCGAGCCGATCGAGGTGCCGGTCACCGGCGGGGACGACGGGGACGGCTTCGAACCCGGAGGGAACGGGCGGCCCGGCGGCGGCAACGGCCACCGTCCGGTCCCGCCGCGCCCGGACGCCCCGACGCAGCCGTAACCATCGAGCCGGCGGACGCCGACGTTATGCTTGCGTGACCGTGCGTCTGTACGACTCCCTCACGCGTGAGCTCCACGACGTCTCCCCTGCCGACGGGGAGACCGTGAAGATCTATTCCTGCGGTCCGACGGTCTACCGCTACATCCACATCGGGAACATGCGGTCGTTCATGCTCGGCGACCTGATCCGCCGGGCGCTCAGGTTCGAGGGGTTCGCGGTCCGTTGGATCATGAACATCACCGACGTCGGACACATGACGGACGAGGTCTCGGACACCGGGCGCGACAAGATGGAGCTCGCCCAGGCCGACGAGGGCCTGTCGGCCGCCGAGATCGCGCAGAAGTACACGGACGCGTTCCTCGACGACTCCGACCTGGTCGGGATCGAACGCGCCGACCTGTACCCGCGCGCCACCGAGCACATCGACGAGATGATCGGGGTGATCGCGACGCTGCTCGAGAAGGGGCACGCGTACGAAGTGGACGGAACCGTGTACTACGACGTCACGACGTTCCCCGGATACGGCAAGCTCTCGGGCAACACGCTCGACCAGCTGCGCGCCGGCCATCGCCAGGAGGTGGCGGTCGATCCCGCCAAGCGCCACCCCGAGGACTTCGCCCTATGGAAGAAGGCGGGACCCAACCGCGCCGTGAAGTGGCCGAGCCCGTGGGGCGACGGCTACCCAGGCTGGCACATCGAGTGCTCGGCGATGTCCATGAAGCACCTGGGCGACCGCTTCGACATCCACACGGGGGGCAACGACAACAAGTTCCCACACCACGAGGACGAGATCGCCCAGTCCGAGGCGGCGGTCGGCCACCGGGTCGTCACGACGTGGGTGCACGGTGGGTTCCTGCAGATGAGCGGCCAGAAGATGGCGAAGTCGGCGAAGAACATCTACCGCGTCACCGACCTCGCCGAACAGGGCGTCGACCCGCTCGCCTATCGGCTGCTCTGCTTCGGCACCCGCTACCGGAGCGAGATGGACTTCAGCTGGGAAGCGCTCGAGGGCCAGCACCGGCGCCTGACCGATCTCCGCCGTCGGATGGCGAGCTGGGCGCCGGAGACCGAGGAACGCTCGGATGCCGCGAAGGCGCTCGACGCGCGGTTCCGCGACGCCGTTGCCGACGATCTCGACCTCCCCCGGGCGCTCGTGGTGCTGAACGAGACCGTGGGCGCCACCGTGCCCGACGCCGAGAAGTACGGGCTGTTCGCCTCCTGGGACGAGATCTTGGGCCTCGACCTCGAACGCGACGCCCGCGAGGGGTTCGAGCCGACCGGGGAGATGCTCGCCCTCGTCGCCGAGCGCGACGCGGCCCGGGCCGCCAGGGACTTCGCGACGAGCGACGAGATCCGCGACCGGCTCCAGGCGATGGGCCTCGAGGTGATGGACACGCCCGAGGGGACCAAGGTCCGGCCTCGCGTCTAGCCGTCCCGCGAACGCCCGCTCAGACGACGACGATCAGGTCCCGGCTGGCCTCGTTCAACCGCTCGGCCCCGTCGGTCGTGACCGCGACCTGGTCCTCGATCCGGACCCCGAACCGGCCTTCGAGGTAGATCCCCGGTTCGTCGGAGAAGGTCATGCCGGCCTCGAGCGGTGTCTCGTTGCCCTGGACGATGTACGGGGGCTCGTGGACCTCGAGACCGATCCCGTGCCCCGTCCGGTGCACGAACCGGTCGCCGTAGCCCGCGTCGGCGATGAGCGTGCGCGCGGCCCGGTCGACGTCCTGGGCGGGCACCCCGGGCCGGACGGCCTCGAACGCCGCCTGTTGCGCGGCACGCACGATCCCGTAGACCTCCCGCTGCTCGTCCGAGGGCTCGCCGACGAACACCGTCCTCGTGATGTCGGAGCAGTAATCGTCCCGTACCCCGCCGAAGTCCATGACCACCGCGTCCCCCGGCTCGAGGCGCCGCTCGCCCGGCTCGTGGTGGCTCGACGCGGCGTTGGGCCCCGAGCCCACCACGGTGAAGTCGACGCGCTGGTGCCCGTGCGCGCGGAGCAGCCGGTCGAGGTCGAGGGAGATCTCGGCCTCGGTGCGCCCACCGAACGGCAACGCGACCACGTCCTCGAACGCGGCGTCGGCGGCCCGCCCCGCGGCCCGCAGCAACTCGATCTCGTCCGGGTCCTTGACGGCGCGCAGGAGCGGCAGAGCGGCCCCGGCGGCCACGAAGACCCGGCCGGCGGCGTCCTCGAGCGCGAGCAGGTGCGAGGCCCAGGTCCGGTCGGTCACGGCGTACCGGCCCGGCGCGAGCAACCGCTCCACGAGCTCGTATGGGTCGTCCGACCCGTCGCGCCAGTCGGCGAGCTCCAGCCCGACGGCACCGACGGCCGAGCCGGCGAGCGGTCGCTCGAGCGTCGGGACCACCAGGACGGGGTCCCGGCCGACGGCGAGCACGAGCAGCGTCAGGCGTTCGAGCGGCATCGGCGCGTGGCCCGTCAGGTACGCGAGGTCGGGCCCCGGCGACACCAGGATCCCCCCCAGCCCGGCGGCCTCGGCGGCGCGGGTCGTCCGCCGACGCCGCTCCGCGTAGCGCTCCGCGTTCACAGCTTCATGTGGATCGGTTGGGCGAGGACCTCGACGGTGGCGGGCGTCGTCCCGAGCACCTCGCCGTCCGCTTCGATCGGCAGGGGCCGGTCGGCGTCGATCACGAGCTCGTGCTTCACGCGGAACTCCTCGACGTGGTCGTGCGGGATGTGCTCGCCGCGGTAGATCTTCGGGATCATCGTGAACGAGTCGGACTTCGGTCCCTTGAACACGAGCACGTCCAGGACCGCGTCGCCCGGGTACGAGCGGGGCGAGATCTTCATCCCGCCGCCGTAGTACTGACCGTTCCCCACGACCACGAGGAAGGCCGGCCCCTCGTACGTCTTGCGGTCGGCCTGCACCCGTACGTTCGCGAGCCGGAACCTCGGCAGCTCCAGCCAGAACCCGACGAAGTACTTCGTCTGGCCCAGCCTCGGCGACATGCGCTCGGCACGTGCCGCCACGGCCGCCCCCAGGCCGGCCTCCGCGACGTTCACGAAATGGCGGATCGCGCGGTCGCCGCCGGCCGCCGTGTAGGTGATCATGCCGACGTCGAGCGGGTACGTGTTGTCGCCCGAGAGGTGGTGGCAGGCGCGCGTCGCATCGCCGGGGAGCCCGAAGGACCGGACGAAGTCGCACCCGCTCCCCGCCGCAACCACGCCGAGGACGGCGTCCGGCACGACGGGCTTGCCCTCGTCGTCGAACATGCCGTTCACGACCTCGTGCACCGTGCCGTCCCCGCCGACGGCGACCAGGAACCGCCCCCCCGCCTCGAGCGCCTCCCGCGCGAACCGCGTCGCGTCGCCACGACCCTCGGTGCGGAGCAGGCGGTACGGCAGGCTTCGGGACTGCAGCGTGCGTTCGAGCTCCGGGATCTCGTCGCCCACATGGCGGCGCCCCGCGTGCGGGTTCACGATCACCGTGAGCGGTCCGTAGGGCGTCGACATCGCGCGCATCCTACTTCGGGGCTTCGATGGGGGCGCGCCGCTCATACCCCCGTGTAGGAGACGACACCCCGATCCACCGCCTCCCGCGCCCGCCGGACCACGACCGAGATCTCCTCGATCGCCACGTCCTCGATCTGCCGGAGTAGATCGAGGACCTGCTTGCAGGTCCGGACGAAGTCGCCCGGCGACATGTCGGTCTCTCGCAGGACGTCCTCGAGGGACCCGCCCTCGGCCCACCGGTGGATCGGAGCCGCGAAGCCATCATCGAGCTCGCGGCAGAGCTCGACCTGGTGACGATCCTCGGCCTCGCGGATCCGGCGCCAGAGCCCCTGGAACCGTCGGTAGCGCTCGGCCGACGCCGGCGTCGGCATCTCGCCGATCCTCGGGTTGCGCTCGCGCGACTCGTACACGATCGTCGAGACCACCGCCGCGACCTCTGCCGGCCCGAGCCCGTCCAGCAGGCCCTCGTCCAGCGCCTCGGCCATCAGGACGTCTCCCTCGCCGTAGATCCGCGCGAGCCCCCGGCCTTTCGGCTCGATCGCGAACCCGCGCACGTACCCAAGCTCCTCCAAGACCGCCAACACCCGCTCGAACTGCCGCGCGAGGGTCTCGGTGCGCGTTCGGATCCGCCGCTCGAGGGCGCGGATCTGCTGCTCGACCTGCGAGCCGCGGATCGCCCATCGCTCGTGGACCGGCCGATCGGGGCACGCGTGGCACGGGTGAGACTCGGCCTGGCGTTCGAACCTCGCGGCCTCGCGCTCGACCTGCGCGTCCACCCCCGCCCGAGCCTTGCGGGCAGGACGGACGTCGAGCGCGACGAGCTTGGCCGCCAGGTCGCGACGGTACCGCGCGCTCCGAACGCTCCCCGAGCGCGGGAGCGGGACCTTCGACAGGACGACGGGCGCGTCCTGGAAGTCTCTGGCCGACAGACGGAAGAACTTGCGATCCTGCGCGAGCACGGTCGGCCGGCCCTCGCGGCTGGAGAGCACCACCGCGAGGCCCCGGCGCCGGGCCCGCGGGACGAAGATCACGTCGCCGGGCCGCAGCGACGCCAGGCCCTCCCGGATCGAGTCGCCGCGAGCACGCTCCCGACCCTTGCGGAACCCGTCCCGGACGGTGGTCGCCTTCTCCCGCAGCGCCCAGTACTCGGCGAAGTCCCCCAGGTGGCACCGCATCTGGTCCCTGAAGCCCGCGAGCTGCGAGCGGTCGCGTTCGAGCTCTCGTTCGAGGGTGACCACCCCGCGGTCGGCCAGGAACTGCGCGAACGACGAGTTCAACAGGTGATGGGCCTCGTCCCGCGTGTAGTTCCGCACGAGGTTGACCGCCATGTTGTACGAGGGCCGGAACGAGGACGTGAGCTCGTACGTCCTGGTCGACGCGAGCGACGCCACCCGTTCGAACGGGACGTTGCGCTGGAGCACGACCACCGCATGCCCGAGCTCGTCGATCCCCCGTCGCCCGGCACGCCCCGTGAGCTGCGTGTACTCCCCCGGCGTGAGCAGCTCGTGCCGCTCGCCCTGGAACTTCCACAGGTCCTCGATCACGACCGACCGCGCCGGCATGTTGATGCCGAGCGACAGGGTCTCGGTTGCGAACACGACCCGGACGAGCCCGGCCTCGAACAGCTCCTCCACCGTCTCCTTGAACACGGGGAGCATCCCGGCGTGGTGGGCGGCGATCCCGGCGGCGAGGGCGTCCTGGAAGTCGTAGAAGCCGAGGGTCTTCAGGTCCTCCTCGTCCATCCAGGCTGCGCGCATCTCGGCGAACGTGCGGATCCGGGCGGCCTCCTCGCTCGTCGTCAGACGGACCCCTGCTCCCATGAGCCACTCGACGCTGCGCGCGCACCCCGCACGGCTGAACACGAAGTAGATCGCGGGCAGCAGGCCCTGGTCGGCGAGGACCTCCACCACGTCCTCGCGTCGTGGGACGAACACGCGTCGGTGCCCCTCCCGCGGCCTCGCGATCCGCTGGTGCTGCGCCGTCCCCGAGCCACGTCGATAGGAGGTCTTGTAGCGCACCTCCTGACGATCGAGGGAGACGACGTACGGGTTCGGGATGAGCTGGCCGCCCTGCGCGACGTGCATCGGGTGCAGGTCGTGCCCGACCAGGTAGTGGTGCTCGAGCGGCACCGGGCGCCTCTCCTCGATCACCACGCGGGTCGGACCGCGCAACGTGCCGATCCACTCGCCGAACTCCTCCGCGTTCGAGATCGTGGCCGACAGGCACACGACCGAGATCGACAGCGGCAGGTGGATCAGGACCTCCTCCCACACACCACCGCGGTACGGGTCCTGGAGGTAGTGCACCTCGTCCATCACCACCGTGACGAGGCCGTCGAGGGCGTCGCTGCGCTCGTACAGCATGTTGCGCAGGACCTCGGTCGTCATGACCACCACCGGGGCGTCCCCGTTGATCGCGTTGTCGCCGGTGAGCAGCCCCACCTTGGCCGCGCCGAGCCGCGCGACGAGGTCACCGAACTTCTGGTTCGACAGCGCCTTCAGCGGTGTCGTGTAGAAGCACTTGCCGTCCCGCGCGATCGCGCGATCGACGGCGAACTCGGCCACCACGGTCTTGCCCGAACCGGTCGGCGCGGCGACCAGCACGGACTCGCCCACGTCGAGCGCCTCGATGGCGCGCATCTGGAACCCGTCGAGCGCGAACGGGTACTGGGCGGCGAACCGCGCGGGATCGGTCACGGACCCGAGTCTACGGGCGCCCTCCCCCAACCTCGGGACGCGGGGCCGGGGGGGCGCTCAGGTGATGCCGCAGGCGGCCAGGTGCTCGAGCAGCGCCGCCTGGAACGCCTCGGGCGCCTCGAGGTTCGACAGATGCCCGACGCCCTCGAGCGTCTCGAGCCGTGCCTGGGGGATGAGGCCGGCCATCTCCGCGGAGACCTCAGGGGCGATCATGCGGTCATCGGTCGAGGTGAGGACCAGCGTCGGCACCCGGATCGTCGCGAGATCAGCCGTCGAGTCGGGCCGTTCGGCCATCCCGAGCAACGCCGCGGCGATCGCGTTCGGCGTCTGTTCCCGGATCCATCCGTGCACCCGTTCCCGGAGCTCCTGCGGTGCGCCCTCCGACAGCAGCGGGGGCGGCTCGTCGGCCACGACGTTGCCCTCCGCCCGCAGCCGCTCGGCGAGCGTCCGCCGCGCGGCGGCGGCCTCGGGCGGATCCGCCACGGCGCGCGTGTTGGCCAGCACCAGCCCGAGGACCCGGTCGCTCGCGCGACGCCACACCTCGAACGCCACGTACCCGCCCATCGACAGGCCGCAGACCACCGCCCGATCGAGGCCGGCCTCTCGCATCGCCACGAGGGCCCGCTCGGCGGCCGCGCGCATGGTCGTGATGTCGCCGGCCGGCTCGGCGTCGCCGAAGCCCGGGAGATCGGGGGCGGCCACCTTCAGGCTGTCCGGGAGCGCGGCGGTCTGCGGCTCCCACATCCGGGCGTCGATCGGCCAGGCGTGGAGCAGGAGGAGCCCGTCGGTCATGAGGCCCCGGTCGGGGTGGGGAGCCCCGGCGCCGCGGGTGCGAACACACCCGCCTTCGTCTGCGCCTCCACGTAGTCGGCGTACCCGCGGTCGAAGGTCTCCTTGGCCGCGTTCGCGATCGCGTGCGCACGGGCGGCGAGCGCCACCCGCTCGGCACCCTGCGCGTCGGCCGCCAGCTCGAGCAGCTGCGCGGCCTCCCGGTACAGCACCATCGCCCGCACGAGGTTCTCCTTGGAGTTGATCACGTACAGGACGAACTCCTCGGAGAAGCCCTTGCCCCGGATCAGGGCGGTCTCATCGATCGCCTGCAGGGCCTCGAGCGCGGTCTTGGCCGACGTCACCGCGTCGGAGGCCGTCTGCTGCAGCGCCTGCGGGTCCGCGGGCGACTTCGGGGTCTCGGCCTGCAGGGTCGCGATCGCCGTGGTGAGATCCGTGAACGCCAGGAAGCTCGAGGGCGGTTGGGCCTGGCCGATCGTCGTCAGGACCGGCTCGATCTGGCCCGTGTACGTGTTCATCGTGGCCCGCATCCGTTGCTCGAGGTCGTCCTGCGCGCTCGAGTTGCGCTCGGCCACGAACCCGGCGACCAGGCCCACGACGATCATCACGCCGAGGATGGTGGCGATCACCAACCAGAACTCGTGCCTGGCGAAGAGCGACTTCTTGACGGGCTGGTAGACGGGCTTCGGCCCGCGGGTGACGGCCTTGGTGCTTCGCCCCTTGCTCTTGCCCTTGATCGCCATGCGAGATCCACCTAGCGTTTCAGGAGACGGCCGATGATGATAGCGGCTTCGTAGAACAGCACCATGGGGATCGTCATCGCGAGCATCGTGTAGGGGTCCGAGCTCGGCGTGATGATGGCCGCGAAGACCGCGATGAGCAGGATCGCCCCCCGGCGCCAATCCCTGAGCTGTCGGGTGGTCACGACGCCGGCCAGGAGCAGGAACACCAGCGCGATCGGGAACTCGAACGCGAGCCCGAACGAGAGGGCGACCAGCATCACGAAGGTCAGGAAGCGGTCGGCCGTGAGCAGGGCCGCGAACTGGTCGCCGGCGAAGCCCAGGAGGAAGTTGAGGGCCTTGGGTAGGGTCCAGTACGCGACCAGCGCGCCGAGGACGAACAGCGCCATCGAGCTCAGGACGAACGGGATCGCCATCCGACGTTCGCGTCTGGTGAGGCCGGGCACGATGAACGCCCACAGCTCATAGAGCACGACCGGCAGCGCGATGAACAGCCCGAGGAAGCCGACGAGCTTCAGCTTGATGATCATGGGCTCGAGCGCCCCTGAGAAGAACAAGGCGCAATCGCGCGTGGCCCGCATCCCCCGAGGCACGGTCCGCAGGTAGTCGCAGTACGGGTTCAGGAGCAGGTTGAGCACGCGGTCGAACAGGAACCAGCCGATCAGGGCCCCGACCGCGATCGCGGAGATCGAGACGATCAGTCGGTACCGCAGCTCGGAGAGGTGGTCGACGAGCGTCATCGAGCCGTCGGGCTCCGGCTCGGAACGCCGCCGAAGGCGATCCGGGATCAGCTTCATCGCGGGCCCGCGCTCACCCGGCTCCGGACCCGTCGGGCGACGTCTCCCCGTCGTCGGCTGCCTCCTGCGGTGCGGGTGACGACGGTGGCGCCGGCCGCGATGTGGGCGCTTGCGGAGCCGTGGGCGTGGACGCGGGGGCGGTGAGATCGACCCGGAACGATCGCTGGACCTCCTCCTTGGCCCGACGGAGCTCCGACAGGCTCCGGCCGAGCGACCGGGAGATCTCCCGCAGCTCGTTCGCGGGGAGCGGCTCCGACGCGGTCGGAGGCGTGTCGGACCCTGCGGGTGGCTGCGTCGCGTCGGGCGCGCCGGCCGGGGCGGGATCGGAGACCGTTCGGTCGGGCGAGGGCCGCCCCGAGCTGCCGTTCGGCGGCTCGTCGTTCAGGTTCACCGAGATGGTCCGCTTGACCTCGTCCTGGGCCTTGCGGAGCTCGCGCAGGCCCCGGCCGATCGAGCGGCCCAGTGCCGGCAGGCGCTGGGGCCCGACGACGAGCAGGGCGATGACCATGATGACCAGGAGCTCCTGCGGACCGATGTTCAGCATCTCGTCGTGCGCTCCAGACGGCGCCCCAGGTGGGGCCCCAGGTGGCGTTCCAGCTGGTCGCTGCGGGGGCGGCAGGCCCTCGCATGGGGCATCGTACTGCCGCCTCGGCTCAGCGGTCGGACCTCGGTCCGCCAGGCAGGCGGCGGGATCGGGTCGACGCCTCGTCCGCGAGCGCTCCGATCTCCTGCGCCAGGGGCCCGACCTCGTCTTGGAACCGGCCGAGCGCCCGTCCGAGCACGAAGAGGTGTCGGATCAGGCCGATCAGGATCGCCAGCACCGCGATCAGCGACACGAGGCCGACGACGAGCCATACGAGCGCGGTCGTGGTCACGGATGGATGCTAACCCGAGGGCCGAGCGTCGGTGCCGGCGCCTACGGCGCGGCGAGGAACTGCTCGATGTAGCGATCGTCCTCGAGCTTGAAGTGGAAGTCGATGACGTCGTCGATCGAGAACGCCGGGCCGAGCGGGAGCGTCCCACGCGGGTCCTCCGGGAGGTCGGTCTCGGGCTCGAACAGCTCTGCGGTGCCCGAGGAAGCGCGTCCGGAGACGTCCACGCCGGCCGAGACCAGCAGCGCCACGATCTTGCGGTCCGCACGCTTCTCGACGGGCTCCATGCAGGTCGGACACTCGAACCGGTAGGTGCCCTCGCGTCCACCCCGCATGACCTGGAGCAGGATCGACTCGGGCCCCATGTCGACCTCTCCGCAGCGGGGGCATGTCGTCCGGATCGTCGTCATAACACCCGGAATATCGGACAGGGGCGCTCCGCGCTTGAGTCCCGAGCCGGACGACGGGGCTACCTAGGCATACCGTTCGCGCGTCCGGGCCGCGAGCTCGCGGACCCGATCGTTCAGCTCCGCGGGAGCCACGACCTCGGCATCGGGCCACACCCGCAGCAGCAGGCGCTCGAGCCACTCGAGTCGGCCAGCCGGGAGCTCCACCTCGAGTCGGCCGTCGTCGAGCTCGGCCTCCCGGACGGTCTCGTAGTACTCGGCGACCCAGCGGGCATCCGGCCCGAGCCGCAGGACCACCCGGACGTCGTCCTCGCCCGGGGTGTAGAGGGGCCGGCCGGCGCCCTGCAGCCCCCTGGGCTCGAACCTCTCCCCCGTCCCGGTGGTGGCGTGGATCCGGTCGGCCCGGAACAGCCGTTCGGAGTCCGAGCGGTGATCCCACGCCGCCACGTACCAGTTGCCGATCGCGAAGAAGACCTCCTCGGGATCGATCTCGCGCTCCGTGGTCTCGGCCCCCGAGGCGGCGTAGTACTCGATCCGCAGCCGCTCCCGCTCGGACGCCGCACGGCGGAGCTCACCGAGCGTGTCCGGGGTTCGCCCGTCCCCGGTCGAACCGACCCGTTCGGGCAGATCGCCGAGGGTTTCCGCGCCGAGCGCCTGCGCCAGCTTGTCGAGGGCAGAGGACAAGGCGGGGGCCTCCTCGAGGCCGGGGGCCCCGGCGAGCACGGTGCCCCGCAGGTAGATCGCCAGGGCCTCGCTGCGCGTGAGTCGGAGCGGGCGCCCGAAGTAGTCGGCCATGCCGATCCAGATCCGGCCGTCCTGGATGTCGACGTCGATCAGGTCGCCGGGGCCGTAGGGAGGCAGGCCGGACACGAACAGGAGGTCGAGATCGGCCAGGAGCTCCGGCTCGGCCATCCCGAACAGGACCGCGGCGTCGGGCACCCGGGTCCCCTGGTTGCGGACGAGGTACGGGACCACCGTCAGGAGGCGGCGCAGGCGCTCGGAGGCTTTCTCCGGAGCCTTCCGAGCGGGGCCGGCGCGCCCTGGGGTCTCAGGAGGCAAGGAGCTCCTCGAGCCGGCCGACGATCTCCGAGCGCAGCTCCTGCGGCTCGATCACCTCGGCCTCCGGCCCGAACGACAGGATCCACGAGACGAGTCCCTCCCCCGGCGACCACGGCACACGCACCTCGACCCATCCATCCGCTCGGGACCTCACCCGCTCGGCGCCCGCGACGCCGTTCGTCGCCCACCAGGAGACGTCGGGCGCGAACGCGATCGTCGCCGTGGTCTTAGCCTCGCCGGGTCCCCACGGCCCGGCCTGGACGTGGTCGGCGGCGCGGAACCCCTGGGGCGGCTCGGTCCCCTCCCCCACGATCTCGACGTCGCCGGAGACCCGGGAGAGGCGGAACGACCGGATCTCGCCGCGGTCGCGATCCATGCCGACGAGGTACCAGTGGCCGCCCCGGACGGCGAGCCCGAAGCCGTCGACGATCCGCTCCGAGCGTTCGCCACGCGAGGTCCGGTAGGAGAAGCGGACCCGGTTGCTGCCGGCGACCGCCTCCGCCGCCCGCAGGAGGTTGGGGTCGGTCTCCCCGGCGAGCGCCGGCGGTCCGAGACCGGCCAGGATCCCCCGGTCGGCCCCGGAGAGCAGCTTGCGGACGGCGTCCTCGGCGGAGATGTCGCCGGCCGAACGGACCGCGACGAACAACGCGGAGAGCTCTTCCGGGGTGAAGGCGATCTCGGGCAGGTAGTAGCGCTGCTTGTCGATCGTGTATCCATGCTCGACGTCCCACGCGTCGGTCGCGACCACGTCGATCGGTACCCCGATGTCCCGCAGGACGTCCTTGTCCCGCTCGAACATGCGCTTGGCGGAGGAGGCGTCCTCGTGACCGTAACCCTCGGCAAGCTGGCCGCGGATCTGGTCGAAGGTGAGCGGTGTCCGCGACTCGAGCAGCAGGGCGACCAGGTTCACCAGGCGTTCGAGCGGGTGCATGGCCGCGGCATCATACTTCCGCCATGTCGCCGGGCCGTTCAGGCGTGCGCCTGCGTCACGCCACCGTTCGGGGCGTGCGGACCCAGCGTCCGGGCGTCCTGGAACTCGACGTGGACGTGGACGCCGACCCGGCGGGTACCGCCCCGGCGGTGGCGTTCACCGACCTGACCGGGCCCGTCGGTCCCGGCGACCGTGTCGTGCTGAACACGACCGGGGTTGCGCTCGGCCTGGGGACGGGCGGATTCCACCTGGTCGTCGCCGTGAGGGACCAGGCACCCGTCGACCCGAGCCACCCCGGACGCGTGATGAAGGCGCGGTACACGCCCCTGCAGGCGGTCGTCCAGAGCGTCGAGGAGACCGATCGGGACGCGATCGAGGGTTCGGCGGGTCTGGGGGGTGTACCGGTCGTCTGCGCCCCCCTGCACTCGATGATCGCGCCGATCGCCGCGGGCGCCCGGGCGGCCGGTGCCCGGACGGTGGCCTACGTGATGTCCGACGGGGCGTCCCTGCCCGGGCGGCTCTCGAACCTGGTGCCGCGCCTGCGATCCGCCGGGCTGGTCGACGGTTTCATCACGAGCGGGCAGGCCTTCGGAGGAGATCTGGAGGCCGTCACGATCTGGACGGGTCTGCTCGCCGCCGTCGAGCTGGTCGGCGCGGACATCGTGATCGTGGCCGACGGCCCCGGGAACCTCGGGACCGATACCACCTGGGGCGTCAGCGCGCTCTCGAGCGGCCACGCCCTGAACGCGGCGGACGCCCTCGGCGGGCGTCCCGTGGCGGCGCTCCGGATCTCGTTCGCCGACGACCGCGAGCGCCACCGCGGCGTGTCCCACCACTCGCTCACGATCCTGGATCGCGTCTGCACGGTCGCCGCGACCGTGGCCGTCCCGATCCTCGAGGAACCCGCTCGCGAGCTCGTGTGGGGCGCGCTGCGGGAACGCCGGCTGGAGGAGAGGCACCAGCTCGTCGAGGCGGACGGCCGGCCGGCGCTCGACGAGCTCGAGCGGGCCGGCGTCGAGGTGGAGTCGATGGGCCGGACGGCGGCCGACGACCCGGCGTTCTTCCTGGCCACCGGGGCCGCGGGCGTCCTCGCCGGCAGGATGGCCGCGGGGTCGGCCCGCTGGCGTCGAGGTTCGGGCTGATCGCTTAGCGGGCGGGCGCGCCGACGAACGGGGACAGGTGGGCCAACATCGCGCGCTGCTCTGCCTCGGCCGTCTCCTGATCACCACACGCCTTGGGGCAGAGCACGGCGCCCTGACCGAGGAGCGCGACGTGCCGAACCCCGTCGACCCGATAGACCAGCGCGAAGGCCGGGATGGTCCCCGCCCCCTTCAGCCCGACGACGATCTGGAAGCCGTCGACGTCGCTGGTCCCGGGCGGGATGGCGAAGTGCTCGAGTGGCTCGAGCACCGCGGTGTCCGGCGGGAAGCCTTTCGCGGTCGGGACCGGCTCGCTCCCGAGCGGCGTGACCGCGGCACGGAGCACGTCGATGCCCTGCCCGCCGATCGGGATCAGCTCCTCGAGCTCCGCGATGCCCGACCCCGCGTTCCAGGGCACGGCCAGTCCGAACGTCACCGGCTTGCCCTTCGTCTTGGCGACGACGCTCAGCGTGGCGGCCCCCTCGAGCCTGTCGGCCTGCAGCGGTCCGCCCAGGGGCTTGCCTCGCGGCACGAACAGCACCAGAGCGAGCGCGACAGCCGAGATCACGACGACCGTCAGCACCGTGCGACCTACGCGGACGAGGTCCATCGACGCGTTGGCCGACGCCGCGGCCTTCCGCGCGCTCTCACGATCCATGCGCGTGAGCTTCTTCGGCTTCCTCGTGGTCGTCGTGGCCATCGGGCGTCCATGGTCGCCGTCCGGCTCGAGCATCGCAATCGGACACAAGGCGTAGGCCGGGGTCGCGCCCGGGTCGGTCCAACGGCGGGCGGCCGCCCGACCGCCCCTACATGTGGGCGATCAGCTGCTCGACGCGCTCGTCCACGCTGCGGAACGGGTCCTTGCACAACACGGTCCGCTGCGCCTGGTCGTTCAGCTTGAGGTGCACCCAGTCGACCGTGTAGTCGCGGCGCTTCTGCTTCGCCTGGCGGATGAAGTCCCCGCGGAGCTTCGCGCGCGTCGTCTGCGGGGGTTCGCGCATCGCGCGCTGGATCTCCTTCTCGGGCACCGCACGCTCCATCCTGCCCGCGCGTTCGAGCACGTAGTACAGGCCGCGGGTCCGGTTGACGTCGTGGTACGCGAGATCGAGCAGGGCGACGCGCGGGTGCGACAGCGGGAGCTGATGGCGCTCGCGGTAGGTCTCGATGAGCGCCTGCTTCGCCACCCAGTCCACCTTGCGGACGAGGCGCTCCGGCTCCTGCAGGATCAGGGCGTCGAGGGCCTCGCGCCACTCCTGCAGGAGCTGCTTGGACTGGGGATCCGGGCCCCGGCGTTCGAGGAAGCGCTCGGTGCGCTCGTAGTACTCCTCCTGCACCTCGATCGCCGAGAGCTCCCGCCCGTTCGCCAGGCGCACCTTCTTGCGGCACGTGATGTCGTGGCTGATCTCCCGGATCGCCCGGATGGGGTTCTCGAGCGAGAGATCGCGCATCACCGTGTTGGCCTCGACCATCCGCAGGACCAGGTCGGTGATCCCCACCTTCATCCATGAGCTGAACTCCGACATGTTCGAGTCCCCGACGATCACGTGGAGCCGGCGGAACCGCTCGGCGTCGGCGTGCGGCTCGTCGCGGGTGTTGATGATCGGCCGCGAACGGGTCGTGGCGGACGACACGCCCTCCCAGATGTGCTCGGCCCGCTGCGCGATGCAGAACACCGCGCCACGAGGGCCGTGCAGGACCTTGCCGGCGCCGCACCAGATCTGCCTCGTGACGAAGAACGGGATCAGCAGGTCGGCCATCCGCGCGAACTCGCCCTGCCGCGCCACCAGATAGTTCTCGTGGCAGCCGTACGAGTTGCCGGCAGAGTCGGTGTTGTTCTTGAACAGGTAGACCTGGCCGCTGATGCCCTCCTCGTGCAGTCGGACCTCCGCGGCGGCGAGCAGGGCCTCGAGGATCCGCTCCCCCGCCTTGTCGTGGGCGACGAGGTCCGAGATCTGATCGCACTCGGGTGTCGCGTACTCGGGGTGCGAGCCAACGTCCAGGTAGAGGCGGGCGCCGTTCTCGAGGAAGACGTTCGAGGAACGGCCCCAGTGGACCACGCGCCGGAACAGGTACCGGGCCACCTCGTCGGGCGACAGGCGTCGCTGTCCGCGGAAGGTGCAGGTGACGCCGTACTCGTTCTCGAGCCCGAAGATGCGCCGCTCCACGGGTCGAGTCTAGGCCTCGCCCCCGCGGAACGGGTGGAGCGTCAGCCGGCGAGGATCTGCGCGACCTCGTCCTCGGGAAGGCGGCGGAACTTCCGTCGCTGCGAGCGCGTCCGGTCCAGGACCCCGGCTTCCACCTGCTCGGCCGCGATCTCGCGGCCCTCGGCGGTCGACAGGGCCTTCACGGCCTCCCGGACCGCCGTGGACAGGTCCCAGCCTGGCTGGAACGCCGCCTGCACGGCGTTCGAGAGCTCTTCCGCGTGGCCGCCGATCGCGACGTGGTCGTGTTCGTCGGTGACCGTTCCGTCGAACAGGACGTGGTAGATCTCGTTGTCACCGGGTTCCTCGCCGACCTCGCCTACCAAGATCTCGACCTCATAGGGCTTCATCTGCTGGGTGAAGATCGTCGACAGGGCCTGCGAGTATGCGTTCGCGAGATCCCGGGCGCGCACGTCGTCCCGGCCGTACGAGTAGCCACGCAGGTCGGCGTGGCGGACGCCGCTGATGCGGAGGTCCTCGAACTCGCTGTACTTGCCCACGCCCGCGAACGCGATCCGGTCGTAGATCTCGCTGATCTTGTGCAGCGTCGCGCTCGGATTCTCGGCGATGAACAGGACCCCGGCCGCGCACTCGAGGCCGACGACCGACTTGCCTCGCGCGATGCCCTTGTGCGCGAAGTCCGATCGATCCTTCATCAACTGCTCGGGCGGCACGTACGGCATGAAGCTCACGTGCTCTCACCACCTCCGGCGACGACGCGTTCGTACGCGGCCCGCAGCTCGTCGTTCCCGACCGTCTCCGCTCCCGCAGATGTCACCACGACCACGGTCGGGAAGATCCCGCGCGACGGGTCGGGGCCTCCCGTCGCCGCATCCTCCTGCGACGCGTCGACCAGCGCCTCGACGGCGACCTGCAGGGCCTCGGTGCGATCCAGGCCCGCCCGCCACCGCTTCTTCAAGGAGCTCTTGGCGGGACGCCCGCCCGAGCCGGTGGCGTGGAAGTCCTCCTCCTCCCACCGGCCGCCCGTGGCGTCGTAGTAGAAGATCCGACCCTCGTCACGCCGCTCGTCGAAGCCGCCGAACAGGGGGACGACGACCAACCCCTGGATCGCCATCGGCAGGTTCCCGCGGATCATCTGGGCGAGCCGGTTCGCCTTGCCCTCGAGCGAGAGCCGGTCACCGGTGATCTTCTCGTAGTGCTCGAGCTCCAGCTGGAACAGCTTGACGATCTCGACGGCCTGCCCGGCCGCGCCTGCGATCGCGATCACCGAGAAGTCGTCGGCCGCGAAGACCTTCTCCATCTTCTCGTCGGCGATCGAGAACCCCTCCGTCGCGCGCCGGTCCCCCCCGAACACCACGCCCGAGGCGAACTTCAGCGCGACCACGGTCGTCCCGTGCGGCGCCGCGACATCGGAGGTGCCGGGAGCCGGCGCCAGGGTCTCGGGACGGTTCCGCCGCACGAGATCGAAGAAGCTGGGGTTCGCGCCGATCGGACCGCCCGAGGGTTCGGGCGGGAACGGCGAACCCGCGGTCATTCGCCGCCCTTCTGGAC
Source organism: uncultured Actinomycetes bacterium (assembly GCA_963706005.1). Lineage (GTDB taxonomy): Bacteria > Actinomycetota > UBA4738 > UBA4738 > HRBIN12 > DASSJM01. The sequence continues at coordinate 71,796 of CAVPLL010000005.1, forward strand.
GTACGACTTGACGAACTCCTCGGCGTTCTCCTCCAGGACGGAGTCGATCTCGTCGAGGATGTCGTCCATCTCCTCCTTGAGCTTCTCGCCCTTGGCGGCCGAGGAAACCTGGCCGGCCTCGTCGTCCGAGCCGCCACCGGACCGCTTCTGGGTCTTCTTCTGCTCCTGCTCCTGAGGCACCGCGGCTCCTTCTCGTTCGACTGGCACGCTCGACGGGCACGCCCGACCTTCGCTGCTCGGTCCCGCGATTCTACCCGCGCGAAGGGCTACGACCTGAGCATCTCGACGAGCTCGGCGGCGTCGGCGGCCTGCCCCAGGAGCCCGTCCACGTGCTCCTTCGTGCCTCGGAGCGGCTCGCGCATCGGCACGCGCTGGAGCGCATCGGCACCGGTGTCGAAGATGATCGAGTCCCAGGACGCGGCGGCGATCGCCTCGGGGTACCGGGCGATGCAGCGCCCCCGGAAGTAGGCGCGCGTGTCCTCAGGCGGCTCCATGATCGCCCGCTCCACGTCCTCGTCCGAGACGAGCCGCTCCACCTGCCCGGTGGCGACGAGCCGGTGGTACAAACCCTTGTCGCGACGGACGTCGTGGTATTGGAGGTCGATCAGTCGGAGCCGGGCGTCGGACCAGTCGAGACCGTCTCGCTCGCGGTATCCGTCGAGCAGCCGGTACTTCGCGACCCAATCGAGCTCGCGTGACAGCTGCATCGGGTCGTCCTCGAGCGCCGTCAGGACCGCCTCCCACCGCTCGAGCACCTCGAGGTTGTCTGCGGTGGTGTCCTCCTGCTCCACGTACTTCCTCGCCCGCTCGAGGTATTCCCACTGCATCTGCACCGCGGTGAGCTTCCGGCCGTCCGCGAGACGGACGAGCGCGGTGCATGTCAGGTCGCGAGACACGTCGTGCAGGGACGGCACGGGCGACGCGAGGGTGAGGTCGGGGACGTCGCCGTCCTCGATCAGCTTGAGGATCAGCGAGGTGGTCCCGAGCTTCAACAGGGTCGCGACCTCGCACAGGTTGGCGTCGCCGACGATCACGTGGAGCCTCCGGTACTTCTCCGGGTCGGCGTGCGGTTCGTCGCGCGTGTTGATGATCGGACGCTTGAGGGTGGTCTCCAGGCCGACTTCGGCCTCGAAGAAGTCCGCCCGCTGCGTGAGCTGGTAGCGATCGCGCGAACGCTCGTCCCACGCTGCCTCCCCGCCGAGCTTTCCGGCGCCGCAGAAGATCTGGCGACTCACGAAGAACGGCGTGAGTCCGGCGACCAGGCTCCCGAACGGGACCTGGCGGTCGACGAGGTAGTTCTCGTGCGTCCCGTAGGAGTTCCCCTTGCCGTCGCTGTTGTTCTTGTAGACGGCGAGCCGTGGACCGCCGGGCATCGACCGGTGCACCTCCTCGAGCGACCGCTCGAGCACGCGTTCGCCCGCCTTGTCGTGGATCACGAGGTCGCGCGGGGTCGCGCACTCGGGTGTCGAGTACTCGGGATGCGCGTGGTCGACGTAGTACCGAGCGCCGTTCGGCAGGATCACGTTCGCGAGCCCGAGGTCCTCCTCGGACGGTTCCCGGAGCTGGACCGGCTCGAACCCGCGCGCGTCGCGGAGCGGGGACTCCTGCTCGTAGTCCCACCGGATCCGACGCAGCGCCCCCGCGTACGTGCTGATCAGAAGCGACGACGAGATGACCGGGTTGAACTCGGGCGACGCGGCCGCCGAGATGCCGTACTCGGTCTCGGTGCCGATGACCTTGGGGATGGCCATCCGGGGACCTTACAGGTACTGGCCGGCGCTGACTCGCTCGACCTGCCTGCCCTCGCCGTCCCCGTCCCCGAGGAGGGTCCGAACGTAGACGATCCGCTCGCCCTTCTTCCCCGAGATCCGGGCCCAGTCATCCGGGTTCGTCGTGTTCGGCAGGTCCTCGTTCTCCTTGAACTCGTCCCGGATGGCGTGGACGAGGTCCTCGGCCTTGATCCCCTTCTCCCCCATCGACAGGAAGCGCTTGATCGCCTCCTTCTTCGCGCGACGCACGATGTTCTCGATCATCGCGCCCGAGTTGAAGTCCTTGAAGTACAGGATCTCCTTGTCGCCGCTCGCGTAGGTCACCTCGAGGAACCGGTTGTCTTCGGCCTCCGAATACATCCGGTCGACGGTGGACTGGATCATCCGCCCCGTCGCGGTCTTCACGTCGCCGTTGGCACGGGCGACGTCCTCGGGGTGGATCGGCACCGAGGGGTTGAGGTACTTGCCCATGATGTCGCCGGCCTGGGCTGCATCAGGGCGCTCGATCTTGATCTTCACGTCGAGCCGTCCAGGCCGCAGGATCGCGGGGTCGATCAGGTCCTCGCGGTTCGACGCGCCGATCACGATGACGTTCTTCAGGGTCTCGACCCCGTCGAGCTCCGACAGGAGCTGCGGCACGATCGTCGACTCCACGTCGCTCGAGATCCCCGTGCCGCGGGTCCGGAAGATCGAATCCATCTCGTCGAAGAAGACGATGACCGGCAACCCCTCTTCGCTCCGTTCCTTCGCCCGCTGGAAGATCTGACGGATCTGGCGCTCGGTCTCCCCCACGTACTTGTTCAGCAGCTCGGGCCCCTTGATGTTGAGGAAGTACGAGTGCGCGTCCTGGCGGCCGGTGCGTTCACGCACCTTGTCGGCCAGCGACTTCGCGACGGCCTTGGCGATCAGGGTCTTGCCGCATCCCGGCGGCCCGTACAGCAGCACGCCCTTCGGCGCTTCCAGCTGGTGCTCGTGGAACAGCTCGGCGTACAGGAACGGCAGCTCCACCGCGTCGCGGATCGCCTCGATCTGGCCCTCGAGCCCGCCGATGTCCTCGTACGAGACGTCGGGGATCTCCTCGAGCACGAGCTCCTCGACCTCTTCCTTCGGCAGCTTCTCGAGCGCGACGTTGGACCGGGGGTCGATCAGCAGCGGGTCCCCCGCCCGGATCTGCTCCCCGAGCAGCGACGTGCCGAGCGTGGCGACGAGTTCCTCGTCGCCACGGCCGACCACGATCACGCGATCGTCGCCCAACCGATCCTTCACCTTCACGACCTCTCCGGCTCGGTCCGGCCGGAGCACCTCGACGACGTTCAGGGCCTCGTTCAGGATCACTTCGGCGCCCTTGTGCAGCCGGTCGATCTCCACGTCCGGTGAGACGTTGACGCGCATCTTGCGGCCCGCGGTGAACACGTCCACCGAGCCGTCGTCGTTGGACGCGAGGTAGACGCCGAAGGACGCGGGAGGCTGACTGAGCTTCTCGACCTCCTCGCGCAGCCCCTCGATCCGCTCCTTCTCGGCCTGCAAGGTGCCGGCGAGCTTCTCGTTCTGGGAGAGCGCCCGGGCGAGATCCGATCGAGCCTCGAGGAGCTTGTCCTCGAGCAGCTTGACCTGACGGGGGGCGTTCGTGAGCCGGCGCCGGAGCAGGGAGACCTCGTCCTCGAGGAAGCGGACCTGCGTCTGCAGCTCGTGGACCTGCTTCTCGAACTGTTCCTGCTGTTCGCGCGGATCGGGCTCCGGCATCTCCTTCACCTCCCGCCGGTGCGGAAGCATACCCCTGGTCCTCCCCCGACCGATGAAGGCGGGGGAGGTCTCTCGGCCTATGCATACGGTTTTCGGCAGCGGCTACGCCTTACTGAACGCCTCTTCCGGTCGAAGGTTGTCCCCGGCCGGAGCCGGCGTCGTCGCTCAGACGCGTCGCGCGAGCGTGACGAAGCCGGTGTGCGCCACCATCCGCTGGTCCGGCCGGACGCTCCGAGCGGTCACATGCCACGAGCGATGCAGCACCTCGAACGTCTCCAGATGCTCGTAGCCGTTGCCCGCCAACGCGAGGACCAGCTGCTGCACCTGGTTGGTCGTCGGCAGGTACCCGCAGACGATCGCGCCCGGGGGCAGGACGGTCGCAAGCGGTTCGAGCGTCCCCCACGGCTCGGGCAGGTCCAGGATCGCGCGGTCGAAGACCTCGCTGGTCCCGGCGACGTCGCGAACGTCGCCCTCGCGGAGCTCGAGCCAGTCCGGCGCCTTCCCGAAGAACGACTCGATGTTGCGGGCGGCCCCCGCCTGGAACTCGGGCCGCAGGTCGTAGGAGACCACCCGGCCCTCCGGACCGGTGGCCCGGCACAGCGCGAGCGTGAGGGAGCCGGAACCCGTCCCGGCCTCCAGGACCCGAGCCCCCGGGAAGACGTCGGCTCCGACGAGGATCGCGCCGACGTCCTTGGGGTAGACGACCTGGGCGCCCCTCGGCATCTTCAGCACGAAGTCGGCCAGCCGAGGCCGGAACGCCCGGAACGCCATCCCGGTCGCCGAGTGCACGAGGGTCCCCTCGGGCGAGCCGATCAGCAGGTCGTGCGAGAGCCCGCCGCCGTGGGAGTGCCACGTCTCGCCGGTCTGGAGGGTCAGTAGGTAGCGGCGGTCGCGCTGGTCCACCAACAGGATCCTCTCCCCCGCCTCGAACGGCCCGATCATCGCCCGGCCGTCCCGTAGATCTCGATCGGCATGACCTCATCCGACAACGCCCAGGCGGTCTCGCGATCGCTTTCGTCCCGAGGGGCTCCGAGCCGCTCGCCCGGTCCGTCTCGCCCACCCCACGGCCCTCCGAGCCGATCGCCCAGGATCTGCGCCTGCGCGCGGCAGAACGCGCAGAACCGGCCAGTGGTCGGCTGGTCGCAGCGCTCGCACCCGACAAGGTGCACGTCGTCCTGGGTCGCGAACAGCGGCGCCGCGCGGTCCAGGTAGCCGAACAGGAACTGTGCCTTGGTCCCGGGCGAGGTCGACTCGAGTTGGTTCATCGCCTCCTTGTAGCGCAGCTGCGTGTTCCCGCCGACGAGCGGGCACTCCTCCACCACGTAGTCGATCCCGCGCAGGAACGCGAACGCAGCGGTCTCGAGCTCGGACAAGCGATACAGCGGCTTGACCTTGCGCGCGAACCCCTCCTCCGCCGGAAGCATCGGGGACTGTCGCGCGATGTAGTCGGTCTGCCACCGCAGCGTGTTCCCGAGGAGCGTGGCGGCCTCGTCGTCCAGGTTGTGGCCGGTCGCGATCACGTCGTAGCCGCCCTCGCGGGCGGCCCGGTTGAAGACGTACCGCTTGGACAGCCCGCAGACCGCGCAGGTCGACCGCGAGCCCTTCCGGCCGGCGGTCGGGACGTCGAACCCGTAGTCGCGGGCCAGGTCGACCTCGACCAGGTGGGCGCCGCGCTCGGCGGCGAACGCCGCCGCCACGCGGTGTGACCGTTCCGAGTACTCCCCGATCCCGAGCCCGAGGTAGAGTCCGTCCGCCCGGTAGCCGAGCTCGAGAAGCACGTCCCACAGCGCGAGCGAGTCCTTGCCGCCGGAGACCGCCACGAGGATGCGATCGGACGCCCCGAACATGTCGTGAGTCTCGATCGCACGCTTGATCTGCTCGCGCACGTGGCGGAGGAAGCAGTCTGCGCAGAACGCCGCGTTGTGCCGGCGGATCTCGACGACCGCGGGCGCCTTGCAGCGCCGGCACTTCATCCGGTTCTCGACGCGGGCGCCGCCGCTGATCACCGGCCGGATCTCGATCACGTCCGCCTCGCCCACCCGGTCTTCGCGTGTGAGCAGCTCGCGCTCGCGGATCACGAGCACGGTGTCGGGGTTGATGCCGAGCTCGCCGAGGACGTCGTGGATCTTGCGGCCGCCGACGAGCTCGAGCTCCCGGTCGGGGTTGCGGAGCCTCACCTTCACGCCGGTCAGGCTAGCGCACCACCGCCGCCGGGACGCCGACCGTGCCTGGGATGGATCAGCCGGTCGCGACCGGGTTCACACCGAGGACGACCGTGACGCTCTCCTTGGAACCATCCGCGTGGACGATCCCTACCTCTACCTGGTCTCCGGGGCGATGGTCGCGGATCAGCTCCCCGAGCCGTTCGGCCGAGTCGACCAGCTGCCCGTCGAACAGGACCACCACGTCGCCGGTCTGGATACCGGCCTCGGCGGCAGGTCCTCCGCTCACGACGTCGACGATCACCGCGCCTTGGCCGACCTGCGGGTTGAACTCGAACTGGATCGACGGGTCCGAGGCGTCCCCTGACGAGATCCCCATGAACGCGACGGGCTGGGACGGGTGCTCCGCGGCCTGGAAGATCACGGGCTCGGCCGAGTCGATCTGGATCGCGAACCCGATGTTCTCGGCCTGGTTCGCCCCCGCCGTGTTGATGCCGACGACCTGGCCCGCCATGTTGACGAGGGGGCCACCGGAGTTGCCGGGGTTGATCGCGGCGTCGGTCTGGATCACGTCCGTGTAGACGCGCTGGCCCTGGGTGCTGCACTCGGTGCATCGCTCGTCCTGTACGGTGATCCGACGCGTGAGCGAGGAGACGACCCCGGTGGTGACGGACGGTCCGCCCGCCAGCCCGAGCGCGTAGCCGATCGCGACGACCTGCTGCCCGAGCTTCAGGTCCGAGGAGTTCCCGAGCGGCACGGTGGGCAGATCGGTCGCGTCGACCTGCAGGATCGCGAGATCGGCCTCGACGTCGCCACCGATCACCCGTGCGTCGTAGCGGTCGGGCTCCTGCGCCGAGGTGAGGACGGTGACCTTCGACGCTCCCTCGACGACGTGGTAGTTCGTCACGACGATGCCGTCGGAGCGGACGATGAACCCCGTCCCCTCGCCCTGACCTGAGCTGCTCTCCGAGACCACGTTCACGACGGCGGGGAGCACGCGATCCACGACCTGGACGACGCCGTCCTGTCCGGTCGCGACGGTCGCCCGGCTCGAGGGGAAGACGGCTCGGGGTTCGGCCTTGTTGGTGGTGGTTCCGGTCGTGCATGCGGACAGCGCCAGTGCGGCGACGACGCCGAGCGCGAGCAGGGCACGCTTCATGGTCATGGCTCCAGTCTGTCGGGTTCAGCCCGCATTCGACACCCGGCGCCCGTACGTTCACCCGGCCGCCGGGAACGTCACACGAGCGCCGCAGGGTCCCAGGACGATGACTAGGCGGGCGCGGCCGAGGCGACGGGCGGTCGGGGTAGCAGCCCGGCCTCCTCGACCACCCGAGGGATCGCCTCCTCGTGGTTGATCGTCATCAGGTGGATCCCCGATACCCCCGGGATCTGGCGGACCGCCTCCACGATCTCGAGCGCGATCCGGATGCCCTCCTCCCTCTGGTGCGCGCGCGGGACGGCGTCCATGCGCTCGATGACGTCCTCCGGCACGTCCACGCCGGGCACCTGGTCGCGCAGGTACCGCGTCCCGGAGGCCGAGCTCGGGACGAACACCCCGGCCAGCACCCATACGTGGTCGAGCAGCCCGAGCTCGCCGCACCGGGCCATGAAGACGCGCATCGTCTCCAGGTTGAAGCAGATCTGCGTCTGGATGAACTCGGCTCCGGCATCGACCTTCGTCCCCAGACGCATCGGCCGGAACCGGAGCGGCGGCGCGAACGGGTTCTCGACGGCACCGATCAGGAACCGGGGCGCGTGGGTCAGGGTCCGCCCGGACAGGTAGGTCCCTTCGTCCCGCATGAGTCTCGCCATGCGGATCAGATGGACCGAATCGACGTCGTAGATCGGCTTGGTCTGCGGATGGTCGCCGGCGCTCACGTCGTCGCCGGTCATGCACACGACGTTGCGGACGCCGAGGGCGGCCGCGCCGAGCAGGTCGGCCTGCAACGCGAGCCGGTTCCGATCCCGGCAGACGAACTGCATCACGGGCTCGAGGTCGTCCTCGATCAGGAGGCGCGCCGCGGCCATCGGCGAGATGTGCGCGTGGGCGGCGCTGTTGTCGGTGCAGTTCACCGCGTCCACCGTGCCCTTGAGCGTCTCGGCGAGACCGGTCACATGCGCGGGGTCGGCCGAGTCGCTCGTCTGCATCTCGGCGGTGACGACGAACTCGCCGGCCAGCAGCAGGCGGTGGAGCTCGCTGTACGGAGTCCGCTCCGTCATGTGCGGGGCGTCACGCGGAGGATCCGGCCTTCGGGTCGGTCCATCCGGACGGAACCTGCCGGTCCCGTCCGGAGAGCAGGTTCTCCCAGGACGACGTGCCTTGAAGCCGCCAGTCGACGGGGGGCTCGACGTGCCGGATGTGATCGCGCCACAGTGGGAGTCGCTGCGCGTTCTCCCAGGCGGATACCCACACGCATGTCATCTCGGGCAGGACCTCGCAGTTGCCGTTCGACAGGGTGCCGCCACAGGGCCCGTTCCGCAGGTTCTTCGGGCACCGCATCGGACATGACAGGCCCGTCGAGTGCAGGATGCACTGGCCGCACATGCGGCAATCCCACACCGTCTCCTTGGTGACGCGCTCGAGGAGCAGGAGTGCCCGGTGGAACCCCGTCGGCGCGGGCGCCGTCTGGGGCGGCCGTCGGTCGAGCCTGGCTCCCTCCATCGGCACTCCTCGTCGGACCGAGACGCCTGAGCCGAACCTACGCCCCGCGCAGGGACGCCGCGGGAACCTCTTTCCGCGCATCGATGAACGGGATCGATGCGGTCGTGACCGTGATCGGCCCGTGCTCGGACTCCACGTCGATGCTCGCACCGGGTTCGGCGAGATCGATCGGCACCCACGCGTACCCGATGTTCTTCTCCAGGCGCGGGGACCAGACCGCGTCGGTCACCCTGCCGACCTGCTCGCCGTCGCGGACCACCGGCCAGAACCACGATAGCTCGGCCCGGAGCTCGCCACCTGACCACTCGACCCCAACGAGCTTGCGGTCCACCCCCGTCGCCTTGATCGCCTCGAGCGACGCCTTGCCCGTGTAGTCCTGCGGCTGGTCCTCGACCAGGTGCTCGAGCCCCATGACGTGCAGCGGCGTGTCCTCGTGCGTCATATCCGAGTTGTAGTTCATGATCCCCGCCTCGATCCGGCGCGCCTCCACTGGCGCGACCGGCCGGATCGCGAACTCCTCCCCCGCCTCGAAGACCGCGTTCCAGAGATCGTCCCCGCGGGCGGGATCGAGCAGGTTGATCTCGAAGCCCTGGACCGCCGTCCACCCGGTCCGGCTGATCAGCACCGGGATGTCCCCGATGTCGAACCAGTCGCACCAGTAATACTTGAGGTCGTACACGCCTGGACCCACGAGCTTCTCGACCGTCTTGGCCGCCTTCGCGCCCTGCACCTGCATCGGGTAGGCGTCCGGGTACGACACCTCGACGTCGAGGTTGGACCGCGAGGCCGCCCCCAGCGCGTACAGGCCCGCGTCCGAATCGGCGAGCTGCATCCACCACCGGTTCTCCCCGACGTGGAGCAGCACCGGGTCGTTCACGATCCCGCCGTCGGGCGCCGTCACGATCATGTATTTGCCCTGCTTGACCGCGCACTTCGTCAGATCCCGGCACGTCAGGGAGTCGACGAACCGGTCGGCGTCCGTGCCCGAGATCTCGACCGTCCGCTCGACGGCCACGTCCCACACGGTGACATCGTTCAGCAGGGCCCAGTACTCGACGTCGGGGTCGTCGAAGTACGCCGGGAGCAGCATGTGGTTGTAGACGTCGTAGGCGGTGCACCCGGCCCGGCGCGTTGCCTCGAAGAACGGCGAACGCCGATACCACGGTCCGAAGTAGATCGTCGCGCTCTGCTCGAGCATCTCCTGCCGTTCGTTCGCCATCGGGGCACGTCTCCCTTCGAGCCGGCGGGCCCGCCCCGCCGTCACTGAGGTTGAATCATCGTTCAGACCTCGAACGTCCGCAAGCCGGCCGCGGCTGCGGACGAGGCGTCCGAGCTGAACGGCGCTTCAGGTTCCGGGAGCGCACCCGGCTACGAGACCGGGATCTGTTTGTTCGGGTCCACGAACGGCATCTCCACGACGGTCCCGTCCCGCGGCCCCCACTCAGTCTGGACCGAAACCCGCTCGCCCAGGGTGGACCGCTCGGCCGGCAGCCACCCGAAGCCGAGGTTGCGCTCCAGGCGAGGCGAGTAGATCGCCGAGGTCACGCCGCCGATCTCGTCCTCGCCGTCCACGATCGGCCACTTCACGTTGTTGAGCTCCGGGAACGGATCGCCATCGAGCTCGAGGCCGTTGATCCGACGGCGCACGCCGCGCTCCTTGATCGCGCGGAGCGCGGCCATCGAGATGCTGGCGTCGTCCGACAGGTCCCAGTCGACGAGTCGCTCCAGGCCCATCTCCAGGGGGTTGTTCTCGTACGTCATGTCGGCGCCCCAATTGAAGATCGCGCCCTCGATGCGGCGGATGTCGCTCGGGCCGGTCGGGCGGATCCCGAACTCGCGCCCAGCCTCCATGATCGCCTCGTAGACCTCGGCGCCCTTGGTGGTGTCGGTCAGGTAGACCTCATACCCGACCTCGGAGGTCCAACCGGTCCTCGTGACGACGACCGGCGCGCCGGCGATCTTCGCCTCGGTCCAGAAGTAGTAGCGGAGGTCGAGGATCTCGGGCCCGAGCAGCTTGGCCATCAGGTCCTTCGACCGGGGTCCCTGGACCTGCAGCGGAGCGACGTCCGCCTCGCGGATCGTCACGTCGAGGTCGGGGTAAGCGTTCTTGAGGCCCCGAGCGAACAGGAGCGCGTCCGACGACGCGAGCGCGAACCAGAACGTGTCCTCATCCATCCGCGTGAGCACCGGGTCGTTCACGATCCCCCCGTCGCTGTCGCAGATCAGCACGTACTTGCCCTGGCCGACCGCGCACGTCGACAGGTCCCGCGGCGTCAGCAGCTGCGCGAATCGCAGTCCGTCGGGCCCACCGATCTCCAGGCAGCGTTCGACCGCGACGTCCCACAGGGTCACCGCGTTCAGGAGCGTGTCGAACTCGGCCTCGAACGAGTCGAACCGGATCGGGAAGTACATGTGGTTGTAGACCGTGTAGCCCTTCGGGTCGTACCGCTGCGCCGCCTCGTGGTATGGCGTGCGGCGGTTACGAGCGCCGCGCTGGACCTGGCTCATATCGAACGCCATGACGGAACCTCCTCGCCTTGCACAGGATCGTTCGGCCCGCGTTCGGGCCGCGGCTATCGTGCGGCCGGCCCTGTCACCTGGCAACGAGCCGCCATGACCGCTGGTCAGCGGCCCGGATCGCTCAGTTGAAGACCCCGGCGTCGAACACGCGTTCCCCGTCGACGAGGGTGAGCACCGCCTCGGCGTCCGCGATCTCGTCGACCGGATGGTCGAATACGTTCCGGTCGAGCACCACGAGGTCGGCGCGCTTGCCCACCTCGATCGAGCCGGTGAGTTCGTCGAGATGGTTCACGAACGCGCTGTTGATCGTGAAGCCGGCGATCGCGTTCGGCAGGTCGATCCGCTCGTGCGGCAGGAACGGATCGCCCGTCCCACCCCCGTACGCGTAGGCGCTCGGGGCCGTGCGGTTCACGGCGACGTGCATCTCCCAGAGCGGGTTCGCGCTCGAGACGGACCAGTCGCTGCCCATGGCCAGCACCGCCCCCGAGCGCACCAGGCTCCCGAACGGGTACTGCCATCCCGATCGCTCGGACCCGAGGAACGGCATCGTGAGGTGGAGCATCTGCCCCTCGTTGACCGCCCACAGCGGTTGCGCGTTCGCGACCACACCGAGCGCCCGGAAACGCGGGATGTCGTCGGGGTGCACCACTTGGATGTGCGCGATGTGGTGACGGAGGTCGTTGGCGCCGTTCGTCGCCCGGGCGGCCTCGAACGCATCCAGCGCCTCACGCACCCCCCGCTCCCCGATCGCGTGCACGTGCACCTGGAACCCCTCGGCGTCCAGCCGCGTCACGCAGGCCTTCAGCTTCTCGGCGTCGACGAACGAACGACCGCGGTTGGTCGTCGGGGTCCCGTCGGCGTCCAGGTAGGGCTCGAGCAGGGCGGCCGTGTGGTTCTCGATCACCCCGTCCTGCATGATCTTCACGGTGGTCGCCGCGAACCGGCCGGCCCGGCCTCGAGCGCGGGCCTCGATCAGGTCCTCGACCTGCTCGAGCCCTCGCTGGCGCTCCCACCACAGGGCGCCGACCACGCGGGCGGTCAGCTCTCCCGATCCGGCGAACGTCAGGTACGCCTCGAGCGTCGGGTTGCTCCCTCCGACGATGGCGTCCTGCCACGCGGTGATCCCGAGCGAATGCAGGTGCCGTTGAGCCGCCCGGAGCCCCTCGATCCATTCGGCCGTGGTCGGTTCCGGTACGTGTCGCTCGACGAGGAGGCAAGCGCCCTCGTGCAGGGTTCCCGTTGGATCGCCGTGGGCGTCACGGACGATCCAACCGTCGGTCGGATCACGGGTATCGCTTCGGACCCGAGCGATCTCGAGCGCGCGGGAGTTGACCCACACGCTGTGGCCGTCACGACTCCACAGGTACGCGGGACGGCTCGGCAGGACCCCATCCAGCAGATCCTTCGTGGGATTGCCAGCTGGGAAGACGTCCATCGACCAACCGCCCCCCACGATCCAGTCATCACCGGGATGTGCCGCCGCGTACTGGGAGACGATGCGCAGGTAGTCGTTCACCGCGTAGGCCTCGGAGAGGTTGCAGTGCAGCATCTCGAACCCGCTCGAGGGTGGGTGCACGTGGGCGTCCTGGAACCCCGGCAGGAGCATCCGACCGTCGAGATCGACGACCTGGGTGTCCGTGCCGACCAGCTCGTGAACGTGGGCGTTCGGCCCAACCGCTACGATCGCGCCCCGGGAGACGGCCACCGCGCTCGCCCATCGTCGTGACGCGTCGACCGTGTAGACGTCGCCGTTCACGAAGACGAGGTCAGCGGGGTCGTTCGCTGCCATCCGGCGCATCTCCTCGGCTCGGCGGTTCGGATCGGAAGCGCGCAAGCATACCCACCGACCCGGCGCTGGGACCGGTTCGGTGGGCGGGTCAGGCGAGCGCGACGAGTTCGAGCAGGTCGTCGTCCCACAGCGCGAGCTCGCCCTCGGGCATCATCAGGACCTTGTGGGGCGCGAGCGCCCGGACGAACCCGATGTCGTGGCTCACGAGCACCATGGAGCCCGACCATCCGGCCAGGGCCTCCGCCACCGCCGTCCGCGACGGCGGATCGAGGTTGTTCGTGGGCTCGTCGAGCAGGAGCAGGTTCCTGCGTCCCGCCACGAGCTGCGCGAGCGCGAGCTTCGTCTTCTCGCCGCCGGAGAGCGTCCCCGCGTCCTGGAACGCCACCGCGGCCGGTGAGCGCGAACATCCCGAGGAGACCGCGGAGATCCTGGTCCGACGTGTCCACCGACTCGGCCCGGACGTGCGCGAGCACCGTCTCGCCGTCCCTGATCCCCTCGTGCTCCTGGGCGTAGTACCCGAGGGAGACGCCGTGGCCGAGCCGGAGCGATCCCTCGTCGGCCGCGAGGACGTCGGCGAGGATCTTGAGCAGGGTCGTCTTGCCGGCTCCGTTCAACCCCATGATCAGGAGGCGCTCGCCTCGGGCGACATGGAACCCGATGTCCGCGAACACCGGCGGCCCGCCGTAGCCCTTCGTCAGTCCCTCGGCCTCGAGCACGATCGCGCCCGCTCGCGGAGGGTCGGGGAACCGATAGTGGACCGCGCGCTCGTGCGTCGGTGCCTTGACCACACGCTCCTCGAGCTTGCGGACTCGACTGTCGAGCGCCTTCGCCTTGCGGGCTCGCTTGACCGTCTGTCCGCGCATCGAATCGGCGAGCGTCTTCAGCCGCCTGACCTCGGCCTGTTGCCGTCCGGCGAGGGCGCCCAGCCGCGCCTCGTCGGCCCGTCGCGCCGAGCGGTACTCGGAGTAGGTCCCCCGGTACTGGACGACGCCGTCGCGGTCCAGGTGCAGGATGCGCGTGATCGCGGCGTCGAGCAGCCCGAGGTCGTGGCTCACGAGGACGAGCGCACCTCGATAGGTGGCCAGGAAGCGCATCAGCCACACCTTCGCGTCGCTGTCCAGGTGGTTCGTGGGCTCGTCGAGGAGCAGGAGGTCCGAGCCCGAGAACAGGATCCGGGTGAGCTCGAGCCGACGCCGCTCGCCGCCGGAAAGCGCCCGCACCGGGAGGCCCAGGCGGTCGTCGGGCAGGCCGAGACCGGCGGCGATCCTGCGCACCTCCGCCTCACCCGAGTACCCGCCCGCCGCCCGATACCGCTCCTCCAACCGGGTGAAGCGCCCGACGTTGCTCTCGCTCGGGCGCTCCTCCACCGCGAGCCGGAACTTCTCGAGCCGCTCGGCCATCTCCTCGAGCCCGCGGGCCTGCAGGACGTGCGCCAGGGCGAGATGCTCCTCGTCCAGCCGCCCGCGCGGTTCCTGCCGGAGGTAACCGAGCCGGCCGCGCACGACCGCCTGTCCGGACAGCGGCAGCTCGTCACCCGCGATCACGTTCAACAGGCTGGTCTTGCCGGCGCCGTTCCGGCCGACGACGCCCACCTTGTCTCCGGTCCGCAACGACAGCGTCAGCCCCTCGAGGATCGGCGCACCCGCGACCTCGACCGCGAGATCGCTGATGTCGAGCACGTTCATCGAGAGCTCCAGGGTTCGTGAGGGGTGGGGTCGAAGGGCATCGGAGGGTCTCCTGTCGGGTTGCGCGTCACCGTGCGCCGACGCGGCGCCGGGTGTGCCCGGGAGAACACCCTCAACTCACGGCCGGAGTGTAGCAACGCGAGTGGTTCGAGGGAACCATCCGGGTTCGAGACCCCGGACCCGCGACCGCACCATCTGCCCGTACGATGTCCGCGTGGACCGGGCGCAGGCCTTCCTGTTCGACCTCGACGGGACGCTGGTCGACAGCGTCTACCAGCATGTCCTCGCGTGGCGGGATGCGCTCGACCGCGCCGGCATCGACCTGTCGGTGTGGCGGATCCACCGCAAGGTGGGGATGAGCGGTGGCCTGTTCGCCAACGCGCTCCTGCGGGAGACCGGACGCGAGGTGACTAGCGAGCAGGCGGCCGAGCTCCGGCGGCTGCACGCCGAGGCCTACGCCGAGCACGCCAAGGACGTCCGCCCGCTCCCCGGTGCGCGCGAGCTCCTCACCCACCTCACCGCGGCCGGCGTCCCCTGGGCGATCGCGACGAGCGGCTACCGCGAGTCGGCCGGCCCTACGCTCGAGCTGCTCGACCTTCCACCGGACGTACCGCTGATCACTCGCGACCTCGTCGAGCACGCCAAGCCCGATCCCGACCTGTTCCTCGCGGCGGCCGACGCACTCGGGGTCGCCGCCGAGAACTGCGTCGTCGTCGGCGACAGCGTCTGGGATCTCCTCGCGGCCCGGCGAGCCCGGGCGCTCGGGATCGGCCTGCTCTCGGGCGGCTACGGACTCGAGGAGCTCGAGCGTGCAGGCGCATACCGGGTCTACGACGACCCGGCGGATCTGCAACGCCATCTGGACGAGGTCGGCGTCCGCTAGCCACACGCACCCGGGTCGCCCGAGGTCCGTGCCTATCACTACGTGCCTCTCACTAAAGGAACCGGCTCCGGCGGGCGATATCGGCAGGGAGATGTCCCGAGCGCCGCAACGCAGCCGTCAGGCGCCGGTCCGTCGACCGACGTCCCCGAGGCGGGTACCCACACGCGGTCGCCCCGCCGGTTCCGGAGACGGACCGAGCCCGGCGCTTCGGACGTGGGTCCTGGTCGGCGCCGGTCTGCTGGGCGTGCTCGTCCTGTGGAAGGTGCTCGGAGCGGCGTTCGGCGGGGAGACCGCTCAGGAGCGGCCACCGCTCGTCGTCACCGGTGCGACGGGTTCGCTCGGGACGGGGGACGCACCCCCCGCACCTGCCGGCACCGCGGCGGCGACCTTCCCTACGCTCGCGGACGGGACCCGGCTCGAGCTGAAGGTCATCGCGCTCGGCGCCCACCCGCCGGAGTGCGTCGCCCAGGGGCTGCGGACGGGCGGGAAGACGCTCACCGTCTACCACCACCGATGCCTCGACGAAACGGGCCTCGATCGCTACTTCTTCCTCGTCCGGCTCACCAACCACTCGAAGGGCCGCGTCTACGTCGACCTTGACGGGTTCGCCGTGGAGGCCGCCAACGGGAAACGCAGGACCGCATTCGCGTCGCCACCGGTCGGCAGCCCGTCCACGCGCTTCATCGCCCCCACGCGCGCCGTCGCCGCCGACCAGAGCATCAAGGGATGGATCACGATCGACGGGACCGACGGGTTCGCCCCGGTCGCGCTCGTCTACGCGGACGGAGCCGAGACCTTGCGGGTCCGCTTCCAGGGCGACTGGCTGTAGCCGGTCGAGCCCGGGCCGCCGTTCGGAACGGCACCGCAGAGCAATCGTATTCGCCGTGCACCGCTCCACGGATCGCCCCGCGCCGGGTGACCTTCATCACCCTTCCTTCGGGAAGTCGCGAGTGCCGTCCCGCGTTGCGCAAGGGGTGAGGCCGCAGAGGCGCGGCCACGAGCCGGAGGAGGTCCGCATGGACAACTCGAGCGGGATGCAGAGGCGGAGCGGTTGGAGCCGGAAGGCGTGGGTCGGGATCGCGGTCGCGTTGGCGGTGGTGGCCGGGCTCGTCGTCCTCATCGCCATGAGCGCCGGTGGTGGCTCGGGCGGGATCTACTGATCCGAGGCGTCGACCGCACGTGACAGCACGGCAACACGTGACGGTGGCCTGCCGTCGTCCATCGTGAGCCAAGGGTTCGCCAGCTGCGCGAGAGCGTCCTCAACGCGCAGCTGGCTGAGCCCGAACCGTCGCGTCATCGACCCGGTCGTGCGCCGAGGACGAACGTGTCGAGCACGTCACCGTTGACCGAGACCGACACCCCATCCATATGAGTGGATGTGGCGGAGATGTAGAGGAACTGATGGACGTCGTCGTTCCAGGCGACCGGCCGAGGCGTTCCCTTGGGGCAACGGTCGACCGGGTACAGGGAGCCCGCGCCGCCGCCAGAGACCACGTAGGTGATCCCGCCGATGGGAGCGAAGCGTTGATAGTCATGGTCGTGGCCATTCACCACGAGATCCGTGCCGGATCCCTTGATCGTCGGGAGCAGGTCCGTCTTGACGGCCGGAGTGCTCCCGTGGTCCCCGCAGCTGTACGCCGGTTGATGGAACACGAGCACCTGCCACGGCGTGTGCGATGACCCGAGTGCCATCGAGAGCCATGGGATCTGGCCTGCCTGGTCTATGTCGTTCGCGTCGATCACGAAGAAGTCCGCGGGCCCGACCTGCCGTTCGTACCAGCGCCCCGGCATGTCGAACAACCCCATCTCGGGAGCCCCGTTCCGCGTCCCCACATCGTGGTTGCCGAGCGAGGCGATGACCGGCACACCGGAGCGCCCGACCCAGCCGAACGGCCCGGTCCAGGCCGCCGCGAACCTGGAGGGGTCGCCGTCCTCGTACACGTTGTCTCCGAGGGTCACGAGCGCATCGAAGGGCCGGGTCTTCACCCACGATCTGATGGCAGAGGCGAGCTCCTGCTCGCTGTGATCCCCGGTCCCGAAATCACCGATCAAGACGAAGCCGTAGGGCTTGCCGTGTCCTTGAGCGAGCCCCGGGTGGCCCGGGTTCCCCGGTTCGACGTCGGGGGCTGAGGAGCAGGCCACGGCCAGGGTCGCGAGGAGCACCGACCCGATGAGCGTCGAGGATCGTGTTCGCCTCGAACTCATCCGGGCAGCTCGGGCGGCCGAGGCTCCATCTGGAGGTGGCCCGACAGCGATGCGATCCTCATCCACGCCATCAGTCGGCGCCGTCGTTCTCGTCGCGCTCCCGAGCACCGGTCCCCGCACATCGCCCATGCCCATCCGGCGCGAGAGGTTGGGGAGGCGGATGCACGAAGCCCACGCCAAGCGTTCGGTCCGGGTCCCGACATGGTTCGGTCACTTCGCGTTTGCACCGCGGGTTGCGTGTCGGAGGGGGGATTTGAACCCCCACGGCCCATAAGGCCACTAGGCCCTCAACCTAGCGCGTCTACCAAGTTCCGCCACTCCGACGGGAACGCGAGGCGATTCTAGCAACCGGTCCGGAGCGGCCCGGCGCTCACCCTCCCCATTTCCAGGAGAGCCAGAACGTGGACAGCCCGAAGATCAGGGCGGTGACCACCGTGATCTTGTCGAGGCGCCGCTCGAGGGCGGTGCCGCCCGACAGGCTGGAGGTGCCGCCGAACATGTCGGACAGGCCGCTCCCCTTGCCGGAGTGCAGCAGGATGAACACGATCAGGAACAGGCTCGACAGGACACACAGCACGAGTGCGATGACGTTGAACATGGCCTATCAGTTTACCCGCTCGGCGCCGGCGTCTCGATGATCGCGCGATCCGCGAGCGGGAAGTGACAGGCCGCCACCTGGCCGGGGTGAAGCTCCACGAGCTGGGGTTCGTCCTCGCTGCACTTGGGGAACTGGGCGTTCGGGCAGCGAGGATGGAAGCGACAGCCCGACGGCGGGTCGATCGGGCTCGGCACGTCGCCCTCCAGGATGATCCGCTTCCTCGCCGCCGCGAGGTCAGGGTCGGGGATCGGCACCGCGGAGAGCAGGGCCCCCGAGTACGGGTGTTTGGGGTTGCGGTACAGGGACTGCCCGACGGCCATCTCCACGATCTTGCCCAGGTACATCACGGCGACCCGGTCGGACACGTGCTTGACGACCGACAGGTCGTGCGCGATGAACAGGTACGTGAGGTTGAACTCCTCCTGCAGGTCCTCGAGCAGGTTGAGGACCTGCGCCTGGATCGAGACGTCGAGCGCCGACACGGGCTCGTCGCACACGATCAGCTTGGGGCGCAGGGCGAGCGAGCGAGCCACGCCGATCCGCTGGCGCTGGCCTCCCGAGAACTCGTGCGGGTAGCGGTTGTAGTGCTCGGGGTTCAGGCCGACGAGCTCCATGAGCTGTTGGACCTCGGACTTGATCTTGTTGCGAGGCACCACCTTGTGGAGACGGTAGGGCGCGCCGATGATCGACCCGACGGTCTTGCGCGGGTTCAACGACGCGAACGGGTCCTGGAAGATCATCTGCATCTCGCGACGGAGCGCGCGCAGGTCTCCACCTTTCGCGTGGGTGATGTCCTGGCCCTCGAACTCGATCGTCCCCTCGGTCGCCTCGTACAGGCGCATCACGACCCGAGCGAGCGTGGATTTCCCACACCCCGTCTCCCCGACGAGTCCGAGGGTCTCGCCCTTGAAGATCTCCAGGTCGACGCCGTCCACCGCGTGGACGTCGCCGATCCGCTTCTGGAACAGGATCCCCCGCGTGATCGGGAAGAGCTTCCGCAGACCCCTGATCCGGATCAGCGGCGTCCGTTCCGTCGCCGGTTCGGGTTGGGGACGTTCGGTGACCTCGACGCTCATGACCGCGCCATCACCTGTTCCTGGAAGATGCGCTCCTTGTCCGCGAGCGGGAGATGGCAGCGGGAGGCGTGGTGCCCGTCCGACGGGAGGAGCTCGGGCACGTCGGTCTTGCACTTGTCGAAGACGTACGGGCAGCGAGGATGGAACGCGCACCCGGGCGGCACGAAGATCAGGGAGGGCGGCAACCCTCGGATCGGGTTCAGGCGCTCCTTCTCGTCGCTGTCGTTCAGTCGCGGGATCGAGGAGAGCAGCCCCCACGTGTAGGGCATGTGCGCCTTGTAGTAGATGTCACGGCGATCGCCGGCCTCGACGATCTTCCCGGCGTACATGACCTGGATGTGGTCGCAGTGTTCGGCCACGACGCCGAGGTCGTGCGTGACGATCACGATCGCGGCGTTGAACTCCTGCTTCAGCCGGTCGAGCAGGTCGAGGATCTGGGCCTGAACCGTCACGTCCAGGGCCGTGGTCGGCTCGTCCGCGATCAGCAGGTCGGGGTTCAGCGAGAGCGCCATCGCGATCATCGCGCGCTGGCGCATGCCGCCCGAGAACTCGTGCGGGTACTGGTCTGCGCGTTCGTCGGGGCGCGGGATCCCCACCCGGCGGAGCATCTCGACCGCCTGCTCGTGCGCCTCCTGCTTCGAGACCTGCTGGTGCACCCGGACGGCCTCGGCGATCTGATCGCCGACCTTGTAGTACGGATGCAGCGACGTCATCGGGTCCTGGAAGATCATCGAGATCTTCTCGCCGCGGACGTTGCGCATCTCGTCGGCCGGGAGCGTGAGCAGGTCCTGGCCCTCGAAGATGATCTCGCCCTCGATCTGCGCCTGCTTGCGCGTGATCAGGCCCATCACGGTCAGGAACGACACGCTCTTGCCTGAGCCGGACTCCCCGACGACGCCGAGCGTCTCGCCCGGCAGCAGCGTGAACGACACGCCGTCGACGGCCTTGACCAATCCGTCGTCGGTCGGGAAGTGCACGGTGAGGTCCTTGACCTCCAGGAGCGGTTCCGCCACCTACGTGTACCTCACCCGCGGATCGAGGAACGCGTAGGCGACGTCGACGCAGAGGTTCGCGAGCGCGATGAAGAACGCCCCGAAGAGCGTGACGCCCATCACGGAAGGGAAGTCGTTCAGGAAGATGCTCCGGACCGCGTACTGGCCGATGCCCGGCAGGTTGAACACGGTCTCGGTGATGAACGCCCCGCCGAGCAGGGTCGCGAGGTCGAGACCGAACATGGTCACGACGGGTGTCAGCGCGGCCCGCAGGCCGTGCTTGTAGATCACCCGCCTCTCCGACAGGCCCTTGGCGCGTGCGGTCCGGATGTAGTCCTCACCCATCGTCTCGATCAGGTTCCCGCGTACCATCCGGGCGTAGAACGCCGCGAAGGTCAGCGAGAGGACGAACCACGGCAGGATGAAACGACCCGAGAGCACGGCCTCCCACACCGACTCACCGATCGGGATGCCCGACGGGGGGGCCCACCCGAGCTTGAACCAGAAGATGTACAGGAACAGGTAGGCGAGCCAGAACACGGGCGCCGACACGCCGATCAGCGCGAAGACCATCGACGTTCGGTCCCAGATGCTCCCGCGTTTGACGGCCGAGATGATCCCGATCGGGATCCCCATCAGCACCCAGGTGATCGATGCCCCCACAGCGAGGGCGATCGTGACGGGCAGGCGGCCGAAGATCTCCTCCTTGACCGAGACGAAGTTCGTGTACGAGTAGTAGACGTCCTCGTTCAGGAACAGCCCCGGCCAGGGGATCAGGCCCTTCGCGAACCGCCCGTACTGGACGTACAGGGGCTTGTCGAGCCCGAACGCGTGTCGGGCCGCCTCGACGTTCTCCGGGGTCGTCGCCCGTCCGACGGCTCGGCGGGCCGGGTCGGACGCCGGCAGCTTGACGAAGATGATGAACGTGATCAGGGACACGACGAACAGCACCAGGATCATGAACAGCGTCCGCCGGATCAGATACCTGCCCATCGCGCCTTCCGGAGTCTACCCCACCTGATGGGAGGGGCCGCTCCCTCGGAGCGGCCCCTCCCCTTTCGCGATCTTGCCTCGTCCTTCCGGTTTCCTGCCCTTCGTCCCCTATTGGGCCGACGGGTCGATGGCGAGCTGATCCCAGGCCGCCAGCCCGGAGAACTGGTCGAACGAGTAGTTGACGATGCGCGTCGAGTAGACGTCGACGTTGTTGTCGAACAGGTACGGCACCCACGGGACGATCTGCTCCATCAGCGTCGTGTCCAGGTCCGCCCATCCCTGGAACCGGGCGTCGCCGGTCTGCTGGTTCGCCGTCTTGATCTGGTCGTCCGACCGACGGGACGTCCGTCACGCTGTAGCCGTTCTTGCTCAGCAGGTCGGAGCTCGCCCCGAGCAGCGAGTAGTTGCAGCAGCTCGGGAAGATCGCCGCCGAGCCGAACAGCGGGTCGGCGAACGTGTACCCGTCCGGGAAGTCCTTGCCCCAGGCAGGAGCGAGACAGATCGCAACCTGGGCGCTGGGGTCGTTGCACTTGGCGTACATCGTCGTGCGCTCGAAGGACTTCACGTCGAAGGTGAGACCGAGCGGCTCCATGTTCTGCTGGATCAGCGCCGCCTGGTCCGGGTAAGGATCGGCCTCGTCGGTGACGGCCAGGATGTTGGAACACTCCGGTGCGTCACAGACCCCGTCCCCGTTCCCGTCGTACTTCGACTGGGCCATCTCCGCCTGCGCCGCCGTGATGTCCCCGGCGGAGTTCGGCGTGGCGTACGGGTCGTAGTCGGCCAGCAGGTTGTTCTCGAGCGAGTTGACCATGATGTGGCCGGCGATCTCACCCACGGACTCACCGCCGCGGAACGTCCGCATGCCCGCCTTATCCAAGGCGAGGTTGACCGCCTTGCGGACGTGGATGTCGTCGAACGGTGGTGCCGCCATGTTGAACGAGATGTACCGGACGGCGTCCGACGGGTTGATGTGCAGCAACGGCTGCAGCGTGGGGTCGGTCGAGTACTGGCGCAGGACCTGCGGCGGGACGATGCCGTCCACGACGCCGTCCAGCTCGCCGGCCTGGACCTTGTTGTACAGGTCGTTGTTGTCGCCGCCGATCGAGATGGTGAACCCGTCCGGGTAGGCGGGACGCAGACCGTCGGTCGCCGGGTCGTAGCCCGGGTTGCGAACGAGCTGGATCGACTGCCCCGGCTCGTAGCCCGCGAGGGGCGTCTGCTGGTCCGCCGGAACCGAGAAGTCGAGGTTCTCGGAACCCACGAACTCGTAGGGCCCGGTGGCCACCAGGAAACGGCCGTAGTCCTTCGTGTGGCCCTCCGCCGCACCGAGCGGCGCGTCGCCGACCGGCGGGATCGGTGCCGAGGCTGGCATCGCGAACAGGTACGGCAGGTAGCCGGCCGGCTCGCTCAGGGTGACCACGAGGGTGCTGTCGTCGGGCGTCTCGAGCCCCTTGATGGAGTCCGCCTTGCCGGCGCCGAAGTCGGCGAAGCCGTCGATGATGTTGTAGTAGAAGTTGTAGCCGCCCACCGACGCGTCGGGGTCGGCCTCGCGCTCGAGCGCGCGAACGATGTCCCCGGACGTCACCGACACGTCCGTCATCGGGTCTCCGTAGTTGATGCCGGTCTTCAGCGTGAACGTGTACGTCAGTCCGTCCTGCGAGATCTCCGGAAGCGCGCTCGCGATGTCGGGCTGCAGGTCCGCGCCGCCCTCGGCCGTGGTCTTGCCGTTGTACGACAGGAGCGTCCGGAGCAGGCAGCACCGGTACCACGACCACGTGACCGAGTAGTACTCCTTCTGTGGGTCGAACGCGGCGCTCACGTCGCCCAGCATCGCGAGCTGGACCGTGCCGCCGGGTTGGAGCTCGCCGGTCGCGCCCGACGCCGACGTGGCCCCGGACGTGCCGGTGCCACCGCCGTTATCGCCACCGCACGCCGCGGCGACGAGGCCGAGAGCGGCGACGAGCGCCAGTACGCTCAGATATCGCCTCACGTAACCCCCCTCTCCTCTCCTTGCTCTTCTTCCTACCGTTGCCCGGGCCGAGCCCGGAGCAGCTACCGATCGTTCAGACGCGTCGTTCCACGCCTACCTCCGGGCCTCCTTTCAAGAAACGCTGCCTCCCCTGACTAGATACGGTCAGCCACCCGTCCTGGGATCGAGGGCATCCCGGAGACCGTCCCCGACCAGGTTGAAGGCGAGCGTCGTGAAGAAGAGGAACAACCCCGGGAACAGCATCATCCACCACGCCACGGTGAAGATCGACCCGGCATCCGAGAGCTGGCGGCCCCACGACGGGGTCTCCTGTGGGACCCCGATGCCGAGGAACGACAGCGCGGCCTCGAACAGGATGTTGTTCGGGATGATCAGCGTCGTGTAGACGATGATCGGCGCCGCCACGTTGGGGAGGACCTCGCGGAACATGATCCGTCGGTTGGTCGAGCCGAGCGAGCGGGCGGACTCGATGAACTCCTTCTCGCGCAGGGACAGGACCTGTCCACGCACGATGCGCGCGATGTACGGCCAGCTGAACAGCCCGATCACGTAGCTGACCAGCAGGAGGCCGGGCTTGATGAGCCCGCCCAGGCACCCGTTGGGCGAGAGCCCGCACGCGGAGACGAGCCCGAGGGCCAGCAGGAGCACCGGCAGCGACAGGACGATGTCGATCGTCCTGGAGATGACGGTGTCGATCTTGCCTCGGTAGAAGCCGGAGAGCATGCCCATGGTCACGCCGATCAGCGTGGCGATCCCGGTGGCGAAGAAGGCGATGAACAGCGACGTGCGGGCGCCGTAGGCGACCCGGACCATCAGGTCACGCCCCGCCGTATCGACGCCGAACGGGAACCCGGACTGGGGACCCGTCGGGATGCCGAAGGAGTCGAGTTTGTCGAGGTGAACCTCGTTGGGACCGTGCGTGAAGCTCGCGAGCACCGGGGCGAGGATCGCGATCGCGAACATCAAGATCACGATGAACGCCCCGCCGAGCGCGAACTTGTCCTTCCGGAAGCGGCGCCAGAACAGCTCCCATGGAGACCGTCCGAGGACCTGCTGGGGTACCTCGACGCTCGTCTGCTCCGGATCGACGGGGCCGTCGGGGCCGGAGTCGGTGAGCGCATGCTCCATGTGGGCTCGTGCCATGTGGGTCTGCCTGCTCCCCTTCCCGGACGGGACGGCGCATCTTAGCCCTCGGGCGGATGGCAGGCAATGCGCCGGTTTCGCAACTATACGCCGGTCCGGAAGGAGCGGAGTTGCGGGATATTGCGGTCGAAACGCGACCTTCCGGGGACCCTAGGTGCGGATCAGGTCCGTGAGGCGCGGCAGGATCTCGACGCCCGTGAGCCCCCCGAGCGACCCGGTCGCGCACGCGCGCTCGCCGAACGAGATGGTTCCGTCCGAAGGTACCGCCCCCCCGGCCACCAGCAGGGGGACCGGTTCGGCCGTGTGCGCCCTGCGTACGCAGGAGGTCGCGTGGTCCGCCGTGACCGCCACGACGGTCGTCGCCGTGTCGATCTTCGGGAGCACCTCCCCGAAGAAGGCCCGATCGATGAGCTCGATCACGTCGCGCTTGTCCCGGGCGCGCCCGTCGTGGGCGGGGACGTCGGGACCCTTGATGTGCACGTACAGGGCGTCGAACCCCTCGAGCGCATCCGTCGCCAGGCTCGCCCACGTCGCGTAGTCCTCCTCGGTGAGCAGCCGCGGCGCGTCGACGGGCTCCATGCCGAGGATGAGGGCGATCCCTCGCTCGACGGGCATCTCGACGAAACACCCCCAGGCCAGCCCGAACCGCTCCCGGATGGGCTGCAGCGCCGGCCGGCGGTCGCCGCCGTCCCTCGTGAGGATCAGGTTGCCCGGGAGCTTGCCGGCGCTTCGTCGAGCGGCGTTCACCGCCGACGCGTCGAGGATCCGAGCCGATCCCTCGACGAACGCGTTGGTGAGCGCCGCCGCGGTGCGAGCCTGCGGCGCGTCCTCGAGCGGTTCACAGCGCGCCACCTCGGGTTCGAACGTCTCGAGGGCGACGCCGAGGTGTCCGTCCTTGCGGTAGGCGGGGTCGGTGTTCGAGACCTCCGCGGAGAGCGGACCGTCGTCCGAGCGGATCACGAGGACCCCCCGGTGCTCCACCGTCGCGCGCAGGTCGAAGGTCGCGCCGGGGAGCCCGAGCTTCTCGTTCACCTCGTCGGCGAGGGCGCGAGACTCCTCGGAGGTCAGGTCCCGGCCGACCCGACGGTCCACGATCTTCGGCCACTCGGCCGTCGCGAAGTTCACCCGGTACGCGAGGTCGCCATCGCGGAAGTCCATCCCGACGCCCAAGGCCTCGACGACGCCCCGCCCCGGGTGCTCCTCGCGCGGGTCGTATCCCAAGATCGCGAAGACCGCGATGTCCGACTCGGGGGCGATCCCCTCTCCCACCGTGGTGACCACACCGGTCCTCCCCTGCGCCGCGAGTGCGTCGAGGAAGGGCGTCTCGGCGGCCTCGAGCGGCGTCCGATCGCCCAGCTCCGGGACGGGGTCGTCGGCCAGGCCGTCCAGACAGACGTAGAGCAGGCGGTTCATCGGGTCACCGGTACTTGACGATCAGGGCGAGCTCCTCGGGGTCGAGGCTCGCGCCGCCGACGAGGGCGCCGTCGATCTCGGGATCCGCCATGAAGTCGCGGATGTTCCCCGCCTTCACGCTGCCCCCGTACTGGATCCGGACCGACCCGGCGACGTCGCCGTCGTACAGGTCGGCGACCGTCACGCGGATCAGCCCGATCACCTGGCCGGCGTCGGACGGTTCGGCGTTGCGGCCGGTGCCGATCGCCCAGATCGGCTCGTAGGCGACGACCAGCTTCCCCACGTCGGAGCGGTCGACGCCCGCGAGGCCGGCTCGGACCTGGGCGGTGACGCGATCGTCGGTCGCACCGACGTCGCGCTCCTTCAGCGTCTCGCCTACGCACAGGATCGGCGTCATCCCGTGCGCGAACACCGCCCGAACCTTCCTGCTCACGCTCTCGTCGGTCTCACCGAACATCGCGCGGCGCTCCGAATGCCCGACGATCACGTAGCCGACCCGGAGCGCGACCAGCATGGGCGGCGAGACCTCGCCGGTGAAGGCGCCCTCGTCCTCCCAGTGCACGTCCTGCGCGCCGAGGCCGTACGGCAGGCGATCGCTGTCGATCAGCGTCTGGACCGTTCGGAGCGCGGTGAACGGTGGACACACGACCACCTCGACCCGCTCGGCGTCGTCCTTGTCGAGCAGGTACGAGAGCTTCTGCACGGCCTGGATCGCCTCCAGATGCGTCTTGTGCATCTTCCAGTTGGCCGCGATGATCGGCCGGCGGCCGCTCACGGTTCCACCGACAAGATCGCGATGCCCGGCAGCTCGCGGCCCTCCAGGAACTCGAGCGAGGCCCCCCCGCCCGTCGAGAGGTGGTCGAACCCGCTCTCGAGACCGTACTTCTTCACCGCCGCGAGCGAGTCGCCCCCGCCGGCCACCGCGAACGCGCTCGATCCGGCGATGGCCGTGGCGACCCCTCGCGTGCCGGCCCCGAACGGCTCGAGCTCGAACACGCCCATCGGACCGTTCCACATGATCGTCTTCGCGTCGGCGAGGATCCTCGCGAACCGCTTCACGGTCCGGGGGCCGACGTCCAGGCCCATCTCGCCGGCCGGCACCTCGGTGCTCGGCACGGTGTGCCGCGGGGCGTCCACGCTCCGGTCGGTGGCGGCGACGACGTCTTCAGGGAGCTGCAGGAGGATGCCGCGCTCGTCGGCGCGGGCTCGGGCCGCTCGGACCTCGTCGAAGCGTTCGGGTTCGACGAGACTGTCCCCGACGGCGCCGCCCTCGGCGGCGATGAACGTGAAGGCCATGGCGCCGCCGATCAGCAGCGCGTCGACGCGCTCGACCAGCGCGCCGATCGTGCCGAGCTTGTCCGAGACCTTGGCCCCGCCGAGCACGGCGACGTACGGGCGGGCGGGCTCGTCGAGCAGCCTCGACAGCGCCTCGACCTCGCGCTCGAGCAGGCGTCCCGCGGCGGTGCTTCGGCCCTGTTCCTCGAGGACCTCGGGCAGCGCCGCGACCGAGGCGTGGGCCCGGTGCACGGCCCCGAACGCGTCGTCCACGTACGCGTCGGCCAGGCCGCCGAGGCGCTGCGCGAACGCGCGGTCGTTCGCCTCCTCCCCGGGATCGAACCGCAGGTTCTCGAGCAGGACGAGGCGGCCGGGTTCGAACGCGAGCGCCTCGCACGACTGCTCGACCTCGGCGCTGAGGACGCCGTCGGTGGGGACGTACTCGACCACGCGCCCGAGGAAGCTCGCGAGGATCTCGGCCACGGGCGCGAGGCGCAGGGACTCGACCGCCGTTCCCTTCGGCCGGCCGAGATGCGAGGCCGCCACGATCGACGCGCCCCGTTCGAGCAGCTCGGTGAGCGTGGGCATGCTCGCCCGGATCCGGGAGTCGTCGGTGACGACGCCGTGCTCGAGCGGGACGTTCAGGTCCAAGCGGACGAAGACACGTGCGCCGGCGAGGTCGCCGAGATCGTCGAGCGTTCGCAGGCGCACCGGCGCCTACAGCGAACGCGCGACGAGGTCGACGAGGTCGACGAGTCGGTTGGAGTACCCCCACTCGTTGTCGTACCAGCCGATCACCTTGGCCAGGGGGCCCATCGCCATCGTCGAGGCCGCGTCGAACGTGCACGAGGCGGGGCTCCCGACGATGTCGGACGAGACGATCGGGTCCTCCGTGTACACGAGGCGTCCGTTCGAGAGCGGTCCGCTCTCGGCGGCGGCGCGGTATGCGGCGTTCACCTCGTCGACGCTCGCCTCGCGCTTCAGCGTCGCCACGAGGTCGGTGACCGAGCCGTCCGGGACGGGGACCCGCATCGACATCCCGTCCATCCGGCCCTTCAGGTGCGGGAGCACGAGGCCGGTGGCCTTCGCGGCCCCCGTGGTCGTAGGGATGATGTTGACGGCCGCCGCCCGCGCCCGCCGCAGGTCCTTGTGCGGCAGGTCGAGGATGTTCTGGTCGTTCGTGTACGCGTGGATCGTCGTCATGAAGGCCATCTCGAGCCCGAAGGCGTCGTCCAGCACCTTGGCCATCGGGGCAACGCAGTTCGTGGTGCACGATGCGTTCGAGATCACGTTGTGCTGCGACGGGTCGTACTGCTCGTCGTTGACGCCCAGGACGACGGTCAGGTCCTCGCCCTTGGCCGGTGCGCTGATCACGACCTTCTCCGCACCCGCCTCGATGTGGTGATCGGCTTTCTCCCGGTCGGTGAACAATCCGGTCGACTCGATCACGATCCGGGCGCCCAGTTCCTTCCAGGGCAGCTCGGCCGGGTCGCGCACGGCCAGCACACGCAGCTCGTCGCCGTCGACCGTGAGGCCGCCGTCGAACGTGCCTACCTCGCCGTCGAATCGCCCCAGGACCGAGTCGTACTTGAGCAGGTGCGCGAGCGTGGCGGCGTCGGTGATGTCGTTCACCGCGACGAAGTCCCAATCCTTCCCGAGCTGCTTGGCAGCCCGGAAGAAGTTCCTCCCGATCCTCCCGAAGCCGTTGATGCCGATCTTCACGCCCATGGCTCTGCCTCCTGAAGGTGGGGGCTTCCATCCTAGCCAATCCTCCGGGGCGAGCCGGGGACCGGACCTGCGGGCCGGGCGTCAGCGGTCGAGGTCGCGATGGTCCACGGACGCCGGCAGGCCCTTCTCGCGGAAGAAGGTTGCCAGGTCCTCGACGACGACCACCGACCGATGACGGCCGCCCGTGCATCCGATCGCCACCGTGAGGTAGGACTTCCCCTCGGCCACGAACCCCGGCACCATGAACCCGAGCAGCGACCGAAGGCGCCGGAGGAACTCCCGGTACTGCTGTTGGTCACGCACGAACGTTCGGACGCGTGCGTCGGTCCCCGGCAGCGGTCGGAGCTCGTCGACCCAGTGCGGGTTCGGCAGGAACCGGCAGTCGATCACCAGGTCGGCGTCCCGGGGCGCGCCGTACTTGTAGCCGAACGAGACCAGGCTGACCTGCAGGCTCTCCTCGGGCGGAGCGTCGGCGAACGCGTCGCGGATCTTGTCGCGGAGCTCGTGAGGGGTGAGTCCCGACGTATCGATGATGAGGTCGGCGTCCCCACGCAGGCCCTCCATCATCATCCGCTCCTTGCGGATCCCCTCGACCACGCGATCGGCCGGGGCCAGGGGATGGCGACGACGCGTCGACTCGTAGCGGTTGACCAGGTCCCCGTCCGACGCCTCGAGGAAGACGATCCGGGAGGGAACGTTCAGGTCCGACAGCTCCTGGAGCGCCTTGGAGAGCTCCGCGAAGAAGACGCCTCCTCGGACGTCCAGCACGATGGCCACGCGGCCCGGCCCGCCCGGCCGCGACCCGAGCTCGGCCATCTTGGGCAGGAGCGCGGGCGGAAGGTTGTCGACGACGAAGTAGCCGATGTCCTCCAGGCACCGCGCCGTCTCCGAACGGCCGGCGCCGGACAGACCGGTGATGATCGTGAAGCCTTCCCGCGCGGGGTCGGGGGTGGCGGCCGGCTCCGCGGTCCGCTTCCGGCGGTCCGAGAGCTTCTTCGGCTCCGCCGCGCCGGCGCGGCGTTCGGGCTGGGCGGTCACGCGCTCCGCCTCCCCCCGGCCGGCTCCCGGCCGGTGAGCCGGTCGTGGATCGCCCGCGCGAGCTCGCGTCCAACCCCCGGGGTCGACGCGATCTCGTCCTCGCTCGCCCGGGCGACGCGCGCCACCGAGCCGAAGCGCTTCATGAGTGCCTTCTTCCGCGATGGTCCCACACCGGCGACGTCGTCGAGCGGGGAGGCGAGGGCGCGCTTACCGCGTTTCTGCCGATGGTAGGTCACCGCGAACCGGTGCGCCTCGTCGCGGATGTGCTGCAGGACGAACAGCGCCTCCGACCCCCTGGGGATGACGAGCGGATCGGGCCGGTCCGGGAAGTAGACCTCCTCGAGCCGCTTGGCCAGGCCGATCGCCGGGATGTGCTCATCTGCGTCGGCGAGCGCCTTCGTCGCGCTCGAGAGTTGGCCGCGGCCACCGTCGACCACGATCAGCGTCGGGGGGTAGGCGAACCGGCGGCGCTCCCCCGGCTCCCGGTCCTTGGGCAGGCGAGCGAGCCGGCGGCGCAGCATCTCCTCCATGCTCGCGAAATCGTCCTGTCCGGGTACCCCCTTGATCTCGAACCGCCGATAATCGCTCCGCTTGGGCAGGCCGTCCTCGAACACGACCATCGATCCCACCTTGTCGCTCGGGCCCAGGTTCGACACGTCGTAGCACTCGATCCGGAGCGGCGGCTGCTCGAGCTCGAGCAGGGTGCCCAGCTCCGCCAGCGCGCGTGACCGCGCGCCGAAGTCCGACGCCCGTCGGAGCTTGTGCCGCTGGAACTGCTCGCGGGCGTTCTGGGTGACCGTCTCCATCAGCTTGCGCTTGGTGCCACGCTCCGGGACCGCGATCCGCACGGATCCGGAGCGCCGCGTGGCGAGCCAGGCGCCGAGGACGTCGGCGTCCGACGGGATGTCGGGCACGAGGATCCGTGGTGGGACGTCCTGCCGCTCCATGTACAGCTCGCGCAGGAACGAACCGACCAGCCCGGGCCGGTCGAGATCCTCCACGCGGTCGACCACCCATCCCTTGCGCCCCATCACGCGGCCGCGGCGGACGAAGAAGACCTGGAACCCCGCCTCGAGGTCGTCCTCGGCCAGACCGACGACGTCGAGGTCCTCGGGCTGCGAGAGCACCATCTCCTGGCTCTCGAGCGCCCGGCGGGCCGCCGTGAGTTGATCCCGGTGCTTGGCCGCGAGCTCGTACTCCTGCCGGGAGGCGGCGTCGTCCATCTCGCGCCGGAGCCGCTCCAGGATCGGCCGCTCGTGGCCGGACAGGAACTCGCTCAACGCCTCGACGTCCCCGCGGTAGGCCTCCTCGGTGACCCCGGTGACCTCCGGGACGCACGGTCCCGAGCAGCGACCGATGTCGTAGTACAGGCACGGGCGCCGTGCGCGGGCGCGCTGGTCGAAGAAGGAGTTCGAGCAGGTCCGAACCGGGAACACGCGCGTGAGCGCGTCGAGGGTCTCTCGGATCGCGTAGGCGTGCCCGAACGGCCCGAAGTAGCGCACGTTCTTGCGCTTGGCCCCCCGCAGGACCTGGGCCCGGGGCCACCGCTCCCCCACCGTGAGCGCGAGGTACGGGTAGGACTTGTCGTCGCGGTACCGGACGTTGAAGCGGGGACGGTGCTCCTGGATCAGGTTGTACTCGAGCAGGAGCGCGTCGACCTCGGTCGAAGCCATGATCCATTCGACCGATGCGGCCGCCGAGACCATGGCCTCGGTCCGGGGGTGGAGGTCGCGGCTCCAGTAGTTGGCCAGCCGCTTGCGGAGCGACCTCGCCTTCCCGACGTAGACGACCCGTCCGTCGGCGTCCCGGAACAGGTAGGCGCCGGGACCGTCGGGGATCGACGAGGCATCGGGGCGGTGGACGCTCACGCGGCCCATCGTAGCGCGACGACCTGCGGGAACTGGGTTGGATGCCCTACGGCATCCCTAGGAGACGCTCACCGTTCCGTTCATGGTCGGATGGACGTCACATTGGAAGTAGTACTCCCCGGCCTCGAGGGGGTCGATCGCGTAGTCGGTCTCGCCTGGCCCCGTGAGGAGGTCGCCCCGGAACAGCGGGTTCGCGAGGTCGGTCGCGCTCGGGTAGATCGCGATGTCGTGCTGCGTCGCGTTGTCCTGATTCACGAAGTGGATCGTGCTCGCCTCGCCCGCCGGGAGGTCGATCGTCGAGGTGTCGAACGCGATCCCGGAGGCCGTCACGGTGACGGTCGTGGCTCCGCCACCACCACCACCGCCACCACCATCGCCACCGCCACCACCGCCCGTTGCGCCGGTCTGGCCTCCGCCACCGGTGCCGATCTGGATCTCTCCGATCATCACGGTTGGGTGGACCACGCAGTTGAACGCGTACGTGCCCGCATCGAGCGCCGGGACGTCGTACGTCGCCTGGTCGGGCCCGGTGACGAGGTCGCCCTGGAAGATCGTGTCGCCCGTCGGGTCTGGCCCGCTGAAGATCTCGATGTTGTGCTGGGTACCGGTGTCCTTGTTATCGAATTCGATCGAGAACGCCTCGCCGGCGCCGGCCTGGATGCAGTCTCCCTCGGTGAAGGCGACGCCCTGCGCGACCACCGTCACCGTCCCGCCCTGGACCGGCGTGCACTCGGTCGGCGGAGCCGAGGGGACGCTGACCGGACCGGTCGGGGTGGGGCTCGGCGCGGCGAACGGCACGTCCTGGAACTCGCCGTACCCTCCGACCAGCAGGTCCTGTTCCTCGGTCGCGTACCAGGCCATGTAGGTCACCGACCCGTCCTCGTTCACCGCCAGCGACGGGAACGCGCCGTCGACGGTGGAGGTCCCTGTGCCGATCGGTTCGAGCGACCCGGGGTCGCCGGTCGCGAACATCACGCCGTTCGACGCGTCCACCCAGGCGATGCTCGTGGAGCCGTCGGGGCCGATCGCGAGCGACGTCGCCGCCCCCGCGACCTCGGCGGAACCCTCGGCGATGTCCCCCGCCGCCGCCGTGGCAACGAGCCCGTCGCCCCCCCGGGTCGCGATCGTCACCTGGCCGTTCGCCGCGTCGTAGTACGAGAGCGCGAGCCCGGCGTCCGTCGGGACCCCGGACAGCCCCTGACCCCCCGTGTCCGCGACGTCGAAGCTCACGAACCCGTTCTCGCCGTCGTTCGAGGCGACCTGGACCCCGTTCCCCCCGTTCGAGTACGCGACCACCGGCCCGCCGGCGCCGGCGACCACGGCCGTCCGGCAGGTGTCGCAACCGGCGGCGTCGGCGATCGTGTCGTTCGACCACGTGTCGCCGTTCGGCGTCGCGAGCTGCACGGTTGCGGCGGACGAGGTGGACGTGTAGAAGGCGATCCAGGGCTCGCCGTCGATGAGGGCGATCGAGGGCCCGATCCCGGGTGTCTCGGTTACCTGTGTGACCTGGGCCTGGGTCGTGGTCGCCGGGTCGAGCGAACCGGTCGCGTAGTAGATGCCTCCGGCCGATCCCCAGACCGCGTGGTACGTGTCGCCGTCGGCGACCATCGCGAGCCCCGTGACGTTCTGCGGCGTCAGGTCCGCGACCGACGGCTCGAAGGCCGGGTTGAAGGCGATCGACACGTTCGGGATCTCGGCCGCCATCGCGATCGCGCCCCGCGTCCAGTACCCCTGATCGCTCACGGTCGCGAGGAACACCCCCGGGATCGACGGTGCGCCGACCGGACGCGTGATGGGCACCTGGCCCTTCTCGAGGGTCTCCTGGAACCCGAAGTAGGCGACGACGGGCAGTCCGTCGGGGTTCGTCACGACGGACGGGTAGAGCCCGGCGTCGTTGAGCGAGTCGGCCACCTCGGGGAGGAACCCGAGCCCCGAGGCGATGTCCACCGACGGCGTCGGGGGCTCGGCGCAGGCCGCCGCGCCGACGGCGAGCACGAAGGCGAGCGGCAGCAGCTTCGATCGGAGGACCTGGGGCATGAGCGGGCGCAATCCTAGCAAGGTGGCGGGCGCCGGGCGGTCAACGTCAGGCCTCGCGCGATGCGCCGGCGGGTTCGAGCGGAAGGGTGCCGAGCACCTCCGCGAGGAACCGGCCGGTATGCGAGGTGGGGTGCGCCGCAACCGCCTCGGGAGAGCCGGCGACGATGACCTCCCCGCCGGCATCTCCGCCTTCGGGACCGAGGTCGACGATCCAGTCGGCGGTCTTCACCACGTCGAGGTTGTGTTCGATGACGATCACCGTGTTCCCCTGGGCGACCAGGCGTTGCAGGACGGACAACAGCTTGCGGATGTCCTCGAAATGGAGCCCGGTCGTCGGCTCGTCCAGGATGTACAGGGTGCTCCCGGTCGCGCGCTTCTGGAGCTCGGACGAGAGCTTGATCCGCTGCGCCTCCCCGCCCGAGAGCGTCGGCGCCGGCTGTCCGAGCTTGACGTAGCCGAGGCCCACGTCGGACAGCGTCTGCAGGTGACGCTTGATGACGGGGATGTTCTGGAAGAACTCGAGGGCCTCGTCCACGCTCATCTCGAGCACGTCCGCGATCGAGCGGCTCTTGTACCGCACCTCGAGCGTCTCCCGGTTGTACCGGTGACCCTTGCAGACCTCGCACGTGACATACACGTCCGGGAGGAAGTGCATCTCGATCTTGATCTGCCCGTCGCCGGCGCAGTTCTCGCACCGCCCCCCACGGACGTTGAACGAGAACCGGCCGGGCTGGTAGCCGCGGACACGCGCATCCGGAACCTGGCTGAAGAGCTTGCGGATGTGGTCGAACATCCCCGTGTACGTGGCCGGGTTCGAGCGCGGGGTCCGCCCGATCGGGGACTGGTCGATGTCGATCACCTTGTCGATCTGCTCCCACCCCACCAGCCGGCGATGCTTGCCCGGCAACGCGCGCGACCGATACACCTTCTGCATCAGCGCCCGGAGCAGGACCTCCTGCACGAGGGTGGACTTGCCGGAGCCGCTCACGCCCGTCACGCAGACCAGGAGTCCGAGCGGGATCTCCAGGTCGATGTTCTTGAGGTTGTGCTCGCGCGCGCCCAGGACCTTCAGCCGGCGCTCACCGGGTGTGCGCCGGACCTCCGGCGTCGGGATCACCCGCCGCCCCGACAGGAACGCGCCGGTCAGCGACGCATCGCACTCGAGCAGCCCCTTGAGGTCGCCCGTATAGACGATCTCGCCCCCGGCGCTGCCCGCGCCGGGACCGATGTCCACGACGTGGTCCGACGCCGCGATCGTCGCCTCGTCGTGCTCGACCACGACGAGCGTGTTCCCGAGGTCGCGGAGCCGGACCAGCGTGTCGATCAGCCGCCGGTTGTCCCGCTGGTGCAGCCCGATCGACGGCTCGTCCAGGATGTAGAGCACGCCGACGAGGCCGCTCCCGATCTGGGTGGCGAGCCGGATCCGCTGCGCCTCCCCGCCCGCGAGCGTCGCCGATGCGCGCGAGAGCGTGAGGTAGTCGAGCCCCACGTCGACGAGGAACTGCAGCCGTTCGCGGATCTCCTTCATCAGGCGTTCGGCGATCATCTGCTCGCGCTCGGTGAGCAGGACCTCGTTGGTGAAGGTCAGCGTGTCGCGGATCGAGCGGTCGGTGAGCTGCGAGATGTTCAGGTCACCGACCGTGACGGCCAGGCTCTCGGGGCGCAGGCGCGCCCCACCGCACACCCGGCACGGGACCTCGCGCATGAACTCCTCGAGCCGCTCGCGCTGGCTGTCCGAGTCGGTCTCGACGTGACGGCGCTCGACGACCGGGACGACGCCCTCGTAGGTCGTCCAGTACGAGCGGGTACGCCCGTACCGGTTCTTGTACTTGACGTAGATCTCCTCGTCCGAGCCGTACAGGACGACGTCGCGGGCCTTCTTCGGCAGCTTCTTCCACGGGGTCGTCGTCGAGAACCCGTGCGAGCCCGCGACCGCGTCGAGGACCCGGTCCCAGTACTCGAGCCGGGAGCTCGACCACGGCGCGAGAGCGCCCTCGGCGATCGACAGGTCGGGGTCGGGAACCACGAGCGCCGGGTCGACCTCGAGACGGACGCCGAGGCCGTCGCACGTCTGGCACGCCCCGTACGGTGAGTTGAAGGAGAAGTTCCTGGGCTGCAGCTCGTCGAACGACAGCCCGTCGAACGTGCATGCGAGCGCCTGGCTGTAGGTCTGCACGTCCTCGCCGTCGTGGGTCTGGACGGCGATCGCCACCAGCCCCTCCGTGAGCTGCAGCGCGGATTCGATCGAGTCGGCGACGCGGCGCCGGATGCCCTGCTTGGCGACCAGCCGGTCGACGACGACCTCGATCGTGTGCTTGTAGTGCCGGGGCAACCGGATCGGCTCGGCGAGCTCGCGGACCTCCCCGTCGATCCTCGCCCGGACGAACCCCTTGCCGGCAAGATCCTTCAGGAGCTTCTCGTACTCGCCCTTGCGCCCCCGGACGACCGGCGCGAGCACCTGGAACCTCGTCCCCTCGGGCAGCTGCATCACCTGGTCGACGATCTGCTCAGGGGTCTGGCGACCGATCGGACGTCCGCACGTCGGGCAGTGCGGATGCCCGATCCTCGCGTACAGCACCCGGAGGTAGTCGTAGATCTCGGTGATCGTGCCGACGGTCGACCGCGGGTTCCTCGACGTCGACTTCTGGTCGATCGAGATCGCGGGCGACAGCCCCTCGATGAAGTCCACGTCGGGCTTCTCCATCTGGCCGAGGAACTGCCGCGCGTACGACGACAGCGACTCGACGTACCGCCGCTGCCCCTCCGCGTAGATGGTGTCGAACGCCAGCGAGCTCTTGCCCGAGCCCGACAGCCCCGTGAACACGATCAGCGCGTTCCGCGGGAGCTCGAGGGTGATGTTCTTCAGGTTGTGCTCGCGCGCCCCGTGAATGACAAGCGTGTCGGTTCCCATCCGAGGCATCGTACCGAAGGCGCCGACATGGCCTTCGGGGTCGCGGATAGGGTGCCCTGATGGAGCCGCCCGACGCCGAGGCCCCGGACCCGGCGAGCCTTCGACCGGTCCCCTTCCGTGAGGCGCTGCGCTTCTGGAT
Source organism: uncultured Actinomycetes bacterium (assembly GCA_963706005.1). Lineage (GTDB taxonomy): Bacteria > Actinomycetota > UBA4738 > UBA4738 > HRBIN12 > DASSJM01. The sequence continues at coordinate 108,415 of CAVPLL010000005.1, forward strand.
CCGGCTGGGGTTCATCAACTTCGGGGGGCCGACCGGCCAGATCGCCCTGATGCACACGGAGCTGGTCGAACGGCGCCGCTGGATCGGGGAGGGAAGCTTCCTGCACGCCCTGAACTTCGCGATGCTGCTCCCAGGCCCCGAGGCCCACCAGCTGGCGATCTACGTGGGGTGGCTCCTGAACGGCACGCCGGGGGCCCTCGCCGCGGGCGTCTTCTTCCTCCTCCCCGCGTTCGCGCTGATGCTGGCGCTCTCTTGGACCTACGCCGTCCACGGCGATGTCACATGGATCTCGGGCGTCTTCGACGGGCTCGCGTGGGCGGTGGTCGGGATCGTCGCGGCGGCACTGCTCCGGATCGGCGACCGGGCGCTCGGCCACGCGATCCTGTTGGCGATCGCGACCGCGGCGTTCCTCGCGCTGTTCGTGTTCGGCGTCCCGTTCCCGCTCGTGATCCTCGGGGCCGGTGTGGCCGGGCTGATCGCCGGGATACGGCTCCCCGGATCGAGGCTGGGGGCCACGGACCTGCGGGAGCCCGAACGGGTGCCGCCGAGCTGGGCCCGGACGGCCCGGGTGCTCGCGATCGGTCTCGCCGTCTGGCTGCTCCCGCTCGCCGCCGTGGCGCTCGCGGCGGGAGCGGGATCCGTCCTGCGGGACGAGGCCCTGTTCTTCACGGTGGCGTCGTTCGTCACGTTCGGGGGCGCCTACGCGGTGCTCGCCTACGTGAACCAGGCGGCGGTGATCCGGTTCGGGTGGTTGAGCGCCTCGGAGATGGCCGTCGGGCTCAGCCTGGCCGAGACGACGCCCGGCCCGCTGATCATGGTCGTCGTGTTCGTCGGCTTCCTCGCCTCCTACCGCGACCCGGGTTCGCTCGTACCGGTGGCGGCGGGGGTCGCCGGAGCCCTGGTGGTGGCGTGGGCCACCTTCGTGCCGAGCTTCCTCTGGATCTTCCTGGGGGCCCCGTCGGTCGAGCGCCTGCGCGGCAACGAGCGGCTCTCGGGCGCCCTCACGGCGATCACGGCGGCGGTCGTCGGCGTGATCGCGAACCTCGCGCTCGTGTTCGCGACGAGCGTGCTGTTCGAGGAGGTGCATGTCCGGACCCCATTCGGGCACGACGTCGCGGTCCCCGTCCTCGGCTCGGCCGACCCGCTCGCCATCGCGGTCGCGGTGGGCTCCTTCGTGGCCATCGGTCGCTTCCGCGTCAACGTCGTCTGGGTCGTGCTGACGGCGGGTCTGACGGGACTCCTCAGGGCGGTGATCTAGTGCGTGTCAGGCGTCCGCGTCGATATGCAAGACCGAACCGTCCTCGCATGCGATCCAGACGCCGCGGAGCTCCGGCCCGATCGTGCTGGGATCCGGGACGGAGGTGATCGACGCCGGCCGACAGGCGAGCTCGAACGGCCTGACGGACCCGTCGTCGAGGTCGATCCTGGAGACCTCGCCGGTGGCAACCGCGACCCAGATCGCACCCGGTGTCACGGCCATCGCGATCGGCCTGCCCCCGACGGGGATCTCGGCCCGCTCGCGGAATCGGTCGATGTCGAGCCTCGACACGGTCGTGTCGCCCTCGTTGCGGACCCACACCGAACCGGAGAAGTCGGGCGTCAGACCGGCCGGAAGCGAACCGACGTCGATCACGTGGATCTCCGAGCCGGTAGCCGGGTCAACGACCGAGACGGTCCCATCCCCCGCGTTCGCGACCCACAGGTTGGGGTCGACGTGGAGGATGGACGAAGGCGATCTCCCAACCTCGACCGTCTTCACCCGTACCCCACTCGGAGCGTCGACGATCGACACCGTTCCGTCACCATGGTCGGCGGAGGCGACGCTCCCGGGACTCGCGCTGATGGCCCGCGGATCCTTCCCGACGAGCACCGTCCGGACGGCGTCCGTCACCGATGCGACGGTAGCGTCGATCCGCGTCAAGGTGTGTCCCTCGCCGTTGGCCACCCAGACGAAGGGCGATCCTTCCGGCGACTGGAAGCGCACGGGTCCGTCGCCCACCAGGTAGGTCGCGGGTGGATCGTCCGAGAGCGGCACGGCGACGCGGGAGACGGTGTCATCGGCTTGGTTGGCGGTCCACACGCTGCCATCCTGTGGCGTTCCGGTGAAGGTGAGCCGCACGGGTCGTCGTCCGACATCGACCGGGTCAACCGAGCCGCTCGCCGCATCGATCCGCGACAAGATGCCTCGGGTGCCGTCATCCGAACCGACCCAGACGGCGTCCAGGTCCAGATCGATCGTCGCCGGCGTACCCGCGACCGTCGCGATGAGCTCGACCGCCTGATCTCGGGTACCCGTCTCGCTCGTCCCCGTTCCCCGGGACCCGGTGGCCGGCTCCGTACCCCGCTCGAACAGCTTCGGGGCCGCCAGAGCGGCGACCGCGATCAGGACCGCCCCGATCACCAGCCACGGTAGCCACCGCCGCGAGGCCGGCGGTTCCCGGCCGCCGCCCGCCGGCGACCCGCCTACGGGCGGCGCGACCGGAAGCGGTTCCGGCGCCGGGGCCGAGGGCTCCGTTCCCTGGAGCGGAGGCGCGGTTGGAAGCGTTCGTGGGGAACGAGGCATCGCCGCCACCGCCTCCTCAGGACCCGAGAGGGCGGAGGCGGCTGCCTCGATGAGCTGACCGGTCGTCGGGAACCGATCTTCCTTCTCCTTGGCCATCCCCCTCGACACGACGGCGTCGATCCCCGGTGGGATCCCCGGACGGAACTCGGTCACCGACGGCGGGGCATCGAGCAGATGGGCCGTGATGACGGCGGGCTGTTCCTCGCGGTCGTACGGCGGCGATCCCGTGAGGCATTCGAACAGGACGCACGCGAGGGAATAGACATCGGTGCGACCGTCGATCTCTTGGTTCTTGAAGATCTCGGGGGCCATGTAGCTGAGCGTCCCCATCATGTAACCGGTCCTGGTCAACCGGGTCTTCGCGTCGAGGCGACGCACGAGCCCGAAGTCCGTGAGGAAGACGCTGCCCGAGGCACCCAGGAGCACGTTGTCCGGCTTCACGTCGCGGTGGACGAGACCGTTCCGATGGGCCTCGTCGAGCGCGCCGGCCACCTTCGACAACACGTCCACCGTCCGCTCGACCGAGAGCGCTCCCTCGCGCTTGATCACGTCGCCGAGGTTCTCCCCGTCCACGTAGCGCATCGCGAGGTACAGCACCCCGCCTGCGTCTCCCGCGTCGTACACGGGGATGATGTTCGGGTGTTCGAGTGAGGCCGCCAGGCGCGCCTCTCGCAAGAAACGATCGCGGAACGCCTCGTCCCGCACGAGCTCGGGAGCCACGACCTTCAGGGCGACCCGGCGCCCGAGCGCGACGTGTTCGGCGAGGTAGACGACCCCCATGCCGCCGCGGCCGATCAACGACTCGACCCGGTACCCCCCGACGTTCATGCCGGGCTCGACGTCTCCACCCATGGCGCTCTTCTACACCGAGGGCCCGGGCTCCGGGAAGCGACCCGGAGCCACACGCTCCCGCCATCGCCGGGCGTGATGGCTCGCGGGATAGGCCTCCATGGGTGGGGTACGCTCGGGCCGTGACCGATCGCGACCTCCTCGAGGGCCTCTCGGCCCAGGAACTGCACGACCGGGCCACGCGGCTCGCGTGGCGGCGGCTCGACGTCTCCTTCCTGTGGGACCTCCTCAGCACGATCCCCGAGGCGAGGGCCGCCGTCGGCGAGGAGGAGCGGAGCGAGATCGACATCCTGCGACCGCTCGCCCTGCTGAACGACCTCGTGGACGCGGACCGCGGCGGGCTGGCCGAGGGGTTGCGCCCGCTCTACATCGACTACCTCGTCGAGCACGAGAAGCCCGAGGACGTCGAGGACGCCAGCGTTCCCGAACAGGAGGACGTCGACGACTGACCGCGGTCTCGGCTCCTACCGATCCGAGTTCCCCGTCCTCGAACGCAAGGCCTACCTCATCAGCGCGTCGCTCGGGCCCGTGTCGGATCGGTCGCGCGCGTACCTGAACGAGTACCTCGACGCCTGGGCCACCAAGGGCGCCCCCGACCACGTGTGGTTCGAGGACATCTTCCCGAGGATGCGAACGCTGAAGACCTCGTTCGCGAACCTCGCCGGCTGCGACGCGGACGAGCTGGCGATCACCACGAACATCTCGATCGCGATCTCGACGATCGCGTCGGCGCTCGACTTCGGCGACCGGAACAAGGTCGTGATGTCCGAGCTCGACTTCCCCACCGACGGACACGTCTGGCTCGCGCACGCCAAGCGTGGCGTCGAGATCGAGTGGCTCCGCTCCCCCGACGGGCTCACGATCCCGATCGAGGAGTACGAGCGCGCGATCGACCAACGCACCGCAGTGGTGATGGTGAACCGCGTGCTCTACCGCTCGAGCGCGATCGTCGACGCGAAGGAGGTGTGCCGGATCGCGCGCGAACGGGGCGCACTCTCGTTCCTCGACGATTACCACGGGATCGGCATCGTCCCGCTCGACCTGCACGACGTCGGGTGCGACGTCTACGCGGCCGGCGTCCTCAAGTGGCTGTGCGGGGGACCCGGCCTCGCCTTCCTGTACGTGCGCCGCGCGCTGATCCCCACGCTCGAGCCGATGGTGACGGGATGGTTCGGGACCGCCGAGCCGTTCTCGTTCGACACGCAGCACCTCGAGTACCACCCGACCGCCCGGCGCTTCGAACACGGGACGCCGCCGGCGCCGGTCTTCTTCATCGCGCAGGGCGGGCTCGACGTGGTCAACGAGGTCACGCCCGAGCGGATCCGCGCACGCCAGGGCGAGCTCGGCGACCACCTGATCGCGCGCGCCGACGAGCTCGGGCTCCCCGTCAGAACCCCGCGAGATCGGGCCGCTCGCGGCGGCGTCGTCAACGTCGGCGTCGGACCCGAGGCCGGGAAGATCTGTCACGCGTTGCTCGAACGCGACGTGTGCACCGACTACCGGGGCGACGGGCTCCGGATCAGTCCGCACTTCTTCAACACGGAGGACGACATCGACCGCTGCTTCGAGGAGCTGCGCGGTCTGCTCTGACGCTACGCGGGCGATCGAACCTCGACCGGCACGCGCTGGACCATGTTGTTCGAGAAGCCGTGCAGGTTCCACGGCTGCTCGGGTCGGCTGGGTGTTGCCCGCGACGTCCGTGGCGCGGCAGCACAGCTCGAACGCGCCGGGCTCGGCGTCCCACGTGAAGGTCCACGGGACCCAGGCGAAGGGCGACGTCGGTTCGCCGACCGTGGCCTCCGCCCAGTTGGCACCGCCGTCCACGCTGACCTCGACCCGGTCGATCCGCCCCCACCCGGACCAGGCGCGCCCGCGCACCACGTGCTGCCCGGCGTCGAGGATCCGATCGCGCGTCAGGAACTCCGGGAACCCCGGCGGGACGAGCAACGCGCGCGGGTTCATCCGGGTGACCGGCTCGCCTTCGTCCTCGGCTCGCTGACGATAGCGGTAGGACTCCATCTGGAAACCTCGGAAGGGTTCGGCCACGGCCTCGATCGCGGAGAGCCACTTCACGCTCGTCATCCCGTACCACCCCGGCACCACCAACCGGAGCGGGAACCCGTGCTGGGCGAGCAGCGGAGCACCGTTCATCGCGTACGCGAGGAGCACCTCGTCGCGCATCGCGTCCTCGATCGTCAGGCTGCGCTCGTAGTCCTGTTCGACGCCGCCCTGGATCCCGTGATCGGCGCCGCGGAAGACGAGCTCGACCGCGCCGTCCTCGAGCCCGGCCTCCTCGAGGATCGGGCGCAACGGCGTGCCGGTCCACTCGGCGGTCCCGATCGCCTCGGTGATCCAGGGCTGCGAGATCGGCCGGGGCGAGAGCCGCGCCCGACCGTTGCCGGCGCACTCCATCGTGACCGGCATCGTCACGCTCGGCCGCGATCGGAGGTCGGCGATCGAGAGCTCGAGCGGGTCGCCGCACGAGCCCCCCGACCGAGAGCGCGCCAGGACGCTCGTCGGCCTCGGGGACGTCGAAGTGGATCAGCAGGTAGTGCATACCGGCGGGGGTCACGTCGTAGCGGAGACCCTCGAGCTGCATCCCGTGGTTCCGCTGCGAGAGCTGCAGCTCCTCGGGGCTGATCTCGGTGGACGTCGTTACGCCGTCCGGCGCACCGGGCGCGTCGGTTCGCACGTCATCGCCTCCACTCCTCAGCCGGATGCCGGTCGCCAGGACGGTTCCGAGCCGCTCCCCACGAGGAACAGCTCGCCGCCGCCGGACCGCATCAGGTACACGTTGTTGGCGCCGCACCAGACCGTACGGGTTCGTCATCACGATCCATCGGCCGTCGGGCGACCAGTCGATGACGAGCCGACCGTTCTCGGGCGGATACCTGAGGATCACGCGATCCCCGGTACCGTCGGGGCGCACGGCCAGGAGCGATCCATACGCCGACAGCACGATGCGCTTGCCATCGGGCGTCCAGGACACGGCCACGGCTTCCTGACGCACCTCGACCAGATCGCCGCCGTCCTGGTCCATGACGTAGGTGACGGGTCGATCCCCGTTCTCGGAGAACACCGTGAACGCGATCCGGGTCCCATCCGGCGACCAGATCGGGGACTCCACCAGCTTGGTTCTGTCGCGTCACCAACGTCGGCTCGCGCCTCTCCCGAGGTTCCCATCACCACGATCCCGGTCTCGAAGTCGGGAGCGCCGAGGTCGTCGAACGCGAAGGCGATCCGCGTTCCGTCCGGCGACCATGAAGGCATGGTCTCGTCCCCCGGTTCGTGGGTGATCCGCTCGGTGCCGGTGCCGTCCGGAGCCATGGTGTAGAGGTCGTACCCCTCCTGGCTCGCCCCGGCGAACACGATCCGCGAGCCGTCCGGCGACCAGTCCGGCCAGACGTTCGGATCGGTCTCATGCTGGTCCGTCAGCCTGCGCTCGATGAACCCCCCCGCGTCCATGAGGGCGATCTCGTGCCCGGATTCGACGGCGATCTGACCCCCGGGAGCCCTGGTCCACGGATCCCCGGTGGCGAATTGAGGCCCGGCGCACGTTCCGCCCCCCACCTTCTCCCAGGACACTCCCCCAATGGTCTCCGTCCACGTGTACTCGACCGGACGGAGGACGCCGAGCCCGGTTCCGGGGCAGGTCGCGGGTACGAACACGATGGTGTGCGGCTTGCTGAGATAGGTCGTACCACGCTCGTAGACGTCGCCGAACTCGGCGGCCTGATAGTCGCCCTCCTCGAGGTGGATCGCGTAGGTGATCCCCGATACGCCCGCATCGCCGCCGAGACCTGCGGGTCTCCTCGATCTTCGTCCTTGAGCACGTAGAGGTACGACCCATCGGGCAGCCCCGACCCGAACGCTGCGGGAGGGTCCTTCACGGAGAGGGAGGGATCGCTTCCCGCAGGGACGATCGGCCCCGCCGAGGACAGCCACCACTGGTAGAGGCTCAGATCTCCGAGGTCGTTCCTGACGGCGTGCGCATAGATCAGGCCGTTCTCCTGTGTCCATTCGAGATGCGACCGGTCCGGCTCACCCGCCGCCCTTCCGAACCTCCCTGGTTCGATCGTGTAGCAGAGGATCCGCCCGGCGCGTTCCCCGTCGATCGTGTACGACGAGACGGCCAGATGCTCGGTGGAGCAATCCGCCTCCGGGGCTTGGCGGGCGTCCGCGCTGAGCTGGAACGCGGCGTCCATCGCATCCCGGGTCGGGAACAGCTCGTAGAGCACCTCCAGACCCCCGCCCGTGCACACGAGCGCGGCCAGTTCCTCTTGCAGGGGCTCCGCGCGGTCGAGCGGGAGGCAATCCGACGCGAGCTGCCCGGGTATGGAGGCCAGGAGCCGCTCCTCGTCCGGCGAGAGGGCGCGGTCGACCGTCCGGAACACCGGCTCCGGCGTGGGGCTCGCGATCGCGCTCGGTGAGGTCGGAGGCCCTCTCCGTCACGGGCGGCGGGTCGCCTCGGAACACGGTCGCGAGCGCGACCCCGGCCAGGAGCGCGACCGCGACCGCGATGGCCGGGATCATCCGACGGAGGCGGGTCCGTTCGGGCGACCCGGCCCCGGCATCGCCACCCACGCCGAGCGCGCGCGAGGCCTCGTCCGCGAGCGCTCCCGCGGCACGGGTACCGGTCCGACGGCGCCTTCGCCATCGCCTTGGCCAGGACCCCGTCGATCCGCGCGGGGCAGCTCGTGCTTCTCGGCGGTGACCGAGGGCGGCGGCTCCTGCAGGTGCGCGTACATCAGGCCCGCGTCGTTCTCGGAGGTGAACGGAGGCGAGCCCGTGAGGCACTCGAACAGCACGCACCCGAGCGAGTAGACGTCGGTCCGCGCGTCCGGGGTGCCGCCCTTGAACTGCTCGGGCGCCGCGTAGTCGAGCGTCCCGACGAACTGCCCCGTCCCGGTGATGCCCGAGTCGCTCGCCGAGCGCTTCGTCAGCCCGAAGTCCGAGAGGTACACGTGCTCGCCCGCCTCCGAACCTCGCTGCCGCGCGAGCAGCACGTTGCCGGGCTTGACGTCGCGGTGCACGAGCCCCTGCTCGTGCGCGGCGTCCAGGGCCGCGGCGACCTGGCGGACGATGGCCAGCGCCCTCGCCGGCTCGAGCGCTCCGCCCTCGTGCAGCAGGGTGCGGAGGTCGGTCCCCTCCACGTACCGCATCGCGATGAACAGGTCGCCGCCCGACGCGCCGGCCTCGTAGATCGGGATCACGTTCGGGTGGTCGAGCGATGCGGCGAGCCGGGACTCGCGGACGAACCGCTCCCGGAAGCGCTCGTCCTCGGCGAGCTGCGGGCGCCAGGACCTTGAGCGCGACCTTGCGCTGGAGCCAGTCGTGCTCGGCGAGGTAGACGACGCTCATGCCGCCGCGACCGAGCGTGCGCCTCGATCCGGTAGCCGGCGACCTCGGTGCCCGGCTGCAGGTCCACCCGGCTCGGACGGAGCCGTGGGCGGCGCGGGCTCGGGTCGCTCGAGCGCGGGCGCTCCGTTGCAGGATCTGCTCGTGCAGGCGCTGCAGCTCGGGCGACGGATCGGCGCCGAGCTCGTCGGCGAGCACCTGCCGGGCCCGCTCGTACGTCGACAGCGCCTCCGCCTGTCGGCCGGACCGGTAGAGGGCGAGCATCAGGCTCGCCCACATCCGTTCGCGCAGCGGATAGCGGGCGGTGAGCGCCTCGAGCTCGGAGACGACCGTGGAGTGGCCGCCCGACCGCGATCTCGGCGGTGATCCGATGCTCGGTCGCCGAGAGGCGGAGCTCCTCCAGCCGCGCCGCCTCACCACGGAGCGATGGCTCCTCCGACACGTCCGCGAGGGCGTCCGCCCGCCACAGGGATAGCGCGTCCGACAGGGTCGCCGCCGCGGCCGCGGGGTCCGATGCGACCTCGGCCTTCCCCTGCTTCACGAGTGCCTCGAACCGCGCGGCGTCGATCTCCTCGGGGGCGGCGGCGAGCACGTACCCGCCGTCACGACCCTCGATCCGCCCCTCGCCGAGCAGCTTCCGCAGGCGGTACACGTACGTCTGCAGGGTGTTGCGGGCGCTCTCCGGGGGCTCCTCCCCCCACAGGCCGTCGATCAGCAGGTCGGCCGGCACGACCTGGTTGGCCCGCAGGATCAGGTGCGCGAGGACGGCCCGCTGCTTCGGCCCGCCGAGCGCGAGCTTCTGCCCGTCGTCGGCGACCTCGAGCGGACCCAGGATCAGGAATTCCATCGCCGCGAACCGTACGACGGCACCCCCGGGAACGGAAGCCACGCAGGGGTTCCGGTGACCCGCATCACATTCCAGCGGACTGCGACCGGGCTGCGGCCGGGCTGCGAAGGCACGGGGCGAGTGTGCCGCCATGGACACCGCAACCCGAACCCTCAGCAGCCGGATCGCCCTCTTCGTGTGCCTGGTCGTCGCGGCCGCGATCCTCGGGAGCCAGCGGCCCGCCCCGGCGGCGCAGCGGCCCCTGACCATCCACGGCGCCACCGCCGCCGAGGAGCGCGCGATCGACTGGTCGATCCGCCGGTACCGCGAGGCCGGGCTCGACGGGATGCCGGACCTGGACGTCTACCTCCACCGCTCGGACGCGGACTGCAACGGCGGGATCGGCCTCTACCACGCGGGACGCATCGACCTCTGCACCAAGGCATCGAGCGAGCCGTACCAGCGGAAGTTCGCGCTCCACGAGATGGCGCACGGATGGATCGAGGCGAACGTCAGCGGCGCGGTCCTGGATCGGTTCATGGACATCCGCGGGATCGCCGCCTGGAACGACCGGAGCTTCGACTGGAAGCAGCGGGGCACCGAGCAGGCTGCCGAGATCGTCACCTGGGGCCTCGGCGAGGGCGAGATCGCGCCGCTGCTCCCCGAGGCCCCGACGCGCCGACCTCGCTCGCCGAGCTCTACGAGCTGCTCACCGGCCGCGAGCCGATCACCCCGGCGGCGTGACCGACCCCCGGTGCGGGGACTACCCTTGGCTCGGACACATCGCCGCCAGATCGACCCCGTAGCCGAACGGCGGGAACACGCGGCACCCGAGGCTCGGGCCCGAGGAGGGCCGGGGTCACCCCGTAGAGCATCGCGGCGACCGGCACCTCGTCGATCGCGAGATCGTCGGCGAGCGCCACCGCGGCGGCGACACGCTCCTCCCCGGTCAGCGAGACGAGCCCATCTACCTGTTCCGCCACCCCATCGGGAAGCCACGAGGCGGGCATGCTGAAGCCGGACACGAGCATGTCCCACAGGAAGGTCGCCGGGTCCGGGTAGTAGAGCCCCAAGCCGACGCCGAAGAAGTCGACCTCGGCATCCGGGTTCACGAACAACGACCTGAACGTGTCGAGCTCCTTGACCTCCACCGTGATCCCGATCTGCGCCAGGTTGGCACGAACGACCTCAGCCTCCTGCCGAGAGTGGTCGTTGCCCGCGGGGATCGCCAAGACCGCGGTGAAGGTCCTGCCGTGCATCAGGGCTCGAGCCTCCTCGAGGCCCGATCCGTCCAGCGGGATCAGATCTCGGTCCTCGAACCCCGGCATGATCGGCGGCAGGTACTGGTCCGATCGCGACGTTCCCCCAGATGGCGCTGATGGTCTCCCGGTCGAGCGCCAGCGATGCTGCGCGCCGGACGTCCGCGTCGGCGAACGCCGGGCGACTCGCGTTGAAAGCGATGAAGCCGGTAAGCGGGTTCGGCGTCGTGACGTAGCTGGGCGTCTCGCCGGTGCCGTCCTCCGCCGCGTACTCTGCGGCGACCGGTCCGGTCGGGTTGAGGAGCGGGTCGAAGACGTGGACGACCCCGTCCCAGGACCCGCGTTCCACCTGGCTCACGGCGAGACCCGGATCGACCCCTTCGCGCAGCACGATCGCGTCGAACGCGCTCGGGCGCGGACCCGTGTAGTTCGGATTGCGCTTCAAGATCGTGTACTCGCCGTCGAGGTAGTCGGCGATGTAGTACGGACCGGCCGACGGTACCGCCAGCGGCACCCGATGCGGATAGCCGGCGTACGCGCCCGGTCCGCCCGGGACCGGCGGCGTGTCGGTCGGGACCGGACAGAAGATCGGGACGGCCAGGCGCTCCAGGAAGTCCGGCGACGGCGCCGTGAGCTCGATCGTGAGGGTGTCGCCGCTGGCCCGAAGACCCGAGATGTGATCCGCGTCGCCGCGACGGAACTCGGACACGCCCTCGATATCGAACAGGACGTAGCGGCCGTTCCCGTCATCGATACCGATCGCACGTTCGATCGAGTGGCGGAACGTCTCAGCCGTGACGTCCTCGTTGGACGGGGGGGAGAACCGGTAGCCGGGGCGGACCGTGAACGTGTAGGTCCGCCCGTCGGCGGAGACCTCGGGCATCGAGGCCGCCACCTCCGGTTGCAGGTTCCACCCCTCAGGTGCCGCGCGCATCCGGGTGGTTCAGGAGCTTGGCGCAGGTGGCGAACTCCACCCAGAACCCGATGTCCTCGAACAGCGTTGCCGGGTCCGGGGCTGCCTGGAAGCCGGCCGGAACGACGAGCCTCGCGACCGTCCCGTCCACGCCGTCGATCACGTCCTCGTAGGTCGGCCCGGGGCCGAGGGTGACCATCACCATGCCGGCGCCGGCCGCGACGCCTTGGACGGGATGCTCGAACCGGAACGTTCGGCGAGCGCCGGTCACCGCGTCGACGCCCGAGACGGTGCCGACGTCGGAGTTGCCCACCCACACGATGCCGTCGTCGAAGGCACCGATGGTTGCGCCCCGGCCGGTGGGGCGGGTCGCCACGACGCGGCTGCCCTGGTCGAGCTGGTAGACGACGCCCTTCGTCGGATCCGATGTCCAGCCGAACCCGCCCGCCGGCCGCGACCGGACAGCACTCCGGTGGGAGGGCCAGGTCGCGTCGCGGTCGTGATGGCGTTCGTCGCCGGGGTCGATCCGATTGACGCCGCCGCTGCCCGTGAAGCCGCCGAACGGTGAGGACCATCCCACCGTCCAGACGGCGCCGTCGCCGTAGGCGAGGTCCCGCGATCCGGGGAGGTCGCCGAACCGATGCTCGACGTCCCCGGTCTCGGGGTCGAGTCGAAGCGTGGTGTTCGCCTCCGGCACGGCGACCCACAGCGACCCCTCGGCCACCACCACGCCGTGCGTGTAGCCCCGCACCTCGGACCCGAAGTCGACCTCCCTCCGGAGACCGATATCGATCTTCGCCACGTCCTCACCCGTGACCCACAGCGTGTCGCCGTCCACGGCGAAGCTCCCGACGTCCTCGAAGGGCGCCGCGGATCTGCGTGAGGACGCGGCCGCTCCTCGCGTCGATCTCCACGAACGAATCGGGGTCGAGGTTGTGGACCCAGAAGCTGCCCTCCACGTAGATGGCCTCGGCCGGCTGACTGATCACCGACGTCGGGATCGACGCCACCGGCTCGCCCGTCGCCTGGTCGACGATCGCGATCCCGGGCCGGAAGCTCGCCTGCGCCGGCCCCCCTCCTACGAGCGTGAGGAGCGCGGCGATGAGGACCACCGTCATGACCGCCGCGATCGCTCCGATCGTGAGGCGGCGGCGAGGCGACCGACGCGACGCTGCGCCGACGCCGAGCCGTGCGGTCGGTGGGTCGATCGTCGATCGGGTGGCCGAGATCGGCCGAGGCTCGCGACGCGAGCGCGCCCGCGCTCGAGAATCGGTCATCCGGTCTCTTCGCCATCGCCTTCGCTACCACGTCGTCGATGGCCTTCGGCAGGTCGGGGCGGTCCGCCGTGAGTCGCGGCGGCGCTTCCATCAGGTGCGCGAACATGAGGGCGGCGTCGTTCTCGGCGTGGAACGGCGGATGTCCGGCGAGGCACTCGAAGAGCACGCAGCCGAGCGAGTACACGTCGGTCCGCGCGTCCGCGACCTCACCACGGAACTGCTCGGGCGCCGCGTAGTCGAGCGTCCCCACGAACTGGCCGGTACCGGTGATGCCCGAATCGCTCGCGGACCGTTTGGTGAGTCCGAAGTCGGTGAGGTAGGCGTGCGTTCCCGCTTCCGTGCCTCGTTGACGCGCGATGAGCACGTTCGCGGGCTTGACGTCGCGGTGCACGAGCCCTTGCTCGTGTGCGGCGTCGAGGGCCGCGGCGACCTGGCCGACGATCCGCGATGCCTGAGCCGTCTCGAGCCTCCCCTGCTCGCGCAGCAGGGTGCGAAGATCGGTGCCCTCCACGTATCGCATCGCGATGTACAGACGACCTCCGGCCTCGCCGGCCTCGTAGATCGGGATCACGTTCGGGTGATCGATCGAGGCGGCGAGTTGCGACTCGCGGACGAAACGCTCTCGGAACCGGGGATCGTCTGCTAGCGATGGGGTCAGGAGCTTCAGGGCGACCTTCCGCTTCAGGCCTTCGTGCTCCGCGAGGTACACGACGCCCATCCCGCCCCGGCCGATGATCGACTCGATCCGGTAGCCGGCGAACTCAGTGCCGGTCTCGAGATCTCCCCTCGAGGGCGGCAGCTTCGAGTCCGTGGCGGGAGTCAGCGGAACCCTCAGCTCGGGGTCTTGGCTCAGGATCTGCTGGTGCAGCTGCTGGAGCTCGGATGACGGGTCGGAGCCGAGCTCGGACGCGAGCACCTGCCGAGCGCGCTCGTAGGCGTCGAGCGCCTCTGCCTGTCGACCTCCCCGGTAGAGCGCGAGCATCAGGTGCGCCCACAGTCGTTCGCGGAGTGGGTAGCGAGCGGTGAGCGCTTCGAGCTCGGACACGACGGTGGTGTGGCTCCCCATCGCGAGCTCGATGGAGACCCGATGCTCGGTCGCGGCGAGGCGGAGCTCCTCGAGACGCGCGATCTCCCCGCGGAGCGAGGGCTCGTCGGTGAGATCCGCGAGCGCATCTCCCCGCCAGAGCGCCAGGCCCTCGTCCAGGGCCGCGAGTGCTGTCGAGGGATCGGATGAGAGAGAGCCCTTCGCCTCCTTGACCAACGCTTCGAATCGCCCGGCGTCGATCTCGTCCGGCTCGGCGTGCAGGAGATAGCCTCCCGATCCGGCCTCGATCCGTGCGTCGCCGAGGACCTTCCGGAGCCGATACACATAGGTCTGGAGGGTGTTCCGCGCCGTCTCGGGGGGCGCCTCACCCCACAGCCCGTCGATCAGGAGGCCGGCAGGCACCACCCGGTTCGCGCGAAGGATCAGATGAGCGAGGACGGCGTGCTGCTTAGGGCCCCCGAGCTTGAGCGGCCCGTCATCACCCAGCGCCTCGAGCGGACCAAGGATCCGGAACTCCATGCGCGCCACCGTACGCCGGGCCTCCGACCAGTGGAAGGGCGACGACCCGAGGGCTCGATCTCGTCAGCCAGCGACGATCCGGCCGGCCCGGACCACCATCCGGAGATCGCCGAGCGCCTCGAGCCGCACCAGCGGGTCCGAGCCGAGCACGAGCAGATCGGCGGGTCCGCCGACCGAGATCGGCCCGGCGGTCATGGCGACGAGCACCTCCTCCGGCGTCATCCGAACCGCCTCGTGCAGCAGCAGGGCCTCGCGGAGATGGATCCCGGGCGGGATCGATCCGTTCCCGAGATCGGTCCCGTAGACGACGGTCCCGCCGGCGGATCGGAACCGGACGAGGTTGTCGCACGCCGTCCGCAGCTCGGGCGTCACGTCCCCGAACGAGCAGATGTCGAGGGTCGAGACGATCCGCATCGTGCGCGCGGCCGACGCGAGCAGCGGGTCGGACAGCCGCTCGGTCCAGGGTGTGTGCGCGAACTCGTCGATCCCGGCGCCCACCGCGCGCTCGGCCTGCCCCGAGCCCTGGACGTGGGCGGTCACCGGCAGTGCCCGGTCGTGGGCCGCCTCGACGATCGCGGCGAGCTCGGCGTCCGAGGGCGTCGGCCCGGCCTCGGCGTTGAGCGACACCTTGATGGCCGCGGCGCCCTGGTCGGCCAACTCGGCGACGACCGCGGCCGCGTCCTCGGGGCCCGCGAGCTCACGGCCGGTCCCCGGCGGGGCCCACGCCGACGCGGTGGGGTACCCGCCGGGCGCGGTGAGCATGGGACCCGCCGCCCGGATGACCGGACCGGTGAACGAGGGCAGCTCGGACGCGTTCGCGAGCGCGAAGATCTCGTGCGGCACCCACGCGAGATCCCGGACGGCCGTCACGCCGCCGAGCAGGACCGCCCCCGGATCCGCGAGCCGGATGTGGACGTGCCGGTCCGCCACGCCGGGCATCAGGAAGCCGTCGATCTCGAGGAGCTCGTCGCCCGGTGGCGCGGCCGCGCTCGGACCCGCGTAGGTCACGCGCCCACCCTCGCAGACGACCGCGGCGTGACGGACGATCGTGCCGGCGCCGAACCAGGCGAGCGGGACCTCGATCTTCAGCGACATCGGGCGGGCGTCAGCCGCCGACGCCGGCGCCGCGCAGGGCCTTGAGCTCCTTGCGGAGGTCGACGACCTCGTCGCGCAGGCGCGCCGCGTACTCGAACCGGAGGTCCTTCGCGGCCTCGTGCATCTCCTCCTCGAGCTGCTGGATCAGGCGCTCGAGCTCCTCGGTCGGCATCTCGGGGTGCTCGCGCTTGCGCCGACGCTTCTGCGGCGCGGGGGCCCTGGTGTCGACCGCCATCGTGAGCAGGATGTCCGAGACCTTCTTGCGGATCGACTGTGGATCGATCCCGTGCTCGCGGTTGAACTCGATCTGGATCTTGCGCCGCCGCTGCGTCTCGCCGATCGCCTGCTTCATCGAGTCGGTGACCTCGTCGGCGTACATGATCACCGTCCCGTCGACGTTGCGCGCGGCCCGGCCGATCGTCTGGATCAGCGACGTGTCCGAACGCAGGAAGCCCTCCTTGTCGGCGTCCAGGATCGCGACCAGCGACACCTCGGGCAGGTCGAGGCCCTCGCGGAGCAGGTTGATCCCGACCAGCACGTCGAACTCGCCCAGGCGCAGGTCCCGGATGATCTCGATCCGCTGGATCGTGTCGACCTCGGAGTGCAGGTACCGCACCCGGATCCCCATCTCGAGCAGGTAGTCCGTCAGGTCCTCGGCCATCTTCTTGGTCAGCGTGGTGACCAGCACCCGCTGCCCGGCCTCGGCCCGCTTGCGGATCTCCTCGATCAGGTCGTCCACCTGCCCGCGGGTGGGCCGGACCTGGACCTCGGGGTCGACGAGGCCGGTCGGGCGCACGATCTGCTCGGCGATGCGGCTCGACGTCCGGAGCTCGTACGGGCCGGGCGTGGCCGACATGTAGACGGTCTGGTTGACCTTCTTCACGAACTCCTCGAACCGGAGCGGCCGGTTGTCGAGCGCGCTCGGCAGGCGGAACCCGAACTCGACCAGCGTCTCCTTCCGCGTCTTGTCGCCCTCGTACATCCCGTGGATCTGCGGGACCGTGACGTGGGACTCGTCGATCACGCACAGCCAGTCGTCGGGGAAGTAGTCGAGCAGCGTGTACGGCGCCTCGCCCGGCGCGCGACCGTCGATGTGGCGCGAGTAGTTCTCGATGCCGGAGCAGAACCCGACCTCGCGGAGCATCTCGAGGTCGTAGGTCGTGCGCATCCGCAGGCGCTCGGCCTCGAGGAGCTTGCTCTGGCTCTCGAGCAGCGCGAGCCGCTCGTGCAGCTCCTCCTCGATCGAGACGACGGCCCGCTTCATCCGCTCGTCCGACGCCACGTAGTGGGAGGCGGGGAACACCGTGATCTCGGTCAGGTCGCCGAGCATCTCGCCGGTGAGCGGGTCGAACCGGGTGATCCGCTCGATCGTGTCGCCCCACCACTCGATCCGGACCGCGGTCTCCTCGTACGAGGGGTGGACCTCGAGGACGTCGCCCTGGACGCGGAACTTCCCGCGGGCCAGGTTCGCCTGGTTCCGCAGGTACTGGATGTCGACGAGGCGCTGCTTGGACCACTCCATGTCGGTCGCCACGCCCTTGTGGACCCGCAGGATCTGGCCCTCGTACTCCTCGGGCGAGCCCAGGCCGTAGATGCACGAGACGCTGGCCACGATCAGGACGTCGCGGCGGGTCAGGAGCGCGGCGGTCGCCGAGTGCCGCAGCCGCTCGATCTCGTCGTTGATCGAGGAGTCCTTCTCGATGTAGGTGTCGGTGGACGGGACGTAGGCCTCGGGCTGGTAGTAGTCGTAGTACGAGACGAAGTACTCCACCGCGTTCTCGGGGAAGGCCTCGCGGAACTCGTTCGCGAGCTGCGCCGCGAGCGACTTGTTCGGCGCCATGACGATCGTCGGCCGCTGGACGCGTTCGACCACGTTGGCGATCGTGAAGGTCTTGCCCGTCCCGGTCGCCCCGAGCAGCGTGATGTGGGGCTCGCCCGCCCGGATGCCCTCGACCAGGTGGTCGATGGCGGTGGGCTGGTCACCGGTCGGGACGTGGTCGGCGTGGATCTTGAACGGGGGCACGGGACCGATGATACGGCCGCCCGCCGACGCCCCTACATCCGGCCGGCCTCGATGATGCTCTGCAGGAACCGCTGCGTCCGCTCCTCGCGCGGCGCGGAGAAGATCTGCTCCGGGCGTCCCCTCCTCGAGGATCACGCCCTCGTCGAGGAAGCAGATCCGGTTGGCGATGTCGCGCGCGAACCCCATCTCGTGGGTCGCGATCACCATCGTCATCCCGCCGGCGGCGAGCTCCCGGATCACGTTCAGGACCTCGGCGACGAGCTCGGGGTCGAGCGCGCTCGTCACCTCGTCGAGCAGCATGATGTCGGGCTTCATCGCGAGCGCCCGGACGATCGCCACCCGCTGCTGCTGGCCGCCGGAGAGCCGATCGGGGTAGTCGTCGCTCTTGTCGGCGAGCCCGAACCGTTCGAGGAGCTCGAGCGAGAGCCGCCGGGCCTCGCGTCTTCGAGATGCCCGAGCGCCTCGGTCGGACCCGAGCGTGACGTTGCGCAGGACCGTCATGTGCGGGAACAGGTTGAACGCCTGGAAGACGATGCCCGACCCGCTGGCGGATCCGGTTCACGTCGACGCCCGGACCCGTCACGTCCTGCCCCTCGATCACGATCCGCCCGCGGTCGATCGGCTCGAGGAGGTTCATGCAGCGGAGCAGCGTCGACTTCCCCGATCCCGACGCGCCGATCAGGCAGACGACCTCGTGCTCGTCGACCTCGAGGTCGATCCCCCGCAGGACCTCGAGCTTGCCGAACGACTTGTGCAGGTCGACGACGGTCAGGGCGGAGCCGTTCGCGTTCACGCGGCCACCCCCGCCTGCCGGCGCCGGCGCTGGCGCTCGAGCAGCCAGTCCGTGAACCGGGTGAGGGGCACGGTGATGAGCAGGAACATCAACGCGACCGCCAGCAGCGGGGTGAAGTTGAAGTCCGCGGCCTGGTAGATCTGGCCCTGCTTGAACGCCTCGGGGATCGCGACCACGAACGCCACGAGCGCGGTGTCCTTCTGGAGCCCGATGAAGTCGTTCAGCAGCGGCGGGATCACGCGCCGGACGGCCTGCGGGATGATCACGAAGCGGAGCGTCTTCGCCCGCGAGAGCCCGAGCGACCGGGCGGCGGCCGCCTGGCTGGGATGCACGGACTCGATGCCGGCTCGGTAGACCTCCGCGACGTAGGCCGAGTACGACAGGATCAGACCCACCACGCCCCAGAACGCCGCGCCCGAGGGCACGCCCGGCAGGCCGAGGCTCGGGATCCCGAACCCCAGCAGGTACACGACGAGGACGGTCGGGATCCCTCGGAACAGGTCGGTGTAGACGATGGAGAGCGCCCGGAGCGGGAAGAACACCGGGCCCTGCAGGCTGCGCAGCACGGCGAGCACGAGCGCCCACGCCAGGATGAACACCTCCGCGATCAGGAAGTACTGGATGTTGCGCAGGAAGGCGCGGGCGATATCCGGGAAGACCCGCTTGAACTCCTCCGGGTCGAAGAACGCCTGCTTGACCTCCGGCCAGTTCGGCGAGGACGTCACCGCCCACACGATCAGGGCGAGGACGACGACGGTGCTGACGAGGGCGATCGCCACGCCCCGTGCGCCCTCGGCGTGGGCCGGGCCGAGGATCCGCGACTTCCGCTGCCCCTCGGGCAGCCTCGGGTCACCGGGCTGGTACTGGTACAGCTCGGGGGATCCGCCGCCTCCCATCCCCATGTGGGGCCGTGGCTACGTCGTGAACTCGGGGACCTGGCCGACGTTCGTCTTCTCGACCAGCCACTTCTGGTGGATCGCGTCGAGGGTCCCGTCCGCCTTGATCTCCTCGAGCGCGAGGTTCGCGCACACGACCAGCGGGCTGCCGGTCACGAACGTGAGCCCGAAGTACTCCTGCTCGCCCGCGGGCGGGAACAGGCCCACGACGACGCCGTCCTTCACCTCCTGGACGAACGGGTCGGCCAGGTAGAAGGCGGTGGGCGCGTCGACGACGATCGCGTCGACCTGGCCCGCGTTGAGGGCGGCAACGGTGTCGGACAGCGTCGTGTACGAGCCCGCGGTCGCGTCGGGGATGTTCGCCACGATGTAGTCGTAGCTCGTCGTCCCGATCGGCGCGGCGATCGTGTATCCGGCCAGGTCGCCGATGCTCGTCGCCCCGGCGATCGGCGACCCCTTCACCGCCACGAGCGCCTGCTGGACGTCGTAGTAGCTCTCGCTGAAGTCGACCGCCTCGTCGCGCTTGGCGGAGTAGGAGATCTGCTCGATCGCGAAGTCGTAGTCCTTGTCACCGGGCTTGTACGTCTGGTTGAAGGGGGCGACGACCCACTGCACCTGGTCCTTCGTGAAGCCCATCGCCTCGGCCACGGCGTACGCGGTGGCGGCCTCGTAGCCCTTGCCCGTGTAGGGGTCGTCGAACTTCCATTCGCTGTGGGCGTCCGTCTCCCCGCCCGAGAACCACGGCGGGAACGCCGGGTTGTCGGTGCCGATCGTCAGCACCCCCGGGCCACCAGCGCGTCCTGGTTCGCGGCGGCGCACTCGGCGGCGGTCGGCGCGCCCGTGGCACCGCTGCCGCCCGTGGCCCCCGTGAGGGCGCCCCGGTGCCGCCGATCGTCGGGTTGTCCTCCCCGCACGCGGCGAACAGCAGCGAACCGACCACGAGGAAGGCGAACATCTTGCGCATCGTGACAACCCCCTGGCCGACCCGGTGAGTGCGCGGAGCCTAGCACACGCCTGTTCTACGGAATCCTCCGCAGCCCCGGCCTCACTTCCGCGGCTCCCAGGAGAAGAACCTGATCGCGAGTGCGAGCCCCACCACCCCCCAGATGGCCACGACGAGCAGGTCGGACCACTCGAACGGGAAGGGTGGACCGTAGAACGACCCGAGCATCGCCTCCGCGAAATGCTTCACCGGGAAGATGTTCCCGACGACCTTCATCCACTCGGGGGCGTTGGTGCCCAGCGGGATGAAGATCCCCGACAGGAACAGCAGGGGCAGGATGATCGCGTTCACGATCGCAGGAGCGGCCTCCGCGTTGGGAACCATCGAGGTGGTCGCGAGGCCGAGCGCCGAGAAGGCCATCGCTCCGACGATCACCGTGACCGTGTGCTCCCACAGGAGCACCCCCGTCGGGACCTGCGCGTCGTAGAGGGCCACGCCGAACGCGGACGTGATCACGACGAGGAGGATCGAGATCAGCATGGCGTGGATCACACGGCTCGAGAGGTAGATGCCGCCAGGCAGCGGGGTCCCACGGGTACGCTTCAGGATCCCGGCATCGCGCGTGAACGTCACGGAGATCGCGAGGTTCGTGTAGGTGGCCGAGATCACCGCGAACGCGGCCATCGCTGCCACGTAGTAGCTGTCCTGCTGGATCTCGATGCCAGGTGCGACCTCGACCGTCCCACTCCCAAGGAGCGACGTGAAGATCACCAGGAACATCAGTGGGAACGCGAACGTGAAGAAGGCCGAGGCGGGGTTCCGCCAGAAGGCCCGGTTCGTGGACCGGACCTGCGCGATCAGGAGCCCTGGGTCGCTCATGCGGCTCCGGCCTCGCCGCCCGTCAGCTCGAGGTACACGTCCTCCAAGGTTGGGCGCGTCACCTCCAGGCCCTCGAGCTCGACACCACGCTCCACGGCCCATGACGTCAGCTCGTGGAGCGCCCGCGTGGGATCGGCGACCTTCAGTTCGACGTCTTCATTCACCCTCGTCACGCGCGAGGCGATGCCAGGTGGGAGCCCCCCTGGGGGGAGGCGGAACCGGATCACACTCTCGGCCAGATGGCGGTCCCCGAGCGTGGACGGCGGCCCTTCGGCCACGATGCGACCCTTCGCGATCACGGCGACTCGGCCGGCGAGGTACTGCGCCTCGTCCATGTAATGGGTCGTCAGGAACACCGTCTTACCGAGCGCCGTCAGGTTGCGCACGATCTCCCAGGCGTTCCGGCGGGCCCCAGGGTCGAAACCGGTCGTGGGCTCGTCGAGGAACAGGAGCTCCGGGTCACCCGCGAGCGCGATCGCGACGTCGAGCCGCCGCTGTTGTCCGCCCGAGAGCTTGATCACGCGCTCGTTGCGCTTCTCGTTGAGCCCGACGAGCTCGATGACGTCGTCGACGTTGCGAGGCGAGGGGTAGTAGTTCGCGTACAGCTCGACGGTCTCGCGGACCGTGAGGTACGGATCCACACCCGTCGACTGCAGGACGATCCCGACCCGGCGGCGCAGCTCCCTCGATCGGCGTGCGGGATCGAAGCCGAGGACGGAGACCTCACCGGAGGTCCGCTCTCGGTAGCCCTCGAGGATCTCGACGGTGGTCGTCTTGCCGGCGCCGTTCGGGCCGAGGAGCGCGAAGACCTCGCCCTGGGCCAGCGACAGGTCGATCCCAGCGACGGCCTCGAGGTCCCCGTAGGTCTTGCGGAGCCCGGTGACGGTGACGACGTCGGTCACGGTCTGAAGGCTACCCATTCAGGACGGCACGTAGCCGCGGGTCTTGTCGACGACGTTGAGCAGCGGCCGCCCGGTGAGGTAGCGCTCGAGGTTGCGGACGAACAGCTCGACCACGCCTTCGCGCCAACCCGCGGCGTCGCCGGCCATGTGGGGCGACACGATCACGTTCGGCATCGCCCAGAGCGGGCTGTCCTGCGGCAGCGGCTCCTCCTGGAACACGTCGAGCGCGGCGCCGCCGATCCCGCCGGACCCGAGGGCCCGGATCAGCGCGCGCTCGTCGACGGTGCTGCCGCGGCCGACGTTCACGAACCTCGTCCACGGATTCATGGCCTCGAAGACCGCGTGGTCGAACACGTGACGGGTCTCGTCCGTCGACGGGAGCGCGTTCACGACGTAGTCGGCCGACGACACGGCGTCCGCGAGCTGTTCGACCGGGAGGATCTCGACCATCACGTCGTTCGCGGGGCGCGCGATGCGACCCACCCCTCGCACGGACATCCGCAGGGCGGCGCAGGTCCGCGCGATCGCGCGTCCGATCGGACCCACGCCCACGACGAGCACGCGCTTGCGTTCGAGACGCTCCGTCTCGCGGTGCTGCCATTCGCGGCGCCCCTGCCTTTCGGACACGCCGATGAGTCCCTTGGCGAACACGAGCATCAGCCCGAGGACGTACTCGGCGATCGCGTCCTCGTAGACGCCGCGCGCGTTCGTCAGGACCACGTCGCTCCGGGCGAGCTCCGGGAACAGGAGGTTGTCGACCCCCGCGGACGCCGACTGGATCCACCGGAGGTCGCCGGCGCTCCCCCACGCCTCCGAGAGCATGGCGCTCCTCGGGCGCCACGCGAAGAGCACCCCTGTGCCCTCGAGCGCGCCGACGAGCGACGCGACGTCGTCGGCGAAGGCGAGGTCCACGGTGTCGGCGATCGCACCGATGCCGGGCGGGGGATCCTCGGCGGTCGCGCCCATCACCGCCACCCGGGCCCGAACGGTCACAGCGGTCGCCGGCCCGAGAACCCGGTGTCGAGCGGATGCCAGTTCGCGACGCGGTCCTCGCCGATCCGCCAGCAGAGGTAGACGCGCTCGCCGTCCCGCTCGGCCGGGAAGTCCACGAGCCCGCTCTCCGGGTCCCGCAACAGGATGTTCTCTGCCGCGAGGCGCTCGAGCTCGCTCCGGAGCGTCGCGGTCGCGTCCCAGTAGTCGCGCCCGGCGTCGGTCCCGCCTCCGTCCGCGACGACCTTCTCCTTCACGACCTCCGCTTCGCGCAGGATCACCTGCCGCGCGTCGCGGATCCGCGCGAGCCGCGCCCGCAGCTCGGGGAGCAGCGCGTCGGCCTCCTCCACCTCGTACAGCCGTTCCTCGGTCATCACGCGACCCCGAGGAGCGCGGGGAGCTGATCCATCGCGGTGATGCGCGCACCGAGGGCGTCCACGAACCGGTCGCGCCGGTCGATCAGCACCGGGAACATCCCGAGCGCGAGTGCCGGATCGACGTCGAACTCCGGGTTGTCCCCCACGTAGACGGAGCGATCCGGGGTCACGCCGGCCCGGGTCATCGCGAGCTCGAAGATGCGGGGATCGGGCTTCTCGAGCCCCTCCACCCCCGAGACCACGCTCACCTGGAAGTAGGCCCGGACGCCGAGCTCCTCGAGCAGCCGCTCGAGCCACTCCTCGAAGTTCGACACCACACCGAGGACGAGCCCGGCGTCCCGCAGACGGTCGAGCACCGGCGGGACGTCCTCGAACACCCGATAGTTCGAGAGGTCGGTGAACTCGGCGTAGACGACGTCGATCAGGCCGTTCGCGTCCTCGATCCCGAGCTCGCGCAGGAAGATGCCGTACACGTCGTGCCAGAAGCGGCGCGAGCGCTCCGGCGAGGTCGTCCACAGCTCGTTCGAATCCGCCGCGGAGCGGAACCGGTCGAACACCACGTGCCCGCGCTCGCGGACGGTCTCGACCGACACGTCGTGCCCCTCGCGCCGGAGGATCTCCGCGAACAGATCGGGGAACGTGGGGTGCGGGTGCACGAGCGTCTCGCCGGCGTCGAAGAACACCGCCGCGTAAGTAGACGAGGTCACGGCACCAGGATAGCGACCGACCGAACGCGTCCGGAGCTCAGGCCACCGCGCGGGAAGACAGATCGTTCCACAGCCGAACGACCCGACCCTCGAGGTCGTCGAGGGTGCCCTCGTTGTCGACGAGGAAGTCCGCCACCGCGGCCTTGTCCTCGAGGGGCGCCTGGGCGTCGATGCGCGCCCGGATGGACCCCTCGGACATGCCCCGTTCGCGCATCAGCCGTTCGACCTGCGTGGCCGTGGTGGCCGACACGACGATGAGCACGTCGAACGCCGTGTGCATGCCGGTCTCGACCAGCAGCGGCGCGCTGAAGACGACGACGCGATCCGAGTCGCGATGCACCTCGGAGCCCTCGGCGAACCTGCGGCGTACCTCCGGATGCACGATCGCCTCGAGATCGCGCCGGGCCGCGGGGTCCGCGAAGACGATGCTCGCGAGCGCCTCCCGGTCGAGCGCTCCGCCGGGCGCGAGGACGTTCGCGCCGAATCGCTCGATCACGGCCGCGTGACCAGGGGTGCCCGGTTCCACCGCCTCACGGGCGAGCGCGTCGGCATCGAACACGATGGCCCCGCGCTCCTCGAGCATGCGGGCGACGGTCGACTTTCCCGACCCGATCCCGCCGGTCAGTCCGACCAGCAGCATCCGGCTATCCCGAGCGCCCTTCGCGCCGCTTCAGGTCCTCCAAGATCGCCTCGAGGGAGATGTCCTCCTCGCCCTCCGGTTCGGCTTCCTCCGCAGGCGCGGCCTCGACCGGTTCGGTCGTGGTCTCCTCGCCCGGCGCCTCGCGGCGGGCTCCGTCGGCCCTTCCTCGACGGCGACATCGGCGGCCGCTTCGGCCTCGACGCTCGGAGCCTGCGCCTCCGCCACCTCGGCGGGAGCGGATGCGGAAGCGATCGACCCGGCGCCCCCGTCGGTCGCAGCCTCGACCTGAGCAGCCTCGGCGGTCGCCGCATCGAGCGGCGCCGAAGAAGGCGAAGCCACGGCGGCCTCCGCCACCGCGGGGGCTTCGGCCTCCTCCTCCTCCTCGATCTCGGTCGCCGGCCGCGGCATGGCACCCCCGACCTGCCGCATCGACAGGCTGATCCGCCGGCGCGGGACGTCGACCTCGATGACCTTGACGCGCACCTCGTCGCCCACCGACAGGACGCTCTCGGGCGTCTCGATGTGCTGCTCGGAGATCTCGGAGATGTGGACGAGCCCCTCGATCCCCGCCGCCACGCGGACGAACGCGCCGAACGGCACGAGCTTGGTGACCTGGCCGTCGATGATCTCGCCGGCCGAGTACTTGCGCTCGAACTCCTTCCAGGGGTCCTCCTGGGTCGCCTTGAGCGAGAGCGAAACACGCTCGCGCTCGAGATCGACGTCGAGCACCTCGACCTCGACCTCCTGGCCGACCTGGGCGACCTCGCTCGGGTGGTCGACGTGCTTCCACGAGAGCTCGGACACGTGCACGAGGCCGTCGACGCCGCCGAGATCGACGAACGCGCCGAAGTTCACGATCGAGGAGACCGTGCCCTTGCGTCGTTCGCCCTTCTGGAGCGACTCGAGGAACTTCTTGCGTCCCTCGCTCTGCGACTCCTCCAGGAACGCGCGGCGCGAGAGCACGACGTTGTTGCGGTTGCGGTCGAGCTCGATGATCTTGGCCTCGAGCTCGGTCCCGACGAACGGATGCAGGTCGCGGACCCGCCGGAGGTCGACCAGCGAGGCGGGCAAGAACCCCCTGAGGCCGATGTCCAGGATCAGGCCCCCCTTAACGACCTCGATCACCGGGCCCTTGATCGTGCCGCCCGATTGCATGACCTCTTCGATCCGCCCCCAGGCGCGCTCGTACTGTGCGCGCTTCTTCGACAGGATCAGCCGGCCCTCCTTGTCCTCCTTCTGGAGCACGAGGGCCTCGACCTCGTCGCCGACCTTGACGACCTGACTGGGGTCGACGTCGTGGCGGATCGAGAGCTCCTTGGTGGGGATGACGCCTTCGGACTTGTAGCCGATGTCCAGCAGGACCTCGTCGCGGTCGATCTTCACGACCGTCCCCTCGAGGATGTCCCCCTCCTTGAAGTCCCGGAGCGAGGCCTCGATGGCCTCCTTCAGCTCGTCGGGGGTGAAGTCCCGCATCTCGCTCGCTGTCTCGATCTGAACCAACTCCTTCCGCGCACGAAGCGCGCACCGACCGACCTTTGGGATCCGCCGGGGTGCGGGTGCGCCTCGCGGCTCAGGGATGGTAGGTGAGCAGCGGAAACAGCGTCAACGCCACGCTCGGATCAGTGGCCTGCCGGGACGGCCTCGGCCCAGTTGGCACCCCAGCCCATGTCCGCCCGCAGCGGGACGTCGAGGTCGTAGGCGGCCTCCATCTCGCGCTTCACGAGCTCGGCCGCTGCCTCCACGCGCTTGCCCGGGACCTCGAAGACCAGTTCGTCGTGCACGGTGAGCAGCATCCGGCATCCCAGGTCCGAACCCTGCAGGGCCGCGTCGACCCTGATCATCCCGAGCTTGAACACGTCGGCCGCGCTGCCCTGGATCGGGGCGTTCAGCGCCATCCGGCGCCCCATGTCCCGGACACGCGGGTTGGCCGCCTGGAGCTCGGGGATGTACCGGCGGCGCCCGAGCAGCGTCTCGGTGAACCCCTCGGCGGCGGCCCGGGCGACCTGCCGGTCGAGGTAGTCGCGGATCTGGGGGAAGCTCGAGAAGTACGCGTCGATGAACTCCTGCGCCTCGTCGGGCGTGATCTCCAGACGCGAGGCCAGGCCCCACGCGTTCATCCCGTAGGCGAGGCCGTAGTTGATCGCCTTCGCCCGGCTCCGCGTCGCGGGATCCACCTGGTCCTCGGGGAGGCCGAACACGCGGGCGGAGGTCGCCGTGTGGATGTCGGTACCGGACTCGAAGGCCGCCTTGAGCCCTTCGTCCCCCGACAGGTGGGCGAGGATGCGGAGCTCGATCTGCGAATAGTCGGCCACCAGCAGGACCTCGTCCTTCGCACCCGGCACGAACGCCCGGCGGATCTGCCGGCCGAGCTCGCCACGCACGGGGATGTTCTGCAGGTTCGGGTTGGTCGACGAGAGCCGCCCCGTCGCGGCGCCGGTCTGGTTGAAGGTCGTGTGGACGCGGCCGTCCCTGGGGTCGACCTGCTTGGGAAGCGCCTCCAGGTACGTCGAGTTCAGCTTGTCGAGCTCGCGCCAGGACAGGATCGCGTCGACGATCGGGTGCATGTCGCGGAGCTTCTCCAGGACGCTCGCGTCCGTCGAGAGCTGTCCCTTGGGGGTCTTCTTCCCGGGAGACAGCTTGAGCTTGTCGTACAGGATGGCACGGAGCTGCGGCGGCGAGTTCAGGTTGAACTCCTCGCCGGCGAGCTCGTAGATCCGGGCCTGCAACGTCGCCATCGCGTCGCGGACACCCTCCGCCATCTCCTCGAGGTACGCGGCGTCGAGCGCGACGCCGTTCGCCTGCATCCGAGCCAGGACCGACGACAGCGGTAGCTCGACCTTCTCGAGCAGCCGACGGAGCCCCGCCCCGTCGATCCGCTCGTCCAGCACGGGCGCGAGCAGCGCCACGGCCGCAGCCTCGGCGGCCGCCCGGCGCCACGAGTCGCCGAACAGCTGCCCCTCGGCCTCCTCGGCGACCGAGCCGAGGACGTCGGCGCCCAGGTACTGCTCGCTGAGCGGCTGCAGTTCGAAGGTCGGGGCGGCGGGATCGAGCAGGTAGGCGGCGAGCATCGTGTCCGTGGCGACGCCGCCCAGCGACCGGCCCTCGGCCACGACCGCCGTCTCGACATCCTTGGCGTCGTGCATCCACTTGGGCGCGGCATCGCTGGCCAGGGCATCCGCGAACCGCGAGAGATCCTTCGCCGCCGCGTAGGCCGCCCGTCCGCCCCCCATCGAGATCGCGATCCCGCGGACCTCGCGCTCGTCGAGATCGAGACGGACCGCCTTCGGTGCGTCGGCCGACAGGAGCTCGGCGGCCTCGGTCGCGTCGACCTCGCGCAGGTCGAGCTCGGCCATCTCGATCGCCGGCTTCGCGCTCCGGCCGACCTCCTCCAGCCGCTCGAACAGCGTCCGGAACTCGAGGGAGGTGAAGAGTCGCCGGACCGCCTCGACGTCCCAGTCCCCCATCACGGCGTCCTCGGGCTCGAGATCGACGTCCACCTCCGTGTCGAGCTGGGCGAGCTCCTTGTTGAGCGCGAGCTGGTCTCCCGCCGCCGAGATCGACTCCTTCAGCTTGCCCTTCAGCTCGTCGGTCCTGCCCAGGAGCTCCTCGACCGATCCGAACTCCTGGACGAGCTTGGACGCGGTCTTCTCGCCGACGCCGGGCACGCCGGGGATGTTGTCGGACGCGTCGCCCTTGAGCGCCACGTAGTCGAGGTACTTCTCAG
This sequence comes from uncultured Actinomycetes bacterium, assembly GCA_963706005.1. Classification (GTDB taxonomy): domain Bacteria; phylum Actinomycetota; class UBA4738; order UBA4738; family HRBIN12; genus DASSJM01. The sequence goes on from CAVPLL010000005.1 coordinate 136,993, forward strand.
GCGGCAGCCCGAAGCGCTCGGTCACCGCCTCGACGTCGTAACGACGGATGTCCGAGATGCCCTTGACGTTGAACATGACCGTCAGCCCCGGCCGCACGAGCTGGAAGAAGTCGCGATCCGCGGTGACGATCACCACGTCGATCCCCTGTGCGAGCGCCTTGAGTGCCAGGGTCGCGATGGCGTCGTCGGCCTCGTGTCCCTCGACCCCGATCACCGGGATCCGAAGGGTCTCGAGGACCTCGACGATCAGGCCCAGCTGCTGGCGGAACTCGTCCGGCGTCTCGGGGCGTCCTGCCTTGTACTCGGCGTACTTGTCCAGTCGGACCGTCGGCTTGCCGATGTCGAACGCCACCGCGATCAGATCAGGACGCTCCTCCGTCAGCAGCTTGATCAACATCGAGGTGAACCCGTAGACGGCGTTCGTCACCTGCCCGGAGGTCGTCGCGAGCGACGGCGGCAGCGCGAAGAACGCGCGGTACGAGAGGCTGTGGCCGTCGAGGAGGAACAGCCGCCTCGGCGGATCGGCGGCGCGAGGGGTCACGCGCGGCATCCTAGCGCGGCGCGCCGACGCGCAGTCGAACGGAGTCCTCGCCGGGACATATCATTCGGTACCGAACGACCTTGACGTGAATCCGACCCCCTGGATAGGATTCGCGGGCGCCGGCGTTCGGTCGGGCCGTTCGTCGGGCCGAGGTTTGGAGAGAGACGGGAAGCCGCATGGGTGCCGCCTTCGTCATCGCGCTCCGGGAGGGGATCGAGGCCGCACTCATCGTCTCGATCCTGCTCGCCTATCTCCGGCAGCTCGGCCGCGGGGACCGCTCCAGGGTCGTGTGGTGGGGCACGGGTCTGGCGGCGGTGGCCTCCCTCGCGGCCGGCGCCACGATCTTCACCGTCGGAGCCGAGTTCGAAGGCACCGCTGAACAACTCTTCGGTGGCCTGGTCACCCTCACCGCCGTCGGCGTCCTCACGTGGATGATCTTCTGGATGCGGCGGCAGGGGGCCGGCATCCGCGCCGAGCTGCACGACAAGGTGGACATGGCGCTGCTGGGAGGTGGCGCCGCGCTCGCCGCGATCGCCTTCTTCTCGGTCCTTCGGGAGGGGGTCGAAACGGCGCTGTTCCTGTTCGCGGCCGCGGAGGGGACGGCGGTCGGAACCGGTGGCGTCGGAGGCCAGCTCCTCGGCGCGATCCTCGGGCTCGCCCTCGCGGTGTTCCTCGGGGTGCTCCTGTACCGCGGGGCCATCCACATGAACCTGCGGACCTTCTTCCGGCTCACGGGGTTCGTCCTCATCGTGATCGCCGCCGGGCTGTTCGCCGCCGGGATCCACGAGCTCCAGGAGGCCGGCTGGCTCCCGTTGCTGGAGAGCACCGCGTTCGACGTCACCTCGTCACTCTCGGACGAGGGGGGCCTCGGCGCGATCTTCCGGGGATTGATCGGCTACAACGCCGATCCGACGGTGCTCGAGGTCGTTGCATGGTTCGGATACCTGATCGTCGTCGGTGCGCTCTACCTTCGACCCGCCGCGGTCGCGACGACACAACGTCCCGCGATCGCCGACGGCTCTCACAGATCCTGACGTGACAACGTCGTCGTTTGTCACTCTTTCTTCGGTCGCTACGCGCACGCCGCTACCTGCAACATCACTCGGTTCGCGTTGCAGCACAAGCGTTCCCATCGCGTTGACAGGTACGAGGCGCATCGCTACATTTCGCCCCGGTCCCGAGCGGCCGCTGGGACCGGGAGGCGGAGAGCGCTTCCGGAGAGGTGGAACGAAGAAGGGGCGAGAGCCCCGGAGACGCTTCACCGAAGCGGGAGAGGTGACGGTTCCCGGGAGTCCGGGTCGCTTGGGGCCACCTTTTGGCGGGTCGAGGAACCGAGTAGACAACGCTCGCGTATGGGGAAGGCGTGAGCGGCTCCAAAGGTTCCTCGGCCCGCCGATCTGCGTTCGGGGCGCATCCGCGCCGTCGCTCACTCCGCCGAGATCACGATGACGCCCTTCATCCCGAACGCCTCGAGGTGGATCCGGCAGTACAGCTGGTAGCTCCCCGGCGCGAGCTGTTCCGCGATCGATGGGATCGTCACCTGCGCGCCGGGACGGACGTCCTGCGAGTACCCGAGCGCCGGGATCGTGACGTTGTGGAGGGTCCGCCCCGCGTTCTTGACGACCAGGTCCCGCCCGGGACCGATCGGGAGCGTCGGATGGGCGTCGTGGAAGTGGTAGTCGATCGCGGTCACGACGTACGGGCGGGGGACGCTCCCCGCGAGCAGCGCGGCGAGGACGAGCGAGCCGAACGCCACGGCGAGCACGGCAAGGCGAGCCGGGGAGGAATGCATCCCCCGGCCCTAGAGCACCTTCGCGAGGAACTGTTTCAGGCGCTCGGTCTGCGGCCGGTAGAACATCTCCCTCGGCTCACCCTCCTCCGCGACCCGGCCCTCGTCGAGGAAGAGCATCCGGGTCCCGACCTCGCGCGCGAACCCCATCTCGTGCGTGACGACCATCATCGTCATGCCGTCCCCGGCCAGCCTGATCATCACCTCGAGGACCTCGCCCACCAGCTCGGGGTCCAGCGCCGAGGTCACCTCGTCGAAGAGCATGAGCGTCGGCCGCATCGCGAGCGCCCGGGCGATCGCCACACGCTGCTGCTGGCCTCCCGAGAGCTGCCCCGGGTAGGCGTTGACCTTGTTCCCCATCCCGACCCGGGCGAGCTGATCCATGGCGCGTTCGTGTGCCTCGTCGCCCGAAAGGTGCAGGACCTTCTCGAGCGCCAGCGTCACGTTCCGCAGCGCGGTCATGTGGGGGAACAGGTTGTAGGCCTGGAAGACGATGCCGATGTGGGTCCGCACCTCGTTCAGGTCGGCCCGGATGTCGCTGATGTTCTGGTTCCGGAACCAGACCTCCCCCAAGGTCGGGACCTCGAGCATGCTCGCGCAGCGGAGCAGGGTCGACTTGCCTCCTCCGGAGGGCCCGATGATGACCACGACGTCACGCTGCTGCATCGTGAGGTCCACACCCTTGAGCACGTGCAGGTTCCCGAACCACTTGTGCACCCCTTCCAGGCGCACGAGGGGTTCGCCCGCTGGAGCGGAGACCGGCGTGACGGAGGCCTCGGTCTCCCCCATCAGGCACCCGCGCCCGCGATCCCGACGAGGCCGCTCCGCAGCCGCTTCTCGGCGGCGTTCACGAGCCTGATGAGCGGGAGGGTCACCACGAGGTACGCGACCGCGGCCACGGTGAAGAAGGTGGAGTTGAACGTCGCCGACTGCCCCTCCCGGGCCAGGGTGAAGATGTCGTACTGGGATGACGTCAGGCCGAGCACGACGACCAGGGCGGTGTCCTTGATCAGGATCACGAACTCGTTCATGAGCGGCGGGATCACCCGGCGGACCGCCTGCGGGACGATCGCGTACCGCATCGCCTGCACGTAGCTCATGCCGAGCGACCGTGCCGCCTCGATCTGCCCACGCTCGATCGACTGGATGCCGGCGCGGAAGACCTCGGCGGCGTAGGCCCCCGTGTTCAGCGCGAAGACGATGATCGCCACCTGGAACGCGGACAGGCTGAGCCCGAACCCGAACGACAGGAGGAAGTACCCCGTGACCAGCTGCCAGATCAGCGGGGTCCCCCGGAAGAAGTTGATGTAGATCCGCGCCGGAGCTCGGACCGAGCGTCGCTCCGAGATCGTCAGGACGCCCAGGACCAGGCCGATCATGATCCCGCCGAACTCGCCGGTGAACGCGAGCACGAGGGTGTTGCGCATCCCCCGGAGGAACGCGCCGCCGTAGCCCTGCAGGTCGGCGAAGTTCAGGAAGTGCTTCGAGAACAGGCCCGGCGTCACCGAGCGGAACCACAAGATCGCGAGCGCGAGCAGCACCGCCTGCGAACCGAGCACCGCGCCGGTGATCGCCTGTTCGCGCTTGCGCTTCGAATCCATGCGCCGATACGTGGCGGCCCCCAGCACGAGGGCGAGGGCACCCAGCCCGATCCCGGCGAACAGCGCGGCCGATGTCACCGGATCCTGCAGGGCCTCGATGATGTTGCAGACGCCGATCGCCCCGTTGTCGGTGGGGGAGATCTGCGCGTCGATACAGTTCCGGGTCAGGACGCGGTCGGACAAGGCGTAGTTCGTCTGCGCGATGATGACACCGAGCGCGATCACCACGAGCGAGGCGATCCCCAGGGCCATGATGGTGGCCGGGAGCGGAGCCGTCGGCCCGCGGACGTCGGGCGCGACGTCGGGTTCGAGCGCCGGTGCTTGCGTGACCGCCATCGGCTCACCTCCATAAGCGAGGGGGTCCGCGATCTGCGCGGACCCCCTCAGACCGTGCCTTGCGGGATGTTCAGGCCGTCGGCTTGAACTCCTCCGGGATGGAGTCCGGCGGGAAGTACTTGTCGAAGATCTCCTGGTACGTCCCGTCCGCGACGATCTGCGCGAAGACGGCGTTCACCGCTTCCCGAAGATCCGGGTTCGACGGCGAGAACGCGAATCCGTAGTGCTCGTTCGTGTCGATGTCCTGCACCACCGCGAGGTCGGGCAGGTCGGCGATGATCCCGACCGCGGCGGGCTTGTCGACGATGGCCCCGACGATGTTGCCGGCCTCGAGGTCGCGCATGGCGTCCGGGGCCAGCAGGAACGTCTTGACCTGGACGCCCTGTGGCTCGAGGTTCTGGACCGCCCAGTCCTTGCCCGTGGTGCCCTTCTGCACGCCGACCACGTCGCCCTCGCCGAGCTGATCGGTCGAGGTGATATCCGGGGTCTCGACCGTGTTCACCGTGAGGGACTGCAGGGAATTGAAGTACGGGACCGAGAAGTCGACGACCTGCTCGCGCTCGTCGGTGATCGTCGACGCCGCGGCGACCATGTCGAACTGGTCGCCCGCCACCGCGGTGAAGATCGTGTCGAAGTCCGCCTTCACCCACTCGACCTGGAGCCCGAGACGGCTCGCGATCTCCGTGGTCAGGTCGACGTCGAACCCGGTCTCGACACCCGCCTTCACGGACTCGAAGGGGGCGTAGTCCAAACACGACCCCACGGTGAGCTTGCCCTCCGTCAGCGTCGTGAACGACGGGATGCCCGTCTGGCCGGTTCCTCCGGTGGCACCGCTCTCCGCCGTCCCGCCCGTGCCGCCGGTGGGACCGTTGTCGTTGCTCGCGCACGCGGCCACGATCAGCGCGAACACGGCGACGAGCGCCGCCAGCAAGACCCTCGATCTCTTCACTGCGTCCCCCTCCTCCACCACGCCGGGTCGTGCTCAAGGTATGAACCCCTATCCTCCCCCGGATCGGGCTCTGTGCTCAACCCGCTGCCACGCACCGTTCCGATCAGAGCTCATCCCAGCCCGCTCGGACCCATCGGCCGCCCTCCACCGTGTAGAGCCGGAGCAACGCCCGGGGCTCGAGCGGCTCCCCGTCTGGCCCGAACCGACGGGTGCCCTCCAGCCCTTCGACCTGCGTCAGGGCCCCCAGCGACCGGGCGACCTGCTCGCGGGTGACCTGTCCCGAAGCGAGGGCGCGCAGGATCACGTGCGCGGCATCCCACCCCTCCACGGCGTAGGCCCCAGGCGCCACGCCGTGCTCGGATTGGTAGTCCTGGATGAACCGGCGAGCGGCCAATTCCGTCGAGGTGGAGACGTTGGCGCAGGCGCAGAGCGCGAACGAGCCTTCGGCCAGGGTCCCCGCAGCCGACAGGAAGTCCGGATCGAGCAGGCGGTCGCCCTCCGACGAAGGTCATGCCGGCCGGCCCGAGGACCCGCGCCGCGTCCGCGCCGCCGTCGGGGCCGCCCGCCCAGATCACGGTGTCGCACCCAGCCCCCCGGGCCGCAGCTGCCGCGTCTGCGGGTTCGAGGGTTCGCGCGACGGCGTCGGGGAGGCGCTCGGACAAGCGTTCGAACAACGGATCCGGCGGCGGGTCCTCCGAGAAGATGCACGCGTCCGATCGCCGGAGCCTCGCCGCGAGCGTCTCGGCCACGGTCTCGATCGGCGTCACCATCCTGATCCAGGCCGGACGGCCGCCGCCGGTCCCGAGCCCGGACAGGCTCACCACCGGCAGATCCGCGTCCAGGTGTGCGGCATCGCCGTCGACACCGGGCGCGACGATCACGCCCACGTAGCTCGGGTCAGCACCGATCGCGTCGAGGTCGTCCGTACCCTGCTGCAGGTCGAATTCCTCGACCTCGACCGGCGTGGCGTTCGGATCCTGCAGCGTGGCGGTCTCGAACGCCAGCCTCACGGCCTGCAGCGCCGGGAGCGCGTGCTCGTCGGCGTCGGGGACGGACAGGTCCCGGACGAACGCGACCTTGACCACCGGGGCGGGCGACACCGATCCGCCGGTCGATGCCGGCGCCGCCGTCTCGCAGGCCGCGAGCAGCGTCGAGAGGATCACCGCGGTCGTCAGTGTTCGGATCGTCGTGGCCTTCCCTCGCGAACCGGCCGTCGGTACCTCCGTCCACGGTCGCCCCAACCGGTGGGAGGCGACGAGAGGCACCCACGATACGAGGTCAACCGCCTTCTCTCCTGCCGAGTGCCTCAACGACGGCGCGTAGACTTGCGCTCCGGCCGGGGTGATGGAACTGGCAGACATGGTGGCCTCAAAAGCCATTGCGCGAGAGCGCGTGCGGGTTCGAATCCCGCCCCCGGCACCTAGACGACGTGACCCTCGCGGACGAGGTCGCCCCGTTCGAACCGCTCGAGCCCGAGGCCCGAGATGTCGACGGTCCTCGCCGCTCCCCCGACGATCAGCTCGGCCAGCAGCTTCCCCACGACCGGGGCGTGCTGGAAGCCGTGGCCGCTGAACCCGTTCGCGAGGTAGAAGCCGGCGACCCCCGGTGCTTGGCCGATGATCGGATGCCGGTCCGGCGTCATCTCGTACAGGCCCACCCACGAGTGCTCGATCGCCGCCTCCTCGAGCGGCGGGAAGATGCGGACGGCCGTCGGCAGGAGCTCCTCGGCGACGAACGACCCGTCGAGGGTCGTGTCGAACGAGGCGCGTTCGGATGCGCTCCCCATACCCATCAGCACCCCCTCGCCCTCGCGGTGGAAGTAGAAGCTCGTCTCCGCATCGATCACCAGGGTCTTGCGCTCGGGCATTCCGGGGAACGATCCCGTCACCAGGACGTGGCGCGGGATCGGCTCGAGCGGGAGGTCCACCCCGGCGGTCGAGGCCAACCTCCCCGCCCACGGACCGGCGGCGTTCACGACGACCCCGGCGTCGATCGCCCCGGCGCTCGTGTCCACGCCGAGCACCCGACCGTCCACGGCTCGAACGGCCCCCACGTCGACCCCGAGCTGGATCTCGGCGCCCGCCCGACGGGCGAGCGTCGCGTACCCGTGGGTGAGCCCCGACGGGTCGGCGATGCCGTCCCTCGGGCCGTACGTCGCTCCGACCAGCCCCTCGCGGGAGATGCCGGGCACGAGCTCCGTGGCCTCCTCGGGCGACAGCAGGTCGGCCTGGACCCCGAGCGACGCGTGCAGCCGGTTCGCGACGAGGAAGTCTCGCCACAGCTCCTCGGTCCGGATCAGGAACAGGTATCCGTGCTGCGCGACGTCGAGCGGGAGCCCGTGCTCCTCGGTGAAGCCGGTGATCATCGGCACGCTCGCGCGCGACAGGCGAATGTTGACCTCGCTCGAGAACTGGTAGCGGAAGCCCCCGGCGCACGCTCCCGTCGACCCGGCTGCCAGGTGGTCGGCCCGTTCGAGCAGGAGGACCCGGCCCGCGCCCGCGCTCGCGAGGTGGTACGCAGCGCTCGTCCCGACGACACCTCCGCCGACGACGACCACGTCGGCCATCCGGGTCACGGCCTGCCTCTCCCCGCGACGCCGGTCGCGCCGCGCGGGGCGGTCACTCAGAGCTCCCCGAGATAGGCCTCGCGCATGAGGGGATTGTCCAACAGGTTCTGAGCCGTGTCGGCGAGTACGACCTGTCCGGTCTGGATCACGTACCCACGATCGGCGATCGACAGCGCCATGTTGGCGTTCTGCTCCACGACGAAGATCGTCCGGCCGAGGGCGCGGATCTGCTTGATGATCTCGAACACCTGCTCCACGAGGATCGGCGCCAGCCCCATCGAGGGCTCGTCCATCAGCAAGACCTTCGGATCGGCCATCAGCGCCCGGCCCATCGCGACCATCTGCTGCTCGCCCCCCGACAGGGTCCCCGCCTTCTGCTTCAGCCGCTCCCGGATCCGCGGGAAGGTGTCGAGCACCCTCTCGCGGTCCTCGGCGATCTTGGCCTTGTCCTTGCGTTGGTACGCCCCCAGATCCAGGTTCTCCGACACGGTCATGTTCGAGAAGAGCCGGCGGTTCTCCGGGACCATCGAGATGCCCCTGGAGACGACCTCCGCGGTCGGCAGCCCGCTCACGACCTCGCCGTCCAGCACGACCTCCCCTTCGGTCGGCTTGACGTAGCCGAGGATCGTCTTCAGGGTCGTCGTCTTCCCGCTCGCGTTCCCGCCCAGCAGGCACACCATCTCACCCGGGAAGATCTCGACGTTCACGTTCCGGAGCACGGCCACCAGTCCGTAATGCGTGCTGACGTCGCGGAGCTCGAGCACCGGCCGGGCGGAGGCGTCCTGCTCCGGGGTCGGTTCGGTCGGGCTGGGCAGCGCGGCGGTGTGGACCGGTTGGACGTCCACCCCCGTCTCGGAAGGATGGACGGCCGTCGACCCGGCGCTCGTGTCGTCGCTCACCCGACCGCCTTGGTCCCGAGGTAGGCCTCGATCACCTGGGGGTCGTTCGCCACCTCGTCGTAGGGGCCCTCCGCGATCTTGCGCCCGTAGTCCAGGGCGACGACCCGGTCCGAGACGCCCTTGACCACCCGCATGTCGTGCTCGATCACCAGGACCGTGAGACCGAGCTCGTCGCGCATCCGGACGATATGGTCGCGGAGCTCGAGCGTCTCCCGCGGGTTCATGCCGGCGGTCGGCTCGTCGAGCATCACGAGCAACGGGTCCGTCGCGAGCGCCCTGGCCATCTCGAGCCGTCGCCGGTTCGCGTACGAGAGCGCGAACGCCGGCTGCTCCTCACGATAGCCGGCGAGGCGCGAGCCGAAGAACGCGAGGCTCTCCCTGGCCCGCGCTCGGATCTGCTCTTCCTCGCGGCGGGTCCCCGGCAGGCGGAGCACCGACCCCAGCACGCCGGACCTGGAGCGGCAGTGCTGCCCGACCATCGCGTTCTCCAAGATCGTCATGTTCGGGAACAGGTGCACGGTCTGGAAGGTTCGGGCGATGCCGAGCTTCGTGACCTGGTTGGGCGCGAGGCCGACGACGTTCTCGCCCCGGAAACGGATGCTCCCGTCATCGGGCTCGTACAGACCGGTCACGACGTTGAACATCGTGCTCTTGCCCGCCCCGTTGGGGCCGATCACCGACACGATCTCGCCCTCGTCGACGTGGAAGGTCAATCCCGACAGCGCGTACAGCCCGCCGAAGTGCTTGGCCACATCGGTGAGCTCGAGCAGGTGCTGCGTCCGACTCGTCGTCTGACCCTGCGGCATGCTCATTCCAGATCCTCGCGCTCGGCGCCGAGTCCCCCACCGGGGAGCACGGCGGCGACGGCCTCCGTCTCGCCGGTCGCGTCCTTCGCCCAGGCGTCCTGGGTGACCTCCCCTTCCTCCAGCTCCCGGCTGCGCCGGACGTTCGGGATCAACCCCTGCGGACGCAGGATCATGATGGCGACCAGCGCGCCGCCGTAGATCAGGAGGCGGTACTCCTCGAACTCGCGGAGGAGCCCGGGGAGGCCGATCAGCACGAGCGCCCCCACGACGACCCCCGGGATGCTTCCGAGCCCACCGAGGATCACGACGGCGAGGGCCGTAATCGAGACGAAGAGCGTGAAGCTCGCCGGCGTGAGCGAGCCGATGCTGATCGCGAACAACGCCCCTCCGAGGGACCCGATCGCCCCACCCATCGCGAAGGCGAGCAGCTTGAACTTCGTGGTGCTGATCCCCATCGCATCCGCGACCTGCTCGTCCTCTCGCATCGCGTTCCACGCACGTCCGATGCGCGACGCCGATAATCGCCAGGAGACGAACGCGGCGAGCACCACGAACGCGAGCGCGAGGTAATAGAAGTGCTGCGGGTTGTCCTGCGGGTTCAGGCCGAAGAACTCGGCCTTCGTGACCCCTCGCATCCCCTGGGGCCCGCCGATCAAGGGCTGCGCCCACTTCGACGCGGTGATGACGCTGACGATCTCGCCGAGCCCGAGCGTGACGATGGCCAGGTAGTCGCCCCGAAGGCGGAGCACCGGTGCGCCGATGAGGAGTCCGACCCCCGCCGCGAGGAGCGCCACGATCCACACCGCGACGAAAAAGTTGAGGTGGGCGGAGAGCGCGGGCTCGGCCGCTCCCGTCGTGGTGTTGAGGAACGCCCCGGTGAGTACCCCGGTCGTGTACGCGCCGAACGCGAAGAACGCCACGTAGCCGAGGTCGAGCAGACCCGCATAGCCGACGACGATGTTCAGGCCGAGGCCGAGCAGGATGTAGATCATCACCTGCCCGAGCACCTCGGAGATCACCGTCCCGAGGAGCAAGGGAAGGATCGCGAGGACCGCGAGGATCGCGACGAGCAAGCCGACCTTGGCCGCGGGTGCCTGCTCGACGGTGGCGCGGACGCGGTCGCGCGTGCGCCCACCGTCCCTGTTCCACACCACGTCGCCGGCCGCCGCGAGGGCGAACACGAGGACCCCGCCTCCGATCGTCAGCCCGCTCCCGCGGCGGTAGAGCCAATCAGTCTCGAAACCGAGCTCAACGAACACGATCGGGATGATCCGCTGCAGGAGTCCGAGGAGCAGCACCGCGAGGACCCCGACCGACGCGGGCTTGCGGAGGGTCCCGGGCGCGGTGCGGGCGAACCCTCCTATCAGGCCACCCACGACGCAGAACCCGACGAGGATCACCAGCCCGCGGGGAACCCCCTTGTCGAAAGTGAGGAAGTCGATCAGCTCCTGGGTGACCGCGACGAAGACCTCGCGGATCCGATCGACCCCGAACCGGTCCGCGAAGGCCACGGCAGTCGCGAACGTCACGCCCCCGACGAGGGCCGAGACGGCTCCGGCGGCGAGCCCGCTCCGCAACGGGACCGGACGGCGCTCGCCCGCGACGATCCTCGGTCGCGTCACCGCGTACGCGGCTACGAGCGCCGGCGCGACGATCAGCACCCGTCCGAGCGTGATCTGCTCTCCGACCAGGGCGAGGTCGGCGAACTTCGTGTACAAGCCCACCAGCGCCACGTAGATCGCCACGGCCCCCCCGATCAGGCCGCCGAGGACGATCGACCGTCGCGGGACGCCGCCCATCACACCTTCTCCGCCTCGCCCGAACCGAGGAGACCGCCGGGCCGGAAGATCAGCACGAGGACGAGCACGAGGAACGTGAACGCGTCCTTCAGCTGGAAGGACGAGGGGATGCCGTACCCGGTGAGGATCAGGGCAGGACCCACCGACTGCAGGAGCCCCAGCAGGACCCCGCCCAGCGCGGCACCCGAGATGCTGCCGATCCCGCCGAGCACCGCCGCGGTGAAGGCCGCGATCCCGGGACGGAACCCCATCGTGAAGGTCACCGACTCGAACGTGATCGAGAACAGGACGGCCGCGACGCCCGCGAGCAGACCGCCGATCGCGAACGTCGTGACGATCACGCGGTCCACGCGGATCCCCATCAGGCTCGCGATCTCGCTGTCGGCGGCGACGGCACGCATCGACTTCCCCGTCCTCGTCCTCGCGACGAACAGGGAGAGCGCCGTCACCGCGACGATCACCGTGACCAAGACGACGACCTGGATGCGGTTCACCTCGATGCCGAGGATCGTCCACGTGCCGGCGAGCGCCTCCGGAACGCCGAACCCCCGGCTCTGGGCGCCGAAGAAACCCCGGGCGGTGTTCTGCAGGAAGAGCGACGCCCCGATCGCCGTGATGAGCGGGACCAGCCGGGGCGCGTTGCGGAGCGGTCGGTACGCGATCCGCTCGAGCAGGACCGCGACGCCCATCGAGGCGAGCATCGCGATCACCATCAGGAGCGCCATCGACAGCACCGGGCTGCGATCGAGGAAGCCGCTCTGCTCCCAGGCGTCCGAGAAGAAGAACGCGGCGAAGGCCCCGAACATGAAGACCTCGCCGTGGGCGAAGTTGATCATCCGCAAGATCCCGTAGACGAGCGTGTACCCGAGGGCGATCAACGCGATGATCGCCCCCTGCGCGAGACCGAGGACGATGAAGTCCTTCCACGTCTCGGCCGTGTAGCGCTCAGAGGCGGGCAGCGTGAGCGTCTTGTACGCGCCGAGGACGACGACGGACACGATCAGGATCGACAGGACGAGCAGGATGACCCGCCGCCACGGGAGGCGTTCCAGCAGTCCGAGCTGCGAGCCGCGAACGGGTTGGTCGGCCGTGGCCATCGCGCGAGCCTAGCCCATCCCCGCAGGCACCGCTGCGGGTGGGCCGAGGCCCACCCGCAGCGTGCGGTGCCGATCGAACTAGATGACGTCGGCCAGCGTCTTGGTCTCCGAGAAGACCGGGTCGGTCGGGTCGACCCCGCCCTCCACCGGCCAATGGTCGTACTGGAAGACGCCGATCGTGACGTCGGTCGCGCAGTCCCCGAGCGGGGTGCACGTGATCGTCCCCGTGACGCCCTGGTAACCGCTCGTCGCGAAGATCGCGTCCTTCAGCGCGGTCCGGGAGATCGTCAGGTTCCCGCTGCCGTCGTCGACGGCCACGGCCGTGATCGCGTCGAACAGGATGTTCGTCGCGTCGAACGCGTGCGCGTTGAACACCGACGTCGGGTCGCCGAACTGGTCCGTGTAGGCGGGGAGGTACTCGTTCTTGTAGAAGTCCCCACCCTGGAACGCCGTCACGTCCGGCGACGATGCGTAGTAGTCGTAGTCCTTGATCGGGTCGCCGACCGTTTCGAGGAACGAGCTCTCCAGGCAACCATCGGAACCGATCTGGATCGTCCCCTTCGCCAGGATGCCCGAGCCCTGCGTGTAGCTGAGGGCACAGACCGGGTTGAAGTTCGGTCCGTAGACGACGCCGGGTTTGCTCGAGGCGATGTTCGTGAAGACCGGACCGAGGTCCGTGTCGGCGCTGTTCACCTGCTCGGTGTCGGTGATCGTGCCGCCGAGCGCCTCGAAGTTGTCGCGGAAGGCGGCAGCCAGACCGTCGGCGTACGGGCTCTCGTCGTTGATCGTCGCGGCCGAGTCGACGCCCAGTTCGTTGAACACGAAGTCGGCCACGATCGCGCCCTGGATCTTGTCGTTGTGCGCGGTGCGCAGGTAGAAGGGCTGGTGCGCCTCCTCCGATGTGAGTCCCGGGTTCGTGTTCGACGGCGAGATCAGCAGCATCCCCTTGTCGCTCAGGATCGTGTCGGCGACGCCGAGCGCGGCGCCCGAGCACGAGGTCCCGATCACGGCGACGATGTCCGGGTTGGCCGCCAGCGCCGTGGCACCGGCCTGTCCGCCCTCGGCCGAGCACCCGTCGTCCTCCTGCTGGAGGGTGACGTCGTGGCCGAGGAGTTGACCCGGCGCGGCGTCGAACGTGCCGTCGAGGTTGTCGATCGCGAGCGAGATGCCGTTGTTGCTGTCGGTGCCCAGGTACGCGGTGCTCCCCGTGATCGAGAGCAACGACGCCAGCTGGATCGGGTCACCCGCGGCGATCTCCACGCAGCCGAACTGATCGGAGGCGCAGTCGACGGCCCCGCCCGTGGCGGACGTGCCGCCAGTGGCGCCCGTGTTCCCCCCGTTGTCGTTGCTGCACGCAGCGGCGATGAGGGACAGCGCTCCGAGGAGCGCCACTACCGCGAAGTACCTACGGTTCTTCATCCAACCCCCTTCCGAAGGTGTCCTGCGATGGTCGTGGGGCGCGAACATGCGTGTGGAAACGGTGGTAGCCCCCTTTCTCCCCTTCCGTCGGGGTCGTACCTATCACATCCGGGACGCCTGGGGCCACTCGGGAACGGTCCGGAGTGGCTCGTCAGGGTGTACGGAACCCGGCTGCCGCGAGGACTGGGGGAGGTGGCGGGTTCAGCGATGCTCCGGCGGGCGGCTGGCCGCTCGGAACGCCCCGGCGAGCCCGAGTGCGGCCGCCGGGTCCCCTTCGAGCAGGGGCCGCACGAGCGCGCTCCCCACGACCACCCCGTCCGCGAACGCGCACGCCTCGGCCGCGTGCGACGGTTCGGCGATTCCGACCCCCACGAGCAGGGGGCGATCGGTGATGGGGCGCAGCCGGGCGACGAGCTCCGCGGCCGTCTCGGCCAGCCGCTCGCGTGGCCCGGTGACCCCGTAGGTGGCCACGCAGTAGACGAACCCGCGGGACGCCTCCCCGATCGCTCGTAGGCGATCCTCGGCGGTCCCGGGGGCCGCGAGGAAGACGGGGGCGACCGACGCCTCCGCGCAGGCGCGGGTCCACCCCTTCGCCTCATCGACGGGCAGGTCGGGCACGATCACCCCGGAGACGCCGGCCGCCACGCAGGCCTGGAGGAAGGCACCGTGACCCGCGTGCCAGACGGGGTTCGCGTAGGTCATCACGGCGACGGGTACCTTGAGCCCCGCTCGCCCGATCGCCTCGAGCACGCCGAGCGGCGTGGCGCCGTCCTCGAGCGCGCGCCGCGACGCCTCCTGGATCACCGGTCCGTCCATGACGGGATCGGAGAACGGTATCCCGACCTCGATCGCGTCGGCCCCGGCATCCTCGAGCCCGCGCAGCAGCCCCGCGTTCACCGCGGGCAGGCCGCCGGTGACGTACGGGACGAACGCCCGACCGCCTCCGTCCCGTCGTGAGCGGAGCGCCGCCTCGAGGTCAGCCATCGGGCGCCTCGTCGCCGACGGGGACCCCGCCGAGCGCGGCCCGAACGGTGTCGAGGTCCTTGTCGCCGCGACCGGAAAGGTTCACGAGGACGAGCGCGCCGTCGGCGAGCGGACGGCGCAGGAGCCAGCCGATCGCGTGCGCGGGCTCGAGGGCGGGAAGGATGCCCTCGAGCGTGGCGAGCGCCCGGAAGCCCTCGAGTGCCTCGACGTCGGTCACCGCCACGTACGTCGCCCGCCCCGAGTCCTTCAGGAACGCGTGCTCGGGCCCGACGCCCGGGTAGTCGAGCCCCGCCGAGATCGAGTGGGTCGAGACCACCTGGCCCTGCGCGTCCTGCAGGAGATAGGAGTACGAGCCGTGGAGTATCCCGGGTTCGCCGAGCGTGAGGGACCGGCAGTGTTCGCCCGGTCCGTCCCCCGCCCGCCGGCCTCGACGCCCACGAGGCCGACGCTCGGGTCGGGGACGAACGCCTCGAAGATCCCGATCGCGTTGCTCCCCCCGCCCACGCAGGCGACCACGACGTCGGGGTCCCGGCCTTCGCGCTCGCGGATCTGCTGCTTGGCCTCGTCCCCGATCACGCGCTGGAGGTCGCGGACGAGCGCGGGGAACGGATGCGGGCCGGCGACCGACCCGAGCACGTAGTGCGTGTCCACGACGGTCGCCGCCCAGTCGCGCAGCGCCTCGTTGAGCGCGTCCTTCAGGGTTCGGCTGCCCGAGGTGACCGTGACGACCTCAGCGCCGAGGAGCTGCATGCGGGCGACGTTCGGGGCCTGTCGGATCGTGTCCTCCTCGCCCATGTAGACGACGCACGGCAGCCCGAACAACGCACAGGCCGTCGCGGTCGCGACGCCGTGCATCCCGGCTCCGGTCTCGGCGATGATCCGGCCCTTGCCGAGCCGCCGCGCGACCAGCACCTGCCCGAGCGTGTTGTTGATCTTGTGGGCGCCGGTGTGGTTCAGGTCCTCCCGCTTGAGGTAGATCCGGTACCCGGTCACCTCCGAGAGCCGCGGCGCGAACGTGAGCGCGGACGGCCTCCCGACGAAGTCCCGGAGCAACGGGTCGAGCTCCCCGCGGAACCCGGGATCGTCCCGCAGGCTGGCCCAGGCGGCGGCGAGCTCGTCGAGCGCCGGGATCAGGACCTCGGGGACGTACCGGCCGCCGTAGGCGCCGAAGCGCCCGCGCTCGTCGGGGAGGGTGTCGACGGCGCTCAGGCCGCACCTCGCAGCGATCGGATCATCGCGGCCGGGTCGAAGGATCGCATCAGCGCTTCGCCGACCAGCACGGCCCGCGCTCCGGCTTCGGTCGCCCGCTCGATGTGCTGGCGGGTCGAGACCCCGCTCTCCAGCACGGCCACGCGGTCCTTCGGGACGAGCGGGAGCAGGGCGAGGGCCCGCTCGACGTCGACCTCGAGCGACTCGAGGTCCCTCGCGTTCACCCCGACCACCGGGGCCTCGGTCCCGAGGACCTTCGCGAGATCGTCCTTCGAATGGGTCTCGACCAGCGTGCCGAGCCCCAGATCGGCCGCGACCGCCAACATGCCCTTCAGCTCGAGCTCGGTGAGCGCCGCGGCGATCAGCAGGACCGCGTCCGCGGAGGCGGCGCGCGACTCGATCACCTGGGCGGGATGGACGAGGAAGTCCTTCCGCAGGACCGGCAGGGCGGTCGCGAGACGCGCCGCCCGCACGTCCGAGAGCGCGCCGTCGAACCGCGTCGGTTCGGTCAGGACCGAGATGGCCGCCGCGCCGCCGGCCTCGTACGCGCGCACCTGGGACCCGACCTCGACGTCGGCGATCGCGCCAGCCGAGGGCGACGACCGCTTGTACTCGGCGATCAGCGCCGGTGTGGGCGCCTCGCTGAGCGCCCGCTCGAACGGCCGAGCTGGCGGCAGCTGCACGGCACGGGCCACCAGGACCGACTCGTCGAGCGGCTGCCGCTCCAGCCGACGCCGGACGTCGTCAACGAGGTCGCTGAGCAGGCCCATGGAGCCGCAAGTCTACGCACGCCGGCCGCGTCGCCCTCAGGCGACGGCGGCGAGCGCGTCGGCGAGATCCAGCCCCTCGTAGAGGGCGCGCCCGATCACGACGCCTTCGATCCGACCGCCGAGGGCGGCGACCGAGCGAACGTCCTCGACACCCCGGATCCCGCCCGCGACCACGATCGGGACGGCCGAGTACTCGGCGAACGCCCACATGCCGTCCAGGTCCGGCCCCTCGAGCCCCCCGACCCGTCCGACCTCGGTGAACAGGTAACGCTGCACCTCCACCCGGGCGAGCCAGACCAGGAGATCCCAGAGCGGGAGCTCGGCGTCCGTGCCCCTTGGCCGGACGGTGGGTCCGTCCGCCTCGATCCCCACGACCAGCCGGTCGCCGAACGTCCGCACGAGCTCCTCGGCCTCGTCGCGCGCCGCCAGGGCGGCCGACCCGAGCACGACCCGCTCGGCGCCGCGGGCGAGCAGTGCGTCGACCTGGTCCGCCGAACGCACGCCTCCGCTCGCCTGAACCGGCACCCCGAGCTCGCTCACCGCACGCACGATCTCGGCGTTCCCGATCTCGCCCGAGCGCGCCAGGTCGACGTCCACGAGGTGCAGGCGTGACCCCCCCGCCTCGACGAACGCCCTGGCGGCGGCCACCGGGTCGCCCCCGAAGGCCTCGACGGGCGTCGTCGTCGAGGAGGTGACGCTGACCAGGCGTCCGCCCGCGACGTCGAGGGCCGGGATGACCTCGAACGGCATGATCGCGAAGGCTACCCCGTGGGGGTGGGGACGCCGGAGCTCTGCGGGACCCTGACGACTCCCTCCCGTTCCAGGGGCGCGATCCGGACCGCCTCGGCCCCGAGCAGCACGCTGAGCTCGGAGAGCAGACCGGCGCCGGGCTCGACACGGAAGATCCCCACGTCGAACGGACGGACGCCCTGCGTGGAATGGAACCGCACCTGCACGGCGTCGCGCCCCGGTGCGCGGCGAGCAGCTCCTTGAGCCGGCCGATCACGCTGCTCGTGCAGCTCTGCGCGGTCAGGTCGATCACCAGGAGCCCGGCCGGCGGGCTCGGCCGGCCCCCGTCGCCGAGATCGGGCTCCGAGATCTCGACGGCGCGGAGCTGGAGCTCCTCTCCCCGCCCCCGCCGGTCGACCCGGCCCTTCACCACGAGGATCGAGTCGTGCTCCAGCAGGTGCTGCAGGCTCTCGTACTGCCCGGGGAACACCACGACCGTGACACCGCCGGCGAGGTCCTCGAGCCGGAACTGCGCGTACGGCTCGCCCTTCTTCGTGTAGCGCCGGGCCACCGAGGCGACGATCCCGGCGACCGTGACCAGGTCGCCGTCGCCGAGGCCCTCGGTCTCGGCGATCTCCATGTCGGCGAGCGCCGCGAGCCGGTCCTTCACACCGAGGAGCGGGTGGTCGGTCACGAACTGCCCGAGCACCTCCTTCTCCAGTCGCAGGAGGGTCCGCTTGTCGAACTCGTCGGCCGTGATCACGCCCTCGTCGATCTCGTTGGCGGCCTGCTCCCCGCCGCCGAACAGGGAGAACTGCCCGGCGGCCTCGGCCTTGCGCTCGGCCGCGATCGGGACCGAGATCTTGTCCTGGTTCTCGACCAGCCCACGCCTGCCGTACCCGAACGAGTCGAAGGCGCCAGCGTAGATCAGGCTCTCGAGGACCTTCTTCGTGAGGACGGACGGATCCACCTTGCGGCAGTAGTCCGCGTACCCCGTGAAGGCCCCTTGGTCCGCCGCGCCTCGATGATCTGCTGGACCGCGCCGGACCCCACGTTGCGGACGGCGGACAGGCCGTACCGGATCTTCGGCTCGCCGCTCGTCACCGGGGCGAAGTCCTGCTCGGACTCGTTCACGTCCGGCGGCAGAACCTCGAGCCCCATGAGGCGGCAGGCGTTCAGGTAGAAGGGCTTGCGGTCCTTGTCGTCGCGGACGCTCGTGAGGATCGCCGACATGTACTCGACCGGGTAGTGCGCCTTCAGGTACGCGGTCTGGTACGCGATGTACCCGTACGCGCACGCGTGCGAGGCGTTGAACCCGTAGTCGGCGAACGGTTCCATCAGGTCGAACAGGTCCGTGCCGAGCCGCTCCGCGTAGCCGTTGTCGACGCAGCCCTGGACGAACTTCTCGCGGTGGACCATCAGCTTGGCGCGGATCTTCTTGCCCATCGCCTGGCGGAGCATGTCCGCCTCGGCCATCGAGTACCCGGCCATGCGCACCGCGATCTGCATCACCTGTTCCTGATAGACCATGATCCCGTACGTCGGCGACAGGATCTCCTCGAGGTCCTCATGGGGGTAGGAGACCGATCGCCGGCCGTGCTTGCGTTCGGCGTACTCGACGTGCATCCCCGCGCTCAGCGGGCCGGGCCGGTACAGCGCCACCAGCGCCATCAGGTCCTCGAACCGGTCGGGCGCGAGCTCTTGATCAGCGAGCGCATCCCCCCGCCCTCGAGCTGGAACACGCCCGTGGTGTCGGCGCGGCACAGCATCGCGTAGACCGCCTCGTCGTCGAGCGCCACGTGGTCGATGTCGAGCTCGATGTCCCTGCGGCGCAGGTGCGAGAGCGTGTCCTCGATCACGGACAGCGTGCGCAGGCCGAGGAAGTCCATCTTCGAGCAGGCCGAGGTCCTCGACCCCGTGCATGTCGAACTGCGTCACGATCCGCCGCGAGTCGTCGCGCGAGTCCTTCGAGAGCTTGAGCGGCAGGTACGTCACGAGCGGGGCGTCGCCGATCACCACGCCGGCCGCGTGCACCGAGTCCTCCCGCCTGAGCCCTTCGAGCGCGCGAGCCGTGTCCACGATCTCGCGCGCCTCGGGTTCGCGTTCGTACGCGTCGCGCAGCTCGTGCGAGAGCTGGAGCGCCTTCTCGATCGGCTCGTCCCGACCCATGATCGCCGGCGGGTACATCTTGCAGAGGCGATCGCCGACGCTGGCGGGGAACCCGAGCACCCGTGCGGCGTCGCGGATCCCCTGCTTCCCCTTGATGGTCTGGAACGTGATGATCTGCGCGACGCGGTCCGTGCCGTACTTCGCGGCCACGTACCGGATCACCTCGTCGCGCCGGCGCTCGTCGAAGTCCATGTCGATGTCGGGCATCTGGATCCGCCCGGGGTTCAGGAAGCGCTCGAAGATCAGGTCGTAGCGGAGCGGATCCAGATCCGTGATCCGCAGCGAGTACGACACGACCGAGCCCGCGGCGGAGCCTCGACCCGGACCGACGCGGATGCCGTTCTCGCGCGCGAATCGGATCAGGTCCCACACGATGAGGAAGTAGCCGGAGAACCCCATCGAGTTGATGACCCCGAGCTCCTGGTCGATGCGATCGACGATCTCGGGGGTGAGCGTGCCGTAGCGCTCCCGCGCGCCGATCATCACGAGCTCCTGCAGGTACGCGTCGCGGTCCTTGCCCTGCGGCGGCTCGAACCTCGGGACGTGGAACCGTTCCTCGGGGGGCGCGGAGCTCCCGTACACGAGCTCGAGCTCGCACATCTCGGCGATCTCCAACGTCGCGTCGCACGCCTCGGGCAGCTCGCGGAACATGTCGCGCATCTCCTCGGCGGTCTTCAGGTAGAACTCGTCCGAGTCGAAGCGCAGCCGGTTGGTGTCGGACTGCAGCTTCTGCTGCTGGATGCAGAGCAGCACGTCGTGGGGCTTGGCGTCCTCCCGTTGCGTGTAGTGCAGGTCGTTCGTGGCCACGACCCGCAGACCGGTCCGCCCGGCGAGCGCGACCAGGCCCGGCAGGATCTCCCGCTGCTCGGGGAGTCCGTGGTCCTGCAGCTCGATGAAGAAGCTCCCCGGACCGAAGATGTCCGCGTACGTGGCCGCCACGTCGTCCGCCTTGGTCTCCTGCCCCCCGAGGAGCAGCTGCGAGACCTCGGACGCGAGGCACCCGGAAAGCCCGATCAGGCCCTCGCTGTGCTCGGCGAGGAGCTCCTTGTCGACCCGAGGCCGGTGGTAGAAGCCCTCGAGGTGCGCGTCGGTGACCAGCTTGAGCAGGTTGCGGTACCCGGTCTCGTTGCGGGCGAGCACCGTGAGATGGCGGTACTTCTCCTCGCTCTCACCGGGCGCCCGCTCGAACCGCGAGGTCGGGGCGACGTAGGTCTCGACCCCGACGATCGGCTTGACCCCGGCGGCTACGCCGGCTTCGTAGAACTGGAGCGCACCGAACATCGCTCCATGGTCGGTGAGCGCGAGCGCCGGCATCTGGTACTCGGCGGCCCGCTCGAACAGGGACTTGATCCTCGCGGCCCCGTCCAGCAGGGAGAACTCGGAGTGCACGTGGAGGTGGACGAAGCTCTTCACCGCGGGACCGAACGCCTCCTCGGCTCGCCACCTGGCTCGCCACTTCGGGGGAAAACCTGTGGATTACTTACACGCTTGTGATTCCCGGGGTTCGAAGGATAGACTCCTGCGACCGAGCAAGCAACCGGCCTGCTCACGCGGGGAGGTCGGGCGAGCGCCACGAGGGTGCCAGCGAGGGAGGTGGGATGCGGCTCTCGTACTCGAGCATCAACACCTACGAAACCTGTCCCGCCAAGTTCAAGTTCCAGTACGAGGATCGCGTGCCGCGGGCGTCGTCGCAGGCCCTGTCGTTCGGTGACTCGTTGCACCGCGCGCTCTACCTGTTCCACAACCGCCCGGTCCCGGTGCCGCCCTCGGTGGGCGAGCTCCACGAGATGCTCGAGGCGTCGTGGGTCTCCGACGGCTTCACCGCCGGATCGGAGGAGCAGACGTACCTGGACCACGGGCGGCAGGTGCTGGCGCAGTACCACCGGGAGAACGCGGGGAGCTACCGCATCCCGGCGGCGCTCGAGTTCCGGTTCACGATCGAGCTCGAGGGCGTCGCCCTGTCCGGCGTGATCGACCGGATGGACCGGATCCCCGGCGGCGGGTACGAGATCGTCGACTACAAGACCAACCGGCGCCTGCCGCCGCAGTCGCGGATCGACCAGGACCTCCAGCTGTCGATCTACCACATGGCCGCGAGGGAGATCTGGGGGATCGAGCCCGAACGGCTCACGCTGTACTACCTGCTCCCCGGCCAGCGGATGACGACCGTGCGGACGCCGTCCGACGTCGACGAGCTCCGACGCAGGATCGGGGTCGTCGCCGAGCGCATCGAGGCGGGCAAGTTCGAGGCGCGTCAGAACCCGCTCTGCGACTGGTGCGAGTACCAGGCGTTGTGCCCCTTGTTCCGGCACAAGTACGAGAAGGAGCAGGGCGACCCCACCCCGCGGGTGACCGAGATGGTCGACGAGTGGATCGCCCTGAAGCGACAGACGCGCGCGGCCTACCGCCGGTTCGACGAGCTCGTGCCGCTCATCAACGCCTTCGCCGACGAGCATGGCTACCGACGCCTCTTCGGCACGGACGGGGCCGCCATCGACCGCCGGGCCCAGCACGTCACCGCCCCGATCGTGGAGAAGGTCCGCGAGGTGCTCGAGCCGCTCGGGCTGTGGGAGGACGTCCTCTCGGTCGACCCGGCCAAGCTCAACGCGCTCATCGAGTCGCGGACCCTCTCGCCGGAGATCGAGGACCGGCTCCTCGCCTCCCGCGAGGAGGTCCGGACCCAGCACGCCCTCTACCTCAGGGAGGCCGAGCGCGCCCGGCATTGATCAGGCAGGCCGGTCCCGGATCCGCTCGAGCGCTGCCTGCAGGTCCGCGGGCAGCGGATCCTCCAGGTCGACCAGCTCACCCGTGACCGGGTGCTCGAACGCGAGGCGCCACGCGTGAAGGAACGGGCGCTCCAGACCCAGCTCGCGGGCGTCGTCCCCTCCGCCGCCGTAGCGCCGGTCCCCCAGGATCGGATGCCCGATCGAGGAGAGGTGGACGCGGATCTGATGCGTTCGGCCCGTCCGGGGTTCGGCCTCGAGCAGGGTCGCCCGCTCGGAGCGCTCGCGCACGTCGAACACGGTCGAGGCCGCCCGGCCGCCGGTCGCGTCGACGCGGATCCGGGCTCCGGCTCGGCCGAGCGGTGCGTCCACCTCGAACCGGTCATTGGGGACCGAACCGCGGACCAGCGCGAGGTACCGCCGGCCGGCCTCGTGCCGCTCGAACACGCCAGCGAGCGCCTCGTACGTCTCGTCGTCGCAGGCGACGACGAGCAGGCCGCTCGTCCCGGCGTCGAGGCGGTGGACGATCCCGGGGCGAAGCGGCCCCCCGCGCGGGGCGAGCGCGATCCCCATCCCCAGCATCCGGTTCACCACCGTGCCGCCTCGCCGGTTCTCGGTCGGGTGCGTGGGGAGGCCGGCCGGTTTGCGGACGACGACCAGGTGCTCGTCCCGCCAGGCGACCTCGAGCGGAGGCCCCTCGCGCGGGAGCTCGGCCGCCGGAGCCAGATCGACCTCGATCCGCTCGCCCCCGGCGAGCCGGTGGGACTTCTGACGTGCGACGCCGTCGACCAGCACCGTCCCGGCGACGATCGCGCGCTGGACCTCCGCACGCGTGACCCCGAGGTGGGCGGAGACGACCGCGTCGAGCCGGCCGGGCTCGGCGTCGAACGCCTCGCTCACGGTTCGGCGGGACCGGAGCCGGTGGCGGCCGGCCCTGGCGCACCCGGCGCCTCCGCGCGCTCGCCGGCCCCGTCGAGAGCTCGCGATCGCGAGCAACACCGCCCCGACCACGATCGCCGTGTCCGCGAGGTTGAACACCGGCCAGATCCGCAGATCGATGAAGTCGGTCACATGGCCGCGGAACCCCGGACCGTTCGCGACCCGGTCGGCCAGGTTGCCCAACGCGCCACCGAGGATCAGCCCGAGGGCGACCGCGATCGCCGTGCGCATCGGACGGGTCGACACGACCACGATCACGGCCGCGACCACGATCGTGGCACCGGCGAACAACCAGGGGGCGCTCTCCCCGAACCCGAACGCCCCCCCGGAGTTGGTCGTGTAGTTGAGGGACAACAGCCCGGGGATCAGCCGGATCGGCGGGCGGCCTGCCAGGGCGTTCTCCACCCACGCCTTGCTGACGCGGTCAAGGAGCAGCGCGCCGGCCGCCACGGCGTACAGGAGGAGCGCCGAACGCCGCACGGCGCTCACCCGCCTACCGCCGCGATTGCGCTTGGGCGTCCTTGATGCAGAGGTCGGCGTACGGGAGGGCCTTCAGTCTGGCCTTCTCGATGGGCTTGCCGCAGCGCGTGCAGATCCCGTACACACCATCGTCCATCCGGGCGAGCGCGCGGTCGATCTTGCCCATCAGGTCCCGGACGTTGTTCTCGATGGAAAGGTCCCGTTCACGCTCGAACGTGAAGGTGCCGGCATCGGCGTTCTCCTCGTCGAACGACACCTCCCCCGAGATGTCGGACTGGGAGTTCGCGAACGAGGTCTCCTCGATGGTCGTGAGCTGCTCTTGCAGCTCCGCGCGCTCGGTCTCCAGCCGCTGGCGAAGCTCGTCGAGTTCCTTCTTCGTATGCGTGGTCTTCCCGGCCATGGTCGGTGGAACCTAGCATCGGCCGCTCCGCGCGACAATCAGTCGCGGCGGGTTGCCCGAAGGCGCATCTCGGCCTCGCGCTGATCGAGGCCCGCGACCTCGAAGACCTTGACCCGCGAACGGGCCCCATGCCGCAGCCGGACCCCGGATCCCGGCACCCCGAGCGCGGCGGCGAGGGCCAGACGGGCCTCATCGGTCGCCCGGCCGCCCTCCGGCGCAGGGCGGACGCGAACGAGGATCCCCCGTTCGTCGAGCTCGACCAAGGTCCGGCTCGACCTGGGTCGCACGCGAACCGTGACCAGGCCCATCTCCACGTGTAGCATCGCCCGGTACAGGCGATGACGGGAACGAGTACGAGGGATCCCGAGCCCGAGCGAGCCGGGGACGGTGTGAGCCCGGCGGCGAGGCCCCTCCGAACATCCTCCTCGAGCCGCCGCCCGAACCGGGCGCGAGCCGCGCGCCCGAAGTAGACGCGGCCGGGTCCGCCCGTGACCGCGGGGGGCTGTGAGCAGCCCGTGAGCGGCCGGAGCCGCGAGGCTCCGGCAACGCGGGGTGGTACCGCGGGGTTCGCGCCTCGTCCCTGCACCGGGGACGAGGCGTTTCGCGTTTCGGAGGTGGAGATGTTCGAGCCGGTCGACCCGAAGGTGAGCTTCCCCGAGCTCGAGCGCCAGGTGCTGGCGTTCTGGCGTGAGGCCGACGTGTTCCATCGTCAGCTCGAGCAACGGAAGAACGGTCCGATCTGGGTCTTCTACGAGGGCCCGCCGACCGCGAACGCCCGTCCCGGGATCCACCACACGGAGTCTCGGACGTTCAAGGACGTCTACCCGCGGTTCAGGGCGATGACGGGTCATTTCGTGCCGCGCAAGGCCGGATGGGACTGCCATGGGCTCCCGGTCGAGCTCGAGGTCGAGAGGGAGATCGGCACCAGGAGCAAGCGCGACATCGAGGCGTTCGGCATCGCCGAGTTCAACCGCCTCTGCCGGGCATCGGTGCAACGGTCCGTCGACGAGTTCGAGCAGCAGACCGAGCGGCTGGGGTTCTGGATCGACACCGACGACGCCTACTGGACGATGGACACCGAGTACATCGAGAGCGTGTGGTGGTCGCTCAAGCAGCTCCACACGAAGGGCCTGCTGTTCCAGGAGGACCGGATCACGACGTACTGCCCCCGGTGCGGGACACCGCTCTCGGACGCCGAGGTCGCGATGGGGTACGCGGACGTCGAGGACCCGAGCGTGTTCGTCAAGTTCACGGTCGTCGAGTCCGATCACGACCAACTCGTTGGCGCGCACTTGCTCGGGTGGACGACCACACCCTGGACGCTGATCTCCAACACGGGGTTGGCGGTTGCGAAACAAGCGACCTACGTCATGGTCGAGCAGGAGGGCGAGCGCTACGTCCTCGCGAAGGACTCGACTCCACTGCCGTCCTACCGGACGCACGTCCTGTGGGTTGGCAGTTCGACGAGCCACGCTCGTTGGAGCTCGGTACGAGCCGCTGTACCCGAACGTCGAGGGCGCGCACCGGGTCGTGATGGCCGACTTCGTCTCGCTCGAGGACGGGACCGGCGTCGTCCACCTGGCGCCCGCGTTCGGCCCCGAGGACCTGGAGATCGGTAGGCGGGAAGGGTGGCCGACCTTCAAGCCGCTCGACGGCGAGGGTCGGTTCACGGAAGACGCGCCGGCCTTCGTGCGCGGCTCCTTCTTCAAGGACGCCGATACGGCGATCATCGACGATCTCCGCTCACGTGGGCTCCTGCTTCGATCGGGAACGATCGTCCACGCGTACCCTCATTGCTGGCGGTGCGACACGCCGCTGATCTACATCGCGAGGACCTCGTGGTACGCGAGGACCACTGCGGTCAAGGACCGGCTGCTGGCCGTCAACGAAGAGGTCGACTGGTTTCCCGATCACATCAAGCACGGACGCTACGGCGACTGGCTCGAGAACAACGTGGACTGGGCGCTCTCGCGCGAGCGCTACTGGGGAACGCCGCTGCCGATCTGGCGCTGCTCGAACGCGCACGACACGGCGATCGGGTCGCTCGCCGAGCTGTCCGAGTGGGCGGGGCGCGACGTGACCGCCATCGACCCGCACCGACCGGCGATCGACGAGGTAACGTTCGCGTGCCCCGAGTGCGGCACCGACGCCCGGCGGGTCCCCGAGGTGATCGACACCTGGTACGACTCCGGCGCCATGCCCTACGCGCAGTGGGGCTACCACCCCGAGCTCGGCCGGGGACTCGAGCGGTTCGAGGAGCGCTTCCCGGCCGACTTCATCGCGGAGGCGATCGACCAGACGCGCGGCTGGTTCTACACGCTGATGGCCGAGGGGGTGCTGCTCTTCGACTCCACCGCGTACCGGACGGTCGTCTGCCTCGGCCACCTCGTCGACCCGGAGGGGCGCAAGATGTCGAAGTCGCTCGGCAACTCCGTGGACGCGTTCGAGGTCATGGATCGGCAGGGCGCCGACGCGCTCCGCTGGTACCTCCTCACCGGGGGGTCACCGTGGTCTCCCCGACGCGTCGGCATGGAGGTGTTCGACGACGTCGTGCGGCAGTTCCTGTTGCCCCTGTGGAACGTCGTACGCGTTCTTCGTCACCTACGCGAACGCGAGCGGGTTCGATCCGGCGGAGGGCGACGACGTCGCGGTCTCCGAACGGCCGCTCCTCGACCGGTGGGTACTGTCGCAGCTGTCACGCACCGTGGCCGACGCCCGAGGAGGTCTCGACGCATACGACGCGACGGGCGCGGGGCGGCGGATCGCCTCGTTCGTGGACGACCTCTCGAACTGGTACGTGCGGCGCGCCCGACGACGCTTCTGGGATCCGTCCGGCGAGGATCGCTCCGACGGGCGTGCGGCGTTCCTCACGCTCCACACGTGTCTGGTCGCTCTCTCGCAGCTCCTCGCGCCCTTCACCCCCTTCGTCGCGGAGGCGCTGTGGCGCAACCTCGCCGCCGGGCGAGGCGGCGCCCCCGAGTCGGTGCACCTCTCCGACTACCCGATGCCGCACGAGGGACGGCTCGAGCCGGATCTGGACGAGGCCATGGCCGCCGTCCGCCGGATCGTCGAGCTCGGACGCCGCGTCCGGACGGAGACCAAGGTGCGGGTCCGTCAGCCGCTGCTCGAGGCGATCGCGCACTACGGCGGCGACCACGAGGCGCTGCGACCGCTGCTTGGCCTCGTCGCCGAGGAGCTGAACGTCAAGCAGGTTCTGTTCGCCGAGTCGGCGGAGCAGCTCGGACGCTGGCGGGCGAAGCCCAACTTCAAGGTCCTCGGACCCCGGTTCGGACCTCGCGTGAAGGATGTCGCCGGGGCGTTGTCACGTGATGACGGCTCGCTCGCGGCCGCCCTCGCGCACGGCGAACCGATCACGCTCGATGTGGAGGGCGGACCGATCGAGCTTGGTCCCGACGACGTCGACCTGGTGCAGGAGAAGCTGGAAGGCTGGGGGGTCGCGAGCGACGGCGGCGTCACGGTCGCTCTCGAGCTCGAGCTGACGCCGGAGCTCAGGCTCGAGGGACTCGCGCGCGAACTGGTGCGCGTGGTGCAGGACGCGCGGAAGGCCGCGGAGCTGGACGTGAGCGACCGGATCGCGCTCGGGCTCGAGCTCGGGGAGCTCGCCGAGGCGTTCGCGGACCATCGCGACTGGATCGCGTCGGAGACCTTGGCCGCCGAGATCGCCGGAGGGGCCGCGAGCGACGCGACCTTCGCCCGGACGTTCGAGATCGACGGCGCCTCGGTGGGGGTCAGTCTCCGCCGCGCGTGAGGCCGGCACCGGATCGTCCGGTCCTAGTCCTCGCCCCAGAAGAGCTCGCGGAGCGAGCGCTCGCGCCGCTCACTCGCCGGAGCCCCCTCGGTGGAGAAGACCGGTTCGGTCGCCGACTCGATCACGACGGGCTCGGAGACCTCGTGCTCCGGGGCGTCGTCCTCGGGCAGGGCGATCTCCGGCGGTGGTTCACTCGCGTGCAGGCGCTCGCGGATCTCCGCCGCCGTGGCGGGCTCGAACGCCTCGGGCGGCATCGCGGTGGCGGGCGGCTCCACCGCCGTGGGCGCGGAGCCTTCGGCCGACGAGGCCAGCGTCGTGACGGGCACCGGACCACCGCCCGCCGACGTCCCCCCGAACGCTCGCGGATCGCCATCACCATCTGCTTGATCTTCTTCCGGCATGCGTCTGCACGAGGCTGCCGAGGCTCTGGAGGAACTCCCGCTCCCGGTTCAGGAACGGCGCGACCGCGCTCCGGGCATCGCCTGAGCCGACGGCGCCGGCTGCGGCCCGGATCGCGGCGGCCTGTTCGTGCGCCCGGCGGACGATCTCGTCGGCCTCCGATCGGGCGCGAGCCACGATCTCGTCCGCGTCAGCGCCCGATCCGCTCGGGAGCGCAAGCACGGGCGCGCCGCCTGCCCGGAGGCCCTCGATCTCCTCGAGGTACGAGGACAGCCCTTCGGTGATCCGGTCCAAGAAGGCGTCGACGTCACGCTCGTTATAGCCCCGGAACGCCAACCGGAACTCCACCTGCTGCACCTGTTCCGGCGTCGATACCGGCGCGTCGCCGGTCGGCGGCGCCTCCTCCGTCCCCTTCTTCCTCCGCATGCAGCCTTCCCCCTCCGTCAGCAGTTCAGCGCGGTTCGCAGGACCGCAAGGATAACGAACGCGATGATGATGGAAAGGTCCAGGCCGACCCCGCCCGCTCGGATCGGGATGAGGGCCCGGAGCGGCCGGAGCACCGGCTCTGTGACGTCCTCGAGCAGATCCAGGATCGTCCGCACCGGTCCGGAGTACGGGGGCCGGAACCCGAACATGTACGCCCACGAGATGATCACGCGGATGAACAGGATGATCGTATACGCCGTCAGGACGACGCATACCACGCTGAGCAGCATGTTCTCGGCGGCGGTCATCGCAGACGGATCGGACGCTCGCGCGGCGTCAGAACTGGTTGTAGAGGTCGCCGCCGGCGATCCGCTCGCGATCTTCGGCGGACACGTCCACGTTCGCGGGCGTCAGGAGGTAGACGCGGTTGGCCACCATCTCGATCTTGCCGTCGAGCCCGTAGACGAGCCCCGACGCGAAGTCGACCAATCGCCTCGCGATCGTGTCGTCGGTGCTCTGCAGGTTCATGATGACCGGGATCCCGTCCTTGAACCGGTCGGCGATGTCTCGCGCCTCGTTGAACCGACGTGGCTCGGACTTGTGGATCGACCCCGCGGTCGCGGGGCGGCTCGACGGGATGGTGCGCACGATCCCCTCGTGCTCGGGTTCGAGCTCCACCTCCCGAACGGCCTGGGGTCGCTGGAATCGACGGACCTCGGCGGTCTCGGGCGCGGCGCCGACCTCGTCGAGCTCTTCGAACTCGTCGTCCTCGACGAGCCCGAGATAGGTGAGCGTCTTCTTCCACACGCCTGGCATCACGTCCTCCCCGTGTCTTCCGGGCGCCGTGCCCCGAACAAGGCGGTGCCGATCCGCACCATCGTAGCGCCTTCCTCCACCGCAACCGGGTAATCGAGGGACATTCCCATCGAGAGCTCGGTCGCCTCGGGATGGCGTGTCGCGACGCCGTCTCGGAGCTCCCGGAGCCTGCGGAAGAACGGGCGGGAATCCTCGGCGACGGTCGGGACCGGGGGCACGGTCATCAGCCCGACCAGATCGACCCCCTCGGTCCGTGCCACGTCGTCGACCGCGTCGTCGACCGCGTCGGGGGAACGCCGGTCCGCGCCCCGGTGAAGTCGACCTCGACCAACACCGTGATCGTTCGTCCGAGGCCGGCCGCTCGACGAGCCAGGCGCTGCATCGCACGGCCCGGCGTGACGGTCTCGACGACGTCGGCGAGCTCGGCCACATGATGCGCGGAGTGGCTCTGCAGGGTCCCGATGAAATGCCACAGCACCCCATCCACCTCGGCGCGGCAGGCTCGCAGCTCCTTGACGTAGTTCTCTCCCACCTCCCGAACCCCCGCGTCGCGGACGCGGGCGATCGCCGCGGGCCCGAAGGTCTTCGCGGCGGCGACGATGCGCACCTGTTCGGGGTCACGTCCCGATCGCTCGCACGCGCGGGCGACCTCCCCCCGGATCCTCGTCAGGTTCGCCGCGACGGTCTCGGAAGACAGGGTCTCGGACATGCGACGAAAGGTAACAGAAGCCAACAGTCATGCACAGGACCAACAGGACGAACATCCGTCCCACGCCCGCGACGACGCGTAGAACGCGACGGACGCGTAGAAGTGGCAGGGGGGCGGGACCGGAGCCTAGAGGCGGGGGAAGGGCGCCTCCGACTCCTCGAACGATCCCGCCCCCACGGTTCGGGGGGGCGAACGTTCGCCCTCAGCTCTTCAGGAAGTCCGGGATGTCGAGATCCTCCTCCGCGTCGAACGCGACGCCCTCCTGCGCGGGCTTGAAGATCTCGTCCTCTTCCTCGACGAGGATCGACGGCATCGGCATGACCTCGTCCTCGTCTTCGACGTCCGCCGACGCGGCCGGGACCGATCCGAGGGCCGCGGCCAGAGGCTCGGGCTCCTCGAGCAGGCTCGCGAGCCGGCTCTCGGCGAACCGAGACGCGGTGGTGGGCGCGGCCAGCACCTTGTCGAACCCCGCGGCGATCACCGTCACACGAACCTCATCGCCGATGACGTCGTCGACGACGGCTCCGAAGATGATGTTGGCGTCGGGATGCGCGACCCGGGTGATGGTGTCGGCGGCCTTGTTCACCTCGTGCAGCGTCAGGTCGGTCGGTCCGGCGATCGAGAGCAGCAGGCCGCGCGCGCCCTCGATGGACGACTCGAGCAGCGGCGAGGAGATCGCCGCCCGGGCCGCCTCCTCGGCGCGGTCGTCGCCCGAGCCGTGACCGATGCCCATCAGGGCCGAGCCCGCGCCCGTCATGACGGAGCGGACGTCCGCGAAGTCGAGGTTGATCAGACCCGGCGTCGTGATGAGCGACGTGATGCCGTCCACCCCCTGGAACAGGACCTGATCCGCGGTGCGGAACGCGTCGATCATCGGGGTGCTCGGGTCCGACACCTGGAGCAGGCGATCGTTCGGCACCACGATCAGCGTGTCGACGGCCTTCTTGAGCTCCGTGATCCCGAGATCCGCCTGCGTCGCACGGAGGCGACCCTCGAACCCGAACGGCCGGGTCACGACGCCGATCGTGAGCGCGTCCAGACCGCGGGCGATCTCCGCCACGATGGGCGCGCCACCGGTTCCGGTCCCGCCGCCCTCACCGGCGGTGACGAAGACCATGTCGGCGCCCTTGAGGATCTCCTCGATCTCGTCGCGGTGTTCCTCGACCGCACGTCGACCGACCTCGGGGTCCGATCCGGCGCCGAGCCCACGCGTCGTCTCGCGGCCGATGTCGAGCTTGACCTCAGCGTCGGACATCAACAATGTCTGCGCGTCCGTATTGATCGCGATGAACTCGACCCCCCGCAGACCGGCCTCGATCATGCGGTTGACCGCGTTCACGCCTCCCCCGCCGATCCCGACGACCTTGATGACGGCGAGGTAGTTCTGAGGAGAATCCATCGCTGCGACCTCCGCTCCCCGGGCTGAAGCCCCCCGGTCTACCTGGGGAAACGCCGTTGTGTCTCCCTTGGGACTGAACCTCAACTGAACGGTTATTGTTATATCTACTTGACGTTGAATGGGGAACGCTACTATCAAAGCCCAGGTCCGTCAATATCGTTCCAGGGTCGATTATGTGCCCGCGTAACAACCCGCCCGAGGGCGTTCAGCCGCCGAGGGTTGCGGCCGGAGCCGACGCGGAGACGACGGACAGGTTCAGGATCTCGGTCCCCTGCGTCCGCGCCCACGACAGCATCCGTTCGATGGCCCTCGCCTTCAGACGCGCGTCGTCCGGCGTGCCGAACCTCACCGTCGGGCCGTCCCGCAGCCGAAGCTCCAGCGTCCCGTCGAGCAGCACCCTGACCCGAGCCACCTGCGCGCGCAGTGCCGGCGTCATAGCCCCCAGTGCGCGGGCCGCCCCCACCGGGCTCGGTCGCACCCCCTCCACGGACGACGTGGCCCCGAGCTCGATGACCGGGAGGCCGCGTGGCGCGTGCCCGGAACCGAGCGACGTCCCGTCGGCCGCCATGAGCGAGACCACGTCGCCTCGCGCGACCGCGACCGGCGATCGCTCGGTGACGGAGACCTGGATCGTCAGGGGGAACGTCGCTCGAACGTCGGCGTCAGCGATCCACGGCTCGGCCTCGAGGCGGTGCTCCGCGGCGCCCTCGTTGAGCCACAGGACGTTGGTCGACATGGTGATGCCTGCGATCGCGAGGAGTCGAGCGCGGTGCAAGTGGTTCCCGCCCGAGACCTCGAACCGGCGCACGTCGAACGCGGACGACCGCGAGACCGTGAACACGCCGACGACGAACAGGATCGATACCGCGGCGATCGACCATCGGCGACGCCTCGATGTCGAGCCGGACACCGACCGGATCCACTCAGCGGGTCGCGAGGTCGAGATCCCCAAGCAGATGCACCTCCGGTTCGAGACGGACACCCGATCGTTCGGCGACCAGGTCCTGGACCTCACGGACCAGGGTCAGGACGTCGGCGGCGGTCGCGCCCTCGGATGCGACGATGAAGTTCGCATGCTTGGTCGAGACCGACGCGAGGCCGACCGTCCGCCCCTTGGCCCCGACCTGCTCGATCAGCCGGGCCGCATGGTCGCCCGGCGGGTTCTTGAACACGCTCCCGCAGTTCGGCTCGGCCAGGGGCTGCGTCCGGCGACGCCACTCACGCGCCTCGTCCATCCGGACCCGGATCTCGGCCGGCGACCCGGCGCCGAGCCGAACCGTGGCTCCCACGACGGCGGCATCGGCCGGCAGGGCCGACCGGCGGTAGGAGAAGCCGGCGTCGTCCGCCGTCACCCGCCGGGCCGTCCCGTCCGCCAGACCGAACACGTCCACGTTCTCGATCACGTCGCCGAGCGACCCCCCGTGCGCGCCGGCGTTCATCCTGACCGCGCCGCCGAGGGAGGCGGGGATCGCCACCCCGAATTCGAGCCCGGACAGGCCATGCGCGAGCGCCACCCCGGCGAGCGCCGGGAGCGGCATCGCCCCTCCGGCGGTCAGCCGGTCGCCATCGCGGGCCGACCACCGGTACCCGCGGCCCAGACGCAGGACGAGTCCGGCGAAACCCTCGTCGGCCACGAGGACGTTCGACCCCTTGCCGAGGATCGCGAACGGGATGCGGGTCTGTCGCACCGCCTCCGACGCCGCCACCAGATCCGGCTCCGACTCCGGTTCCAGGAACAGGGCAGCCGGCCCGCCGATCCGGAAGGTGGTGAGCGGCGCCAGGATGAACCGCGTCCGGACCCGGTCGCCGCAGGCGGCTCGCAGGATCGCCTCGGCCCGACCGACGACGTCGCCCCCGAGCATCACGAGGCCTCCCGGATCCGCTCGAGCGCGGCGTCCCCGAGCATCCACACGTCGCCGCAGCCCATCGTGAGGACGATGTCCCCTTCGCGAACCTCGCGTTCCAGGAACTCGACGACGTCGTTGCGGTGAGGAAGGTAGACGACGCGCCGGTCGCGACCGGCCCGCGCGATCCCCTCGACCACGAGCTTGCCCGTGACGCCCGGGATCGGATCCTGGGCCGCGCCGTAGACGTCCGTGACCACCACCACGTCCGCACCGACCAGGCTCTTGCCCAGCTCCTTCCACAGGGCTTGCGTCCGCGAATAGCGGTGCGGCTGGAAGACCGCGAGGACCCTGCGGTGATCCGTCCGACGCGCGACACCGAGCGTGACCTCGAGCTCGGTCGGGACGTGCCCGTAGTCGTCGTAGAAGTCGGCGCCGCGCGCCGAGCCGCGGTGCTCGAACCGTCGGTGGACACCGGTGAAGGCCGCGAGCGCCCCCACCGCCTTCTCGGTCGAGACTCCAGTGGCCGTCGCGACCGCCACGGCCGCCGCCGCGTTCAGCAGGTTGTGGGCGCCGTCGACGCCGAGCGTGAGCTCGTGCCGTTCGTGGCCGAGGACCGTCACCGCCCGTCCGCCCCCGGGCCCGACCGACGCGATCTCCAGGCGGATGTCCGCGTTCGGAGCGATCCCGTACGTGGTGCACGGAACGCCCGCTGCCATGACCGCTCGCATCGCGGTGGCATCGTCGGCACACACGACCACGCGTTCACAGCGTCCGGCGAACGCCGTGAACGCGCGCTCGATCTCGTTCAGCCCGCCGGGGTAGAAGTCGACGTGGTCGACCTCGACGTTGGTGACCACGCCGATCGCCGGCCTGCCCAACAGGAAGGAGCCGTCGCTCTCGTCCGCCTCGGTGACGAACAGATCGCCCGCCCCCGCGTTCGCGCCGCTCCCCGACTCGTTCGTGTCCCCTCCGATCACGTAGGTCGGATCCAACCCCGCGCGTTCCAGGACCAGCGCGATCATCGCCGTCGTCGTCGTCTTGCCGTGCGTGCCCGCGACGGCGATCTGCCGTCGGTCCGCGGCGGCGGCCGCGAGCGCCTGCGCCCTGGCCCACGTCGGGATCTCGCGCCGGCGTGCGGCGACGAGCTCGGGATTGTCGTCGCGGATCGCGCTCGAGACCACGACCGCCTCCGCGTCACCCAGGTTGGCCTCGGCGTGGCCGGCCGCGATCGTCGCCCCGAGCGCTCGCAACTCCTGGACACCGTGCGAGTCCTTCAGGTCGGACCCGGTGACCTCGACCCCGCGAGCCAGGAACAGCCGCGCGAGGTTCCGCATGCCCGCACCGCCGATACCGATCATGTGCACGCGGCGCACCCCCGTCAGGTCGGGCACCTCGAGGGTCGGGATCGAGCCCCGCGGCGGGACGTAGCCGCTCACGCGCCGCCCCCTGCCTCGACGACCGTCCGCGCGAGCGCGGTCGCGGCGTCGGGCCTCGCCCAGGCCCGGGCGCGGTCCCCCATCGAGCGCAAGCGATCGTCGTCGTCAAGCAACCAGCCGATCCGGTCGGCCAAGACGCGGCCATCGAGCTCGTCGTCGAGCAGCATCGTCGCCGCGCCCGCCCGCTGCAGTGCCCGGGCGTTCGCCTCCTGATGCCGCCCGGTCGCGTACGGATAGGGGATCAGCAGCGAGGGCAGACCGCAGACGGCGATCTCGGCGATCGTGGTCGCGCCGGCGCGCGCGACCACGGCATCCGCGACCGCGTACGCGAGCTCCATCCGTTCGAGGAATCCGAGCACCCGGACCGCCACCGGGCCGTCCGCCGGGAGCGAGGCTCGGACGGTCTCGACGTGCGCAGGCCCCGTCAGCAGGACGATCTGAAGATCCGTGCGATCGACCGCGTGCAGGGCCACCGCGATCGCGTGGTTCAGATGGAGTGCCCCCTGGCTCCCGCCGAAGACCACGATGGTCCGCTTGCCCTCGTCGAGATCGAGCTCCTCCCGCCCCTCCTTGGCGAGCCGTTCGCGATCGCCGACGACGGCAAGGACGTCGGCGCGCACCGGGTTCCCGGTGAGCACCGTCCGCGCCCGCCGGGGGAAGCCTCGTCTCGCCTCCGCGAACGCCAGCGCCACCGATCGCGCGGGCCTGGCGAACGCGCGGTTGGCCAGGCCCGGCACGGCATTCTGCTCGTGCAGGACGACGGGACGCCGAGATCGCAGCGCTGCGAGCACCACCGGCACGCTCACGTACCCGCCCATCCCGACGACGACGTCGGCCGCTTCCACCAACGGACGGCACGCCTTCACCGACCGGACCGCGGCGATCGGTGCCGTCACCGCCCGCAAGGAGACCTTGCGCTCGAGCGGTTGGGCCTTCACGGCGGTGAACCCGTACCCGGCCGTCCGGACCAGACGACCCTCCTGTCCGGCCGAGGTGCCGGCGAACCGGACCTCGTGCCCCGCCGTGGCGAGCTCGTCGGCGAGCGCCAGCGCAGGGAACACGTGGCCGGCGGTCCCTCCCCCTGCCACCAGAACCTTCATCGCGACCGCCCCCGAGCCTGGGTCGGGACCCGACGAGCCGGGGCTACAGGGGCGGGTGAGCGGTGGGCACGTGCGGGACGGCGCGGCGTCGACCCGGGCTCGGCTGCGCGGACCCTGGTTCCGCTGGCGGACCCGCCCGCGGGAGCGCGCGCGATGCTTACGAGCACGCCGACCGCGGAGAGCGAGACCACGAGCGAGGATCCCCCGTACGACAGGAACGGGAGCGGAACTCCGGTGATCGGGAGCAAGCCGGTGACCGCCCCGAGGTTGATCAGCGTCTGCAGGCCGAACCACGAGACGATACCGGCCGCGAGGAGCCGGCCGAACACGTCCTTGGCGTTCGCGGCGATCCGGATGCCGGCGAAGATCAGTGCTCCGAACGCGATCAACACCACGAGCTCGCCGAGCAGGCCGAGCTCCTCGCCGAGGATCGAGAAGATGAAGTCGGTGTGCGCGTTCGGGACGTACTGCCACTTCTGCCGGGAGGCGCCTAGCCCGACGCCGATCCATCCACCCGACCCCAGCGCGTACAGCGATTGCGCGAGCTGGTAGCCGGTGTTCTTCACGTCTTCCCACGGATGCAGGAACGCGAGGAAGCGCACCCGGCGGTAGTCGGCGCTCATGACGAGGCCCGCCCCGATCACGGCGCCGATCAGGCTCGCGAGGGTGAGGTACCGGAGCCGCACCCCCGCGGCGAACAGGAGGGCGAACGTCGTGACGGCCAGGATCACGGTGGTTCCCAGGTCGGGCTGCATCATCACGAGGCCGCACACGACCACCGAGACGGGGAGCAGCGGGAGCGCGAGCTGGCGGAGATCGTCGAGCTTCTTCCAGCTCCGAGCGAGCGTTGCCGCGGCGAAGACCAGCAGCGCGAGCTTCGCGATCTCGGAAGGCTGCACCGTGACGGGTCCGAGCCGGAACCACCGCGACGCGCCATAGGCCTCGATGCCGTGCGCCGGGATCAGGACGAGGACGAGCATCGCGACCGTGAGGATCAGGAACGGGCCGGCCAACCGCTTCCATGCCTCGTAGCGCATCCGGGATGTGAGGATCAAAGCGAGCACCCCGACGACCGCGTACGTCGCCTGCCGCTGGACGAACAGGAAGCTGTCCCCGTATTCCGCGAACGCCGACACCGAGCTCGCGGACAGCACCATGACGAGCCCGGACCCGACGAGGAAGGCGGTCGAGCCGAGGAGGAGGGCGACCGTGCGCCGCGTCCGAGCGTCGGCCCGCGCCCGCGAGACGGGCCGTTCGTCGGGCTTGACCAGCCGCAGGGTCCGCGGCCGCGGGGACGCGGTGCCGACGGTGCTCACGTCCGGGCCCCCTCCTTCGCGAGCGCCCTCGCGGCGGCGGTGAACCGCTCACCCCGCTCCGCGTAGTCCGCGAACATGTCCCAGCTCGCGCACGCGGGCGCGAGCAACACGGTCCCGCCCGGCGGCGCCAGCTCGAACGCGATCCGGGTCGCCTCCTCGATCGATCCGCCGTCACGAACCGCGACCCGGCCTTCGAACACCGACCGGATCTGGCCGGCCGCCGCGCCGATGGCGACCACGCCGGCCAGGTGCGGCGCGAGCGAGGCGAGCGGGGACAGGTCGATGCCCTTGGCGTCTCCCCCGGCGATCAGGACCACGTCGTCGTCCTCCCCGACGGCCGCGATCGATGCATGCGGGTTCGTCGCCTTCGAGTTGTCGACGAACCGAACGCCGTCGATGGCCGCGACCGTCTCCCCGCGGTGCGGCTCGGCAGCGAACGTCCGGAGCCCGTCCGCCACCGCCTGATCCGCCACGCCGTACGCGTGGACAGCCGCGAGGCAGGCCGCCGCGTCGGCGCGCATCGCGGGCGTGTCGATCGACAGACGGCCGAGGTCGTGATCGCTCCAGCCCGCGGTCAGTCGTCCGTCGCGGAACCCGGCCTCCTCCGCCAGCGGCTCGCCGGTCGTGAACCACCGCACCTCACCGGGGGCCGACCGCGAGACGATGACCGCCGCGTCGTCGTCGCGGTTGCCCACGTGGACGTCTCCGGGACCCTGGCGGGCGAAGACCCTCGCCTTGGCCTCCGCGTACGCCTCGAACGATCCGTGCCAGTCCAGGTGGTCGGGTGCGAGGTTCAGCAGCACCGAGACCCGTGGATGGAACGACGCCTGGGTGGCGAGCTGGAAGGAGGACACCTCGACGACGAGCACGTCGTGGCGCTCGCGAGCGGCCGCGGGGAAGGGGCGGCCGATGTTGCCACAGGCCACGGCGTCCAGCCCGGCGGCGCGCAGGCTCGCCGTCAGCATGCCCGTCGTCGTGGTCTTCCCGTTGGTCCCGGTCACCGCGAGGTAGGGGACGCGAGCGAGCCGAGCGCCCAGCTCCATCTCGCCTACCACCGGGAGCCCGCGTTCGCGCGCCCACGCCAGGATCTCCGCGTGAGGTGGGACCCCCGGGCTCGGAACCACGAGGGTGGCGCCGTCGAGGTGGTCGGGAGCGTGGGCGCCGTCGAGGACCTCGATCCCCTCCGCGCGGAGCTCGGCCGCGCCGGGCCGGTCGAGCGTCCCCTCGCTCACGCGGACCGTCGCGCCCTCGCCGACCAGCACGCGCGCCGCCGCCACACCGGCGACCCCGGCGCCGACCACGACTGCGTGCTCGCCGTCGAACGCGCCCATCACTCGAGCCCCAATCCGCCGCGGCTGACGAAGTCCGTGTAGAAGAGCCCGAGCCCGACCGCGACGCACAGCCCCGTCACGATCCAGAACCGGACGATGACCGTGAACTCGGGCCACCCGGCCAGCTCGAAATGGTGATGGATCGGCGACATCCGGAAGATGCGCCGATGGAACCCCCGGAACGCGATCACCTGTGCGATCACGGAGGTCGTCTCGATCACGAACAGCCCGCCGAGCACCACGAGCAGCAGCTGGGTGTTGGTGACGATCGCGAGCGCACCCATGAGCCCGCCGAGCGCCAGCGACCCGGTGTCCCCCATGAAGATCCGCGCCGGCGCGGCGTTCCACCACAGGAACCCGGCCGTCGCGCCGACCCCCGCGCCGGCAACGATCGCGAGGTCGAGGGCCGCGTTCACGTCGATCGGGTAACACGCCTCGCCCGGGATCAGCCCGCACGTGTGACGGAACTGCCAGAAGGCGATGAACACGTAGGCCGACAGCACGAGGATCGATGCGCCCGACGCCAGGCCGTCGAGCCCGTCGGTGAGGTTCACCGCGTTCGAAGAGGCGGCGAGGATCACGAACACCCAGAGGTAGAAGAGCAGGCCGAGCTCGAGGCCGGTGGCCCGGATGAACGACAGCTCGGTCGGCACGCCCGCCGCCCGCACCGCGACCATGCCGAAGATCAGGGCGACCACCGCCTGCCCCACGATCTTCGCCGTCTTCGACAGGCCGAGCGAGCGTCGGCGCCGGACCTTGATGAAGTCGTCGATGAACCCGAGCAGGCCGAGGAGCACCGTCGCGAGCAGGACCGCGACCCCGGCCGACGTCACCGTCGTGAACACGATGCGCGTCGCGATGTAGCCCGCGACGATGCCGGCGATGATCACCGTCCCGCCCATCGTCGGGGTTCCCATCTTCTCCAGATGCGTGTGCGGGCCGTCCTCGCGGATCCGCTGACCCCAGCCCCACAGCCGGAACAGCCGGATCGCGATCGGGGTGCCGAGCAACGTCACGGAGAGCCCGACCGCTGCGGCGATCAGGATCTGCCTCACGGACGTCCTCCACGGCCGGCGGTCATCGCAGGGCCTCCGCCGCGCGCTCGAGCCCCGCGACCCGCGAGCCCTTCAGCAGGACGACGTCGCCCGCTCTCGCCCACGCGCGGACGTCCTCCGCGGCGTCCTCGGGTCGATCGTAGGACGCGACGTCCTGCGGCAACTGACCCTCGCGGATCGCCGCGCGAGCGATGGCTCGCGCCTCGTCCCCGACGGTGATCAGGCGCTCGACCCCGATCCTCACCACGAGCTCGCCGAGCCGCTCGTGCTCCTGGAAGGCGATCGGCCCGAGCTCGGCCATGTGCCCCAAGATCGCGGCGAGCCGTGTGCGGGTAGCCATCCACCGAGCGGCCTTGAGCGCCGCAGCCATCGACTCGGGGTTCGCGTTGTACGCGTCGTTCACGACCACGACCCCCGACGCGTCGGTGAAGGTCTCCATCCGCCACCGGGCGACGCCGGCCCCCTTCAGCGCCGCGGCGCACTCGGCGAGCGTCATCCCCGACCACCGCCCGACCGCGGCGGCGGCGAGCGCGTTCGAGACCATGTGCTCGCCGGGAACGGCGAGCTCGACCGGCTCGGCCTCGCCCGCGGCGGTGAGCGCGAAGCTCGCCCTCGCGTCAGGGCCGAGCTCGATGCCCTCGGCACGGACATCGGCCGTCGGATCGACGCCGAACGTGAGGACGCTCGCATCGCAGCGGTCGGCATACCCACGGGCGACGGGATCGTCCGCGTTCAAGATCGCGGTCCCGTCAGCGCGGAGCCACTCCACCGGTTCCGCACCCGCCCGGACGATCGCGTCCCACGACCCGAAGACCTCCATGTGGGCCACCCCGACGTTGGTCACGACCACCGCATCGGGCCGGGCGATGTCGCAGAGGAGCCCAACGTCGCCCTCGTGCCGGGCCCCCATCTCCGCCACCACGATCTCGACACCGGGTTCCGCGCCGAGCAGCGTCATGGGGAGCCCGATCTCGTTGTTGAACGACGCGGGGCTCGCCCGCGTCCGGAAGCGCGTGCCGACGACCGCGGCGGCGAGATCCTTGGCCGAGGTCTTGCCGTTCGACCCCGTGACGCCGACCACGCGAGCGTCCGTCATGCGTTCCCGCTCGTCGCCGGCCAGGTCGAGCAGCGCACGGCCCGTGTCCGCCACCTCGATCACGGCCCCGGCGAGGACGGGCCGATCGACAAGGGCGCCGACCGCGCCGCGCTCGAACGCGTCCGCGACGAAGTCGTGACCGTCCCTGTGCTCCCCGGCGAGCGCGACGAACAAGCTCCCGGGTGCGACCGTCCGAGAGTCCGTCGCGACGGCCGAGACGAGGGCGTCCGGTCCTCGGAGGGTGCCACGCACGGCCGACGCGATCTCGGACAGATCGCGCTCGATCACGGTGCCTTC
This sequence comes from uncultured Actinomycetes bacterium, assembly GCA_963706005.1. Lineage (GTDB taxonomy): Bacteria > Actinomycetota > UBA4738 > UBA4738 > HRBIN12 > DASSJM01. Next base: position 178,194 of record CAVPLL010000005.1, read on the forward strand.
CCCGTCGAACGCAGCTCCTCCTCGGCGACCGTCCGGTCGTCGAACGGGATCGTCCGGTCCGCGAGCTCCTGGTAGGCCTCGTGCCCCTTGCCGGCGATCACCACGATGTCGCCCGGGCCGGCTTCGCTCACCGCGAGGCGGATCGCCGCCCGCCGGTCCGGCTCGACCACGAAGCTGCCGCCGCCGCGCTCGGCCCCGGCCGTGATCTCCGCGATGATCTCGAGCGGATCCTCGCTGCGAGGGTTGTCGCTCGTGATGATCGCGAGGTCGGCGTTCGCCGTAGCCGCGTACCCCATCCGTGGACGCTTCGCGCGGTCGCGGTCGCCGCCGCACCCGATGACCGCGATCACCCGGTCGACCGCGAGCCCTCGAGCCGCGCGCAGGACGCTCTCGACGCTGGCCGGAGTGTGCGCGTAGTCGACCAACACGAGGAACCCCTGGCCGGCCTCGACGGTCTCCACGCGGCCGGGAACCCCCCGGACGGAGGAGATCGCCCCTGCCGCGACGCCATCCTCGATCCCGAGCGAACGCGCAGTGGCGAACGCGGCGAGGCAGTTCTCGACGTTGAACGACCCGCGGAGCGGCGAGCGGATCCGCACCCCGTCCGCGAGGAAGGCGACGCCCGCAGGCGTCGACTCCACCTCCGTCGCGCGAACGTCGGCATCGGCCGAGAGTCCGTACGTCATCGTCGGCAGGCCCGACCCGACCAGCCGGCGCCCCTCGTGGTCGTCCAGGTTCACGACGGCCCGATCGCTCATCGCCGGCGTGAACAGACGCGCCTTCGCGACGAAGTACTCCTCCATCGACCCGTGGTAGTCGAGGTGGTCCTGCGACAGGTTGGTGAACACGGCGACGGCGTACCGCACCCCGTCGACCCGATGCTGCTCCAGGCCGTGCGAGGAGACCTCCATCGCGACGGCATCGACGCCCTGGTCCGCCATCGCCGTGAACAGCCGATGCAGGTCGGGCGCCTCGGGTGTGGTCCGCGGGAACGGCTCGGGACGTCCATCGATCCGCACCCCCGTGGTTCCGATGATCCCCGGCGTGCGCCCGTCCGCGCGGAACACCGCCTCGAGCAGGAACGTGGTGGTCGTCTTGCCGTTCGTGCCGGTCACACCCACGACCGTCATCGCGCCGGATGGGCGCCCGTAGAACGCGGCCGAGACCGGCCCCATCGCCGACCGGACGTCCCGAACGAGCACCTGTGCGACGTCCGCCTCGAGCCAACGGTCGACGACGAGCGCCACGGCGCCGCGTGCGACCGCGTCGTCCGCGAACATGTGCCCGTCCGCGACGCTGCCGGGGACGCAGAAGAACAGCGCGCCGGGCGACGCGTCGCCCGACCGGTAGCAGACGCTCGAGACGAGAACGCCGGGGTCCCCCCGGATCTCGCGATCCGCGAGCGCGGAGACGAGCGCGCCGAGCGTGCTGGGAGGGGCAGGGGCCACGGCCCCTGAGCCTATCGCCTGCGTTGCGGTGCCCCCGTGCGTGCGGGCGCTCATCCGACCGGCAGGGCGTGTGGGGGAAGGGGCACCCGCTCGGCGGGCGTGATGCCGAGGCGCGTGATCGCGGCGAGCGCCACCCGGCGGAACAGCGGGGCGGCCGCCAGCCCGCCGTAGACGGCGGCGGGTCGGTCCAAGATGGCGGCGATCACCACCTTCGGGTCCCCGGCCGGGAGGTAGCCGATGAACGACGCGATGTACTGACCCTCCAGGTAGCCCGACCCGTCGCTCGAAGGGATCCGGGCCGTCCCCGTCTTGCCCGCCACCTGGTACTCGGGGATCTGGGCGTTCGTACCCGTGCCGTCCGCCACCGCGTAGGCGAGCATCCGGGTGACCATCTGGGCCGTCTCCGCCGACACGACCCGCCGGGACGCCTGCGTCTCCGCCTCGTCGAAGGACCCGTCGGGACCGATCGTCCCGCGCACCAGCTTCGGCTGCACCCAGCGGCCGTCGTTCGCGATCGTCGAGTACACCGAGACCATCTGCAGGGGCGTCGCGGCGATCCCCTGACCATAGGCCATCGTCGCCAGGCTCGTGTCGCTCCACTCGTCGAGCGGGAGCATGATGCCGTTGGACTCCCCGGGGAACCCGACGCCCGTGGCGTGTCCGAGCCCGAACCGCGCGAGGTACGTGGCGAGCGCCGCCGAGCCGAGCCGATCCGCGACCTTGACGGCGCCGATGTTGCTCGATTCCGCGACGATGTCGCCGAGCGTCATCGGCATCGGACCGTGCGGATGCGAGTCGTGGATCACGTAGTCACCGACGGGCATCGTCCACGGCACCGTCAATCGCATCCCGAGAGGGATCGCCCGCTCCTGGATCGCGGCAGCGGCGGTGATCACCTTGTTCGTGGACCCGGGTTCGTACGCGTCCGTCACCGCCCGGTTGCGATACGTGGTGGCCGGCGCGTCCTCGAACGCGTTGGGATCGAACCACGGGTAGCTCACCATCGCGAGGATCTCCCCCGAGTGCGGGTCCATCACGATGACCGTGCCGCCGCGGGCACCCTGCGCCTGGACAGCGTCCTCGAGCGCCGTCTGCGCGTGGTACTGCAGATCGCGATCGATGGTGGTCACGAGGGAGGAGCCGGCGACCGGAGTCCGCTCCTGGTCGACCCCTCCGACGATCGACTGCCCCGACAGGCCGAGCTCGTGGGTCAGCTCTCCCGGCGTCCCGGCGAGGACGTCCTGGTAGGCGAGCTCGAGCCCGGTGAGCCCGACGCCATCGGTCCCGACGAAACCCACCACCTGCGAGGCGAGCGGTCCGGCCGGGTACGAGCGCTTGGAGGTCGGGAGCAGACCGATCCCCGGGAGCTCCATCCGGTCGATGCGTTCGGAGGGACCGCGATCGAGTTGGCGCGCCAGGTAGACGAAGGTCCCGTCCGACGTCATCGCGTCGACGAGCCGGGGAACGGGGACGTCGAGGACCGGCGACAGCCGCGTCGCCGTCCCCCACGGATCGACCACCAGCCGGGGATCCGCGTAGACGTCGGTGGCTGGGGTGGACAACGCGAGCCCCTCGCCGTTGCGATCAAGGATCTGCCCGCGTTGAGCAGGGAGGTCGATCGTTCGGACGCGCTGGTCGAAGGCCCGATCCTGGAGCTCCTGAGCCTGGCTGACCTGCAGGACGGCGAGCCGGACCGAGATCGCCCCGAACGCGAGCACCATCCCGGCGAACAGGACCACCAACCGTCCCGCCGGCGGTCGGCTCACGACGGCGGCTCGCCCGCCGATGGGGGGTCCGCTCCGGCCGGATCCGCCGAGCCCGAACCGGGCGCGTGGAGGATGCGGATGTCGTCGGGGAGACGCATGCCGTGCCGGCTGGCCCAGGCGGAGATCCGGCCCGGAGCGGACAGGGTGGCCTGCTCGCGCACCAGCTCGAGGTGGTCGTCGGACAGCGCCTCGAGGTGTCGCTCCGCATCATCGATACGGAACGACGTCTGTGCGAGCAGGACGTTCACAACCACGATGCCGAACACCATCGACCCCACGACGGCCGAGGCGAGGATCACGAACCCGATCGACGGGCGTCGGTCCGGCCGCCGACGTGTGGCCGGGCGGCGTCGCTGGGCTTCCGGCCGCTCGACGACGGGGGCGGCCCGCCGCGCGGGCCTCCTGGGAGCAGCGGGACGAGGGTCCGGTTCGAGCCGGCGTGCGGGCTGGCTCACGCCGCCCGGCTCCGCTCGGCGGCCCGGAGCTTCGCGCTCCGCGACCTCGGGTTCCTCGCGGCTTCAGCGGTCGTGGGTCGCAGTGGCTTCTTGGTCAAGATCTCGAGTTCGGTGGCGGCACCCACGAACCGCTTGACGATGCGGTCCTCGAGCGAGTGGTACGAGATCACGACCACGCGGCCGCCGGGAGCGAGGATGTCCACCGCTCGAGGCAGGGACGCGGTGAGCTCCTCCAGCTCCCGGTTGACCGCGATGCGCAGCGCCTGGAACGTCCGGCGGGCGGGGTGGGGGCCGCCCCGCCGCGCCCCCAGGGCGCTCGCGACCACACCCGCGAGCTCATCGGTGGTCTCGATCGGCGAGCGGGACCTCGCCCGGACGATCGCCGCCGCCACCCGGCGCGAACGCCGCTCCTCCCCGTACTCGAACACGATCCGGGCGAGCTCCTCCTCCGTCGCCGTGTTCACGACATCCATCGCGCGTTCGCCCTCGGGGCCCATCCGCATGTCGAGCGGGCCCGGGGCGCGGTAGGAGAACCCGCGCTCGGGCCGGTCGAGCTGCATCGAGCTCACGCCGAGGTCGAACAGGACGCCGTCGACCCGGTCCTCCGCGGGCAGCTGTGAGAACCGGGTCCGCACGGCGGTGAAACGCTCGCCGAACCGCGCGAGCCGCGCCGTCGCGAGCTCGATCGCCTCGGGGTCGCGGTCGATGCCGATGACCCGGCCGACGCCGGAAGAAAGGAGCGCGTCCGCGTGGCCGCCGGCGCCCAGGGTCATATCGACCACCGTCGTGGCCGCGCCGAGGAACCGGAGCACCTCGTCCACCATGACCGGCTCGTGGCCGCGCTCCGCCACCGCCCCGCCCTCATCCCAGCAGGTGGGCGGCGATCAGCCCGAGCCCCAGGAACGTGGCCGCGGTGAGGCCGGTCATCGCGATCAGCGAGAGGCTCTGACGGACCTCTCCCGGCAGCGTCCCTCTCCTCATCCTCTCCCCCCCGGTGCGAGCGTGCCGGCCTGGTAGGCACCGGCGTGCGCCGCCTCGTAGCGCTCGTGCGCTCCTCGGTCCCAGATCTCCATCCGGTCCGAGACGCCCAGCACGACGGCCTCCTTGCCGATCCGGGCCTCGCCTCGCAGCCGTTGCGGGACCAGGAGCCTGCCCTGACCGTCGAGCGACACGGACTCGGCCTTGCCGAAGAACATCCGGGCGTATGCCCGGCCCTCGGTGTCGGAGAGGGGAAGATCGCGGATCTCGGCCGCCCGAGCCGTCCACTCGGCCCTGGGGAAGCAGAAGAGGCAGCCGTCCTGTCCCAGCGTCAGCACGGCCCCGTCGGCGAACGCCTCACGGAACCGACCGGGCAGGCTGATCCGCCCCTTCGGGTCGAGCTGATAGCTGTGCGTGCCGAGCAGTTCGGCCACGCGTCCTCCCCTTCTCCTCCACTACGAGCCACCTTTATTCCACTGTCACTCCACCGCGTCAAGGGCTCGTGCGTGAAAAGGGTTAACGACTGTGGACGGGGTGAACCGTTGATACGAAGGACGGGATCGATAGAAGGGGCCGGGAGATCTCGCGAGCCGGAACGCCCGAGATCAGCCGATCAGAGGAACGGCTCCCACTCGGGCTCCAGGCGCCCGATCGACAGGCGGAACCCGTCCCGCGGGGGGACGGGGCGCCGCGCCAGGCGCAGGCCGACCTCGTCGATGAGGCGATTCTCCTTGCGCGAATTGCAGCGCCGGCAGGCTGCCACGACGTTGTCCCAGGCGTGCGCTCCCCCACGCGATCTCGGGACGACGTGGTCGAGGTTCTCCGCGGCGGCCCCGCAGTACTGGCACGTCCACTCGTCCCGGGCGAAGACCGCCCGCCGGGTGAGCGGCGCATGGGATCGATGCGGGATCTTCACGAAACTGCGCAGGCGCAGGACCGAGGGCGCGTCGAGATGCAGGTGCTCGGATCGGAAGACCTGCCCGTTGGAGACCAGGACCTCGGCCTTCTCCTTCAGCACCAGGACCACGGCTCGTCGCGCAGCCACCACCGCGAGTGGCTGGTGCGACGCGTTGAGCACGAGTGCTCGTCCCACGGCGCGAGTATACGGGGCCTCTCGGGCAGCACTGGGCAGAGGGTGCTTGCAACCACCGAATCCCAGGGTTGTAATCCGCGCGGAGGCGGCGGAGGGCCGCGCCCGAAGGACGCCTGAAAGAGCGAACAAGGGGCCGCGCGGGGCGTCCGGCAGCGGGTGCGCCGCTGCCGCCTCCACTCTCCCGCGTTGGCCGTGCCGGTTGCTGGGCAAGATGACGCAGGAACCCCGAGGCGCCCCCTGACGTACTCCTGAGTAAGATGGTTCGGCGTCGATCCGCGGAGGTGCGCTTGGAGGCTCGAGAGTCTGCGCTCGACTGGCAGCGGTTCGCGGAAGGCTTCCGCGTTATCGAGCAGAACGTCGAGAAGGTCATCCAGGGCAAGCAGCCGGAGATCCGGCTCGCGCTCGCCGCCCTGATGGCCGAGGGCCACGTCCTGATCGAGGACGTCCCCGGCGTCGGCAAGACGATGCTGGCCAAGGCGATCGCCCGCTCGATCGACTGCTCGTTCCGGCGCATCCAGTTCACGCCCGACCTCCTGCCGACGGACGTGACCGGTGTGAACGTCTTCAACCAGGAGCGCGGCGACTTCGAGTTCAAGCCGGGAGCCATCTTCGCGAACATCGTGCTCGGGGACGAGATCAACCGCGCGAGCCCAAAGACGCAGTCGGCGCTCCTCGAATGCATGGAGGAGCGTCAGATCACCATCGACACCGAGACGTACCAGCTCGGCACGCCGTTCATGGTGATCGCGACCCAGAACCCGATCGAGCACGAGGGCACGTACCCGCTGCCGGAGGCGCAGCTCGACCGGTTCATGATGCGGATCGGGATCGGGTATCCCTCGCGCGAGGTGGAGGCCGAGATCCTCGCGACCCACGGCGTGCGCTCGACGCTCCCGGACATCGGTCCGGTCGCCGACGCCCTGGCGGTGAGGGAGATGATCGAGCAGACGCGCCAGGTCCACGTCTCCTCAGCGGTGCGCCGGTACATCGTCGACCTCGTCGAGGGCACGCGCCGTCACCCCGACGTCTACCTGGGGGCGAGCCCGAGGGCCTCGATCATGCTGCTCCGCTCGGCGCGGGCGCTGGCGGCGGCCGACGAACGCGACTACGTGATCCCGGACGACGTGAAGGCGCTCGTGACACCCGTCCTCGCCCACCGCGTGATCGTCACCGCCGATGCCGTGATGGGTGGCCGGAGCTCGCAGGCCGTGCTGGAGGATCTCGCCGCCGAGGTGGCCGTTCCCGTCACCGGGACCGCCTGACGATGCCGTCGGGCCGAGGGGTCCTGGTCTTCGGGGCCGGGATCGCCCTGTGGGCGGCCGCGCGGGTCCTCGGCTCCCCGACCCTGCACATGATCTCGGTCGGCATCGTCCTGCTTCCGTTCGCCGCGGCCCTGTTCGCGCGCTGGAGCCGTCAGCGGCTGCGGATCCGCCGACGCCTCTCGGACACACGCGTGCAGCCGGGGCAGCGCGTGCACGTGGAGCTCGAGATCGAGAACCAGTCACCCGCGCAGACCTCCTTCCTCCTGGTCGAGGACCGCCTCCCGTCCCAGCTCGGTCGCTCGGCCCGGTTGGTGGTCGCATCGCTGCCCGCCCGCGGCCGCCAACGGGTGCGGTACACGATCGCACCCCACCAGAGGGGACGGTACGTTCTGGGTCCGCTCACCGCCGACCTGTCCGACCCGTTCGCGCTCACGAAGCTGCGGGTCGAGTTCGACGAGCGCGACGAACTGGTCGTCGCGCCGGAGGTCGAGCTCCTCGGCAGCGGCCCCGACTCGCCCTTCGGGATGACGAGCGGGCTCGCCCTCGCCAAGCACCTGTTCCGGACCGGCGACGAGTTCTACACGATGCGGGCCTACGTGGAGGGCGACGACCTGCGACGGATCCACTGGCCGAGCGTGGCTCGCAGCGGCGAGCTGATGATCCGCCAGGACGAGTCGACGAGGCGCTCGACCGCGGTCCTGTTCGTCGACACGAGGGACACGGCCATCGGGCAGACCCACTCCCCCTGCTTCGAGAAGGTGATCTCGTGCGCCGCCTCGCTCGGCATCCTGCTCATGCGGTACGGCTTCTCCGTCAAGCTCGCTACCACCCAGCTGCCTCCGCAACGGGTCGGTGAGGAGAGCCTGTTGGATGCCCTCGCGGGGATGAGCCACCACAGCTCCCGGGCGCTCTCGACCGGACTCACGCGGCTGCGGATGGTCGCCGCGAGCGACACGACCCTCGTCGTGGTCGGTGCGCCCCCCGCCCCGACCGAACTCCCCTCGTGGATCCGCGTCGGGGCGATGTTCGGACCCAAGGTCGGGGTGTTCGTCCACCCGACGGAACCCGACACGCTTCCCCCCGAGCGCCGGGCCCAGGTCGAGGGCCGCGCCTCACAGGCCCGGATGTCCCTGTCCCGAACCGGTTGGGAGGTCGTCGTGCTCCCGCCGTCGAGGAGATTGCGAGAGGTATGGCACGTCGAGCGGACCCAACCCCTGGTCACCAGCGGCTCCTAGGCCTCGCCGCGGTCGCCGGCCTCGCCGTGGCGACCGCGCTCGCGTTCGGCCGCGTCTTCACGGGCCGGTTGCCGACGCTGCAGCTCGTCGCCGCCGCCCTGGCGTCGGTGGCCATCGCCGCCCTGTTCGAACGCCGAGGACTGCTCCTCGCGACGCTGGCGAGCCTCGTCGGGCTCGCCCTCGCGATCACGTGGCTGGTGCTCCCGCAGACGGCCTGGTACGGCCTGCCCTCGATCCGGACCCTCCGGGCCATCGGTCGCTCGCTCGAGTTCGTCGGCCAGCAGGCCCGCCTGCAGGTGGCGCCCACCCCACCCCTGCCACCGTTGATGCTCGCGGCCGTCACGGCCGTGTGGACGGCGGCGTTCTCCTCGCACGCCCTGGCGATCCGGGCCGGGAGCCCGCTGCTGGCGGTCCTGCCGCCGATCGCGCTCGTCGGCTTCGCGGACACGGTGCTGGAGGACGGCGCGCGGCCCGTCTACGCGGTCATGCTCCTCGCCGCCGCGCTCGCGGTCGTGTTCGCGGACGGCCTGCGGCGCGTCCGCCAGTGGGGACCGGTCTGGTCGGGGTCGCGAACGCGCCGCCTCGGAGCGTCGGTCAAGGGATCGCGCTCGGTCGCGCTCATCGTGATCGCGGCCGCCGTGCTCGTCCCCTGGTTGCTCCCCGGCTTCCGTTCGTCACCGCTCGTCGATCTGTCGACGAGCGGTGACGACGGCGCGGGCCTCGATCCATTCATCTCGATCCACGCCCAGCTCGACAGCGGGGCCCCGGTCCGGGACCTGTTCGAGGTGGAGACACCCGATCCGCAGTACTGGCGCCTGTTCACGCTCGACGAGTTCGACGGCGCGGAGTGGCGGAGCAGCGACCCGGACGGGGCCGAGGGCGGCCAGACCATCTCGATGCCCGCCGTGCTCCCGCAAGTCCCCGGATACGCCCCTCCACCCGATTCGCAGACGCAGCCGTTCACGTTCCGGATCCTGAGCGACGACTTCGACAGCCCGCACGCGCTCCCGATGGCGCAGACGCCCGAGCAGATGGCCGGCGACCTGGGCGACGTGACGTGGGACCCGTTCCGCGGCCAGGCGTTCGTGGACGGCGGGCTCGATGCGGGCCTGGAATACACGGTTCGCTCCCGCATCGTCGTCCCGACCCCGCAGGAGCTGGAGCAGGTCCAGAACCTCACGCCCCTCCAGTACGGACGCTGGACCGACCTCCCGGGCGACGACGTGCTGGATCCGCAGATCGAGCAGATCGCCGGCGAATGGACCGCCGGAGCGACGACCGCGTATGACAAGGTGTTCGCGATCCAGCGGCACTTCCATTCCGGCGGGTTCTCGTACAGCACCGACGTCGACGTGGCCGACGACGCCGACGCGCTGCTCACGTTCCTCACGCAGACCAAGGCCGGCTTCTGCCAGCAGTACGCGACGGCGATGGCGGTGCTCGTCCGCGAGCTCGGCATCCCGGCCCGCGTCGCCATCGGGTACCAGCCCGGCACCAAGCAGGACGACGGGACCTACCTCGTGCAGAGCAAGAACGCGCACGCCTGGGTCGAGGTCTTCTTCGAGGGCTACGGGTGGCTCCAGTTCGAGCCCACGCCCGGACACGGCACCCACCCGAACGCCGAGGCGGGGACGTACCTGAACCCGGTCACGCAGAGCGGCGGCCAGCCCGGCCAGACCGGCCAGCAGGACAACCCGCTCGGACCGAACGGCGGCGGCACCGCCGAATGCCAGGCGGCCTCGCCGAGGGAGCGCCAGCTCGTGTGCAACACGGAGACCCGCCCCCAGCGCGGGCCGGGCGAGTTCGTCCCGCTCCCGTCCGTTGGTCAACCGGCCGAGCAGCCCGACGGCTCGGGATACTCCGTCCCGTACCGGCTGATCTTCCTCGGTCTGCTCGTGCTGCTCGGCGTGCTCATGATCGTCGTCCCCATCGCGAAGTCCGTGTGGCGCCGGCGGCTCCTGCGACGCTCGCGCGAGCCGCGCGAGCACGTGCTGGCGGCCTACCGGGTCTTCGACGGAGAGGCTGCCGATCTCGGGATGGGTCGTCGCGAGGGTGAGACGCTCGACGAGCACCGCGCGCGGCTCGCGGCCGCGATCGCGTTCACCGACGGTCACCTCGGATGCCTGACCGCCCTCGCGACCCGGGCGGCCTACGCGCCGGACGCCCCGACACGCGAGGAGGCGGACGCCTCCGTGGAGGACGCGCACAGGGCGATCCGCGAGCTCCGCAGGGACGCGGGCATGATCCGACGGATCGTCGGGACGTACCGCCCCGGTCTCTAGGCCCGGCCTCTTCCGTCGGTTCAGCGGCCCGTCTGCGCGTGGGCGGCGGCCTCTCGGAGGGCCCGGACGAACCGGTCGCGGTCCTCCCGGAACTGCCCGACCTTGCTCTCGACCCCCGTCGCGATCTCGTCGATCGCCACGAAGAACGCCAGCTGACCCTCCCGCAAGGCGTCGATGATCTCGCCGTTGCGGCGCGCGATCTTGAAGATGCTGACCCCGTCCGTGATGAGCTTGACCTCGGACAGGTGCTTGTCCAACGCGGCCCGGCGATTGAGGTAGTCCCACGCGCGGCGGACGCGCTGGAGCGACATCCCGTTGTCGAGCAGGGACTTCACGACCTTCAGCGCGACCAGGTCACGGAACGAGTACAGCCGCGGAACGCCGGGGCGGCCCCCGGTCCCCTGCACCGAGGGGTTCACGAGTCCGATCTGGTCCCAGTACCTGAGCTGACGCGCGGAGCATCCGGTGAACTTCGTCGCCTGATGTGCGGTGAATCCCTCCATAGGAACGAGCGCCCTCCGACGACGTCTCCCTCACGACACCAACGCGTTCCGCCGGTTCGTCGAGGGGAAGTCTCGACGTCGGTTCGACGGTCACGCCCCCGGGGAAGGTGACGCATGTTGTACTCCAGGCGCGCATGCCGTGGCAAGCCGGGAACCCGTACCTGTCGGCTCTTCCGGATGTTCCTCGCGATGCGTCGGACGGCGCGAGCGGCCCGCGGCGATGCACGGGTTCCCCGACGACGTCCTCTCGTTACGAGCCGGGCGGCGTGGCAGGCGGCGTTCGGAACCGCCCGGCCAGGCGCGCCAGCAACCCGGTGAGCGAGAAGCGACCCGACTGTTGCTGCATGGCGCGCATCTGATCCAGGGTCAGTTGCTTGAGGTATCGGTAGATCAGCAGGGCAGACGCGAGCATGACGCCGAACCCCGTCGCCGCGACCCAGAGCAGGTCGGGGACGACCATGAGGAACACCATCAGCATCAGGAAGCCGACGGCGAACGCGAGGATGGACCACTTGATCCGCCGGGCGAGATGCGTGTACAGGGAGGTTCGGCTCACGGCCTCGACCAGCCGGGGATCCTCCTCGGCGAGACGCTGCTCGATCTCGTCGAGGATGCGCTGTTCGTCGGGCGATAGTGGCATGGGCTCCGGGCTCCGGTATCCGTTATCGTGCGACTCGATTATAGGAATGACCTCCGCGAGGGGAAGAGGGGGTCCGGGGGCGGATCATCGATCGCGCCCTCGGTCCAGCAGGACGGCAGGCACGGCCGACCCTCGCCCGAACCGCTTGTCGATCCGGTCGACGGCCCGCTCGACGTCCCCCCAGCGCTCGCTGCGGAGCAGCGCGAGCTGCTCCTCTCCCGCCTGCACCAGTCCGGTCGCGGCGACACCGAGCAGGCGCACGCGCCGCCGGGCGCCCGGGAGGGCGGCGAACAGCTCGCCCACCACCTGGTACAGGTCGGCGGCCACGTCGGTCGGCGCCGGGAGCGTCCGGGAACGGGTGAGGGTCGTGAAGTTCGCGAGCCGGATCTTGAGGGTGATCGTCCTCGCTCGGAACCCGTCCTCGCGCAGCCGCGCGGCCACCCGCTGCGAGAGCGAGAGCACCTCCCGCAGCAGCTCACGCTGGTCGTCCAGGTCGCGATCGAAGGTCTCCTCGTGGCTCACGGACTTCGGCGCCTCGTACGCGACGACGGGCCGATCGTCCGCGCCGCGAGCGAGGTCGCGCAGGTCGCGCGCGTGCTGGTCGCCGAGGAGCCTGCCGAGCACCCCGACCGGTGTCCGCCCGAGGTCGCCGACGGTCCGCACGCCGAGGCGCCCGAGGGTCTCGGCCGTCTTCTCCCCTACCCCCCAGAGCGCCCGGACCGGCAGCGGGTCCAGATACGTGTCGACCTCGCCGGCCCGAACGACGACCATGCCGTCGGGTTTGGCTCCGGCGGAGGCGAGCTTGGCCACCAGCTTGGTCGGCGCGACGCCCACCGAGCACCGCACCCCGATGCCGCCCTGGACCTCTCGTCGGACCTTCCGGGCGATCTCCTCCGGCTCGCCGAACAGCAGGTGCGCGCCCGAGACGTCGAGGAACGCCTCGTCGAGCGAGATCGGCTCGACGAGCGGGGTGACCGAAAGCAAGATCTCGCGGAAGCGGTTCGAGTGCGCCTTGTAGGCCTCGAAGTCGGGCGGGACGAAGATCGCGTCCGGACACAGGCGTCGCGCGCGCACGGCTGGCATCGCGCTCCGGATCCCGAACGCCCGAGCCTCGTAGGAGGCCGACATCACGACCCCCCGCGTGCCGGCGCCGCCCACGACGAGGGGCTTGCCCGAAAGGCTCGGGTCCTTCAGGGACTCGACCGAGGCGTAGAACGCGTCGAGGTCGACGTGCAGGATCGGCTCGCTCGACCGCGATCGGGGCATCGATGCGGAGCGTACCGCCGCGACGGAGGGGCCGGGCGGGGTCACCTTCCGGCCGAGCCGCCGCTCGAGTGCCAGAGCTTGCGGGGGACGTCGGCGCCGGGCGCCTCCCCCTGGCGGGCGAGCGCCTCCGTCAGCCGCCCCTGACGTCGCGCGTGCAGCAGCGCTGTCAGGTCCCACACGTCTTCGGCGACGACCGAGACGCCCTTGCGCCCCGTCCGCCTGATGGTCCCGAGCACCGCGAGCACGAACGAGTGGAACACGGTCTTGGCGACCTTCGGCTGGACGCTCTCGAATACGGTCACGTCGACCGGTCCCGTCGCGTCGTCGAGGGTGAGGAAGATGATCCGTTGGCCGCTCCGGATCGCCGGCGTCTGCGAGGCCACCTTCACGCCGGCGACCATCACGCGCTCATCCGAGCGGCACCGATGCAGGTCCCTCGAGCGGATCACGCCGAGGTCGGCGAGCAACGGCTCGAAGAAGCTCACGAGGTGCCGGCTCGCGTCCAGGCCGAGGACCTCGAGCTCGGCGCGGACCCGCTCCGCGTCGGTGTACTCGGGCAAGGCGACCTGTCCGGCGGCGCTCTCCGTTCCCGCCGACACGTCGAACGACAGCTGATCCCCCTCGCGCTGCGGAACCGTCGTCATCGCCGCGTACAACCGGTCCCGCCGCGTCCCCTTGCCGACCCCATCGAACCCCCCCGCATGCGCGATCGCCTCGACGACCGGTTTCGACACGTTCGTCCGCCGCAAGAAATCCCCCACGTCCCGGAAGGAGTGCTCTGCCCGAGCCTCGAGGATCGACCGCACCTCCGCGTCCGAGATCCCGTGTACGTCCTGCAGAGCCAACCGGATCGCGTACCGCTGGGTCTCGACGTGGTCGAGGCGCACGGACACCGCCTCGACCACGTACTCCGGCTCGGACCGGTTCACGTCGAGCGGCAGGATCGGGATGCCGTGCTCGCGAGCGTCCTCCAACAGCAACCGCCGCGGGTACATCCCGGGGTCGTGGGTGAGGATCCCTGCGAGGAAATGCGCCGGGTAGTGGGTCTTCAGCCAGGAGGACTGGTACGTCGGGACCGCGAACGCCGCAGCGTGCGCTTTGCAGAACCCGAAGCTCGCGAACTCGGCCACCGCGGTCCAGGTCCGTTCGGCGACGTCGGGGGGGATGCCGCGTTGGGCCGCCCGGTCGAGGAAGTCGGCCCGGAAGCCGGGGAGCAGGTCCTCGCGGTCCAGGTTGCGGCGGACGTGGTCGGCGTAGGTCAGGTCGTAGCCGGCCATCGCGGCGAGGGTCCGCAGTACCTGCTCGTGGTAGACGATCACGCCGAACGTCTCGCGCAGCGCGGGTCGGAGCGCCGGGTGCGCGTACGTGGGCGCCTCCATCCCGGCACGCCGGCGCAGGTACGGGTTGATCATGTCGGACTTGACCGGCCCCGGCCGGAACAGCGAGATGTCGACGATCAGGTCCTCCCACCGGGTGGGCTGGAGCTTCTGCAGGAGCTCTCGCTGCCCCGGCGACTCGATCTGGAAGCACCCGAGCGTGTCCGAGGCCCGGATCAGCTCGAACGTCGGCTCGTCGTCGAGCGCGATCGCGTCGAGGTCGACCTTCACGTGTTCGGTGCGGGAGATCTCGTCCAGGGCGTGGCGCATCGAGGAGAGCATCCGCACGCCGAGCACGTCGAGCTTCAGGTACCCGAGGAGCTCGACGTCGTCCTTGTCGGCCTGGATCACGCGGTAGCCCTGGAACGATCGTTCGAGCGGGACCCGGGTCACCAGGTCGTCGTTCGACAGGACGATGCCCGAGGGGTGGAGCGCGATGTGGCGTGGGAAACCGTTCAGACGCTCGGCCACGCGGAACAGGTGCTCGAGCTGACCCGCGTTCAGGTTGCTCCCGGCGAGCTCGGGCAGCCGCTCGATCGCGACGCGGAGGTCGCCGGCGCCGATGTGCGGGAAGGACTTGGCGACGGTGTCCACCTCGGGCTCGGGCAGGCCGAGCGCCTTGCCGACCTCCCGGACGGCGGCACGGGCTCGGTAGGTGTCGACCATCGCGACGCACGCGCACCGGTCGTCGCCGTAGCGCGAGAGCACCATGTCGTAGACGTCCTCGCGGCGGGCCGACTCGACGTCGACGTCGATGTCCGGCAGCTCGTCGCGCATCGGGTTCAGGAACCGCTCGAACGCGAGATCGTGCCGGACCGCGTCGACGTCGGAGATACCGACGAGGTAGCAGACGAGCGAGCCGGCGGCGCTCCCCCGGCAGGCGCATCGGATCCCCATCGCCCGCACGTCGGCAACGATGTCGGCGACCGTCAGGAAGTAGGCCGAGAACCCGAGCCGATGGATCATCGCGAGCTCGTGGTTCAGGCGGTCCCGGACCTTCGCCGTGGGTCGCATCCCCCGGCGTTCGAGGCCGCGCCAGCTGTGTTCGGCCAGCACCGATGAGGCGCTCCGTCCCCGCGGCGTGGGGAAGTCGGGGAAGTTCACCGTGCGCAGGCCGATGTCGAACGCGCACGACTCGGCGATCTCGAGCGTGGCGGTCACCAGGTCCGGGCGCTCGCCGAACAGCGCCCGCATCTCGCTCGCCGGCTTCAGCCAGCCCTCGGCGTTGCGGCGCGAGACGTTGGACCGGTCGATCGGGACGAGCTCGCGCATGCATTCGAGCGCGTCGGCGAGGAACGCGTCCTGCGGGACGAGGTACCGGACGGGGTTGGTCGCGACCGCCCGGATCTCCGCGCGTTCGGCCACCCGAAGGAGCGCGCGGATCTCCCGGTCCGAGTCCTGCTCGAGCCGGTGTTGCACGGCGACGAACGCCCGCTCGCCGAACGCCTCCCGGTACGGCTCGGCTGCACGACGACCGGCGTCGATCCGCCCGGCGAGTGCGAGCTCGCCCGGCGGCGACGACGGACCGAGCAGCGCGACGAGCCCCTCGGCGTGCGCGCAGATCTGCTCGGGGGTGAGCGAGGGGTCGCCGCGCTCGCCGGTCATGTGCGCGTCGGTGACCAGCCGGCACAGGTTCGCGTATCCGGCCGCGTCCCTCGCGAGGAGCAGGACGCTCGCATCCACCGGCCCGCGGCCGCTCCTGGTTCGGGGGGCTACTGCTCGCCCGTTCGGGCTCGCTCCTTGAGCCCCCCGAACCCCCCGAGGCAGAGGGAGCGTGCCGGCCTCGCGAACCGTGACCGACGCGCCGAGGATCGGGCGCACGCCCTCGCGCTCGCACGCGTCGACGAACCGAGCGATGCCGTAGAGGCCGTCGCGGTCGGCGAGCGCGACGGCCGGCATCCGCAGCTCGGCGGCTCGGCGCGCGAGCGCCTCGGGCGAGAACGCGCCCTCCTTCAGCGAGAAGAACGAACGGACGTCGAGATGGACGAACCCGCCGGGCATCTCACCGCTCCGGCGGTACGTTCGGTCCCGCTACCCACGCTCCCAGACCAGCGGATCGTGCGCGAAATGCACGCGCACCGGATCGAGCCCCCGCAGGCGTTGCACCGAACTCGGGTACGCGGGGTCGCGCGCGACCGAGGCGCCTGAGGCGCTCGGCTCCGTCGCGCCCTCCCACTCGAGCCGTGATTGCAGCGCCTGGCCGGCGAGCACGATCGTGCCCTCGGGCGTGTCCACCACGAGCGACTGATGCCCGGCCGTGTGCCCCGGTGTGGGGATCAACCGCAGACCCGGTGCCACCTCCGCCTCGCCCTCGATCACCTCGTAGGACAGGCCGGGCGCGTCGATCCACTCCGGGACCGTGTAGTCGGGCTCGTGCACCATCGCCCACTCGGCGCGCTGGACGAAGATCGGCACACCGCGCAGGCGCACGTTCTGCCCGCTGTGATCGAAGTGCAGGTGACAGTTGGCGGCGCCGGTCACGTCCGCGAGCGCGATCCCGTGCTGTGCCAGCGCGTCTTCGATCGCCGTCACGCGCGGCGAGAACGTCGTCTCGATCTCGGCGTTGCCGAACCCCGCGCCGTTGTCGAACAGGAAGACGCCCTCGCGATGGACGACCGCGTGCGCGTAGGAGGGCCACCACTCCCTGTCGAGCAGCTCCTGCTCGTCGGGCGGCAGGCGCAGCTCGGAGAGCAGGAACGGCACGACACGGGCATCGGTCACCTACAGCTCCCCCGCGCGTCTGGTGAGATCGCGCGCGATCACGACCCGCTGGATCTCGGTCGTGCCGTCCACGACCTGGAGCATCTTCGCGAGCGCGATCGCCCGGTTGAACGGATGGTCCTCGAGCCAGCCGTACGCGCCGAGGACCTCGCTCGTCACGATCGCGGTCCGAAGGGCCGCGTCCGGGCAGAACCGCTTCGCATGGGCCACCGCCACCGTCCCCTCGGGCCCCCCGAGCCGCTCGGCGGCGTGCCGGACCAGCAGGCGCCCGGCGACCAGGTCGGTCTGCGCGTCGGCGAGCGCCCACCCGATCCCCTGGTGCTCGATCACCGGTCTCCCGAACACCGCTCGATCCCGGCCGTACCGGAGCGCGGCGTCCAGGCATGCCGCGGCAAGACCGTTCGCGATCGCCGCGATGTCGCAGCGAGCGACGTCGATGGCGCCGAGCGCGGCACGCATCCCTTCGCCCGGCGGGAAGAGCACGGTCCCCGGGGCGTCCTCGAGCACCATCTCCCCGATCGGCAGGAAATCGGCGCAGGCCTTCCGGTAGATCCGCGGGAACGAGACGCCAGGCGCCTCGCGTTCGACCGCGACCATCGCGACGTCGCGATGCCCCGGCTCCTCGCTCGTCTTGCACACGACCAGGAACAGGTCCGCCTCGCCGGCGAGCGAGACCCACGCCTTGCGCCCGCTCACGCGCCAACCGTCCGGTGTCGAGGTCGCACGCGTCGTGATGGTCGCCGCGTCCGAGCCGGCGTGCGGCTCGGTGAGCGAGAACCCGCCGAGCGCCTCGCCGGCGGCCAGCCGCCGGCCCCACCGCGCCCGGAGCGCCTGGTCGCCGAACCGAGACACCGCCGCCGTCACCGCGTTGTGCATCGAGAGCGAGAAGGCGAGCGCGGCGTCCCCGCGCCCGAGCTCCTCGAAGACCGCCATCGCGTCGGGGTAGGAGAGGTCGAGCCCACCGACGTCCGCGGGTGCGAACAACCCGGTCAGGCCCGAGCCCTGCACCACCTCGCGCGGGTAGGTCGCCTCTCGTTCCCACGTCTGGAGGTTCGGGCGGACCTGTTCGCGCACGATCCGCACGGCGAGGTCGGTCGGGCCTACGGGACCGGTCACGGCTCCGATTCAATCCCACAGCCGCTCCATGTGCCAACGGTCGTGCTGACGGTCGTGGTACAGGTCCCAGACCGCGCCGCCGCGCGCCTCGACCCGCCAGTACTCGCGATCGCGTCCGTCCGCCCACCAGCGGCCCTCGATCCGCCACCGCCCGATCACGTCGGCCACCTCGTACCGGCGCCCGCGCCAGACGAACGCCGAGGGCATCCCAGCGTCGCGCTCGACCCGGACCTCGACCTCCTCGTCGTACCGCTTGGACACCGACCGTCTCCTCGGGACCACCCTTCTCTCAGGGAATCGAACGTATGTTCGAGAGGGGAGGGTGAATGTACGCCCGCCCGCCGACACGAGTCAAGCCGGGGTTGGAGGCTCAAGGAGCGAGCGCGCAAGCGCGAGCGGTAGCCCCGATAGGAGAGAGGGATTCAGGCGGGGGTTTCGTGGCGGTCGTACCACTCGCGGTGCACGACGCACCGGCCTGCCGGGTCGAAATCGCAGACGAGGATCCCGTCCACCTCGATCTCCGACCCCGAATCGTCCCGGAAGGACACGCGCCAGTGCGCCACCCCACGGTCCCCCGCCATCGCGATCGGCTCCATGTCGGTTCGGAGCTCGGACGGGACGCCTCCCTCCACCCATGCCCGCACGATCGCGTCGCGCCCGCGCGTCTCCTCCCGGAAGGGGCCGTAGGAGTAGACGGCGTCCTCGGCGAACAGCGACGACACCTCGACGGGATCGTTCGACGCCCACGCGTCGAAGTACCGCTCGAGCCAGTCCGTGAACGCGTCGAGATCCATCCCTCGCATCGTAGGCTTCTGCCTCGATGGCCGATACCGGTGCGCTCGTGGTCTGCGTCCCGAACTTCAGCGAGGGTCGCCGCACCGACGTGATCGAAGCGATCTGCGACGCCCTGGCCGGGACCGGCGGCGCGCGCCTCGTCTACCGCCAGGCCGATCCCGAGCACAACCGCCTGGACACGACCGTGGTCGGTTCGCCGGACGCGGTCCGAGCGAGCGCGCTCGCCGGCGCCGCGAAGGCCGTCGAGCTGATCGACATGACGACGCACGCCGGCGGACATCCCCGGATGGGCGCGGCGGACGTGATCCCGTTCGTGCCCCTGTCGGGGATCTCGATGGACGCGGTGGTGGATCTCGCGCGGGCGTTCGCGGCGGAGCTGGCCGAGACGCTCGCGATCCCCGTCTACCTCTACGACCGCGCCGCCCGGTCCCCCGAACGCGTGAGCCTGGCCGAGGTCCGCAAGGGCGAGTTCGAGGGTCTGCGCGATGCCGTGGCTCGGGGCGAGCGCCTGCCCGACTTCGGTCCGCACGAGCTCGGACGCGCGGGCGCCACCGCGGTCGGCGCGCGCAAGCCGCTCGTCGCGTTCAACCTGTACCTGACCGGGACCGAGGACGACGCCAAGGAGATCGCGAGGGCGGTTCGGGAGTCGAGCGGCGGGCTCCCCGCGGTCCGCGCGATCGGGTTCGCGGTCCCCGAACGCGGGTGCGTCACCGTGTCGATGAACCTGGTCGACATCGACGTGACGTCGCCGCGGGTAGCCTTCGACACCGTGGGCACCCTCGCCGCCGAACGAGGCCTGGAGGTGCGGTCCTCGGAGATCGTCGGTCTGGTCCCCCGCGCGGCGTTGGCGGCCGGCGACGTGGAGCATCTACGACTCGAGGGGTTCGATGCGGACGAGCAGATCCTGGAGCGACTCGTGAGCGCGGGAGGAGAAGGCCGATGAGCGGGCGCATCGCCGAGGAGACGGTGGAGACCTACCTGGAGCACCTCGCGTCCGACTCGCCGACGCCGGGAGGCGGCGCCGTCGCCGCCCTCTCGGGCGCGGCCGGCGCCGCGCTGATCTCGATGGTGTGCAACCTCACGATCGGCAAGAAGGGCTACGAGGAGACCGAGGAGCGGATGCGAGGGATGCTGGTCGAAGCCGAGGCCGCGCGGACGGTCCTGCTCGACCTCGCGGACCGGGACGCGACCGCGTTCGACGGCGTGATGGCGGCGTTCAAGATGCCGAAGGAGACGGACGCCGAGAAGGCGGTCCGGACGCAGGCGATCCAGGAGGGCTACCTGGCCGCGGCCGAGGTGCCGCTCGACATCGCGAGACGGGCGGCGGAGCTCATGGAGTTGGCGCGCGAGGCGACCGAGATCGGGAACGCGGCCGCCGCGTCCGACGGCGCGTGCGCGGCGCGGTCGCTCTCGAGCGCGGTCTGGTCGGCGACGTACAACGTCGAGATCAACGCGGCGGCGCTGAAGGATCCCGCGAAGGCGCAGACGCTCCGCGACGAGGTCTCGGCGCTGCGGGCCCACGCCAAGGCCCTGCTCGATGCGACCGATGCCACGTTCGGCTCCCGACTCGGCTGAGACGGTGCGCCGCTTCGATCCCGGCGAATCCATCGCGCTCCGCCAGACCTGGGACGGGCGCGTCTGGGCGGCACGCCCCGCGACGGTCGTCGACGACGCGGCCGGGCAGACGATGCTGTTCATCCCGGCGGGGATCCGATGGATGGCGCCGTTCCACGACGGACGGCGGTTGAAGATCCCGCAGCCCGAGTTCGAACTCGTCCAGCAGCGACATGACGAGAACCACGTCCTCTCCTTCTCGTGGCCGGACACGTGGTACGCGGTGCTGCTCCTCTTGGGTCCTGATCGGTCGCCGCTCAGCTGGTACGTGAACCTGGAAGAACCGCTCCGCAGGACCGAACTCGGATTCGACACGC
This sequence comes from uncultured Actinomycetes bacterium, assembly GCA_963706005.1. GTDB lineage: Bacteria > Actinomycetota > UBA4738 > UBA4738 > HRBIN12 > DASSJM01. Next base: position 199,061 of record CAVPLL010000005.1, read on the forward strand.
TGGATCACGAGCTGGACGTCATCGTGGAGTTCGATGGCTCGTGGCGGTGGAAGGACGAGGACGACCTCGCCGAGGCCATCCGGCGAGGCGTGATCCCATCCGACGAGGAGCCACGGCTCCGAGCCGACGGCGAGCGCGCGATCCGGAGGATCGTCGACCGAGAGCCGCCGTTCGACCGCGGGTGGAGCGACTGGCGCCCTGACCCGGCCTGGCCCGTCCCCGTGCTCCCGGAGGACTGGGACCGGGTCTAAGCCCCGAGCGTCGGCATGACGGTCTCGATGAACTCCGACAGGCGACCCTCGCCCTCGGTCGGCCAGTCGACGATCAGGTACCCGACGCCGTTGCCCACGTGTGCGTCGAACGCCCGACGCACCTGATCCCAGGGCTCGCTGATCGACAGGCTGGATGCCCGCAGGATGGATCCGGGATCTCGCCCCGCCTCCTCGGCCGCGCGCCGGACGATCTCCCACTTCTCCACGTACCCGCTCCCCCACGAATGCCAGACGTCGGCCCGTCGGCCGACGATCGGCAGCATGAGCCGGCGGCCCCGCGCGCCGATCCAGATCGGTGGGTGGGGTCGCTGGATCGGTCTCGGCCGGTACAGCGCCCCGTCGAGCCGGTAGTGCCGGCCGTCGAACGACACCCGCTCACCGCTCATCAGCAGCCGGAGCACCTCCACGCCCTCATCGAGCCGCTCGGCCCGTTCGCGGGTGGGAGGGAACCGGATGCCGAGCTCGGCGTGCTCCTGCTCGTTCCACGACGCGCCGACGGCGCATTCGAGGCGACCCCCGCTCACGTGGTCGATGGTCACCACCTCCGTCGCGAGCACCGAGGGATGCCGGTGCGTCATCCCGGTGACCAGCGTCCCCAGCCTGATCCTCGAGGTGATCGCCGCCAGCGCCGCCAGCAGGGTCCAGCCCTCCAGACACGGACCATCCGGGTCGCCGTACAGGGCCGAGAAGTGATCGAACACCCACGCCCCGTCGAAGCCCGCTTCCTCGGCGAGCCTCGTGCGACCGACGATCTCCTCCCACGTGAGCTGGTGCTGGCCGATGTCCAATCCGAAGCGCACGCGCACACCTCCCCGGTTGCCGACCGCGGGCCGGTACGGGAGTCTAGGCGGCCATGGACGGCTCCGAGCTCGGCACGGTCCGCTCACGCTTCCCGGCACTCGCCCGGGAGGTGGGTGGTCGGCCCGCGGTGTTCGTCGACGCGCCGGGCGGCTCCCAGGTCCCCGAGCCCGTGATCGAGGCGATGGCCGGCTACCTGCGAACGAGCAACGCCAACGCGCACGGCGCGTTCGCAACCAGCCAGGAGACCGACGACGTGATCGCGGAGGCGCATCGAGCCTCCGCCGACCTGCTGAACGCCGATGTCGACGAGGTGATCTTCGGCCCGAACGCGACCACGTTGCTGTTCGCGATCTCGCGTTCGGTGGCGCGGACGCTCGAGCCCGGCGACGAGGTGGTCGTGACGAGGCTCGACCACGACGCCAACGTTCGGCCGTGGGTGCTCGCTGCGGAGGATGCCGGCGCCACGGTCCGATGGGTCGACATCCGGGACGAGGACGCGACCCTGGACATGGCGTCGTTCGAGGCCGCGCTGTCCGAACGGACGAGGGTCGTCGCGTTCACGCTCGCCTCGAACGCGGTCGGCACGATCACGCCCGCGGCCGAGCTGACCCGGATCGTGCACGAGCGGACGCCGGCCTTCGTCGCGTGCGACGGGGTCCACCTCGCGCAGCACCGACGGATCGACGTTCGAGCGATCGGGGCCGACCTGGTGGTGTGCTCGCCGTACAAGATCTTCGGACCGCACCTCGGGATCGCGTTCGGACGCCGAGAGGTGCTGTCCACGCTGCGCCCCTACAAGGTCCGGCCGGCGGACGACGCGCTCCCCTTCGCGTTCGAGACGGGGACGCAGAACCACGAGGGCTTCGCCGGCTGGATCGCCGCCGTCGGGTACCTGGCCGGCCTGAGCGAGGCGGGGGGCCGGCGGGCGGCCGTCGCCGATGCGTTCGACCGGGCGATCGTCCCGTACGAGGCCGCCCTGTCCGAACGCTTCCTGGCCGGGATCGGTCAGATCGCTTCCGTCCGCCTGTACGGGATCGCCGACCCGGGGCGCGTCGGGGAACGCACCCCGACGTTCGCGATCCGGGTCGCGGACCAGCACCCATCGGAGACCGCCAAGACGCTCGCCGAGCGTGGGATCTTCGTCTGGGACGGCAACTACTACGCGCTCGAGATCATGGAGCGGCTCGGCCTGCAGGACTCGGGTGGGGCGGTCCGGATCGGCTTCTGCCACTACAACACGGCCGCAGAGGTGGACCGGGTGCTCGAGGAGCTCGGGGCCCTCGCCTAGGGGCAGGCATCTCCCGGCGGGGGCGGAGGCCGGCGTTGCTAGGATGACGCGGCCTTCCCACCACACGGAACCCGGAGCGAGGCAACGGCATGCGGATCCTGATCCTCGGCGGCGACGGCTACCTCGGGTGGCCGACCTCGATGCACTTCGCTCGCAAGGGGCACGAGGTGCACGCGGTCGATGACTACCTGCGGCGGCGGGCCCACGAGGAGGCGGGGACGGATTCGCTCACCCCGATCGGCGCCTCCCTGCCCGCCCGCGCCGAGGCCTTCCGCGAGGTCACGGGTCTCGAGATCGGCGTCACCGAGGGCGACCTGACCGAGTGGAGCGTCGTCGAGCGCCTCGTCCGCGGGTTCGAGCCCGAGGCGATCGTCCACTACGGCGAGCATGCCGAGCGGCCCCGTACTCGATGATCGACCGCGAGCACGCGGTGTTCACGCAGACGAACAACGTCGTGAACACCCTGAACGTCCTGTACGCGATGCGCGACTTCACGCCCGACGCGCACCTGGTCAAGCTCGGGACGATGGGCGAGTACGGGACCCCGAACATCGACATCGAGGAAGGGTTCATCGAGATCGCGCACAACGGACGCTCGGACACGCTCCCGTTCCCGAAGCTCCCCGGATCGATGTACCACCTGTCGAAGGTGCACGACTCGCCACAACGTCCACTTCGCCAGCCGCATCTGGGGCCTGCGCGCGACCGACCTCAACCAGGGCGTCGTCTACGGGATCGAGACCGACGAGACGAAGCTCGATGAGCGCCTGCTGACGCGGTTCGACTACGACGAGGTGTTCGGCACGGCCCTGAACCGGTTCTGCCTGCAGGCCGTCATCGGCCAGCCGCTGACGCCGTACGGCAAGGGCGGGCAGACGCGCGGGTACCTGAACATCGTCGACACGCTCCAGTGCGTCGAGCTCGCGGTGCTGAACCCCGCCGAGGCCGGCGAGTTCCGCGTCTTCAACCAGTTCACCGAGCAGTTCTCGGTGCGTGGAGCTCGCCGAGCTCGTGCCGTCACGCGGGCGGCCGAGGTCGGGCTCGAGGTGCGGATCGAGCACGTCGACGAACCCGCGGGTCGAGCTGGAGGAGCACTACTACAACGCGAAGCACACCAAGCTGCTGGACCTCGGGCTGCAGCCGCACCTGCTCTCGGAGACGCTGATCGAGTCGATGTTCGAGGCGATCGAGCGGCACAAGGCCCGCGTCGTCCCGGACCACATCCTGCCCGCCACCAGGTGGCGGGGGGTCCGGGAACGCTCCCCGCGCTGAGGAGTTGGTCCGCCCAGAGCGGCCGGCGGTTGCTCCTCCACGGTGGGGCTTCTCCCCGTAGAGTCATCCCTCCGACGACCAGGAGGCCCGCATGAGACGGCTGCTTTCGATCGGCATCGGCGTGCTGGCGATGATCGCCTCGATCGCGACGGCGGTGCCGGCGAGGGCCGGGACGATCGACGTGCTCCCCGGCGAGTCGATCCACGCCGCCGTCAAGGCGGCGCAGCCCGGAGACACGATCCAGTTGCACCCCGGCGTCTACGAGGACGTCGTGGTCATCAAGAAGGACGACATCACGATCCAGGGCGCCGGGTCCGGCGAGGACGGCACGATCCTACATCCGCCCGCGACCCTGCCCGGTCGGTGCTCCGGCGGGATCGCCGGCATCTGCGTGCTCGGAGACGTCCGCGCCGGCGTGCCGGTCAACGGCGTCACGGTGACCGGCATCCGCGTCGAGGGGTTCGTGTTCGGCATGGCCGCGGTGGCAGCTCACCTGACCTCGTTCGAGGGGAACGCGGCCGTGGACAACGAGGAGTACGGGATCGCGGCGTTCGACTCGAACAGCACCACGATGGCCGACAACGTGGTGTCCGGGAGCGGGGAGGCCGGCCTGTACGTCGGAGACTCGGCCCATGCGAACCTGACCATGACGGGGAACGAGACGTTCGGCAATCGCTACGGCATCTTCCTGCGCGACTCCCAGAACGGCGACGTCACCGGCAACCTCGTCCACGACAACTGCATGGGGATCTTGAACATCGACTTCCCGGGCTCGGCCAACGCCGGGCACTACCGCATCGCGGAGAACGAGATCCACGACAACAGCGCCTTCTGCCCTCGCGGGGGGCCCGGCGATCCGGCGCTGTCGGGTATCGGCGTCGCCATCGTGAACGCGGACCGCGACCGCGTCGAGGACAACGTGATCTCGACCAACGGCGCGGCACGACCGGTCAAGATCCACGGCGGGGTCGTGCTGATCGATCTCGTCGGTCGAGCACCCTCGAACAACTCGATCACGTCCAACGAACTGACCCGGAACCGCCCGAACGTCTTCTACGACGGCTCGGGCCACGGCAACGTCATCAGCGGCAACACCTGCGTGCCGTCCTGCTAGCGACCGGAAGTGTCCGTCCCCGCTGATGCGCGGGCGGGTCCGTTCCATCGCGTAGAGTCCGAGCCATGTCGGCACTGCGCGTGGTCGGAGGCATCTTCGCCGCAGCGTTCTTCGCGCTCGCCCTGATCCGCTACCGCCGACGTCAGATCAGCCGGCTGAACCTGATCATCTCGTCGCTGATCTCGATCGCCCTCCTGCTGCTCGCGATCGTCCCCGGGCTGTTCAACCCGCTGTTCGAGGTCTTCAACTTCCAGCCGGGGAGTGGGCAACGTCTCACGGCCGTCCTGCTGCTCGCCGTCGGCGTGCTGTTCCTCCTCCTGATCCGCATGCAGTCCGAGGTGGACACGAACGAGCGTGGGATCCGGCAGCTCGTCGAGTCGTTCGGTCAGTCGGCCTTCGACTGGCAGGCAGCCACCGACCTCCCTGCCGGCAAGCGGATCATCGTCGTGTCCCCAGCGTTCAACGAGGCCGAGAACGTGGGAGCCGTCATCGAGGCCATGCCCCGGGAGGTCGACGGCCACCATGTCGTCGCGATCGTGATCGACGACCACTCGGACGACGGCACGGCGGACGCCGCGCGTGCGGCGGGCGCGCTCGCGGCGAGCCTGCCGATCCGCCGGGGCGGCGGCCTCGCGCTCCGCGTCGGCTACGACGTCGCCCTGAAGCTCGGCGCCGACATCGTCGTCACGATGGACGCCGACGGCCAGCACCAGCCGGAGGAGCTCCCCACCCTGGTCGGAGCCGATCATCGCGGGCCGGGCCGATCACGTGAACGGGTCGAGGATGCTCGGCGACTTCGAACGCGAGAGCCTGATCCGCCACCTGGGCGTGCACTTCTTCTCCTGGGTGGTGACGGTCCTGACCGGTCAGCGGGTGACGGACATCTCGAGCGGGTACCGGGCGACCCGCGCCGACACGCTCCGCGCGCTCATCCTCGAACAGGACCAGTTCTGGACGTCGGAGGTCACGATCGAGGCGCTCCGCCAACGACGCGCGGGTGGTCGAGGTGCCGGTCACGTTCCTCACGCGCCGAGGCGGCGAGTCGAAGAAGCCGAAGTCCTTCCGCTACGGGTGGAACTTCTCCAAGGCGATCGTCAAGACCTGGCTGCGCTAGCCGCGGCGACCTCGCCGGCCAGACGCGCGTTGGACTCGAGCAGCGCCAGGTTCGCCTCGAGGCTCTCGCCGTCGGTGCGCTCCGACAGGCAGGAGAGCAGGTACGGCGTCACGGCCTTGCCCCGGACGCCCTCGCGTTCGGCGATCCGCTCACAGGCACGCACGGCTTCCTCGACCACCTCGGGGTCCATCGCGAAGCGTTCGGGGACCGGGTTGCAGAGCAGCACGGCGGCGCGGGCGTCAAGGTCCTCCAGCGCCCACACCAGTCGGGCGGCCTGACCGACGTCGTCCACCTGGTCGTCCAGGTCGACCGGCGCCTCACGGGCGAGGAAGAAGGGAAGGCGTCGGCACCCGTAGCCGATCACGCCCACGCCGAGCTCCTCCAGGCGTTCGGCCGTGGCGGCGGGATCCACGATGGACTTGGGTCCCGAGCTCACGAGCAGGATCGGCGTTCGCGCCAGCTCGACCAGGTCCGCAGACACGTCCCCGCTCCCCGGGTGAACGCCGCCGATCCCGCCGGTCGCGGCGACCCGGATGCCGGCGCGACAGGCGGCCCAGATCGTGCTCGAGACCGTCGTGGCCCCGAGCCCGCCCGAGGCGATCGCCGACGGCAGGTCGCGCCGCGCCACCTTGGCCGCCCGGCCCGGCTCGGCGAACGCCGCGAGCTCGTCGGCGGACAGCCCGACCACCACCTCCCCGCCCATCACGCCGACCCATGCGGGGATGGCGCCGGCGGCGCGGATCGCCGCGCTCATGCGCTCGACGCATTCCGTGTTGCGGGGCGCGGGCAGCCCCTGGGACACAACGCTCGTCTCGAGCGCGACCACGCCGTCCCCCGACGCCATCGCGACCGAGACCTCGCCCGAGGTGCGGACGCCGCTCACCGACGCCCCCTGCCGGGCGACGGATCGGCCTCGACCGTCCGGGGTCGCTCGGGCCAGGTCTCGTAGCTCGCCGCGACCCGCGCGCCCGCCCGGCACGCGGCGCCGAGCGCGTCTCCCGGCGAGCGGCCGGCGGCGAGCGACGCGAGCAGCACGCCGTTGAACGCGTCGCCGGCGCCGGTCGGATCCTTCTCGACGACGGGGTCGGTCGTGTTCCGGATCACGAGCCCCTCCCACGACATCAGCGCGCCCTCGTCGCCGAGCTTCACGCACGCGACCGGGAACCGGCGCGCGAGCTCGTCGAACGCAGCCGCGCCACGACGACCCGTGAGCTCCTCGGCCTCGCGCTCGTTCGCGAGGATCATCGTGGCGGGTGCACACGAGCCGAAGAACCGGTCCACGCCGAACGAGCGGATCATCGGCCACGACGCCGCGTCCACCGCCACGAAACGCGCCCGGGCGCGTTCCAGGGCCGCCACCCCCGCTGCGGACGTCGGCTCGAACAGCAGCGAGTACCCGGACACGAGGACGGCGCCCGCCTCGATCCGCTCCGGCAGGTCCTGCGGGGACAGGCGCCCGCCGGCGCCGCGGTCCGCCACCATCGAGCGTTCGCGGGGCTCGTGGACGACAAGCATCGTGCCGGTGTCGGCGTTCGGGTCGATCGCGAGCGCCGGCTCCACCCCGCGAGACATCAGCTCGTCGCGCAGGAGCGCGCCGGCGACGTCCGAGCCGATCCGGCCGTGCACGCGGGCGGTCGCGCCCACCTCGGCGGCCCACACGGCGGCGTTCGCGGCGCTCCCGCCGGGCCGAACGAGGACGCGCCCGTGCACGTCGCCACCCTCCTCGAGGCCGTCGGAGTCCACCCGCACGTCGATCATCACGTCGCCCACGGTCACCACGTCCATCGCGCAGCAGCCTACCGGGTACCGTTTGTCGGATGAGGCTCGGGACGCTCGGATGAGGCTCGGCACGCTCCAGCGGGGTGATCACGTCTCCCTCCGCCTCATAGAGGCGGGCGACGAGGAGGCGTTCATCCGTGCGGTGCGTCGGAGCCGGAAGCTGCATCGGCCCTGGTCGTACCTGCCCGACGATGCGGAGGACTTCCGGGCGATGCTCGGGCGGCCGCTCGGCGAGTCCTACCTCATCTGCCGCAACGAGGACGCGGCGCTCGCCGGGAGCGCGGGTCTGGGTCACATCGTGTTCGGCAACCTGCGGAGCGCGTACCTCGGGTACTCGGCCTTCGTCCCGCACCATGGTCGGGGTCACATGACCGAGGGCCTCGGTCTGGTGCTCCGGCACGCGTTCGGCACGCTGGGGCTCCACCGCGTGGAGGCAAACGTCCAGCCGGGCAACGCGCGCTCGATCGCACTCGTCGAGCGGCTCGGGTTCCGCCGCGAGGGGTATTCGCCGAGGTACCTCAAGATCGGCGGCCGGTGGCGCGACCACGTCCGGTACGCGATGCTCGCCGACGAGTTCGCACCGCTGTCGCGGCGACGGAGCTAGCCGCCCGCCGCGCGCCCATCCGCAGAAGCTCGTGGTCTCGGGCCCGGCGGCGCCCCTCAGCCGGACGCCGCGATCCCCGCCGCCTCGGCGGCCCAGCGCCCGAACGCAGCCCAGAACGGGTCGAGCCCCGGGTGCTCGAGCGGGCGCTCGGTCCCCCCGTCCACCAGGACCACGCCCTCCGCTCGTTCGGTCACCTCGCCGACGATCGCCCCATCGATGCTCGCCCGGGCCAGCGACGCGACGAACGCCTCCGCCCGATCGGCGACGACCGTGGCGATCAGGCTCCCCTCGCTGATCGACGTGTAGGGGTCGATCCCAACGTGCTCGCACACGGCGCGGACCTCATCGCGCACGGGGATCGCCCCGAGGTCGATCCGCATCCCGACCTCCGAGGCCGCTGCAACCTCCGTCAGCCCGCCGAACACGCCGCCCTCGGTCGCGTCGTGCATCGAGGTCACGCCCTCGTCGCGCAGGCCGAACGCCCGCGCCACCTCCGCCTCGGGCACGACGGTCATCCGTTCGAACAGGGCGTCGGCCCGTGCCACGACGTCCGCCCCGACGCCCTCGGCCAACCGGTCCGGGAACGTGGCCGCGAACAGCGCGGTCGCCTCGATCGCGGCCCCCTTCGTGATCACGACCTGCTCGCCCGGGCGCGCCATCGTCGGCGTCACGAACAGGTCCTCCGGACCCGACGCGATGCAGACGGCGCCGCCCACCATCGGCCACGCGCACCCATCGTACCGAGCGGTGTGCCCGGTCACGACCGCGACGCCGATCCCCTCGCACGCGCGGTGGAACGCGTCCCACAGGTCCGTCAGTTCGTCGTCGGTGATCTCCGGGGGCAGGTTCAGGTCCACGGCCATCCAGCGCAGGGGGAGGCCGCTCGTCGCCGCATCGGACGCGAGGATGTGCACGGCGAACCACGCCGCTCGCTCCCAACCGTACGCGGGAACCACGAAGACCGGGTCGGCCGTGAGCGCCATCGCGACGCCGTCGGCGACGCGGACCACGCCGACGTCTACGCCGTGCCGCGGACCGACGAGGACGTCGTCGTCCCTCGCGCCGAGCCGACGCAAGATCACCTGTTCGAACAGCTCCGCGGTCGCCTTCCCCGTCCGCTGCTCGCTCAACGGTCCCCTTCCTCCCAACCGAGCACGGCTTGGACGAGGGCGCGCGTCGCGCGTTCGGGATCGGGGGCGCCACCTACGGCCGAGACGACGCAGATCCCGGCCGCCCCCGCCCCGAGCACCTCCCGTGCGTTGTCGGCGTCGATGCCACCGATCCCGACCACCGGCAGATCCGTGGCCTCAACGATCCCTCGGAGCCCGTCGAGGCCGCGCGGCCGCGCCTCGGGCTTGGTCGGCGTCGCCCACACCGTCACGCCGAGGTAGTCGGCGCGAGCGACCTCCGCGGCTCGAGCCTCTTCGGGCGTCGAGACGCTCACCCCGAGAGCGGCGTCTGGACCGAGGACCGCTCGTGCGCATCCCGGGTCGTCGTCCTGACCCACGTGCGCGCCCGCGCCGACGTTGGCGGCCACCGCGACGCGGTCGTTCACCACGAACAGCGCTCCGGCGGCCCGGCACTCGCCGGCGATCTCGCCCGCGAGCCGGGTGAGCGCCGCGTCGTCGAGCTCGGGGGCCCGGAGCTGCACCGCGGTGGCGCCGCCCGCGATCGCCGCCGACGCGACCTCGCGGTGCCCGCGTCCCGCGACCGAGCCGCTCGATGTGAGCACGTAGACCCGGAGCGAACGAGGATCCACCATCGAGCGCTCGCCTCCCTCCGCCGGCATTACCCGGATCAGGTCCGTTCGGGTCGCCGCCGCGGTGTGGCGGCCTCTCAGCCCGGTCGCCCGAGCTCCCCGGTTCGGGGCAACGGGTGTTCGCATCAAGGATAGCCGACGACTCGGCGTCAGCGGTTCGCTGCCTGAACGCGGGCGATGCGCATCTCGCGGCGGAACCGCTTCCAATCGCTCTTGCGCGTCGAGATGAACACGTCGGTGCCGATGATCAGGAGCCCGTACATGGCGATCGCCCAGGCTGCCCACCCCGGAGCACCGCTCGCCGGCCAGAACGCCAGCGCCACGAACGGCGCGATCTTGCTCGCGATAGCTCCCGAGGCGTGCATCCACGCCCGCGACTCCGGTGCGACCCGCAGGTAGGTCTCGTAGTCGATCTTCAGCCCCGGGACCGGCGGGATCAGGTCGCGGACGTAGTAGGCGAGGAACCGCATGCCGACCACCCTGCCGACCAACCAGTGCGCTGGCACGTGGAAGGTCGCGGACCAGGCTAGCGCCGCGAACACCAGCGCGAGCCCGGCCCCTGCGTCCGAATCCGTCCTGAGGGCGAAGGCCACCGCGGCGGCGCCCACGAGCGTCCCCACGAGCAGCACCAGGTTGCCGAACCAGACCGGCACGTGGAACCGGACGCGGGCCTCGAACGCCTTCCGGTCGATCCGTCCCGCCTGCTCCGCCCAGTGGTGCGCGAGCACCGGGTCGGCCTTGACCCTGGCGAGCAGGCGCCAGAACCCGAGGACGCGCAGGTCGGTCTGGCCCGCGTCCACCGCGGCCTCGATCCGCTCGAACTCGGCCGGGTAACCGGCCGGGTCGGTCACCTCGGCTCCACGGTTGACGCCCACGGGCGCGCTAGGATGGTCGCTCGGACGCGCCCCCGGCCCCAGGATGTCCGCCCGCAGCACCCAGGAACCGACGGGAGGCGACCATCTCGAAGAGCACCATCCCCGAGCGGTCCGCCCGCGCGGACCTCGCGTTCGCGCTGAACACGCTCGACGGCCGCTACCACGTCGTCGATCGTATCGCCGCGGGCGGCATGGGCGAGGTCTACCGCGCCCACGACGCGGTGCTCGAACGCCCGGTCGCCATCAAGGTCCTGCACCGGAACCTCGCCGGCGACGCGGGCTTCATCGAGCGCTTCCGCCGGGAGGCGCGCGCCGCCGCGAACCTGAACCACCAGAACATCGTGGCCGTCCACGACTGGGGAAGCGTCGACGGCATCTACTACATGGTGATGGAGTACGTCGCGGGTCTGTCCGTCCGCGAGATCGTGAACACGGAAGGGCTGCTCGCGCCGGCGCAGGCGGCCGACGTGCTCGATCAGACGCTCGCGGCGCTCCAGCACGCGCACCGCCAGGGCATCGTGCACCGGGACGTGAAGCCCGAGAACCTCATGGTGACGCGCGACGGCATCGTCAAGGTGGCGGACTTCGGTCTCGCGCGAGCGTTCGCCGACGCGCAGATCACTGAGGCCGGCCACGTCACCGGAACCGTCCAGTACCTCGCGCCCGAACAGCTCCAAGGCGAGCCCGCCGACCCGCGCACCGACCTGTACGCGCTGGGGGTCGTCGCGTTCGAGCTGCTCACGGGCCGGCTCCCGTTCACCGGCGAGACGCCGATGGCGATCGCGTACAAGCACCTGCACGAGCCGATGCCGCGGCCATCGGCCTTCAACCCGGCCGTGCCGGCGTCCCTGGACGGGTGGGTCGCTTCGGTGACCGAGAAGCAGCGCGAGCTACGCCCGGAATCGGCCGCCGAGGCCCGGCGCGATCTCGAGACCGAGGCGCGCTCGCTCCCCGAGGCGCCACCGCTTTCCTCGCTCGTCCCGAAGGACACACCGGAGGTCACGGTGATCCCGACCGGCGTTGACGTCACGTCGGTGACGGCACCGGCCTCGGACCCGGCCGAGACCATCACGATCCCCGGCACGATCCCCGGCCGCTCGGTCGAGCGTCCTGCACGGCGTCGTCGCAGGGGCCGGTTCGCGCTCGGCATCGTGTTCGTGCTGCTCGCGCTCGGCGCCGCGGCCTGGGCGGCGTGGACGTACCTGGTCCCGCACGAGGTCGACGTGCCGAAGGTCGTCGGTCTGACGGTCCGCAACGCCCAGGCCAAGCTCGACGACGCCGGGCTGGTCGTTCGGATGGCCGACGGGCGGTACTCGACGAAGGTCCCCACCGGGAGCGTGCTCAAGGTGCAGCCCGCCGAGGGCTCGACGCTCGAGCGGGGCGACCGGGTCACGCTCGTCCCGTCGCTCGGACCGCCGCCGGTCCCCGTGCCGAACCTCGTCGGCATGCCGCTCGCCGACGCCAAGGTGGCGCTCCGGGAAGCGGATCTGAAGGTCGGCGAGGTCACGAAGGCGTTCAACGAGCGCTTCGACGCCGACCAGGTGATCCGGCAGAGCGTGAAAGCCGACGCCGAGGCGCCGCTCGCGAGCGCGATCGACCTGGTCGTGAGCAAGGGCCCAACCCCGGTCCCGGTCCCGAAGGTCGTCGGCCTGCCGCAGGACGAGGCGATGGCCGCCCTGCAGGCCCAGGGCTTCGTCGTCGACGTGCAGGAGGAGTTCTCCGACAAGGTCGGACGGGGCGCCGTGATCTCGCAGACGCCGGCGAAGGGCACCGACCTGCAGCCCGGCGAGACCGTCACGATCGTCGTGTCGAAGGGACCCCCGGAGTTCCCGATGCCGAACGTCGTCGGCATGGAGCGGGACGCGGCCGTCGAGAAGCTCCGCAGCCTCGGCCTACTGGTCGACGTCGCGGTCGTGCCGGGCCACAGCGGCTCGCAGGTCGTGTTCCAGGAGCCGGCCTCGGGCACCACCGTGCGCGCGGGCGACCTCGTCCATATCTACGTGGCGTGAGGGTCGGCGCCCACCTTCGCAGTGGACTCCGGACCGCGATCCCGCTCGCGCGCGAGACCGGCGCCGAGGTGGTCCAGCTCTTCATCTCGAACCCGCGCGCCTGGTCGGGTCCACGCCTCGAGACCGCGCAAGCGTTCGGGGCCGAGTGGCGTGAGGCGGCGATCGGGCCCCTGTTCGTCCACGCGCCCTACCTCGTGAACATCGCGTCGCCGAACCCCGAGTTCCTCGGCAAGTCGGTGGAGCTCTGCCGGCGGTCGGTCGCGGCGTGCGGCGTGCTCGAGGCAGGTGGGTTCGTCGTGCACTCCGGCGCGGGCGGCCCCGGCGAGATCGCCGATGCGCTCGAGCGGGCGGCCACCGTGTTGCAGGCGGTCCTCCTCGAGACGCCGGACGAGACGCAACTCCTGGTCGAACTGATGGCGGGCACGAGCGGCGCCATCGCCTCGACCCTGGCGGAGGCGCGGACGTTGTTCGACGCCGTCGACGACGAGCGGCTCGGCCTGGTCCTCGACACCTGTCACCTGTTCGCGACCGGCTACGCGCTCGACGAGCCGTCCGGCGTGGACGCGTTGTTCGAGGAGCTCCGAGGCCTCGGCCTCGCCGACCATCTGCGACTGATCCACATGAACGACGCGAAGTTCGAACGCGGTTCCAGGCGCGACCGCCACGAGATCGTCGGCGAGGGCGGCATCGGCCTCGAGGGCTTCCGCGCCATCGTCGGTCAACCCGAGCTACGCGACCTCTCGGTCGTGGTCGAGACGCCGTCATCGGGCGATCGCCGCCGCCTCGAGCTCGAGACGATCCGCTCGCTCGCACGCTCCTAGGGCTCGAGCTCGGCCCTCGGGCCCTCCTGGTACGAGTAGCGCTCCTCCGCCCAGGGCTCCGCGTGGATGTGGTAGCCGCGCACCTCCCAGAAGCCGCGCTTGTTGTGCGCCGAGAACTCCAGTCCGCGGAGCCACTTCGCGCTCTTCCACGCGTAGCGCTTCGGCACGACGAGGCGGAGCGGGAAGCCGTGCTCGCCGGTGAGCGGTTCGCCGCCATGCGCCCACGCGACCAGCACGTCGTCGTCCATCATCGCCTGCAGCGACAGGTCCGAGGTGTAGCCGTAGTCGCAATGGGCGATCACCCACTTGGCGTCGTCCTGCACGCCCGCCTTCTCGGCCAGCACGCGGAACGGCACACCGGTCCACGTGTTGTCCAGCGTGGACCAGCCGGTGACGCAGTGCATGTCCGCCTGCACGTCGACCGGCCCGAGCGCCTTCAGCTCCGAGTACGTGAGGGTGAAGGGGTTGTCCACGAGGCCGTTCACCTCGAGCGTCCACGTCGACTCGTCGAAATCAGGGATCGGGCCGAAGTGGAGCACCGGCCACGTCTTGACCAGGCGCTGGCCGGGCGGCACGCGCTTGGCGATCTCCTCGGGGTACCTCGGGCCGAACAGCTTCACGGGAGGAACCTCCTATCGGGCTGCCACGGCCCGCCAGGCCGCGATCGCCGTCTCGATGTCCTCGTCGGCGATGTCGAGGTGCGTGACCATCCGGACCTTGCCCGAGACCACGCTCGCGCCGATGCCGTGACCCTCGAGCCGGTCCGTGACCTCGAGGGGTGTCATCGCCATCGGTTCCGTGTCGGCGAAGACCATGTTCGTTTCAACATCCGCCGGGTCCAGGCTCCCCGGCACGATCTCGGCCACGGCCTCGGCGAGCCGGCGCGCCCGCTCGTGGTCCTCGTGCAAGCGCTTCGGCCCCTCCTCGAGCGCGACCAGGCCGGCCGCGGCCAGGATCCCGGCCTGCCGCCAGGCGCCCCCGAACAGGATCTTGATCCGTCGACCCTCGCGCATGGCTTCGGCGGTCCCGCACACGAGCGAGCCGATCGGCGCGCCCAGTCCCTTCGAGACGCAGAACATCAGCGTGTCGACCTCGGCCGCGTACTCGGTCACGTCGACGCCCGACGCGGCGCTCGCGTTGAAGATCCGCGCACCGTCCAGGTGGACCGCCACGCTGGCCTCCTCCGCGACCTTGCGTATCGCCCGGAAGTCCTCGATGTCCATCACCGTGCCGCCCGGATGACCGCTGGTGTTCTCCAGGCAGACGAGGTCCACGACCTCGACGTCGTAGGGCTCGTCCGGCTCGAGGGCCGCTCGCACCTGGTCGGCCGTGATCCGGCCGCGTCGGTCGCCGTGCACGGTCCGGTACGCGATGCCCGAGAGCACCGCCGCGCTCATCACCTCGGTCGAGGCGACGTGCGATCGCGGTTCGGCCACCACGAGATGGCCGGGGCCCGAGAACTGCAGGCGGAGCGCGATCTGGTTGGCCATCGTCCCGCTCGGGACGAACAGCGCCGCCTCCTTGCCGGTGATCTCGGCGGCGCGCTCCTGGAGCCGGTTGACCGTGGGGTCGTCCCCGAACCAGTCGTCGCCCACCTCCGCCTCGGCCATCGCGCGCCGCATCGCCGCCGACGGCTTGGTCACGGTGTCCGAACGGAGGTCGACCCGGAAGCGCTTCACGAGCACCGAGTATAGGGAGGGCGGGACCGAAGCCTCAGTACAGGAACATCGGCTTCCCGTCGACGTGACGGATCTTCGGGCGGTACGCCTCGACGTCGTAGAGCGCCCCCACGTCGACGCGCTTGACCCCCTGGCGGACGACCGGGAGCGGCACGTTGGTGTAGTTGCCGTTGCGCAGCGCCACGAGCCGTCCGAACTGCCGCTCGATCACCAGGTCGGCCGCCATCACGGCGTAGTTGGTCGCGACCATCAGGTCGAGCGAGTCCGGCGAGCCCGAGCGCATCAGGTAGCCCACCTGCTGGTAGATGATGCCCTCGCCCGTGATCTCGCGGAGCGCCTCGCCCGTCACCTGCCCGACGCCTCCGAGCTTCAGGTGCCCGAACGCGTCGGCCATCCCCGCGTGGACGGTCTCCCCGCCGATCATCGTGGCGCCCTCGGAGATCGTCATCATCGCGTAGTTGCTGGGGTTGGCCCGCTTGTCCTGCATCAGCTTGCTCGCGAGCTTCTCGACGTCGAACGGCACCTCGCTGATCACCGCCCGCTCGACCCCCGACAGGTACGCGGAGACGAGCGACGTCTCCCCGCTGTACCGGCCGAAGACCTCGACGACCGCGAGACGCTCGTGCGAGCCGGCGCTCGTGCGCAGCTGGTGGATGAAGATCACGGTCCGCGTGATCGCGGTCGAGAAGCCGATGCAGTAGTCGGTGCCGTGCACGTCGTTGTCCATCGTCTTCGGGATCGCGACCACCGGCACGCCCTCCTCGTGGAGGCGGAGGGCGAACGAGAGCGTATCGTCGCCGCCGATCGGGAGCAGCGCGTCGATGCCGAGCCGGTCGAGCACCTTGAGGACGTGCGGCGTATGGTCGACCGGCCCCTCGTGCTCCTCCGAGCGCAGGAACGCGGGCTCCTCCGAGGACCGGACCTTCGCCGGGTTCGTCCTCGACGTATGCAGGATCGTGCCCCCGCTCCGGTCGATCGTGCGGACCGCCGACGCATCGAGTTCGACGATGTTCGTCTCGATCGATCCGGGGTCGTCCGGATCGCAGCCGAGCAGCCCGCCCCAGCCGCGGCGGATGCCGACGACCTCGTGACCCTCCTCCGTCGCCCGGAGCGTGGCGGCCTTGATGCAGGCGTTCAAGCCGGGGACATCGCCCCCGCCGGTCAAGATGCCGATCTTCACGGCCGCTTCCGCTCCTCGAAGAACAGCTCGGCGACCGCCACCAGCTCCTCGGGGACCGGCCGGACCTTCGCGGCCTCGGCGAGCGGGACCTGGCCGATCCGGTCACCGTGCAGCGCAACCATCTGTCCGAACCCGCCATCGGCGACCAGCGCGGTCGCGGCCTCGCCGAAGCGGGTCGCGACGATCCGGTCGGTGGCGACCGGCGAGCCGCCCCGCTGGACGTGCCCGAGCACCGTCACCCGCGACTCCCAGCCGGTCAGCGCCTCGATCCGCGGTGCGATCTCGTACGCGATGCCGCCGAGCCGGGGGGCGCCGCGCGGATCGCTCGCGTACTCGGGCGCGGGCATCGTGCCCTCGGCCGGCATCGCGCCCTCGGCTACCACGACGATCGAGAACGAGTGGCCGGTCAGGTGGCGGCGCCGGAGCACCGACGCGACGTCCTCCAGGTCGAAGGGCCGCTCCGGGAGCAGGATCGAGTCGGCCCCGCCCGCGATCCCCGAGTACAGGGCGATCCATCCGGCGCTGCGACCCATGACCTCGACGAGCATCAGCCGGTCGTGGCTCTCGGCCGTCGTGTGCAGACGGTCGATCGCGTCGGTCGCGACCTGCACCGCCGTGGCGAACCCGATGCACGCGTCGGTGCCGGACAGGTCGTTGTCGATCGTCTTCGGGATGCCGACCACGGGAACACCCTCAGAGGACATATGCGCCGCGGCGCCCATCGTCCCCTCGCCCCCGATCGTGATGAGCGCGTCGATGCCGAGATCGGTGAAGGTCCGACGGACGCGGTCGACGCCGTGCTCGTGGTACGGATCGGCCCCGGACGAGCCGAGGATCGTCCCTCCGCGGTGCAAGATCCCCTGGACGGACGCGGGGGTGAGATCGACGACGTCGCCGTCCATCACGCCGCGCCAGCCGCGCCGGAATCCGAGGACCTCGAAGCCGTGCACCCCGATCGCCGTGCGGACGACGGCGCGGATCGCGGCGTTCAGACCGGGGGCGTCCCCGCCCGCCGTGAGGACGCCGATGCGTGTGGTCACTCCTGCTCCCTGAGCGGTCGGCCTGCGGTCAAGTGTCGTCGTCGAGGTGTCGAGACCTGATTGTACGGCCGGTCAACCGGCCTCAGGTCAAAGGGAGACCCGTTGCGGTTCCGCCCCCTCGCGCTCGTGCTCGCGTTCGCGGCCGCGCTGGCCGCCTCACCGGCGCACGCCCACGACCTCGCGCCGTTCGTCCGCGACCACCGAGACCTGCCCGAGGTCCAGCGCCTGATCGTCCTGCACCAGCGGCTCCACCGGATGATCGCCCGCTACGAGGTCATGGAACGCCAGGCCGGTCGGGCGTGGATCGAGGTCGTGGACGCCGAACGGGAGGTCGCGCTCGCGAGGGACGCCGCCGACGCCGCCCAGGCCGACCTGAACGCGCACGTCCGGACCGCGTTCCAGTTCGGACCCGGCGGGGCGGTCGAGGCGTTGCTCGCGGCCGGGTCGTTCGCCGACGCCGCGACGATCTCCGAGTACACCGCCAGGACGATCACCCTGCGCAACGACGTCCTGCGTGACTCCCTGGTCGCCGAGGCCGTTGTGGTGGCCAGGCGCGCCGAGGCGCAGGGCCGGCGTGCCGCGCTCGAACCCAGGCTCGACGAGCTCCGCTCGCTGATGACCAAGATGCAGGACGCGGTCGAGCAGGCCACCGACCTCGCCCGGGAGGCGTCGATCGCCGACGACGCCCTGCAGGCGCAACGGGCCGCCGTCGCCGCGGCCGCCGCCCGGATGGGCACCTGGGACATCATCGGGTACCGCGACGACCAGAGCCCGCTCCTCGCCCTGCTCGGTCCCACGGGAGGCCGGACCTGCGACACGCCCGACGGTCTTGCCGCGACCGGCGAGGTCTTCGAGGGGTACGCCTCGTGGTACGGGTGGGAGTTCGGTGGCCAGCCGACCGCGACCGGCGCGATCTTCGACCCGCGCCTGTTCACGGCCGCGAACCGGACGCTCCCGTTCGGCACGTTCCTGCGCGTCACCTACGAGGGCACGTGCGCGATCGTGCTCGTGAACGACCGCGGGCCGTACGGTCGGATGGAACGCGTGATCGACCTGTCCGAGGCGGCGGCGAAGTACCTGGGGGTCGGCGTCTCGTGGGTGCAGGCCGAGATCCTGGTCCCGACGTCTCCGATCTGAGCGGGTGCGCACCGGTGCTCGGGTAGCATGGCTCCGTGCTCGCCGCGTGGGGTCTGCTCGAGTGGTTCTTCGTCTTCCTCCTCGTCGGCCTCACCGGAGCGGTCGGGCTCGTGTTCCTGTTCATGGTGGGGACGCTGTTCGTGAACCCGGGCCGGCGCAAGCGCTCCGTCTGACACGTGACCGAACCGCGGGTCCGCCCCGGCTGCGAGCCGTTCTCGTTGCAGGGCGGCCCGATCGGCGTCCTGATGGTCCACGGGTTCACGGGCTCGCCGGCCTCGATGCGGCCGATCGGCGAATGGCTCGCCGCAGAGGGGATCTCGGTCGAGGGCGTCCGTCTCCCCGGCCACGGGACCGACGTCGAGGACCTGCGGACCCGACGGTGGACCGAATGGGTGGACGAGGCCGCGAACGGGCTCGAGGCGCTCCGCGAGCGCTGCCGAACCATCGTGACGCTCGGGCAGTCGATGGGCGCGTCGGTCGTGCTGTCGCTCGTCGCGTCACGTCCGCATGAGGTCGAGGGCATCGCGCTCACGAACCCGTACGTGTTCGACCGCCGGCTGCTCGCGGTCCCGGTCGGCGGCCGGTTCCTACGCACGATCAAGGGCGTGTCGAACGACATCGCCAAGCCCGGGCAGGACGAGCACGGCGACCGCGTCATGCCGGTGCCGGCGATCGCCGAGATGGCCGCGATGATGAAGCGGGTCCGGGTCTCGCTCCCCGAGATCCGTCAGCCCATCGTGGTCTTCCGCTCGGCCACCGACCACGTCGTCCCCCGCCGGAACGCCGAGAAGGTGCTCGAGCGGATCGGTTCGGAACACCAAGAGCTGATCGTGTGCCCGAACTCCTACCACGTGGTGACGCTCGACCACGATGCACCGCTCGTGCGCGAGCGCGTGCTGGCGTTCGCGCGGGAGCTCGACGGCGCCAAAGGCTAGCCCTCGGCCCCGCGCGATCCGAGTTCGCGGTCGAGCATGAGCATCGGTGCCAGCTCGCCGCCGAGCGTCTTCAGCGTGTGGGCGATCTCGGTGGCGGTGCGCTCCTCCTCGACCTGCTCGGTCACGAACCACTGGAGGAAGACCTGGCTCGCGTAGTCGCCGTGCTGCACGGCCATCCCGTAGAGCCCGTCGATCATCATCGAGACGTTCATCTCGTGCGCCAGCGCCTGCTCGAACGCACCCTGCGGCGTCCCGAAGTCCGACTGGGGGGCGTCGATCCCGGTGAGCATCACGCGACCGCCCCGATCCACGACGTGCCGGACGAACTTCAGGGCGTGCTCGCGCTCCTCGTCGGACTGGAGCTTGAACCAGTGCGCGAACCCCGGCAGGCTCTGTTCCTCGCAGTACGCGGACATCGCGAGATACAGGTGCGACGAGTAGAGCTCGGACGCGATCTGCGTGTTCATCGCGTTCTCGAGATCGGGAGAGAGCATCGCCGGTCCTCCTTCGGGAGCGATCGCTCCAGAGCCTAACCCGACGGCGAGAGGGTGAGCTCGGCGACGAGCGGCCGGTGGTCGGAAGCTGCGCGCGCGTCGGGGCCGGGCGGGACGAGCACGCGTTCGACCGCGACCGCTTCGGAGACATACAGGTAGTCGATCCGCGCGGTCGGCTCGTCGGCCGGGAAGGTCTCGCCATCCGCGTCGCCGCCGAGGAGCCAGGCGTCGCGGAAGCGTTCGGACAGGAACCCCACCGCACGGCCCTCGGGCCTCTCGTTCAGGTCCCCACCGACGATGATCGGGCCGTCGATGCCGTCGAGGAGCCGGGCGAGGGCACGGGCATGCGCCAGCCGCTCACGGGGATGCAGGCCCAGATGGGTCGAGACCGCCCCCATCCGCGCCTCACCATGCTCGAGCCGGGCGACGAGCGCGCCACGCGGGAAGAGCCACGGGCCACCCTCGAAACGGTCCTGGCGGTGGTCGACGATCCTCCACGGCGGCCGGACGAGCACGGCATCCTTCACCCGACGACGGAACGGCGACCACGGATCGGCTGCCAGGTCCATCCCGAGAGCCTTCGCGAACCGTCGGAGCTGGACGCGCCTGCCGGTCTCGTTCAGCAGGACGACGTCCGGCGCGAAGTGCCCCACCAGCCGCACGAGTCGTTCGGAGCCGTCCCGGAACCCGCGGACGTTGTAGACGACGACGCGGAGCCGCATCCCGACGCCGGCTATCCGGGAACGATGCTCGTCCCGGCCTCTCCCGCCAGGACGGCGACCGCCGAGTCAAGGTCGCCGATGGCCGAGCGCCCACCCCCGCGCTCGACGAACCGGACCGCGGCCTCGACCTTCGGTCCCATCGAGCCGGCGCCGAACTCCCCTGCCTCGAGCAGCTCGCGCGCCTCGGCGGCCGTCATCCGTTCGATCGGCTCGGTGCGCTCCGTGCCGAACCCGCGCTGGACGGCTCCGATGTCGGTGAGGATCAGCAGCGTCGAGGCCTCGACGTCGCGGGCGAGGATCGCGGCGGCCAGGTCCTTGTCGACCACGCCCTCGCGGCCGATCAGCCTCGGGCCATCCTCGACCACCGGGATGCCTCCCCCGCCGGACGCGATCACGACCGTTCCTCCGGCCACGAGCGTGCGGATCACCGGTGCCTCGACGATCGAGTACGGGTCTGGCGAGGGCACGACGCGGCGGAATCCGCCGTGCGGGTCGGGCTTCAGCACCCATCCCCGCTCGGCCTCGAGCTGCTTCACCTCCTCCTCCTCGTAGAACGGCCCGATCGGCTTGGTCGGATCCGCGAACGCGGGGTCGTCGGGGCGCACGCGCGTGAGCGTCAGCACCGTCGCCACCGGCCGCTCCATCCCGCGCTCGAAGAAGACGTCGCCGATCGTGACCTGGAGCAGGTACCCGATCAGTCCCTGGCTTTCGGCGCCGCAGACATCGAGCGGCATCGGATGGACCCAGCGCTTCGCGGCCTCCTGCTGCAGCAGGATGCGGCCGACCTGCGGGCCGTTGCCGTGGGTGAGGATGACCTCCCAGCCGGCGGCCGCGATGTCGGCGATGCCCTCGGCCGCGGCCCGCGAGGACCCGTACAGGTTCTCGAACGTGTCGTCCTGCCCGCGCCGGAGCAGCGCGTTCCCGCCGAGGGCGACGACGACGCGTTGCATCTGTGGGATCAGCCCCCCCCGCATCAACCGAGGACCGGCCTCAGCACGTCGAGCAGGCTCGGCGAGTCCGGCAGGACCTCGAGATCGTAGCGGACGCGGACGGCGGGCTTGCGGATCTCGATCACGCGCCGGAGGTCGATCGGCGTGCCGATCACGACGACGTCGGCGTCGGCCGAATCGATGATCTTCTCCATCTCGGCGAGCTGGCCGTCCGAGTACCCCATCGCCGGCAGCACCGGGCCAACGTCGTACTTGCGGAACGTCTCGTCGATGGTGCCGATCGCCCAAGGCCGCGGATCGACGATCTCGGACGCGCCGTGGGCCCGCGCGGCCACGACCCCAGCGCCGAACTTCATCTCGCCGTGTGTGAGCGTCGGGCCGTCCTCGACCACCAGCACACGCTTGCCTCTGATCGCGTTCGGATCGTCCACCGTGACCCGGCTGTTGGCCTTGACCACCGTCGCGTCCGGGTTCGCTCGATGGATCGTGTCCAACAGTGCGTTCACCTGTTCGATGGAGGCCGAGTCCATCTTGTTGATCACGATCACGTCCGCCATCCGAAGGTTGGCCTCGCCCGGGTGGTAGTTCGTCTCGTGACCCGCGCGGAGGGGGTCGGCGACCACGACGTGCACGTCGGGCGCGTAGAAGGGAAGGTCGTTGTTCCCGCCGTCCCACAGGAGCACGTCGCACTCGGCCTGCGCCTGCGCGAGGATGTCGCCGTAGTCGACCCCCGCGTAGATGATCGTGCCCGAGGTGATGTGGGGCTCGTACTCCTCGCGCTCCTCGATCGTCGTGTCGTACCGATCCAGGTCTTCGAGGGTCGCGTACCGCTGGACGCGCTGCGCCTCGAGGTTGCCGTACGGCATCGGGTGGCGGACGGCAACGACCCGCTTGCCGGCGCCCTTCAACGTCTCGGCGATCGCGCGCGTCGTCTGGCTCTTACCCGAGCCGGTGCGCACCGCGCAGACCGCGACCACCGGGACGGTGGCCGTCAGCATCGTCTCGCGGGGACCGAGCAGGACGAAGTTCGCGCCGGCCGCCAGCGCCTGGCTGGCCTTGTGCATCACGTACGTATGGCTCACGTCCGAGTAGCTGAACACCACGTCGTCGATCCGCTCGACCTCGATCAGCTGGGTGAGCTCGCTCTCGTCGTGGATCGGGATCCCCTTCGGGTAGCGCTCGCCGGCGAGGCTCGCCGGGTACATCCGGTCGACGATGAAGGGGATCTGGGTCGCGGTGAAGGCCACGACCTCGATCCGGCGATCGCTCCGGTAGGCGACGTTGAAGTTGTGGAAGTCGCGCCCTGCGGCTCCCATGATGAGGACACGACGCGGCATGCCTGGGTCCTTTCCGAGGGTCTGATGCGCGGGGAGACCTGGTCGGCCGGGCTCGAGCGCCGAGGCCGAGGCCCCGCTCTTCAGGGAGGAATCTACCCCGGCCGCCCGCCTCCCGGCATCAGCCCTTCGGCGGCGGATCATCGGCCCACCCGTCCGCGTCGACCCGTCCGAACGGGCGAGCGAAGTGGCTCACCGCGACGGTCCAGCCTCGGTCTCGGGCCTGCTCCACCAGCCGGACCCGGGACCGGCATCCCTCCACCGGATCGACGTCGTGGTTGGAGGGAGAGTCGGGCCTCGCCACCTGGATCGGCGTGTGCAGCAGGTCGCCGGTGAGCAGCAACGTCCCATCCCCGCCCATGAGGACGACCGAGCGGTGACCGGGCGTGTGCCCCGGCGTGTGCACGACGCGCACGCCGGGCCACACCTCGCGGTCCTCGGCATCGAGGTCGACCATCCCGAGCTCGAGGAGACGCTGCATCGCACCTCGCGCCGTGTAACCACCCTCCAGCCCTTCGAAGTGTGACCAGTCCGCTGGGTGCACGATGTGCACGGCGTTCGGGTAGCGAGGCGCTCCGTCGACCACCGATCCACCCGCGTGATCGGCGTGCAGGTGGGTGTGAACGACCATCCGCACCTCTGCCGGGTCCGCCCCGGCGAGCGTGAACGCCTCCTCGAGCGGCGTGTGCTCGGCCCAGGGACGGATGGGTGGAAACGGGCTCACCCCGGCGTCGACGAGCACGAGACCGCCCGGCGTCCGCAGGGCGAACGCGTGGACGTGCCACGGCCACGACCGCTCGTCGACGAACGCCCAGGGATGGCGGGCGCGCTCGGCCTCCCAGTCGACATCCGCGCCCGGCATCTCGTCGGCGAGGTCGAGCGGCGCGTAGCCCTCGCACACGACCGAGACCTGGACGTCCCCGATCCGGATCGGCTCGTGCATCCCGCCCGAACCCTACCGCCCCGCCTAGACTTCGCCCGTGGCCGACTGTCCGAACTGCGGACACGCGAACGCCGAGGATGCGAAGTTCTGCTCCGAATGCGGCACCAGGCTCGACGTGCCCGCGCCGCCCACGCGCGAGGTGCGCAAGACCGTCACGGTCGTCTTCTGCGACGTGACCGGCTCGACCGCCCTCGGCGAGCGCCTGGATCCCGAATCCCTGCGCACGGTGATGTCGCGCTACTTCGACCGGATGCAGGGCGTGCTCGAGTCCCATGGGGGCACGGTCGAGAAGTTCATCGGCGACGCCGTGATGGCCGTGTTCGGGATCCCGGTCCTGCACGAGGACGACGCGCTCCGGGCCGTCCGCGCCGCCGGGGAGATGCGGGACGCGCTCGCGGAACTGAACGCGGACCTCGAACGCGAGTGGTCCGTCACCCTCCAGACCCGGATCGGCGTCAACACCGGACCGGTGGTCGCGGGCGATCCTTCCGGAGGCCAGGCGCTGGTCACGGGCGACGCCGTCAACACCGCCGCGCGTCTGGAGCAGGCGGCGGAGCCGGGCGAGATCCTGATCGGCGAGCAGACGTTCGGGCTCACACGGGACGCGGTGGAGGCCGAACCCGTCGACCCGCTCGCCTTGAAGGGCAAGGCCGAGGCCGTCGGGGCGTACCGGCTCCTGTCGGTCCGGACGGGCGTGGCCGGTCACGAACGCCGGCTCGACTCACCGATGGTCGGCCGCGAGCGCCCGCTCCGGATGCTGCTCGACGCCTTCGAGGCCTCCGCCACGGACGCCGCCTGTCACCTGTTCACGATCCTCGGCCCGGCGGGGATCGGGAAGTCTCGCCTGGTCCGCGAGTTCGTCTCGACGCTCGCTGGGCGGGCGCAGGTGCTCTCGGGGCGGTGCCTGTCCTACGGCGAGGGCATCACGTTCTGGCCCATCGCAGAGATGGCGATCCAGGCCGCGGGCATCTCGGAGGACGACCCTCCCGAGCGCGCGCGGGCCGAGCTCCGCGCGCTCCTCGAGGGCACACCGGACGGCGAGACCGTGGTGGCGCATCTCGCGGGCCTGCTCGGCCTCGACGGCTCGGGACCGGTCGAGCCGCCGTGGGCGGTCCGGCGGTTCCTCGAGGCGCTCGGCCGGCGGCGGCCCGTCGTCGCGGTGTTCGACGACATCCACTGGGGGGAACCGACGCTGCTCGACGTGATCGAGCACGTGGCCACATGGTCCCGCGACGTCCCGATCCTGATCGTCTGCATGGCGCGTCCCGAGCTCCTGGAGGAGCGCCCTGGCTGGAGCGGCGGGCAGCGCAACGCGACGAGCGTTCATCTCGAGCCGCTCTCCGAACCCGAAGCGGACGCACTGATCGAGAACCTGCTCGGACATCCCGCCCTGACGCACGAGATCCGCGAGCGCATCCGCGCCGCAGCCAACGGGAATCCGCTGTTCGTCGAGGAGATGCTGTCGATGCTGGTCGACGACGCGGTCCTCGTGCAGAAGGACGGCGAATGGGTCGCTACGGTCGACCTGTCCACGGTGCAGGTCCCGCCGGCCATCTCCGCTCTCCTCGCCTCGCGCTTGGATCGGCTCTCCCCCGATGAGCGGCGGGTCGTCGAAGCCGCGGCGGTCGTGGGCGAGGTGTTCGATCGTTCGGCGGTGGCCGCGCTCGTTCCCGACGAGAGCGACGCTCGCCTGCACGAGCGTCTGGGCAGGCTCCTGCTCAAGGACGTCGTCCGGCCGAGCCCGTCGGACGCCGGCGGGGGCTGGGGGCTCCGGTTCCGGCACATCCTGCTGCGGGACGCGGCCTACGACGCGATCCCGAAGGCGGAACGCGCGGCGCTCCACGAGGCGTTCGCTGCCCACCTCGAGTCGTCTCTGGCCGAGCGCACGTCCGAGTTCGACGAGTTCATCGGCTACCACCTCGAACAGGCGCACCGCATGCGTGCCGAGCTCGGTCTGCACGACGAGCACACGGAGCGTGTCGGCCGTTCGGCCTTCGAGCGCCTGCGGGCGGCCGGGCTTCGCGCTGCGGACCGAGGCGACGCCCCGAGCGCGGCCGTCTTGCTCCGGCACGCGATCGACCTGCGCGATCCCGACGACCCGGATCGGCTCGAGATCGCGTGGGTCCTGGGATCCGCTCTGTCCGATTCGGGTTCGATCCCGGAAGCGATGGAGCTGTTGCGCGACTCGGTCGATCGAGCCGAGGCAGCGAACGACGACCGCTCGGCGGCGTTCGCGCGGTGCGCGTTGGCGGCGGTCCGGTGGCTCGGCGACCCCGAGGCCGACGTCGCGACCGCGAAGGAGACGGCCGAACGCACCCTCGAGCTCTTCGAGTCCCTCGGTGACGAGCGCGGTCAGGCGTTGGCGTGGACGACGCGCGCCTACGCGCACTGGTTCGAGGAGCACGTGGAGGAATCACGGCGCGCGGCCGAGCGCGGCATGCTCCACGCTCGGGCGGCCGGCGACCGCGTGATGGAGGGCGATCTCCTGGGGCTGATCGCAGCCTGCGACGCCCTTGGGCCCACCCCGGTCGGGGAGGGCATCGTCGAGAGCGAACGGATCCTGGCCGACGCCCGGGCGACCGGCAACAGGCGTCTGGAGCAGACGGTCATGCGAACCCTCGGGACGATGTACTCGCTGCGGGGCGAGTTCGATCGCGCGCGGGACCTGATCGACGCATCGCGGACCCTGTCTCAGGAGGTCGGCCTGCCGATCGACTACTGGGCCGCCGCCCAGAACGCAGGACGCAACGAGTGGTTCGCCGGCGATCTCGACGCCGCTGCGGACGTCCTCCGCGACAGCTGTGAGGCGCTCGAGTCCCTGGGCGAGTCGGCGTTCCTGTCGACGCACGCGACGATGCTGGCCGAGCTCGAGGTTGAACGCGGCTATCCGGCCGAGGCGGACCGCTGGATCGGGGTGGCCGAGCGGACCGGCTCACCCGACGACAGGGCCACGCAGGTCGGGATCCAGCTGGCTCGTGGCGCGGTGCTCGCGGCGCGCGACGACCCATCGGCGGGTGATCACCTCCGCCGCGCGGTCGAGCTGTCGGACGAGAGCGACCTGTCCCCCGTGCGGATCGAGGCCCGTCTGGCGCTCGCGAGGTGGCTAGAGGGTCAGCGGTCGCCCGAGACCGAACGCGTGGCGCGGGAAGCGCTCGAGCTCGCGAGAGCCAAAGGCGCCACGACCATGGCGGAGAAAGCTCGAGCGTTCCTGTCGGAAGGCGAGGACTGACCCCTACACCGCCCGGCGGCGCCGCGACATCTGCTTCTCGATGAGCTCCTTCGCGTGCACGATGGCCGGATCACGAGGATCGCGCGCGAGGATCCGGTCGTTGCCGCTTGCTGGAGCGCTTCCTCCGGTCGATCTGCTCGAGTCGCATCGTGCCTCCTCGATTCCCGTGCTTCGCCGCAGGGACACGCCGGGATCACTCGCCGAGATCGGACGGCGTGTCGACGTCGAAGAGGGTTCGGCGCCCCGGATCCAGCGCGAGCCAGGTGGGTTCGTCGATCACCGCGAGCCGGAGGGCGTCGAGCAGATCGCGGAGCGCGCGATAGCCGGCGTGCAGGAGAGCATGCGCCGCGTCGGTGGCGGCCGCGGTCCGAACGACGCATGGCAACGGCCGGTAGCGCTCGCCATCCTGCAAGGCGACGGCGTCCACCCCTGCATCGTCGGCGACGCGCAGCATCTCGAGCAGCACACGCAGCTGCAGGTCCGGCATGTCGCCGCCGGTCAGGAACGCGAGATCGGCGGCGGCCGCGAGCAGCCCCGCGTGCGCCCCGGCGAGCGGACCCTCGTCAGGCGTCGGATCCCGGGCGATCTGGACCGGGACGCCGACCGGCATCGCGGGTTCGGGCGTATCGGGACCGAGGACCACGACCACCGCCGAGCACACCTCGGCGAGGCGGAGCACCGCGTGCTGGAGCATGGGGACGCCGCGGTACGGCTCGGCGAGCTTGTCGCGGCCGAAGCGCGTCGAGCGCCCGCCCGCGAGGACGACGCCCGCGACCTCAGGCAGGCCGGTCCCCCGGCGGCGGTTCGGGCGCACGGTTCTGCACGAACTGGAACCCGAACCGCCCCTTGATGCACAGGTGCCCGCTCGTCACGTCGTTGTCCGAGGGCGAGGTGACCTTCACGATCGTGTTGTCCTGCACGTGCACCTCGAGGTCGCAACCCACGCCGCAGTAGGGACAGATCGTCTCCGTGACCGTCTGCTGCGTCTCGTCCCAGGTGCCGGCCTCGCGCATGTCGTGCTCGCTGGTGAACATCAGGGCGCCGGTCGGACAGACGCCGATGCAGTTCCCGCAGTACACGCACGCCGAATCCGGCAGGCCGACGTCGAACTCGGTCGAGATCCGGGCGTCGAACCCGCGGCCGGCGACCGCGATCGCGAACGTGTTCTGCGCGTCCACGCCGCACGCCTCGACGCACTTGTAGCAGAGGATGCATCGCGAGTAGTCCCGGACGTAGAGCTCGTTGTCGATCTTCACCGGCTGGTGGACGGTCTCCGCCGACTCCCCCGTCGGCCCGTGGTGGTGGCCGGCGTGCCGCGCGTCGCGCTCGCCCGCACCCGCGGGTTCGGCCGGCGCGCCGTAGCGGGCGGGGTCGGCGCCGTAGTCGGTCTGCCACCGCGCGACGTCGGACCCGGTGAGCGACACGTCGACGCTCGAACCCAGGAACTCGAGCACCATCTTGCGAGAGAGGCGTACGCGTTCGGAGTCGGTCCGGACCTTCATCCCGGGTTCGGCCTTGCGCGCGCACGAGGGCACCAGCACGCGCGAGCCCTCGAGCTCGACCACGCACACGCGGCACGCGTTGACCGGCGTGAGGTTGTCGGCGAAGCACAACGTGGGCGTGTCGACACCCTCGCCGCGGAGCGCGTCCAAGATCGTCGAGCCCTCGGCGACCCGGACCGCCTTCCCGTCGACCTCGAGCTCGACAAGGCGCCTCGGCGGGGCGAGGGGAACGACCGTCATGCCGCACCACCGTCGAAGATCCTCAGCCGGTGGATGGCCGAGTCGACCGCGTTCGCCGCCAGCTGGCCGAGGCCGCAGATCGACGCGTCCCGCATCACCTGACCGATCTCGCCGATCAGCGCAAGCTCGTCCGAGAGCGAGCCGTTCGCGCGACCCTCGATCACGCGCGCGAGCGCCTCCTCCTGGCGCACGGTGCCGACCCGGCAGGGGACGCACTGCCCGCAGGACTCGTCGCGGAAGAACGCGGCGATCCGTAGCACGATGTCGGCGAGGTCCACGTCCTGGTCGAAGACCATCACGACCCCCGAGCCGAGCGTGACACCCGCCGCCTTCGAGTCCTCGAACGTGAGCCGCAGGTCCAGGTCGTCCGGCGTGACGAACGAGCCCGCCGCGCCGCCGAGCAGGATCGCCTTCAGCGCCTTGCCGCTACGGACGCCGCCGGCCATCCCCAGCAACTCGCGGAGGGTGACGCCGTGCTCGACCTCGTACACGCCCGGCCGTTCGACGCAGCCGGAGAGGCAGAACAGCCGCGGCCCGGTCGAGTCCGGCGTGCCGAGCCTCGCGTACGCCTCACCGCCGAGCGTGAGCACCTCGAGCACGTTCACGAGCGTCTCGACGTTGTTGATGCCCGTCGGCTTGCCGAACACCCCGCGCTCGACCGGGAACGGCGGCTTGTTTCGGGGCTCGCCCCGCTTGCCCTCGATCGAGTTGAACAGCGAGGTCTCCTCGCCGCAGATGTAGGCGCCGGCCCCACGGCGGAGCTCGACGTCGAACGCGAACCCCTCCCCCATCACGTCGGACCCGAGGAACCCTCGCGCGTACGCCTGGGCGATCGCGTTCGTGAGCATCGACGTCGCGTGCGGGTATTCGCCCCGGATGTAGATGAACCCCTTCTCCGAGCCGGTCGCGTAGCCGGCGATCGTGAGCGATTCGAGGATCGCGAACGGGTCGTGCTCCATCAGCGCGCGGTCCTTGAAGGTTCCGGGCTCGGACTCGTCCGCGTTGCACACGAAGTAGTGGGGCCGGACGGACTGCTTGGCGACGGCCTCCCACTTGACGCCGGCCGGGAAGGCCGCGCCGCCGCGCCCGAGGAGCTTCGAGTCCCTCAGCTCGCGGACCACGCCCTCGGGCTCGAGCTCGACGGCACGCCGGAGCGCCTCGTAGCCGCCGTGCGCCCGGTAGTCGTCGAGCGAGGACGGATCGACGACCCCGACCCGACGGAGCAGGCGTACCTGATCCCGCCGTTGGGGCGCGACGTCCCCGCCTGCGGACCCGATCGCCCACGGACCTCCGTGCAGGAACGGATCGAGGAACCCCATGGAGACCGGACCCATCGCGGCGTCGCTCGCGTCCGAGCCGAACGTCTGCATCAAGGCCGCCGGTGCCCGTTCGCACAGGCCGAGACACGGGCTCCTGATGATCTGGTTCCTCCGCTCGGACCCGAGCTCTCTCTCGAGATCGGCGATGAGATCCTCGGCGCCCGCCACCTTGCAGGCGATGTCGTCGCAGAGGTGGAGCACGGTCTGCGGTCGCCGTTCGACCGAGAACATCGCGTAGAAGGTCGCGACCCCGTACGCCTCGGCAGGCGGAACGGTGAGCCGCTCGGACACGTAGCGGAGTCCGCCCGGGCTGATCCACCCGGCACGCGCCTGCAAGGCGTGGAGCGCCGGCAGGAGCAGGTGACGTTGATCGCGGGCCTCTGCGCCGCCCCTCGCGACCCGGCCCTCGAACTCGATCGCCCGCTCGCCGCCCGCCCAGCCCGAGGTCGCGGCGCCGAGTACGGCGTCCACGGCTGCGCGCTCGTCGTCGCTGGGTCGCGCCTCGGGCAGGACGAGATCCACGAGGGCTACGTCCCCACCGTCTGGGAGATCTTCTCGATCCGGACCGCGCTGGCCTTGAACTCGGCCGTCCCCGACTTCGGATCCGTGGCGTCGATCGTGAGCACGTTCGTGTCGACCTGATCGGGGAAGTGCAGGGTCATGAACACGAGCCCAGGACGCAGCCCCCGGTCGACCCGCACCGGGACCTCGAGCGAGCCGCGCCGGGAGGTGACCTGGACGACCTCGCCATCGGTCACCTCGAGCCGGTCGGCGTCCTCCGGCGATAGGTCGATCGTCTCGCCTCGCCGCAGCGGCGACGTGTACCCGCCCGTCTGCACGCCGGTGTTGTACGAGTCCAGACGCCGGCCGGTCGTGAGTCGGAACGGGAACTCCTCGGTGAGCTCGTCCACCGGCGGCTCGAACGGCGTCACGCTGAAGGGCGCCTTCGGGCCGCGCTTGGCCGCGTCCTCCTCCCAGAGCCGGGCGTGGAGGTACAACGTCCCCCCGTGGTCCTCGTCCCAGCACGGCCACTGGATCCCCTCGAGCTGTTCGAGACGCTCGTAGGTCATCCCGGCGTGCATCGGCGAGATCGACCGGAGCTCGTCCCACGCCGAGCGCGGGGTCACCTCGCCCCAGTCGAACCCGAGGCGCTTCGCGAGCTGCGCGATGATCCAGATGTCGTCCCGAGCGTCGCCCGGCGGGTCGAGCACCTTGCGGACCCGCTGGACGCGGCGCTCGCTGTTGGTCACGGTGCCCTCGGACTCGAGCGCGGCGTTCGAGGCCGGCAGGACGACGTCCGCCATCTGCGCCGTCTTCGTCATGAACAGGTCTTGGACGATCAGCGTGTCGAGGTTGCCCATGAGCTTGCGTGCCCGGCCGACGTCGGCTTCCGAGGTGGCAGGGTTCTCGCCGATCACGTAGAGGGCGGTGAGCTCCCCTTGCTCCATCCCGTGGAACATCTGCGTCAGGTTCCATCCGTACTTGCGGATCACCGGGACGCCGCACACCTCCTCGTACCGGGCGCAGGCCTCCGGGTCGTTCTCGATGTCCTGGAACCCTGGCAGCTTGTTGGGGATCGCGCCCATGTCGCCCCCGCCCTGCACGTTGTTCTGACCGCGCAGCGGGTTCAGGCCGCTCCCGTAGCGACCGACGTGTCCGCAGAGCAGTCCAAGGTTGATGAGCGACAGGACGTTGTCGACGGCGTTGTGGTGCTCGGTGATGCCGAGGGTCCAGCAGATCTCGGCACGGTCGGCCTTCGCGTACGCGTGGGCGAACTCGCGGATCACCTCGCCCGGGATGCCGGTCGCCTGCTCGCCGCGTTCGAGCGTCCACTCCATCACCGAGTCCCGGTACGCGCGGTACCGCATCGTCGCGCGCTTGATGAACGCCGCGTTCTCCAGGCCCGAGACGATGATCTCGCGCGCCATCGTGTTCGAGAGCGCGATGTCCGACCCGACGTCGATGCCGAGCCATAGGTCGGCCCACTGCGCCGAGCTGGTCCGCCGCGGGTCGACGACGATCAGCCGGGCGCCGCCCCGGATCCCACGCAGGACATGGTGGAAGAAGATCGGATGCGTCTCGCGCGCGTTCGATCCCCACAGCACGATGAGATCGGTGTGCTCGATCTCCTCGTACGAACTGGTTCCCCCACCTGCTCCGAACACCGTCGCCAGACCGACGACCGAAGGAGCGTGTCAGGTGCGGTTGCAGCTATCGATGTTGTTGCTGCGAAGGACCTGACGCATGAACTTCTGCGCGACGAAGTTCATCTCGTTGGTCGCCTTCGAGCAGCTGAACAGGCCGACCCCGTTGCCGGCGTTCCGCTCGGACGCCGCCCGCAGACCCGCCGCGGCCCGATCGAGGGCCTCGTCCCAGGTCGCCGTGCGCAGGCCGCCGTTCTCGCGGACCATCGGCTCGGTGAGCCGTGTGAGCCCGTTCTTCATCGAGGCGCGCTCCTTTCGGTCGGCTCGAGGACCGATTCTATGCCGCCGCTCGACGCCCGGCCGGCTCAGGCGGGGACGCGTTCGGCGTGGCTGTAGACGTTCGCGCGCCCGTCGCGGACGAACCCGACCAGGGTCATCTCGAACCGCTCCGCGGCCTCGACCGCGAGCGACGATGGCGCGCTGACGGCGCTCACGATCGGGATGCCGGCCACGGCGGCCTTCTGGACGATCTCGAACGACGCCCGCCCGCTCACCTGCAGGATCGTCCCGTCCGCGCGGGACGGCGCCGGCCAGGTACCGCTCCCCGATCACCTTGTCGACGGCGTTGTGGCGCCCGACGTCCTCGCGGACGACGAGCGCGGTGCCGCCGGCGTCGAACAGGCCCGCCGCGTGGAGCCCGCCGGTGCGTTCGAACACGGCCTGCGCCTCGCGGAGCCGGTCGGGCAAGGAGACCAGCAGGTCGAGCCCGACCTCGGGCCCCGGCGCCACGGGCGCGGCACCGCACCTCGATGTCCTCGAGCGCGGCCTTGCCGCAGACCCCGCAGGACGAGTTCGCGTAGAAGTTCCGGCGGAGCCGCTCGGCGTCGAACGGGCTGTCCAGCGTGACCGAGACCACGTTGTAGCGCTGGTCCTCGCCGGGCAGGTTGTCGCAGTAGGCGACGCGCTTCACGTCGCCGGGTGCGATCAGCCCCTCGGTGAACAGGAAGCCGACGGCCAGCTCGAAGTCCCCGCCGGGCGTGCGCATCGTGACCGCGACCTGGACCTGCTCCTGGCTCGGGCCCTGGACCCGGATCTCGAGCGGCTCCTCGGTGGCCAGGCTGTCCGTCCGCTCGGACCGGATCCCGTCGTTCACGGCCACCAGGCGCCTGCGGGTGAAGCTGTGCCGGATCGGTTCGGTGACGGTCACGCCTCCAGTATCCGACCGGAGGCCGCCCGAGGTCCACGCCGACCGGCACGCCGTGCGCTCGGGCTCCGGGGACGAGGATCGGCGATCAGCCGCGGATCCGGCCGGCCAGCACCTCGAGGACGCGCCAGGCCAGGTCCGGCTCCGATCGGAGCGCGCGCCTGATCGTCTCCCGCGACAGGGCGATGCAGCGCAGTTGACTCTCGGCCACGACGTCGGCGGTCCGCGGGCGCCCGTCGAGCATCGCCACCTCGCCGAAGAACTGGCCCGGGCCAAGCCGAGCCATCTCCTGGCCATCGCGGACGACCCGGGCCCGCCCGCTGAGGATCACGAAGGCGTCGGCGCCTCGCTCCCCTTGACGGATCACCGTGTCGCCCTCGCCGAAGACGTGTTCCTCGCCGGCCGACAGGAGCTTCTCGCGCATCTCGGGTGGGAGAGCGCCAAGGATCGAGCCCTCGGGCGCCGAGAGCTCCACGTAGTGGCCGCCGCGGACCAGCAGCGGACGCCCCCCACCGCAGCGGACGTACTCGACCCGAGCGAGGAAGAGCACGTGATCGCCACCCGGGTACGAGCGCGAGACGCGCGCTATCAGGTGGGCGAGCGCGCCCCCGACGAGCGGCGTCCCGCGAACGACGTCCACGGTCGGCTCCGCCCCGGTGCCGCCTCGCCCCACGAGGAACCGACCGGCCATCGCCTCCTGCTCCTCGGCGAGCACGCTGATCCCGAGCCGTGTCCCCTCGGTCATCGTCGCGGGCAGCGTCGCGCGGTCGTCGACCGAGACCAGGACCAACGGCGGCCGAAGTGAGACGGGGATGAACGCATCGGGGATCACGCCTAGCGCCCGATCGTCCGATGCCACCGTGATGCAGGTGATCCCGGAGGCGAACAGGTCGCGCGTCCGATGGAACGCCAGGACCGGATCCTCGCCCCCATCGCCGGCCATCGGCGCCTCGTCCGGTGGCGAGACGTCGTCCTGCGCACCCGAGGCGAGCGCGTCGGCGGCCGACGAGACGAGCGCGCCGATGGGCAGTTCGAACTCGACGGGGGCATCGTCCCCTCGACCCATGCGCTAGCTCCGGGGGGCCATGGAGCGATAGACGGGGTGGAGCGCTCCCTTCGCGGAACGGGAGGAACGGGCAGCCGTTTCGTTCGCGCCGCCCGACATCGGCCTACGCGTTCCCGTGCGCGGGGCAGACGCAGAACAGCGTTCCGTGCGGGGCCGCCATCGTCGTCCAGCGTGAGCCGCCTCGGTCCGTCTCGTCCACGCGCCAAGCGACGCGGGCGCCGAGGCTCTCGAGACGCGCCACCTCCGCGTCCGGATCCTCGACCCGGAGGTCCAGGTGCACCGCGGTCTTGCCGGGCGTGACGACATCCACCCGTTGGATCACGACACGCGGGGCTGGGTCCCCGTCGGGAGGCGCGAGCGTCGTGTACGCCCCACGTTCGTGCAACCGGTCGTAGCCCAGCGCCTCCTGCCAGAAGGCGGCCGCGGCGTCGGAATCGACGGCATCGATCACGATCTCCACGGACGCGGTCACGGAACGCTCGGGGCCTCGCCCGTCCCCGAGGGTCGGGCCGGTCGATCTGGACGCACAGCCATGATGGTTCGTCTCCTCGCTCGCGTCGCTCCGTGCATGCGACCGACTGTCTATATCACAGTCACTTCGCGATCACGTGGGCGGTGGGCTCGGTGGCACGGGGGTCGGACCCCCGCACCCGCCGCCGGAGGTTATCCTCCGCGAACGACGGCGACGCGAGACGGAGGTCGGGTGTGAAGAGCGGACTCGAGATCGCGCAGGAGGCAACGCTTCGGCCCATCACGGACATCGCCGCGGCGGCGGGGATCCCCGACGACACGCTGGAGCCGTTCGGTCGGTACCGCGCGAAGATCGACCTCTCGATCCTCGACCGCCTCGCCGATCGGCCGGACGGAAAGCTGGTCATCACGACGGCCATCACGCCCACGAAGGCCGGCGAGGGGAAGACCACCACCTCGATCTCGCTCACGCAGGGGCTCGGGAAGATCGGCAAGGACGTGCTGCTCTGCCTGCGCGAGCCGTCGATGGGGCCGGTGTTCGGCATCAAGGGCGGCGGCACCGGAGGCGGTTACGCGCAGGTGGTCCCGATGGAGGACATCAACCTCCACTTCAACGGCGACTTCCACGCCGTGACGGCGGCGCACAACCTGCTGGCGTCGGCGCTCGACGCGTCGCTGTACTTCGGCAACCCGCTCGGCATCGATGCGTCGTCGATCACGTGGCCCCGGTCCCTCGACGTGAACGCCCGCGAGCTCCGGTACACGGTGATCGGGCTGGGCGGCAAGATGCACGGGGTCCCGCGCGAGAACGGGTTCGTGATCACGGCCGCGTCCGAGGTCATGGCGGTGCTCGCGCTCGCGTCCGACCTCGCCGACCTGCGCGCGCGCCTCGGCCGGATCGTGGTCGCGTCGACGGCCGACGGTGAGCCCGTGACGGCCGAGCAGCTCCAGGTCGCCGGCGCGATGGCCGTGATCATGAAGGACGCCCTGAAGCCCAACCTCGTCCAGACGCTCGAGGGCCAGCCGGTGATGATCCACGCGGGGCCGTTCGGGAACGTGGCTCACGCCAACAACTCGATCATCGAGGATCGCGTCGGGCTCAAGCTCGCCGACTACGTCATCACCGAGGCGGGGTTCGCGAGCGACCTCGGGTTCCAGAAGTTCTGCGACATCGTGTGCCGGTTCGGTGGGTTCGCCCCCTCGGCCGGCGTGCTCGTCACCACGGTCCGGGCGACCAAGTCGCACGGCGGCGTGCCGTTCGACCAGCTCGGCTCCGAGGACCTGGAGGCGGTCAAGCGCGGCGTCGAGAACCTCGGCCAGCACATCGCGATCGTCCGCGAGTACGGTCTGCCGTGCGTCGTCTCCGTCAACAACTTCCCGAGCGACACCGAGGCCGAGGTCGAGCTGATGCGGGAGCTCGCCCTCGGTGCGGGCGCCGAGACGGTGGTCGTGAACCGCGGGTTCGCGCAGGGTGGGGACGGCGCCGTCGAGCTCGCCGAGGCCGTCGTGGCGGCGTGCGAGCGGTCGAACACCTTCCATCAGCTCACCCCCGACGACACGCCGATCAGGCAGCAGGTCGAGGCGATCGCGACGCGCGTGTACGGGGCCGACGGCGTCGACTACCAGGCGCAGGCGGAGAAGGACATCGCGCGGATGGATCAGCTCGGGTTCGGCACGATGCCGGTGTGCATGGCGAAGACCCACCTCTCGCTCACGCACGACCCCCTCATGCTGAACCGGCCGACCGGCTGGCGCCTGCCCGTCCGCAGCGTCGTGCCGAGCGCCGGCGCCGGGTTCGTCGTCGTGCTCTGCGGCGACATGCAGCGGATGCCGGGGCTCGGCCGGACCCCCGCCTTCATGAAGGTCGACATCGACGAGGACGGGCGGACGATCGGTCTGTTCTGACGGACGATCTCGGGGGCGACCCGGGCCTCGTCGCCGTCACTCAGTCGATGAGCGCGATCGCCTCGACCTCGACGAGCTGTCCTCGGTAGCCGAGGATCGGCACGCCGACGAGCGTGCTCGGCGCCCGGCCGATCCGTGAGCTCCGGACCACTTGCCAGACCGCCGATTGCGCCTCGTAGCTCGCGCCCGCGACGTACACGGTGGTCTTCGCGACGTCCTCGGGTTGCGCGCCACCGGTCTCGAGCGCCGCGAGCAGGTTCTCGATCACCTGCTCGGCCTGGGCGACGGGATCGCCGTCGCCGACGAGGTCGCCCCGGGCGTCGAGCGGGACGGCGCCCGCTGTGAAGACCACGGTCCCGCCGCGCCCGACCGCCACGTGCGAGTAGCCGGGCGGCGGGGCCAGCGTGTCGACGTTGCGGAGCTCGACCGTCATGTCAGACGGCCAGCTGGGTCGGGCCCTCGACCAGGATCCACTCGGCCCGCGTCACGACCTCGTTCCGGTCGAAGTCGAAGACGCCGCTCCACGGCACGCCCTCCCAGGTCGAGCCGCATCCGGGGCAGACCCACAGCGACATGGTCCGGCGCTCGGCATCACGTGGCGGTGCGCAGGTGTGCAGCGGCATCGAGCCTCCTCCCGTCGAATCACACGCTTGTGATTCGATGCAGTGTACACCTGCCGGCGTCGCCTCCGTGGAAGACCTCGATCCCGGGCGGTCCCACCCCGTCCGGGCTCGTGGCACCACCCTTCCCCAGCCTGAGCGGCATCGTCATCGTGGGGACGTGAGCATGTCGGCGACGCTCGAGCGTCCACCGGAACGAGCCGCGCCACCGAGCGCGCTCCGCGGCCTCGCCGCGATCTTCGTGGCCGGGGGCGTGGCCGGGCTGCTGGTCGGCGGGCTCGGGAGCCGCGTGGTGATGCGGATCGCGGCGCTCACGGCGCGGCAGGGAGCCCAGGGGCTCACCACCGAGGCGGGGGCGACGATCGGCCGGATCTCGCTCGAGGGGACGCTCTTCCTCGTCCTGTTCGCGGGGATCGGGTCCGCGCTGGTCGGGACCGCCTTCTACCTCGCCACGCGCCCCTGGTTGCCGCGGCGGCGGTGGGTGCGCGCCCTCGCGTTCGGGGGCCTCGAGCTCGTGGTCTTCGGTACGGCGGTGCTGGATCCGGGCAACCCCGACTTCACGATCTTGGGCCGACCGCTGCTCAACGTGCTCCTGCTCGGGTCCCTGTTCGTCCTGCACGGGGTCGTGCTGGTCCTGCTCGTCGAGCCCTGTGGGCGGTTGGTCTCGGCGGCGGCGCGAGGCGGCCCATGGCGAGCGCGGCTCGTCGATATCGCGACGTTCCTCGCGATGGCGGTGACGGCGATCGGCGTCGTCGCGATCGTCGCTCGGGCCAGCGGATGGGGCTTCGTCGTGACGATCGCGCTGCTCGTCTGCGCGACCGGCCTCGCCCTGGTCGATCCTCGACGGGCACGCCCGGTCACGCGTCCGGCCCTTCGGGTCGTGGGCGCCATCGCCCTCGCGATCGTGACGGTCTCGGGCACCCTCGAACTCATCGACGCCGTGACGGCGATCGTCTGATCCTCAGGACCGAGGACGGTCCTTGTTCGTGTCGTAGATCGGCAGGACGTCGACGGTGGCGTCGACCCTGCCGTCTCCGAGCACGACCTGCACGGTGTTACCGAGCACGGCCTGGTCCGTCCGCAGCACCGCGACGCCGATCTTGCCGAACCTCGGGGTCTCGGTCGGGCTGGTGAGCACGCCGACGTCCTCGCCGTCCTTCGTGACGGCGGCCCCGTACTCGGGGAGTGCGTCGGCCTGGTACCGCAGGGTGACGAAGCGGTTCGGGGGGTCGACGGCCACCTCGCGCAGCTTCTCTTTGCCCAGGAACTCCCCCGGCGCGTCCATGGCGACGAGCCGGTCGAGGTTGAAGTCGTACGGCGTGCGCTGATGCGCCTCGTAGTCGTAGTCGGTGACGATCAACCCCGCCTCGACGCGGGCGAGCTCGATGGCCTCGGCGCCGAACGGGGTCACGCCGGCTCCCACGACGGCGTTCCACAGCTCCGTCGCATCCGCCGGATCGGTCAGGAACAGCTCGAACCCCAGCTCGCCGCCGAACCCCGTGCGGGACAGGACCACCTCGAACCCGGCCACCTTCACCGGGTCGGGGAGGAACCGGAAGTAGCGCAGCGCGCCCACGTCGGCGTCCGTCAGCTTCTGCACCACCTCGCGCGAGCGCGGCCCGATCACGCCGAGGTGGGGCATCCTCGGTGCGATCCATTCGAACTCGACGTCGAGGTCGTGCAAGGCCTCGGCGAAGTAGCCCTCGTGGTCCTTCCCGTTCGTCATGACCCAGCAGTGACCACCACCCGTGTTGAACACGGTCCCGTCGTCGACCATCAGGCCGTCGGCATCCAGGAACGCCCCGTAGCGGGCCTGTCCGACCTCCAGCCCGAGCGCGTCGTTGCTGAACACGCGCTGCGCCGCACGGAGCGCGGCCGGCCCCCTGAAGTCCCACTTGTTGAGGGGCGAGACGTCCCACACGGCCACGTCGTCGCGGATCGCCGAGTATTCCTTCCGAACGTCGCCGAAGCCCTCGAGCCACATCCACCCCCCGTCCTCGACGTGCGTGCCGCCCTGCGCGGCGGTCACGTCGTGGAACGCGGTCCTGATCGCCTGGTCGTCGCTCATGCACGCCTCCGGTCGGTGGGATCGAACGCATCCTCCCACGGGTTTGACTGACCGTTCAAGTTCGGGCTCAGACCCGGGTCAGGCGAAGGAAGCTCTTCGCCGAGCCGAAGCCCCGGTCCTCGAGCCGCGCGGCGAGGACCAGGAAGAGCTGGGCCGTGACCATGGCATCGTCGAGCGCCTCATGGGGGTTCGCGACCGGGACCCCGTAGCGCTCCGCGGCCGACGAGAGGCTCTGCCGGACGTCCTGGTCCAGATGCTCCAGCTCGATCGCCAACTGTCGGACGTCGATCGTCCTGCGCACCCACGAGCGCCGCCGACCCCCGTAGAGGCGCGCGAGGAACCCGATCTCCACGTTCGCGAACCACGCCAGGAGGAATCGGCGGTCGAGCGCCCGCCGGAGCGTCTCCCCGGCGACGGCGAAGGGCTGCGCGTCCGCCAGGTCCTTCGGCAAGATCCCGTGGATCCTCATCGACTCGGGGCTGGAGGGGACATCGGGCATCACCAGCTGATGGACGGACTCCCCCACCACCACCCGTCCGCCGCGCACCGGGACGACGCCGAACGAGACCACGGCGTCGTGCGCGCGATCGAGCCCGGTCGTCTCGAAGTCGAGCGACGCGAACTCGAGCTCGCGCCAGGGGCGCGAGCGGGTCCCCCGGGCGGGCCGGCGCGGGGCGCTCAGCGACACCTGATCACGTCGAGCTCGGTCACGACGGCGTCGACGCGGCGGTCGATCGGGCCGCTCGGGACCTCGGGCACCACCTGGAGGGCGAACGCGACCGCCACGGCCGCCGTATCCTGCCGCATCCTGCCGAGCAGGCGGTCGTAGAAGCCGCCGCCGTAGCCCACCCGGTTGCACGAGCGGTCGAACGCGACCCCCGGCACGACCACCAGGTCGAGCTCGCCGGGGTCGAGCACCCGGCCGCTCGACGGCTCCATCGCGCCGAACGTCGTCGCGGCCATCGGGGACCCAGGCGAGTACACGATCGGGACCACGTCGCCGCCCTCGATCGCGGGGCAGCGCCACGGTCTTCCCCAGCGAGCGGAGGCGATCGATCAGCGCGGCGGTCTCCACCTCGCTGCCGAACGACCAGAACGCCAGCACCGTGGCTGCCCGGACGATCTCGTCCAGGCCCAGGAGCCGGTCGCCGATCGCCTCGCTGCGAGCGGCCCGATCGTCGGCCGGCAACGCATCCCGCTCGGCGAGCACGGCCCGGCGCAGGGCGCGCTTCGCCTGCTTCAGCCGATGCGAGGGCAGGCCGGTCACGACCTCGATCCGACGTGCGGGAGGACCTCCGCGGCGATGAGCTCGATCCGGTCGGCGGGGCCGCCCAGCACCAGAATCGCCCACGATGCCCCGGCACGACCGAGGTCGTCGAGCCAGGCGCGCAACGATCCGGTCGTCCCCGACCACACGCTCGACTCCTGCCCGCGCCCGGCCCGCTGCTCGAGGAGGCGTGCGACGTCGGCGTCGTCGCGACCGACCACCACGATGCCCGCCCACGTCGCCGCGACCGATCGCTCGCCGGACGCTCGCTCGAGCAGCCGGATCTTGCGCGAGAACTCGTCGAGCCCCATGCCCCAGCCGTTCCACGCATCGGCCTCGCGCGCCGCCAGACGGACCACGGCGTCGGAGAACCCGCCGATCCAGATCGGGGGACCGCCCGGCGTCACCG
This sequence comes from uncultured Actinomycetes bacterium, assembly GCA_963706005.1. Taxonomy (GTDB): domain Bacteria; phylum Actinomycetota; class UBA4738; order UBA4738; family HRBIN12; genus DASSJM01. The sequence continues at coordinate 240,627 of CAVPLL010000005.1, forward strand.
GCGGCGGCAGGAGCGGCCCCGACATAGGGGGCACCCGTGCCCCACCGAGCCACGGCCGGCCTTCGAACAAGGCGCGCATGGCGCGAACCGTCTCGACCAGGTGCTCGCGCCGCTCGATCGTGGCGAGGTAGTCGATCCCGAAGGCGCGATGCTCGGGCTCGTCGATCGCATCGCCCGTCCCGATCGCGAGGATCATGCGACCGCGGCTCAGGTCGTCGATCGCGCCGGCGAGGGCGGCGGTCATCCCCGCGCTCCGGAGCGTCGCCCGCGCGACGAGCGTGCCGACGGCGATGCGGCTCGTCCGAGCGGCAACGGCGGCCAGCATCGAGAACGACTCCAGCGACGGGCGTTCGGGCGGCGCACCTGGGGGGAACAGGTGGTCGAAGGCGAAGACGCCGTCGAACCCGTACTCCTCGGCCCGCTGCGCGAACGCGAGGCAGCGTTCGGCATCGCCGGAGAACAACGGCAGGACCAGACCGACCTTCATGCGTCAGACCATCACGCGCCCGAGCTCCTCGAGCGCGAGGACCGCCGCCCCGACCGCCCCCGCGTCGTTCCCCAGCTGCGCGGGAACGATCGGCACGCGCGGACGGTGTTCGGGGGCCTCGACGGCGTCGCGGAAGGCGACGCGCGCGGGGTCGAGCAGCAGGTCGCCGGCGACGATCGCACCTCCGCCGACCACCACGATCTGCGGGTCGAGGACGTTGACGAGGCCCGCGATCCCCTCGCCGAGCCGGCTCCCTGTCTGGGCGAGGATCCCGCGGGCCGCGTCGTCGCCCTGCCGCGCGGCCTCGGTGACGAGCCTGCCGGTCACCTTGTCGGGATCGCCTCCCGCGAGGCGCCGCAGGATCGAGTGCTCGTGCTCCCGGGCCTCCTCCCGGCCCATGCGATCGATCGCGCGGCCGGCGGCGACCTGCTCCCAGCAGCCCCGGTTCCCGCAGCCGCACAGGGGGCCGCCGGGCTCGACGATGATGTGACCGATCTCCGCGGCGAAACCGTTCGCGCCGCGGAACAGCCGGCCGTCGGCGACGATCCCGCCGCCGATCCCGGTCCCCACCGTGACGAGCAGCAGATGCCGGTACCCTCGGCCCGCGCCGAACCGGTACTCGCCGTACGCCGCCATGCTCGCGTCGTTGTCCACCTGGCAAGGGAGGTCGAGCGCATCCCGCATCCGTTCGGCGATCGGCAGGTCCCGCCAGGCGAGGTTCGGAGCGAAGCGCAAGATGCCCTCGGTCGCGTCGACCAACCCGGCGGCACCCACGCCCACCGCCAGCACCTCGGGGGTCTTGAGCGAGGTCGCGAGCTCCACCATCGCGGAGAGCGTCGCGGCCTCGTCGTCGGCGGGCGTCGGCGCGCTCGAACGCTCGACGACGGTGCCGTCACGGGCGACGCGGAACGCATTGATCTTCGTCCCGCCGACGTCGAGCCCGATCGCCTCGCCGTCCCCGCGTTCGGGCACGCCCGATCCTCAGAACCGTAGCAGCGCGCCGACGCCGCCGAACGACGGTTCGGGATCGTCGTCGGCGATCGTCTCCACGCGTGCCCCGTTCCGGAAGGCCACCGCGACCGCCGCCTCGACGACGTCGGCGATCCGTTCGGTGCGGCTCCCGCACGAAGGGCACCTCGACGCGCGCACCAGCAGCCGCCCGCACGCGGGGCACCTCGCGCCGGGTGCCGACACCCGATGCGAGACGACCAGCTCGCCCACCCGGCCGAACGACAGGGCCTCGAGCGTCGGTTCCAACCCCACGACCCCCCCGCTGCGGCCGCCGACGGCGGCCTCGAGGCGCTCGAGGATCTCGTGCTCGGACTCACGCTCCACACGCTCCTCGATCGCTACCACCTTCTCGAGCACCTGCTGCGTCGTGGCGGCGAGCGGCAGGACCACGTGCCCGCGGATCCGCTGACGGAGGTAATCGTGGAGCTCGCCCTCCAGCTCCCGATGCGCCTCTGCCGGACCCGCCAGCACGAGATGCTCGAAGCGCCGGCGGCGCCACAGCGCGAACAGCCGATCGGCGACGTGGCGCAGATGCCGAGACCGGTGGTCGTCCACGTGCCGCTGCATCCGCATCTGCGCTCGGCCGCCCTGGTCGTGACGGCCGGGCACCTCGTCGACGACGCCGGCGACCTCTTGGACCCGGCCCATCTCGACGACGAACACTCGCGACTTCTCGTAGTCCACGAGCGCCAGGCAACTCGGCCGGTACGTCTCGAGCACGATCTCGAGCGGCAGCAGATCGGCGTCCGGGCCCACGACCGCGCGGTGCATGAGCGGCCGTGGGACGAGAGCGACGTCCCAGCGTCCCGCGTCGTGCGAGGAGAACATCGCGAGCCCTCGCGTCGCGCCGCGCTCGAAGTCGTAGCGGACGAAGCGAGCCATCGCGTCGGTGTCGCGCTCGACGGAACGGGCGGCCGCACGGCCGAGCCCTTCGGCCTGGCTTCGCGCGCGCCTGATCAGCTCGTCGACGCGCACCTCCACGTCGGCCTTCCGCGGGTACGTTCGCCCGTCGACCGACAGGGACAGCGACGTGACGGGCGTGCTTGAGCCGTCCCACTCCGCGAGCCGACGGAGCAGGGAACGGTCGAGCACCGTCACGAGATCTCGATCCGCTCGAAGTCCTTGGAGCCGTTCGCGCTCGGTTCGGCGCCGCTCACGTGGTCACCGCGAACGTCGATGACGGCCCGAGCCGCGAGGAAGAACTCGCGGGCCGCCGCGAGCAGGTGCTCGACCACGTCCGGCGCGGCGCCCTGTCCCGCCGTCACGGCCATGCAGATCGGACAGAAAGCGACCGTGCACACCGGCTGCGGTTGCTTCGACGCTCCGCCTGACTCCTCGGCCGACCCCTTGGCCGATCCCTTGGCCGATCCTTCGGCCGACGCGGCCGAGCCGTCGGCCTTGCTCCCGGAGGACTCGCCTCCATGGCCATGCTGCATCTCAGGCACGTGCGCTCCTTCCTGTCGGCGCGGCCCCCGGGGGGCGCGCGAAGGCGATCTCGAGGTGGTCTCCGACGAAGTTGGCGCCGCGGACGTCCATCCGCTGGAGGGTCTGCGGCAGGATCAGGTTGCGTTTGTACGTGCCGACCCGCACGTACAGCTCCTCGCCACGCCGATGGATGTCCATGTCCTCGCGCGAGACGAACGGGAGCCGCATCGTGAGGACGTAGCCGCCGGAGCGACGACGCACGCGGATCGGATCGTCTCGGTACAGGACGTCCGTGACCGGGAGGTCTCCGTAGACCTCCAGCCCCATCTCCTCGAGCAGCTGTACCCCCACCATCTCGCGGTCGAACAGGCGGGCGGTCAGGATCGGCACGGGCTCGAACGACTCGCGCACCGTCTGCAGGTGCTCCGCCTGGATGTCCTTCCACTTGCCGAAGTACGGGTCGGTGACGTCCTCGGGGATGATGCGGTTCACGACGACCGCGTCGCACCGGTACCCGAACAGGCCGAGGTACGTGTACGTCCGCCGCGCCTCGGCGATCACCATCTTCTCCGGGTTCACGACGAGCCGGACTGTGGACGAGGACTCGTCGGTCAGGATCCGGTGCACGGCGTCCAGGTTCCGGTGCAGCCGCTCGACCGCCGAATAGAAGCTCTCGCCGGCGATCGGGATCGTGGTCATCCTCGACACGATCGGGCGAAGGGTCTTCACCACCCGCCGCTCGACGGGGAAGATCCGCTCGATGTACCAGTTCATGACCTCCGGCAGCGAGAGCAGGCGGAGCGTCTCGGCCGTGGGCGCGCAGTCCACGACCAGCAGGTCGTACTTCCCGCCCTCCACATGCGTCTTGACGTCGATCAGCGCGAAGATCTCGTCGAGCCCGGGGATCACCGACAGCTCCTCGGCCTGGATGGTCTCGACGCCCGCCCAGTTCATCAGCTGGACGAAGTAGTCCTGGATCTCGCGCCAGTTTGATTCGAGCCGGCTCTGGGCGTCGATCTGCTCGGCCCACAGGTTCTCGGCGATCGGGGTCGCGTGCTCGCCGATGTCCTGGTCGAACGAGTCGCCGAGCGAGTGGGCGGGATCCGTACTCATGATGAGCGTCCGGGTCCCCTCTCCCGCCGCTCGCACCGCGGTCGCGGCGGCCACGGTCGTCTTGCCAACGCCGCCTTTCCCGGTGAACAGCAGGACCCGCATCCGGACCTAGCCTAGCGCGACGGGGCCCCCGGCGCGCAGGTCGCGCGCTCAGCCGAGCTCGACGCGCCGCTTCAGGCCCTCGAGCGCGTTGTCGATCACCCGCTTCTCGCCCTGGGTGCGGACGAACCCCGGGAGCAGGATGCCGAGGTCGACCGCGAGCCGGTAGATCACCTTGGTCTCGTCGTCGTCGATCTCGGTGAGCAGGTACTCGCCGGTGATGTTCGACACGGCACCGCGGGCCTCGGTCGAGACCCACGACATCCCTCCGTCGCCCGGTGCGTACCGGTAGGCCAGGGTGTAGCTCGCCTTCCCGAGCACCGGCACGTCGACCTCGAAGGCGACCTTGGTCCCGAGACCGCCGTCGCCGCGTTCGAGGACGTGCGCGGTCTTGACGTCGGCCCACTCCGGATAGGCCTCGAAGTCGGTGAGGACGTCCATGACCTCGGCGGCCGGGGCCTCGATCACGATCTGCCCCTCGGTCTGCTCGCTCATGCCGCAGCGATGTTACCGGCGAGCGGCCGGCAGGGTGACGAAGGTGGCGATCACCACGGACAGGAAGACCAGCCCCGCGGACATCCACAGCAGCGCCCGGGAGCTCACGATCGGAGACTCCCCCGACGCGAGGCGGTACGCGTCGACCACGGACAGGACGTAGATCATGAGCGAGGCGACGACGAACAGGAGGAACAGGGGGAAGGTCGGCCCCAGGCCGCCCTTGCCGAACCGCGATACGAGCAGGATGAGCAAGGCCCCGAACGCCCAGCCGAACATCGCGAACCGAGCCACCGCATCGCCCCGGCGGCCGAGCCTCCAGTGGCCGAGCCCGGGGAACGCCAAGGACCACACGGCCGCGGTCTGTGGGTCGATGTCGGGCTCCTCCTTGGGCTCTTCGAGGAGTCGGGCGAACGAGGTGCCGCAGGTCGAGCACACGTTGGCCTCGATCGGGTTCCGAGAGTCGCAGGCCGGACAGGTCCAGGCCGGCTTCCCCCCCTCGATCTCGATCGCGCTCCCGATGGCGCCCGTCGGCACGGGGGCCGATCCGCCGACCCGTGGCGTCGATCCTCCGGCGGCCGGGGCGCGCGACCCGGCGTGCTCGAGCGGCGCGTAGCACTGCCCGCACCACTCCGCGTCCGGCGCCACGAGGGCGCCGCAGCTCGGACATCGACGATCGCCCATCATGCCGCGCAGGGTACCCCCGCCCGCGGCGCGAACCGAGCACCCGAGCAGCCGAGGATCAGCGGACCGCCTCCCGGAGCCACCCGGCGAGCTCCTCGGCCGGCCTGGACCACGCGAACCCTCGTTCCACCCGGTCCCGGCCGGCCCGACCCATCTGGTCGGCGCGGGCGGGGTCCGCCAGCAGGGAACCGACGGCCTCGGCCACCTCCGAGACGTTCGACCCGTTCACGAGCAGTCCGGTCTCGCCCGGCACGAGCGACTCGCGTGCGCCTCCCGAATCCCCGACGACGACCGGTCGTCCGCACGCCGCGGCCTCGATGAACACGTTGCCCCACCCCTCGACCTCGAGGCCGCCCATGCGGGTGCGGCACGGCATGGCGAAGACGCCCCCGGCGCGGTAGTAACGCGGGAGATCGCGCTCACCGACCTGGCCCGTGAACGCGACCGAGCCCGCGGGGGCGTCCGCGGCGAGCCGCTCCAACCGCTCGCGGTACGGTCCATCGCCGACGATCAGCAGCGCGGCGTCCGGGACGCGGCGACGGATCTCGGGCATCGCGCGGATCAGCACATCTTGACCCTTGCGCGCGACGAGCCGGCTGACGCAGACGACGAGCGGACGGCCGGCGACGCCGTGCGACTCCAACAGGTCCGCGTAGGGCAGGTCGGGTCGGAAGGCCTCGAGGTCGGCGCCCGGGTACATCACCGAGACCGGTACCGCGTCTGGGACGGCCGTTCGGACCACCCGCGCGATGAACCGGCTGCACATCACCGGCACACGCGACGCTCGCGACGTCGCCCGGCGTACGAGCGCGTGCGCCCCCGGCGCGATCGACAGCCAGTATTCGAAGCCGTGGGCGGCCGCCAGGTAGGGCGTTCCCGCTTGGGCGAGGGACGGGCCGAGGAGCGCCAGCGGATAGATGGCGCCGAACAGCACGACCTCTGCCTCGAACGTGCGGACCGCCTCGTGGATGCGCCGTCCGACGTCCGGCGTGGGCCACAGGAACCGCTCGGGCTGGCGGAACATCCGGTAGGGAGCAGCTTCGTCCAGGCGGTCGGCGCCGCCGGCGTCCGGGCAGAACACCGCCACCCGGTCCGGCGGGAACCGCCGAACGAGCGACTCCAGCGTGCGCTGGATCCCCCCCACGCTCGGCGGGTAGTCGTTGGTGACCAGGAGCGTCCGCGGAAGGTCCACGGCGGCTTATCCTCGCAGACGTGGCCACCCAGACCTCCGAACGGCAGATCGACGCGCTCGACCGTGGGCAGGGCTACCTGGATCTCGAGGGCTGGGGCCTGACCCGGGTCGTCGGCGGCGACGCCGAGGGGTGGCTGAACGACCTCATCACCGCCTCGACGAAGGATCTCACGCAGGGATGGGCGCTCCGCTCGCTCCTGCTCTCTGCGACCGGAAGGATCCGCGCCGACTTCCACGTCCTGCGGACGGCCGCCGGCGAGAAGATCCTGCTCCTGCAGGGGCCCGGTCAGCCGGATCCGATCGCCGATCTGCTCGCGCCGTTCGTCTTGTCGTCCGAGGTCGAGCTCGGACCGGCGGACCCGACCGGCCTGCTCGTGCGACCCCGGCCGGGTCCCGGGTGGGCCGCGAACTGGGAGGAGCCGGACGACGCCTCGGTCCCGGTGGGTGCAGATGCCTTCGAGACGTGGCGGATCCGCCGGGGCATCGCCCGATTCCCGGTCGACCTGGACGCGGATCCGGTGCCGGCCGAGGCCGGGCTCGACGTGGAACCGGTGATCGACCGGGCCAAGGGCTGCTACCTGGGCCAGGAGTCGGTTGCCCGCATCCGCAACCTGGGGCACCCACCTCGCCTGGTGCTCGCGGTCCGGGCCGATCGGCCACTGCGTCCGGGTCTCCCGGTGTTCGGGGGCGGGGCGGAGGTGGGGATGGTCACCAGCACGGAACCCGGCGGAGGGCCGGCGGCGATGATCCGTATCCGTTGGGACGCAAGGGGAACCGAGCTCGAAGCCGAAGGCGGCATCCCCCTGGAGCGTCGGTAGGGCGCCGGACACCGGGCTCCGATACTACGGAGCTCGCGACTTTTCAAGACTGTTCTCGTTCGAATACGAACGGTACAACCGTCACCTGCGCGCACGGCCCCGCCGGGTCGCCTGCGCGACCCGACGAGGCACGCAGGGGGGGTCGAGTGTGACCAAGGACCGCATCGCCGGCATCGACCCGAAGACCCTTCCCCCCGACCCGTCCCCCCCGGACATGTGGCAGGACCAAGCCGCCTGCTACGGGATCGACCCCGACACGTTCTTCCCGACCTCCGAGGAGGAGGCGGGGCCCGCGCTCGCGTTCTGTTCGGCCTGCGACATCCGTCAGACCTGCCTCGCCTGGGCGTTGAAGAACGGCGAGCGCTATGGGGTGTGGGGGGGCCTCACCGAGCAGCAGCGCCGTCGCGTGGTCCGGTTCGTCGCCTGAGGCGATCGGCCCCAGCCCTCGAGACGGGACCGGCGCCGGATGGTCGCCCGGACGCGCACCCGCCCATACTGGCGAGCCGATGACGGCAGACACGATCCGGGCGAGCGCGCCCCTTCGGATCAGCTTCGTCGGGGGCGGCACCGATTTCCCCCACTACTACGAGCGCCACGGCGGCGCCGTCCTGTCCGCCACCATCGATCACGCCGCACACGTCCGGGTCGCGCCGCGCGATGACGGACAGGTCCGGATCCGATCGCTGGATCTCGGCCACCTGGTCGAGTACCGCCTCGAGCAGGGGCCCGTGTACGACGGGGTGATGGACCTACCGAAGGCCGCGATCGAGCGCATGGACGTCCGCACCGGCATCGACGTGGACATCGCGTCCGACGCCCCGCCCGGGAGCGGGCTCGGGGGTTCCTCCGCACTGGTGACCGCCTGCGTGGGCGCGTTGGCGATGCTCACGGGGCGGTCGATGGCGCCTCGCGACGTGGTCGAGCTCGCCTACACGATCGAGCGCGAGGATCTTGGCATCGCGGGCGGGTGGCAGGATCAGTACGCCGCGGCGTTCGGCGGCTTCAACCTGCTCGAGTTCGCCGCCGATGGCGTCACCGTCTCCCCCGTCGGGCTCTCGTCCGACGGGGTGTCGCGGCTCCGGGCGCACCTGATGCTCTGCTACACGGGTCAGGTCCGGACCGATCTCGGGTTGATCGCCACGCAGATCCAGATGTACGAGGAGGGGCGCGAGGACACGATCGTGGGGATGAAGCAGCTCCAGGCGATGGCCTACGAGATGCGCAACGAGATCGCATCCGGGAACCTCGATCGCTTGGGCCCGCTCCTGCGCGACGCGTTCGAGAGCAAGAAGCTCATGAACCCGCACATCTCCGAGGGGACGGCGATCGACCGGCTGCTCGCGGTCGCGCGGGAGGCGGGCGCCGCCGGTGGCAAGATCTGCGGCGCCGGTGGCGGCGGGTACCTGCTGCTGGCGTGCTCGCCCGAGCGCCAGCCGACGGTGCGGGAGGCGCTCGAGGCCCTCGGGGGTCAGTTCGCCGGATTCGCGTTCCGGAGCCGGGGGGTCGAGGCGCGTACGGGCGATCGCGTCTGGCGGCCGTCGTCGTGAGTCGCCGGTTCGTCCTGCTGGACCGCGACGGCACGATCAACGAGGAGATCGGCTACGTGCTCCGGCCCGACGAACTCCGCCTGATCCCCGGCGCCGTGGAGGCACTGCGCGAGCTCCAGCGGCTCGGGCTCGGGCTCCTGGTCCTCACCAACCAATCGCCGATCGGACGAGGCCTGATGACGCAGGCCGATCTCGACCGGATCCACGACCGGCTCGGCGAGCTGCTCGCGGAGGGCGGCGTGACGCTCGACGGGATCGAGTCGTGCCCGCATCGACCGGACGAGGGGTGCGGGTGCAGGAAGCCGGGAACGCTGATGGTCGAACGCGCGGCCGCGCGGATGGGATTCGACCCGGCCGGATCGTGGATCGTCGGCGACCACGGGTCCGACCTGCGGCTCGGGCGGGCGGTGGGCGGCCGGACGATCCTCGTGCTGACGGGCCACGGGCGAGAGGAGCTCCAAAGCGGGGCGGAAGAGCACGCCGACCACGTCGTCGCCGACCTGCGCGAGGCGGCGGCCGTCATCCGGGACGAGGCCTTGGCCGGAGCGGAGCCGTGATCATCGTGGGCCGCTTGCGTGGGGCAGGCTCCGCGACGAGACGTGGAGGGGAGCGGAGCCGTCATCGTGGGCCGCTGCGTGGGGGCAGGCTCCGCGACGGACGTGGACAGGGGTGCAACCGTGAACCTCGAGCGGGTGCGCGCCTACCTGCTCGAGACGTCGAGGACCGCGGCGCGGACGGCCGACGCGTGCGCCGAGGAGATCCTCGGCGCGACCGCCGCGATCGTGGAGTCGCTGCGCGCCGGCGGCAAGATCCTCCTGTGCGGCAACGGAGGAAGCGCGGGTGACGCGCAGCATCTGGCGACCGAGTTCGTCAGCACGCTGACGGTGGACCGGCGACGCGCCGCGATCCCGGCGATCGCGCTCACCACCGATACCTCGCTCCTCACCGCGGTCGCGAACGACTACGGCTTCGACGGCGTCTTCGCGCGGCAGGTCGAGGCCCTCGGCCGAGCGGGCGACGTGCTCATCGGCATCTCGACCTCCGGCAACTCCGAGAACGTGGTGCAAGCCTTCGAGCGAGCGAAGGCAGCCGGCATGCGGACGGTCGCGCTGACCGGCGAGGCAGGAGGCAAGCTGGCTTCGCACGCCGATATCGAGATCAACGTGCCGAGCTCCGAGACCTCGCACATCCAGGAGGCGCACATCGCGGTGGGCCAGCTGATCGCGTTCCTGGTCGAGGACGAGCTCTTCCCGGTCTAGCCTCCGCCCCAGGTGGCGTGCCAGCACCACGAGACGGTGGTGCACGCGCCCGTGCCACCACTCCGGGCCGGGCGTACGGTCGTGCGACATGGACCCCGTCATCGAGGTCGAGGGGCTCCGCAAGGAGTACCGGCGGGTGCGGGGACCCGCGACCGTCGCGGTCGACGGGCTCGACCTCGCCGTGCCGCCCGGGGGCGTGTTCGGCTTCCTCGGGCCCAACGGCGCCGGCAAGACGACGACGATCCGGTGCCTGCTGGGCCTCGTCCGGGCGAGCGGCGGCCGGTGCAGGCTCCTGGGGCAGGAGCCGGCCGGGCTCGATCGCGTGATCGGACGGGTCGGGTCGATCGTCGAGAGCCCCGCGATGTACCCGCGGTTCTCCGGCCGCCGGAACCTCGAGCTCCTGGGCGACGACTTCCCGTTGCTGGGGCGATCGACCGTCTGGGGCAGGTCTGTACCTCGCGATCGTCGGAGGCATGCTCCTGCTCGCGGCCGCCGGCCTGTTCCGGTTCCGCGACGTGAACTGAGGCTCACCGAACCCTTGACCTTCGAACAGGTGTTCGGGTAGCCTGCTCGTCCTCGCGCGGCCCCGCGGGAGGCCGGGTGCTCGGCGAGTCGCTCCAGACCACGCTCACGGATGCCGTCCCGTTGTCCGAGGTCGAGTTCGTCGTCGTCGACCTCGAGACGACGGGCGGCTCCCCCACCGACTCGAGGATCACCGAGGTGGGCGCGGTCAAGCTGCGCGGGGGCGAGCAGACCGGCGTGTTCGAAACCCTCGTGAACCCCGGCGTGCCCATCCCCCGGACGATCACGCACCTCACCGGCATCGACGACCTCGTCGTCGCCGGGGCGCCACCTCTCGAGTGGGTGCTCCCCTCGTTCGCCGAGTTCGCGCGGGGGTGCGTCTTCGTCGCGCACAACGCGCGCTTCGACTTCACCTTCCTGAACGTCGCGCTGGAGCGCCTCGACTACGACCCGCTGCCGCCCCCACCCGTCTGCACCGCCCGGCTCGCGCGCCGGGTGGTCTGGCCCGACGTCCCGAACGTCCGACTCCACACGCTGGCCCAGTACTTCCGAACCGCGGTCCGCCCCTCGCACCGGGCCCTGCCCGACGCCGAGGCCTGCGCGGAGGTGCTCCACGGGCTGCTCGAGCTCGCGGGGCGGCTCGGGATCCTCACCCTCGGCGACCTGCACGGCGCGGTCCGCGCCCGCGGCCGTCCGAACTTCGGGAAGATCCGGCTGGCCGACCGTCTCCCGAGCGCACCCGGCGTCTACCTGTTCCGCGGTCGCGACGGCCGCGTGCTGTACGTGGGCAAGTCCAAGGACCTGCGCACCCGGGTGAAGAGCTACTTCTACGGCGACGGTCGCAAGAAGATCGAGGACCTGCTCGCCGAGACCACCTCGGTCGAGGGGGTGGCGTGCGGGTCGGAGCTCGAATCCCTCGTCCTGGAGGCGCGGCTGATCCGCGAGCACGAACCCAAGTACAACCGCCGGGGCAAGACCTGGCGACGCTACGCGTACCTGCGGATCGACGACACCGAGGCGTACCCGCGGATCAAGGTCGTCCGCGAGGCGCGCGGGGGCGGCGCGTTCCTCGGCCCGTTCCCGTCCTCGCACCTCGCGCGCCTGGCCAAGGAGGCGCTCGAGGACGTCTTCCCCATCCGCCGCTGCACCAAGGCGATGCGCCCGACCACACGGTTCGCGCCGTGCGCCCTGGCCGAGATGCACCGATGCCTGGCTCCCTGCGACGGCCGCGTCGGCCCCGAGCGCTACGAGGAGCTCGTCCGCTCCCTGGTCTCCTCCCTCTCCACACCGGGCGGGCTCCTCGGAACGCTCGAGGCGCGCATGCGCGACCTCGCCGCACAGGAACGGTTCGACGAGGCCGCGCTCGCCCGGGACCGGGTCCGTGCGCTCGCCGAGGCGCTGGCCCGTGCCCGGATCGACGGGTGGCTGCTCGGAACCGGCGAGCTCGTGCTGCGCGATGCGGAGGGCCACCGCTTCCGCCTGCGGCGGGGCGGCCTGATCAGGAGCGAGGACGATCGGCCGCTCGGAGCCCCGTGTCCGCGCGATCGGGCCGACGAGCTCGCCGCCCTTCGCGCATGGGTCACGCGGAACGACGTTCGCATCGAGAGCGCCGACGCGCCGTTCGCCGAACCCGTCGCGGGCGGTGCGGAGCTCCACCGGCTTCTCTCCACGCTGCGCGCCCGGGACCGCACGTCGGGCGGCGCACGCTCTGACGACGGCTAGACTCTCGTCGATGGAGACCGCGGTCATCCTCGAGGGCGCGCGGACGCCGATCGGCCGCTTCCTCGGATCGTTCGCCGAGCTGCCGGCCGTCGACCTGGGCGTGCTCGCGGCGACGGAAGCGATGCGTCGCTCGAACGTCTCACCCGAGCAGATCGAGCAGACGATCCTCGGCCACGCCCGTCAGGCGGGGAACGGTCCGAACACGGGCCGACAGGTGAGCGTTCGCGCCGGTGTCCCCGTCGAGGTCTCCGCCTACAACGTCAACATCGCGTGCGGCTCGGGGATGAAAGCGGTGCAGCTGGGGGCGCAGCAGATCGCGCTCGGCGAGTCCGAGGTCGTGCTGGCCGGCGGCATGGAGAACATGACCCGGGTCCCGTTCATCCTGGACCGGATGCGAACCGGCTACCGGATGGGCGACGCGCAGGTCTACGACGCGATGTACCGCGACGGGCTGCTCGACCCGCTCTGCGGCCTGATCATGGGTGAGACGGCGGAGAACCTCGTCGACCGGTACGACATCTCTCGCATCGAGCAGGACGAGTTCGCGCTCGAGTCGCAGCGGAGAGCCGAAGCCGGGACGGACGCCCGCGCGGCCGAGCTGTTCCCGGTCGAGGCACCGTCCGCCAAGGGCACGATCACCGTGACGCGGGACGAGCACCCACGACCCGAGACGACGCTCGAGGGGCTCGCCACGCTGAAGCCCGTGTTCCGCGAGGGCGGCAGCGTCACCGCGGGCAACTCCAGCGGCATCACCGACGGGGCCGCCGCGATGGTCCTCATGTCGGAGGCGCGCGCGAGGGCGGAGGGGCGCGAGCCGCTCGCCCGCATCATCGGGATGTCGTGGGCCGGCGTCCCGCCCGAGGTCATGGGCATCGGACCGGTCCCGGCGACCCACAAGGTGCTCGAGAAGACCGGCCTGTCGCTCGCCGACATGGATCTGATCGAGATCAATGAAGCGTTCGCGGCGCAGGTGATCGCGTGCGAGCGGGAGCTGAAGTTCGAGCGCGACCGCCTGAACGTGAACGGTGGCGGGATCTCCCTCGGTCATCCCATCGGGATGAGCGGCGCCCGGGTCCTGCTCTCGCTCGCCTACGCGATGCGGTCGCGTGGCGCCGCGCTCGGGCTCGCCACGCTGTGCATCTCGGGCGGCCAGGGCCTGGCCGTCGTGCTGGAGCGGGCCTGAGCGCATGAGCGTCCACGCCGTCGTCCTGATCGAGTGCGAGATCGACGAGATCCCCGAGGCGGCCCAGACGATCGCCGATCTCGAGGGCGTCTCCGAGGTCTACTCGGTCGCCGGCGAGTTCGACCTCGTCGCGATCGTCCGCGTGGCGAAGCACGACGATCTCGCAACGGTGATCCCGGGCGGCATCTCGAAGGTCGACGGCGTCGCGAGGACCGAGACGCTCATCGCGTTCCAGGTGTACTCGAAGCACGACCTCGAACGGCTGTTCTCCCTCGGCTTCGACGAGAGCCCTCGGTAGGTCACTCCGCAGGCAGGTCGATCGCGACCGCCAGCGCGGTCCGGGCCCACTCTTCCAGGTCGCCCGAGTAGCGGGGCCGGTACTTCTCGAGGAGCGACCGCCGCACGAGCGGGTCCTCCTCGGGGTCGTCCACGAGGCGGCCCTTGCAGATCAGGTCGCGGTCACCGAGCCGGAGGCCGAGTGTCGGGTCCTCCCGGAGGTTCTTCACCCAGTCGCTGCCGTCTCCCCCACCAGCGAGCAGGTAGACCACGTCGCCGTGGAGCGCGAACCAGATCTCGATCGTGTGGGGGCTCCCCGAACGACGGCCCTTGGTGGTGAGGTAGCAGTAGTCGAGCGCCGCCAGCTCGTCGTGATCCACCTACGAGACGGCCCACACGATCAGCGCCACGATCACGATCACACCGGCCAGGAAGAACAGGAGATCGCCCCGCTTGATCTTGCCCGGTTGCATCGCGTTGAAGCCCACCGTCACGCGCCCTCGCCGAGCCGGTAGATCTCGCGGAACCGCTCCTCGGACAACCAGGCGATATGCTGGCGCACGGTGGAGGCGAACACGCCCGCCTCGTCTTCGTCGCGGCAGGCTCGGACCGACGCCTCGAGCCCGTTCGGATCCAGGATCGCCACGCTCCAGGCGCCCCCGTCATCGCGGACGTCGACCGTGTACCGGTTCGCGGCGTCGACGTCCCGCGCGGGCATCACGCCGTTACCCTCCGCCGTGGAGGCGTTCGAGCCGCTCGAGGTGCCCACGCAGCTGGCGGAGGACCGACTCGATGTCGAGCACGAACTCCGGTTCGAGGTCGGCGAGCTTCTCGAGCGCGTTCTCCAGGGTGTTGCCGGCCCCCTCGGCATCGGTGAGCGAGTCCACGAGCACCACCGCGTAGTCCGCCTGGAACGGCTTGCCGTCCCACGGGCAGCGGCCGCCGTTGCGGACCACCTCCTCGGCCAGGAACTCTCGACCGCAGCGCCTGCACGTTCCCTTGATCTTCACGCGGTCTCCTTCTCGCGTCCTGGTTGGTTCCGGTTGGATCCGATCAGCTCGACGAGCCGGTCCGCGAGCTCGAACGGATCGACGGGTCGGACGAACCACGCGTCCGCCCCGGACCATCGAGCCAGCCACGAGTCGTGCTTGCGCTCGAGCAGGATGACGATCGGCCCGAGGTACGGATCCGGCGCGCCTCGCAGGTCCCTGGCGAGCGAGAAGGCTCCCGCCCTGGACGCGATCTCGTCGGCGACGACGGCGTCCGGGCGCTCCCGCAGTCCGATCCGGGCGCCCTGCTCGCCGTCGTCCGCGCTCAGGAACGACACCGGCTCTCCCAGACGCCGCTCGATGCTGCCGACGGACACACGCATCAGGTCGCGCGCGTTCGCGTCCGGCGAGACGAGGAGCACCCTCACGGGCGCATCCTATCCAATCGTCCTTCCGGCGTTGAGGCCGTGTCCGAGCCCGGCTATCGTCGGGCGGGCACACATCGGCCGAACGAAGGGGAGGCGGACGTGGAGAGCACGGGCAAAGCGGCGGTAGCGGAGTTCGTTGCGACGTTCGCGCTGATCTTCATCGGCGCCGGGGCGGTGATCGCCGTCAGCCTCGGGCTCGATCTCACAGGTGTCGCGCTCGCGCACGGCCTCGTCCTCGCGATCATGGTCTCGATCACGGCGCACATCTCGGGTGGTCAGGTGAACCCCGGGGTCACGATCGGCCTGTGGGTGGCGGGCAAGATCCCCTCCCGTCGAGCCGTGATCCTGATCGTGGCGCAGCTCCTCGGCGCGGTCGCCGGCGCCTTCCTCCTCAAGTACCTGGTGCCGCAGGCGCTCTACGACGCGGGCGGGGGCGGCACGCCGGCGCTCGCTCAGGGCATCGCGGCCGGCAAGGGCATCGTGATCGAGGCCACCACGACGTTCTTCCTCGTCTTCGCCGTGTTCGGGACTGCGGTCGACCCGCGCGGGCCGTTCTCGAAGACCGCCGGGCTCACGATCGGGCTCGTGATCGCGTTCGACATCATGGCGTTCGGTCCCTACACCGGCGCGGCGATGAACCCCGCCCGCTGGTTCGGCCCCGCGCTCGCCTCCGGCAGCTGGGCCAACTGGTACGTCTGGATCATCGGACCGATCGCGGGCGGGATCATCGCGGCCGTCGTCTACGCGACCGTGTTCCTGAAGGAACGAGAGCCGGCGACGCCGTAGCCGCGGGCGTTCCTGCGGGCGGCTCGTATCATGGCGCCGTTCCTCGATGGTGACGACGCCCACCTATCTCGACCACGCCTCCGCGACCCCGCTGGACGGGCGAGCGCGAGCCGCGATGCTGGCCGCCCTCGACGAGTACGCCGATCCGCTCCGGGTCCACGGTGACGGCCTCGCCGCGCGCCGACTGCTGGATGACGCTCGGGCGACGGTGGCCGGCGCCTTGGGCGCCCAGCCGGACGAGATCGTCTTCACGAGCGGCGGGACCGAATCGGTCGCGCTGGCGATCTGGGGCGGCGTCCGACCGGTCCGCGAGCTCGGCACCCGGATCGTGACCACCACGATCGAGCACCCTGCGGTCGGCGGCGTGCTCCACACGCTCGAGACCGACGGGTTCGCTTCGGTGCTCGTCCCCGTGGACCGGAACGGCACCGTCGATCTCGACGCGTTCGCCGCCGAGATCCGCCGGCCGGGGACGCTGCTCGCTTCCGTCCAACACGCCAACCACGAGGTGGGCACGATCCAGCCGATCGCGGAGGCCGCTCGCCTGTGCCGCGAGGCCGGCGTGCTGTTCCACACCGATGCGTGCCAGACCGTGGGCCACCTTCCGGTCGACGCGATCGCGCTCGACGTCGATCTGCTCTCGGTGTCGGGCCACAAGTTCGGGGGTCCCCCCGGGGTGGGAGCCCTCTACGTGCGGCGCGGCGTCCCGATCGCGGCGTACCCCTGCGGCGATGACCGCGAGCGGCGACGTCGGTCCGGCGTCGAGAACGTGCCCGGGGTCGCCGCGATGGCGGCGGCACTCGCGGCGCGCATCGAGGACATGGGCGACCAGGCGGCCCGGCAGTGGACGCTGACGGATCGGCTCCGCACCGGGATCGCCGAGCTCGTGCCCGGCGCTCGCCTGCACGGACACCCGACGCAGCGGGTCCCCCACCTCGTGTGCTTCTCGGTCCCCGACCTGGACGCCGAGATCATGAGCATGGCGCTCGACGACCGTGGGTTCCGGATCGCCGCGGGGTCGAACTGCTCCGGCGCGGCCGGCGAACCCTCGACCGTCCTCGAGCACATGGGCGTGCCGTCGACGACGAGCTTCCGGATCGGGGTCGGTCCGGACACGACGGACGACGATGCCGAGCGACTCCTGGCGACCCTCCCCGACCTGGTCTCGGAGCTGCGTGAGGTGCGATCGGCCGCGGATGCCGCGATGGCGCGGTTCAGGTCGACCGGCGAGAGCTGAGCCGACCGAGGCCGAGCAGGCGACCAGCGGACCGGTTCAGGACACCGTCCAGGTGTCGCCCGACTGCAGCAGCTTCTCGAGGCTCCCCGGTCCGAGACGCTCGACGGCCCTCTCGATCTGGGCCGTCATGGCCTCGCCGTAGACCGGGCGCTCGACCTCGCGGAAGACCCCGATGCACGTCGGCTCGTTCGGCCCGCGAGAAAGGTGGGCGAGCGCGAACGCCAACGACGGCCGCCCCTGCGCGTCGTGGACCACGATGGCCTCCTCCGGCGTGCTCGCGGTCTCGGTGATCACGAGTCGGCCGTTCTCGCCCACCGAGACGCAGCGGTTGCCCTCGTCGAACACGATCGGCTCGCCGTCCTCCAGTCGGATCTGGTTGTGCGCCCCCTGCTGCTTCTCGCGAAGGAGGTCGAACGCGCCGTCGTTGAACACGTTGCAGTTCTGGTAGATCTCGACGAACGCGCTCCCCCGGTGGGCGGCCGCCTGTCGCAGCACCTGCGTGAGGTGCTGGCGGTCGTTATCCAGGGTCCGCGCGACGAAGCTGGCCTCGGCCCCGAGCGCCAGGGCGATCGGGTTGAACGGGTGGTCGACCGAGCCGAACGGCGTCGACTTGGTGACCTTGCCCTCCTCCGAGGTCGGCGAGTACTGCCCCTTGGTCAGGCCGTAGATCTGGTTGTTGAACAGGAGGATCTTCAGGTTCACGTTGCGGCGGAGGGCGTGGATCAGGTGGTTCCCACCGATCGACAGGCCGTCCCCGTCACCGGTGATCACCCATACCGACAGCTCCGGGCGCGCCGTAGCGATGCCCGTCGCGAGGGCCGGCGCGCGGCCGTGGATGCCGTGCACACCGTAGGTGTCCATGTAGTAGGTGAACCGGCCCGAGCAGCCGATCCCCGAGACGAACACCGTCCGATCGGGCTCGATCCCGAGCTCCGGCATGAAGCCCTGGACGGTCGACAAGATCGCGTAGTCGCCACAGCCCGGGCACCAGCGGACCTCCTGGTCGCTGGTGAAGTCCTTCTTCGTCAGCGTCCCGACCGTGCCGCCGTTCCCGTTGGCGCCGTCGCTCATCCGTCCATCACCTTCACGATCTCCTCCTCGAGCTCCTCGGCGAAGATCGGTTGCCCCTGCACCTTGGAGAAGGTCCGTGCGTCGACCAGGTGGGCCGAGCGGATCAGCATCGCGAGCTGTCCCGAGTTCAGCTCGGGGATCAGGACCTTCGCGTATCGGCGAACCACCTCACCCGTGTTCGCCGGCATGGGGTTCAGGTGCATCAGGTGCGCGGTCGCCACCTTCCGACCGCGTTCGCGAACGCGGCGTCCCGCGGCGAGGATCGTTCCGTAGGTGGAGCCCCATCCGAGCACGAGCAGCTCGGCGTCCCCATCCGGGTCGTCGACCTCGAGCGGCGGGATGCCCTCGACGATCCTGGCCACCTTGGCCGCCCGGAGCTGCGTCATACGTTCGTGGTTCTCGGGGTCGTAGCTGATGTCGCCGGTGCCGTCCTCCTTCTCGAGACCGCCGATGCGGTGCCGGAGCCCCGGCGTCCCGGGAACCGCCCACGGCCGGGCGAGCCTCTCGTCACGCAGGTACGGCAGGAACTCCTGTCCGGCGTTCGGGCCGGTCGCGAACGCCGGATCGATCGTCGGGAGCGAGTCCACGTCCGGGAGCAGCCACGGCTCCGATGAGTTCGCGAGGAACGTGTCGGAGAGCAAGATCACGGGCGTCCGATACGTGATCGCGATCCTCGCGGCCTCGATCGCCGCGTCGAAGCAGTGCGCCGACGAGCGCGCCGCGACGATCGGCATCGGTGACTCGCCGTGGCGTCCGAAGAGCGCGAGGAGCAGGTCGGCCTGCTCGGTCTTCGTCGGCATGCCGGTCGACGGCCCCGCCCGCTGGACGTCGACGATCACCATCGGCAGCTCGAGCATCACGGCCAGGCCGAGCGTCTCGGCCTTCAGATCCATCCCCGGGCCGCTCGTCCCCGTCACGCCCAGATCGCCGGCGAACGCCGCTCCGAGCGCCACGTTGGCGGCCGCGATCTCGTCCTCCGCCTGCAACGTCAGCACGTTGAAGTTCTTCAGCCGCGAGAGCTCGTGGAGCAGCTCGGACGCCGGCGTGATCGGGTAGCTCGCGTAGAACAGCTGGAGCCCGCTGCGCTCGGCCGCCGCGACGAGCCCCCACGCCAACGCCTGCGCGCCGGAGACGTTGCGGTACGTGCCCGGCTCGGCGGGCGCCGGCTTGACCTCGTACGAGGTCGCGAACAGCTCCGTGGTCTCGCCGAAGTTGTAGCCGGCCTTGAAGGCCGCGGCGTTCGCGTCGTACACCTGCGGCTTGTCGCCGAACTTCTTGTGCAGCCAGTTGAGGGTGACGTCCGTCGGCCGTCCGTACATCCACGAGACGAGGCCGAGGGCGAACATGTTCTTGGAGCGTTCGGCCTCCTTGCGCGTGAGACCGAGGTCCTCCACGGCCCGGACCGTGATCGAGGTCATCGGGACCCGGTAGACCTGGTAGCCGTCGAGCGTCCCGTCGCCCAGGGGGTCCGCCGCGTAGCCGGCCTTCTGCAGGTTCCGGTCCGTGAACGCGTCCTCGTTCACGATGACGATCCCGCCCTTCTCGACCGCGCCGAGCTCGGCCTTGAGCGCCGCCGGGTTCATCGCGACCAGGACGTTCGGGTGGTCGCCCGGGGTCAGGATGTCGGTCGACGCGAACTGGATCTGGAACGCCGAGACGCCGTGCACCGTCCCCGCGGGAGCCCGGATCTCGGCCGGGAAGTCCGGCATGGTCGCGAGATCGTTGCCCAGGACCGCCGTGGCGTTCGTGAACCGATCTCCCGTCAACTGCATGCCGTCGCCCGAGTCGCCGGCGAAGCGGATGACGACGCGTTGCTTCTCCTCGACCTGCTTGGTCATCGTTCGCCGGGCGTGACCCCGCCGACCTCCTTCGTCCGACAGAGGGTTCGTGACCTCCAGCGTACCGCGCACCCACGGACCGGACGGGTCGAGGCGCTAGATTGGGGCGATCGGACGACGTTTCCACCTGATCGGAGCGGATGCGATGCGCACGGCGAGGCTGGGACGGCAGGGACCGGAGCTGTCCGTGATCGGGTTCGGCGCCTGGGAGGCGGGGGGCGGCTCCGAATGGGGCACCGCACCATCCGAGGACCAGGTCCTCGCGGCCATCCGGGCCGTGTTCGACTGCGGCATCGACTGGATCGATACCGCCGAGGTCTACGGCCGGGGACGCTCGGAGGAGCTGGTCGGCCGGGCCGTGGCCGGCCGACGCGAGGAGATCTTCATCGCATCGAAGATCGCCCCCGCTCCCTCCGGGTCGGGGTTCCGCGCCGAACGGGTCCGCCCCGCCTGCGAGGGGAGCCTGCGGCGGCTCGGCACCGACCGCCTCGACCTCTACCAGCTCCATTGGCCGGACGAGACCGGCGTCCCGGTCGAGGAGACCTGGGGAGCCATGGCGGCCCTCGTGGACGAGGGCCTCGTGCGGTTCATCGGCGTGTCCAACTTCGACCGGGGCCTCATCGAACGCTGCGAACCCATCCGGCACGTCGACTCGCTGCAGCAGGAGTTCTCCATGCTGTGGCGCCGCGACCGGGACCTCGTCAGCTGGTGCGGTGAGGCCGGCACCGGGGTCCTGTCCTACGCCCCGCTCGCGTACGGGCTGCTCACGGGAGCGATCACGTCCGAAACGCGGTTCGACGAGGGCGACTTCCGCGGCGACGAGCAGGAGGACGCGGCTTCCCTGTTCACTCGGGGCAAGCGGGAGAAGCACCTCGCCGTGGTCGATGCGCTCCGCCCGATCGCCGAGCGGCTCGGTATCACGCTCGCCCAGCTCGCGCTCGCGTGGAACGTGCACCAGCGGGGCGTGACCTCGGCGATCGCGGGGAGCCGCAACCGCGAGCACGTCCGTTCGAACGCCCGGGCGGGCGACGTCGAGCTCGACGAGCCGACCCTTTCGGAGCTCGACGCGATACTCTCCGGTGCCGCGTCCGGGTAGGGAACGGCTCGAGGAAGGTCTCCGCTCATGGCATACCGACGCATGATCGTCGCGACCGACGGGTCGGCCTCGGCCGAGACGGCCGAACGCGTCGCGGCCGCCCTGGCGGCGACGACCGGAGCGAAGCTCACGATCGCGCATGCCTACGCCAACCCCGAACGCGCCGAGGAGGCGGTCGCACGGGCCGTGAGCATCGCCGAGCGGGAGGGTGCGGTCCACGACGTCGTCCTGTCGGCCGAGGCACCGGCCGACGCGATCCTCATCACGGCCTCCGACACCGACACGGAGCTGATCGTGATCGGGAGTACCGGCCTGTCGGCCTCCGAACAGCTCTTCGGCAGCGTCTGCCGCCGGGTGGTTACCCACGCTCCGTCCGACGTCCTGCTGACCCGCGCCCGACCGCAGGAGCAGCGACCGCAGGGGGCGCCGCCGTACCGCCGGATGCTGATCGCGACCGACGGCTCCTCCACGGCCGATCGCGCCGCCCGCAAGGGCTACGCCCTCGCGCGGCGTCTGGAGGCGTCCGTGACGCTGCTGTTCGTCGGCCACCCCAAGACCGGGGAGCTCGTCCTCAAGGACACGGTGTCCACGATCGGCGAGGAGGCGGGCGTGACCTCGGCGATCGAGATCCGCACGGGCGACCCGGCCGACGAGATCGTCGACGCGGCCGCGAGCGAGGGGTTCGACCTCGTGGTGATCGGGAACCGGGGGCTGACCGGGGCCAAGGCCGCCCTGCTCGGCTCGGTGCCGCGGGACGTGGCCGAGACCGCGCCCTGCGACGTCCTGGTCGCGCGCACCGTCGCCCAGAGCCTGTCCGAGATCGGACCCGGAGAGGGCGGCATCGTGAAGTCCGCCGACCACAAGGTGGCGGTCTACCGGGACAAGAAGGGCAACGTCACCACCATGTCCGCGAAGTGCACCCATGCGGGCTGCACGGTCAAGTGGGACGCCGCCGAGCACGGCTGGCTGTGCCCCTGCCACGGCTCCCGCTACTCGGCGACCGGCCAGGTCGTCGCGGGTCCGGCCGAACGACCCCTGGCACCGACCGACCTGTAACCGGCGGTCGCCGGCCCGAAGGACCCGCCGGTCGGGAACCTGCCGACAGCCCGCTAGAAGACCTGGAACGGCTTGAAGATCATCAGCCAGGCGATCGTCGCGAGCACGGCGGCCCCGAAGACCGCGTTCCACAGGCCGACCGGCGAGCGCAGGATCTCCTCCAGCTCCTCGTCGCTCCGACGCGGCACGCCCGAGGGCCGGACCTCGACGGCCTCCTTCACGCGCTCGTAGTACGGGCGGGCGACGGCCGACATCTCGCCGACCACCACGACGAGCAGGCCGATCGAGATCCAGAACCAGCCGTCGTTCCAGTAGTCGCCCTGGATCCCGGCGATCACGCCGAACACGATGAGCCACGCGAGCGAGACGTACATCCCCGTCACCGACGAGCCCGAGAGCTGGAGCATCGTCGCGATGCGACCGCGATCTCGCTCCTTGCGCAAACGGAGCGCCGCCATCATCGAGGCGCCGTGGAAGCTCACGAACGCGATCACGCCCGCGACGTGCAGGAACTTCCACCAGGAGTACCAGACGATGCCGAGCATCAGGTGCTGATCGTTCTCTCCGCCTCGCGCAGGCGCCGGGCCACGACGGCGAGGATCTTCGCGGCCACCCTCGGCTCCTGCGTCACCACCTTGTCGAACGAGGTCTTGAACAGCCGGACCGCGAGGACGGGCGAGCCCGCGACCACCGAGGCCGTCCTCGGCCCCCCGTCGAGCAGCGAGATCTCCCCGAAGAACTCGCCCGGGCCGGCCCGAGCGATCACGCGGTTGCCCCGCATCACCTTCACCTCGCCCTCGACGATCACGAAGAACGTTCCGCCGGGACGGTTCGCCTCGATGACCGTCTCGTTCTCGCGGAACCAGATCTCGTCGGCGTGCTCGGCGATCTGCTTCAGATGGCGGCGGGACAGGCCCTCGAACAACGGGACCTGCGCGAGCAGGTCGGCCCCCCGCTTGCCGAGCGGCCGGTCCGGGCGCCGCGGCGCGGTGGGGCCGGACTCGCCGATCCCCCCGCTCGCGATCGAACCGGGGACCGCGCTCGTGAGAGGTTCGAACACGTCCTTGCCCACGACCCGCCCTCCACACGATCGGGATGCCGAGTGGGCAGCCTACTCCAGGTGGCCGGTCGGGCGGCACACCGCGCAGCCAACGCTGGTCACGCCGGGGAACGCCCGCTAGCGTTGACGCATGCGTGACCGGCTGCAAGCGCTGCTCGCCGAACGGATCCTGGTGCTCGACGGCGCCTACGGGACCGCGATCCAGGCTCGGACCCTCGCCGACGCCGACTACCGGGGTGAGCGTTTCGCGGACCACCAGCGCGACGTGAAGGGCGATCCCGACCTGCTGAACCTGACGCGGCCCGACGTCGTCGAGGACATCCACCGTTCGTACCTCGTGGCCGGCGCCGATATCGTCACGACCAACACGTTCACCGCGACGGCGATCGCCCAGGCCGACTACGGACTCGAGGAGGCGGTGCTCGACATCAACCGCGCGGGCGCCGAGATCGCGCGTCGCGCGGTCGACGCGTTCGGGGCCGACCGGTTCGTGGCGGGGTCGGTCGGGCCGACCAACCAGACGCTCTCGCTCTCGCCACGGGTGAGCGAGCCCGCCTACCGAACGGTCACGTTCGACCGGATGGCCGAGGCCTATGCGGAGCAGATCCGCGGGCTCGTCGAGGGCGGGGTCGACCTCCTCTTGATCGAGACGATCTTCGACACGCTGAACGCCAAGGCGGCGATCGCCGCCGCCGCCGACGTCGCGCCGGACATGCCGCTCATGATCTCGGTCACGATCACGGACCGCAGCGGCCGCACCCTCTCCGGTCAGACCATCGACGCCTTCTGGCTGTCGGTCGCCCACGCCGAACCCCTCACCGTCGGCGTCAACTGCGCGCTCGGCGCCGCGGAGATGCGTCCGTACCTCGAGTCGCTCGCGCGGATCGCCCCCGTGTACACGACCTGCCATCCGAACGCCGGGCTCCCGAACGCCTTCGGCGGATACGACGAGCGGCCCGAAACCACCGCCAAGTACCTCCGCGAGTTCGCGGAGAGCGGTCTCGCGAACATCCTGGGCGGATGTTGCGGGACCACCGACGAGCACGTGCGCGCGATCGCCGACGCGGTCGCCGGGCTCCCGCCGCGGAAGGTGCCCGCGGCCGGGAACGTGACGGCCTTCAGCGGGCTCGAGCCGTTCTCGATCACGCCCGACACCGGCTTCGTGATGGTCGGCGAACGACAGAACGTCACGGGTTCCGCACGGTTCCGCCGGCTGATCGAAGCCGGCGACTACCAGGCCGCCGTCGAGATCGCCGCCGACCAGGTCCGCAGCGGCGCGAACATGCTGGACGTGAACATGGACGCCGACCTGCTCGACGGCGTGAAGGCGATGACCACCTTCCTCAACCTGATCGCGACCGAGCCCGAGATCGCCCGCGTGCCGGTGATGGTCGACTCGTCCAAGTGGGACGTCCTCGAGGCCGGCCTGAAGTGCCTGCAGGGCAAGGGCATCGTGAACTCGATCAGCCTGAAGGAGGGCGAGGAGGACTTCCTCGACAAGGCCCGGCGGATCAAGCGCTACGGCGCCTCGGTCGTCGTGATGGCGTTCGACGAACAGGGGCAGGCCGACACCGTCGAACGGAAGCTGGAGATCCTCGAGCGCTCGGTTAGGTTGCTGATCGAGCGAGCCGGCTACGTCCCCGAGGACATCGTCGTCGACCCCTGCATCCTCGCGATCGCCACGGGGATCGAGGAGCACAACGCCTACGGGAAGGCCTTCATCGACGCCGCCCGGTTGCTGAAGGAGCGGCTGCCGGGCGTGAAGGTGTCGGGCGGGGTCTCCAACCTCTCGTTCAGCTTCCGGGGCAACGACGCCGTCCGAGAGGCGATCCACTCCGCCTTCCTGTACCACGCGATCGCCGCAGGCCTGGACATGGCGATCGTGAACGCTGGGCAGATCGCGCTCTACGAGGACATCCCGGCCGACCTGCTCGAGCACGTCGAGGACATCATCTTCGACCGGCGTCCCGACGCGACCGAGCGCATGGTCTCGTTCGCCGAGACCGTCAAGGGCGGCGCCATGAGGAAGGAGCTCGACCTGTCCTGGCGCGAGACCTCGGTCGAGGAGCGCCTGAAGCACGCGCTCGTCCACGGGATCGACGAGTTCATCGAGCAGGACACCGAGGAGGCCCGGCAGGGCCTCGAGCGGCCCCTCGACGTGATCGAGGGTCCCCTGATGGCCGGGATGCAGGTCGTCGGAGACCTGTTCGGCGCCGGCAAGATGTTCCTGCCACAGGTCGTGAAGAGCGCACGGGCGATGAAGCGGGCGGTCGCGTACCTCGAGCCGTTCATGGAGCAGGAGAAGCTGCGCCTCGGCGTCGAGAGCTCGCGCGCGCAGGGCAAGGTCATCCTGTGCACCGTCAAGGGCGACGTGCACGACATCGGCAAGAACATCGTCGGCGTGGTCCTCGGCTGCAACAACTACGAGGTGATCGACCTCGGCGTCATGGTCCCGCCGGACGTGCTCCTGGACACCGCCGTGTCCGAGGGGTGCGACATCGTGGGCTGTTCGGGCCTCATCACGCCATCGCTCGGCGAGATGGAGGGCGTCGCCAAGGAGATGGAGCGGCGCGGCCTCGACCTCCCGCTCCTGATCGGCGGCGCAACGACCTCGCGGCAGCACACGGCCGTTCGGATCGCCCCCGAGTACGGGCAGCCGGTCGTCCACGTGGTCGACGCATCTCGCGTGGTGGGGGTCGTCTCCGACCTGCTCGATCCCGACCGCCGCTCCAAGCTCGACCAGGTCAACCGCGAGGACCAGGACCGCCTCCGACGGCTCCATGCCGAGCGCGAGGCCCAGCCGCTCCTGCCCTACCGGATCGCGGCCGAGCGCCGGACCCCGATCGTCTGGCGTCAGGAGGACCTCCCCGAACCCGCCTTCACCGGCGCGCGCGTCGTCGAACCCCCGCTCGCCGAGCTCCGCCCCTACATCGACTGGACGTTCTTCTTCTCGGCCTGGGAGCTGAAGGGGCGGTACCCGCAGATCCTCGACCACCCCCGGTACGGGGGGGCGGCCCGCGAGCTGTTCGAGGCCGCGAACCAGCTGCTCGACCGCATCGTGGACGAACGGTCGCTGTCGGCGAGGGGCGTCTACGGGTTCTGGCCGGCGTCGGCCGAGGGCGACGACGTCGTGCTCTCGGACGGACGCCGGTTCCCGATGCTGCGGCAGCAGGCGGATCACGGCGACGACCGGCCGAGCCGGTCGTTGGCCGACTTCGTGGCGCCGGTGGGGTCGGGCCTGAGCGACCACGTGGGCGCGTTCGCCGTCACGGCCGGTCTCGGCGCCGACGAGCTCGCGGCGCGGTTCGAGGCCGATCACGACGACTACCAGGCGATCATGGTCAAGGCGCTTGCCGATCGGCTGGCGGAGGCGTTCGCCGAGTGGCTGCACGAGCGCGCCCGCCGCGAGTGGTACGAGTCGGGCGCCGGCGATGAACAGCGAGGAGCTGATCGCCGAGCGCTACCGCGGGATCCGGCCGGCGTTCGGCTACCCGGCCTGCCCCGACCACACTCGAAAGGCGACGCTGTTCGAGCTCCTGGACGCGCCCGCGGCCGGCATCGATCTCACCGAGCATTTCGCGATGACCCCGGCGGCGAGCGTCTCGGGCCTGTACTTCGCGCACCCGGCGGCGCGGTACTTCAACGTCGGCCGCCTCGGCAGGGACCAGGTCGAGGACTACGCGGCTCGCTGCGCGATGGACCGCCGCGAGGCCGAGACCTGGCTCCGCCCGAACCTCGCGTACGAGCCGACCTAAGCATCCTGCCGGCTCCCCGGTCCCCCATGGCGGGGCTGCTACCGTGGGCGAGCCCGTGGGAACCTTCTGGCACTCCTTCGCCGACATGGCCGCCGTCGAGACCGGGGGCGAGCTCGTCATCGATCGCGGCGATGGGGTCCACGTCTGGGACGAGGACGGCCGCCGGTACCTCGACGCGACCGCGGCCCTGTGGTACTGCAACGTCGGGTACGGCCGCGACGAGATCGCCGAGGCGGCGCATCGCCAGCTCGTCCGTCTCTCGGCGTATTCGCACCTTCGGCGACCTCTCGAACCGCCCGGCGATCGAACTCGCCGAGCGCGTCGGAGCCATCGCGCCCGTCGAGGGCTCGAAGGTCTTCCTGACGAGTGGCGGTTCGGATTCGATCGACACCGCGACCAAGATGGCCCGTCGGTACTGGCAGCTCCTCGGCGAGACCGAGCGCACGCTGCTCGTCACCCGCGAGCACGCGTACCACGGCATGCACGTGGCGGGGACGAGCCTCGCGGGCATCGAGGCCAACGCCGCCGGACACGGTCCGCTGGTCGGCGATGTCGTGAAGGTCGCGTGGGACTCGCCGGGGGCGCTCCGCGAGGCGATCGCGTTCGCCGGGCCCGAGCGGGTCGGCCGCGTTCTTCTGCGAGCCGGTGATCGGTGCCGGCGGCGTCTTCGCCGCCTCCCGACGGCTACCTGGACGAGGTGCGGGCGATCTGCCGGGAGGCCGGCGTGCTGTTCGTCGCGGACGAGGTGATCACCGGGTTCGGACGCGTCGGCGACTGGTTCGCGAGCTCGCGGTGGGAACTCCAGCCGGACATCGTGACCTGCGCGAAGGGCATCACCAGCGGCTACCTGCCGATGGGCGCGGTGATCGCCGCGCCATGGGTGGCCGAGCCCTTCTGGCGGCCGAACGCCGGCCTGTGGCGTCACGGCTACACGTACTCGGGCCACGCGAGCGCCGCTGCGGCCGCGCTCGCGAACCTCGACGTGATGGAGCGCGAGGCCCTGCCGAAGCGCGCCGCTCGAGCTGGAGCGCGATCTCGCGGCCTCGCTCGCCCCGCTCGCCGAGCACGAGCTGGTCGGCGAGGTCCGAGCCGGGACCGGCGTGCTCGCCGCCGTCCAGTTCGCGAACGAGGCGCTCGAGGCCGAACCGGCGCTCCCGGCTCGTGTGGTTTCGGCGTGCCGGACGAACGGGATCCTCACCCGCGCCCTGGGGATCGGGGCCCTGCAGGTCTCACCGGCACTCGTCCTTGACCCGGGCGAGCTGGACGAGCTCCGGCACGGGATGAAGGCGGCCCTAGACGCGGTCTGAGGGTCGGCCGTTCGGCCGTCGATCCGCGGCCGCGCTAGTGGAACGAGTGCCCGCAGGCGCAGGAGCCCTGCGCGACGGGGTTGTCGATCGTGAAGCCGGACGCCTCGAGCGAATCGACGAAGTCGATCTTCGCCTCCGACAGGTACGGGACGCTCATCCGGTCGATCACGACCTTGACGCCGAACTGCTCCTCGGCCACGTCCTTGTCCGACAGCTGGTCGTCCAGGTACATCGCGTACCGCAGGCCCGAGCATCCGCCGGGCTGGACGGCCACCCGCAGCGCGATGTCCGAGCGACCCTCCTCGACCAGGAGTTCCTTCACCTTGCCGGCTGCGGATTCGGTCAGCTGGATCATCGATCCTCCGTGGGAGACGTGTTCGGTCGGTCCAACGATTCTACCGGTTCGGCAGGGCTTTCCTACCCCCGGGATGGGGTTTCCTTGAGGTCCACGACCTCCGCGCCGGTCGTGCGCAGCAGCTCGTCGGGGGTGGTCCGGAAGACCGCGTCCGGCGTCCCGGCCGCCGCCCAGATCTCCCCGAAGGCGAGCAGATCCCGGTCCATGAACGTCCGGATGTGCCCGGGATGCCCGAACGGCGGGGTCCCGCCCACCGCGAACCCCGTGGCCGCCCGCGCCTCCTCCGGGTTCGCTCGCCGAGCCCCGGAGGCTCCTGCAAGGGCCGCGAGACGCCGGACGTCGACCCGGTTGGCCCCGCTCGTGAGCGCCAGCACGGCCTCGGCATCCGCGACGAAGACGAGCGACTTCACGATCTGCGCCACCTCGCAGCCGATCGCTCGGGCCGCGTCCGGGGCGGTCTTGGTCCCCTCGGGGAAGCGACGGACCTCGACCGGATGCCCCAGCACCCGGGCCGAGTCCAGGAAGCGCTCGATCGCCTTGCTCACGTGTCCAACGATATCGGCGGCGCGTCGGCCGGTACGATACGGCGGCCGAGGCGGCCGAGGCGGCCGCGGCCGCTTCGGTCCCAGGACCAGAGCCGACGTGCGGAGCGGGTACAGGCGAGGAGCGGCCACGTGACGATCGACCGAACCCAGATGCTCGGGATCGCCCACGCGGAGCGGGGGCGTCTCGGGCGGACGATGCAGTACGCGGCCCCCGACGCCTGGGATGCCGACAGCGTCTGCGCCGGATGGCGGAACCGAGACATCGTGGCCCACCTCGCCGCCCAGGACACGGCGGCCGCGCAGCTCCTGGCCGGCGAGCCGGCGACCGAGTTCGAGGCGTTCCGGGGGGCCAACGACGGCGAGCTGTGGGTGAACGGCTTCAACGAGTGGGCCGTCAAGGTCCAGGAGGACGTCCCGACCCGCCAGCTCATCACGGACTGGGGCAAGGCGGCCGAGGCCTTCCTCGTCCAGGCCGCCCGGCTGTCCGACGAGGACTGGAGGACGAAGCGGGTGGAGTGGGTCGCCGGCGAGATCGGCGTCCGCTACCTGATCCAGTCACGGACCATCGAGTGGTGGTTCCACGGTGAGGACGTCCGCGAGGGTTCGGGTCTCGAGGAGAATCCGCAGCACTGGCCGGTCTACCTGACCAACGACCTGGCGATCCGGATGCTCCCCTGGGCGCTCGGGCAGGCGGGCCTCTCGTTCCCAGGCCGAAGCATCCAGGTCGACCTCGAGGGCGTGGGCGAGGGCACGTGGCACTGGGGTCTCGAGCCGCGGACGTCTCCCCCCGAGGACAAGAAGCCCGACGCGTTCATCGACGGTCGCGGAACGGCGTTCGCGCTCGTCGCCGGCAGGCGGGTGGCGGCGGAGGACTACCTGGATGACGGCGACCTCGTCGTCGGTGGCGACGAGGCGCTCGCGATCATCGTCCTCGAGCTCCTGCGCGCGTTCGTCGAGTAGCGACGTCCCGGCGGCGGTCCCTCGCGCCACCCCACGATATCGGGGATGGGCAACACGTCCGGTCCACACGATCGCCCGACTCACCGCCGCACCACCAACCGCTTGATCGGCCTCGGCGCCGCGCCGAACCGGTACTTGTACGCGTAGTCGCCCTTCAGCATGTCGAAGGCGGAGCACCCGGCCTCGATCGCGATGCGGATGTCCTCACCCACGAGCACCATGCCGGGCGACACGGGCTGGTAGGCGCGGTCGAACGCCGAGTTGTAGAGGGCGTACGTGCCCTCGAACCGGAACCCGATCGAGCCCGCGAGCTTCTCGTGCTCGACCGTCTCGATGAACGTGAGGCTGAACACGCCGAGCGGCAGGAACGCCTCCCCCAGCCGGCGGAAGAAGATCTCCATCCCCGGCTGCATGAAGACGCCCTTCGGGCCCTCGCTCGTGCGGTGCAGCTCGACGAAGCGATCCAGGAACGCCTCGAGCGAATCCTCCGTCGCGAGGCAGATGTGCCACGGACCGATCTCGGCCTCCAAACGCCGTGCCTTGCGTCTGATCTCGTGGCGCAGCTTGGAGGGCAGTCGCTCCAGGTACTCCTCGTACGAGCCGGGCAGAGGCAGGAAGGGCGCGACCCCGTTCTGATCCTCGAGCACCTCCGTCGCGAACCCCTGCCCCGCAGCCGCTTCGGTGAGGATCGCGAGCCACGGCCGGTCCTGCGGCAGTCCACGCAGGTCGGCCTCGTTCCAGTCGTCGAGGCGCGCGAGCGCCGCGAACAGCTCGTTCGCCACGGTCGGCTGCTTCCGCGGCAACGCGACCGGGCCCATGTAGTCGGTCACCTCGGTGCCGCCCAGGAATCGGAGCATCGGGCCGACCCGCTCGAACGCAACCGCGCCGACCTGCTCCCCGTCCTCCTCGGCGAACGCGAGGAGCAGGTGGTCGGGATGGTCCGCGAACTCCTCCCAGTACAGCTTCAGGAAACCGGGCGTGTGGAAGAACGTCCCCGCCGGGTCGGCTGTGACGAGCCCCGACCAGTCGCGGCGGGCGAAGTCCCGGGGATCCTGGCTGAAGACGATGTCCATCGCGTTCGCGAACCCCGCGGTCACCCCGGTCCGGTCATCCAGATCGGTCGTCCCGGTCTGGGCGGCGACCCTACCAGGAGCCTCCACCCCCGCCGCCCCCGCCTCCGCCGGCACCGCCGCCGCTGAAGCCGCTCGAGCCCGATCCGGCCGGCGTCGAGGCGATCGTGCCGCTCGTCGTGACCGTGAACGAGTCGATGCTGTCGGCGAACTGCGCGTAGACGAACGGCCGGCTGCTCACGTACCAGGTGGTGTCGGTGGGCAGCTGCCCGAGCGACTCGAACGCCTTCGCCCACTTGTCCGTGACCCCGAAGACCACCGCGTACGGCAGGAGCCGGGTGAACACGTTCTCCTGCTCCGCCCACTTCGACATGTGCTCCTCGGCCTTCTCGATCACGATGCGGAACCCGTTCACGCGGCGAGTCATCGCCGTCCCCTTGGCGGTCCGGGCCGGCATCCGTTTCGCCCCGATGAGCAGCAGCAGCCCGCCGATCGCGAACGGGACGCCCAGCAGGCCGAGCCTCGTGAAGTACGCCAGCACGATCGTGAGAGCGATCCCGGCCGACAACGCGAGCACGCCGATCACCGCCCACGTCTGCCGGACCCGATCGGGTCGGCGCAGGAACCACTTGCGGACGACCATGTCGTCGTACAGGGCCTCCTTGACCTTCTGCAGGCGCTCGGCGAACGTCTTCCGCAACGCCGAGAGCTCGACCTGGTCGCCGTCCTCGAACAGGCCGTCGCGCAGCTTCATCTCGTACGGCAGGAGCTCGTCGCCCTCGGGATCGGGGAGGCGGCGCAGGTTCCAGTCGGCCTTGCCCAGCATCCAGGTCTTGGGCATCTCCTCGATCACCAGGTACTTGCGAACGGCGAGGTCGACGATCGTGGCGCTCACATCGAGGGTGTTCGCCTCCTCGTCGATCAGGGTCCCCACCTGCCCCGGTCGCAGGCCCTCGGGCGGCGCGAACTCGACCACGGACGTGTTCTTCTCGAGCAACGGGACCGCCTGCGTCTCGGCGTCGTCGGGACCGCCCATCACCTGGTCGATCTGCGACCCTTTGAACCGGACGTCACGGCCGCGGCGCCACATCATGACGCCGAGCCCGCCGATCACCAGCAGGAGCAGCCCCGTACCTCCGCCGACCGTGAGCGGCGTGCGGCTGAACGCCTCGCCGAGGCTCCACCGCTCGTCGAGGATCGGAGCCGTGCTCGCGACGGTTCCCGGCGGGAGCGCGACCACCACCGACATCGCCTGGAACGCCGGGAGGTTCGACTCCGTGAACACGGCGTCGCCCTTCCCCTTCTCGTGTCTGATCTCGGCCGAGTCGCATGAGACCGTCGAACCCGAGGTTCCCTGGAAGCAGGCGACGCGAGTGATCGGTTCCGGTCCGCTCACGCGGACGTTCATCTGGCCGATCGACTGTTCCCACTGGTCACCGATCGCGTTCCAGAACAGCTCGTCGTGGTCCGCGAACCCGTTCATCGCGCCCTGGACCCGATACACGATCTCGTACGTGTGCCGCCCCGTGATGGTGGTGTCGGGGTCGCCGATCCGGATCACGAAGTTGCCGTTCTCCTCCTTGGTCTCGACGTCGTCGGGGGTGTTCGCGGACGTGCGCACGGACACGAGGTCGATCGGGTACACGCGGTCGAACTCGTCGTCGTAGCGGAGCCGGTCCGGGATGAACCGGATGATCCCGTGCCGGGGGGTCGAGCCGAACTCCTGCACGATGGTCTCCGTGACCAGGAGATCACCGGAGGGTTCGATCACGATGTTCACGTCGAAGCGGGGGGTCGACTCGAGGACGAACCCCTGAGCCTGGGCCGGCGATGGGGACAGGACGAGCCACAGGAGCATGGCGAAGCCCGTCACCAGACGTGCCGACCACCTCACAGCGCCTCCACGAAGAAGAAGGAGATGGCCATGATGACGTACGCCCCCGTCAGTTGCGCACCCTCCAGCCAGTTGCTCCGACCGTCGCTCGAGATCATGAACACCAGCACGGTCGACAGCGCCACGGCGGCCACCTCGAACGTGCTGAACACGAAGTCCATCGGGTGGCCGACGAACAGGCTGATGAACACGAGCGCCGGCGCCACGAACAACGCGATCTGGGTGGACGAGCCGATCGCGATCTCGAGGGTCACGTCCACCTTGTCGCGCAGGGCGAACATGATCGCCGACGAGTGCTCGGCCGCGTTGCCGATGATCGGGATCACGATCAGGCCGACGAACAGCTCGGACAGGCCGAGGTCCTCGAGCGCGGGCTCGAGCGAGGCCACGAGGAACTCCGCCTCCAGCGCCACGAACGCGGTCGCGACCAGCAGCACGCCGATCGCCTTGCCGCGGGACCAGGAGGCATGCTCGTCGGGCGAGGGCGTCCGGAACAGGTGCTCGTGCGTGACGAGGGTGAAGAACAGGGCCGCCGCGTAGAGCGCGATCAGAACGGCCGCCACGGTGCCGCTCACCACCTCACGTTCCAACTCGGTCTCGGTGCTCTGGGACAGGGCGAAGAGCGCGGGCATGAGCAGGGCGGTCACGGCGAGGACCAGCGAGGTCGCGTGGATCGACGCCGATCGCGCGTTGTAGGTCTGCTCCTCGTGCTTCAGACCACCCACCAGGAAGGACAGGCCGAGGACCAGCAGCAGGTTCCCCAGGATCGAGCCGGTGAGCGAGGCCTTCACGATGTCGGTCTGGTCGTCCAGGATCAGGAAGACCGCGATCACGAGCTCCGTGACGTTGCCGAAGGTCGCGTTCACGAGGCCGCCGATCCGCGGGCCCGTGTGCAGCGCGAGCTGCTCGGTCGATCGCCCGATGAGCCCGGCGAGTGGCAGGATCGCGCCGGCCGCGGTCAGGAAGATCAGGAGCTCGTTGCCACCGGCCACCTCGAGCACGATCGAGACCGGGACGAGCACGAGCAGCCAGTCGAGCGAGGGTCGGAGCTTCGGCACCCGCGAAGCCTAGAGCCTCGGAGG
Organism: uncultured Actinomycetes bacterium; assembly: GCA_963706005.1. GTDB lineage: Bacteria > Actinomycetota > UBA4738 > UBA4738 > HRBIN12 > DASSJM01. Next base: position 274,989 of record CAVPLL010000005.1, read on the forward strand.
GCGGGCGGCCGGAGGCGTGGACTAGGCTCGGGACCATGGATGAGCTCCCCAGGCTTTACCGAGAGCTCGCCGAGTGGTGGTCGCTGCTCTCGGCGCCGGAGGACTACGCCGAGGAGGCCGATGAGTATCGCGGGCTGATCGACGGAGCGTCCGGAGGTGCCGCTCGCGATGTGCTGGAGCTCGGATCGGGTGGCGGCAACAACGCGTCGCACCTGAAGGCGCACTTCCGGCTCACGCTCGTCGATCGCTCACCGCAGATGCTGGAGGTCAGTCGGCGGCTGAACCCAGAGTGCGAACACATCGAGGGCAACATGCGCACCGTGCGGCTCGGGAGGACGTTCGACGCCGTGTTCGTGCACGACGCGATCGCCTACATGACCACCGAGGACGACCTCCGCGCGGTGTTCGCGACCGCGTTCACGCACTGTCGCCCGGGCGGGATCGCGTTGTTCGTCCCCGATCACGTGACCGAGACCTTCGAGCCCGCCACGGAGCACGGCGGACACGACGGCCCCGATCGGGCCCTGCGCTACCTCGAGTGGACCTGGGATCCCGACCCCCGCGACACGACGGTCCGGATGGACCTGACGTACGTCTTCCACGAGCCGGACGGCTCGGTCCACACCGAGCTCGACGAGCACCTCTGCGGCCTGTTCCCGCGCGGGACCTGGCTCCGGCTGATCTCCGAGGCCGGGTTCGAGGTGCGAGCCGTCCCCTTGACGCACGACGAGCGGCCCGTCGGCGCCGAGGGATACCTGGCGGCGCGGGCCGGCTAGAGCGGCCGGCCCGTCCTCGCTAGTGGGCGGCCGACCCCTCCGCCGACCCCTCACCCACCAGGGCGTCCTGGAGCACGTCCCAGGCGAGCACCGCGCACTTCACGCGGACCGGGTACTTCACGACGCCCTTGAGCGCCACGAGCTCGCCGAACGCGTCCTCGTCGGCTTCGACCTCGCCGGCCATCATCCCGCGGAACGCGCCGATCCGCTCCTCGACCTCTTCGCGGGTCTTGCCGGCGACGGCCTCCGTCATCATCGATGCCGAACTCTGGCTGATCGAGCATCCCTGGCCGACGAACGAGACATCGAGCACCTTGCCGTCATCCTCGTGCACGAACACGGTGATCTCGTCGCCGCACAGCGGGTTGTTCTTGGAGCACGTGAGCTCGGCATCGGGCATCTCGCGCTTGTTCCGCGGGTTCTTGTAGTGGTCGAGGATGACTTCCTTGTAGATGTCGTCGAGCGCCACCGTCTCCCCCTCAGGCGAACACGCTCTCGGCCTTGCCGAGAGCCTCGACGAGGGCATCGACCTCGTCGTTGGAGTTGTACACGTAGAAGCTCGCGCGCGCCGTCGCCGGCACGCCGTAGCGTCGCATCACGAGCTGGTTGCAATGGTGCCCGGCCCGGATCGCGACGCCCTCCTCGTTCAGGATCGTCGCGAGATCGTGCGGGTGGACGCCTCGGTACCAGAAGCTCACCGCGCCCCCGCGCACGCCAACGTCCGTGGGCCCGAACACGCGCGCCCCGAGCGCCCAGCAGACGGTCGATCGCGTAGGCGGTGATCTCCTCCTCGTGCTCGCGGACCGCGTCCATTCCGAGTGCCTCCAGGTAGTCGATCGCCGCCCCGAGGCCCACCTCCTGCGCGATGTTCATCGTCCCGGCCTCGAACTTGTACGGGACGTCGTTCCAGGTCGATCGGTCGGGGAAGACCTCTTCGATCATGTGCCCGCCGCCCAGGAACGGGTCCATCGCCTCGAGGTGCTCGAGCTTGGCGAACAGCCCGCCCGAGGCCGTCGGACCGAGCATCTTGTGGCCACTGATCGTGAGGAAGTCGCAGTCGAGCTCGGCGACGTCCACGGGGACGTGCGGCACGAGCTGCGCGCCGTCGACGAGCACGAGCGCGCCGACCGCGTGCGCCGCGTCGGCCAGCTCCCGGACCGGCGGCAGCGTGCCGAGCGAGTTCGACATGCCGGTGATCGCGAGCAGCTTGGTCCGCTCGGTCAGGAGGGAGCCGAGGTCGGACAGGTCGAGCAGCCCGTCGTCGGTGAGGGGGAGATAGCGCAGGACCGCGCCCGTGTCCCGCGCGGCGAGCTGCCAGGGCACGATGTTCGAGTGGTGCTCCATCTCGGACAGGAGGATCTCGTCGCCCTCGTGCAGGACCCGGCGGGCCCACGCGTACGCGACGAGGTTCGTCGACTCCGTCGTGCCGCGCGTGAACACGATCGTCTCGGGCTGCGGCGCGCCGACGAACCGGGCGAGCTTCGCCCGCGCCTGCTCGTAGAGCTCGGTGGCTTCCTCGGCGAGCAGGTAGATGCCGCGGTGCGCGTTCGCGTTGTGGTTGCGGTAGAAGTCGGCCTCGGCGTCGATCACCTGGTTGGGCTTCTGCGACGTCGCGGCCGAGTCCAGGTACACGAGCGGCCTGCCCTCGACGGTCCGCTCCAAGATCGGGAAGTCCTTGCGGATCCGGGCGACGTCGAGGCCCGCCGAGCGCTGCTCCGTGACCGCCACCATCTGCCTCCTACGCCGTCGCGAGGGGCTCGCCCAGGCCGAGCTCAGTGCGGACGCCCTCGTACCCCTTCTCCTCGAGCTCGTGCGCGAGCTCCTTGCCGCCGGACTTCACGATACGCCCGTCGATCATCACGTGGACGAAGTCGGGGGTGATGTAGTTCAGGATCCGCTGGTAGTGCGTGATCAGCAGCACCCCGAGGTCGGGCCCGATCAGCTGCGCAACGCCGCCGGCGACCGCCTTGAGCGAGTCGATGTCCAGGCCCGAGTCCGTCTCGTCGAGCACGGCGATCTCGGGCTCGAGGACCGCGAGCTGCAGGATCTCGTTCTTCTTCTTCTCCCCACCCGAGAACCCCTGGTTCACGTACCGCTGGACCATCTCGTCCTCGACGCCGATCAGCTGCATCTTCGCCTTCATGTGCTTGCGGAACTCCAGCGCGTTGATCTCCTCGCCCTTGACGCTCTTGTACGCCGTCCGCAGGAAGTTGACGACGGAGACCCCGGGGATCTCCACCGGGTACTGCATCGCCAGGAACAGCCCCCGCTGCGCGCGCTGATCGGCGGTGAGCTTGGCGATGTCCTCGCCCTTGAACAGCACCCGCCCGGCCGTGAGCCTGTACCCCGGCCGGCCCATCAGCACGTTCGCGAGCGTCGACTTGCCCGAGCCGTTCGGGCCCATGAGCGCGTGTGTCTCGCCCTGCTTCACGACGAGGTCGATCCCCTTCAGGATCGGCTTGTCCTCGACCGTTGCCTCGAGCCCCTCGATCTGCAGCGTCGCGGGTTGCTTCATGTCAGCTCTCCTCCGGTACCTCGATCATCACGTCGTCGTCCTCGATCTCGGTCGCGAACGCCTCGACCGGTTGGGTCGCCGGGAGCGTCCGCGGCCGACCGGTGTTGAGGTCGAACGTCGAACCGTGCTTGGGGCACTCGATCGTCTGGTCGTCGATATCGACCTCGCCCTCGTCCAAGAAGTAGTGCGCGTGCGAGCAGATCGCGTCGACGACGCGATAGCCCTCGGCGCCGAGGTTCGCCACCGCGAACGGCCGGTGGTCGAGCTCGAACCGGCGGACCTCGCCCTCCGGGACCTCGTCCACCCCGCAGATGCGGACGAGCGTCATCGGACGCCCCTCGCGATCTCGTCCTCGATCGCCTGCTCCAGCCCCTCGCGGATCTCGGCGATGTCCACGCGATCGAGGACCTCGGCGAAGAAGCCGAACACGATCAGGCGCTCGGCCTCCTTCTCCGGGATGCCACGGCTCATCAGGTAGAAGAGCTCGTCGTCCGAGACGGGGCCGACGCTCGCGGCGTGACCGCAGCGGGTGGGGTCGTTGCTCAAGATCTCGAGGTTCGGGACCGAGTGCGCCCTCGCGTGCTCGGACAGCAAGATGTTGCGGTTCGTCTGGTAGGCGTTGCACGAATGGGCGCCCTTCTCGATGACCACGGTCCCGACGTAGATCGCGTTCGAGGAGTCACGCATCGCGCCCTTGTACAGGAGGTCGCTCGAGGTGCGCGAACCCACGTGGTCCTGGATCGACCGGTGGTCGATGTGCTGCTCTGCGTCGCCGAAGTACACACCCAGCATCTCCGAGCTCCCGCCGTCCTCGGCGAGGAGCGCCTCCACCTCCGCGCGCGCGAGGCTCGCCCCGAAGGCCACGCCGAGCGTCTTCAGGTTCGCGTCCTTGCCGACACGAGCCCGCTGGACCGCGAGGTGTGTCACGCCCTCGCCGTACTCCTGGAGCGCGACGTAGCGGACCCGCGAGCCCTGGCCGGCATGGATCTCGACGATCGCGTCGGAGAGCGCCCGGCCGAGCGCCGGCGAGCCGTACCGGTCGATGAACGTGACCTCGGCGTTCTCGCCGGCGACCAGCAGCGTCCTCGGGAACACCGCCGCCTCCTCGGCATCGATCCACGTCATCGTCTGCAGCGGCAGCTCGATCTCGACGCCGGACGGGACGTACAGGAAGGTGCCGCCGGTTCGGAAGGCGGCGTGCAGGGCGGTGAACTTCGAGCGGTCGGTCGCGACCAGGCTGTGCAGGGAGGGCTCGACGAGCTCGGGCCGTTCCCGGGTCGCCCGGTCGAGATCGCCGAACCACACGCCCTTGGCCGCGAGCGCGGGATCCAGATGGGAGACCATCACCTCCGAGTTGCGCTGGATCTGCAGGCCTGCGCGCTGGCCGACCTGGCCGGCGGCCGCGAGGATCTCGTCGGGCACCTGGTCCAGGTTCTCCGCCCGGCCGCCCCCGACGAACGGCCGCAGGTCGAAGCCGAAGTCCTCCAGGTCGGTGTAGCGCCACTCCTCGGTCTCCTGCGACGGGATGGGGAGCGCCTCGAACTCGTCGAAGGCCTGCCGGCGGATGCGCTCGAGGAACGGCGCCGGCGAGGGCAGCGCCGCCAGGGCGTGCTCGTCGAAGCCGGTGGTGGCGGTGGTCACGACCGAAATCCTATCAACCGGGTCGGATTCGCTACCCGGAGGCGTCAGTCATCCGGGAGCCAGGCACCGATGGCAGGCCGGAAGTCCCGCACCTCGATCTCCTTCCACACCTCGCCCGTGACGTACGGGTCCTCGGCGATCCACCCGTCGAGCTCCTCGCGCGTGGCGAAGTCGAAGAGCATGACCGACCCCACCATGTCGCCCGCGTCGTCCAAGATCGCGCCGCCGATCAGGATCCGGCCGCGGTCGACGAACGGTCCGACCCGTTCCAGGTGCGCGGGGCGAGCGGCCAGGCGCCGCGCCTTGGCCTCTGGATCGGTCCCGTCACGTGCGATCAGCACGTACCTCATCCGCATCCGCCTCCTTCGTCGTGGATCGCTCCGCTACCAGGTCGACGCCTCGGCGGGCGGCGGCGCCGGGTCGGGCTCGAGCGCACCCTCGTCCGCTTCCCACAGGACGGTTCGACCGGCGGCGTCGCGGATCTGCAGCTGCCCCTCGACCGTCGCGACCAGCAGCCGGCCCTCGGCGTCCCAATCGGCCCACTGGACGTCTTCGAGATGGTGCGTGAGGTTGGCGGAGCGCAGCTCGTAGCGCAGGTCGGTCCGGGTCCCGTGCAGCTCGCGGATCGCCGCGTACGTGCCTCGGACGGTGAGGCGATCCGAGCCGGACGCGTTCGGACGGGCCTTCTCCATCACGATGCGGTCGCCGCGGCGTTCGTCCCAGGCGTCGTCGGCGGCCCGAGGCGGGGTCTCCGCCGTCTCGGTCCAGCCCCGACGGCGCTCGACGGCGAACGAGTCCGCGCGCGACAGGCGCAACCCGAAGCGTCCGCGCACCGGGCCGAGGTCGCCGAGGTCGGGCTGGTCGACCTCGCACACCTCGGGATCGTCGACGAACTGCAGCCCCCGCGTCCACGTGCTGCCGATCCCCCACGCGGCGAGCGCCGTGAGCCAGGGCAGCCGCGAGATCACGATGTACGTGGCGCCGAGCTCCCACTCCGCCGACGCCTTGAGCGCGAAGTACGAGAACCATCGGCCGTCCGGCGACAGGTCGCACCGCTGCGGGTAGATCGTTCCCCGGAGCCACGCGCCGGGCTCGTACGCAGGGGTCTCGAGATCCCACCGGGCGAGGTGCATCCAGTCGGTCGGACCCCGCCGGATGACGGCGACGACCGGCGCACGGACCGCGGCGATGCCGAAGATCCTCGGACCCATCGCTGCGATGGTACGCGCCGACGCGTGCGGATCCTATCGGCGGAGGCGGCTAGCCGATCGCGCCTTCCATCTGCAGCTCGACCAGGCGGTTGAGCTCGACCGCGTACTCCATCGGCAGCTCGCGCGTGATCGGCTCGATGAACCCGTTCACGATCATCGCGGACGCCTCGGCCTCGGACAGCCCACGGCTCATCAGGTAGAAGAGCTGGTCCTCCCCGATCCGCGAGACGCTCGCCTCGTGGCCGAGCTGCGCCGTCTCCTCTTCGACCTCGACGTACGGGTACGTGTCCGAACGCGATTCCTCGTCGAGGATCAGCGCGTCGCAGCGGACGTTCGACTTGGCGTGGTGGGCACCCGGTTCGATCCGGACGAGACCGCGGTAGCCGGTGCGACCGCCGTCCTTGGAGACCGACTTCGAGGTCAGCACGCTGGTCGTATAGGGCGCGGCGTGGATCGCCTTGCCGCCGGCGTCGGTGTGCATGCCCTTGCCGGCATAGGCCACGCTCAACACCTCGCCACGCGCACCCTTGCCGAGCAGGTAGATCGACGGGTACTTCATCGTCACCTTCGAGCCGATGTTGCCGTCGATCCACTCCATCACCGCGTCCTCGTAGGCGGCCGCGCGCTTGGTCACCAGGTTGTAGACGTTCGTCGACCAGTTCTGGATCGTCGTGTACCGGACCCGCGCGCCCTTCTTCGCGATGATCTCGACCACGGCCGAGTGCAGCGAGTCAGTCGTGTAGATCGGCGCCGAGCAGCCCTCCACGTAGTGCACGTACGAGCCCTCGTCGGCGATGATCAGGGTCCGCTCGAACTGGCCCATGTTCTCGGCGTTGATCCGGAAGTAGGCCTGGAGCGGGATGTCGACGTGCACGCCCGGCGGCACGTAGATGAACGAGCCACCTGACCACACCGCCGAGTTGAGCGCGGCGAACTTGTTGTCGTTCGGCGGGATGAGGGTCCCGAAGTACTCCTTAACGAGATCCGGGTAGTCGCGGAGCGCTGAGTCCATGTCGGTGAACAGGACCCCGATGTCGTCGAGCTCCTTCTTGATCTTGTGGTACACGACCTCGGACTCGTACTGCGCCGAGACGCCGCCGAGGTACTTCTTCTCGGCCTCGGGGATCCCGAGCTTGTCCCAGGTGCCCTTGATGTCCTCGGGCAGCTCGTCCCAGTTCTTGGCCTGCTTCTCGGTCGAGCGGATGAAGTAGTAGATGTTGGCGAAGTCGATGTCGGAAAGGTCGGCGCCCCACCAGGGCATCGGGCGCCGCTCGAAGTGCTTCAGCGCCTTCAGCCGGAACTTCCGCATCCAGTCCGGCTCGGACTTGAGCGCCGAGATCTCCTCGACCACGGCAGGCGACAGGCCTCGCTTGGGCTCGAAGACGGAGTGGTCGGCGTCCTTCCAGTCGAAGCGGTACCCCTTCGCGAGCTCCTGGAGGTGCTCTTCCTGTGTGACGGCCACGACGGATCCTTTCGGCGCCCTCCGGTGGGCGCACGCACGCTTTCCTCAGCATACCCGCGCTGGGCACGCGAAGTCGACCTGGGGAGTCGGATTCACTCGATCGTCGCTTTCGTACCTCATCTCCGCAGGTCAGGGGCTCGCGGAGGTGGGTCCGCCAGAGGGTGCAGGAGGTCCTCGATGGAGGTTTCGACCGCATGCAGCCGGCTCGAGGTTCGGAGGGCTTCGATCAGCACCAGGGAACCTCCGATGATCGTCGAGTCGCCGTCGATCTCGGTCGAGACGAACCACGATCGGTCTTCGGGCCACCAGAGGTTCGGGGACTGGCCGCCGGCGGCTTCGGCCAACCCTGCGACCGAGGACAGCGGTCCGCGAACGAGGAAGTAGTCGCGGTTCTCGGCGCAGACGCGAGGTGTCCGTCGCAGCACGGCGTCTCGCTCGGCGTCAATCCGCTCCTCGCTGCGAACCGTCGCGCGCAGCTCCTTCCGCTCCCTCCTCGAGATGCGCGGTCCAGAACGGGACCGCAAGACGGAGTGGGCGCCCTTCCACCACGTGCCCCACCCGTCCCACAAGCAGAACCAGCAGGGATCATTCGGCGGGGTCGACCTGGACACTACCGACATGAGTGCTCCGAGCGTCGCTCGAGCGCTGCCGTCCATTGGGTCGCCTCCGAGGTGGTCCAGACGGGCATAGGACTCGAACACGCCGGGCACGAACGACTCGACGCGAACGCCGTCCTCGTCCCACGGGCGCAGCCGTGCGATCACCCAGTCCGTTTCGGACGTATCCGTCATCAGCTCGACGTCAGCGGGGAGCCACTCGTACATGACGCAACGATACGGCTGGACGGGCGGAGGCCCGGGCGTTCACCGCCCGGGCCTCCCCTAGACAAGGACGGAGGCGATCAGCCCTTCTCGACGGGCGCCCCCACGAGCGAGCCGTACTCGGTCCACGAACCGTCGTAGTTCTTGACGTCCGGGTAGCCGAGCAGCTCCTGCAGGGCGAACCACGTGTGACTCGAGCGCTCGCCGATCCGGCAGTACGCGATGATCTCGCGGTCGGCGGTGATGCCCTCGGCCTCGTAGAGGGCTCTCAGCTCGGCGGCGCTCTTGAACGTCCCGTCCTCGTTCGCGGCCTTGGCCCATGGGATGTTGGTCGCGCCGGCGATGTGGCCGGGCACCTGCGCCTGCTCCTGCGGGAGATGATCGGGGGCGAGCTTCTCGCCACGGAACTCCTCGGGCGACCGGACGTCGACGAACCCGGACGCGCCCCCGACCTTGCCCAGCACCTCGTCCCGGAGCGCCCGGATCTCCCCGCGCTCGGTGCCCGAGATCGAGAACCCGGTCGGCGAGACCGACGGCACGTCCTGCATGAGCTCTCGGCTCTCGAGCTCCCACTTCTTGCGGCCGCCGTTCAGCAGCTTCACGTCGTCGAACCCACGGAGCTTCAGCACCCAGTACGCGTAGGCGGCGAACCAGTTGTTGTTGCCCCCGTACACGATCACGGTCGTGTCGGGCCCGACGCCGGCCTTCGACAGCAGCGCCGAAAGCTCGGACCGGTCGACGTAGTCTCGACCCACCTCCGCGTGCAGGTCGGTCGTCCAGTTCCACCCGACCGCCCCTCGGATATGGCCCTTCTCGTAGGCCTCGGTGTCCTCGTCGACCTCGATCACCCGGATCGCTGGGTCGTCGACGTGCTCCTCGAGCCAGTCGGTCTCGACCAGCGCCTCCGGCTTGGCGTATCCGGCCATGTCGTCCTCCTTGTCGGTCCGATCTTCTTCCCCATCAGATCCATGGAAACGGTCCCGGGAACACGGAAAGGGGCCGCCGCGCGGCCCCTCGTATGACGGTTCTCGGGACTCGGGCTAGCGCGGGACCTCGTCGGCGCCGGGATGGCGCCGGGTCCTCGGACAGCACAGGCGGGAGGGGATCATCGCCCCCACCAGACCGGCGCACCTCGTCGGAACCACGAATCCGACTCCTCGACTCGGGAATTGCAGGTGCAAGTCAACAACCGAGGTTCCCGAGTGTCAATGCCAGGTGCCGGCGTGGCGGTCGGTCGGCGTCAGAAGTACCCGAGGGCCGCCTTGGCCTCCTCGGACATCATCTCGGGCGTCCAGGCCGGACGAAGGACCATCTCCGGCTCGACCGAGGTCACGCCGGGCACGCCTTCCAGGAAGGACTGCATCTGGTGCTCGATCAGCGGCCCGATCGGGCACCCCATCGTGGTCAGCGTGTACTCGATGTGAACCGCTCCGGTCTCGGAGACGTCCACGTCGTAGACCAGACCGAGATCGACGATGTTGATGCCGAGCTCCGGGTCCACGACGTGCTTGAGCGCGTCGAGCACAGCCTGCTCACCGGCCGGGGTGCCGTTCGAGGCACCGTCGGCCGTACGCGCCTCATCGGCCGTTCCGGCCGTAGGATCCTCGACCGTGGCCTGGTCGTGGGAGATGGACTCGTCCATAGGAGATCGTTCCTTCGGGGATGGTCTGCCTCTATCCTAAGGGACGTTGCCTAAGGAGGACCCGCTGACGGCCGATACCCAACGGAAGCATCGGGAGGAGGGTCCCATCCGCATCCTCATCGTCGACGACCACCCCGTCACGCGGGAGGGCCTGCACGCGGCCCTGGACCTCGCCAACGACGTCGTCGTCGTCGGCGAGTCCGACAGCGGCGAGGACGCCGTCGTGAAGGTGGGCGAGCTCACGCCGGACATCGTGTTCATGGACGTTCGGATGCCGGGCATGAACGGCATCGAAGCCACCAAGGCCATCCGGCAGGCCTCCCCCGACACCCGGGTGATCCTGTTCACGGTCGACGAGTCCCGCGCCTCGATCTCGGAGGCCATCCAGGCGGGGGTCTCCGGTTACCTCCTCAAGGACGCGTCCGCGGACGAGCTCGTGAACGCGGCCCGACTCGCGCTGGAGGGCAAGGCGGTGATCCACCCGCAGCTCACGCGAGCGTTCATCGAGGAGGTGCAGATCGCCGAGAAGCGTGTCGAGGCCCCTCCTCTATCGAGGCGCGAGAAGGAGATCCTCCAGAAGGTGGCGTACGGGGCCACCACCAAGGAGGTCGCTCACGACCTGGGGATCTCGCCCCACACGGTGAAGACCCACCTCGAGAGGATCTTCGAGAAGCTCGGCGCGAACGATCGCGCGCAGGCCGTCGCGATCGCGATCCGCAGCGGCCTGGTCGAGTAGCTCGCCCTTCCGGCAGGCCTAGGCCCTCCGTCGGAGCGGGCGTCCCCCGCGCTCAACCCGCTCGGGCATCCGCCGATACCTGGAACACGATGCCCACGAAGGTGGTGCTGTGTGACACGCCCGACGGTCTCGCGCAGCTCCAGTACGTCCTGATCAAGTCCGGGGCGGCACTCGAGATCGAGACCGTCACCGACGGACAGCGGGCCGTCGAGGTTTCCGCGCGCACCCGTCCGGAGCTGGTCGTCGCCGGGGAGAGCGAGAGCCTGTCCGGCGCCGAGCTCGTCCGACGCCTGCTGGCCATCACCCCGGAGACGAAGGTGATCTGCTGGACCGATGCCTCGCCGATCGTCGCCGCGGAGATGCTGGAGGCGGGCGCGGCGGCGTACGTCTCCAGGGATGAGGGCCCCGACGGCGTGTTCCGGGCGATGCGCGCGGTGCACGCCGGTCCGGTGGCGCTCAGCCCGCGGGTCGCCGCCGACATCGCGAGCCGGCTCCTCGACGAGGAGCGTCAGGTCGCCACCCTCGAGACGACGATCGCCGAGGTCACCGCCCAGCTCCAGTCGATGACCACCGCGAAGGCCGACTTCCTCGCGAACGTCTCACACGAGCTCCGGACCCCCGTCACCGTCGCGAAGGGGATCGCCTACGTCCTCAAGAACCGCGGCCTGCCCCCGGAGGAGGAACAGGGGTTCATCGGACAGCTCGAGGCGTCGCTCGAGAAGCTGGCGATGTTGATCGAGGAGATGCTGATCGTCGCGGACCTCGACCGGGGCACCCTGTCGCTCGAGGTCTCGGAGGTCGACCTGGCGCCGCTCCTTCGCCAGGTGGCCGACGAGATCGGCCGGCAGTTCCCCGCCGTCGCGCTCGAACGCGAGATCCCGGAAACGCTCCCCGGGTCCGCCGACCCGATGCGCTTCATCGAGATCGTTCGGCAGCTGCTGGACAACGCCTGTCGCTACTCGCCCGAGGACGAGGCCGTTCAGCTCAAGGGCCGACCGATGGACGAGGGCATCGTCGTGTCCGTCACCGACCACGGCGAGGGCATGTTGCGCCAGACCGCCTCGAAGGCGTTCGAGGAGCCCTTCTCCGCCGGCGAGGACATCCTGCGGAAGGAGCGCGCCGGCGCCGGTGTCGGGCTCCACATGGCGAGACAGCTCGTGGTGCAGCACGGAGGCATCCTGTGGGCGGATCCGCTCCCCTCGGGCGGGACTCGGGTGTCGTTCGTGATCCCGGCGCAGGAGGGCGCCCAGGTGAGCCGGCCATCGGACCTCGGGTCGGATCCGCTCGATGAGCTCCACCCATCCGTCGGACGGACCGCCGAGCCCGTGCCACCGAGCGCGCGAACCCGGCCTCAGCCGAGCACCAAGGCGAGCTCCTCGTAGCTCCGGACGACCGTCGCGAACGACCGCAGCTCGCGCCAGGTCACCGCCGCCTCCCCACGGGTGAAGTCGCGCTCCTCGACCGGGATCTGTTCGAGGACGATCGTCTCGACGCCCGCCCGCGCCGCCTCCAGCGCGAGACGCAGGTTCGCCACGTTCCCGGGCCCGAACGGCGCGTCGCACACGACGAGCAGGTCGGCCTCGCGCATCAGGCCCCGGCACACGCGCTCGGCCTCCGCGTCGATGTCCGAGAACGGCGGCACGCTCACCCGGACCAGGTTGAGCCGCTCGGCGACGTCCGCGTCCGTGTCCGAGCCGTGGAGCACCCCGACGCTGACCTCGAACCCGGCTTCGGCCAGTCGTCGCATGATGGGCGCGCCCCGTCCTGCGCCGCCGACGATGTGCGCCCGTCGCCCGAGCGGGGCCGCCGGCTTTCTCGGGACGCCGATCCGAACGTTCGGGCGACCCGTCGCGTGGTCGGTCGAGACCTCGGCCTCGACGCCGTAGACCTCGCGGAGGAGCTCGGGCGTCACCACGGCGGCGGGCGGTCCGGAGGCGATCACCTCCCCCCGATGGAGCGCGACCAGGCGATCGCACGTGGATGCCGCGAGGTTCAGATCGTGGTGGATCGCGAGCACGGCGGTCCGCTCACGTTCCGCGAGGCGCCGGACGATAGCGAGGAGATCCAGGACGTGCCGCACGTCGAGGTGAGTCGTCGGCTCGTCCAGCATGAGCACCGGGGCGTCCTGCGCGAGCGCCTGGGCGAGGACCACCCGGCGACGTTCGCCACCCGAGAGCTCGTCCACCGGCCGGTCGGCCAGGTGCTGGACCTGCGTCGCCGCCATCGCCGCCCGCACGCGGGACCAGTCCTGCGGCGTCCCTCCACCCCACCGAGACCGGTATGGCGAACGTCCCATCAGGACCAGCTCGAGCGCGGTGAACGAGAATGCCGGGACGACGTCCTGCGGCACGACCGCCACGAGCCGGGCGGCCTCGTGCGCGTTCATCTCGGTCAGGTCCGCGCCCGAGACCCGGATCCGGCCGGAGGTGGGTCGGAGCGTCCGGGAGGCCACACGGACGAGCGTCGTCTTGCCCGATCCGTTCGGCCCGACGAGCCCGACGATCTCGCCCGGGCCGACCTCGAGGTCGACCTCGCGCAGCACCGGTCCACGACCGTAGGTGGCCGAGACCCGTTCCAGGACGAGCGACGCCTCAGACACGCGAGCCGGCCTTCCTGCCCTCGCGTCGCAACAGGTAGATGAAGAACGGCCCGCCCAGCAGCGCGGTGACGACCCCGACGGGGAGTTCCGAGGGCGCGACGATCGTCCGAGCGACCACGTCCGCGAGGATCAGGAAGGTGGCGCCGCCCAGCACCGACGCAGGGATCAGGCGACGGTGATCGGAGCCGATCACGAGCCGCAGCAGGTGCGGCGTCATCAGCCCGACGAACCCGATCACGCCGGCGACCGAGACCGCCGCAGCGGCGAGCAGGGCCCCCACGGCGATCGAGGTCCGCTTGAGGCGGTCGAGCTCGACCCCGAGCTGCGCCGCGCGTTCCTCGCCGAGCGAGATCAGGTTCAGCTCGTGTGCGACGAGCCACGCACCGGCCACCCCGACCGCAACCACCGGCAGGACGATCTCGACAGAGCGCCATCCCTGCGCGACGAGACCGCCGAGCAGCCACGCGTAGATGTCGCGGATCTCCTCGCCCGAGAACGACATCACGAGCGACATGAAGCTCGAGATGACCGCGGCGATCGCGATCCCCGCGAGGAGCAGCGTCGCGACGTGCACCGCGGGACCGATCCTCGCCAACCGGTACACGACGAACGCGGTCGCCACCGCCCCGGCGAACGCCGCGAGCGGGACCGCGAACGCCCCGAGCGAAGCCGCCCCGGCCGTGACGATCACCAGCACCGCGCCGAGTGCCGCACCCGACGAGACGCCGATGATCGCGGGGTCGGCGAGCGGGTTGCGGAACAGCCCCTGGAACACGGCGCCCGATGCGGCGAGCGCGCCCCCCACGATCGCCGCGAGCAGCACCCGGGGCAGGCGGAGCTGGAACACGATGACCTCGGCCGCATGGCTCACGTCGTCGGGCCGACCTGTCAGCCCGAGCTTCCACCCGATCAGCCGGATCGTGGACAGTGGCGAGACCCAGACGGCGCCAACGGCGACGCCGACGAGGAAGGCCGCGATCAGCGCGGCGACGAGCCCGAGCATGACCCGCCGGTACGGGACGGCGCGTCGCATCGTCAGCCGAAGGCCTCCGGGTGCAGGGCCTCGGCGATCTGCCGCAGCCCGAGGACGATCCTCGGCCCGGGTCGCTCGGCCAGGCTCGAGTCGATCGCGTACACCCGTCCGGCGGCCACCGCCGCGATCGCCTCGAAGCCCGCTCGCTTCGCGACCGCCCTCGGGCCGGCTCCGGACTCGGACGAGACGAGGTACACGTCGGGGCTCTCGTCGACGAGATCCTCCACCGACCACTGCGGGTACTGCTGATCGGCCGAGGAGGTCACCGGGTCGCACCCGGCGCGCTCGAGTAGGTCGTAGATGAAGGTCCCCGGCCCGACCGTGTACAGGGGCGGATAGAAGGTCTCGTAGAAGCACGAGACGGGTGCGGTGCCCGCCAGCGCCGAGTCGATCTCGTCGGTCTGGGACCGCAGGTCTCCGACGATCGTCGCCGCGGCGTCGCTCGCCCCGGTGATCCGCCCCGCGACCTCGATGTCGTCGAGCAGGTCGTCGAGGTTCGACGCGTCCAGGGTCACGACCGGGACGTCGAGGTCGCGCAGGCGCGCCTTCCACTGGTCGCCGCCCGCGATCGTGAGGAACAGGTCCGGCTCGAGCGCCACCACCTGTTCGATGTTGGGGTCGACGCCGAAGTCGCCCGCGCCACCCACCTGTGAGATGTCGGTCGCCGCGGCGGGGTAGTCGTCGAAGGGCCCCGAGACGCCGACCAGCCGGTCGCCGAGGCCGAGGGCGAACACGATCTCGGTCATCGAGGGCGCGAAGGTCACGATGCGCTGCGGTTCGGCCTCGATGGTGACCGGGAAACCGTCGTCGTCGGTGATCGTCACCGGGAACGTGTCGGTGGTGCGGGTCGGAGCGCTGGCGGCCGTCGGCCCGGCAGCCGCCACTGGCTCCAAGCCCTCGCCGCAGGCGCCGGCCACCAGTGACAGCGCGAGCAGCGAGAGGAGGAAGGTGATGCGGATGGGTCTCACGCGCGTCTCCTTTCTTGCGAAGGACGACCCGTGGGTTCCCTCCAGGGCAGGTCTCCTGACTCCCGGATCACCGCTCCCCCGACCCTTCCCAGGACCGCTCCGGTCCCAGTGGCTCCGTCGGGTTCGCTCCCCAGTCACAGTGGCGCGACCGCGCCGGTCTCTCACCGGCTTCCCTCTTCACGACCCCGGGATCCGCCCGGGGCCGGTCCGGTCCGGACGGCGAGCGCCGCCCGAACCACCCTGAGGGTTCTACCTATGCAGTTGAGGCGGATGCTAACCGACCTGTGCGGCGCGAGCAGCGGGTAGCGGGAGCGGGAACGCGGGTCTATGCTGCCCCGGGATCGGCGGAGTGCAGAAGCTCATCGGGGCGCTCGTGATCGGGCTCGTCGCTGTGGCGTGCGGCGACGCTGCGGCGACCTCGCCCCCCAGACCGGGTGCGACAGGCGTATCGATCCGACAGTCGCCGAGCCCCTTCCAGGAGGTCTCGGCCGGACCCGTGTCGGCGTTCATCCCCGATGAGTGGTACCCGCGGCTCGCCGGCGCGCTCGACGACCCGCGGCAGGGGATCGTCGCCGGTCCGCGACCCCAGGCCTGGCGGGCGGACCGACCGCCCCTCGAGGGGCTCGCCGCGATGTGGATCGACGGGACCGCCGTCGGTGTCCCCTCCGACTACTACTACCTCGCGGCGACCGGGCCGGCGCTCGACGTGCTGACGGGCTCGGAGCAATGCCGCGCGACCCGCCAGTTCATCGTCGTCAAGCACCCCCCCGCGTTCGCGCACGGAGCGCCCGATTCGCCCGGCGACTTCGTCGCCCACGGGCTCGGGACGTGCACGGTCGGTCACCAGCCGACACGGTGGGCCTACTTCGTGGCCGCTCCCGGGTACGGGCCGGTCCGCGAGGTGGGCATCCCGAGCTCCGGCCTGTACGTCGTCGTCGCCGTGATGCCGGCGTCGCCTCGGGCGCCGTTCCTGCTCGATCGCCTGCTCCGGCGCACCGAGTTCAACGGCTCCTCCGTGGCCGACATGATCGCGGCCGCGACGCCGGTCCCGGCTCCGGTCGACGAGCCGGTCTGAACCGCGGAACTCCCCTCAGCGCGGCGAGCGGTCGACGAACGGCGTCGGCACGACGGCCGCGTGAGCGCGACGGCCGCGGATGTCGATCTCGACGGCGGTCCCCGGCTCGAACGCGTCCGCGGGCGAGAGGTAGGCGAGGGCGATCCCGTGTCCGAGGAGCGGCGAGAAGGTCCCGCTCGTCACCTCGCCCGCGGTGCGCTCGCCCGCGACGACCGGCTGATGGGCCCGCGGGATGTGGCGCCGGTCGGCGGTCGCGAGCCCGCGGAGCAGGCTGGGGAGGCCCTCGGCGCGCTGACGCTCGAGCGCGTCGCGGCCCCTGAACGGCCCCTTGTCGAACGAGACCGCCCAGCCGAGGCCCGCCTCGAGCGTCGTGCGTTCGGGACCGAGGTCCTGCCCGTAGAGCGGGTAGCCCATCTCGAGGCGGAGGACGTCTCGGGCTCCCAATCCGCACGGCTCGATGTCGAACGGACGCCCCGCCGTGGTCAGCGCGTCCCACAGCTCCGGCGCCACGGTGCCGCCGGCGAACAGCTCGTAGCCGCGCTCACCCGTGTACCCGGTCCTCGCGAGCACGACCTCGGTCCCCTTCCAGTCGACCGTGCGGCAGCCGCGGAACGAGAGCTCCACGGCCGTCCGCCAGAGCTTGCTCACCACGGCATGCGACCGCGGACCCTGCACCCCGAGGAAGCACCAGTCGTCGTGGTCGACGGTCTCGCCCCCGGCCGACGCGACGGCGGAGACCACCTTGTCCTTGTTCGCGGCGTTCGGCACCAGGAACCAGCGCTCCTCACCCAGGCGATAGACGAACAGGTCCTCCTCGACGCCACCCCGATCGTTCAGCAGGTGGTGGTACTGGGCCCGCCCGATATCCACCTTGCGTAGGTCGTTGGTGAGCAGCCCCTGGAGCGCGTCGAACGCCGACGTCCCGACGACATCGACCTTGCCGAGATGGCTGAGGTCGAACAGGCCGACGCGCTCTCGAACCGCTTGATGCTCGGACAGGACGCCCCCGTACTCGATCGGCATCAGCCACCCGCCGAACGGCCCGAGCTTGGCCCCGAGGCTCCGGTGGAGGTCCTCGAGCGGCACGTGCCGTGTGTCTGGATCGCCCATCGCCGCGTCATCCTACGTTCAGGGAGTGGACGCACGGAACCGCGGTAGCATGGCCGCTCGGATGTCCGACGTATACGACGTCGTCGTGATCGGCGCGGGGACAGGGGGCTACTCCTGCGCCCTGCGAGCGGCACAGCTCGGCAAGCGGGTGGCCATCGTCGAGCGCGACGAGCGCCTCGGCGGCACCTGCCTGCTCCGGGGCTGCATCCCCACCAAGGCGCTGCTGCAGTCGGCGGCGGTGATGGACACGGTCAACCGTTCCGAGCAGTGGGGCATCAAGGCCTCGGGGGAGCCCGACTGGACGCAGGTCCAGGCGTTCGAGACCAAGATGGTCGACAAGCTCGTCTCGGGCCTCACCGGACTGGTCAAGGCCCGCGAGATCGACGTGATCCGGGGCTCCGCCGTACTGAAGCCCGGTGCGGCCATCGAGGTGGCGGGACGGACGATCGCCGCGACCGACGTCGTGCTCGCGACCGGGTCTCGGCCGAAGCTCCTGCCGGGCCTCGAGGTCACCGGCCGCATCATCACCAGCGACGAGGCGCTGTGGTATGCGGAGATCCCGACCTCGGCGGTGATCATCGGCGCGGGGGCGATCGGGCTCGAGTTCGCGAGCTTCTACCGCTCGATGGGCGCCGACGTGACGCTCGTCGAAGCGCTGCCCCGGGTGGCACCGCTCGAGGACGAGGATCTATCGAAGGAGATCGCGCGGGCGTTCCGCAGACGAGGGATCGCGGCGCACGCCGGGGCGAACGTGACCGGGGTGAGCGACGCGGGCGACCACGTCGAGGTCTCGTTCGAGGCGAGCGGCAAGGCCCAGACGGTGACCGCCGACGTCTGCCTGGTCGCCGTCGGCCGGGGGCCGGTCACCGACGGGCTCGGGCTCGAGGACGCGGGCGTCGAACTCGACCGCGGGTTCGTGAAGGTCGACGGCCAGCTGCGGACGACCGCCGCCCACGTGTGGGCGATCGGCGACGTCGCGGCGACGCCGCTGCAGCTCGCGCACGTCTCGTTCACCGAGGGGTACGCGGTCGCCGAGCGGATCGCCGGCATCCCGGTCCCCGAGATCGACTACACGCAGATCCCGAGGGTGACCTACTGCTCCCCCGAGATCGCCTCCGTCGGCATCACGGAGGCGCAGGCCGTCGAGCGCGGCCACGACGTCGAGGTCGAACGGCTGAGCCTCCAGGGCATCGGCAAGGCGAACATCGTGGCCGAGGGCGGGCTCGTCAAGATCGTGGCCGCCAAGGAGGGACCGGTGCTCGGGGTCCACATGGTCGGACCGCACGTCACCGACCTCATCTCCGAGGCGATGCTCGCGGTCGCCTGGGAAGCGGTCCCAGCGGAGGTCGCCGCCCTGATCCATCCACACCCGACGTTGTCCGAGGGCGTCGGCGAGGCGTTCCTCGCGCTCGCCGGCAAGCCCCTGCACGGAGCGTGACGTGGCGACGAAGGTGGATCAGCAGCGTCTCGCCGCCGAGGACTGGCGCGTCGGCCTGTCCGACGAACAGCTGACGCACCTCCTCTCCACGCTCAAGCTGTGTCGGTACTTCGACGAGCGCATGGAGGCCCTGTACCGGCAGGGACGCCTGCCTGGCGCGATCTACTCGGGGCGCGGTCAGGAGGGGACGCACGTCGGCGTCGCATCCGCCCTCCGCAAGGACGACTCGTTGTTCCCGACGCACCGCGACCTGTCGGCGCAGCTCGCCAAGGGTCTGGACCTGAACCGCGTGATGGCGCAGTTCTGGGGCCGGATCGACGGTTACACGCGCGGGCGCGACGGCAACAGCCACGTCGGCGACTGGCAGGGGAACCGGACGTGGACCGTGATGTCGCACCTGCCGATCGCCTACCCCGTCGCGTGCGGCGCGGCGCTCGCCTACAAGCTCCGCGGCGAGCCGCGGGTGGCCATGGCGATCTGCGGCGACGGTGCGACCTCGAACGGGCGGTGGCACGAGGCGCTGAACATGTCGTCGATCCACCAGCTGCCGGTCGTCTGGGTGGTCAACAACAACCTGTACGCGTACTCCACGCCCAACCAGCTCGAGTTCCCGGTGCCGACGATCGCCGAGCGCGCCGGGGCCTACGGCATGCCCGGCGTTCGGATCGATGCGCAGGACGTCCTCGACGTCTACCGCATCGCCCACGACGCGGTCGAGCGCGCGCGGGAGGGCGGCGGCCCAACGCTCATCGAGAGCGTCTCCCTGCGTTGGCGGGGGCACGCTGGCCACGATCCGGCGAAGTACGTGCCGAAGGAGCTCCTCGAGGAGTACATGCAGACCAAGGATCCCGTGAAGCGGTTCGAGGAGCTGCTCCGCTCCCGCGGCGTCGTGAGCGAGCAGGACGTGAACGAGCTGGACGAGCGGATCCGTACGGCGTTCGAGGCGGGGTACGAGTACGCGCTCTCCTCGCCGTTCCCCGAACCGAGCGACGTCACCAAGGGCCTGTACACGGACGACGGCTACTGGGCCTCCGAGCCCGGCCGCGGTGGAGGGACGCAGACCTGATGGCGACGCGCGCCGTCGAGGCGGGAGCGGCCGGCCACGGTGCCGAACCGCGGGGCAAGCGCACCGAGCAGGGCGAAGCCACGTACCTGGTCGCGATCGCCGAGGCGCTCTGGGAGGAGATGGAGCGCGACGAACGCGTCTTCCTGCTCGGCGAGGACATCGGCGTGTACGGCGG
Organism: uncultured Actinomycetes bacterium; assembly: GCA_963706005.1. Classification (GTDB taxonomy): domain Bacteria; phylum Actinomycetota; class UBA4738; order UBA4738; family HRBIN12; genus DASSJM01. The sequence goes on from CAVPLL010000005.1 coordinate 295,257, forward strand.
CGCGTTCAAGGTGACCGAGGGCTTCATCGAGCGCTTCGGGCCGCAGCGGGTCATGGACACGCCGATCGTCGAGGAGACGATCGTCGGGACGGCGCTCGGCGCGGCGATGGAGGGTCTGCGGCCGGTCGCCGAGTTCCAGTACGCCGACTTCATGTCGAGCGGGTACGACGAGATCACGACCGCGCTCGCGAGGTACCACTACCGCAGCGGCGTCCCGATCCCGGTCGTGCTCCGGGGGCCCTCCGGTGGGGGTGTCCGCGCCTCGAGCTTCCACTCGACGAACCCCGAACCCTGGCTCTCGCACGCTCCCGGGCTGAAGGTCATCTGTCCGGCGTTCCCCTCGGACGCCAAAGGCCTGTTGAAGTCGGCGATCCGCGACGACAACCCCTGCGTGTTCCTCGAGCACAAGTGGATCTACCGGCGCATCAAGGAGCTCGTCTCCGACGACCCGGACGACCTCGTCCCGATCGGCAAGGCCGACGTCAAACGCGAGGGCGCGGACGTCTCGGTGATCACGTACGGGATGATGGTCCACCTGGCGCTCGAGGCGGCCGAGTCGCTCGCGACCGAGGGCATCGAGGTCGAGGTGCTCGACCTCCGCACCGTCCAGCCGCTCGACACCGAGGCGATCCTCGGGACGGTGGCCAAGACGAGCCGCGCGATCGTGCTCTCGGAGAGCCAGCGGTACCTCGGGACCGGCGCGGAGGTCGCCTCGCTGATCGCCGAGGAGGCGTTCGAGTCGCTCGACGCGCCCGTCGTGCGCCTATCGCCGCCCCACGTCCCCGTGCCGTTCTCGCCCCCGCTCGAGGATGCGTACCTGCCGCAGGTGTCCGATATCGAGGACGCCGTTCGCGAACTGTCCGCCTGGTGACCCTGGAGGCCCGATGACCGCCGTCACGATGCCGCAGCTCGGCGAGACCGTGATCGAGGGAACGATCCTGAAGTGGCTCAAGCAGGAGGGTGACCAGGTCGCGGTCGACGAGCCGCTGTTCGAGATCTCGACCGACAAGGTGGATACGGAGGTGCCCTCGTCGGCGGCGGGTACCCTCACGAGGATCCTGGTGCCCGAGGGCCAGACGGTCGCGGTCGGGACCGAGCTGGCCGAGATCAGCGAAGGTGGGGCGGGTGGTGCCGCAGCTCCGGGTGGTGCCGCAGCTCCGGGAGCTGCGGCGCAGCTCGTTCAGCCATCCGCTCCGCCCGCACGAGCAACGGCCGCTGCGCAGGCTATGCCGTCCGGGATGGCCGCGTCGACGAAGATGGTTGCCGCGCCGGTGGATCGGGGGCCGCGATCGCAGATCTTGTCGCCGCTGGTTCGCAAGCTCGCGACCGAGCACGGTGTGGACCTCGCGCAGGTGTCCGGGACCGGGACGGGCGGGCGCATCACCAAGAACGACGTGCTCGGGTTCGTCGCCTCGCGGGGCGCGGGTGCGCCGCTCGCCGGTGCGACGGCACCCGCTCCGGCCCCGCAACCGGGACCGGAGGCCGCACCGGCACCCGCCGTCGCGCAGCCCGCGCCGGCCGCGGTCGGGGGTGGCGAGGAGATCGTGCCCGTCTCCCACATCCGGCGGACGATCGCGCAGCACATGAAGATGTCGCTCGAGGTCTCGGCGCGCGCGTGGAACGCGGTCGAGGTCAACCTGGAGAATGTCGCTCGCTTGCGCGAACGGACGAAGGATGCGTTCAAGGCGCGCGAGGGCTTCGGCCTCACGTACATGCCGTTCGTCACGCGAGCGGTCGCCGAGGCGCTCCTCGCACATCCGATGGTGAACAGCGAGCTCCGCGGCGAGGAGATCGCGGTCAAGCACTTCGTGAACATGGGGATCGCCGTCAGCTACGACGAGGGGCTCATCGTGCCGGTCCTGAAGGGCTGCGACACGATGAACCTGCTCGGGATGGCTCGGGGGATCAACGACCTCGCCACCCGCGCCCGGGCGAAGAAGCTGCAGCCGGACGAGGTCCATGGCGGGACGTTCACGATCACGAACCCCGGACCCTTCGGCTCCCTCATCTCGGTCCCGATCATCAACCAGCCGCAGACCGGGATCCTGGGGTTCGACACGGTCGAGAAGCGGCCGGTCGTGATCGACGACGCGATCGCGATCCGGCACATGGTCTACATCTCGATGTCGTGGGACCACCGCGTGATCGACGGCGCGCTCGCCTCGCAGTTCCTCGCGAGGGTGAAGCAGAACCTCGAGACATGGGACTTCGCCGAGGACCTAGCGCTGTGACCCGATGGCACGCCTGATCCGGCCGGCCGGTCTCGTCGACTACGATGCCGCGAACGCCGCGATGCACGCCCTGGCCGAACGGCGTCTGGCCGGCGAGGCCGAGGACACGCTGATCCTGCTCGAACACCCCCCGGTCTACACGGCGGGCCGGCGATGGAGGCCGGACCACATCGTGTGGACCGAGGACCGCATCACGGCCGCCGGCGCCGAGCTCCGGTTCATCGACCGCGGCGGCTCGCTCACGTTCCACGGACCGGGGCAGCTCGTCGGGTACCCGATGCTGGACCTCGGGACCCGGCCCGATGCGTTGCGGTTCGTCCGGGACCTCGAGGAGGTCGTGATCCGTGCCTCGGGCGACGTGGGCGTCTCGCTGCACCGCAGCGACGTGCAGACCGGCGTGTGGTCGGGACCGAGCAAGGTGTGCGCGATCGGGGTCCGGCTGATGCGGATGCGGGTGTCGCTGCACGGGTTCGCGCTCAACTGCACGACCGACCTGTCGTGGTACGACGCGATCGTTCCGTGCGGCCTGCCCGGCGAGGGGGTCACGTCCCTGTCGCTGCTCGCGGGTCGCGAGATCACCGTCGAGGAGATGACGCCCCGCGTCGCCCATCGGTTCGAGGACGTCTTCGGGCTCCGGCTGGAGACCGAAGATCATGGGTGGCCGCAGCCGGCCCTTGCGACACCGGCGGCCTCGGCGATCTGACGCGTGACCGACGACCGGCTCCACCACGCCGCCGCCCGCGGGTATGCAGCCGCGGTCGAGCACTACGGCCGCGGCCGGCCGAGCTATCCGGACGACGCGGTCACCTACCTGGTGCGGGAACTCGGGATCGGTCAGGGCCGCGACGTGATCGAGCTCGGTGCCGGGACGGGCAAGTTCACGGAGCTGATCGTCCACACGGGCGCCCGGATCACCGCCGTCGAACCCGTCGCGGAGATGCGGGCCGCGCTCGAACGCAACTGCCCCACCGTCCCGGCGGTCGACGGCACCGCCGAGGCGATCCCCGCGTCCGACGCCTCGGCCGACGCCGTGCTCGCCGCGCAGTCGTTCCACTGGTTCGACGGGGAGCGCGCGCTGCCGGAGATCCACCGCGTGCTCCGCCCCGAGGGCACGCTCGGCCTGATCTGGAACATCCGCGACGAGGCGAGCGATTGGTCCGAGCGGCTGACCGCGATCTTCGACCGGCTCTCGGGCGAGGGAGCGCCGCGGTACCGCTCCGGCAGGTGGCGGGAGGCGTTCGAGCGAACCGACCTGTTCGGGCCGCTCCACCACCGGGTCGCGTACCACGTCCACCACGTCACGCCCGAGGCGTTCCTGGATCGGGTGCTGTCGGTGAGCTACGTGGCGGCCGCCTCCGAGGACGAACGCGAGCGCGTCCGCGCCGAGGTCGAGGAGCTGCTCGCGACCGACCCCGAGCTGCGTGGCGACGAGATCGTGATGCCGTACCGCACGGACGTGTTCTGGACCTTCCCGAGCTGAAGCCGAGCTTCGACCGGATCAGGCGCCGGCGACGAGCGTGTAGCGGGGCCGCCGTTCCAGCGTCCCGAGCGGCCACGGTTCGTGGAGCTTCGCGGCCCACTCGATATCCCGGAGCCGTCTGATGCGCACCGCCGACCAGCCGGCCTCGTACACCGCATCGATCAGCGGCACCGGCGAGGGCAGGCGCGCGAGCGGGAGCTCGGCCAGCACCTCCTCGGGGTACGGCGCGTGGTGGTCGTGGGGCACGCGCATGAACCGGCGGAGCCAGTCGGCGGCGAGGTCCTTCGCGCGGCGCCGCAGGTCGTTCTCGCCCCAGACGCCCTCGAACAGCACGAGCCGGCTCGACACCTCGCGCCATCGGGTGAGCGCATCGACGGGGTCGGGCAGCGTCCACAGCACGTGGCGCTCCATCACGGCGTCGAACGGCCCGTCGGGAGGCTCGGTGCCCGAACCCACGACGAACCGCATCCGCTCGTTCAGCCCACGCTCCTTCGCCTTCAGCTCGGCCCGGCCGAGCATCCCGGGCGACAGATCGAGCGCCGTCACCTCGTACCCGAGCTCGGCGGCGAGCAGCGAGAGGGCCCCCGTTCCCGCACCGACATCGAGCACCGTCGAACCAGGTTCGGGTAGGGCCTCGGCGATCGCCTGCCGCCACGCGGCGGCCTCGAGCGGGTCCGAGATCGAATGCGAGCGCGTCTCGTCATACGTGTGGGAGTCCCGGTCCCAGTAGTCGCGGATCCGGTCGTGCACGCCGCCCGTCATCAGGGCCTTGCCATCAGAACAGCGCCGCGGCGAGCTTGCGCCGGTACTCGGGGACGAGGTCATCGTCCTCGCCGAGCACCGTGAAGACCTCCAGCATCGCCTGGCGCGCATCCGGATCGTCCGACAACGCCCCGAGCATCCCGTCGAGCGCCTCGCGCCACGCCCCCTGCGCGGCCAGGCGCTTCGCGGAGGCGAGCGTCCCGGGCTCGGACAGGTTCTCCCACTCCCGGACCTCGAGCATCGCGAGGATCCGCTCGGCCTCGACATCGGGCAGCGCCGGGGCGAGCACCTCCCGCGCCTCCGCCTCCCGCCCGGTCTCGGCCAGGATCCGGCCGAGACCGACGCGAGCGTCGCGATTGTTCGGGTCGACCTCGAGCGCATCCCGGTACTTCTGCTCGGCGCCATCGAGGTGGCCCTCGAGCTCCTCCTCGAGCGCGTCCTCGGCCTCGAGCTCTGCCTCGGTCGGCATGAGCCGGTCGACGAACTCGTTCACCATCGGCTCCGGGATCGCGCCCACGAAGCCGTCGATCGGCTGGCCGTCGCGGAACGCGACCACCGTCGGGATGCTCTGCACCCCGAACTGCCCGGCGGTGTACGGGTTGGCGTCGACGTCGAGCTTGGCGAGCAGGAACGCCCCACCCCGCTCGCCGGCCACCTTCTCGAGGATCGGCCCGAGGGTTCGGCACGGCCCGCACCACGACGCCCACAGATCGACCACGACGGGTCGCTTCCTCGACTCCTCGACGACGGTCTCGACGAAGTTCTGATCGGTCGCCTCGACGACGACCGGTCCGGATCGGGTCACCTGTTCCTGCATGTCCCCCAGAGTAGTCAGCTTGGCCGCGAATCGTCGAGCCGCTGCAGCAGCATCCCGCACTTGGGGCACCGGTCGTCAGGCCCCCCGTGGACCTCGGGATGCATCGGACAGGCGTAGCCGAGATCCACCGGCGCCGCTCCCGGACCGGGTTCGGGATGCGAGGCATCGTGCGCGGCCACGGGCGCGTTCATCGCCCGGAGCATCTGGGGCCCGCCCGTTCGCAGGAACCGCAGGACGAGCACGGCCGAGAGCGCGAGGAACACCAGGTTGAGGATCGTCGTGTAGTTCCAGGTGATGCTCGCTTCGACCACGTTCGCGTTGCGCTCGTCGGGCACCAGACCGAGCGCCTGGAACAGCACCTCGACGATCAGCCCGGCAGTGGCCATGGATGCGTAGAACGTCGCCAGCAGGAAGAGCGACATCCGCCGCCCGTAGTACTTCCGGTAGATGTTCAGGATGGGCAGGATGATCAGGTCGGCGAAGATGAATGCCACGACCCCCCCGAAGCTGATCCCGCCGTTCCACAGGACGGCCGCGAGCGGGACGTTCCCGATCGAGCAGACGAACGAGAGCATCGCGACGAGGGGGCCGACCAACGGACCCCAGATCTTCGCGAGCGTCGGGTGGTCGACGAGGAAGAAGCTCTGCCAGAACGACTCTGGCACCCAGGCGGCGAGCGCGCCCGCGATCAGCAGACCGATCGCGATGTCCTTCCAGATCGCAGCCCAGTCCATCACGTAGTAGTGGCTGATCGCGGTGAAGCCCCTAGGCGAGCGCACGCGAGCAAGGACCGACCCGCCGCTCACGGACATGTCCATCTCGGCGTGCCCTTCCATCACCCCGGCGACCCCTTTGTCGGCCTGCCGCCGGGCGACCTCGACCAGCTCGGGCGACAGGAACGCCCGGAACAGCAGTGCGAGCACGGCGATCATGATGGGTCCGCCCACGAACTCGGCGAGCGTGAACTGCCAGCCGAGGAGCACCGCGAGCAGGATGCCGAGCTCGATCACCAGGTTCGTGGAGGCGAACTCGAAGGCCATGGAGGCCGTGAAGTCGGCACCCTTGCGGAAGATCGACCGCGCGAGCGCGACGGCGGCGTACGAGCAGGAGGAGGAGGCCGCACCCAGGCCGCAGGCGATGACGAGCGATCTCGGCGTGTGGTCGGGCAGCAGCCTGGTCATCTCGCTCTTGGAGACGACGGCCTGGACCGCCGCCGAGAGCGCGAACCCGAGGACGAGCGCCCACAGGATCTCCCATGTCATGGCGAAAGAGAAGTCGAGCGCATCCGCGAGCGAGGACAGCGCCGACATGACCACGGACTACTTCCCCGCGAACCGCGCCACTGCGGCGAGCAGCTCCTCGACCTTCTCGTCGCTTCCGCCGGTCTCGATGCTCTCCTTGACGCAGTGGCGGACGTGGTCGTCCAGCAGGCCCATCCCCACCGACTTCAGGGCGGACGTGGCCGAATTCACCTGCGTCAGGATGTCGATGCAGTACTGATCCTCGTCGATCATCCGCTGGATCCCGCGGACCTGGCCCTCGATCCGGCGGAGCCGGTCCTGTAGGGCCTTCTTGTTCATCGCGTATCCGTACATCGGCTTCTCCCGGTCGTGCCAACTCGGTTCAATATACCCTGGGGGGGTATAGCAGCGTCAACCGTCCCGCCCCGAGTCCGTCTCCGCTCGTGGGGCCCGACATGGGTGGGGATCGCGTTCGGGTCTCGGCCCCACCTCGCATCCCGACGATGGCACCCGGGGTCGCCGAGACCTCCGGGGGCCGATGCTAGACTCGCCGCGTGGCGACGCGAGTAACCACGGAACCGTCGCACGAGGACCTCGGCCTCACGTCCGAGGACCTCAGATCCATGTATCGCACGATGGTGACGGCTCGACTCGTCGACGAAGCCGCCTTCCGTCTCAACCGTCAGGGCAAGGCGCCATTCGTCGTCCCGGTCTCGGGTCACGAGGGGTGCCAGGTCGGGACCGCGTGGCCGCTGCGACCCGGTCAGGACGTCTGGGTCCCGTACTACCGCGACGTGGCGATCGTCCTGTTCGCCGGCATGACGCCGTACGAGATCTTCCTCGGCCTGTTCGCGAAGGCCGACGACCCGTCCTCGGGCGGACGCCAGATGCCGAGCCACTGGGGCTCGCGGCGGCTGGGGATCATCAGCCACTCCTCCCCTATCGCGACCCAGGTGCCGCACGCCGCCGGCATCGCGTACGCGGCCAAGTACCGGGGCGAGGACGTGGTCGTCGGCTGCTGGTTCGGCGAGGGTGCCACGAGCGAAGGCGCCTGGCACGAGGGGCTGAACTTCGCGGGGATCCACAAGCTCCCGGTCGTCTTCGTGTGCGAGAACAACCGCTACGCGATCAGCGTCGCGCAACCGCTCCAGATGGCGGTCGAGAACGTGGCGGACCGCGCCGCCGGCTATGGCTTCCCCGGTGTCGTGGTCGACGGCAACGACGTCCTCGCCTCGTACGCGGCGATGAAGACCGCGGTGGAGCGCGCTCGAGGGGGAGAGGGCCCGACCCTGATCGAGGCGAAGACCTACCGCTTCTTCCCGCACACGTCCGACGACGACGATCGGTCCTACCGGTCGCGCGAGGAGGTCGAGGAGGCCAAGCACCACGACCCGATCACCCGGTTCGCGCAGACGCTCACCGAGCTCGGCCTGATGGATGCGGAGTCGAGCGACGCGGTCTGGGCCGAGATCAAGGCCGACGTCGACGCGCAGATCGACGAGGCGTGGAACGCCGCCGACCCCGATCCCTCGACGCTCGGACGACACGTCTTCTTCGAGGGTGACGCCGTGTGACCGAGAAGAACGTGGTCACCGCGATCCACGACACCCTGCACGACGAGATGGCGGCGGACGATCGCATCGTGGTGCTCGGGGAGGACATCGCGACCCGTGGCGGGGTCTTCCGGGTGACGCAGGGCTTCCTCGACGAGTTCGGGCAGCAGCGCGTGATCGACACGCCACTCGCCGAGGGCGGGATCATCGGGCTCGCCGTCGGGATGGCCCTCCACGGGCTCCTCCCGGTCGCCGAGATCGAGTTCGCCGACTTCATCCACCCCGCGTTCGACCAGATGGTGTCCGAGGTCGCCAGGATGCGGTACCGGACCAACGGCGACTTCGGCCTGCCCATGGTGGTCCGGGCGCCCTGGGGAGGCGGCGTGCACGGGGCCCTGTACCACTCCCAGTCGATCGAGGCCTTCTACGGGCACGTGCCCGGGCTCAAGGTCGTCGTCCCGGGAACGCCGTACGACGCGGCCGGCATGCTCCGGACCGCCATCAAGGACCCGGACCCGGTGCTGTTCCTCGAGCACAAGCGGACGTACCGGCTGATCAAGGGCGAGGTCCCGGACGAGCCGTTCGAGGTGCCGATCGGCCCGGCCGACGTGAAGCGTGAGGGGGAGGATCTGACCGCCGTCGCGTACGGGCTCTCGCTGCACCTGTGCCTGGAGGCGGCCTCGCGGCTCCAGGACGAGCAGGGCGTCTCGGTGGAGGTGGTGGACGTCCGGACGATCAACCCGCTCGACAAGGAGACGATCCTCTCCTCCGTGCGGAAGACCGGCAAGGCCTTGGTCGTGTACGAGGACAACCGCACCTACGGCGCGGGGGCGGAGATCTCGGCGACGATCGCCGAGGAGGCCATGTTCGACCTCGACGGACCGATCGTCCGGATCGGGGGCCCCGACGTGCCGGCCATGGGCTTCGCGAGCAACCTGGAGCACGCGTTCATGCCGAACGCCGACCAGGTGGCCGAGCGCATGCTCGAGCTCGCCCGCTTCTAGCCCCGCCTGCCTGGATCTTCCGGTTCCGTCGACCCTCGGGGTCCTCCGTCCGGGCTCAGGCCGCACCCGGGGTGGCCCGATACCTCAGGCACAGCCATGGCCGCGGTCAACGAAGAACGTCGCGAAGGGTCGAGCGGCAGGTCGGCCGCGCTCCGGGACCTGCTGTGGATCCTGTTCGCGGTGCTGGCGCTGGTCGTGCTGGGCGCGGCGACGTCGCTGTTCGACCCGGTCTACGGGTGGCTCGGCGACCGGCTCGGCGGGCAGGCCGGCGAGGCGGTCGGGGCCCTGCTGCTCCTGTCCGTCGGGCTCTCGCTCTTCGCGCTCCTGCAGGGACGTTCCAGCCGGCGCGAGAGCACCGCGCGGCAGCAGGCGGAGAGCCGCTTCCGAGCCCTGGTCGAGAAGATGCCGGCGGTCATCTACACGTGGGATCCGCGCCGCCCGGCGGGAACGACGGCGACGCCATACGTGAGCCCCCAGGTCGAGCAGATCCTCGGCTTCACCGCGGAGGAATGGACCGGCGACCCGTCCCTGTGGATCGATCGGATCCACGACGAGGATCGTGATCGCGTCCTTGCGGCATCCGATCACGCCGACCGGACGGGCGAGCCCCTGACGATCGAGTACCGGCACGTGAAGAAGGACGGCACCGTCATCTGGGTGCACGACGAGGCCGTCGTCATCGAACGTGACGGCCACGGCCGGCCCTCGCTCGCGCAGGGCGTGATGTACGACGTCACCGAACGCAAACACGCCGAACAGGATCTCGCGGAGGCCGAGGCGCGCTACCGGACGCTCGTGGAGCGCGTGCCCGCCGTGACCTACACGTGGGACGCCGCCCATCGCAGCGGGGAGGCACCGGCCCCTTACATCAGCCCGCAGGTCCAGGAGATGCTCGGCTACTCGGCGGAGGAGTTCGGGAACCCGCTCCTGTGGTCGAACCTCGTGCATCCCGACGACCTGCAGCGCGTCCTGACCGAGTGGGCGGCGTGCGAGCATGGTCAGGCGACCTTCCGTTCCGAGTACCGGATGCGGACGCGGGACGACCGTGAGGTCTGGATCCGGGACGAGGCGGTCCCCGTCCGCCACGACGACGAAGGGCACGCGCTGTTCCAGGGCGTGATGTTCGACATCACCGATCGCAAGGCGGCCGAGGAGCGCCTGCAGAAGGCCGAGGCGAACTACCGCACGCTCGTCGAGCAGCTCCCGGTGGTCGTCTACCAGGACGCGATCGACGACGTCAGCACCGCCCTGTACATCAGCCCACAGTACGAGCGCCTGTTCGGCTTCCCGCCCGGCGCCCGTCTGCGGAACCCCAAGTTCTGGGTCGACCACCTGCACCCGGAGGACCGCGATCGCATCGTCGAGCTCTCGAAGTGGACCAACGAGACCGGCGAGCCCTTCTCGGCCGAGTACCGGTTCATCGGACGGGACGGGCGCGTGGTGTGGGTGCGCGACGAGGCGGAACTCCTTCGCGACGCCGACGGCGAACCGATGATGTGGCAGGGCGTCCTGCTCGATGTCACCGCGCGCAAGCACGCCGAGGAGGCGCTCTCCCGGCGAGACGCGGTCCTGCAGGCGATCGGGTTCGCGGCCGAGCGCTTCCTGAAGAGCGACGACTGGGCCTCCGCGCTCCCCGACGTGCTCGAGCGCCTCGGGACGGCCGCGAGCGCCGGCCGCGTCTACGTGGTCGAGAACGTCCAGCTCGACGACGGGCGCCTCGGGATGCGTCTGTACCGGCAGTGGTTCGTCCCCGGCACCGAGGCGATCCGCGACAGCTCCGCGGGCGTCCGGCCGTACGACGATGGGTACGCGCGGTGGCGCTCGGTCCTGTCCGAGGGGGGGAGCTCCACGGGCTCGCCCGCGACGTCCCCGAGGAGGAGCGAGCGCGCCTGGAGGCCGAAGGGGTGCGATCGCAGATCGTCGTGCCCGTGTCGGTCGGCGACGAATGGTGGGGCTTCGTCGGGTTCGACGACTACCTCACCGAGCGCGTGTGGCCGGTCGCGGAGGTCGAGGCGCTGAAGGCGGCGGCCGACACGCTCGGGGCCGCGATCGGGCGCACCCGCATCGAGCAGCAGCGTGTGGAGGAGCAGGCCGCCCGGCAGGAGCTCGAGCTGCGTACGAGCGCCGTCCTCGCATCGGCGCTCGAGGCCATCGTGACGATGGACGAGCACGGGCGGATCTTGGACTTCAACCCGGCGGCCGAGCGGATGTTCGGTCACGCCCGCGCCGACGTGGCGGGGGCGTTGCTGGAGGAGATCCTGATCCCGCCCGAGCTGCGGGAACGACACCGCGAGGGCTTCACGCGCTTCCTAGAGACGGGCCGGCCGGCGATCTTGGGCAAGCACCTCGAGGTCGAGGCGCTCCGAGCCGACGGCAGGCGCCTCCCGATCGAGCTGACCGTCACGCAGGTCCAGATGCCGGGCGCCACGCTGTTCACCGGCTTCATCCGCGACCTGACCGAACGCCGACACGCCGAGCAACAGCTCGAAGAGGCCGAGCAGCGCTACCGGACGCTGGTCGAGAACCTGCCCGCCGCGACGTACATCGATCTGGTCGACGACGTCTCCACGACCCTGTACGTCAGCCCGCAGATCGAGGCGATCTGGGGCTACTCCCAACAAGAGTGGACCGCGGACCCGAGGATCTGGATCGACGCCCTGCATCCCGACGACCGGGAGCAGGTCCTCGAGGCGGTCGAGAGGCACAACGAGTGGGGCGAGCCGTTCGAGGTGGAGTACCGGTTCCGCACGAAGGACGGACGATGGACCTGGGTGGGCGATCACGCCACGGTCGTCCGCGACGACGACGGCCGGATCGCCTTCTCGCAGGGCGCGATGTTCGACATCACCGAGCGGCGCCAGGCCGAGGACCAGCTCCGCGAGGCCGAGGAACGGTACCGGGCGATCGTCGAGCACGTCCCGGCGGCGATCTACGTCGACGTCCCTGACGGCAGCATGCAGACCCGGTACGTGAGCCCGCAGATCGAGCAGATCATGGGGTGCACGCCCGAGGAGTTCATCGCTCAGCCCGAGCTGTGGCTCCAGCGCATGCCCGACGAGCACCAACGCTCCGAGATGCACCAGACGTACGTGGACGCTATCCGCGAGCGGCGTCCGTCCTGGACAGGCGAATACCTCATCCGCCACCCGGACGGCCGCGAGGTCTGGGTGCACGACGAGACGACGTTCGTGACCGACGAGCACGGGGAACCGCTCTTCCTCCAAGGCGTCATGTACGACGTCACCGAACGCAAGCAGGCCGAGCGGGCCCTGCGCGAGAGCGAACAACGCGAGCGCGACGCGGCCGAACGCCTCCGCGCGATCGACGAGATGAAGAACACGTTCCTGGCCGCCGTCTCCCACGAGCTGCGGAGCCCGCTCACCTCGATCCTCGGGCTCGCGCTCACGCTCGAGCAGCAGCCGCTGCCCGCGCCGGAGCAGGAGGACCTCCTCGCCCGGCTGGCGATGAACGCGCGAAAGCTCGACGGACTCCTGAAGGACCTGCTCGACATCGACCGGCTCTCCCGAGGCATCGTCACGCCGAAGGTCCGGCCCTCGGACCTGGCGGCGATCGTCGGACGGACGGTGGAGAGTCTCGACGTCCTCGGCGAACGGTCGATCATCGTCGAGACCGAGTCCGTGACCGTCCCGGTGGATCCGCCGAAGATCGAACGCATCGTCGAGAACCTGGTGATGAACGCGGTCCGGCACACCGCCCGCCACGTCGCCATCTGGGTGCGGGTCTGGGAACAGGATGGCGGCGCCATCATCGCGGTCGAGGACGACGGACCGGGGATCCCCCTCGAGTTGCGCCACGAGATCTTCGAACCGTTCCGTCAGGGCCCGACGTCGTCCGCTCACGCCCCAGGAACCGGCATCGGACTCTCGCTCGTCGCGATGTTCGCCGACCTGCACGGCGGACGGGCCTGGGTGGAAGATCGCGAGGGCGGCGGCGCCTCCTTCCGGGTCTTCCTTCCCGGCCAGACCGCCGCGCACCACAACGGTCACGGCGCACCGGCAGGCGTCGCGAGCGAGGCAGCCGGCTAGACTGGGTCGGATGGCCGTTCGGGAACACAACCCCCTCCAGCGCCGCCTGTACCTGCCGATCGTCTCCACGAGCGGGCCGCAGGCCGCCACCGAACGCAAGCCGCCCTGGCTCAAGGTTCGGCTGCAGCGCGGGCCGAACTACCGCGAGCTCGAGGACATCATGCGCACGCGCTCGCTGCACACCGTGTGCGAGGAGGCGATGTGCCCGAACATCTCCGAGTGCTGGGAGGAGCGGGAGGCGACCTTCCTGATCCTCGGAGAACGGTGCACCCGGCGATGCGGCTTCTGCGACGTGATGACGGCCAAGCCCGATCAGGTGGACGAGGACGAGCCGGTGAGGATCGCAGACGCCGTTCGCGAGATGGGGCTGCGGTTCGTCGTGGTGACCGGGGTGGCGCGCGATGACCTCCCCGACGGCGGCGCCCGCATCTGGGCGACCACGATCCGCGCGATCCGCGAGGCCGTCCCGGACTGCGGCGTCGAGGTCCTGCCGACCGACTTCAAGGGCGGCGAACGCGACATCGCGACCGTGATCGCTGCCGAACCCGACGTCTTCGCGCACAACCTCGAGACCGTCCGACGGCTGCACGACCGGATCCGGCCCGCGTTCGGGTACGAGCGCACCCTCGAGGTGCTCCGCACGGCGACGCGCCTGCGCTCGGGACAGGTCACGAAGTCGAACCTGATCCTCGGCATGGGCGAGCGACCGGACGAGATCCCGCAGGCGCTCCGGGACCTGGCCCAAGCCGGCTGCGACATCGTGACGATGGGCCAGTACCTGCGCCCGACCGAGCACCACCTGCCCGTCGACCGGTGGGTGCATCCGGACGAGTTCGCGGCGTGGAAGCGGCTCGGAGAATCGTTCGGGATCGCGCACGTCGAGGCCGGGCCGCTCGTGCGCAGCTCGTACCACGCGGGCATGCAGTTCCGTCACGCCGTGGAGGCTGCGCGCGTCTGACGGAGTGGAGGAGCCGGCCTGTACGCCGGATCCTGTCCCGGCCCGGAGGCCGGTGGCGACCATCTGTCTGAGCGCTCTCGCGAGCGCTCCGGGGCCGATGCCCTCGTGCGGCCTACCCGGGAGCTCGGACGGGCCGCCCTCGAACGCTCCCTGCTTGGCCTAGCTCCGGGTGGGGCTTGCCGAGCCGAACCGGTCACCCGGCCCGCTGGTGAGCTCTTACCTCACCGTTTCACCCTTACCGCTCGCGCGGCGGTCTGCTCTCTGTGGCGCTTTCCGCGGGTCGCCCCGCCTGGGTGTTACCCAGCACCCTGCCCTGCGGAGTCCGGACGTTCCTCGAGCGTCGCCGCCCGCGGTCGCCCGGCCGGCTCCTCCGCGCCCAGTATAGGAGGGGATTCGGGGGCTCAAGGAGCGAGCGCGACGCGCGAGCGGTAGCCCCCGGGAGAAGGGGATCGGCCGTATCATCCGCACCGTCCATGCGTGCTCGTGTCGCCCTCGTCGCGTTGCCGGTGCTCGTGCTCGCGGCGTGCGCCCGTGAACCGGTCGGCCCCGCCGCGCCGATCGCACCCGCGCAGCTCGCGCCCGGGTCCCGCGCTCGACGCCTCCGCCGCGCGACAGGCCGTCGTCGAGTTCGTCGAGGCCTACCGCGAGTCGCCCGATCAAGGGGTCGCGCCGCTCGAAGCAGACCTCGTGGTCGGCCGCGATCTCCTTCGTGGGTCCAGTGGCTCGACGTCCAGCATCGCGAGTTCGACGGGACGATCCGGTCCGCGGCGGACGTCCGCGACGTCGAGTTCATCGGCGCGCGTGACGGCCCGGCGCGATCCCGCTCGCCTCGGTCGGTCTGTCGGCATCGGTCCTGCTTCCGGTTCGATCCCACCGACGACGACCCGATCGACCTCGTTCGGGTCCTCGACGGCCCCGTCACCCTGGTCCGGACCGCCGCCGGGACCTACCGCGTCGAGGACCTGCTGCGCAACGGCGTGCCGATGTCCGACAGCATCCAGCGGTTCCGCAACCAGGTGCGGACGGAGGGACGGCGTGACGCGTGCGCATGGATTCGCTCTTCATGTTCCCGCCCAAGTGGCAGTTCAACGTCGTCGTCGAGAATCGGACCACGCACGACGTCGCGCTCGACCCCGACGGCGCCGCCCTGTTCGTCGACCGCGGCGACGGGTTCGAACGCGTCGAGGGCATCATCACGTCCGTCGCTCGACGACGGTGCCGGCCGGCGAGACGCGTCGAGGGGCTGATGGTCTTCCCGGCGCAGCGCTCCGCCGACGGACGCGTGCTCTCGCTCGTCTACGGCACCGGCCCGAAGGCGCTGCGGTTCGAGTTCCCGCTGCGAGGACCTCGTCACCGCGGTTCCTCCCCCGGCTCCCACAGACGCGGGGACGGTGGAGACCGCTCCCAGCTAGCGCCCTCGCCGGCCAGCCACTCGTCGACGCCTCGGTTCGCGAGCGCGTCCGCCTCCACGTTGCGTTCGCGCCGGACGTGCTCGAACTGCACCTCGTCGAACCCCTCGATCAGCGAGCGCGCCTCGTGGTGGAGCCGTTGGAGCGTCGGGTTCTTGACCTTCCACCGCCCGGCGAGCTGTTCGATCAGCAGCCGGCTGTCCGAACGCAGGAGCACGTGGGTCGCGCCGAGCTCGCGGGCGCGTTCGAGCCCGCGGATCGCGGCCGTGTACTCGGCGACGTTGTTGGTCGCGACGCCGAGCCCCTCGGCGATCTCGGCGACGACCTCACCGTCCTCGTCCGTGATCTCGACGCCGATCCCGGCCGGACCCGGGTTGCCGCGGGCCGCGCCGTCGCAGTGCAGGTCAGACGAAGACGACGATCCGGCGGCAGTACTCACACCTCTTCACGCCCTCGGTGCGCTTCAGGCGGTCGAGCTCGACGGCCGAGAGCTTCTCGTGGCAGGACTGACAGACCCCGTCCACGATCGCGGCGGCGCCGACGCCGTGCTTCTGCTCGCGCAGGTCGTCGTAGAGCTCGAGCAGCTCCTCGTCGAACGCCGGGACTCAGCGCCTCGCGCTCGGCGCGCTTGGCGGCGAGGTCGGCCGCGATCTGGTCGAGCTCCTGCACCGCGTCGCCGCCGACCTCCTCGACGCGCGCCGCGGGCCGCCTCGGCCTCCCGTCTGCGCGTCGCGCGGCTCGGGCCTCGACGTCCTCCTTGCGGACCATCTGCTCGAGCAGGTCGTCCTCGGCGCGCGAGCGACGCTCCTTCAGGCTCGCGATCTCGTGCTGCAGCGCCTCGAGCTCCTTCGCGTTGGCGATCGAGCCGTCGTACATGCGCTTCTCCTCGGCGTGGAGCTTGTCGCTCATCGAGTCGATCTCGTGCTCGAGGCGGGTCGACTCGCTCGTGATCGAGTCCGACGCCAGCCGGAGCTCGCCGAGGCGGGCGTCGGCCTCCTCCATCTCCTTGCGGAGCGACGAGAGCTCCTCGCCGGCCTCGAGCTGCTCGCGCCGGTGCTCGAGGCGGTCGATCGCCGTGTCGAGGTCCTGCAGCTCGAGGATCCGGTCCAGCCCACGCATCGGAGCGCCAGGGTAGCCGATGCCGCACGCTACACGAGCGTGAGCTGCTCCCCTTGCGCGCCTTCCTCCGGTCGCCGTCCTCGCCCGAGAACCGTGCGGGCCGAGCGCGGCGCCGGCCGGACGCCGCCGAGCGAACGGATCAGTCCGGACACACGGCGGCCGAGCGCGTCGCGTTCGGCCGCCGGCGCGTACGGCGTGCGGTAGAGCTCCGCGTACCGTTCGACGAGGTCGGGGTAGGTCGTCGGCGAGCCACGGGAGGAACTCCTCGCGCACGCCCGGGCGCAGGTGCAGCAGGATCGGCGAGACGTGCGTCGCGCCCGCGTCGATCGCGGCCGCGACCACCTCGCGGAGCTGGCGCGGGTCGTCGGTGATGCCGGGCAGGATCGGCGCCATCAGCACCGCGCACGGGATGCCGGCGTCGTTCAGCGCCCGAACGGCCTCGATCCGCTTGCGGGGGTGGGGCGTGCCCGGGCTCGCTCGCGCGCCAGACGTCCTCGTCGAGCGTGCCGATCGAGAACGCCGTGGAGACGTCGGTGACCCGGGCGGCCTCGACCAGCAGCTCGAGGTCGCGCAGGATCAGCGTGCCCTTGGTCAGGATCGAGAACGGGTTCCGGTAGTCGGTGAGCGCCCGGATGATGCCCCGGCATCAGACGGTAGCGGCCCTCGGCCCGCTGGTAGGGATCGGTGTTGGTGCCCATCGCGATGCCCTCGCCCTTCCAGCGCTTGGCGGCGAGCTGACGCCGGAGCACCTCGGGCGCGTTGACCTTGACGACGATCTTCTTCTCGAAGTCCGACCCCGCGTTCATCTCGAGGAAGGTGTGGGTCGGACGAGCGAAGCAGTAGCGGCAAGCATGGCTGCAACCCCGGTACGGGTTGATCGACCAGTTGAACGGCAGGTAGTTGCCGGGGACGCGGTTGATGATCGTCTTGCACTCGGCCTCGATGAACTCCATCCCGCGGAACTCCGGGCGTGTCGAACCGCCGTCTCGCGATCTCGAACAGGGGCTCGGGGGCCATCCGGGCACGATAGAACATACGTTCGATTCGAGCAAGCCCTCCCCTGGCGGCCGATCTCCGGCCTAGGCTTCGGCCTCGATGGCGATCTGGCTGGTTCGGCACGGCGAGACCGAGTGGTCGATCTCGGGGCAGCACACCGGGAGCACCGACATCTCGCTCACGCCCGAGGGACGGCTCCAGGCCGTCGCGATCGGCAAGCTGCTCGCCGGTCGTCGCTTCGACCAGGTCTTCGCGAGCCCGATGCTCCGCGCGCAGGAGACCGGTCGGCTGGCGGGGTTCGGCGACCGGATGCGGGTGCACGAGGGGCTGCTCGAGTACGACTACGGCGAGTTCGAGGGTCTGACCACCAAGCAGATCTGGGCGACCCACCCCGGCTGGGAGCTGTTCCGGGACGGCTGCCCGGGCGGCGAGACGCCCGAGCAGATGGCCAAGCGCGTCGACGCCCTGATCGAGGAGCTGCGCGAGCTCGGCGGCAACACCCTCCTGTTCGGCCACGGCCACTGCTTCCGTTCGCTCGCCGCCCGCTTCCTGGACCTCCCGATCCGGTACGCGACGAACCTTCGGCTGGACGCCGGGACGGTCTCGATCGTCACGGACGGGCGCGACGGGCCGGCGCTCGTGCTGTGGAACCGCCGGGTCCAGCCCCGCGCGGTCGTCGTGGCCGACATCGCCGTCCTCGATCGCGCGAACGGTCCCCTAGCGACTCGGGCTAGGATTCCGCGGTGGGTTGCTTGTTCGCGATCGTCGCCCTCATCACGCCCCGGTTCATCCTGTTCATCCTGTGGCTGTTCACGGACTACCTGAACACCGCGTTCTCGAGCGGCTGGTGGGGACTGCTCGGGCTTCTTCTTCCTGCCGACCACCACGATCGCCTACGCGATCGCGCAGAACGAGTTCACGACCGTCACGGGCGGGATCGAGGCGATGGGCATCGTGCTGATCGTGCTCGGCGTCGCGATCGACATCGGGCTGCTCGGGGGCTCCGGGCGCGGCGTCGCCCGCAAGCAGTGACGCTGCGGCAGCGCGCCTAGGCGTACCGGACGCGGGGATCGACGTAGGCGTACGCGATGTCGACGCACAGGTTCGCGATCGCGATGAAGAACGCCCCGAAGATCGTCACCCCCATCACCGACGGGAAGTCGTTGCGGAAGATCGACGCCACGGCGTACTGCCCGATCCCCGGCAGGTTGAAGATCGTCTCGGTGATGAACGAGCCCGCCAGGACGCCGGCCAGGTCGAGCCCGAACATCGTGACCACCGGGGTGAGCGCGGCCCGCAGGCCGTGCCTGTAGATCACCCGATGCTCGGACAGCCCCTTCGCGCGAGCCGTCCGGATGTAGTCCTCGTTCATCGTCTCGATGAGGTTGCCCCGGACCATCCGGGCATAGAAGGCGGCGAACGTGAGCGAGACCACGATCCAGGGAAGGACGAACCGCCCCTGCAGCACGGCCTCCCACACGCTCATGCCGATCGGGATACCCGAAGCGCGGCGCCCAGCCGAGCTTGAACCAGAAGATGTACAGGAGCACGTACCCGAGCCAGAACACGGGCATCGACACCCCGAGGAGCGCGAACACCATGCCCGCCCGATCGGTGGCGGAGCCACGGCGAACCGCCGACACGATGCCCACCGGGATCCCGATCATGAGCCAGGTGATCGCCGCCCCGACCGCGAGGGTCGCCGACACCGGGATGCGCGCGAAGATCTCCTCCTTCACGGGGACGAAGTTCGTGTACGAGAAGTAGACGTCCTCGTTCAGGAACAGGCCGGGCCATGGGACGAGCCCCTGCGCGAACCGCGCGTATTGCACGTAGAGCGGTCGGTCCAGGCCGAACGCCTCCCGCGCCGCCTCGATGTTCTGCCTCGTGGTCGCCTTCCCCGCTGCCCGCCGCGCGGGATCGGACGCCGGGAGCTTGACGAAGATCACGAACGTGATCAGCGAGACGACGAACAGGACGAGGACGGTGAAGAGCAGCCGCCGGATCAGGAACCTGCCCACGGTTCGAGCGTAGGAGCCGGCCGAGGCCCATGCTTCCTGCAAAACGTTGCCGCCCTTTCGGCACCCTGCCCGATCGTTGCGGTTCCCTGCCCTCGGGTCGCTCCGTCTCCGTGGGTTAGGGTCCGGACGTGACCGAGGGCGACGCGTTCGATGTGGACGAGGCGACGATCGCGGACCTTCGGACCGCGATGGCGTCGGGGGCGCTCACCTCGCGCACGCTGACCGAGACTTACCTCTCGCGGATCGAGACCATCGACCACGACGTTCCGCTCGGTCCTGCAGACCAACCCCGACGCGCTCGAGATCGCCGACGCGATCGACGCCGAGCGGCGTTCGGACCGCGTCCGCGGGCCGCTCCACGGGATCCCCGTCTTCGTGAAAGACAACATCGACACCGGCGGACCGCATGAGGACGACGGCGGGGTCGTTCGCGCTCGGCGAGGTGACGCCGCCGCGCGACGCGTTCGCGGTCGGGCGGCTCCGCGAGGCCGGCGCGGTGATCCTCGGCAAGGCGAACCTGTCCGAGTGGGCGAACTTCCGCTCGACGCGCTCGAGCAGCGGGTGGAGCGCTCGGGGCGGGCAATGCCGGAACCCGTACGCGCTCGACCGCAGCCCCTGCGGCTCGAGCTCGGGCTCGGGCGTCGCGGTCTCGGCGAACCTGTGTGCGGTCGCCGTCGGGAACCGAGACCGACGGCTCGGTCGTCTGCCCGTCCTCGGTCAACGGGATCGTCGGCATCAAGCCGACGGTCGGCCTCGTGAGCCGCTCCGGCGTCATCCCGGTCTCGCATTCGCAGGACACGCCGGGTCCGATGGCGCGAACGGTCGCCGACGCGGCCGTGCTGCTGACGGCGCTCGCGGGCGCCGACGAGCGCGACGCCGCGACGACAGGGGCACGTGTCGAGCCCGACTACGCCGCGTTCGTGGACCCCGATGGCCTCCGCGGCGCGAGGATCGGCGTCGCGAGGAACCTCGCCGGCTTCAACGACCGCGTCGACCGTCTGTTCGAGGACGCGATCGCGGCGATGCGCGCCCTCGGCGCCGAGATCGTCGACCCCACCGACATCCCCCACGCCGACGAGCTCGAGGACCCCGAGCTCGAGGTGTTCCTGTACGAGTTCAAGGCCGACCTGGAGGCGTACCTCGGGTCGCTCGGCCCGTCGCAGCCGTACCGGACGCTCGCCGACCTGATCGCGTTCGACACGCGAGCACGTCGGACGTCGAGATGCCGTTCTTCGGGCAGGAGCTGTTCGAGCAGGCCGCCGAGAAGGGGCCGCTCACCGAGCCCGAGTACCTCGAGGCGCTCGCGACGTGTCGGCGGCTCTCGCGAGCGGAGGGCATCGACGCGGTGATGGACGAGCACCGGCTGGACGCGCTCGTCGCGCCCTCGAACGCGCCCGCGTGGCGCATCGACCACGCCAACGGCGACCACGACGTCGGCGGGAACTCGACGCCGGCGGCGGTCGCCGGCTACCCGAACGTGACGCGTCCCGATGGGGTTCGCGTTCGATCTCCCGATCGGGATCTCGTTCATGGGGCGCGCCTGGAGCGAGGGCGACGCTGATCCGGCTGGCGTCGGCGTTCGAGCACGCCACGCACCATCGGCGTCCGCCCAGCCTCGCCACGGGCCCGGAACCGGCGCAGAATCTCGGCGACGCGTAGGCGCCCCGGTCGTCCTGGGGCGTCCATGCCCACGATGACCGAGCCACTCCGCCTCGCGCCCGACCCCGCGGCCCCACCCGGACCGCTCGGCGCCGAACGCGACGACCCGAGCTCGTTCGAGGCGTTCTTCGAGTCGGAGAAGGCCGGGCTGTACTCGGCACTCTGCCTGGTGACGCGCGACCGGCACGAGGCCGAGGAGCTCACGCAGGACGCGTTCGTCCGCGTGCTCGCGGCGTGGGACCGCGCGGCGATCGACGACCCGACCGCGTACCTGTACCGGACCGCGATGAACGCGTACCGCTCCCGGCGTCGGCGGGCCGCGGTGGCGATGCGCCGCGCGATCGGCGCCGACGCCACCACGACGACGCGTACGAACGGATCGAATCGATGGACGCGGCCGTCCGCGCGCTGGCGCCGCTCAGCCGCCAGCAACGAGCCGCGGTCGTGCTGATGGATCTCCTCGGCTTCTCCTCCGAGCAGGCGGCCCGCATGCTCGGCGTTCGACCCTCGACCGTGCGGATGCACGCGTCGAGGGCCCACGCGACCCTCCGGACGACGATGGGTGGTGCCACATGAGCGAGTTCACCGACCTCCTCGAACGCGCACGCGAGCGGTTCCCGGCGCCCGAGCTTCCCGTCGAGCGCGTCGTCGTTCGGCGCGAGCGGCAGGTGCGCAACCAGCGGATCGCCGCCGGCGCGCTGGCCATCGCGCTCGTCGTCGCGAGCGTGGGTGCCGCCGCGATCTCGCGCGGCACGACCGCGTCACGCCGGCGGAGAGGCGGAGGAGAGGTCGTCGAGGCCCGGAGACGGGCATCCAGCGGCCCCTGCTTCGCCGAGGATCCGTGCTGGGACACCGACATGTTCGTCGTGCGGAACGGACGGCACCGAGATCGCGCGGCTCGGGTACGACGAGGGTCGCGACCACGCGTACTCCTGGTCGACCGATGGCGAGCGCATCGCGTTCTTCAACGGCGTCGCCGTCCCGAACGGCGAGCGCACGACCACCGCCGACATCTACACGATGGCGGCCGACGGCACGGACGTCCGACAGCTGACGAGCGGCCCGGCGATCGACGTCTTCCCGGTGTTCTCGCCCGACGGCACGAGGATCGCCTTCCAGAGCGACCGGGCCGGCACCGCGGACATCTACGTGATGGACGCGGACGGCTCGAACGTCGTCCGCCTCACCGGGTTCGAGAGCGACTCCCTGGACGACTACGCGCCGACGTGGTCGCCGGACGGCCAACGGATCGCGTTCGTCCGCGGCAAGATCCCGCCGGGTGGTCGTCGGCAAGCTCTGGGTGATCGACGCCGACGGTTCGGACGGCCACGTGCTCCTCGACCAGCCGCTGGTCGACTTCCCGTCGTGGTCGCCCGACGGCACGAGGATCGCGTTCGAGATCGGGCGTGTGGCCCGACGTCCAGGGTCGGGGTGCTCGACATGCAGCACCGGCATCGTCGACGACCTCGGTACCGGTTTCCACCCCGTCTGGTCGCCGGACTCGACCCGGCTCGCTCGTCTCGAGCCTCGACGGGAGCGGCGGGTTCGCGATCCTTCAAGCTCGACGATCCGAGCACCCCGACGATCCTCGTCGCACGAACGGGCTGGGCGGCGGCGTGGTCGCCCGACGGCGAGTGGATCGTGTTCAACGACGCCGGCCTCACGGCGTCGAGCGGGTAGTGGGCGCTGGAGGACTCGAACCTCCGACCGCTCGCTTGTAAGGCGAGTGCTCTACCTCTGAGCTAAGCGCCCGTCGTCAACCACGCGGGCTCGACCGGCTCGCCGCGGACGTGCCCGCACGCCCGACACACGACCTGGCCGAGCATCGCGGTGAGCCGCGTCGCGCCGCAGGACTCGCACCGGTCGAGCTGGACCGCCCAGTCCGGCCGCTCCTCCTGGCAGGAGGGACAGACCAGGACCTGCCGTCCGCCCGAGGTCGCCCGCACCCACGGCCGCTCCCGCTTGTCGGGGTCGTAGGTGGGCCGGCCACACAGGTGGCACCTGGGCTGGTGCTCCGGCGGCGATCGGCTCGTCGGTCGAGACCACGGTGGAGAAGGATATCCGCCGGACCGCTATCTCCACCGATCCGACGTCTCGAACGTGGCGCCCGCCCGATGAACCTCGGTCCCGTCCGCGTGGCGGACCATCACGCCCCCGAGCCCGAACACGCGCCAGCGCTGCCCGTCGCCCAGGATCGCCGTCCGCTCGTCCAGGCCGACGAACCAGGAGCCATTCGGGATCCGCGACATCACGACCGAACGCAGCCCTGGGATCACCTTCACCTTGTCCCAGTGCACGCCGAACGAGACGTGTGGGACGAGCCCGAGCCCGAAGACCCAGCCCGTCCGGACGCTGCGCTCGCGGCGCTGCTCGCGCGACTGGCTCGCGATGAGCGCGCCCGCGCTGCACCCGGCGAAGACCGTCCCGGCGTCGAGCGCGGCGTCCAGGGCGTCCCACAACCGGGTGCCATGGATCGTCTCGGCGAGGTGCTGCGGCTTGCCACCCGAGAAGAAGACCATCGCGGCGTTCTCGACCTCGCGAGCGTGGTCCTCGCGCTCGGCGTCCTCGCGCGTCTTCACCGGGACCAGTCGGGCCTCGATGCCGGACGAGGCGTAGTGCTCGAGCGCCATCCGCCCCCATCGGCCGAACACGTCGTCGCCCTCGGTCGAGCTCGCCGTCGGGAGCACCGCGACGTGGCCGGCCCGGCCGTCGAAGGCGGCCGATTCGATCTCCCTCGACCAGGGTTCGAACTCGCCCGAGCCCATCAACAGGAAGGTCCTCGTGCGTGACCCGCCGGGAAGGTTCTGCGCCACGCGGCGAGGGTACCTACCATGGAGCGAGGAGGTGACGCCGATGGATCAGCCGAACGAGGAGCACACGGAACAGGGGATCCTGAAGACGGTCGAGGCGGCGGGCGACGTGACGGTCGAACGCTCGCTCGTGGGCGTGGTGACCGGGCGCGACGTGTCGATCACCCAGGCCGGCGCCGGACCGATCGCGGCGCAGGGCGACGTGACCATCCAGCAGGGTGGGTGCGGCCCGGTGCTGGTCGGTGGGGACCTGTCGATCCGACAGGGTGGGTGCGGGCCGGCGATGGTCCGGGGCAGCCTGTCGATCGAACAGGGCGGCACGCAGAGCGTGCTGGCGGCCGGGCCCGCGACGATCGGACGCGGCGCGTTCGTCGGCGTCGTCGCCTCGCCGAAGGTCTCCGTCGAGGAAGGCGCTCGGGTGATGATCGGAGCGCCAGGCGCCTTCGCCGCCGGAGCCGCGGTCGGCGCGGTGGTCGCGCTGGTCGCCCGGCGTCGCCGGCGTTCCGGCTAGGAGGACTCGGCCTCGGCGAGGCGCCGCGCGAGCACGGGCAGCATCCGAACCGCCACACGCGGCTCTCGCTCGAGCAGTTCCTGGAACGCCATCCGCGGGATCGCGAGCCCCTTGACCGGCGTCTTCGCCCGCACGCGCGCGATCCGCGTGATCTCCTCGGCCAACAGCGCGAGCTCGCCGACGAACTCCCCCGGACCGCGCTCGATCGGGCCGCGCGGGAGCTCGATCGTCACGGTTCCATCCGTGACGATGAACATCCCCGAACCGGGCTGTCCGTGCTCGATCAGGACGAACCCGGCCGGGACGTCGAACCCGGTCGCGAGGTCGGCGACCCACGTCACCTCGTCGTCGTCCAGCTCGGCGAACATCGGGACGTTCCGGACCATGTCGACCGTGTCGCTCACAGACCCGCTCCCTCCTCACCCATCTCGCGCTCGACGATCATCGGCTCCGGCTCGGCCGACGCGGCCGGGATCAACACGGGCATCTTGCCACCCTGACGGTGCCGCCCACCCGTGCTCCTCGGCCCGGGAGCCGCGCCGCGTGCCCGCCAGATCGCGACCGTGCCCGAGCCGAGACCGAAGACGGCACCGGCGACCCACACGACGCCGCCCACGATCGGGATCGCGGCCACCGCGGCCAGGATCGCCCATCCGAACACGAACGCGAGGACCCGGCTCCGCGGCTCGCGCCACAGCAACCGGCCTAGCGCGAACGCGCTCCACGTGAGCCCGATCGAGTCGAGCAGGAACAGGGACAGGAGCAGGCCGAGCCCGAGCGGCAGCCACACCAGTGAGAACACGCCGACGACGCCGGCGAGCGGCAGCACCGCGAACGCGACGAGGCCCCACCCGGTCGAAGCCCAGGGCGCCTCTCGGGCCGCACGCGCCACCGGGTCGGCGGCCTTCGGGCCGAGGAGCAGGAACAGCAGTCCGAGCGCGAGCACCGAGAACCAGACGGCCAGCCATGGCGCGAAGCGGCCGAGGGCCTCGATCGGCGTTCGGAACGTGAACGTGACGCCCTCGCGGACGTCACCGTCCACGCGAGCACCAGGAGCCGCGATCACGCGCTCGTGCGCGAGCACGTCGCCCAGCACCCGCGAGCTCGGGCCGAGCGTCACGGAGCCGCTCACGCTCACGACCGCCCCGCTCACCTGTCCGGTGACCGCGATCCGTCCGTCGAGCACCACGACGTCGCCCCGGACGACGCCGGCCACCGTGGCGGTCCCGCGGAGGACGACGACCTCGCCGACCTCCTGGCCGCGCCGAACCTGGACGTCCCCGGACAGCACGATCTGATCGCGCGGCTCCCCTTGCGTCGGCATCGTCTGCGCCGAGGCGGCGGACACCGACGCCAGGCACAAGGTCCCGAGGACGAGCGCGGATACGGTGCGGGCGGCCGACACCCGGGCATCCTACCGGCGGGCAACGGGGTCCCGGCCGTCGCGTCGCAGGTTCGCGGTACCGTGGACCGGTGAGCCTGGAGGGGTTCTCCCCCGCCGTCCGAGCGTGGTTCGAGAGCACGTTCGAGACGCCCACCGCCGCGCAAGCCCAGGGCTGGCCGGCGATCGCCGGAGGACAGCACAGCCTGATCCTCGCGCCGACGGGTTCGGGCAAGACGCTCGCCGCGTTCCTGTGGGCGCTCGACCGCTTGATGAGCGATCCTCCGCCGCCCACCGACCGCCGGTGCCGGGTCCTCTACATCTCCCCACTGCGAGCGCTCGCGGTCGACATCGAGAAGAACCTGCGGGCGCCGCTCGTCGGGATCGGCGCTGGCGGCCGAGCGCCTCGGCGAGCACGTCCACGAGCCACGCGTCGCGATGCGAACCGGCGACACGTCCGCGACCGAACGCCGGCGGATCCTGACGCGCCCACCCGACATCCTGATCACGACGCCCGAGTCCCTCTACCTGATGCTCACGTCGCAGGCGCGCGAGGTCCTGCGCAGCGTCCGATGGGTGATCGTCGACGAGATCCACGCGATGGCCGGCTCCAAGCGCGGCGCGCACCTCGCGCTCTCGCTCGAACGCCTCGAGGAGATCGCTCACGAGCCGCCGCAGCGGATCGGCCTGTCGGCGACCCAGCGCCCGCTCGAGGAGATCGCCCGGTTCCTCGGCGGCCAGACCGCGGGCGGCCCCCGGCCGGTGACCATCGTGGACGCGGGGCTCCGCAAGCCGATGGAGGTCGAGGTCGTCGTCCCGGTCGAGGACATGGCCGAGCTGTCCGACCTCGCCGAGACGCCGCAGCGGATGCCGCTGATGCTCGGTCCGGCGACGCCGGGCACCGCGCCGCCGCGAGCGTCGATCTGGCCCGCGATCCACCCCGAGCTGCTCGAGCTGATCCGGGCGCACCGCTCGACGATCGTGTTCGTGAACGCCCGCCGGCTGGCCGAACGGCTCGCGGCGCGCCTGAACGAGCTCGCCGGGGAGGAGCTCGCCCGAGCGCACCACGGCTCGATCGCGCGGGAGCAGCGGCTCGAGATCGAGGACCAGCTGAAGCGCGGGACCCTACGGGCGATCGTCGCGACCAGTTCGCTCGAGCTCGGCATCGACATGGGCGCGGTCGACCTCGTGATCCAGGTCGAGTCGCCGGGCTCGGTCGCGCGCGGGCTGCAGCGGATCGGCCGCGCCGGCCACCAGGTCGGCGAACCGAGCCGCGGCAAGGTGTTCCCGAAGTTCCGGGGCGACCTGCTCGAGGCGACGGTCGTCGTGCACCGGATGCTGCAGGGCGCGATCGAGGAGACCGCACTACCCGCGGAACCCGCTCGACGTGCTCGCGCAGCAGATCGTCGCGATGTCCGCGATGGACGAGTGGAACGTCGCCGATCTGGGTCGCGTGCTCCGGCGCGCGGCGAACTTCGAGGAACTCTCGCGAGGATCTGTTGCGGAACGTCCTCGACCTGCTCGCCGGCCGCTATCCGTCCGACGAGTTCGCCGAGCTGCGGCCCGCGGATCGTCTGGGACCGGCGCGACCGACACCCTCCGGGCGCGCGAGGGCGCCGGACGGCTCGCGATCGCCTCCGGCGGCACGATCCCGGACCGCGGGCTGTTCGGCGTGTTCACGGTCGACGGGCGCCGGGTGGGCGAGCTCGACGAGGAGATGGTGTACGAGAGCCGGCGCGGCGAGGTGTTCATGCTCGGCGCGTCGACGTGGCGGATCGAGGACATCACGCTCGACCGCGTCGTGGTGTCGCCGGCGCCGGGCGAGCCGGGCAAGATGCCGTTCTGGCACGGCGACAAGCCGGGCCGCCCGCTCGAGCTCGGGCGCGCGCTCGGCGCCGCCACCCGCGAGCTCGTCGTCACAGGACGCACGATGCGGCCGCGCGGCGGCTGCGGACGGAGTACGGGCTCGACGAGCTCGCCGCCGAGAACCTCACCGCGTACCTCGACGACCAGCGCGAGGCGACGGGCGCGCTCCCCGACGACCGCACGATCGTGATCGAACGCTTCCCCGACGAGATCGGCGACTGGCGCGTGTGCCTGCTGTCGCCGTTCGGCGAACGCGTCCACGCACCGTGGGCCTGGCGATCGAGGGCCGGCTCGCCGAGCGCTACGGCCTCGACGTGCAGGTGCTGTGGAGCGACGACGGGATCGCGATCCGCCTCCCGGAGTCCGAGGAGCGGATCCCGGTCGAGGACCTGCTGTTCGACCCCGACGAGATCGAGGACCTCGTGGTCGCGCGGCTGTCGGGGACCGCGCTCTTCACCACCGTGTTCCGGGAGGCGGCCGCCCGTGCCCTGCTGCTGCCCCGCCGGACGCCGGGGAGGCGGACGCCGCTGTGGCAGCAGCGGCAGCGGGGCGCCGACCTGCTCGAGGTCGCCTCGCGACACCCGACGTTCCCGATCCTGCTCGAGACGACGCGCGAGGTGCCTGCGCGACGTGTTCGACGTGCCGGGACTGAAGCAGATCCTCGGCGACGTTCGGTCGCAGGAAGATCCACGTCGTCCCGGTCGACACCACGCGGTCGTCGCCGTTCGCGCAGTCGCTGCTGTTCGGCTGGGTTTCGATCTACATGTACGAGGCGGACGCGCCGCTGGCCGAACGGCGCGCGGCCGCGCTTTCCCTCGACCGCGAGCTGTTGCGCGAGCTGCTCGGCGCCGAGGACCTCCGCGAGCTGATCGACCCGGTCGCGCTCGCCGAGCTCGAGCTCGAGCTGCAGCACCTGACCGAGGGCCGCCGCGCCCGCAACCCCGACGACCTGCACGACCTGCTCCGGCGGCTGGGCGACCTGAGCGCCGACGAGGCCTCGGCCCGCGCGAACGCCGACCCGTCCGGCTGGCTCGACGAGCTCGAGCGAGAGGGGCGCGCGATCCGCCTGCGGATCGCCGGGCTGGATCGGTTCGTCGCGGTCGAGGACGCGGCGCGCTACCGGGACGCGCTCGGCGCGTCGCTGCCGCTCGGCGTTCCGACGGTCTTCACGGAGCCGACGCCCGCACCGCTCGAGGGCCTGGTAGCCCGGTACGCGAGGACCCACGGCCCGTTCGGGACGGCCGAGATCGCCTCGAGGCTCGGCGTGGGCGAGGACCGCGTGCTCGGCGCCGTCGCGTCGCTCGAGGCGCAGGGGCGGGTGGTCCGGGGCGAGTTCCGGCCCGGCGGGCTCGAACGCGAATGGTGCGACGCCGACGTGCTGCGCTCGATCCGCAGGCGGTCGCTGGCCGCGCTCCGCAGAGAGGTCGAGCCCGTCGAAGCTCCTGCGCTCGGGCGGTTCCTCCCCGAGTGGCAGGCCGCCACGAACCCGCGGCACGGGCCGACCGCGTTGGTCGACGCGATCGCGCAGCTCCAGGGCGCATCGATCCCGGCCTCGATCGTCGAGTCCGAGGTGTTGCCTTCGCGGGTGCGCGGGTACCGGCCGGCCGATCTCGACGCGCTGTGCGCGAGCGGCGATGTCGTGTGGATGGGCACCGGCGGGATCGGGGCCGACGACGGCCGGATCGCTCTCGGGTTCCGCGAGACGCTCCGGCTCGTCGCGTCGCCACTGCCCGAGACGCCGCCGGACGGACCGATCCACGACGTGCTGCGGGACCATCTGCGCGAACGCGGCGCTTCCTTCTGGCCGGAGCTCCTCGGTGCCGCCGACGTCGCCGACGAACGGAGCGTCCTCTCTGCGCTGTGGGACCTCGTCTGGGCGGGCGAGGTCACGAACGACACCATCGCGCCGATGCGCTCCTTCCTGATCCGACGGCCGGCGAAGGCGGCTCGCGCGGGCGCGAAGCCCCGGCCCGGTGCGCTCCGCCGAGCGGGACCGCCCGCGGCCGCCGGCCGCTGGTCGCTCGTCTCCACGCTGCTCGAACCGGAGCCGTCCACCACGGAGGCCGCGCACGCCCGCGCGATGCAGCTGCTCGAGCGCCACGGCGTGCTCACGCGCGAGGCGGTGCTGGCCGAGGGCGCCCCGGGCGGGTTCGCCGGCGTCTACGCGGTCCTGCGTGCGCTCGAGGAATCGGGCAAGGTTCGGCGCGGGTACTTCGTCGACGGGCTGGGTGCGGCGCAGTTCGCGCTCCCCGGCGCGGTCGAACGGATCCGCGACCTGCGCGAGGCGAGCCGCGATGCATCCGTGGTCGCGCTCGCGGCCGCGGATCCGGCGCAGCCGTACGGGGCGGCGCTCCCCTGGCCCCACAGAACCGAGCAGACCGCGGGACGCCCCTCCCGGACGGCGGGGGCGTACGTCGTGCTCTCGGACGGGAAGCCCGCCGCCTTCCTCGAACGCGGGGCTCGGACCCTGGTCACGTTCGGGCCCGAGGAGGAGGGGGCGTGGATCGACGCGCTCGCGTCGCTCGTCAAGGACGGCCGGCTTCGCCGGATCGAGCTCTCGCGGATCGACGGGGAGCCGGCCGCCGGGTCGCCGTTCGCCGACGCCCTCCGATCGGCCGGGTTCGTGGACGGGTATCGGGGCCTCGTCCTACGGGGCTCGTAACCGCCGCCTCCGTCGGGTCCTCCTGAGATCGCGGGGCGGCCGGTCTACGATCCGCTCGTGACGCGTTCCGAGCCGGACAGGCTGCCGCGGGGCGAACGCTCGGAGGAGGAGCTCCATCGCCTCCGGGCACTCGTCGACAACCTCCCCGGCATGATCTATCTGGAGGACGCGGACCCGGCGATCGATGGGCCCGGACCGTTCCTGTACGTCAGCCCGGGGGTCGAACGCATCCTCGGCTTCACGGTCGAGGAATGGCTGGCCGACCCGTCCGGCTGGGTGGATCGGCTGCACCCCGACGACATCCCGGCGATGCGCGCTGCCTACCAGGCGGTCGTCCCGACGGGCGCGCCGTACAGCGCCGACTACCGGATGTTCGCCAAGAACGGTCGCATCGTGTGGATCCACGACGAGGCCGTGCTGATCCGCGACGAGGACGGGTCTCCCCTGTACTGGCAGGGCGTGATGTACGAGACGATCGACCGCCCGGCCACGCTCGAACGTCTCCAGGAGGCGGAGCAACGCTACCGAGCGCTCGTCGAGCAGACCCCGGTCGTGACCTACATCGATCCGCACCGTCCCGATCACACGAGCGCCTACTTCAGCCCCCAGGTGGAGACCCTGATCGGCTATACCCCGGACGAGCTGACCCGCGACATCCCGCTCTGGCCCGAGCTGGTCCACCCGGAGGATCGCGAACGGATCCTCGGAGCGTCGATGCTCGCCGAGCAGACGAGCGGTGCCTACGACGTCGAGTACCGGATGATCGCCAAGGATGGGCACGTCGTCTGGGTGCACGACCAGGCGGTGTTGATCCGGGACGAGCAGGGCACGCCCAAGTTCTGGCAGGGCGTCTGGATCGATCTGACGGAGCAGAAGCGCGCGGCTGAGCTCGAACGCGCGTTGAAAGCCGAGCGGGAGGAGGCCGCCGAGCTCCGCGCGATCGACGAGCTGAAGACGACCTTCCTGCGGGCGGTCTCGCACGATCTGCGCACGCCGCTGGCGGCGATCCTCGGGCTCGCGGTCACGCTCGAGGGCCAGCCCGACCTGCGCTCGGAGGAGGCTCGTGATCTCGCGTCTCGGATCTCGTTGAACGCGCGCAAGCTCGACCGCATCGTCTCGGACCTGCTCGACCTGGACCGGATCTCGCGCGGGATCTTGGAACCCAACCTGCATGCGACCGCCCTCGACGAGCTCGTCCGTCGCGTCGTGACCGATTCCGATCTGCCCGCCGACCGGCTCACCGAGCTCCGGCTCGAGCCGGTGACGATCGAGGTGGACGGGGCGAAGATCGAGCGCATCCTCGAGAACCTGCTCTCGAACGCGGTCCGGCACACGCCGCCGGGTTCGAAGATCTGGGTCCGCGTGGGGCCCGAGGCGGGGGGCGCGCTCCTGGTGGTGGAGGACGACGGGCCCGGCGTCCCGCCCGAGCACCGCGAGGACATCTTCCAGCCGTTCGGCCAGGGCGCCGGCGCGCCCGAGCATGCCCCCGGGGTTGGCATCGGGCTCGCCGTCGTGTCCCGCTTCGCCGAGCTCCACGGCGGCCGCGCGTGGGTGGAGGAGCGCGAGGGCGGGGGCGCCTCGTTCAAGGTCTTCCTGCCCGGCAAGCGTTCGCGCGGCGCGCCGGGCTGAGGACCCGCTCGGGCGACGTCAGCCCGCCGCGACCCGCTCCTTCTCCTCCGCGTCGGCGGCGAGCCATGAGTACGCCTCCTCCTCCTGCGCGAAATGCAGGCGGAGGATCGCGTGCAGGCCGTACAGCACCCGGCGGAGGTCGACGAGGTCCTCGGGCCCAGGTCCTTCGGGCGGCAGGTCCGACAGGAGGTGCCCGAACACGCGAGCCAGGTGCTCGATCTCCATGTGGGCGCGCTCCATGGTCCCCATCGGGTCCTCGCCGCCCATGAGCTTGGCGACCACCGGGTAGACGGCCGCCTCCTCCTCCTCCTCGTGCTGCACGAGCCGTTCGAGCAGGAACCAACGGACCTGTTCGAGCTCGGCCATCGCCTGGTCGACGGGATAGGTCTCCAGGCGGTCGGCCACCGTTCGGATCCGCTGCAGGTGGGGGGCGAACTCCTGGTGCTCGGCGCGGAACCGTTCGCCGACGTTCGAACCCGGACCGCTGCGCTGGCGGGTCTGGCGGTCCGGCCGGAGCGCCCGGAGCGCGTTCAAGATCACGGTGACGTCGATCGCCTCCTGGACGAGCGCCCCGCCGACCGGCAGCAGCAGGCCGAACGCGCCGAACAACATCCCGACGAACGACAGCCCCATGCCGATGACCACGCTCTGGACCGCGATCCCGCGCGAGCGCCGCGCGATCCGCATCGCCTCCGCTACGCGATCGAGCCGGTCGACGACCAGGACCACGTCGGCCGCCTCGGAAGAGGCGGTGGCTCCGCGGGCGCCCATCGCGACGCCGACGTCGGCTGCGGCGAGCGCCGGCGCATCGTTCACGCCGTCCCCCACCATGATCGTCAGGCCGAACTCGGACTCGGCCTTGACGGCATCCACCTTGTCCGCAGGGTCGCGCTCGGACAGGATGCGATCGACCCCGATCGAGATGCCGACGGACTCGGCGACGTCGGGGTGATCGCCCGTGACCATCACGACGCGTTCGATCCCGGCGCGGCGGAGCGTCCGGATCACCCTCGTCGTGTCGGGCCGAACCGGATCCTCCAGGGTCAAGGCCCCTGCGACCTGTCCGTCGACCGAGATCATCACGCACGAGGAGCCCTCCATCGCGCTGCGACGACGGACGTCGCGGGCCTGCGCCGGGAGCGGTTCCCCATGCGCGACCCAGGCAGACTTGCCGAGCGCCACGCCCCGGCCCCCAACCGTCCCGCGGATGCCGGCTCCGGCCTCCTCGTGCACGTCCTCGGGGAACGACAGCTGCAGCCCTCGGTGCCGGGCGGCCGTCACGAGCGCGGTGGCGAGGACGTGCGGCGAGACTTGGTCGAGCGACGCGCCCAGCCGCAGGACCTCGTCGGGATCGAAGTCGCCGAACGCCGTGACCTCGGCGAGCTCGGGCGTCCCGGTGGTGAGCGTCCCGGTCTTGTCGAACAGCAGGACGCGCCCGCGCGCGAGCGCCTCGAGCGCGCCCCCACCCTTGACGATGATGCCCCGCTTCGCCGCCCGGGAGATCCCCGCGACGATCGCGATCGGCGCGGCCAGCAGGAGCGGACACGGGGTCGCGACGACGAGCACCGAGAGCGCGCGCACGGGATCACCGCTGATGGCCCAGGCGAGCCCGGCCATCCCGAGCGTGACGGGGATGAAGATCAGGGCGTACCGGTCCGCCAGACGAACGAACGGCGCCCGCTCCTTCTGCGCCTGCTCGACCAGCCGGACGATCCCCGCGTAGGTGCTCTGGTCGGCGCTCGCGACCGCGCGCAGGTCGAACGCTGCGCCAGCGTTGACGGCGCCCGAACGGATCTGCTCGCCCTCGCTGCGTTCCACCGGCCGGGACTCGCCCGTGAGCGCGGACTCGTCGAGGACCCCGATCCCCGAGACGAGCAGGCCGTCGACCGGCACGACCTCACCGTGCTTGACCATCAACAGGTCTCCCGGCCGCACCTCCCCGATCGGCACCGAGGTGAGCGAGTCGTCCTGGTACCGGTGCGCGGTGCGCGGTGCGCGTTCGAGCAGCGCGGAGAGCTCTCGGTGCGCGCGGGCGTCCGCGAAATCCTCGAGGGCGCGCCCCGTCGCGAGCATGAACGCGATGACCGCGCCCGCCAGGTACTCCTGCAGCGCGAGCGCGCCGCCCATCGCGAGCACGGCGATCAGATCCACGCCGGGCTGGCGGCGCAGGATCCCGCTCACGACCTCCCACGCGATCGGCACGATCCCGATCGCGGTCGTGAGTCCCCAGACGAGGTTCGCGGCGTCCGGATCGTCCGCGCCCCACCGCAGGATGGCGCCGACCGTGATGCCCAGGAGCGACAGGACCAGGAAGATCGTGCTCGGCGTCAGCCAGCGGCGTCTCACGGCATCGGCCTCACGCCCGCGACAACCGCGAACGGACGTGCGACAGGAGCTCCACGTCCTCGGTCGCCATGTGCAGCTCGTACGACAGCTCGTCGCCGCGGACCTCGATCCGGCGCCGGAGCTGGGTGACCGGCGTCGCCGTCGGCGCGAGCGACACCGCGGTCGACGCCAGCTCGAGCACGCCGTCGTCGACCGTCCCCACGGCCACCTCGGCGATCCCGATCGGGTGGGCCAGCACGAGCTCGACGACCCCAGGCCCCGACGGCCGCAGGAACCCGCGTTCGAAGTGGATCGGCGCCCCGTCGTCGAGCGACCACGAGCGCTGCGAGTACAACAGGAACGGATCGCCGACGTGCTCGAACGTCAGGTCCTCGGCATAGTCGAACGGCTCGCCGGGCGGCCAGATCCCCTCTCCCGATCCGCTCCAGGTCCCGAGCAGGAACGCGAGCTCGGCGAGGTCATCGTGGAGCGCGGACGGTTCCGCCATCGGCCGGCGCCCAAGTCCTGTGGGGTCCGGCTGCCGTGCCTCCATCGCCCCGACGCTACCACGCGCTCACCGTCCGACCGGGTTGGTAGCGTGTCGCCGATGCCGACGATCGCGCGCTTCAACGTCACACCCGTCAAGTCGACGGCGCTGCACCATCCCGACCGGATCCGGCTCGACGACCGAGGCGCGGCCGGCGACCGGCGATTCTTCTTCGTCGATGCGTCCGGCAAGCGCTTCTCCGGCGCGACCAAGGCCCCGATCCTGCCGATCCGTGCGACGTATGACGAGGACGCCGACGCGCTCGAACTCCGGCTCCCGAATGGGGTGGTCGTGTCCGGCAGGGCGGAGCCCGACGGCGAGGCGCTCGAGGTCAACTTCTACGGACGTGCGGTGGCCGCGCACGTCGTGGACGGCGACTTCAGCGAGGCCCTGAGCGCGTACGCGGGTCACGAGATCCGGCTCGCACGGCCCGACCGGCCGGGAGACGCGATCGACGTTCGTCCGGTCACGCTCGTCTCCCTCGAGTCGGTGGCCGAGCTCGCACGCCGTGGCGCGCACGACGGCCCGCTCGACCCCGGTCGCTTCCGGATGACGATCGAGATCGAGGGTGTCCGGGCGCCGCACGAGGAGGACACGTGGGCCGGGCGGCGTGTCCGGGTCGGGGACGCGGTCATCCGCGTCGCCGAGCCCGTCCCGCGCTGCGTGGTCACGACGCTCGATCCGAGCACCGGTCTGCGGGACTTCCCGACGCTCCGGGTCATCCGCGACTATCGCGGCACGAACGCCGAGCAGCAGCTCGAGTTCGGCGTCTACGCGGACGTGGTCGAGCCCGGCGATGTGCGGATCGGCGATCCGGTCGAGCCCCTCCCGTAACGCGGTCGTCCCTCGCGTGTCCGATAGGAGCAGGTCGAGGCCGAGCTACACCCACGCGTGGCAGACGATGGCCCCCTGCCACAGCTTCGTCGAGACGGGCGGGCCCGTCCCCGTCCGCGACCGGACCTGGGCCGACACCCGATGCCGGAGCGGCGTCGGACGGTCGACGATCTCGACCCGCCGGAACCCGGCGGCGCGCAGCATCCCGACGACCGCGGCGGGGTTCGGTCCCCACCAGTTGGTCGGATCCTCGTTCGCCTCCGAGCCCTCGTAGAAGGCCATCGCCGGCCGGGGCCACCACGTCATGTCGACGAAGGTGCTCATGATCAGGCGCTCGGTGGTCACGCTGCGTACGCGTTCGAGCGCGAGCATCGGGTGCTTCATGTGGTACAGGATCCCGAGCATCAGGACGACGTCGAACGTGCCGACGGTCTCGGGCGACAGATCGAGCACGTCGATCTCCCGGTCCTGGACCTTCGAGTCCAACGCGCGCCGCGCGAGGTCGAACCCGTCCTTGGTCCCCCACCCCCCGCCGCCCCAACAGAAGGAGTCGGTCGCGAGGACCCGTTCGGCGCCGCGGCGTTCGGCCTCGAACGAGAAGAACCCGTCCCAGGCGCCGACGTCGAGCACCGTCTTGCCGGAGAGAACCTCGGGGAGATGGACCTTCAGCAGGCGGAGCGAGCTGTCGTCGACCCCGGGCGTCACGATGCCGTTCCCGAGCGGGATCGAGTGGTACCAGTTGATCTTCGCGATCTCAGCCTGAAGATCTTCGGTCTTCACGATCCGCCCCTCGTCCCGACCCTACCTCTTCCGTCGTGTGGCGTACTCGCAGATCAGACATGGGTGCACGGCATCGTCCGGCGCATCATGGTCCAAGCAGGTAGTCCAAGCAGCGACCCATCACGATGGCGCGCTCGGCGGCGCTCGAGATCGCCTCGAACGCGAACCCCAGGTACAGCGTTCGGTACGAGGCGTCCGGGGGAGCCGTTGCGACCGCGGCGGCCTCGGTGAACCCCACGTCGCCACTCTGGGCCCAGTCGGTGGGATTGGGCCCGCTTCCCAGCGGCGGACCGGCGACGATCCAGCCGTCGAGCCCGGTCTCGAAGCCGGCGTCCCCGGAGGCTCCGGGCGCGTCGATGTCGTCGATGAACACGCCCAGCCCCTGGGTCGACCAATCGCTCGCATAGCTGATGGACAACTCGACCTGCTTGCCCGCCCACGGCGAGAGGTCGACGCTCCACTGCTCCCATCCGTTGGAGCGCCCGCTCGCGGCGTTCCAGCCCGCCCCCGAGCAGTCCGCTCCCTCGTACCGCTCGAGCCAGGGGTGGAGCTCGAACCAGCCCGCGCGGCAGCTCTGGCCCGGCCGTTGGTGCGTGTGCCCGTTCAGATCGGGCACCGTGACCCAGTCGTCCAGGCCCGGGGTGTGCGCCTCGACGAAGGCGTAGTCGCATGCGGGCTCGGTATCCGTGAGATCCAGAACGGAGGTTGCCGCCGGAGCTCGGGACGTCGACGGTGTTCATCAGGCGCTTGTACGAGACGTCGCTCCTGTCCGAGTACACGTAGCCGGAACCGGTGTGCGGCGTGAGCGGTCGCTTGCCGGTCTCCCAGGCGCGCGGCGCCGGTGCTCGAGAACTGTGGGTAGACGTCGGGACCGAGCAGGCTGCTCGTCGTGAGGAGCGACTGCGTCGCGCCGCTGATCGGTTCGGTGCATCGTGTCGGCGCATCGCCGCCCGTTCAACGTCCAGCTGGTGCCCCCGAACGGTCCCGCCACTCCGCCGACGCCGGAGGGTTCGCCGTCGGATCGGTGCCACCGTCCTCGATGAAGCAGTGACGCGCCGAGCCAGTACTGCAGGAGATCGTCCGAACCGCGGCACCCACGCCGTTCCGGGGCCGGTGTCCGAGACAGAAGGGAGGCGTCCGCACGGGGTTGTAGGGGTAGGCGAACGCGTACTGCCACCCGGCATGCGCGCCCGTGTACAGCAGCCGTCCGCCTTCGTTCAGGTAGGCGCGGGCCTCGAGCATCTCGGTGTTCGCGAGCGTCGAGGCCCCGTGCCGGGTTCCTGTCCGGGCTCTCGCGTCAGGTAGTCGTTCGCGGTGTACCAGATCACCGCGCGATAGTGCGAGAGCACGCCGAGGGCGTCGGGAGCGTGACGGCCCCTCGCGTCGACGTCGTAGACGTCCGACGAGACCCCGTTCGCATCGAGCGCGTCGTGTAGAAGTGGAGATAGTTCGGCGAGGTGTCGGAGCGTACTCGGGCCAGTTCGCCTCGCCCGAGTAGTCCTCGGCGGCCAGATCAGCACGTCGTCGGATGCTCCTGAGCGACATCGAACGTGAACGAGCGGCTCTCGCGTCCGCCTCCGGTGAACCAGACCTCGACCGAGTCTCCGCTCCGGAACCCGGTCACGTTGCCTCGGACGATGCGGTAATAGACGTCGCCGGCATCGCCGTATCGGTCACCGCCGTTCCATTCGGATGTCGGTGCCGTGTGCTCCGGACCTCCGTTCACGCGCCAGTGCACGGTGACAGGGTCTTCGGCTCCATCACCTCGATGTCGCGCCTGGCCAATACCTCCACGGGTTGCGGACTTCCGTACGAGACATCGAACGTGAAGTCGCTGAGCGGGTTGTGCGCTCGCTGTGGATCGACCGTTCGACGGGTCCAGGCTTCCACCCGATCGCGACGACCGTCCACGGTTGCGGCGTTCGTCAGCTCCGTCATCCGTGGCATGGAGGATCACGTGAAGTCCTCCTCCTCGGACCCCGGCGGAGCAGTGGCACGATCGACGAACAGGCCGACGAAGTATAAGACTGGGACCGCCGCGTAGATGGCCCAGCTGGCTCCGGGTGCGCGGTTGGGATCGAGCTCGCTACCACGTACAGCCGCCGCCGGTCGCCGCGAGGTCATCCCCCACACCGTCGTGGTCGAAGGTGTACTGGTAGCCATCGGGGTTCGCGACGGAACGAACCACAGCTCGGTGGTTCGAGAGGTCGGCTGATCGTCCGGATCGCCCTGGCGGTACCTGCGGACGAGCCACGTCAGGAGGCGTCGCGTTCACCTCCCCGCGGATCCACCCCGGGCGTGCTGCAGCGACGAAGAGGACGGCTGGGCGCGCGCCATCGAGCTCCGGTCGACGCATCGAGGGTGAGCTCAGCGCGGCGATGTCACGAGGAGGGTCAGCGCAGCCGGTCCGGAGCCGTGCCCCACGTGTGCCCGATGACCTCGAGCTTCAGCGAGGTCGGCGATTGGCGGCGCGCGAAGCGCGTTCATCCACGCGAGGAATCCTCCGGTCCGTCGTACGGCTTCCATACCTCGGTAGCCCATCGTGCGCGCTGGCGATCCGCGAGCTCGAGCGGCCGTGAGCCCGCGGCCGTTCCGCCAAACGTGCAAGGCGGACGCCTAGCTTCCTCGAGGCCCTCGACCGTCTCGCGGGTACATGGACGAGGTCGACCCTGACGCGGCCGTCGCGCATCGGGCGGGTCGACGCGACGTCGAAGCCAGCCCGCGATCGCGCCGCGGTGACCGCGTCGACCACGGCCGTGTACATGCCGAGCCTTACCTTCGCGAGCGCCATCGACGATCGCCCGGCCACGGACTCCTTGCCCTAGTCCGGCCGTCGATCCGAAGAGCGGCCCGACGAGAACGAGGGCGAGCGATCGGGAGCGAACTCCTTCGATGACGCACGAACGTCCCCCTCGGTTCCCGGCGAGCCCTACGCTCGGCTCGCGACGCCCGGCGCTGACGCTAACACTCCGGTCACGTCCTCGCGATACCCGTCTCCGGCGGCGCCCGCCTCGAAGGGTCATCGACGATGGATCTGAGGTGATCGCGCTCCTGCCAGTGATCCACCTCATCCGTCTCACGCGTTGCAGAAACAGAAGTCGCTCTTCGTAGGCTTCCCGGAGCATCCACGGGACTCCCAGTTGTCCGGTCCTCCTCGCAGTCGATGTTCGCGTCGCTCCTAGACGCGTTCAGCGGTCCACGTCAAGTCGCCTGTCGTGCAGAGTCGGGCGCTCGTCACGTCGTCGTTGATGAACACTTCGTTGTATCGGAACGTGCCCGCGCGGAGGCGAGCAGGAACGTACCCGAGTGAAGCCGCCAGGTGATGAAGCGCTCGTCCACGGTCACCGTTCGCCCCTCCAGATGCCAGGGCCACTGGGAGAATCGCGCTCCGCCCACCGGTTCGGTCGTGCCGTCATCGCAGGTCAACTGGAAGCCATCCCGAAGAACGCTCCATCGAGGCGGCGCCCCCCTCGTCCCGAACGGTCGGACCTCACGCAATGCCCGTCGCTAGGTTCTGACCGATAGCGCCGGATCAGCTTCTCACCGGCACGTCGATCTCCAGTACCAGCAGCGTGATAGGGGCACGATCGCGAATACTCCGTCGCTGAGGGCCAGGACTCGGGCCGGATCATGCTGACGGTCGTATCGCTGCAGCTTCCGTTCCTGATCCAACGATCTCCCCCTCCCAGATTCGGCTCGGTAAGTATCAACCCTCGACATCGTGGAGCTCACCGACACGCATGCGGCGCACATCGTGCGCGATGCTGTCGCGCACACCTTGGAACGGCCCAGAAGTACTGACCGCTAGCCCGCGAGTTCGTCTTCACCCGACGCTCACGGCGTGCGCAACCTGCCAGCCGAGGCGGGCGTGCATCCGAAGGTCGTTGCGGATCTGCTCGGCCACGCCTCCTCGAGCTTCACGATGGACACGTACTCGCATGTCGTACCGTCACTGCGGGCGGGCGCCGCCGCCGTCATCGAAGCTGCGATCGGGAGCGCGATCGGGAGCAAGCGGTCCTGAGTGGCGGCACAGTGGCGGCAGGCGCCAATCATCGGACCGGGCGGCTCCCCTCTTTTTCGGCGAAACCGCAGGTAGATCGGTGGGGCTGTGAGGGTCCGGCTGATACGTGACGGAATGGCTCCGCCTGATCCGTTACACCTCGTGGGTCATCGTCGCACGCTCAGCCCGCCTTCGCGGCGTGCTTCTTCCTGACCTCCTTCTGGTTCGTGCGTAGGACCGTCTTGAGGAGCTCGTCACCGTCCCAGATCTGCATCGTCGGCCCCTGCAGGTGGATGTCGACCCGGCGGCCGGCTCGGTGCTTGCCGCAGCTGATCTCCTGCCACGCGACCGAGATGATCCCGTTGGTCGTGATCTTGCGCGAGATCCAGTCATCACCGGAACGTTCACCGAGCAGCGCCGAGGCGTCCGCCACGCGTCCTGGCTCGGCGGCCGAGAACCGGCTCGCCGGCGTGGCCATGTCCAGCGCCGAGTGCGGCCGCTCGGTGTTGAAGCTCACGACCCACCGGT
Source organism: uncultured Actinomycetes bacterium (assembly GCA_963706005.1). GTDB lineage: Bacteria > Actinomycetota > UBA4738 > UBA4738 > HRBIN12 > DASSJM01. The sequence goes on from CAVPLL010000005.1 coordinate 336,426, forward strand.
CGAGTTCGTCCTGCCCGGTGGGCAGATCGTCGAAGACCCGGCCCGTCAGGAACTCGGTGCGAAGCGTCCGGTGGAAGCGCTCGATCTTGCCGGTGGTCGTCGGACGCCGGGGCGCCGTGAGCAGGTGATCGATACCGTTCTCGCGGCAGATCCGGTCGAACAGGACCTCGGTGTCCTTGGCACCGAAGCGGCCGGTGAACACCTTGCCGTTGTCGGTCAAGATCTCCTGCGGGACACCGTGACGCGCCATCGCCTGGGCGAAGTGCGAGCACACGGCCCTGCTCGTTGCCCGGAGCATCAGCCCGGCGCAGACGACGAACCGGGAGTGATCGTCGACGCCGGTCAGGATCTTGGCTTCCCGTCCGTCGGCCAGCAGCACGCCGCCCACGACGTCCATCTGCCACAGCTCCATCGCTCCCCCACGCTCCCAGCGCTTGAAGCGCCGGTCACGGCGGCGCCTGGCCTCCGGGTCGATCAGCCCGGCCCGCTTGAGCGCCCGGTAGGTGCCAGAGCGAGAGGGCGCCGGGTCGATCCCCGCCCTGGAGGCCTCGTGCACGAGCCGGCGAGGTCCCCAGTCCGGGTTGCGACGACGTGCCTCGAGCACCCAGACCTCGACCGCGGGGTCCATCTGGTGCGAGCACCTGGGAGGACGATGGGAGCGATCGACGAGCCCGGGGAGACCCTGGGCCTCGTACCAGCGCAACCACCGATGCACGGCCTGACGCGACACATCGAAACGCCGCGCTACCTGAACGATCGGAACGCCATCGCGGATCACCGCGAGCACTGCCTGATACCTCTGCTCCACGACACTCAGCTCCACCAACATGCTCGGGAGTGTGTCGCGGATCAGGCGGAGCCAGCGTCACCCTTCAGGCGAAGCCGTGTCACCCGTCAGGCGGGGCCGAGATGTCACGCATCAGGCGGAACCAAACAGATCGATCGGTGGGGCGGGCAGGACTTGAACCTGCGACCGACGGATTATGAGTCCGCTGCTCTGACCGACTGAGCTACCGCCCCCGTCGACGAGTCTATGCGCCCCGCGAAGGGTGTTCGCGTCATGACTCGCGTTCTCGGTCGTCTCCTCCTCGAAGCAGCGGGAGCATCGCCGAGATGCGGGCTAGCGTCTCGTCGAGACGCTGGATCCGATCTTGGAGTTGACGCGCGTCGGGCGATCCCGGATCGGCTTCGGGCGTCGGGCCCGGCTGGGTCTCGGGTTCCGGCCGCGCCTCGGGCTCCCGCTCGGTCTCGGCCGTCGGCTCCGCAGGTTCCGGCGGTGCCTTGCTCTCCGTGCGGGGCTCGGAACCCGCGGGTCCCTGGGTCGGTGCGTGCGGTGCCCCGCGATCCCCTTCGATGGTCGGTGCCATCTCGTCCGACTCTTCGCGCAATCGGCGTTGGTACTCGAGGAGCCGCTCGACGATGTCGGCGTGCGGCGAGGGGTCGGCGACCTTCTCGCCGGGTTCGGCGGTCGCGCCCTGGTCCGGGCCGGCTCCCTCGGGCATCACTTCATCTTAGGAGCAGGTGCTTCGGCCTCGCTCGCTGCGTGCCTAGCCAGGCACGGTCAGGGATGGAACAAGGATAGGCAGGAATCCGCAAGACCTCGCGGACCCCTCCCCGCGTAGACTTCGAACGAGAGGGGGGGTCGAGCCTGTTCCGGATCTTCGGCGACGGCAACCACCAGAGTCGGCATGTGCGTGAGCACGCCGAGCACGTCCGCGCGTACCTCGAGGCCAACCTGACGCAGGACCTCGACATGAACGAGGTCGCGCGAGCGGCGTCCCTGTCCCCCTTCTACCTCACCCGCATCTTCAAGCAGCGCTACGGCGTGCCGCCGTACCGATACCTGATCGGGCTCCGGATCCGCTACGCGTCGGACCTGCTGCGCGAGTCGTCGCTCAGCGTGACGCAGGTCTGCCATCGATCGGGGTTCAACTCGCTCTCCCATTTCATCACCACCTTCCGGCGTCACACCGGCATGAGTCCATCGCAGTACCGACGCGTGGTTGACTGGCAGCAGGATGCGGGAAGGTTCGGGCAGGAGACCGAACCGCTGGTCGAAACGCCCCGCCGTATGAACTTCTGAGAGCGGCCATGGCGCCCTGCCGCGGCCGCATGTCCCGGGCCGAAAGGGGACGGCATGCTCAGGAGATCTGCGGCACCCGTCTGGCTCGTGCCGCTCGTGCTCGCGCTCGCCCTCACGGCGAGCGCGTGCGGTGGCGGAACGGACGAGCCGACGCAAGGCAGCGGACCCGCTGCAACCGGTGCGGTTCCGGTTGGAGGGACGCTGAAGCTCGCGCTGCAGTCGGACGTGCAGGAAGCGTTCGACCCGCAGAAGGAGTACTACGGCGTCGCGTGGGCGTTCGATCGCTGTTGCCTGTTGCGAACGCTGCTCTCGTACAACGGGAAGACCACGGCCGAGGGCGGGGCCGACGTCCAGCCCGATCTCGCGGCCAAGATGCCCGAGCAGTCGGCTGACGGTCTCACGTGGACCTTCACGCTGAAGCCCGGCATCCACTACGCCCCGCCGCTCGGTGACGTGACGGTCACCGCGCAGGACTTCATCCGCGCGATGGAACGCGAGGGGTGCGGCGACTGCTCGATCGGGGGCTACAGCTTCTACTTCTCGGCCATCGAGGGCTTCGACGACTTCGCCGCCGGGGAGGCCGACTCGATCAGCGGTCTCGAGGCGCCGGACGACTCGACGCTGATCGTGCGCACGACCACGCCGACGGGCGACCTGCCGTTCCGGATGGCGATGCCCGCGGCGGCGCCGATCCCACCGCTCCCGGGCGATCCGCAGGCCCGCCTGGGCATCGCCACCGGGCACGACGACAACTTCGGGCGGTTCATGGTCGGCACCGGCCCGTACATGTTCGAGGGGACCGACCAGCTCGACTTCTCGCTACCGCCCGAGGACCAGGATCCGGTGTCGGGATACGACGTCGGACGCTCGATCGTCCTGGTCCGCAACCCCTCCTACGACCCAGACTCCGACGATCTGCGTGAGGGGTACGTGGACCGCGTCGAGATCACGATCGGCGGGGACTCGAACGACCTCGCGCTGAAGGTGGACACGGGCGAGCTCGACATGGTGTACGACGGCGTCCCGCCGGCGTCGCAGATCCGTCAGTACTCCACGAGCCCCGAACTGCAGGACCAGATCCACTCCGACCCGTCGGACGCGGTCCGCTACATCGAGATGAACCTCGCGAGCCCGCCGTTCGACGACCAGAACGTTCGGATCGCGTTGAACTACGCCATCGACAAGGAAGGGTTCCGACAGCTGCGCGGCGGTCCGCTGTTCGGCGAGCTCGCCGGGCACATCATGGTGAACAGCCTCCAGGGCGACCAGCTGAAGGACTACGATCCGTACCCGTCGCCGAACGGTCGAGGCGACGTGACGGCCGCCAAGGCAGCCATGGCCGCCTCGAAGTACGACACGAACGGCGACGGCGTATGCGACGACCCGTCGTGCCAGGGCATCGTCACGATCATCGACGAGGCCGACCCGTACCCGAAGCAGACCGCGCTGCTGCAGCAGAGCCTCGAACCGCTCGGCATCACCCTGGACGTGAAGACGTTCGAGCGCACGACCATGTACTCGAAGTGCGAGGATCCGAACTCGCACTGGGGGCTGTGCCCGAGCGTGTCGTGGGGCAAGGACTACCCGGACGGGTTCACGTTCGGCCCGCCGCTGTTCAGCCAGGCCGCGATCGGTCCTGAGTCGTGTTGCAACGACCCGATGGTCGGCGCGACGTCCGACATGCTCGCGGAGCGCGGGTTCGATCCCTCGATCTCGGTGCCGAGCGCCGAACAGCAGATCGACACGTGCATCCCGCTCTCGGCCCAGCAGCGTCTGGACTGCTGGGCCCAACTGGACCAGTACCTGATGGAGGACGTGGTCCCGTGGGTGCCGTACCTGTTCGACAACAACGTGGTCGTCGTCTCCAGCCGCGTCGTCGCCTGGAGCTTCGATCAGTTCGCCGGACTCCCGGCGGTCGACCGGCTCGCGCTCGCGCAGTGAGGTACGCGAGAGCATAGGGACGAGGGAGCACATGGGAAGGTCCGGAGCTCGGATCGGAGAGAGGGTCAAGGGACCTGAGCTCCGGACCTTCCACCCGAAGGTACGTCTCGCGGATCGGGATCTCTTGCGGTTCCCTGTCGACGAGTGACGGCTCCTTGCCCGATGCGCTGCCGCCGGGATCGGTGACCCCGAGGAGACGTTCGCGTCTACGATGCGGTCCATGGGTGATCCGGTTCGGGACCGTTGGGCGGCGGGCGAGGTCGCGCTGAACGCGTGGTGCACGTTCGGCGGCGTGTCGGCCGCCCGGATCCTCGCGGGAGCGGGGTTCGACGCCGTGACCGTCGACCTGCAGCACGGCGAGCACACGTCGGCGGGGCTCGGCGAGGTCATCGCTGCGATCGAGGGCGGCGGCGCGGTCCCGGTCGCCCGGATCGGCTGGAACGACCCTGCATCGGTGATGCGGGCGCTCGATCTGGGGGCGCGCGGCGTGATCTGTCCGATGGTCGACACGGCCGAGGACGCCGCGAGCTTCGTCCGCTTCTGCCGCTATCCCCCGGTCGGAGCGCGGAGCTACGGCCCCATCCGGTCCGCGCTCGGGTCGGGGCGCGGGCAGACCGAGGCGGCCAACGAGGCGGTCCTCGCGTTCGCGCAGATCGAGACGGCGGGGGGATGGACCAACGTCGAGGCGATCTGCGCCACCACCGGCCTCGACGGCGTCTACGTGGGTCCGGCCGACCTGAGCCTCACGCTCGGGTTCGAGGGCTTCGCCGACCTCGGCGCACCCGACATGCTGACGGCGCTGGACCGGGTGGTTGCCGCCGCCGACGCCGCAGGAGTGGTCCCGGGCATCCACGCGCCGTCGATCGACCGCGCCGTCGAGATGGCCCGGCGCGGGTTCCGGTTCGTCGGTGCGGCCGGCGACGCCGAGCTCCTCCTGGCAGGGGCGGCCGAGAACGTCGGGCGCGTCCGAGCCAACACCGACCCGGCGGCCGGCCCGGTCTAGATCCGTCCCGCGGACCGCCACCGGACGCGGGAGACCACGCTCACAGGTCGTCGCGAACGATGCGGACCACCACCTCCGCCGACGGGGGCGCGTCCGAGCGCTTCGACCGCAACCGCCGGAGGACGAGCGCGGTGAGCGCCGTGCTTCCGAGGATCAGGCCCACCACGCTCTTCATCGATCGGAACGGGGCCGGCATGCGCGCCTCCAGCTCTCGCAGGTCGGCCTCGAGCTTGCTTCGGGTCTCCTCGATCTCCGTCACCGCGCGATCTGTCGCTTCGCCCATCGAGCGTCCTCCTTCAGGGTTTCCCGGGTTTGCTCCCCCACTGCCGGAGCCGTTCGCAGCGCACGACGTGCGACCAGGACCAAGACCCCCGCAACCACGAGCAGCAGGGCGGTCACGATCAGGATGGCCGCCCACACCGGCATCACCAAGGCGAGGGCCGCCGCGACCGCGGCCGCACCGAAACCGACCGCGTACATCACCACGACCGCGGCGCCGGCGATCATCCCCACGCCTTTCGCGCGGACCGATGCGGCCTCGGTCACCTCGATCTTCGCCAGTTCGACGTGTTTGCGGGCGAGCGTGCGGAATCCGTCGACCGCCGAAGCCACCACGACGCCGAACGGTCGCTTCTCCGGGTAGGCCCCGACGCCGCCTCCGTTCTCGTCTCGAACACTCACGGCCTGCTCCTCCCTTCGTCGTCTGCCCTCTCGCCACCCTACGCATCAGCCTCGAGACGCGCGACCACGAACCGGTCGTTCGGCCGTGGACCGCCGCAGCGCGATGGTATCCCGGCGATCTTGAGCCAGGGGGCTGGTGACCGTCCTCGCCGGTCGGACGATGTACTCTGCGGAGTAGTCGAAGGTGTGGGAAGGAGCGTGACTCGATGGAAGCCATGGCGATACCGATCAAGCCCGGCAAGCTCGAGGCGTGGAAATCGTGGTGCGGCGAGCTGACCGGATCCCGCAAGGCGGAGTTCGACGACATGAACCAGCGACTCGGGTTGACCACACACGCCTCGTGGCACCAGGCGAATCCGGACGGCACCGACCTCGCGGTCGTCGTGATCGATGGTCCGGGGGCGACGGCGTTCCTCGGCAAGATGGCCACCTCGGACAACGAGTTCGACACGTGGTTCCGGTCGCAGATCGAGGACGTCCACCCGATGGACTTCTCGGCGCCGCCCCCGCCCATGCCCGTCCGGCAGTTGTAGCGGGGAGCGGCGGCCTCCCGCCGGCTTCACAACCCTGCCGCGGCTGTCGCGTCCGACGGGGAAGCCTGGCTGGTCGCCGATCTGGTGGGCGGGTTGCTCGCTCACGCAGGGAGTTCGGCCTCCTCGACGGGCGCGCACGGTCGACTGCTTCGGCATCGTGTCTATTCGCCCGTCGTGCGGAGTGGCATCAGCGGTGCGGATCGTCGACGCCTACCTGAACAGACGCCCGAGCCATCGCCCGGTCACCCTGCCTGTGTAGCGCCGACCGATGCGGCGGCCGACTCGACCTCGACGAACCGCGTTCACATCGCCCATCAAGCGAGCGAGGGTATAGAGCAGACTCCGTGCGCATCTCATCTCAGCAGGACCAGAGCGATTCCTCCGAGTGGGGAGGGAGCATACGGCCTGATCGAGTGCTGACCAACCCGGCGTTTCATCCCGCCGGGGTGATGTTCCGCTCCCTGCGCTGGGGTTCGCTGGAGTTGACCCGCGAGGACGGGCCGGGGACGCACACGTGATCGAAGAGATGCCGATGAAGTACGAGCCGAAGCTCAGGCGTCTTGCCGTGGGGTTTCCCCGTGTCAGCCTGGCGTCGGTACCGCCGAGAGAGGTCGGGTTCACGCTTGTCTGAGTGTCGGAGGAGAGGGGGCTGACCAGTGCTTCTCGCGCAGAAGATCGTCGGGTCCGGTTTCATGGTCGCCTGGATGGCCGGGACGCTGGTCGTCCTGGCCATCGTCATGGGGGTCGTGCTTGCCCTCTACGCCATCTACTGGATGATCTTCAAGATGGGGAAGGAATAGCCCCGCACCCGGGCGAGTACCGACAGGGATCAGGTGACGCCGGAACGTCCAGCATCACCCGGAACACGACAATGACCTGGCTCCGGGGGTGGGACTCGAACCCACAACCTACGGATTAACAGTCCGCCGCTCTGCCAATTGAGCTACCCCGGAGAGAGCCGACGCAGTCTACCAACGCCCTCGGATTGGACTAGGCTCACGACATGCGCTTCCGAACGGGGCTCGTGGTCGGAGGGGTGATCGGCTACCTCGTCGCTCGGGAGCTGACCAGGTCGGATCCGGACGACGTCCGGCCGCCGGGTGTCCGTGCGGCGATGGCGAGGCACCCGTCCAACCGCATCGCCGTCCACGGGCGGCGCATCGCCGAACGGGCCGGCTGGAAGAGCGTCGAGGCGATCCAGCGGGCTCGGGCGAACATCCAGCGGCGGCTCGACCCGAACGTCGACGACCTGTCGCTCAACTGACGCGTCGGGCGGACTGCCCGAACGCTACTCGAGGTAGTCGCGCAGCTTCTGCGACCGCGAGGGGTGCCGGAGCTTCGAGAGGGTCTTGGACTCGATCTGGCGGATCCGCTCGCGGGTGACCCCGAACTCGCGGCCGACCTCCTCCAGCGTGCGCGGGTGGCCGTCGAGCAGGCCGAACCGGAGCTGGATGACCTTCTTCTCCCGCTCCGACAAGGTGTGGAGCACGGACTCGAGCTGCTCCTGCAGCAAGATGAAGCTGGCCGCGTCGACGGGCACGACCGCGTCCGAGTCCTCGATGAAGTCGCCGAGGTGGGAGTCCTCTTCCTCTCCGATGGGGGTCTCGAGGGAGACGGGCTCCTGGCTCACCTTCAAGATCTCGCGGACCTTGTCGGCGGGGATCCCCATCTGCCGCCCGATCTCTTCGGGCAGCGGCTCGCGGCCGAGGTCCTGCAGGAGCTGGCGCTGGATGCGAACGAGCTTGTTGATCGTCTCGACCATGTGCACGGGGATCCGGATCGTGCGGGCCTGATCGGCGATCGCGCGGGTGATCGCCTGGCGGATCCACCAGGTCGCGTAGGTCGAGAACTTGTAGCCCTTCGAGTAGTCGAACTTCTCGACCGCGCGGATCAGGCCGAGGTTGCCTTCCTGGATCAGGTCCAGGAACAGCATCCCCCGTCCGACGTACCGCTTCGCGATCGAGACCACCAACCGGAGGTTCGCCTCGATCAGCTTGCGCTTGGCGAGCTGGCCGTCGCGCTCGACGCGCCGCAGGAAGTCGTCGAGCGCCTCCCGGGTCTTCGGCTTGTAGGTCTTCCCGATCCGATCGCGCCCGATCCCCTCGACCTTGCCGAACTTCTCGATCTGGTGCTCGCGGATCGCGACGACCGACTCGGTCACCTGGCGGAGACGCTTCTGGTCGACGCGGTCTTCCTCCTCGGTCAGCTCTCGCAGGTCGGTCGCGAACTCCCCCGCCTCGATCCGCCTGGCGAGGTCGACCTCCTGGGCGGCCGTGAGGAGGGGGACCTTGCCGATCTCCTTCAGGTACATCCGAACGGGATCGTTCGTGGGCGCCTTCAGGAGATCGACGTCGAGCTGACGCTGTGCGGAGGCATCGACCTCGTCGCCGGGGACCTCGATGACCTCGATCCCCTCGCCCCGCAGATGCTCCTCGACCTGCGTGAGGAACTCCTCGACCTGTTCGGGCGTGAAGTCGTCGACGGGAACGGATTCGAGCAGGTCGTCCGAGGTCACGAAACCGCGCTCACGCCCGCGGGCGGTGATCTGCTCCTTCGCTTCCTCCAGACCCAGGTCGCGGGTGACTTCGGTCAACGCTCTCGCTCCCATACGCTCCAGGTGGGAAACGTCGAGCAGTGTACGAGACGTGAACGGCCCGTGACCCGCGGCGTTGGGTCGCGTCCTCGGGCGTCCGTCAGGCCGGGACGTGGCCGTGATCGCGCAGACGGCGTAGCTCGCCGTCGGCCGCGATGAGCCGCTGGAACATCTCGTCGTACCGCGGATCGGTCATCGGATTCATCTTCTGCAGCTCCTGGCGGAGCGCGGCGCTGCGTCGCCGGAGCAGGAACTCCTGGAGCCTGGCCCAGACCTCCTCGGGATAGCCGGGGAGTTGATCGCCGTCGAGCGGCTCGAGCGCCAGCGCGGTGAGGGCCTGCACCACGTCGTCGTCGGTCCCCTCGGAGGTCGCGCCGCTCACCGTGCCGTCGGCATCGCGCAGGTACTCCATCAGCTGGCGGTTGCGGGAGGAGCGGAAGTGCTCGTCGGTCAGGCGCGGCTCGATCGACCGGAATGCGTCGGCGTCACGGGCGAGGAGGCGGAGCATCTCGCGTTCGACCTTCTCCTGCGCGGAGGCCCGCTTGACCCCCTGCTCGACCTCGACCGGGCGCCCGGAGAGCCGCTGGTCGAGGGCGAGCACGACCGAGCCCTCCGACACGCCGGCGAGCTCGGAGAGCAGGTGCGCGTACTCGCTCTGACGGACCGGATCCCCGAGCTGCTCGAGCAGCGGTACGGCCGCAGCGACCGCGGCGCTCTGGCCCTCGATCGTGGAGAGGTCGTGACGCCCGACCGTCCGCCGCACCATGTACTCCACGAGCGGGACGGCCCGGCTCGCGAGCTCGCGGAGCGCGTCCCCGCCGTGCTTGTCCACGAAGTCGGCGGGGTCCAGCCCCTCGGGCAGGATCAGGACGACCGGCTGCACCGGGAAGCGCTCGACGAACTCGAAGGCGCGTTCGGCTGCTCGCGCGCCCGCGTCGTCCGAGTCGAACGCAAGCACCATGCGCTGCGCGAACCGCGACGCGAGCCGGAAGTGCCCCTCACCGAGCGCCGTCCCGCACGTGGCCACGGTGTTCGCGACGCCGGCGCGGACCATCGCGATCACGTCCGTGTACCCCTCGACCAGGAACAGCTCCCCCAGCTTGGTGGCGGAGGCCTTCGCCCGTTGCAGGTTGTAGAGCACCTCGGCCTTGCGGTAGACGGGCGTCTCGGGCGAGTTGAGGTACTTGGGACCCTCCTCGCGGCCACCCGGGAGGATGCGGGCGCCGATCCCGACCGCCTTGCCCGACAGGTCGTGGACCGGGAAGGTGATCCGGCGGCGGAACCGGTCGCGGACGTTGCCCTCCTGGTCCTTCACCGCGAGGCCCGCCTCGACGAGCAGCTCCGCGGAGAGCGACTTCACGAGCCTCCGGAGCAGGAAGTCGGGGTAGGCGGGCGCGTACCCCACCTCGAACTCGGCGGCCAGCTCCTTGTCGATGCCGCGGGACTCGAGGTAGGCGCGCGCCTCCTCGCCCTCCTTCGCCTCCAGGAGGGTCCGGTGGTACAGCTCGAACGCCGCCTCGTTGGCACGGACCATGGCCTGCCGCTTGGAGGCGACGCGCCGCTCGGCGGGGGTGTCGCCCTCGTAGCGCAGGGTGACCCCGGCGTCCTTCGCGAGTCGCTCGACCGCCTCGGAGAACTCGAGGTGTTCGACGTCGCGCAGGAACCCGATCGCGTCCCCACCCTTGCCGCACCCGAAGCAGTGGTACAAGCCCTTCGACGGCGAGACGCCGAACGAGGGCGTCTTCTCCGTGTGGAAGGGGCAGAGCCCGACGAACCGGTCGTGGCCGGCCTTCTTGAGGGTGAGATAGCCGGAGACGAGCTTGACGATGTCGATGCGCTCGCGGACCGCCGCGACGTCCTCGTCCCTGATCCTGCCGGCCACGTCTGCCTCCCCCGACCGTCGCGTCGCTTACAGCAACCAGCGTTGGGGAAGGAACAGCTGCTCGTAGATGCGGAGAGCGTACCGGTCCGTCATCCCGGCGATGTAGTCCGCGACGCGGGTCGGCAGGTCTCCCGGCGCCCGATGGTACTCCTGCGGCACCTCGTCCGGATGGTCGAGGTAGTGGGCGAACAGGCTCCGCACCAGGGAGATCGCCTTGTCCTGCTCCGAACGCGCCTCGTCCCGCAGGTAGACGTGATCGAACAGGAACTCGCGCATCGCGTCGAGCGCCCGGAACACGTCGTCGGACAGGCCGATCTCGGGCCCGTCCGCACTGCGCCCGACCAGATCCGTGACCAGGGTGTTGATCCGGGCCGAATGGGTGGCGCCGAGCACCTCGACCGCAAGACCGGGCAGCTCGTCCTGCCCGATCACGCCGGCCCGGACGGCGTCGTCGACGTCGTGGTTGACGTAGGCGATCCGGTCCGCGAACCGAACGACCTGCGCCTCCGGCGTGGACGGCTGCGGCATCGACCACGTGTGGTTCACGATGCCGTCGCGCACCTCCCACGACAGGTTCAGCCCCTCCCCGTCGTTCTCGAGGTGGTCGACGATCCGCAGGCTCTGCTCGTTGTGGCGGAACGGCCGGCCGAGGAACGGGGTGAGGGCCTGTTCGCCGAGGTGGCCGAACGGCGTGTGCCCCAGGTCGTGACCGAGCGCGATCGCCTCGGTGAGGTCCTCGCTCAGTCGCAGCGCCCGCGACGCGGTCCGCGCGATCTGGCTCACCTCCAGCGTGTGCGTGAGGCGGACCCGGTAGTGATCGCCTTCCGGGGCCAGGAACACCTGCGTCTTGTGCTTCAGACGCCGGAACGCCTTCGAATGCACGATCCGGTCCCGGTCGCGTTGGAAACACGTCCGGAGGTCGTCCTGTGGCTCGTCGTGCTCCCGGCCCTTGGACGCGGACGCGAGGGTCGCGTTCGGCGACAGCGTCTCGCGCTCGATCTCCTCCGTGCGTTCGCGTGGTACGGACACGCAGCGATACTACCGTCGAGCTCAGACGCGCCCTTTCCGAAGTTCGGCGGTACGATCGGCGTTCGACGCGGGCCGGAGCCGACCCCGTTCCGGCTCGAGGAGGCATGCATGAGAGACGTCCGGATGCGCGTCCTGGTCGGCCTCGCGGCACTGATGCTGCTCGCCGCCGCGTGCGGAGGCGACTCGAACGAGGCCGGCGCCGGCGGCACGGGGACCGGCCCGACCGGCACGAGCGCAGCGACCGGGGCCACGGGCGCGACCGGCTCCGGCCAAGATCCGGGCGCCGGCAGCCTCTACGGGGGATCGAACGGCATGACGGGAGCCACCGGCGCGACCGGAGGGACAGTCGCGGAGGCGGTGGACGTCTCGGTCTCCCTCAACAACTACCTGTTCGATCCGAGCGTCGTGAAGGTGGCGCCCGGCGACGTCGTCGCCGTGCGCAACGGCAACGCCAAGACGCCGCACACGTTCACGGTCGTCGGGCAAGACGTCGACCTGGAGCTCGCGCCGCTCACCACCGAGACGACGACGATCGACCTCCCGCCGGGCACCTACCAGCTGATCTGCCGGTTCCACGAGTCGCTCGGCATGAGGGCAACGCTCAAGGTGAGTTGAGCCCATCCGGCGAGCGCGACCGGTTCAGTGCCCGAACACGCGGTAGTACAGGTACGCGAGCGTCTCCCGCGCGTACCCGCCGAAGCGCGTCCCCTCGGTGCGAGCAGCGGACTGCCACGTCGCGGACGCGTAGGCCTCGATGCCGAGATCGGACGCCATCCGCTTCATCCGCAGGTTGTGCCATGGGTCCGAGACCAGGAACGCGGAGTGGAGCTGCCGGTCGCCCATCCACGCGGCAGCCGCTCGCAGGCTCTCGAACGTCGTCGACCCGACCGGCGACGCGACGACCGAGTCCGCCGGCAGGCCCTCCGAGATCAGCCAATCCCGACCCGACTCGGCCTCCGTCGATCGGTCGCCGGGCGCGCCACCGCCGAGCACGAGGATCGTGTCGGCCCGGCCCTCCTGGTAGAGCAGCTCGGCGTGGCGCAGACGTCCCTCGAACACCGGTGACGGATCTCCGTCATACTGCGCGGCCCCCAGCACGAGGATCACATCGACCCGGTCGACCCGTCGCGCGTCGTCCGTGTGCGCGGCGCGCCAGACGGCGACCCCGGTCGCGGCGAACGTGATCACGATCGCCGCGGCGACCGCGGCGATCGTGACCAGCACGGGATGCTGACGGACCGCCTCCATGGGCCGATGCTAACAACGCCTCTGGCGAAGACCGGTCCATCGGCGCGACCCGTATCAGGCGACCCGGATCCAGACGCTCGCGGTGCCGACGGTGGTGATCGCCGTCGAGAGGAACACGCCGCGTGCCCGGGCCGCGGCCGCGAACCGGTAGGACCCCGGGGCGACGCCGGAGCTCGAGCGGTAGTACCAGGCGGGCGTTCCCGCGGTCTGGCTGGGACAGCATCGATAGGTCCACGATCCCGCCGGCAGCGTGCCGGTCCCCGGACGCTCGAATCCCACCGCGCTCACGTACAGCTCGAGCCGGGCCGGGGCCGCGAGGCTCACCGTGTGTCGGACCTGGGTTCCGAGCGCGGCCGGGTTCGGCGACGCGGTGAGATCCACGGGCTTCGCCTGCGCGGGTGTGGCCATGACGACCAGCACCAGCGCGAGCATGGCCAACGAACGCTTCATGCCTCCTCCTTCCTTCGGGCGCCCGGGGAGGCATGACGCGACGAGCTCCCGCTCGGGAGCGATCGGTTACGCGGCCACGATGCCGGCTTGCTCGAGGGTCGCGAGGAACGCCCGGCGGTCGAACCCCTTGCCGAGCACGACCCTCGGATCGCAGATCCCGCCCTCGTCCCAGACGAGCACCCAGACCCGGTGGACGCCGCCCGCCAGGCGACCGGTCCCACCCGACGCCAGCTCGACCGTCCCGCCGTCGGGGAGCCCCTCGCCGAACTCGCCGCGGATGCCGGCGAACGCGTGCAGCTCGCGACCGTTCTCGTCCCGGAAGCCGACCCGGACCCCCACGCGATCGGCATACGGGTCCTCGAAGGTGTCCGTCCGCTCGAACCCCGCGGGCGTCACGAAGGTCACCTCGCACGTGGGTCGGTCGGCCGTGGGCGCGAGCTGCGAGGCGGCTCCGCCCCCGCAGGCGACCAGCGTGAGCACGCTCGACACGAACGCGGCCGCGTTCCGCACCGTCACCGGAGCGACTCCGAGACCGGACCGAGCAGCGGACCGGACCCGTCCGGGTTCGCCTCCTGCCCGAGACCCGCGTACAGTCCGCCGAGGCTCCTCACCCGTTCGGGGAGGATGACGGCCTCGTTCCCGAACGTCGCCGCGAGCTCGACGAAGGCGTTCGCCCCCTCCTCGGTCCGGAACACGGTCACCAGCGCGAAGTCCCCGGGCTCGCCGACCTGCTGCTTGAACCCTTGGAACTGGCCGACCGGGACGACGTAGTACCCCTGCAGATCGCCGAAGCTCAGTTGCGCATTCGCGGCCTCGGCCTCCTGCCGGCTCGGGAACACGCCACCCACGACGGCGATGAGCAGCTCCCCCGCGCCACTGTCGCGCGCGAGCGCCGGCCCGACCGGACGGCCAACGGGCCGGGCGACAGGAGCCGTACCGGCCGCCGCCACGACTCCCGCCGAGGCCACCACGGCGGCCGCGAGCCCGGCGACGATCGCATGTCTCCGCTTCATCGATGCCTCCTTGGGGGACTCAGTAGTCGGTCGCGTACTGGAAATGCATGGGATCGCAGAAGGAGAGCCCCCAGTACCAGCCGTGGCTCTGCCAGATCGATGCGTGGTTCTTGTTCACGGACGACGTGCACTTGCCCATGTACTCCTCGGCCGAGGACACGTCGATCGCGATCCCGAACGCGTGCGTGCTCCACTCGTTGCTGTTCCGCTTGGCACGGCACGCGTAGCCGTAGATCCCGTGCTCGACGTAGGGCTGCAGGTGGGCGTTCTGGATGTGCCCGTACACGTCGTTGTCGAGGTTGGTCGACCTCCCGCCCTTGTCCGAGACCATCGCGGTAGGACGACCACCCAGCTTGCGATGGAAGCTGAACGTGTACGTCACCCCGTCGTCAGCGGCCTGCCACCGCATCGAGATCGCCCTGGCGTCGGCGCTGCACGGCTGGCCGAACCGATTGACGATCTGCGTGTAGCCGCTCGGTCGCGATGGGTAGTTGTAGTGCTCGTCCCGCCAGCCGAGACGTGCCCAGTGGTACGCGACGATCAGCGGCAACAGGACCGCGATCGGCACGGCGACGCTCAGGAACCGGAGTCCTTTGCCTCCGCGCGAACCGTTCCGCACGAGCCACCTCCTCGCATCGGGGGGAGGTGGGAGAGGTCTCGCAGCTTAGCGAACGCGCGTTCGACCGCGCATCACCGACTCGGGGGATTCACGCGGTTCGACCGGGCGATTCTGCTCGGCGCTACTTCGTGGCGGACTCCGCCGACCCCACGGCGGCCTGGCCCGCCGCCAGCCGCGCGGTCTCGACGCGGAACGGCGAGCAGCTCACGTAGTCGAGGCCGAGCTCGTGGCAGAAGGCCACCGACGCCGGGTCGCCGCCGTGCTCGCCGCAGATCCCGATGTGCAGGTCGGGGTTCGCGGCCCGCCCCTCGTCGACCGCGATACGCATGAGGCGTCCCACACCGGCGCGGTCGATCGTGACGAACGGGTTCGCCGGCACGAGCTTGCGTTCCTCGTACATCCCGACGAACTTGCCGATGTCGTCGCGGCTGAAGCCGAACGCCGTCTGGGTGAGGTCGTTGGTCCCGAACGAGTAGAACTCGGCGACCTCCGCGATCTCGCTCGAGGTGACCGCGGCGCGCGGGAGCTCGATCATCGTGCCCCACTCGAGGTGGTCGAGCTCGACCCCTTCGGTCGAAAGCACCTCCGCCGCAACGGGTTCGAGCTCCGCACGCATCTGCTCGAGCTCGGGCTTGGTCGCGACGAGCGGGATCATGATCTCGACCCTGGGGTCGCCGCCCTCCTTCTTGACCCGGGCCGCCGCCTCGCAGATCGCACGGACCTGCATCGCGTACAACCCGGGCTTCACGATCCCGAGCCGCACGCCTCGCAGACCGAGCATCGGGTTGGCCTCGTGGAGCTGGTCGACCTTGCCGAGGATGACCCGGGCCTGGTCCAGCGGGACCCGCTCGTCGCGGAGCAGGACCTCGTCCTCACCACGCTCCTCCGCTCGGGCCACGCCGACGGCGAGCTCGACTTGGTTCGGCAGGAATTCGTGCAGCGGGGGGTCGAGCAGCCGGACCGTCACCGGCAGGCCGTCCATCGCCCGGAAGATGCCGACGAAGTCCTCGCGCTGCAGCGGCAGGAGCGCGTCGTACGCCTTCTGCTCCTCCTCCGAGGTCTCCGCGAAGATCATCTGCCGCACCGCCCCCACGCGCTCCTCGCCCAGGAACATGTGCTCGGTCCGGCACAGGCCGATGCCCTCGGCGCCGCGCTCGCGGGCGTTCGTCGACTGGTCGGGGGTGTCCGCGTTCGCGCGGACGCGCAGCCGCCTGCGCGCATCGGCGATCCGCATCAGGCGCTCGAACGCCTTCCAGATCGTCTCCTCGCGGGCCGCGGCGTCGCCCGAACGGGCCTTCTCGAGCACCGACTCCTCGAGCGGCAGCTCGCCCACGTACACGTTGCCCGTGAAGCCGTCGATCGTGACGACCTCGCCTTCCTTCACGATCGTGCCGTTCGCCGTGAACGTCTTGGCCGCCGGGTCCAGCTTGATCGCGTCGGCACCGCACACCGCCGGGATGCCCTCACCCCGCGCGACGACCGCCGCGTGCGAGTTCGTCCCGCCGGCGCTCGTCAGGATCCCCTGCGAGGCGATCATCCCGTGGTAGTCGTCCGGCGTGGTCTCGCGCCGGACGAGGACGACCCTGTCCCCGGCCTTCGCTCGCTCCTCGGCGTCGTCGGCCGTGAACACCACTGCCCCGGTCGCCGCGCCCGGGCTCGCGTTCAGCCCCTTCGCGATCGGCTCGCCCCGTCCGCCTTCACCCGTCGCTTGAACAGCTCCTCGAGCCGGATCGGCGTCCACGCGGAGCAGCGCGGCGTCCTCGTCGATCAGGCCCTCCTCGAGCATGTCGTGCGCCATGACCCACTCGGCGAACGCGGTCCGCTTGCCGATGCGCGTCTGGAGGATCCAGAGCTTTCCCTTCTCGATCGTGAACTCGATGTCGCACATGTCGCGGTAGTGGCCCTCGAGCGTGTCCATCACGTCGATCAGGCCCCGGTACGAAGCCGGGTCGATGCGTTCGAGCTCGGCGATGCGCTTGGTGTTGCGGATGCCGGCCACCACGTCCTCGCCCTGCGCGTTCTCGAGGTAGTCGCCGTACGGGACCTTCTCGCCGGTCGCCGGGTCGCGCGTGAACGCCACCCCGGTCCCCGAGTCCTCCCCGCGGTTGCCGAACACCATCGCGACGATGTTCACGGCGGTGCCGAGATCGTCGCTGATCTTGTTCTGCCGCCGGTAGTCGATCGCCCGCTTGCCGTTCCACGAACGGAAGACCGCGTCGATCGCCAGGCGCAGCTGGTCCTTGGGATCCTGCGGGAACTCCTCGCCCGTGTGCTCTCGGTAGATCGCGCGGAAGCGTTCGATCAGCGCGCTCAGGTCCTCGGCATCCAGGTCGGTGTCCTGCGCGTTCGGACCCTTCGCGGCCTTCGCCTCGTCGAGCGCGTGCTCGAAGGCGTCTGCCGGCACGTCCATCACGATCTTGCCGAACATCTGGATGAACCGGCGGTACGCGTCGCGCGCGAAGCGGACGTCGCCGCCGGTCTGGTTGGCGAGTCCCTCGACCGAACGGTCGTTCAGGCCGAGATTGAGCACCGTGTCCATCATCCCGGGCATCGAGAACTTCGCGCCCGAGCGCACGGAGACCAGAAGCGGGTCGTCCGCGTCGCCGAGGGTCTTGCCCATCCCGTTCTGGAGGGCAAGGAGATGCTCCCCCGCCTCCTCGAGCATCTCCGGCGGCGCGCCTCCCTGGGCGAGGAACGTCAAGCACGCCTCGGTGGTGATCGTGAAGCCGGGCGGGACCGGCAGGCCCATGTTGGTCATCTCGGCGAGGTTGGCCCCCTTGCCGCCGAGGAGGTCCTTCATGTCCTTGTTGCCTTCGGAGAAGTCGTAGACGTACTTGGTCATCGGCGTGCCTTCCCTGACGTGCATGGACGTGGACCCACCTAGTCTACGGAGCCATGCCTGGGCATGCGCTCGTCTACACATCGAGGTGTAGTCGGTGCTACCGTGTATCCATGGGCAGGAAGGTGCGAACCAACATCGTGATCGACGAGTCGTTGGTCACCGAGGTCATGGACACGTACGGACTCGAGAGCAAGCGGGCCGCCGTCGACTTCGCGCTCCGGTGGGTCCTCGGGAAGAAGGAGCGGCTCGAGACGCGGAACGACATCCTCGAACTCCGGGGGATCTGGGCCGACATGAGCGACGAGGAGGCTCGGGGGATCTATGACTCGGACGTCACCGACGATCCTCGCTGACACCTCTGCGTGGGCGGAGATGTTCCGACGGACCGGCTCCGAGGTCGATCTCGCGATGACCGGTCTCGTCGGAGGCCGATCCCGCCTCGCGATCACCGAGCCCGTCGTGATGGAGCTGCTCGGCGCCCGACGACCGGCCCGTCAGCTCATGAACGTACGGCGACGTCTCTTGTCGTTCCCGATGCTCCGCGTGGGAGGGCTCGAGACGTTCGAACGGGCCGCGGCGATCCACCGCGAGTGCCGGGTTCACGGCGAATCGGTCCGAAGCTCCGTCGACTGCCTGATCGCCGCGGTCGCGATACGGGACAGTGCGTCGCTCCTGCATCACGATCGCGATTTCGATGTCATCGCCCGCCACACGCAGCTGCGCATCCACCCCATCGAGATGTAGAAACAGGCGCTCGTCTCTGCGCTCAGGCGGGCGAACTCGGGTCCCGCGAGTCCTGCCCGGACCCGACGAACGCCGACGCCATCTTCAGGCAGCGCTCGACGTTGTCGTGATCGCCCTCCAGGAGCGCCTCGTAGGCCAAGTTGAGCCACCCGGAGCTCTTCTGGGCGAGCTCCACGTCCTCGGACCGGAGACCGCGCCCGGAGCACAGGACGTCCAGGACCGGGCGGTAGGCGACCCCGAGGACCGCGGCCGCCCGGGCGTCGAACCGAGCGATGGGGTCGGAGGGCGTTCGGAGCGCCTCGCGCTCGGCGGCGGCACACTGATCTCGCAGGGCCTGGTAGGCGACCTCGATCTCCTCGGCCGGCGCGCCTTCGGTGGCGATGCCGATCAGGGCCCGGATGCTCCGCGTGGTCTGTACGAGGATCCCCTCCATCGACACCAGCCTAGTGTCGTCCCCCGGTGAACGCGCGCAACATCGGCCGGTTGACCCGAAGTTGCGACGAAAGACCTAGGTCCTTCGCCGCACGAGGCCCGGATGGCGTCGCCTTCAGTTGGCCGTCGAGGGATCGTCTCCGCTTCCTGCACGATCGCCGAACGTCGGACCGAGCGGGATCGATCGCTCGAGTTCGTCGAGCGCGTCCGAAAGATCGAGGTCCGACGCGGCTGCGTTCTCCTTCATGTGTCGGCCATCCCGACTGCCGACGATCGCGGCGCTGACGCCCCGCTGCGCGAGCACCCAGCCGATCGCGAGCTGGGCCACGGTCGCATCGAGCCGGTCTCCGATCGCGCGCATGTCCTCGAGGACGGCGGAGGCGCGGGCCGCCCAGACCGGATCGAGGAGGTTGCGGTAGAACTCGGTCTCCTCCCACGCACCGGTCCAGACCGCCCGTACCTGCTCGAGCGTTTTCCCGCTCAGGACACCGCTCGCGAGCGGCTCGAAGATCGTGACGCCGATCCCCAGCGTTCCGCACCGGGCGATGGAGGCCCGGTCGCCCAGGTAGTGGATCATCGACAGACCGACCTGGACCGCATCGACCGGGCGCTCGGCGTGGCAGCGCTCCACGTCCCCCATCGAGTAGTTCGACAGGCCGATCGCACGGACGAGCCCGGCGTCGGCGAGTTCCGCCATGGCGCCCCACGTCTCCTCGAGGGGAACGCCGGTGTCATCGGGCCAATGGAGGAAGTAGATGTCGAGGTGCTCGCGACCGAGCCGGCTGAGGCTCGCGCGACAGGCTGCGTGGATCTCGTGGGGTCGGAACCCCGATCCCCCGCCGGTAACGCCCTCCCCCGGTGCCGCCTTGGATGCGATGAGGCAGTCGTCATCGATCCGCCCGAGCGCCCGCCCGATCAGCGCCTCGTTGTTCGTGTCGAGGTAGTTCTCGGAGGTGTCGAGCCAATCGACGCCGGCCTCGAGGGCGATCCTGATGACCGTCTCCGCCCGATCGACGTCGGGGTCTTCTCCTGGCTCCGGCCCGAGCTCGTACCCACCGAGGCCGACGACGGATACCGACAGGCCGCTCGCACCGATCGGTCGCGTGTGGATGAGACTCACCCCCAGCTGACGCCCGCAAACGAAGGTGCATCTTGGGGCACGCCACCTGTCGGGGCAAGCCGAAGCCGTCCGTCAACCAGGACCGTGCGCCTCGGGGCAGCCGTCCGATCCGAGAGGCGGTTCCCCGCCTCGTGAGTCTCAGGCGACGGCCGCTTCGAGCGTCTGCAGCGTCGCCGCGTCGGTCGCGAACAGCACCGTGACCGACCTGCCGACCGGGTCGAGCACGGTCGCGATCCCGTCCCCCTCGTCGATCCAGTCGGTCATCGCGCTCGCGAACTCCTCGGCGTCGTTCGTCGTGTCCCAAACGGTCGACAGCACGACGGCGGTGTTCGTCCCGTCGGACCAAGCCCGGTACGTGCCGCCGTCCCACCCCGTGGCCGCGGCGCTCGCCGTCGAACCGTCCAGCCGGAGCCCGAGCGCGGTCTGCAGCCACTCCTCCCCGATCGTCATCACGTCGAGGTCGTGCCACCCGCCGCCCAGTGCCGAGGAGAGGTCCGGCACGTCCACGGGGGTGGGCGCGTCGTTCGGGTACCGCTCGGGATGGATGATCTGCTCGGTGGACGCGGGGAGGTCGCGGAACGCCTGGTTCACCTCGTCGAGACCCCCGCGCGAGTCCAGTGCACTGATGAACCGCAACCCCTGGTCGTACGGCCATGCCTGGAGCCGCGCGACGAACGGCGGGACGCCCTCGGCCGTCGTGTCCTGGGTCGCCGCCTCGATGCCGACCTGCACCTGCTCGGCGGCCGTGAGGAACGTCTGCGCCCATCGGAACATGAAGAACGTCGCGTTGCCCTCGACCAGCGCGAGTGCGGCGGCGGCGGCCTCGTCCCGGCATTCGGCGCCCATGACGTCCAAGCGCTCGAGCCCGAATCGCTGATCGTCGATCGCGTGCGTGAGCTCGTGCGCGAGCGTGATGCGCTCGAGCGGCGAGGGCGACTGGCTCCCCGTGAACTTGAGCTGGCCGGTCACGGTGTCGTAGTAGCCGATCACCTGGCTCGACCCGTAGCTCTCGTAGGCATCGCGCAGGCTCGTCCCGTCGGGGATCACGCCGATGGTGTCCCACGCGATGCTCCGGCGAGCGTACTGGCCCTTCGGGTACGCGGTGTCCGTGTATTGGACGATGTCGCGACCGATCTCGGCCTGCGAGACGGGCTCGGCGACCACCGGGTGGGCGTAGTCGAAGCCGCGCAGCTGCTCGACCTGCCGCATCACCTGCGCGATGAGCGGTGGCGTGGGTCCTTCGGCGGGAACGTCCGAGCCGGCGTCGACCGTGGGTTCGGGGACCTCGCACAGCCGCTTGGCCGCCGCGGCCGCGGAGTCCGGTCCGCCGGGGACGGGCGACGCCACCTCGGGCGAGGGCGGGACGGGGGCCACCGACGTCTCTCCGTCGGTGGCGGGGTCGCCGGGCACCCCGGTGCCCGTGCAGGCGGCGAGCGCGAGCCCGAACGCGACCGAGAGGGCCGCGATCCGCGGTCTCACCGGCGTCTGGGCACGAGCACGCTCGCGACGGCCAGGCCGGCCGCTGCCAGGGACAGCGCGCTCGAGATCCATAGGAGACCTATCGACCGCAGGGAGCCGAGCGATGAGGCCATGAGGGCCACCGCCCCCACGAGCATCAGCACGAACGCGGCCGCGTAGAGGCTCACCCAGCCTCGGCGTGTCGTGGGTGCGGGCTCCTGCATCGTCTACAGGCGTTCGGCGAGGTAGCCCACGAGGTTCTCGATCGGGATCCGGTCCTGGGTCATCGAGTCCCGTTCGCGGACGGTCACCTGACGGTCCTCGAGCGTGTCGAAGTCGACCGTCACGCAGAACGGCGTGCCGACCTCGTCCTGGCGTCGGTAGCGCCGGCCGATCGAGCCGGCGTCGTCGAAGTCACACATCCACGACGGCTTGACGAGGTCGAAGACCCCACGCGCGTCGGGCGCGAGCTGCTCGTTGCGCGAGAGCGGCAGGACCGCGACCTTGATCGGTGCCAGATCGCGGTGCAGCGCGAGGTACGTCCTCTTCTCGGTGCCCCCCTTGGCCGTCGGCGCCTCCTCCTCCCGGAACGCGTCCACCAGCGCGGTCAGCACGATCCGGTCGACCCCGGCGGCCGGCTCCACTACGTAGGGGAGATACCGCTCGTCCTTCTCCTGGTCGAAGTACGTGAGATCCTCGCTGCTCGCCTCCTGGTGGGCCCTCAGGTCGAAGTCGGTCCGGTTCGCGATCCCCTCGACCTCCTGCCAGCCGAACGGGAACTCGTACTCGACGTCGGACGCCGCCTTCGCGTAATGCGCGAGCTCGTCGGGCTCGTGCGGCCGGACCCGGAGGTGCTCCTTGCGGATCCCGAGGTCGACGTACCACTGCATCCGCTCGCTCACCCAGTACTCGAACCACTCGTCGTCGGTCCCCGGCTCGACGAAGAACTCCATCTCCATCTGCTCGAACTCCCGTGTGCGGAAGATGAAGTTCCCGGGGGTGATCTCGTTGCGGAACGACTTGCCGATCTGCGCGATGCCGAACGGGACCTTCTTGCGAGACGTCTGCTGCACGATCGCGAAGTCCACGAACATCCCCTGCGCCGTCTCGGGGCGCAGGTACGCCACGCTCGACTCGTCTTCGATCGGGCCCATGTGCGTCTTGAACATCAGGTTGAACTGCCGTGGCTCGGTGAAGCGCTTCTGACCGCAGTTCGGGCAGGTCGGGTCATCGCCGAGATGATCCTCGCGGAACCGCTGGTGGCAGTTCAGGCATTCGACCAGCGGGTCGTGGAAGCCCGCCACGTGGCCGCTCGCCTCCCAAACGCGCGGGGACATGATGATCGCGGCCTCCAGGCCGACGATGTCGTCGCGGAGCTGGACCATCGAGCGCCACCAGGCGTTGCGGACGTTGCGACGGAGCTCCACGCCCAACGGGCCGTAGTCCCAGGACGAGCGCAGGCCCCCGTAGATCTCGCTGGACTGGAAGGCGATCCCCCGTCGCTTGGCGAGGGACGTGACGGCCTCCATCAGGTCGGCCATGGGTGTCCTCCTCTCCCGGTCGCTGGCTGCGGCCGCTGGCGTGGGCTGCAGTGTACGGGCGAACGCGCCGGCCGGGCGGGTGGCTACCCTCGCGGCGCGTGCCAGGGCCCGAGACCGCCGAGGCGCTCGACGGTCACCCTCGTGACGAACCCGGGAGGCGGGTCCGGCATGGGCGGGAACGTGACCCCGGGGCCGATGTACGTGTACGCGAGCCGCTGAAGGACCTCCGGTCCCCCGCCCTGCGTGACGCGAGCGTTCCCGTAGATCACGAGGTACTCGTGCAACCCGATCGGGTTGAGCCGATCGGTCTGGATCGAGATCGTGATGCGGGGATCGCGCCGGAGGTTCCGGAGCTTCCGCTGATCGGGCAGCGTCGCGAAGACGACCTCGTCGCCTTCGAGACCCACCCAGGCGAGCGTCGTCTGGGGTCGGCCGTCGGGATCGATCGTCGTGACGTGCGCGAGGGCGTCGCTCTCGATCACGCGACGCGCCTCGTCCGGCAACCGCACGGACTAGCCCGAGTCGTTCTCGGCGATCGCGCCGAAACGCCTCGACCGCTTCTGGAAGTCGCGGATCGCCTCGTACAGGTGCTCGCGGTCGAAGTCGGGCCAGTACACCGGCGTGAAGTACAGCTCGCTGTACGCGGCCTGCCAGAGCAGGAAGTTGCTGATCCGCTCCTCGCCGCTCGTGCGGATGATGAGGTCCGGATCGGGCATGTCCGGGTGGTACAGGCGCCGCGAGATCGACTCCGGCGTGAGCTTCTCACCCTTCAGGCGACCGGCATCGTGGTCCGCGATCAGCTTCTTCACCGCGTCCACGACCTCGACCCGGCCGCCGTAGTTGAACGCGATCGTGAGCGTCATCCCGGTGTTGTCGTGGGTGAGCTCCTCGGAGATCTCCATCTCCTTCAGCACCGAGCGCGGCACCTTCCAGTCGCGCCGGCCCATGAACCGAACGCGGACGTTCATCCGGTGCAGCTCGGCACGGCGCCGGCGCAGCAGGCCGCGGTTGAACCCCATGAGGAATGCGACCTCCGCCTTGGGACGCTTCCAGTTCTCGCTCGAGAAGGCGAACATCGTGAGCCAGCCGAGGCCGAGCTCGTTGGCCCCCACGACCGTGTCCCACATCGCCTCCTCGCCCGCCGTATGACCGTCGGTCCTGGGCAGGCCACGCAGCCGGGCCCACCGCCCGTTGCCGTCCATGACGATGCCGACGTGGTTCGGCAGGCGGTCGTGATCGAGATCGTGGAGGTAGGTGCTCACGTGGCCAGGCTCCGGGCGAGGATCGGCAGGCTCTTCATGCGGCGCTCGAGGTGGTACTCGGTGAAGCCGAACAGCAGGGCGCGCGACTCGCGCCTCACCTTGGTATCGGCCTGCACGTCGCCCGCCTCAAGCAGGCCCGTCCCGCCGAGCGTCGCGAGGAAGTCGAGCGCCTCGAGCGACGCGGGACCGGCGTCGAGGTCGGCGTCCGCGTCGCAGACCGCGCCCCCGAGGCCGCTCGCGAACCGTTCGGGCGCGGGGGCACCGCAGATCGCGCAGGTCGTGAGCGCGGGATGGAACCCCGACAGGGACAGGAGCTTGAGCAGGAACGACTCGGCGACGGCGGCGGGGTCGGCCGGGCGGGCGTCGAGCGCCCGCATCCCGGTCAGGAGCAGCATGAACAGGCGGACGTTCCGCTCGTGCTCCTCGGCGACCTTGTCGACGGCTTCCAGCATGGTCTCTCCCGCGGCGAACAGACCGAGGTCCCCCCGCAGCGCCCGGAAGGGCGAGACGATCTCGGCCTGGCTGACGGTGTCGAGCGACCCTCTCCCCCGGTAGACCATGAGGGAGACGTGCGTGAACGGCTCCAGGCGGGCACCGAAGCGGGAGGTGGTCTTTCGGATCCCCTTGGCCACGGCCCGGACCTTGCCCGAGCCCTGGGTCATGACGGTGACGATCTTGTCGGCTTCGCCCAGCTTGACCGAGCGCAGCACGACGCCCTGTTCCTTGTAGAGGGGCACGACGGAATCGTAGCGCCGGCCCTGTGCCGTTCCCGTGAGGGAACGTTGCGAAGTCGTGGAGATACAGCAAGAGGGGCCGCCCAAGGACGGGGCGGCCCCCTCTTCGCATCGATCGAACGCGATCACTCGCCGCCCGCGGCCTCCATGTTCTTCGCGACGACGGCCATCGTCTGCGCGTACTCGTCGGTCGGGCTGAACTCGATGACCTTCGTGCCCGGCAGCCCGGATTCGCCCGTGTGACCCGGGCCCACGTAGTAGGCCTCCCCCTTCTCGGCGACGATGTCTCCCTCCGGGCGGTGCAGGATCATCCGGCCCTCGATCACGTAGCCCCAGTGGTGGCTCTGGCAGAGGTCGTCGGGGAGACCTCGGTACATCGGCGTGAAGTCCGCAGCCTCCTCGATCGACTCGAACCCCATCGTGTACCCGTCGACCTCGAGGTAGTGCCCCTCGAACCCGGGCATGGACTCAACCGTTCCTCCATCAGGGGAAAGCTTCCCTCCGGCTCCCATCGCGATCACCTCCATCTCTCACGAATCAGCCGGTCGTGATGTCGATCGACAGCACGAACCCATCCTGGCCCGCCACGGTCCCGGCAGCAAACGCGACCGTCCCACGTGCCCCGGCGAACGCCCCCGTCCCTCCCACGACCGGGACCGAGGCGCCCGCGAAGAGCTCGGAGAACCGGAGCCCGCCGCTCAACGCGAGGTCCCCCTCCGGCAGTCTCAGCGTGGAGTTCAGGACGATCTCGAAGTCCTGGCCCTTGGACACTGGCCGGACGATCGTCAGCTGAGTGAGGGAGCGCCCGACGTCGGAACCGTCCGTCGGGTCAAGGAGCGGCTGCGATTCGACCGCGTAGTCGCCGGCCGTCGGGAAGCCCGGCTTGCCGACATCGATGTCTTTCTCGAACGGACCCTCCACATTGAACACCTCGATGTGCATGGGCGTGACCCCAGCCGAAGACTCCGGGGCGTGCACGGCGAGCAGCAGCGCTCCCGCCAGGGCGATCCCAGCCACCGTACGGATCCTGCCGACCTTGCTCATCACTCCTCCTCCCCTCGCGCGCCCGTGCGCTCCTCGGCGAGCTTGACCAGGTTGCGGAGCCCCTTCCGCGCGTACGAGCCGGACATCTTCAACGCGAGCGAGCGGAGCCCCGGAACCTTGAACATCGCCAATGCGCCCGGCAGCTCGCTGAGGCGAACGGTCCGGATCGTGTAGGCGATCCGACAGCCCTCGCCCTGCGGCGTGAGCTCGTACCGGT
The DNA here is from genome assembly GCA_963706005.1 of uncultured Actinomycetes bacterium. Classification (GTDB taxonomy): domain Bacteria; phylum Actinomycetota; class UBA4738; order UBA4738; family HRBIN12; genus DASSJM01. Next base: position 362,895 of record CAVPLL010000005.1, read on the forward strand.
GGATGTTGGTCCACTCGACGACCTTGCCCTTCTTCGTCGAGAGCCGAGCCTCCGTGACGAACTCGAACACGCTCGGCCTCGTGGCCTCGGTCACCACCGACGAGTCGGCGAACCGTCCCATCGCATCCGCGCCCGTGCTCTGGAACTCCGTGCCGACGAGCGCCGGTCCCTCCGGTGCGTCGATCGAGAGCAGCCGGAAGTTGTCCTTCGGCTGCATCGTGCCGCCCCACTCCAGGTGGTTGCGGACGTCGGCCAGCCGCTCGTAGACCATCTCGGCCGGCGCCGTCGTCGTCTCCTCCAGGTGAACGCTGAGCTCGCCCTTCAGGGCGTTCGCCCGGCCGTTCCCTCGCTGCTGCGTCACCATGACGCCTCCTTTCCGTCCGTGGACGTGGAGAGGATGCGCTGGTCGAGCGCCGGAAGGATGGGGAACGTTCCCTATTTCGGGGCCGGAGTTCCCCCGAGGTAGCGGACCGCGTACGCAGCCGCCTCGGTCCGGCTCCGGAGGTGCAGCTTCGCGAGCACGTTGCTCACGTGGTTCCCCGCGGTCTTGGTCGAGATGAACAGGCGGGCCGCGATCTCCGAGTTGGTCAAGCCGTCTCCGAGCAGCGCGAGCACCTCCCGCTCACGCTTGCTGAGCAGGCCGAGGCCCTTGGGCCCCGTCCGTCCGGCCACGCCGCGGTCCCGGAGGAAGGCTGCCGCGGCGTCCGCGTCTCGGGGAGCCCCGAGGCGTTCGAACTCCGCGAGGGCGATCTTGGCCTCCCCGACCGCGACCTCCGGCTGCGAGGCCTCGAGCGTCCGGGCGAGCTCGAACCGTGCACGAGCGGCATCCAGCGGGAGCTGCTGAGCGGCGAACGCGGAGACGGCCGAGCCGAGGAAGGCCACGGCCTCCGGATCCCCCTCGGCCGCCATCACCCGCCCTCGCGCGAAGCCCGCCATCGCCTCGAGCCTCGGGAGCGACGAACCGGCGGCGACCGCTGCGAGCTTCGTGGCCGTGGCGTCGGCGCCCTGCCGGTCGCCCTGGGCGAGCCGGACATCGACCGACAGGTCGAGGAAGGGGGCGGAGAGCACGTTCTCGTCGCCGATCGCGTTCAGCCGGCGGTGCAGGACGGCCGCGGCCATCGCCGTCTCCCCCCGCGCCAGGTACAGCGAGGCCAGCGCGTGCGTCGACTCCGGGAGCTCCTCGAACCCTGCGAGGAGCTGTTCGGCCTCCTCGATCCTGCCCTGCGTGATCCGGAGCTCCGCGAGCTTGGCGGCGGGGTGGACGCACCGCGCCTGGAGGTTGGCCCCCCGCATCGCCTGCAGCCCCTCGGCGAGCATCCCGTCGGCCATCTCCCAGTTGCCGGACGCGATGAACATCTCCGCGCAGCACGCGTAGCAGAACCCGAGCACCGCGACGTGGTTGTGCGAGGTGATCCATCCCTCGACGGCCTGCCCCCACTGCTCGATCCGTTGCCAATCGGCGGCGAGCTCGCACGCCGCGATGCCGACGTAGATCACGTCGCCGATCACCTCGAGGCTCGCCACCTCGCCGCCGGTCGAGGCCGTCAGGGCCTCGTCGACCTTCGCCATGCCCGACACGACATCGCCCGTGGCGACCTCCGCGTAGCCGAGCCGCACGAGCGCCGCCGCCTCGAGATCGCGGTCGCCGAACCGTCGCGCCGTCTCGACGGCCTCGTTCGCGTGCCCCGCCATCTCGGCCGGGTGATCGGACCGCTCGGCGCGGGTGAGCGAGAGCCATCCCTGCTCCGGCACGTCTCCCGTCTCCCGGAGCAGGCCCTCGGCCCTCGCATACCAGCCCGCGCTGACCGCCGCATTCCCGTACGCGGCGGCGAACTCCCGTGAGAGCCAGAGCGCGTCCGAAACCGCCGGGCCGAGCTCACCCGCCTCACGGTGAGCGGCGTACGCGCGCTCCATGTGCGCGATCGCGCCACCCGTGTCCTGCAGCCACCAGAGCGCGCGGCCGAGACCCTCCTCCGCCCGGGCGGATGGTCCCTCCTCCGAGCGCTCGTTCGAACCGCGCTCTCGCGCCCTCCCAGTCGCCGGAAGCCAGCGCTTCCTCCCCGGCGACGAGCGGATCGGCCGCGGCGTCGATCGACATAGCCTCGGATGATGCCACGGAGCCCGATCCGCGGCGCAACGGGTTTCGCGACGGTGCATCGTCGCGCGCCTGTTGGAGCAGTGACCCGAGCGAGCGCCGCTCAGGCGCCCATCGGGTGCCAGATGGTCTTGAACTCCATCAGCGCCGTGACGTCGTACGGTGACTGCGCCTCGTCGGAGAACGGGTCCGCGTCGCGGGCACGGACGACCCGCTTGACGTTCTCGGCCGACAGGCGCTCGGCCTCCGCCCGCGACGTCTCGGCGACCCCGGTGATGTCGATCGCGTTGACGTCCATGTGGCCGGCGAGCCACGGGACGAGCTCCTCGGTCAGGCCGGTGAGGATGTTCACGACCCCGCCGGGCACGTCCGAGGTCGCGAGCACCTCGCCGAGCGAGACCGCGGGGAGCGGAGACGGTTCGCTCGCGAGCACGACCGCGGTGTTGCCCGAGACGATCGCCGGGGCGAGCCTGGAGACGAGGCCGAGCAGCGAGCGGTCGGCCGGGGCTACGATCCCGACCACGCCCGTGGGTTCGGGGATCGTGAAGTTGAAGTACGGCCCGGCCACCGGGTTGGTCGCGCCGAGGAGCTGCCCGATCTTGTCGGCCCATCCCGCGTACCACACCCATCGGTCGATCGAGGCGTCCACGCCCCGGCGTGGGTCCTTCGCCCCGGCGTCCGCGAGCTCGGCCTCGAACTGGGAGCGCCGGCCCTCCATCAGCTCGGCCACCCGGTACAGGATCTGCCCGCGGTTGTAGGCGGTCCTACCCGACCACTCGGGCTGCGCCGCCCGAGCCGCCCGAACGGCGTCGCGCAGGTCCTTCCTGGACGCCCGAGCCGCTCGCGCGAGCAACCGGCCGTCGTGCGAGAAGACCTCGTACGAGCGCCCGGACTCGCTCCGCGGGAACTCGCCCGCGATGTACAGCTTCGCCGTGCGGCGGACGGGGACGCGCGCCTTGGCGGTCATCCGTCGAGCTCCAGGTAGGGCTCGAGCCCGTGCAGGCCGCCCTCGCGCCCGAACCCGCTCTCCTTGTAGCCGCCGAACGGCGACGCGGGGTCGAACCGGTTGAACGTGTTCGCCCACACGACGCCCGCCTTCATGCGTTCGGCCATCCACAGGATCCGCGAGCCCTTCTCGGTCCAGATGCCGGCCGACAGGCCGTACGGCGTGTTGTTGGCCTTCTCGACCGCCTCGGCCGGGGTCCGGAACGTGAGGATCGACAGCACGGGGCCGAAGATCTCCTCGCGCGCGATCCGGTGCGACTGCGAGACGTTCGTGAACAGCGTCGGGCGGAACCAGAAGCCGCGTTCGGGCAGGACGCACTCGGGCTGGTACATCTCGGCGCCCTCGTCCACGCCCGCCGCCACGAGCTCCTCGATCTTCGTGAGCTGCGCCCTCGAGTTGATCGCGCCGATGTCGGTGTTCTTGTCGAGCGGGTTCCCCACCCGGAGCGTCTGCAGGCGGTCCTTGAGCTTCTCGAGCAGCGGCTCGAACACCGGCTCCTGCACGAGCAGACGGGAACCGGCGCAGCACACGTGACCCTGGTTGAAGAAGATGCCGTTGATGACACCTTCGACGGCCTGGTCGAGCGGCGCGTCTTCGAACGCGATGTTCGCGGCCTTGCCGCCGAGCTCGAGCGTGAGGCGCTTGCCGGTCCCGGCGACCGTGCGTCGGATGATCTTGCCGACCTCGGTCGACCCGGTGAACGCGATCTTGTCCACGTCGTCGTGCGCGACGAGATACGAGCCCGTCGCGCCAGCTCCGGTGACGATGTTCACGACGCCGGGCGGGAGCCCCGCCTCCTGGATCACCTGCGCGAGCAGCAGGGCCGTGAGCGGCGTCGTCTCGGCCGGCTTCAGCACCACCGTGTTGCCGGTCGCGAGGGCCGGCGCGATCTTCCACGCGGCCATGAGCAGCGGGAAGTTCCACGGGATGATCTGGCCCGCCACGCCGAGCGGCTTCGGCGCACGGTTCGGGAACGCGTAGTCGAGCTTGTCGGCCCAGCCGGCGTAGTAGAAGAAGTGCGCGGCCGCGAGCGGCAGGTCGACGTCGCGCGACTCCTTGATCGGCTTGCCGCCGTTCATCGTCTCGAGCACCGCGAACTCGCGGGCCCGCTCCTGGAGCTGCCGGGCGATCCGGTACAGGTACTTCGCGCGCTCGCTCCCGGGCAGCTTGCGCCACCGGTCCTTGTAGGCCTTGCGGGCCGTCTTCACCGCCAGGTCGACGTCCTCGGGGCCGGCCTCGGCGACCTCGGCGAGCGTCTCCTCGGTCGACGGGCTGATCGTCTCGAACCACGTCCCGCTCTTCGGGTCGACGAACTCGCCCCCGATGAACAGCCCGTAGCGCGGCTCGAGCTTGACGATCTCGGTGGACTCGGGCGCGTCGGCGTACTCCCAGACCGGTTCGCGCTCCTCGAGCGCCGACGTCGCCTTCTTCGCGATGTCGGTCATCAGTCGATCGTGTAGTAGTCGGGGCCCTGATACCGGCCGGTACGCTCCTTGTCGATCTGCATCAGCACGTCGTTCAGGAGCGTCGAGGCGCCGATCCGGAACCGGTCGGGCGTCATCCACTCCGGCCCGAGCGTCTCGTACACGAGGACCAGGTACTGGATCGCCTGCTTCGAGGTCCTGACACCCCCGGCGACCTTGACGCCGACCCGACGACCGGTCTCGTGGAAGAAGTCGCGGGCGGCCTCCATCATGCACAGCGCCGCGGGCAGGGTCGCACTCACGCCGATCTTGCCGGTCGAGGTCTTGATGAAGTCGGCGCCGGCCGCCATCGCGAGCACCGACGCCTGCCGGATCCGGTCGTACGAACCCAGCTCGCCGGTCTCGAGGATCACCTTGAGGTGCGCGTCGCCCGCGGCCTCCCTCGCCGCGACGATCTCCTCGAAGCACGGCGCGTACTGCCCGCCCAGGAAGTACGAGCGGTTCAGGACGATGTCGACCTCGTGCGCGCCGAGGTCCACGACCTCGCGGATCTCGGCCAGCCGAGCGCCGAGCGGCCCGAGGCCGGCCGGGAACGAACCGCCGACGCTCGCGACCCTCACGCTCGAGCCCTTCAACTGCGCGAGCGCGACCGGCACGAGGTGGGGGTAGAGGCAGACGGCCGCCACCGGTGGGATCGACGGGTCGACCGGGTTGGGGCGGACGGCCTTCGCGCACATCGCGACGACCTTGCCCACCGTATCGGTGCCCTCGAGCGTCGTGAGGTCCATGCACCGGATCGCGAGGTCAAGGGCCCACAGCTTGGAGCCGCGCTTGATGGAGCGCTTCGCGAGCGACGCCGCACGCTCCTCGAGCCCCACCGCGTCCACCGCGGGGACCCGGGCGAGCAACCTCGAAGCGTCCTTGGATGCGTACGGCGCGAGGCCGGGGCGCGAGCGTTCGATCTCGGCTGCCTGGGACATCGACCGCCATGGTACGGCGAGGGCTCCGCTCGCGGCTATCCGCGCCATCGGGGCGCCGAGGTGGCGACCCGCTATCCTCTGCCGAACTCGATCCCAGGAGGTCAGGCATGCGCAAGCTCGTGTTCGTGCTGGTCGGGGTGTTCGCGTTCGGACTCACGGCATGCTCGTCGGACGAGGGCGGCGAGGCCACCGGCGCCGAGACCGGCTCGACCGAGAGCGGCGAGTGCGCCGACCTCACCGGCGAGGGTGCCACCTTCACGATCACGATCTCGGACTTCGCCTTCGACCCCAACTGCTTCACCGCGAGCGCGTCCCAGGGCATCACGATCGTGAACGAGGACAGCGCCGACCACACCTTCACGATGGCCGGGACCGAGATCGACGCCCCGATCGCCGCCGGCGAGACCTTCAACGGCGAGCCGATCTCGGGCATCGTGGAGCCGGGCACCTACGACTTCATGTGCACGCTCCACCCGCAGATGACGGGCCAGGTCACGGTCGTCGCGTAGAGGCCACTCAGAAGCCCAGGCGCTGCAGGGCCTTCGGGTCGCGCTGCCATTCCTTCAGCACCTTGACCCGGAGGTCGAGGAAGACCTTGCGCTCGAGGACGCGCTCCATCTCCTCGCGCGCGCGCGAGCCGATCGTCTTGAGGGTCTCGCCGCCCTTGCCGATCACGATGCCCTTCTGGGAATCGCGCTCGACGATCAGCGACGCGTAGACCTTGGTGAGGGTCTCGGACTCCTCGAGCTCCTCGACGACCACGGCGATCGAATGCGGGACCTCCTGCCGCATCACCCCGAGCGCCTTCTCGCGGACGATCTCGGCGAGGCGCTCCTCGAGCGGCTGATCGGTGACGGTGTCGGTCGGGAAGTAGGCGGGCCCCTCGGGGAGGCGCTCGACGAGCAGGTCGAGCAGCACCCCGACGCCGCGTCCGGTCTTGGCCGAGACCGGGACCACCTCGTCCCACTCCCCGAGCCGGGCGGCCGCCTCGAGCTGCGGGACCTCCCCGCGCTTGCGGAGCACGTCGAGCTTGTTCACGGCGCACAGCTTCCGACCGCCGAAGTCGCGGAGCTGTCGTTCGAACACGAACGCGTCGCCCCGTCCCACGCCGGCCTGCGCGTCGACGACCTGCACGACCGCGTCGACGCCCTGGGTCGCCTCACCCACCAGGTCGTTCAGGCGCGAACCGAGCAGCGTCCGCGGCTTGTGGAAGCCGGGCGTGTCCGTGAAGACGACCTGGTACGAGTCGGTCGACAGCACGGCCCGAACGCCGCGGCGCGTCGTCTGGGGCTTGTCGGAGACGATCGCGACCTTGCGGCCAACGAGGGCGTTCACGAGCGTGGACTTGCCGGTGTTGGGCCGCCCGACGACGGCGACGAACCCGCTGCGGAACGTCACTTCGTGAGGTTCGCCGGCCCGAACGCGTGCGGCAGGATCTCGGTCAGCCGCCACACCGCCCGCTCGCCCGTCCCCGATTCGACGGTGATCACCGTGTCGGGGCCGAACTCGTTCAGCACCTGCCGGCAGCCGCCGCAGGGAGGCGTCGGCTCGTCGGCTCGCGTGACCACCGCGACCGCGTCGATCGAGCGCTTGCCGGCATTGATGGCCGCGGCGACCGCGTTGCGCTCGGCGCACACGGACATCGGGTAGGAGGCGTTCTCGATGTTGGCGCCCGCGAACACCTCGCCCTCGGCGAGCACCGCGGCGCCCACGTTGAAGTTCGAGTAGGGCGCGTACGAGCCGCGCTCCATCGCCTCGCGGGCCGCCGCGATCAGCTCCTCGACGCGATCGGTGGCTGCGCTCATTCGGCTCGGGCCCCCTGTTCCTCGGTCGTCGGCTCGGGCTCCTCCTCGCGCGTGATCAGGACCTTCGAGATCCGCCGGCCGTTCACCCGCTCGGCCGTGAACCGCAGGTTCTGGAACGAGACCTCCTCCCCCTCCTCGGGGATCGAACCCATGAGGCCGAGCATCAGCCCGCCGATCGTGTCCCACTCCTCGTCGGGCAACTCGACGTCCAGGACCTCGTTCACCTCGTCGATCGAGACCTTGCCGTCCACGCGGTACACGTCGTCGGCCACCCGCTCGAGCTCGGGCTCCTCGGTGTCGTACTCGTCGGTGATCTCGCCCACGAGCTCCTCGAGGAGGTCCTCGAGCGTCACCAGCCCGACCACGCTCCCGTACTCGTCGGTGACCAGCGCGATGTGGAACTTCTCCTTCTGCATCTCGCGGAGCAGGTCCGCGACCTTCTTGGACTCGGGGACGAAGTGCGTCTCCCGCACGACGTCCGACAGCGGCGCGTCGTGCTTGCCCTGGTGCAGCGCCTTCAGGACGTCCTTCGCGTACACGATCCCGACGACCTCGTCCAGGTCGTCCGTGAAGACCGGGATCCGCGAGTACCCGTGCTGGAGCACCAGGGCCTGCACGTCGCGGAGCGTCTTGTCGGACTCGATCGCGGTGATGTCGGGCCTGGGGACCATCACCTCCCGGACGATCGTGTCGCCGAACTCGAAGATCGAGTGGATCAGCTCCTTCTCGCCCTCCTCGATCTGGTCCTCGTCGGAGGCGACCTCGGCCAGCGCGCGGAGCTCGACCTCGGTGATGAACGGGCCCTGCGGGAGCCCCTTGCCCGGCATGATCACGTTCGCGACCTTCACGAGCCCTGATGCGATCGGCCCGACCAGCCGGCCGAGCCCGACGACCAACGGTGCGAGGAACAGCGCCACCCGATCCGTCTGCTGGATGGCGAACGTCTTGGGCGTCACCTCGGCGAAGACGAAGAGCAACAGCGTCATCGCGAGCGTCGCGACGATCTCGCCCGCCCCGTGGAACACGCGGACGGCCAGCGACGTCGCGATCGTCGTCCCACCGATCGTCGAGAGCAGGACCAGGAGCAGTATGACGTTCAGGAAGGGAGCCGGATCATCCGCGATCTTCACCAGGGAAGCGGCGCCTCGACGGCCCTCGTCCTGGAACCGATACGCACGCACCCGATTCGTGCGCGTGATCGTGACCTCGGCCGCGCCGAAGAGCGCGACCGCGAGGATCAGCAGGATCACGACCGTGAGCTGGAACCAATCCCCACCGGTCATCGGACCCGCACCCCCGAATAGCGTTCCTGGCGCTCCCACATCGGCGCGCGGTCCGCCGGTTCCATGTGATCGTGGCCGAGCAGGTGCAAGATCCCGTGCACGAGGAGCAGGCGGAGCTCGCCGGCCGGGTCGTCCGGGTTGTTCCGTGCGGCGACGACCGGCGCGATCACCACGTCGCCCAGCAGCCGCACGCCGTCCTCGCCCGCCTCCTCGTCGAGCGGGAACGAGAGCACGTCGGTGGGGCCCTCCTCGTGGAGGTAGCAACGGTGGAGCTCGGCGATCTCCTCTTCGGTCACGAACGAGACCGAGAGCTCGGCGGCCCCGACCCCCTCTCCGAGCAGGCACTCGCGCGCGAGCGCCACCAGACCCTCGAGATCGACCGGGTCGGCCTGACGGTCGTCGACCTCGATCACAGGGTCGGGCGGAGGGTGGTCGTCGTCAGCCATCGGCGCGGGCACGCTGCTCTCCGAAGACGCGGTACGCCTCCACGATGTCCTGCACGATCTTGTGGCGAACCACGTCGCGAGCGCCGAGGTGCGCGACCTCGATGCCCTCGATGTCCCGCAGGATCTCCTGCACGATCACCAAGCCGGAGGTTTGGCCGTTCGGGAGGTCGATCTGGGTCACGTCACCGTTGATGACCGCCTTCGAGCCGAACCCCAGCCGGGTGAGGAACATCTTCATCTGTTCCGGCGTGGTGTTCTGCGCCTCGTCCAGGATGATGAACGAGTCGTTCAACGTTCTTCCCCGCATGTACGCGAGCGGCGCCACCTCGACCGTCCCGCGTTCCATGAGCCGGGGGAGCGCGTCGGCGCCCATCATCTCGAACAGGGCGTCGTACAGCGGCTTCATGTAGGGATCGATCTTCTCGTACAGCGTCCCGGGCAGGAACCCGAGGCGCTCGCCGGCCTCGACCGCGGGACGCGTGAGGATCAGGCGCGAGACCTGCTTCTCCTCGAGCGCTCGGACGGCGGTCGCCACCGCGAGGTACGTCTTGCCCGTGCCGGCGGGGCCGATCGCGAACGTGACGGTCCCGCTCCGCATCGCGTCGACGTAGCGCTTCTGACCGAGCGTCTTCGGTGCGATCCCGCGCCCGCGGCCGGTGAGGAAGACGTCGCCGAGCACCTGCGTCGGCGTCGCCTCCTCCCCCTTGATCAGCTCGATCGAACGCCCGACCGAGGATGGGTTCAGCTCGTGACCGCGCTCGAGCAGCGCGATCAGCTCCTCGAAGAGCAGGGCGACCCGCTCCACCTCGATCTCGGGGCCGGCGATCGTGATCTCGTTGCCCCGGACGACGATCTCCGAATCGAAGGCGGCCTCGACGAGCTTCAGCAGTTCGTCGCGCTGACCGAGGAGGGCGACCATGCTCTGGTCCCCGGGGACCAAGATCTTGACCTGCGTGGTGGCTCTCGCCAAACGGCTCGCTCTGGGGCGGTGCCCCGCTCCTCCTCGATCGGACGCGGCCATCGTGCGACGACCAGCGTTGGGTTCGGATTCTACCCCCGCGTGTGCGCGCCTACGCGCCCGCGGCCCGCCCATCAGCCGGGCGGCCAGCCCAACGGACGGCCGCCCAGGAGGTGGAAGTGCAGGTGGAACACGCTCTGCCCGGCGTCGCGTCCGACGTTGGCGACCAGCCGCCAACCGGTGGCATCCACCTCCTCGGTCTTCGCGAGGTGCGCGGCGGCCTGGAACAGGTCGACGAGCGTCCCGGCGTGCCGGTCCTCCAGGTCTCGGACGTCGGTGATGTGCTCCTTCGGGATCAGCTGCAGGTGGGTCGGCGCCTGCGGCCGGATGTCCCGGAACGCGAGCACCGTCTCGGTCGAGTGCAGGATCTGCGCGGGATCCTCCCCCGTGACGATCCGGCAGAACGGACAGCTGCTCGAGCTCATCGGCCCTGCGACCTCGGCCGGCGGAGGGTGCCCTGTGTGGTCGTCCGCTTGCCAGCCGTCTCGCCCCGAAGGCGCGCGAGCTCCTCGACGACCTTGCGCTGCTCCTTGGACAGGTCGCGCGGGGTCTCGACGGCGATCGTGAGGAACAGGTCACCGCGGCCGCCGCGGCCGAGGTTCGGGATCCCCTTGCCGCGCAGTCGAACGGTCGTCCCCGACGCCGTCCCGGGGTCGATGCCGACGCGTTCGGTGCCGTCGAGCGTCTCGACCACCACCTCGCCGCCGAGCGCCGCCTGCACCATCGGCACGTCGAGCACCGCGAACACGTCCGGGCCATGGCGCTCGAACACGGGGTCCTCGTCGACGTGGATCGACAGGTACAGGTCGCCGGGCGGCCCGCCCGCGCGCCCCGCGTGGCCGGCGCCACCGATCCTGAGCTCCATCCCGTCGGTCACGCCGGCGGGGACGTCGACCGGGACCGTCGTATGGGCGGCGACGCGGCCTCGTCCCTGGCAGCGCCGGCACGGCGAGACGATCTCCTCCCCCGTGCCCTGGCACGTGCCGCACGGGTGCGCGGTCATCACCGTTCCGAAGATGCTGCGGCGCACGTCTTGGACCTGACCCGATCCGCCGCACGTGTGGCATCGTTGCGGGGAGGTCCCGGGTTCGGCGCCGCTGCCGTTGCATGCCTCGCACGTCTCCATCCGGCCGAGCTCGATCTCTCGATGCGCGCCGAACGCCGCCTCCTTGAACCCGAGCGCGAGATCGGCGAACACGTCCTCGCCGTGCTGGGCGCGCGTCCGGGGACCGCTCCTGCGCCGGCCGAACGTCCCCGTGCCGAAGAACGCCTCGAACAGGTCCGAGATGTCGCCGAACGGCATCCCCACCGGTCCGCCGTGGCCGTACGCGTCGTAGCGTGCCCGCTTGTCGGCGTCGGACAGGATCTCGTAGGCGCCGGCGACCTCCTTGAAGCGCTGCTCGGCCTCGGGATCGTCGTTCACGTCGGGATGGAACTCGCGGGCGAGGCGTCGGTACGCCTTCTTGATGTCCTCGGTGGATCGCATCTCGGCCGACGCCGAGGATCTCGTACAGGTCGCGGACCGTGGCCATCGCGGGCTAGGCGTCGAGCTCGGTCGCGAGCTCGGACAGCCGCCGCGCGACGGCGCGCACCGACGCCATCACGCCGACGTAGTCCATCGCCGTGGGGCCGACCACGCCGACCGCGCCGAGCGCCGTGGATCCCGCGTGGAACGGCGCCGAGACGATCGAGGCCCCCCAGTCCCCGGTGTGCGGGTTCTCCGCGCCGATCGTGACCGTGAGGTCCTCGGTCGTGACGTCCCGCAGGAGCTCGAGCATCTCCGACTCGTGCTCGAGGGCCTCGAACAGCCGGCGGACCGTCTCGCGTCGCCAGTGCGCGGCCTCGTCGGCCAGGTTGGCGACGCCGCCGATCAGCACGTGGTGGGACCCGGCGCCGACCTGCATGTCGCCGAACACGTCCGCCGCCGCCGCGAAGATCTCGCGTTCGGTCTCGCCGGCCGACCGCGGCGGCCTTCAGGACCTCGGCGCGCGCCTCGGAGACGGTCTTGTCCTGGACGCGGTCGGCGAGCGCGCGCTCCAGGGCGGCTAGCCCCTCGGCGTCGAGCTCGGCCGGCCGGTCGATCATCGCCTTGTCCACGCGGCCGCGCTGCCCGACGACCAGCAGCATGAGGCCGCTCCCGAGCTCGATCAGCTCGGTCCGCAGCACCAGCTCGCTCGAGCCGGAGGGAGGCACCGCCAGACCCGCGTACTGCGTCACCCGCGAGAGCAGCTGGGTCGTCCCCTTCAGGACGTCCTCGAGGTCGAGCATCGTCTCGGCGAAGAAGCCCGCGATCGCGCGGCGCTGCGTGTCGCGCATCCGGCCGCCCGGCGGGAGCGCATCGACGTACTTGCGGTAGCCGGCGTCTGTCGGGATGCGGCCGGCCGAGGTGTGCGGGTGCGAGAGGTAGCCGAGCTCCTCGAGCGCGGCCAGCTCGTTGCGGATCGTCGCGCTCGAGACCCCGAGGCCCGAGCGCTCCGCGATCGTCTCGCTCCCCACGGGCTCGCCGGTGCGCACGTACTCCTCGACGACGGCGCGCAGCACCTCGATCTTGCGGGTTCCGAGCTCGCGGTTCGGCCATGGCGCTGGCAGTCTACCCCCGAGAGTGCTAGCAACCCCCTACGCGGTGAGTGCGAGGACGACCTCGTTCAGGACGAGCATGCCCCGTTCGGTGGGCACGAGTGCACCGTGGTCGTCGCGGAGCAGGCCGCTCTCCAGGAAGGGTGCGACCTTGTCGGGCTCGACCCACGACGTCGGCACGCCCTCGAGGATCCGCAGACGCAGGAATACCTCCTCGAGGTAGGCGTCGCACGGCTCGAGCCGCTCCTCACCCCCGACGCGGCAGCGTCCCGGCCTCGACGAGCGACAGGTACTCCTCGGGCGGGCGGACGTTCCACCACCGGCGATCGTCCCGGTACGAATGCGCGCCGGCGCCGAGCCCGAGGTACGGCCGCCGTTCCCAGTACCCGAGGTTGTGGACGCACGCGAACCCCGGCTTCGCCCAGTTCGAGACCTCGTAGTGCTGGTACCCGGCGTCGCCGAGCACCTCGCACGCGAGCTCGAACATGTCCGCCTGCAGGTCGGGATCGGGCGGCGGGACGACGCCGTGCTGCACCTTGCGGCCGAGCGGCGTCGAGGGCTCGATCGTGAGCGCGTAGGCGCTCACATGCTCGGGCGCGAGGTCGATGGTCTCGCGCAGCGTGCGCTCCCAAGACTCGACGCCCTCGCCGTCGGCGCCGTAGATCAGGTCGAGGTTCACGTTCGCGTATCCGGCCGCCCGCGCGTCCCGCACCGCACGTCGCACCGATGCCGGATCGTGCAGGCGTTCGAGCGACGCGAGCACCGCCGGATCGAACGACTGCGCCCCCATCGACAGGCGGGTGAAGCCCGCCTCGAGCAACCCCTCGAGCTTCGGAGGGTCGACCGTGTCCGGGTTCGCCTCGATCGTGACCTCGGCGTCCGGCGCGACCGCGTAGCCCTGCCGCAGGCGCGTCAGGAGCGCCGTGAGGTCGGCGACCTCCAGCGTCGTCGGGGTGCCGCCACCCAGGAACACGCTCGCGATCCGGTCCGAGGACCAGCCGGGCGACGCGAGCTCGGCCTCGCGGAGCAGGGCACTCACGTACCGGGACGCTAGGTGGTCGAGCCCGGCATACGCGTTGAAGTCGCAGTACCCGCAGCGCGTGAGGCAGAACGGCACGTGGACGTAGACGCCGGCCCGCACCTGCCCGTCGCTCACTTCTTCGCCTCCGCCCGCTGGTCGACGCGCAGCGCCGCGATGAACGCCTCCTGGGGGACGTCGACGCGGCCGACCCGGCGCAGGCGCTCCTTCCCCTTCTTCTGCTGCTCGAGCAGCTTGCGCTTGCGCGTGATGTCGCCGCCGTAGCACTTGGCGAGCACGTCCTTGCGCTTGGCCTTCACGGTCTCTCGCGCCACGATGCGCGACCCGATCGAGGCCTGGATCGCCACGTCGAACAGCTGCCGCGGGATCAGCTCACGCAGGCGCTCGACCATCTGCCGCCCGTACTGGGCGGCCTTCTCCCGGTGAACGACGCTGCTGAAGGCATCCACCGGTTCGCCGTGCAGGAGCAGGTCCACCCGTACGAGGTCGCTCGGCTCGTAGCCCGTCGGCTCGTAGTCGAGCGACGCGTATCCGCGGGTCCGCGACTTCAGCTGGTCGAAGAAGTCGAAGATGATCTCTGCGAGCGGGAGGTGGTAGTGCACCTCGGCGCGCTGCGGCGAGAGGTACTTCATGTCGAGCATCTCGCCTCGGCGGCCCTGGCAGAGCTCGAAGATCGGGCCGAGGTACTCGGTCGGGGTGATGATCGTGGCGAGCACCATCGGCTCCTCGACGAGATCGTACGTGCCCGGCTGCGGCATCTCGCTCGGGTTGTGCACGACGATCGTCTCGTCGCCGCGGATCACGTGGAACTCGACGTTCGGCGCCGTCGCGATCAGCTCGAGCCCGAACTCCCGCTCCAGACGCTCCTTCACGATGTCCATGTGGAGGAGCCCGAGGAACCCGCAACGGAACCCGAACCCGAGCGCCTGTGAGGTCTCGGGCTCGAACGCGAGCGCCGCGTCGTTCAGCTTCAGCCGGTCGAGCGCGTCCCGCAGCTCCGAGTAGTCGCCGCCCTCGGCCGGGAACAGGCCGCTCCATACCATCGGGAGCGGCTCGCGATACCCGGGCAGCGGTTCCGCGGCTCGATGCTTGCCCGAGATCGTGATCGTGTCCCCGACCTTGACCTGGTGCACGTCCTTCAAGCCGGTGACGAGGTAGCCGACCTCGCCGGCCTCGAGGCGCGCGACGGGCTTCGCCTCCGGCGCGAAGATCCCCGGCTCCTCGGTCTCCGAGTCCAGGCCGGCCGCCATGAAGTGGATCTTCGTCCGCGCGTGGAGCTCCCCGTCGACGACCCGGACGTAGGCGACCACGCCGCGGTACGGATCGAACGTCGAGTCGAAGATCAGCGCGCGGAGCGGCGCCTCGCGATCTCCGCTCGGCGGGGGAACCCGCCGGACGATCTCCCGGAGGAGGTCCCTGACGCCCTCGCCGGTCTTGCCGGAGACCGCGAGCACCTCGGAGGGGTCGCAGCCGACGAGCTCGGCGAGCTCGCGACCGACCTCGCCAGGGTCTGCGGCGGGCAGGTCGATCTTGTTCAGGACCGCCACGATGGCCAGGCCGGCGTCGCGCGCCAGATGGAAGTTCGCGAGCGTCTGGGCCTCGATCCCTTGGGCCGCGTCGACGAGCAGGACGGCGCCCTCACAGGCCGCGAGCGACCGCGAGACCTCGTACGTGAAGTCCACGTGGCCGGGCGTGTCGATCAGGTTGAGCTCGAACCCGTCGTACGAGAGGCGGACCGCCTGGGCCTTGATCGTGATCCCGCGCTCGCGTTCGAGGTCCATCTTGTCGAGGTACTGCTCGCGCATGTCGCGGTCGGCCACGGCGTGGGTGAGCTCGAGCAGGCGATCGGCCAGCGTGGACTTGCCGTGGTCGATGTGCGCGATGATGCAGAAGTTCCGGATGTGGCCAGGCTCGGTCACGGCAGGTCCTCGGTCACGGTGCGCCTATCGTACGGGCGCCGACCTCGGGGGCACGGTCGGGCGTGCCTAGACCCGCTGGTACACTCGATCGTCCATGGCCAACATCAAGTCCCAGATCAAGCGCAACCGTCAGAACGAGAAGCGGCGCAAGCGCAACCAGGCCGTCCGTTCCTCGCTGAAGACGGCGACGAAGAAGGCGACCTCCGCCGCGGAGAGCGGCGACGCCGAAGCGGCGACCGCGGCCCTGCGCGAGGCGTCCCGTGCCTACGACAAGGCCGCCTCCAAGGGCATGCTGCACAAGAGCGCGGCCGCCCGGCACAAGTCGCGGCTGGCCAAGGCCGCGAACCGCGCCGCCGTCGGATAGCCCCTCCTCCTCGTTCACGCCCCCGCGCGGCGGCGTCGATCCCGTCCGGGGACGACGAAGCCCGGGCCATCCGCCCGGGCTTTCCACCATCTCATCATCGCACGCGACACCCCCTTGACCGCAAGCCCCCGCGATGGGTCACGGTGAAGGTGTCAGGAGCGGAAGGGGGCAGGATGAGCGGTTCGGTCGTGTGGTTCACGGTGTCGGCTCGAGATCCCGATGAGCTGACGAGCTTCTACCGGCGCGTGCTCGGGTGGGAGGTCGAGGCCGGGCGGTTGACCTCGGACACGGGGGGGAGCGGCACCTTCAGGGCCCTGCGGACCGGCGGGCTGGGAGGCAGCATCTCGACCGAGGACGAGCGCGGGGTCGTCCTGATGGTCGAGGTCGACGATCTCGAGGGGACGCTCGAACGCGCTCGCGAGCTCGGGGTCTCCGGGATCCGCGAGTCGTACGAGCTCGAGGGGCTCGGGAGCCGGGACGGCGCGTATCGCGTCGCGTGGCTTCTGGAGGACCCCGCCGGCAACCGCCTGGCGCTCATAGGGGCCTCGAGCGGCTAGACGGGCAGGGCGGCGGGCTCGCCCGCGATCGCCGCGACGAGCGTCGGCAGGACCACGTCGTCGGTCGCCCCGGACTTCAACGCTCGGTCGGCCCACACGACTCGTTCGTGGAGGCCGGCGAGCTCCTCCGCCGAGAAGCGGGCGGCTTGCTCGCGGTAGCGACGGACCTGCCAGTCGAACCGGAGACCGGCCTGCCTGGCCGCCTCCGCGGGCGGGATTCGCTCCGGCAACGCCTTCACGCGGATCAGGTCCCGGAGCCGCGACGTGATGGCGCCGAGGAGCATCAGACCCGCCTCGCCCGCCTCCAGGAGCGTGCGGAGCGAACGTATCGCGCCGGGCAGATCACGGGAGAACGCCTTGTCGCACAGGTCCCAGACGTGCTGCTCGCCGAGACCCCGGAACTGACGCGCCACGATCTCGCGCGTGATCCGCTCGCCCGGGAAGGCCGACGCGAGCTGATCGAGCGCCCGCTCGAGCGCTCCCGGCTCCTCGCCCAGCGTGTCGACGAGCGCCGCCGAACCGTCGGGTGCGAGGTCGAGCTCCTTCGCGCGCGCCCGCTTGATCATCCAGGCGGGCAGCTCCTTGCGGGCGATCTTGACCTCGGTCACGGAGCCGACGCCCTTGACGAGCTTCGCGAGCGCGGCGGGGACCTTCGCCCGATCGCCCACCACCGCCACGAGGATCAGCGGCGCGTCGGGATCCGGCGCCTCCAGGTACCGCGCCAGCTCACGGACGCCGACGTCCGGCAACGCCTTCGCGTCGGTGACGAGCAGCGCCCGGCGCTCGCCGAACAGCGACGGGGTCGCGAGGTCCGCGGTCTCGCCGCCCTGCCACTGGCCCGCGTCCACCTCCACGGGGTGCAGGTCGCCGAGGATCTCCGACGCGGCCTCCCGCAGCAGGAACTCGTCCTCACCCCACAGCAGATGGACGAGCGGAGCGCCGGCCTCGGACGGGCTCACGGGAAGGATCGGACGATCGAGGATCTCACCCGGCGGACTCTACAAGGAGTCCCCGATCGTCGAAGGTGATCGTCACGGTCCCCGCGAGGTCGGTCCTGAGCACGCGCGCGCCGGTCGCGCGGATCCAGTCGAGCACCTCCGGCACCGGGTGCCCGTAGGTGTTCGGACCCACGCTGACGACGGCGACCTCCGCCCCGACGGCCTCGAAGAACGGTTCCACGGAGGTCGCGGCCCCGTGGTGCGGGACCTTCAGCACGTCGGCGTGCAGGTCCACGTCCTCGTCGAGCAGGACCTGCTGCGCGGGCTGTTCCGGTTCGGTCGCGAACAGCACCGAGTCCTCCCCCACGCTCGCCCGGAGGACGATCGCATCGTTGTTCGTGTCCGACTCGGTGCCCGACCAGCAACGGTCGGGCGAGAGGATCTCGAGATGGACGTCGCCCACCTGCAGGACGTCGCCCGCGCGCGGGTGCCGGACGGCGACGTGCTCGGAGGTGGCTGCCTCCGAGAGCGCGGCCCCGTCAGCCGAGTCGTCCCGGCACCCGGGCTCGAGCAGCAGGCCGACGGGCAGGCGCGTCAGGACCGCCGGCAGACCGACGACGTGATCGGCATGCGGATGGCTCGCGACCACCAGGTCGAGCCGCTTCACGCCGAGCGCCACGAGCTCCGTGGCGACCTGTACCGGGTCGGGGCCTCCGTCCACCAAGATCGCGACGCCGCCCGGGGAGGTGAGCAGCGCCGAGTCGCCCTGCCCAACGTCGAAGAATCGGACCGTGAGGGCGCTCGGCGGCCCGGCCGAGATCGCGTTCGTCCACACGAGGAGCGGCACGAGCACGGCGCCGGCGACGAGCGCCGACCGCGGGAGGCGTCGTCCGGCTCGCAACCACCACGCGAGGAACACCGCCACCCCGAACCCGAGCAGCAGCGTGAGGGCGCCGCCGCCGGTGATCCACGGGATCGGCGCACGCGCCAGGCGGTCCGCCACGGCCTCCAGGTACCGCATCGGCACCAGCGCGAGCAGCGAGACCAGGTGCCCCGCCGACGGCAGGACGATCCCGACGCATGCGGCGGCCAGGCCGAGCAGCAGCGCCGGCGCGACCGCCGGGAACGCGAGCACGTTCGCCGAGGCGGTCGAGACGGGGACCTCGTGGAAGTAGAAGAGGAGGAGCGGCGTCACGCCGACCTGCGCCGCGAGCGTTGCCCCGGTCGCGAGCGAGAGCGCACCCGGCAGGAACCGGAGCCGTGCCGAGATCGGCGTGGCGAGCGCGACCATGCTCGCGGTGGCCGCGACCGACAGCTGGAACCCGACCGACCAGACGAGCGCGGGATCGATCGCGAGCAAGATCACGACCGCGCCGGCCAGGATCGACCCCGTGCTCCTCGGGCGACCGAGCAGGACGCCGATCAGGGCGAGCCCGGCCATGACGCCGGCCCGTAGCACCGAGGGCTCGCCGCCGGTGAGCACGACGAAGAACGCGACCGTCCCCATCCCGAGCGTGAACCGCGGCCACCGCGACAGCCGCAGCGCCGCCCCGAGCGCCACGATCGGCGCGAGCACCATCGCGACGTTCTCTCCCGAGACGACGAGCAGGTGCGACAGACCGGTCGCCCGGAAGTCGCGTTCGAGGACGGGATCGAGCCGCGAGTCGTCTCCGAGCGCGAGGCCCATCAGGAGACCCGCCTCGCGGGCCGGGAACGAGGATCCGATCGAACGGCCGGCGAGCGAACGGAACGACTGCGCCCACCGCACCGGCGCGAAGGTTGCCGGACCGAGGCGCTCGGCCTCGTCGACCTCGAGCTCCGCCGCGATGCCTCGGCGGAGCAGGAACCGCGCGAACCCCTCGTCGTCGACGGGTCGGACCGTCCCCGAAACCCGGAGGCGGTCGCCCCGGACCGTCTGGGGTGGTTCGTCGGTCCCCGAGAGCCAGAGGGTCTCGTGCACGCTCGCTGCGCCGCCGTCCCACCGGACCGAACGGACGTCCAGGACGGCCGACCACCGGTCACGTTCGGTCGCGGGATCGACCCGGAGGGATCCCTCGACGGTGACGGGGCCCGAGATGCGAGCGAGCAACGCGTCGCGGACGCGATGCTCGTGTGCGGTCCCCCACCCGACGGCGAGCAGGAGCGACCCGAGCAGTGCGAACACCAGGCAGGCCCACACCGGCCGGTCGCGGCGGGTCCTTGCCGGTGCGACCGCCGCTCTCGGGTCGCGGGGTGGGCGAACGTCGACCAACCCCGCCTTCTCGAGCGACCCGCCGTCGGAGCGGCGCCCGGGCGCGAGCGCCACCGCCACCCCGACCAGGGCGCCACCGGCCGACATCCACAGCCACGGGTCGGCGATCTCGCCCACCAGCGGTTGGAGCAGCAGGCCGGCCCAGAACACCGCCGCGAGCGCGGGCGTGATCCAGGCGCTCACACCGTGACGAGCTCCCGGATCGACTCGAGGATCGCGTCCCCGATCCCGCTCACGTCCAGGAGCTGGTCGACCGAGGTGAACGGGCCGTTCGCGGTCCGGTAGTCCACGATCCGCTGCGAGATGACCTCGCCGATACCCGGGAGCTCCTCGAGTTCCGCGGCGGTGGCGGTGTTCACGTTCACGAGCCCGCCCGCGACCGAGCCACCCGCAACCGGAGGCGCGACGGCCGACTCGCCTTCGCGCGGCACGAGGACCTGCGTCCCATCGACCAGCGGCGCGGCGAGGTTCAGCGCTTGCAGGACGGCGCCGGGACGAGCCCCGCCCGCCGCATCGATCGCGTCGACGACGCGCGCGCCCTCTCCGAACTCGTACACGCCGGGGCGGCGGACCCAACCGGCCACGTCGACGAGCAGGACAGCCTTCGGTGATGGGCTCGCGGATGTCGCGGGGATCGCGGCGCCAGGGTCCTCCGCCACGGTCGCCACCTCGACCGGACGCGGGAGCGAACGCACGTACCAGAGCCCGGCGCCGCCGAGCGTCACGGCGAGCAAGGCCACCAGACCCAGGAGCTCGGCCCGCGAGAGGGCCGCGAGGCGTTCACGGATGGAGCCTTCGGCCATGCGTCCCCCACGGATCGGGGGAGTCCCGAGCCCGAACGCTAGCGGGGAGGACCTGTCGGAACCGTGACCTGGCTCACATCCGACGCGAACGCGTCGTCGTCGGGATGATCCTGCGGCCTTTCCCCGGCGGCATCCGCCCTGCCGACCGTCACCTCGTGCTCGCCGGGAGCGAGCACCGGCACCCAGAAGGTGAAGGCCGCGCCGCCCTCCGGTGCCTCGCCCACCTCGAGCTCCCCGCCGTGGGCTCGCACGAGACCACGCGAGATGTACAGGCCGAGCCCCGCCCCGGGCGCCCCCGAACGGTCGGCCCGGCGGAACCGTTCGAAGATCGACTCTCGGTCCTCGTCCGCGACACCTCCGCCCGCATCCCGAACCACGAAGCGCACGCGCCGGTCGTCGGCCGAGACCGCGACCACGATCGGCGTCTCGTCGGGCGAGTACTTCCGGGCGTTGTCGAGCAGGTTCGTGAGCACCCGGACCGTCGCGTCGGCGTCGCACACCAGGCGACCGGGCGCCTCGAGCTCGAGCCGCAACCGGTCGGTCGTGCTGGACGCGCGCGCCGCATCGGCGATCAGGTCGCGCGGGTCGACGGGCGAGAGCGACAGACGAAGGACCCCATCCTGGATCCGCGAGACCGTGAGCAGGTCCTCGACCAGACGCGTCAGGCGTTCGGCCTGCGCCTCGGCTCCATCGATCAGCTCCACGCGCACCCGGTCGTCCAGGACGGCGCCGTGCTCCTTGAGTGTGCTCAAGACCCCGAGGATCGCCGCGAGCGGCGTTCGGAGCTCATGGGCGGCCACACCGACGAACTCGGTCCGCGCGAGATCGACCCTGCGGAGGCGTTCGACCTCCGCCCGCTCCCGGCCGAGCTGACGGGCCCGCGATTCCGCGATCGCCTCCATCTCGAACCGCTTCCGAAGCTGATCCGAGCGCTGCAGCGAGAGCACGCCCACGGCGAACCCCGCGACCAGCAGGAGCGCCGGCCGGTACAGGTGCGACGTCCAGAGGCCGTCGCTCTGCGTCAGCATCGTCGTGTGCAAGATCGCGAGCCCGACCGCGACCCCGACGGTCTCGATGATCCCGAACCGCAGGGCGACCGCGAGGATGACGATCAGGTACAGGGTCCAGAACTCGCTCCGGCCGCCACCCGTCACCTGCATCCAGGCCGTGATCAGGGCGACGTCGATCGCGAGGGACAGGACCCGGGCGCGCGGGGCGGACTCCTCGCCACGGGTCGAGACGAACAGGCAGACGAGCGCGTAGACGCACGCGAGCGCGAGGACGGCAGGCGCCCCGGACCCCGCGGCGTGGCGGATGCTCATCGAGCTCAGGTAGACGACCACGACCACCGCGAGCACGCAGATCCGGAGCAGCGCGATCGTCCGCTTCGTGCGCAGGACCGACAACAGCCCATGATCGTCGGACACCACACGCTCGCGGAGCATCCGAGGCGTCGAGCTCATGACCGGGTCCGCTCCCATGCGAAGGTTGGCCCATCGGGCCTCGGTTCTCGTATCGGAATCCGACCGACGGACGTTGAGCCCGAGCGTCCGGGCTCAGCGACGCCCCACCGGCCGGAAGCGTGCCTGGAAGAAGCGCAGGTAGGTGGGTTCGAAGACCATCTCGAGCCCTCCGATCTCCTCCCGGCGGGCGAGGACGTCGGCGACCGAGCGGCCGACGGCCGCGAGGTGGCGGCTCGTGTAGACCCGGCGCGGGATCGTGATCCGGACGAGCTCCAGGGCCGGATGGCGATGATGTCCGGTCACCGGGTCCCGGCCCGCCGACACGATCCCCCGCTCCATCGTCCGCGTCCCGGAGTCCAGGTAGATCTCGGCCGCGAGCCGCTGCGCGGGGAACGCCTCCTGCGGGAGGTCCGGGAAGAAGCGTCGAGCGTCCAGGAACACGGCGTGCCCCCCGATCGGCTCCACGATCGGGACGCCGGCCGCGAGCAGCTGCTCCCCGAGCTCTCGGACCTGCAGGATCCGAGCCCGCATGTGGTGCTCGTCGATCGACTCCTCGATCCCGACGGCCATCGCCTCGAGGTCACGGCCGGCGAGCCCGCCGTACGTGTGGAGTCCCTCGTAGACGACACAGAGGTTGCGGGCCTGCGCCGCGAGGTTCGGGTCCCGAAGACCGATCCATCCCCCGATGTTCACGAGCGAGTCCTTCTTCGCCGACATCGTGCAGGCGTCGGTGAGGTCGCACATCGCGCGGAGGATCTCGGCGATGCTGCGGTCCGCGCACCCGGGCTCTCGCTCCTTGATGAACCAGGCGTTCTCCACGGCGCGCGTAGCATCGAAGATCACCATGATCCCGTGCCGGTTGGCTACCTCGCGTACGCGTCTCAGGTTCGCGAGCGAGATCGGCTGTCCTCCCGCCATGTTCACGGTCCCGGCGATCGAGAGGTAGGGCACGCGATCCGCTCGTTCGATCACCTTCTCGAGCTTGTCGATATCGACGTCGCCCTTGAACGGGTGAGGGCTCTGCGGGTCGTGTGCCTCGTCCACGATGACGTCGACGAACTCCCCGCCGGCCAGCTCCTGGTGCAGACGCGTGGTCGTGAAGTACATGTTGCCGGGGATCTCGTCACCCTCGTGGATCAGCATCTCGGAGACGATGTGCTCGGCGCCGCGTCCCTGATGGGTCGGGATCACGTGCTCGTAGCCGTAGACGCGACGGACGGTGTCCTCGAGACGGTAGAAGTTGCGGCTCCCCGCGTAGGCCTCGTCCCCGACCATGATCGCCGCCCACTGACGGTCGCTCATGGCGTTGGTCCCCGAATCCGTCAGCAGATCGATCGTCACCTGGTCCGAGCGCAGCAGGAACGTGTTCCAGCCCGCCCGGTCGAGCGCCGCCAGACGCTCGTCGCGCGTGGTGATGGGGATGGCCTCGACGGCCTTGATCTTGTACGGCTCGAACCAATCGTCCATGGTCGGTCCTCCTCGTGGCTGGCCGCGGCGTTCGACGGCCGCGGCGGCGCTCGTGTCCAGCCTGAACGGGAGCCTCGAACGGCACGGGAGCCGAAGGACCTTTCTCGGCAGGGTCGGGCGTCAGCCGGCGGTGACCAGGTTCACCAGGCGTGGCGCCCGGACGATCACGTTGCCGACCTCGCGTCCATCGAGCGCCCTCCGGACCTTCTCCGAGCCCAGGGCGAGCTCCTGGCAGGTCTCGGGCCCAGCGTCGGCCTCGACCTCGATCCGGTCGCGTACCTTGCCGTCCACCTGGACGACCAGGGTGACCCGCTCCTCCCTCGCCAGGGCTTCCTCGAAGGTGGGCCAGGTCGAGGTATGCACGCTCGAGAGGTTGCCGAGCACTTCACGCCACAGTTCCTCCGCCGCGAACGGCGCCAAGGGCGCGAGCAGCAGGGTGAGCGCCGACGCCGCCTCGCGGGCGCCGCCGCCGGCGTCGAGCGCCGTTCGCATGGCGTTCGAGAGCACCTGGAGCTTGCTGATCGCGACGTTGAACCGGAACCGCTCCATGTCCTCGGTCACCGCTCGGATCGTTCGGTGCGTGACTCGGCGGAGCGGCTCGGGATCGGGGCGGTCGCGCTCGGCCGCCTCGCCGACCGCCGCGAACACGCGACCGAGCCACGGTCGTGACGCCCGGTCGCCGTTCGGGGTCCGGGGCGATCAGCTTCCAGTCGATGTCGTCCTCGAACGGCCCGGCGAACAGGATGCTCAGGCGCATCGTGTCGGCGCCCCAGCGTTCGACGAGCGGCATCGGCTCGACCACGTTGCCCTTGGACTTGCTCATCGAGGCGCCGCCGAAGATCACCTGGCCCTGGTTCATCAGCCGGAGCATCGGTTCGACGAACCCGACGAGGCCCATGTCGTGCAGCACCTTCGTGAGGAACCGGGAGTACAACAGGTGCAGGATCGCGTGCTCGACGCCCCCCACGTACTGGTCCACCGGCATCCACCTGTCGACCGCGTCGGGGTCGAACGGTCGGGTGTCCTCCTCGGGCGAGCAGTAGCGGAAGAAATACCAGGAGGAGTCGACGAACGTATCCATCGTGTCGGTGTCGCGCCGAGCCGGCTCGCCGCAGATCGGGCAGACGCTGTTGACGAACGCCTCGTGGCGCGCGAGCGGTGACTCGCCGCCGGGCCGGAAGTCGACGTCGTCGGGGAGCAGCACCGGGAGTTGCTCGTCCGGGACCGCGACCTCGCCGTGCTCCGGGCAGTGCACGATCGGGATCGGCGCACCCCAATAGCGCTGGCGGCTGATGAGCCAGTCGCGGAGGCGGAACGTGACGGCCGCGCGTCCCTTGCCCTGTTCCTCGAGCCACGCGGTCACCCGCGCGATCGAGTCCGGCGACCGCACGCCGTCGAACGGCCCCGAGTTCACCATCACGCCGTCGTGGTCGTACGCTTCGGTCATGGATGCCGGGTCCCGCCGCTCGCCCTCCGGCTGCACGACCACACGGATCGGCAGGCCCTGGTGGCGCGCGAACTCGAAGTCGCGCTGGTCGTGAGCGGGAACGCCCATGACGGCGCCGGTGCCGTACTCCATCAGCACGTAGGGCGCGACGAACACCGGGATCTTCTCGCCGTTCACCGGGTTCACCGCGTGGACGCCGAGGGCGATGCCCTCGCGGCTCTCCGCCTGCTCGCGGTTGGTGAGGGGCGTCGCCTGCAGGGCGTCGAGCATCGCCCCCGCCTCGGTCGCCGTCCCCCCGGCTTCCGCGAGCTTCGACACGAGCGGATGCTCGAGCGCGAACACGAAGAACGTGACACCCCACAGCGTGTCGGGCCGGGTCGTGAACACCTCGACCGAGTCGCCGGTCTCCGCGATCTCGAAGGTGACGCTCGCGCCCTCGGATCGCCCGATCCAGTTGCGCTGCATCGTGATCACACGCTCCGGCCACTCGAGCAACGCCATGTCGTCCAGCAGGCGCTGCGCGTAGTCGGTGATCTTGAAGAACCACTGCGTGAGGTCCTTGCGCACGACGGCGGTCCCGCACCGCTCGCAGAAGCCGTTGATCACCTGTTCGTTCGCGAGGACGGTGGCGTCCTTGGGGCACCAGTTGGCGGGCGCGTTCTTCCGGTACGCGAGCCCGCGTTCGAACAGCCGTAGGAACAGCCACTGCGTCCACCGGTAGTACTCGGGGTCGCAGGTGTTGACGCGCCGGGTCCAGTCGAACGACATCCCCATCCGGCGGAACGATCGAGCTTGCTGCTCGATGTTCTCGTAGGTCCATCCCTTCGGATGGACCCCGCGCTTGATCGCCGCGTTCTCGGCGGGCAGGCCGAACGCGTCCCAGCCGATCGGATGAAGCACGTTGTGCCCACGCATGGCGGCGAACCGCGCCACCGCGTCCCCGCCGCTGAAGGCCTCGGCGTGGCCCATGTGGAGGTCGCCCGAGGGGTAGGAGAACATGTCGAGCGCGTAGAAGCGTGGGCGCGGATCCGCCGGGTCCTCCGAGGCCCGGTACAGGCCCTCGGCCTCCCAGCGCTCGACCCACTTGGGCTCGATCTCGGACCCGTCGTAGCGGCGCATGGTGAGCAGATGCTACCGAACCCACCCCGCCGGATCGGTCAGGCCGAGTCTCGGACGTCGCTCAGCGGTCGCCGACCTTGTCCAGTGCCGACGCGAGCCGTTTGCGTTCGAGCGAGACGCCTCGGAGCTCGGCCTCCGCGGCCCGCAGACGGGCTTTCGCCTCCGAACGCCTGCGGTCGAGATCCCGGATCGCGTTGCGCTCGCGTTCGACCGCCGCTGCGGCCCGCCGCTCCCGGGTCTCGGCGGCCGAGAGCTCGCGCTTCAGCTTGGCGAGGTCCGGCTTCGGCCTTGGCGTCTCCACCGGTTGGGGCCTGCGGGCGGGCCCTCCCTCTAGCACCCGGAGCCCCGCGCCGGCGAACGTGGCGGGCGGTGGGATCGGTTTGGTGAGGCGCCCGCCTCGGACGAGCTCGCCCGTCGCCTCGTCGACCGTCGCGGCCTCGAGGGTGCCGGCGATGGCGTCGGTAGCCGCCCCGCTCGAGGCGCCTCCCCGCGCGAGGATCGCCTCCGCCTCCCGCGTGAGGTCCTTCACGACCCGGCGTCGCTCGTCGGTGGCTTCACGGAACGGCTCGACGTCGCCACCCGACACCGCCCGGCGATGGGCCGAACGGAGCGTGTCACCCAGCTCGAGCAGCTCGCGGATGCCGTCGGGGTGCTCTCGGGCCAGCACGTTCACCGCCCACGCGGCGACCACGGGCTTGCGGAGTGCCTTCACCCGCGCGGCGTCGTCGCGGTCGCCCGCGGCCGCGAGCTCTTTGGCCAACGCGTCCCGCTCGGGAGTGAAGCGCTCGAGCGGGAGCGCGTAGAGGTCGTCGATCCGTCCCTCGGGTCCGTCGGCCACGATCCCAACCTCTCACCCGGCGGTCGCGGACGCCATCTCCGGGAAGCCCCGCTCGTACCACGCGACGTCCCAGTATCGCCCGAACTTGCGCCCCTGCTCGGTGAAGTAGCCGGCGCGCCGGAACCCGCACCGTTCGTGCAGCCGCACCGATGCGGGGTTCGGCATCGCGATCCCGGCGTACGCGCGGTGGACATCCTCCCGTTCGAGCTCGGACAGCAGCGCCTCGTACAGCGCGGAGCCGACCCCACGCCCGAGGTGGTTCGCGGCGAGGTAGACGCTGGTCTCGACCGAGGGTCCGTAGGCCACCCTCGGCCGGTATGGTCCGCTCGACGCGTAGCCGATCACGTGGCCGTCGTCCCGAGCGACGAGGAGACGATGGCGGCCTCGTTCGCCGAACCTCGCGAACCAATCCCGCCACGCATCCATCGTCCTCGGTTCGACCTCGAACGAGATCGCGGTCGTGAGCACGTAGTGGTGGTAGATCTCGGCGATCGCATCGAGGTCGTCGAGCGTGCCCGCCGCGATCTCCATCGGTCCACCGCTCATGCGCAGCATGCTCCCAGGCCAGCCACCGCATGTGGTTCCGCGGGCGTAACGCCCCTCATCGGAACGTGAGGACACCCCTCAACGGACGAGCCAACGGCCGTCGCGCATGAGCTCGCGACCCTCGAGCTCGTTCTCCTCGCGCCAGGCCTGGATCCGCCGCGGTTCGATGCGGATGTAGAGGTATGGGGTCGTGAGCGTCCGCGGGTCGAAGCCGGCCTTGGTGGCGAAGGCGTCGCCGACCTCGTCCGTGAGCTCGATCGTCGTCAGAGGATGCGCGGTTCCCTCGACGAGGACGACGTCGCGTGTCGGACCGATGCCGAGGCGGACCCTGCCGGTGGCCCGCAGGTTGCGGGCAGTGGGGCTGGAAGCCGGCGTGGCGATCAGCAGGGTGCTGCCGTCCCACAGGAACGACAGCGGCACCAGATACGGTGTGCCGGTCCCGTCGGCCGTCGCCACCCACACGTCGACGTCGCGTTCGAGACGGGCCAGCGTGTCCCGCGTGCGTCGCCCCGGCGGTCGGGCGGGTGGGATCATCCGACTGCACGCCTCCGATGCATGAGGACCGGGCTTCGCGCTCGCGCCGCGGAGCGATCAGCGCTCCTTGAGGACCTCGAGGTACTCGTCGAGCCGGTCCCAGGTCTCCGCCGCCCCGGACTCCATCCCCGACCCGAGCACCGCGTCGCGTTCCTCCACCGAGCTGAAGACGGCGGTGGTCGTGAGCGTCGTCCTGCCATCGTGCTCCTCGAAGACGTACGTCTCCGGGCCCGGCTCACCGGCCATGCCTTCGAACCCGAAGGTCCAGACGAAACGCTCCGGCCGGACGATCTCGCGGTACTCGCCGTGGAACGCGATCTCGTTGCCGCTTGGGCCTCGGTGGATGATCCGCCATGCGCCGCCGGGGCGGAAGTCGATCTCGCAGGTCGCGACCTCGTACTTCCTGGGTCCCCACCACTTCGAAATGTGCTCGCACGAGCTGTGCGCGTCGAACACCAGCTCGCGAGGCGCGTCGAAGACTCGGGTCATGACGATCTCCCGGTCCGACGGCATGGTCATCGTGTGGCTCCTACCGTTCCCGCCCATCGCCCTCCACCTTCCCTTCCCCTGGCCCTTCTCCTGGCCCTTCTCCTGGCCCTCCGCCCTGGAGCTCGTCCAGGTACTCGTCCAGCCGGTCGTAGCGCTCCACCCAGAACCGCCGGTAGCGATCGGTCCACTCCGCCACCTCCCTGAGCGGCGTCACCTCCAGGCGAGCCGGCCGCCACTGGCGCTCTCGCCCTCGGGAGATCAGCCCGGCACGCTCGAGCACCTTGAGGTGTTTGGAGACCGCCGGCAGGCTCATCTCGAACGGCTCCGCGAGCGCGGTGACCGAGGCCTCCCCCGCCGCGAGCCGGGCCAGGATCGCCCGTCTGGTCGGGTCCGCCAGGGCCCCGAACGTCCGGTCGAGCCGGTCATCCGTGATCGTTACCATTCAATCCTCCGGTTAAATAACCTGTTGGTAAACTACCCCAGCTGATCGACCTGCGTCAAGTGGGGATGGTGCACGGGCGAGGACGCTCCGGCCCCCTAGCGACGCCGGGGCAAGTTGCCGATGTCCTCCTGGATGTGGATCCCGCAGACGCGGTCGGGGTTGTAGCGGGAGAGTCGAACCTCGCACCCGGGCGCCCGGCAGACCCGGTCCATCCCGTACTCCCGAACGTGGTCCCCGTGCTCGATCTTCGTCGTCGCACCGTATGTGGCCATGCCGTCGGTTCTCCCACGGTGACGGCGAGGGCGGACGGGATATAGGCCCCCCGGATCCTGGGACCCCCGGCACGGGCCACGGCCGGCTCCCTCGGCCCCTCGGGCGCGGGACCTTGGGCGCTGTCGTCGGCAACGGTCGGGCGGCACGCTTGCACCGAGGAGGTGGTCCGCGATGTCTTCGATGGCCCAGAGTTCTGCTGGCGTCGCCCCGCGTGCCGTCGGGAGTCGGGCGCTCACGGCCGCGCTGGTGGGCGGGATTGGCGGGGTGCTCACGTTCGCGGCCGGGTTCATGGCGTGGATCTCGCTCGACGCCGGAACGCTGCACGCGAACGACGTCCCGATGG
Organism: uncultured Actinomycetes bacterium; assembly: GCA_963706005.1. Classification (GTDB taxonomy): domain Bacteria; phylum Actinomycetota; class UBA4738; order UBA4738; family HRBIN12; genus DASSJM01. The sequence continues at coordinate 392,361 of CAVPLL010000005.1, forward strand.
GGTTCCTCACCGACGGGTTCACCGCCGCGAACTCCACGTGGACGATGAACGAAACCCTGTGGTTCGTGGGCGGCTTGGGCGTGCTCTTCGCCGCGATGCTCGCCCTGATCCCGCGCGGAGCAGGCAAGGTCGTGGGGATCGTCGGGTCGATCGTCATCGGGGTGCTCGCGCTCGCGATCGCGATCGCATCCGCGGCGCAGCTCGCATCCGCCGATGCGACGATCCTGGCCGGTCGGTCGTGGCTGGATCTCGTTGGCCCGGGCATGTGGGTGGCCTTCGCCGGCGGCATCCTGCTGATCGTGGCGCCGTTGTTCCTGCTGGGCGCCCGTGGAGACCGGACCCAGGCGTAGGTCCGCAGGGCACAGGAGACGTTGCCTGACGCGGGGCTCGTCCGGCTACTCGCGGCGCTCGAGCAGCCGGGCCGACCCCCAGAGCAACGCCGCGGTCGAGACGACGGCCACGGCTGCGGCGCGGAGGTAGTCGGTGGAGGAGGCCCCCTCCGCGATGTCGGTGGCCGAACCGACGAGCGCGCTCGGGAGCCAGTGTTCGAGCGCGGGCACCTTGGCCAGGACCGGCAGGGCGATGAGGATGACGAGCGCGATCCCGCCGGCCCCGAGGACACTCCGCGACAGGCCTGCCGTGAACGCGACGACGCCGACCGCGAACGCGAGGTAGAGCGCGCCGAACGCCCCACCCGCCACCAGGGCCGCGATCGGGACGGATCCGATCAGCGCTACCGTCCCGATCCACGCGGCCGTCAGACCGATCGCGAAGCAGAGGGCCGTCGCGACCGCGTTCACCGCGAACTTGGGAACGACGATGCGAGCGAGCGAGGGCGACCGGGTCCGCAGGAACGCCGCCCACTCCGGCTTGGCGTCGAACGCGAGCGTCCCGGCGGCGATCAGCACCGAGACCAGCAGGCCGATCTGCATCGCGTTCCCCACGTATGCCGCGATCGCCTGCCCCGGCGTCGCCGGCGGCGCGATCACCCGGATGTCCCCGCCGAGGTTGCGGAACAGCGCGTCCTGGTACCGGGTGAGGATCGGCATCGAGATCCCGAACACGAGGTACGAAGCGAGCAGACCGACCCAACGCAGGGTACGGAGCAGACGGATCCGCTCGAGGCGCCAGATGGTCACGACGTCAGCTCCAGGAACACCGACTCCAGATCGGCGGCCTCGGGTTCGACGCTGATCACCCGCGCGCCCGCACGGGCGAGCACCTCGACGATGCCTCGCTCGGCGTCGGGGACCGACGTCACCTCCACCCGGAGCTGACCGTGCCCCACGTCCGAGACCGCCGCGGCCCACGATGCGGTGCGCAGGGCCTCCGCGACAGGCTCGAGCGGCGGGCGGACGCGCACGACGTAGGCGGGCTGCACGCGTTCGGTGAGCAGGGTCCCGAGCGGGCCCTGGAACAGGAGCTTGCCTTCCCGGAGCACCCCGACCGTGTCGCAGACCCGCTGCACGTCCGCCAGGATGTGGCTCGAGAACAGGATCGTGCTGCGCGTCGCGAGCCTCCCAACGAGCTCGAGCACCTCGTACCGGCCCAGCGGATCGAGCGCGGATGCGGGCTCGTCGAACACCAGCAGCTCCGGTCCCGACACGATCGTCGCGGCGATCCCGAGACGCTGCAGCATCCCCCGCGAGAAGCCGCCGACCCGCCGTTCGGCGACGTCGGACAGGCCTGCCTCGTGCAAGGCTTCGTCGACGACCGTGAGTGGGATGTCGGGTGCGACCATCGCCCGCGAGAGATCCACGACCTCACGCGCGGTGAGCCATGGGTCGAAGGCCGGCGTGTCGGGCATCACCGCCATCTGGCGACGTTCGACGCCCAGCCGCACCTCGCCGGCCGTCGGACGCCGGAGTCCGGCGACGACCCCGATCAGCGTGCTCTTGCCGGCCCCGTTCGGGCCGACGAGCCCATAGATGCTGCCCTCCTCCACGCGGAGGTCGACGCCGTCGAGCGCGACCGTCCCCCCGTACACCTTCCGGAGCGACTCCGTCTCGAGCACCATCGGTCGTGAGCCGTCCATGGTCTCCCGTCGGTCAGCGCTCCCGGGATGATTCCACTGGACGCTCCGACGCGCTCAGCGTCCGAGCGAAGACGGGCAGGTCCGGCGTGGGCGATCGTGGGACACCGGATGATCAAGGCCGGCTGCAGGAAGACGCCGGTCACTCGACACGAACCCTCCGCGCCATGGCGCACCGTCGTGGTCCTCGCTGGTCACCAGCGGGAGATGCGCTCGACCCACCTCACAGCGCGGCTCTGCAACCTGATGGTCCGGTGTCCCAGATCGCGGGGTGATGCTACGAACGGGGTCGGGCCCGATGCATCGTCCGGCAGGAGTACGCGCGATACCGCGGATCGCGGATGTTCCCGGCCCGCTGCGATCCCTCGCGACGTTCTCCCCCGAGAACGTCGAGGAACAAGGTTGCTCGGACCTCGGTCCGGAGGTCTCCGGTTCGAGGTCAAGCAAGCCGCGACGCGCTGATCCGGTTCAGCCAGGGACCTGCTGGCCGAAGTCTGCGCACTGCGCCGGGTTCTCGATCGTAGGGTCGATGTTGGCCAGACAGTCCCAGCTCGAGGGGATGGTCGCGGGCGGCGAGCCGATCACGATCGCAATCTCCTCGCCTTTCCTAAGGACGATGGTCGAGATCGGTTGGGTGTACCTCGTGCCGTCCACGTAGGCCTTGAGCTCCGTGTCCGGGGTGCAGTAACCGCCGATACAGTCGTTCGTCAGCCGCACGCCCCACTCCGTGAACAGCATCTCGACGGTGAAGTGCTGGTCCTCCGGCGCCTCGATGTGGATCAGCCCGCTGGTGGCATGCGTGTGGAGCGGCGAGAACAGGCTCTGGTCCTCCCGCCCGATGCTCGAGGCGACGGGCTCGGACTTCCCGTTCACGAAGATGTCGACGTGCGAGTGGTAGTGCACGGTCAGCGACTCGGTGGACGAGGAGGGCAGCCCCGCGGCGTCGATGCGGTCCGCGACGTTGTCGGGGTTCGGCCAGGGCGCCGGCCCGGTGTTGAGCGTGAGGTTCGAGCCGCCCGAGTCCGATCCGCCGCAGGCAGCGGCGAGCAGGGTCAGCGCGAGCACGATGAACGAGGAACGGAGGCGCATCCTGGCGATTCTAGGAGTCCGCGACACGCTTCGGGTCACTTCGCCGATGAGAGCTGCCGGCGACTCCGGGTCAGTGCCCGCTGAGAAGATTCCGCCGACTTCGAGAGCAAGAGTTGAGCGATCACGCCGACGGCGATCAATGGGCCTAACACGATGAACGCCGCGATTCTCCCTCGAACGCGCCGTCCAGTCCGTACCGAACGGGCGGCCAAGACCGCGACCGCGTAGCCTCCGGATCGATGCGTCCCGACGAGCTGGAACGCCGGCTCATTGCACGCCTCGACCCCTTCGGATCCCCTCCCCGCGCCGAGCTGCTGATCGACTGCGAGCAGGACCCGACCCTGCAGGCGGTGCTCGTGAGGATGCCGCGGGATGGGGGCCGAGGTTCTTCCCGGTAGCTGGGGTGCCCGCGCCGCACGGCGGGCCCTCCGTCTGAGGGGCAGATGACCCTGCCTCGTCTACCACCGATCGCGACACTGAAGGTGTCCGCTCGCATCGGACGGGACACGGTCGCCCAGGGAGGGAGCGCACCCCCTCAAGGGGTGGTAGGCGAGATGAGCAAGATGCGCAAGGTGCTCGTGTTGCTTTGCGCCGCTCTACTCGCGCTGGCCTCGTGCGGTCAGAACACGAAGGATGGCGGACTGAAGGTGACGTCGGTCGTCGTGTCGGACGCCACGACTCAAGACGTCCTGGTGGTCGCACCGGAAGCCCAGGGGTCGTGGCCCGTCGTTCTCGCCCTGCACGGGGTCGATGGGAGCGGCGGGGATATGGCCGAGATCGCGACCCGATTGGGTCGGGCGGGATCCGTTGTGTTCGCCCCGACCTATCGCACCGATATCGGTACCCGCCAAGGCGTCGTTCAAGCGGTGCGCGACGTCGAATGCGGCTACCGCTTCGCTCGAAGCATCGCGACAGACTACGCCGGCGACCTCGATCAGCCGGTGACGTTCGTCGGCTGGTCACTGGGCGCGACGGCGGTGCTCGCGCTCGGTCTGACCGAGGACATCGACCCCTCCGGGAAGCACATCTCGTGCTTCAGCAACGTGCCCCGGCCCGACGTCATCGTCGCCATCTCCGGCTGCTACTACGAGTTCGAGGGTGCGCCGGTGTCCACCTTCGACCCTTCCGGCTGGGCGAACAAGGACGCCCGTCTCGTTCTCGTAGCGGGCGAGAAGGACACCACCTGCGCGGCGTGGCAGTCCAAGAAGGCCGCAGCCGAACTGCGCTCGGCCGGCTACGACGTGGGTCTCGTGACGCTCGAGGGGGCGAGCCACTACGCTCCGGTCTTCCATGACCTTCAGGACGGCCGGTGGGTCGTGGTCGCAGACGATCCGGCAGGCGAGCAGACCGTCCAGGTGATCCTTGACGCGCTGGCTGCCAAGCGGAACCACCCGTGAAGCGAGATCGAGCCCACCGGGAGCCCGCGCCGCACGGCGAGCCAGGCCTCTAACCTGCGCAACCCCCGTAGACACCCGAAGGCGGCCAGATGGCCCTCTGAGTGATCGAGCGACGGTGCAACCTTGCGCGGTTGAGTGACGGAACCCTCCGGCTTGGACCGACAGCCCTCGTTCCTCCGGAGGGTTCCGCCATTCTCAGGCTTATGAGCCCTCTCGAGCATCGGGAGCCCGACGCCGCATGGCGAACCTGCGGTCTAATGCGCGAAGTCATCTGGCTGCCGGCAATGGGCGGGGCCTCGAAGGAGAGGGAGGGGAAGATGCACGCAATCGGGAAGGGTGTCGTGTTGACGCTGGCGATCGTGCTCGCCATCGGCGTGGTGGTCCTGGGTTCGGACAAGGCAAGCGGACAGGCAGAGATCCACGTCCTGATTCCGGCGGGCGGTGGCGGCGCAGTCGTAGGCGGTTCGGGATTCGAACTCGGCGATGAGCTGGCGGGACACGCCGCGTTGGTTGACCCGGCAAGCGGCGAGAGCGCGGGGACAGCGTACCTCGAGTGCACCGTCATGCGGAAGATCCGCAGCGATGACCCGGGGCTGCGGCGGTGCAGCTACCACCTGAAGCTCGCGGATGGGGGCATCGTTCTGCAGGGGCTCGACCCTCGTGGGGTCGGGGCATCGACGTTCGCCGTGCTCGGCGGCACGAAGACCTACCGAGGCGCTTCGGGAGATGCCGTCTTCACCGACTCCGGTCTTGGGACGGATATCGTCATCACCCTTGCCTGACCCTGGCTCCGATCTCGATCTGTCCCCCGGGCATTGGGCGCACCGCGAGCCCGCGCCGCACGGCGAGCCAGCTCAAGCAGGATCTGCACGAGCCGGTGAGGCCGAACGTGCCTCTGACCTGCGATTGTGGACCCAAGGGGATTCGAACCCCTGACCTTCTGGCTGCCAGCCAGACCGGCCTGAACGGTGTGCGAAGTGGCGAACTTGCAGGTCACGGACGAGCGGTTCGGCAGTTGTTCTTTCCTATGCCGCCGCCCACCTCCGATCCCCATGTGACGGGGATCCCCGCACCTCGTGCCTTCCCTTGCCCCGGGGCTCGGCGTACGGTTCGGACGCCATGGAGTTCCGCATCCTCGGACCGCTCGAGGTCTCGGCCGGCGACGGGGCGATCAAGCTGGGGGGACCGAAGCAGCGGGCGGTGCTCGCCCACCTGATCCTGCGGGCGAATCGCCCTGTCCCCGTCGACCTGTTGATCGACGGCCTGTGGGGGGAAGAGCCGCCCGGGACGGCCAAGAACACCCTGCAGACGTACGTGTACCGGCTGCGGCAGGTGCTCGGCGACGATCGGATCTCCTCAGAGGCCGGCGGCTACGTGCTCCGAGCCGATGCCGCCGAGATCGACGCCGCGCGGTTCGAGGCCATGGTCAAGACCGCCAAGGCCCACCTCCCCTCCGACCTCTCGAAGGCCGCCGCCGCGCTCTCGGAGGCCCTCGCGCTCTGGCGCGGCGCACCGCTCGCCGACCTGTCGAACGAGCCCTCGCTCCGGGGCGAGATCGCGAGACTGGAGGAACTACACCTGTCGGCCACCGAGCACCGCATCGCCGCGGAGATCGAGTTGGGCGGGCACTCGACCGTCGTCTCCGAGCTCGACGCGCTCACCGCCCGGTACCCACTCCGCGAACGGATGTGGGCCAACCTGATGCTCGCGTTGTTCCGGCTCGGCCGCCAAGCCGAGGCGCTCTCCGCGTACCAACGGGCCCGGCAGGTGTTGGCCGACGAGCTCGGCACGGAGCCCTCACGGGAGCTCCAACGCCTCCACGAGCAGATCCTCCGGCGCGATCCGTCGCTCAGCCTCGGCGAACCCGCGCGGCAGGCCGTCCGACCGAGCCGCGTGGACCTGCGACCCGGCACGGAGGTCGCCAGCTACCGCATCGTCCGCATCCTCGGTCGCGGCGGCATGAGCGTGGTCTACGTGGCCGAGCACGACTGGCTCCAGCGGAAGGTCGCGTTGAAGGTCCTGGCTCCGCAGCTGGCCGATGACGAGCGGTTCCGTGAGCGATTCGTCCGCGAGTCTCGGCTCGCCGCGTCGCTCGATCACCCCAACGTGATCCCGATCTACGAAGCAGGCGCCTCGGGTGGAGAACTGTTCATCGCGATGCGGTTCGTGGAGGGCTCGGACCTTCGGACCATGCTTCACGAGGAGGGATCGCTGGAGCCCGCACGGGCGATCGGGATCCTCCGTCAGGTCGCGGCCGCCCTGGACGCGGCGCACGAACAGGGGCTCGTGCACCGCGACGTCAAGCCGGCGAACGTGCTGCTGGCTCGACCGCGCAGCTCCGAGCCCGTCGAGCACGTCTACCTCTCGGACTTCGGTCTGACGAAGCGTTCGGCGAGCGATTCCGCTGTCACCGGGACCGGACAGTTCGTGGGCACGCTCGACTACGCGGCGCCCGAGCAGTTCAAGGGCGAGACGCCCGACGCGCGCACCGACGTGTACTCGCTCGGATGCGTGCTGTTCGAGTGCCTGACCGGTCGGCCTCCGTTCCGATCGGAGAACGAGGCCGGCCTGATGTACGCCCACCTGCAGCAGCCGCCACCTCTCGTGACGAGTGAGCGGCCCGATCTCCCGCACGAGATCGACCGGGTGGTCGGGCGCGCGATGGCGAAGTCGCCGGACGACCGTCCACGCTCGGCGGGCGAACTCGCGGACGAAGCCGCTCGAGCCCTCGGCGCGGAGCTGCCGCCGCGGGTAGCGATGTTGATCGACCCCGATGAGGGCAGCTACCCCAGGCTGCTCGCGCAGGGCATCGACCGCGCCGTCTCCGAGTTGGGTCTCGACGCGGAGAAGGTCCGCGCTGGCCTGGATCTCATGGATCGGGAATTGCGCCGGCTCTCCGAAGAGGGTGTCGACCTGATCCTCGCTATGGCGTACATCGTCGACGTGAACGCGGTGGCCGCAGGGTTCCCCGACACGCGCTACGTGGCCGTCGACTTCACAGGCCGACCCAGCCCAAGCCTCTCGAACGTGTCGTATATCTCCTTCGACGCGAGTGAGGGCTCGTTCCTCGTGGGTGCCGCAGCGGCCCTGAAGAGCCGGACCGGGCGGATCGGGTTCATCGGCGGCGTTGACCTCCCCGGCGTCCACGTGTTCCAGGCTGGCTACGAGGCCGGCGCCCGATCTGTCGATCCGAGCATCGAGCTGCAGTCGACGTACCTAGCGCCGTACTGGGACTTCACCGGGTTCCGCTCCCCGACGTATGCGTTTCACGTTGCCACTGGCATGTATGGGTCGGGCGCCGACGTCATCTACCACGCCGCCGGCGACTCGGGACGAGGTGTGTTCCAGGCGGCCGCCGAGATCCGGGACAGGCATGTGTGGGCGATCGGGGTGGACGTCGATGAGTACCAGGAGATCGCGGCGATGGACCCCAAGGACGCGCCGCCGGAGCTTCACATCGCGGCCTGGCCGTCCCACGTGCTCACCTCGATGGTGAAGCGGGTGGACGTCGCCGTGTATGAGGTGCTCCGAGATTACTCCCGGGGTATCTTCACGCCGGGGGTCCATCAGTTCGGCCTCGCCGAGGGCGGCGTCGACATCGCCTACAGCGGCGGATCCATCGACGACATCCGCCCGCAGATCGAGGACCTGCGAGCGCGGATCATCGCGGGCGATATCGTCGTCCCTTCGAAACCTGCCAAGTCGAGCGCCGGGCGTCCTGCCCGGCGGGACGCGTAGGGCAAGCGAATAGTTGTAGTTACCTGGTGTTTGTGGACCTAAGGGGACACTATTCAAACTCCGTTGAGGATTTGCAAGCGCTTCTCCGCGACTGTGAACAGCTCGATGACTAGGCAGCTTTGGCCCGGCTGAGGGACGAGGGGGCGCGGCGCCCGCTTGTTCCCTCGGTCTCGAGCGCCGTCACGTGCCAAAGCGAAGCGATTTCCGCAGCCACCATGTCTCCTGAACGGTCGAGTTCCCTCCTTGGCGTTTCGAACCTTCGCGAATGATTGTCGAGAGGCAAGGATTCGCACGATCTCGCAAGTCGCTCGCGGCCTCTTCAAGTTGCGCGCCGGTTCCCAAACCGGGTTTGCCTTGCGTTCGCCCGGACTTCGGTGCCGGATCGGCGAGCTTTGGCGCGCAGGTTCCCGGTCGAGTTCGGCCATCCGGTTCGGTGCTGTCGTTGACAGGTGCGAGAGCCTTGGTGGTCTAACGAAGGATTGCTCTTCTGAACGGCATTGTCGGCAGTTGCCTTGCCCACGACCGGCCGCGAGATGGTTGTGATCCTGGTTCCATTCTGGAACGGCGGCCAGAACGAAAGGGCGTCTGAGATCCCGGGACGGGTCCCCCGTCCTCACGTCGGAATATGAGTCCAACTTCCGCCCCCATTACCACACGAATAGGACCGAGTGGTCGCGTAGGGACCCGATCGGCACGAAGAACGTCCTATTGCAGTTCTGACAGCGAAAGGCCGTGTTCCAGTCCAACTCGTCCTGTTCCCGCATGAGGTCACCACGTCTCGTTGGACGTGCTGGAGTTATTCCGGGACCTGCCGTGACGTGAACTGCAGCTTCGGCGAAGAGCGGGCGGTCGCGAAGAAGGGATCGGAACTCCCAGGCGGGGCCCCTACTCGATCGATCGCGGAAACCCCTTCTGTAATCACGGGGCCGGCCATCTCGCAATAGCGTGCGACGACCACGACCCGCGGTGGCCTCAAATCGCTGCCCTCGATCGTCTCGCATTCGTCCCGCGACCGACCGGGGGACGTCAAGAGATGACGGCAACGGCTGGAGCATCGAATCCGCAGGTCAGGAGCCAGATTCGGCCAGCCCGCAGGTAGCGAGATCGGCCCCGAGAACACTCTCAAGGTGGAGACACGGGTTCAAACCCCGTTGGGACTACCCTCCTTCGCCAACCGAGCGGTGGTCTTCACGAGAGTGAACCCGACGGAGGGAGGAAAGGGACGAACCTTGGCCGGGTCTTAGTCGGTTGAGCTGGCGGTAGAGAATGGCTGGAGGCCTTTTCTCCAGTCGTTCTCAAGCGCAAGAGGCGAGTTTGTGGCCGTGAACGAGGAAGGGGACGACCTAGCGGCCTGGCGCTCGGAAAGCCGAAGCTCGATACTCGGCCGCATGCGGGGGACGGAGCACGCTCCGCGGGGATCGGGCCGCATCGGTGTCTCCGAGGAAGGCCGACGCACGCCGCCTGCCGGCATGGCCGAGGAGATCAGGACGTTCCTCATCGCGGACGTTCGCGGATACACCATCTTCACCCAGGAGCGCGGTGACGAAACGGCTGCTGCGCTAGCGGCTCGGTTCGCCGACATCGTTCGCGATCAAGTAGCGGCTCGAGACGGCTCGGTGATCGAGCTGAGGGGAGACGAGGCCCTCGCGGTCTTCCGTTCGCCCCGTCAGGCGATCAGGACGGCGGTCGAGCTGCAGGCGCGCCTTCTTCAGGAGACGATGGCAACCCCGGATCTCCCGCTCCCGGTGGGGATCGGGCTGGATGCAGGCGAGGCGGTTCAGGTCGAGGGCGGCTACCGCGGTGGGGCCTTGAACCTCGCGGCGCGGCTATGTGGGCAGGCCGGTCCCGGCGAGATCCTGTGCAGTCAGAGCGTCGTTCATCTCGCCCGCGCGGTCGACGGCGTCAGCTACGTCGATCGCGGGGAGCTGCATCTCAAGGGGCTTTCCGATCCCGTCCGCGTCCTGGCGATCGCCTCGGATGGGATCGACGTCGCGGGACGAATGAGAGCCTTCGCGCCCAGGCGGCAGGCGCGGCGGGTGTACGGGGGGACGCTGCAGTTCCGCGTCCTCGGGCCGCTCGAGGTGGACGCGGGGGGTGGCCCGATCCCCCTCGGCGGACCGAAGCAGCGCGCGGTCCTCGCGCACCTGCTCATCCGAGCGAACGAGCTCGTCCCCGCCGAGACCCTGGTCGACGAGGTCTGGGGCGAGGGACCGCCGGAGAAAGCCCGGAACATCATCCAGACCTACGTCTCGCATCTCCGGAAGGCACTCGGCCACGACCGCATCCAGAGCCACGCACCGGGCTACCGCCTGAGGCTCGACCCCTCCGAGCTGGACGCCGCCCGGTTCGATGCCCTCCTGAGGGACGCAAAGAAGGCCCTCCCCATCGACCCCAACATCGCGGTCGGCACGCTCGACGATGCGTTGGCCCTGTGGCGCGGACCGGCTCTTGCCGACCTCGCCGACCAGCCCTCGCTGGTCGCCGAGGCTGCTCGGCTCGACGACCTTCGACTCGATGCTCAGCAAGACAGGATCGAGGGCCTACTGGCGAGCGGTGCGCAGGCCCGAGCGATCGGTGAGTTGGAGACTCTTCTTACGCGCCACCCGTGGAGGGAAAGTCTCTGGGGCCTGCTCATGCTGGCCCTGTATCGAGAGGGGCGCCAGGCCGAGTCGCTCGGCGCCTATCAGCGAGCCAGAGAGATCCTGGCCGAAGAGCTCGGGATCGATCCCTCACCCGAGCTCATGAGGCTCCACGAGCGGGTCCTGAAGCAAGATCCGGGACTCGATCTGAGGGGAGAGCCGCTTCGCGGCTACCGGCTCCTCGAGAAGATCGACGACGGATCCACGGGCATCGTCTTCCGCGCCATCCAACCCCACGTCGAGCGCGACGTCGCCGTCAAGATCTTCCACGAGGGCATCGCCACCGATCCGGCGTTCGTCAGGCGCTTCGATGCGGAGGCCCAAGCGGTCGCCGCCTTGGAGCATCCCCACATCGCCCCGGTCTACGACTATTGGCGGGAGCCCGGTCGTGCCTACATCGTCTCCCGGTTCCTGCGCGGGGGGAGCCTTCGAGCCCTGGAAGAACGAGGCGAGTTGCTGGAGCGCGATCGGGCCGTTCGCGTCGTCGAGCAGATCGCCTCCGCGCTCGCGTTCGCGCACCGGCAGGGCCTGGCACATGGGAGGGTGCGGTCATCCAACGTCCTGTTCGACGGCGAGGGCAACGCCTACGTCGGAGACTTCCTCGTCGGGATCGGATCGGCGCCGGACACGGCGGAGGACGTACGGGAACTCGCCCGCCTGGCCACTGGACTGCTCGCGAACGACATGCCTCAGCGGCTCGTGGAGCTCTCTGAGCGAGCCGAGGTGGGAACTGATGCACCGGACGCGGATGCGTTCGCCCTGGCCGCCCGCACGGCGCTCGAACCTGGTGCCATCGCGGGTCGTCGACGGGTGGACGATCGAAACCCATACAAGGGTCTGCAGGCGTTCACCGAGGCCGACGCCCGCGACTTCTTCGGGCGAGGCGAGCTCATCCAGCACCTCGTCACCCGGCTGAGCGAGACCGGGCCCAGATCAAGGTTCCTGGCCGTCGTCGGCCCGAGCGGTGGAGGGAAGTCATCGGCGGTGCGCGCGGGGCTCGTTCCTGCGATCCGGCGCGGAGCTCTCGGGGACCCGGAGGACCGCTTCATCGCCGAGATGTTCCCCGGAGCCCACCCGGTGGAGGAGCTCGCGGCCGCGCTGCTTCGGATCGCGGTGCGCCCTCTCTCCGGGCTGAACGACCTGCTCGATTCTGGCTCTCGGGGCCTGCTCGAAGCCGTGGATCTGGTTGCGCCCGGCGAGGCGGAGGTCGTGCTCGTGGTCGACCAGTTCGAGGAGGTCTTCACGCTCACCGGCGACGAACGCGAGCGGGGGCTGTTCCTCGAGTCACTGCGCGTCGCCACCGCCGATCCCGAGAGCCGCCTGCGGGTGATCGTGACCCTCCGGGCGGACTTCTACGACCGGCCCCTCATCTACCCCCGCTTCGGGGAGCTGCTCGCGGCAAGGACCGAGGCGGTTCCTCCGCTCACCCCCGACGAGCTCGAGCAGGCGATCCGGGAGCCGGCCGAGCGGGTCGGCGTCCGACCTGAGCCCGGCCTGGTCGCGGAGATGATCGCCGACGTCGCGCATCAACCTGGTGCGCTCCCGCTCCTGCAGTACGCACTGACCGAGCTCTTCGAGCGCCGGAACGACGAAGGGTTGACCCTTTCTTCGTACCGAGAGGTCGGCGGGATCGCGGGGGCGTTGTCCGTGCGAGCCGATCGCATCTACGAGGAGACCGATCCGCCGACGCGACGAGCCACCAAGCAGGTGTTCCTGCGGTTAGTCACCCTCGGAGAGGGGAGGGAAGACACTCGGCGCCGCGTCGCGCGGAGTGAGCTGGTCGCCCTCGATGTGGAACAGGAGGCGATCGACGTCGTCGCCGACACCTTCGGGCGGCATCGGCTCCTGACGTTCGATCGGGAACCCGCCACCCGTGAGCCAACGGTCGAGATCGCTCACGAGGCGCTGCTCGGCGCTTGGGGGCGGCTGCGCACCTGGATCGACGACGCTCGGGAGGATCTCCGACAAAACCAAGGGCTGGCTCGGGCCGGGGCGGAATGGCGAGGCTCCGACCGCGACCCCAGCTTCCTCCTGCGGGGTGCGCGACTGGAGCAACTCGAGACGTGGGCCGCGACCACGGACCTGGCGATCGGGCGGCCCGAGCGCGCGTACCTGAAAGCGAGCGTCGATCAGCGCGACCGGGAGCGGGAGGAGGAGGGGCGGCGGCGCGAGCACGAAGCGCAGATCGAGCGGCGATCCGCCCGCCGGCTGCGCGGCCTCGTCGCCGTCTTCGCGGCCGCGGCCCTCATCGCGGGATCGCTCACCGTCGTCGCCACGAACCAGAGCGGGAGGGCGGAGCGCGAGGCGCGGATCGCGACCTCGAGAGAGCTCGCCTCTGCCGCCGTGGCGAACCTGGAAGTCGATGCCGAGCTCAGCGTCCTGCTCGCGAGCGAGGCCGTCGAAACCACACGATCCTCAGACGGGACGGTTCTTCCCGAAGCGGAGGAGGCGCTCCACCGCGCCGTCGTGGCATCGCGGCTCGAGATGGAGGTGCCGGGGGTGGGGGGACTCCTTGCTTGGAGTCCGCGGGGAGTCTTCGTGACCGAGGGCCCCCAGAACTCGGGCATGATCGACATCAGGGATGCCCAGACGGGAGAGAGCGTCCTCGCGTTCAAAGGACACGACGGGGATGTCAACGACGTCGCATTCAGTCCGGACGGTTCCAGGCTCGCCTCCGCCGGGGATGACGGCAAGCTGAAGGTATGGGACCCGTCGACGGGGCGGCTCCTCTCGAGCCTGTCGGGGGTCGGCGGTGCATGGGGTGGCCCTTCGTTCAGCGCGGACGGTTCCCTCGTCGCCGCCGCCTGGACCGAGAACGGCGGGAGTCTGGGGGAGGTCCGGGTCCTGGAGCTGTCCACGGACAGGGTGGTCTCGACGATCCGTATGGACGGCGCGATCGACACCGCTCTCAGTCCCGACGGGAAGCGCCTCGCTGTAGCGTCCTGGTGGCAACACGGCGCCGTGTTCGACGTGAAGAGCGGCGAGGTGGCATTCGGACTGATCGGGCCCAACTGTTGCTCGGTCCCAGCGTTCCGGGGAGTGTCCTGGAGTCCGGATGGCCGATACATCGCCATGAGCAGCGAGGACAGCACGCGGGTCTGGGATGGGGACACGGGAAGGCTCCGACAGACATTGTCTGGTCACGCCGGATTCGTCTTCAGCGTCGCGTGGAGCGCGGACTCCTCTCGCCTCGTCACGGGTGGTTCGGACGGCACCGCGAAGGTGTGGGAGATCGGAGCGAAGAGCGTTCGAGAGCTGTGGTCGCTGTCGGCTCAAGGAGACGAGCAGCGGGATCGTGGGAGTGGCGTTCTCGTCCGATGGAACCCGGGTGATGGCGGGGGACGCTGCCAGATCCACCGTGAAGATCTGGGACCTGGGACCCGGCGGCAACGCCGAATGGGCAAACCTTCCCAACGCCGGCTTCCCCGCGGCGGAATTCATGCCCGATGGGCGGCGCGTCGTGGCCGGCAGCCGGAACGGCCAGGCAGTGACGATGTGGGACCTCCAGACGCGCCGTCACCTTCGAACTCTCGGAGAGGCGACCGGTGAGTTCTACATCAACTCAATCGATGTGAGCCCCAACGGTGGGTCGATCGCGGCCGGCGGCTCCGGGTGGCCCTGCTGCGGCGGCGAGGTAGCGAGGGTATGGGACGCGGCGACCGGGGAGGAGCTCTACAGGATCCCGCACCGCCTCGACGTCAACAGCGTTGCATTCAGCCCGGATGGGGAGTACCTGGTCACCGCCAGCTGGGCCGGAACGGCGAAGATCATCGATCGTTCCGGCCGAGTGATCCGCGTCCTGCAGGATGATAAAGGGTTCAACCTCTTCGATTCACAGTTCAGTCCCAACGGCCTCCTGGTGGCGACGGCGGCGGTCTCCGGTCTAGGGGAACTCGGGAGGGGCCACGTGAGGATCTGGGACTGGGCAAGGGGTGAGGTCGTCCGCACGATCCGCGCCGACGCGCGCTTCTTGGACTTCGATCCCAGCGGTCCCCGGATCGTGACAGCCGGTCCGGAAGGACCAGTGGAGATGTGGGACGTGGAGACCGGAACGCGCGAAGCCGAGCTCGAAGGGCAATCAGGCGGCGTTACCGACGTTGCCTTCAGCCCCGACGGGTCGCGAGTCGCCACAGCGAGCTACGACGGCACGGTCCGGTTGTTCGATGCAGACATGGGCGCACAGCAACTCGTCCTTCGCGGCTCCGGGTGTGCGGTGTATGGCGTGAACTTCAGCCCGGACGGCACGAAGCTCGCCTCCACGAGCTGGTGCGACGGTGTTCGGATCTGGGCCCTCGACATCGACGACCTCCTCGAGATCGCCCGCCGGGAGGTCCCGAGGCCGTTCACCGATGAGGAGTGCCGCCAGTACCTTCACGTAGATCGGTGCCTGCAGGCTTGAGCCAGCTCTAGTCCTACCTGTTTGTTTCCTGAGCAGTCGCACTCGGTCTGTCGGATCGAGTTACCGGAACTCATGCTGATCGGAGGCCGCTCGGCCGCCCATTCGAGAACCGCAACCCGGCCGCTCCAGCGTTTCTCAAGCGGGCCCCCTTAGGTTCAGGGGGTGTCCGGTCAACGATGGAGGTGGAAGCGATGAAGAACGCCCGAGAGGCCGAGGCCGGTGCGAGCGTGGGCCACGCTTCCGAGACGCGTCGTATGGCGGCGACAGTTCTCGCGGCGCCGACACTCGCAGGCGTCGGCGGGGCCGTCGGTCGTGGTGCGGTCCGGAACCGAGGGAGGCAAACCGACCATGGCCGGAACGAGGAGCCGCCACTGCTTTGGAGCAGGAGAGGGAGTGGGTGCGATGACTAGGTCCGGCGTTTGTGCAGCTCTCGGGGCCCTCGTGGCGTTGGTGTTGGGCGCCGTCGCTTGCACCAGCAGTCCAACCACCTCCGTCGTTACGACGACCCTGTCGGCAACGACGTCCGAGGCGACGCACGGTCCGTCGCGATCGACATCAGATGTATTCGCGCAGATTCATGGGTGGATCGCGTACGCCGGAAGGTGGGGGAAGAGCGGGATCTGGGCGGTCAACCCCGAAGGCCCAGGTGATCCCAAGGATCAGATCCTGCTGAGCCCGGAGCCCGGGTGGCCCGTCGCCTGGTCGAGCGACGGCTCGAGATTGCTCATCCTGCGGCCCAACACCGAGCGGCCGTCCACGCAAGCCTTCTTCGGCACGAACCTCTTCCTATTGAACGCGGACGGGACCGAGACCCGCCTGACGAGTGGCGAGGCCTTGGTGTTCGGATGGCTCGTTCTCGCCGGACGGATCTAGGGTCGTCTACGCCTCTGGCATCGGCAGCCGAGCCGTCCGCGGATCGAGGTCGTCGATGCTGCCGGTGGCACGCCACAGGTCATCCTCACCGCCAGCGCCGAGGAGCTGTGCTGACACCCGACGTTCTCGCCCGACGGGTCGAAGGTCGCCTACTTCGAATTTGAAGGGGGCGACTACCGCCTCCGGGTGATGAACGCCGACGGGAGCGGCTCGCGAGCCCTGGGCCACGTCACGTTCAAGGACCAGGGCGGCGGCCCCCGCCTCGTCTGGTCTCCCGACGGTACTCGCCTCGCGATCGATTACAGAGGCATCTACACGGTCAGGGCCGACGGATCGGATCTCACCCTGGTGACCCACGGGAGGAGTCCGAACTGGTCACCTGACGGCTCTCGTATCGCGTACACCGCAGCCGCCAGTCTCGTGATCGCTGATGCTGACGGGAGGCACGCCCAGGAGTTCGGCGACGCCAGATCCGGGCCGTGGAACCCTGTCGGCTAGCGAGGCGATCGGCACCACAGACCGGGCATAGCTGGAACGAGTAGCCGTCAGATCTTTGGAGCAGGAGAGGGAGTGAGTGTCATGACAAGGTCCGGGATGCGTGCGGTCCTCGGCAGCGCTCATCGCGCTGATGCTGGGAGCCGTCGGCTTGCACCTCGAGTAGCTCCGACACCTCAGCCACGCCAACGAGCCCCTCTCCATCGGGATTCGTGTCGGGGCTCTACGCCGTGGACATCGGCACCGGCGACGCAACCCTGTTCCTCAAGACCCCGGAGGGCGGCACCGAGTTCGCTCTCGCCCCGGAGGCCGATCGGATCGCGTTCGAGGCCGAGGACGGAGACGGGCATCCGCAGATCTTCGTGATCAACGCCGACGGCACCGATCTCCACCAGCTGACGCACGAACCCCTGGCCGCGAGGTTGCCTGCGTGGTCGCCCGACGGCACGCGGATCGCGTTCCTCGGCCACGCCCCGGACGGGACGTTCGAGGTCTACGTCGTCGACGTCGGGTCCGGCGCATCGAACCGGATCACCCGGGAGCCTCAGAACGTCGACGGGGCGCCTGCATGGACTCCGGACGGCGAAACGATCGTGTTCCAGATGGGCGAGCCACCGGTGCTCCGCAGCTCCGACATGCGAGGGGCCACCACGACGATCCTCGGGGATGCCGGACTCCCTGACGTATCCCCGGATGGGAGTCGGGTCGCGTTCAACACCTGGTCGATGGCGAAGGTGACCCTGGCCGACATCGACGGCTCGGATCGAACCGTCATCCGGACCAACAGCGATATGTACAACGCGAACTGGTCACCGGACGGCGAACGGATCGCCTTCCAGAGCTACCCCGACAGCGACGTCTACGTCTACGAGCTCGAGACCGCAGAGAGAGGCGGCGCCGGCTCCGGCGACGTCGTGGATTGGCTCGACGACCAGACCCTGCTGGTCCAGGTGTAAGGGTCCGTAGACCGCTCGGCCGCCCATCGGAGAACCGAAACCCGGCCGCTCTAGCGTTCAAGCGGTCCCACTCAGCTCAGGTGTGTCCGGTCAACGATGGAGGTGGGAGCCGTGGAAGTCGCGCGAGAGGCCGAGACCGGCACTCGTCACCGTGGGCGTGGCCGTCGGTCGTGGTTCAGTCCGGACGCCCGAGAAGGATTCAGTCTCATGAAGATTCCGACAGGGAAACGCATCGTGTGGTCGCTCGCACTCGCTCTTACAGCGACGGCCTTTGTCGCTCCGCCGGTGGGAGCCGGAGCGACCCCGCCGATGCCTCCAGGCATATTCTCGAAGATCAGTGGCTGGATCGCGTACGGGACCCAGCAAGGGATCTGGGCGGTGGATCCGTCGGATCCCGATGATCAGGGAAGCCAGATCCAGCTGAGCCAGAATGAAGGGATCCCGCTCGCGTGGTCGAGCGACGGGTCGAAGCTTCTCATCTCGCGCGGGTCGGTCCACCTTGTGCATGTGAGAACTGCAGTGGGAGGACTCACCTTCGCGGCGCGGGCTGTTCGTGCTGCACGCGGACGGCACGGAGACCCATCTGATCTCCGATGTGGTCAGCGGCGCCTCGTTCAGCCCCGACGGGACGACGGTCGTCTTCGCGCCGGAATTCGGCACACCCGCCCAGCTCGACCCGGGCATTTACCTGATCGGCGCCGACGGCGGCGCGCCGAGGCTGCTCCTCGCACCTAGCCGCCGCTATTCCCCGGAGCTGGATCGCAGCATCCGCACCGAGCTGTCCCTTCCGAAGTTCTCCCCCGATGGGACCCAGATCGCCTACATCGACGGCAATGGCGACTGGGGCAACAGCCTCCGGATCATGAACGCCGACGGGAGCAACATGCATGCGATCGATGGAAGCGACGTGCACCTGTTGGTGGGGACAAGGGGTCTCTCGGAGGCCACACCATCGGCCTCAGCTGGTCCCCCGACGGCACGCTCCTTGCCGTTGGCGTGCGATACATCAACCCGAGCGGCATCTACGTCATCCAAGCCGACGGCTCGCAACTCACCCCTACGACCCCCGCTGGCGTGAATCCGTACTGGTCGCCAGACGGTTCCCGCATCTCATTCGAGTTCGAGCGCCAGTTGTCACGCAGTGGGCTCAACATCGCCGATCCGGAGGGAGGCACGTTCAGAGCTTCGGCTACGCTGCATCCGGCCCATTGAACTCGCTGGCTCAGCCGCAGTCGGAGGTGGCCGGAGGCCCCGAGGTGCCTGCGGCGAGCGCGGGCTCGACGCCGGTCTCGATCCTGGTGCCCATAGCAGCCCTCCTAACCCTGGTCGTTGGATTCGTCATCATCCGTCGTCGGCGGAAGGCCACCCAGGGCTCTGATGCGCCTCCGACGGGAGGAGCGGAGCCGCCGTCCGAATGAGCCCCGATGCTGGAATTCGAGCAGCTCTTGCGCCATGGTGACGAGCTCGGGCATCGAGGCAGTGGCGGTCGGGACACCGCCCCGCTCGGCGATGATCGCCTACGCGATTGCCTCGCACAGCTCCTTCACGCTTGCCGACGATTAGAGGAGCGTCGGAGGCTGCCTTCGCTCGCAGAAGGCGAGTCTCGGCATCCTTGATTGCTGGCCTTCTACGCGAATGCGATTCCGCTCGATCTCCTCAAGGCGGAACAGGACCGTATCGGCCCAGCGGAGCAGGCAGCCAAGGCAGAGCTCGAGAGACTACGGAGGGCGACCTAGACGGTTGGCAGGACATTCTCCGAACGGCCATCCGCCTCGCAGGCAACTGCCACGCGGCGTACCTGAAGGCCCGGCCGTCTGTTCGGCGACGCTTCAACGACGCGGTACTCCAGGCCGTCTCCATCAAGGACCGGAAGATAGGTCGAACGGAGTTCTCGGAGGTATTCGCGCCTCTCTTCTCACGCCCGAGTTCGAATAAGGCGCTGAAAGTGGACCCAAGGGGATTCGAACCCCTGACCTTCTGGCTGCCAGCCAGACGGGGCTCAACGGTGTGCGGACCAGGGAAGCTGCAGGTCATTGCCGAGCGGAACCGGCTCTGTTATTCGCTGAGCGCTTTTCGGAGGCTTAGGATCCGGTGCCCGAAAGGGCGTGGAATTCGACTCTCCCCCTCTCGCACCCTAATGAAGCCTGGATCGAAGGGGTTGTCCGATCACACGCCTAGGCCGGGATGGGTTAGCGGGGCGAGCCGACCGCCGGCGTCTGCACGCCGGTCAGGAGCTCGAACCCAGCCGCGAGCTGGACCGGGTCGTTCCCGGGGATCTGCGCGCTTAGGATCCTCGTCCCGAGGGCCCACGCCATGATCTCGGCTCCCTGCTCGTAGCCGCGCTCGCCCCATGGATCGGCCGCTGCGTTCCAGGCCCGCAGACCCCGAAGCTTGAGGAACCGCTCGCGCACCGTCTGCGAGACATGCTCGTCGATCCAGACGTGCCCCATCTCGTGGAGCAGGATCCGCCTGGCCATCTCGTTCACCAGGACCGTGCACACGTCGACGCGGCCACGCCTCGCGTATCCCAGGTGATCGCCGCATTCCGACGCATCCGTGTGGAAGTGGATCTCGACCGCGGGCGCCTTCAGACCGGCGGACTCGAACCGGGTGGCAGCCCACCGGGCTAGGCGCACCTGCTCCCGATCGGCCTCGACGATACTGATCCGAGTCCCGACCGCCAGGGCCTTTGGGTCGTCTGCCTCGCGCCCCGCGTGGAGGACGAGGACGCCCGCCAGAGCCAGGACCAGGACGTTCGCTCGGTTCGCCGTGCGCATGCGAGCACGGTCGTCCCCGGCTCTTGGAGTCCCGCTGGGGGGCGCTTGGCACGAGCTTGGAACCGGTCGATTTAGCGAACGGCTCCAAGCGAGTTCCAAGCCGCAGGTTCAGAATGCGCGCCATGAGCGCACGATCGGCGCGCACGGGTCTCCCGAGCAGGACGAGCATGCGAGCGGAGGCATCTCGTACGGGGACCCATTTCCGGGTCCTCGGCCCGATCGAGGTTACGAACGAAGGCCGTCCGATCGCGCTCGGGGGTCCGAAACAGCGAGCGGTGCTCGCGCATCTGATCATCCGCGCCAACCAGGTCGTTCCTTCCGATGCACTGATCGACCTCGTGTGGGGGGAGGAGCCGCCCGACGCCGTGCGGACGTCGCTCCAGAGCTACGTCTCCAATCTCCGCAAGGCCCTGGGATCGAACCGGCTCGAAGGACGGACGCCCGGCTACATCCTCCACGTCGAGCCGGCCGAGCTCGACGCCTCTCGTTTCGAGCACTTGCTCCGTGAGGCCCGCACCGTTGGCGACCAGCCCGATCGGGCCTCGCCGCAGCTGCGGGTGGCACTCGAGCTCTGGCGTGGTCCCGCCTACGCGGATCTCGCGACCGAGGAGCCGCTCGCGGGCGAGATCACACGCCTCAACGATCTCCGCCTCCAGGCGCTCGAGGAGCGGATCGACGCAGACATCGCCTGCGGCCGCCATGTCGAGGTCATGGGCGAGCTCGAAACGCTCACCCGCGAGCACTCGCTGCGCGAGCGGCTGTGGGGCCAACTGATGTTGGCCCTTTACCGTTCGGGCAGGCAGACCGATGCGCTGGCCGCGTACCAACGTCTACGCGACGTGCTCGCAGACGAGCTCGGCGTCGACCCGTCTCCGGATCTTCAGCACCTCTATGAGCGGATCTTGCGGCAGGATCCCGGCCTCGAGCTCAAGGGCGAGCCCCTGCGCGGCTACCGCCTCCTCGAACAGATCGGGGAAGGTGCGTTCGGCGTCGTCTACCGTGCGACGCAGCCGCAGATCGGCCGAGAGGTCGCGATCAAGGCCGTCCACCCTGAGCTCGCCAACCACCCGGACTTCGTCCGCCGCTTCGAACGCGAAGCGCAAATCGTCGCGCGGCTCGAGCATCCGCACGTCGTGCCGCTCTACGACTACTGGCGCGAGCCCGATGCCGCGTACCTCGTCATGCGATACCTGCGAGGCGGAAGTCTCGCCGACCTGATCGACGCGGGCCCTCTTGAGCCCGCCCGAGCAGCCGACGTGCTCGACCAGATCGCCTCGGCGCTCGCCGCCGCGCACCGCCAAGGGATCGTCCACCGTGACGTCAAGCCGGGCAACGTGCTCTTGGACGAGGAGGGGAATGCGTACCTGACGGATTTCGGTGTGGCGCTCGACGTCGGCTCGCCCGAGAAGACCATGGGAACGATGATGCGGGGCACGCCCGCGTACCTATCGCCCGAGCAGATCCGGCTCGAGCCAGCGACACCGCGATCCGACGTGTACGCGCTTGGCGTCGTGCTGTACGAGATGCTCACGGGCGACCATCCCTTCCCCGAGACATCGCTCACGGTGCTGCTCGACCGCCACCTGCGCGAGGAGCTGCCTCCGGTGCGAGAGGCGCGTCCCGAGCTTCCGCTTGCCGTCGACACCGCGATCGGGCGGGCGACCGCCAAGGACGCGAACGATCGCCTCGCCGGGGCGCCGGAGCTCGCGGCCGCGTTCCGTGAAGCGGTCGAGGGCGCGGCTTCGGTCCGCGTTCCCGCGGGCGAGACGCGGAACCCATACAAGGGACTGCGCGCGTTCCTCGAAGCGGACGCGGGAGACTTCTTCGGTCGCGAGATCCTCACCGAGCGGCTCATCGGCAGGCTCGCGGAGTCAGAGCCGGACAGCCGGTTCCTCGCCGTGGTGGGACCGTCGGGCTCGGGCAAGTCGTCGGTCGTCCGCGCCGGTCTCGTGCCCGCCCTGCGTCGTGGCGCTCTTCCGGGATCGGACCGTTGGTACGTGATCGACGTCCTCCCGGGCGCTCACCCCCTCCGAGAGATCGAGTCCGCGCTCCTCGGCGTTGCAATCGAGCCCCCGCCCTCGCTGATGGAGGACCTCGAGCGCGATGAGCTCGGCCTCGTGCGCGCCGCCGACCGGGTCCTTCCGGACCCGGAGGCCGAGCTCGTCATCGTCTTGGACCAGCTGGAGGAGGTCTTCACGCTGGTTGAGGACGAGGCCGAACGCACGCACGTCTTGTCGAGCCTTCGCGCGGCGGCACTCGAGCCCGGCAGCAGGGTCCGCATCATCGCGACCTTGCGGGCTGACTTCTTCGACGAGCCACTCGCGGTCCGCGGGTTCGGCGACCTGCTCGCCGCCCGCACCGAAGCGATCACGCCGATGTCGCCGGAGGAGCTGGAGCGCGCGATCGTGGCGCCCGCAGACCGGGCCGGCCTGGTCGTCGAACCGAGGCTCTTCGCGGCGATGATCGCCGACGTCGTCGACCGGCCGGCCGCGCTCCCGCTGCTCCAGTACGCGCTCACCGAGCTGGCCGAGCGAGCCGAGGACGACGGCGTCCTTGCGCTCGAGACCTACCGGCACATCGGCGGCGTTTCGGGCGCGCTGGCGCGGCGCGCCGAGCAGCTGTTCGAGGCCATGAACGAGGCGGCCGGTGATGCCTGTCGCCAGTTGTTCCTCCGCCTGGTCACGCTCGGTGAAGGCGGTGAGGACACGCGCAGGCGCGTCCGGCGTTCGGAGCTGGTTCCCCTCGCCGAGCCACGCGCGATGGATGGGGTGATCGAAGCGTTCGGCCATCACCGGCTGCTCTCGTTCGACCGCGACCCAGCGACTCGCGAGCCTACGGTCGAGATCGCGCACGAGGCCCTCCTGAACGCCTGGGCGCGCCTACGCCGCTGGATCGACGAGGCCCGCCACGACATCCGAACCGAGCGTCAACTCTCGAACTCGGCGGCCGAATGGGAGGCGGGTGGAAGGGACGCGAGCTTCCTTCTGCATGGAGCAAGGCTCGAACAGATCGCGTCGTGGGCCGAGACGACGAACGTTGCGCTCTCGACGAGCGACGACGAGTACGTCCGAGCAAGTATCGACCGTAGCCAGGAAGAGCGAGCGGCCGAGGAGTTGCGCCGGAGCCGGGAGATCGCGCTCGAGCGGCGCTCGGTCAAACGGCTTCGTGGAATGGTCGCGGTCTTCGCCGTCGCCGCCCTCGTGGCCGCCTCGCTTACCGTTGTGGCCAACCGACAGAGCGACAGAGCCGAGCGGGAGACTCGGATCGCGCAGGCGCGCGAACTCGCGGCAGCTTCCATCGCGAGCCTCGACGACGA
The DNA here is from genome assembly GCA_963706005.1 of uncultured Actinomycetes bacterium. GTDB lineage: Bacteria > Actinomycetota > UBA4738 > UBA4738 > HRBIN12 > DASSJM01. The sequence goes on from CAVPLL010000005.1 coordinate 416,072, forward strand.
CGTCGACCAGAGCCTCCTGCTCGCGATCGAAGCCGTCAACACGACGTACGACGCCAACGGGACGGTGCTGCCGGAGGCCGAACAGTCTCTTCATCGTGCTGTTCAGGCTGATCGCCTCATCTGGACCTTCCCCGGGTACGGCTCGGTGGACTTCAGCCCTGACGGCTCACGCCTACTGACCGCGGGCACCGAGCCGGGGACTGCGCTCGTCTACGATCTCGGGAACGGCGAGGAGAGCCTGACGATCCGCGGGCACGGCGACGGTGTGCTCGCAAGGACCGCATACAGCCCTGACGGGACCATGATCGCCACGGCCAGCAGTCCGGATAGGACGACCAAGGTTTGGGACAGCGAGACGGGTGAACCACTCATGACGTTCGCGGATCCAGTCGGAGCTGAAGTCTGTTGCTCGGCCAAATTCTCACCCGACGGCTCGGTGATCGAGACCTGGGTATCTACCCGCGACTATTGCTGCCGAACGGGTTTCTATTCGCTCAAGACCGGTGAGGAGCTTCGACGCCTCCGGATCGGCTGGTCCGGAAACGCCAGCTTCTCCACCGATGGGAAGCGCTTGGCGATCGGCCGGTGCGTCGTCGACTGGCGGACAGCCAATGCAGGGCAGAACAAGATCTGCACCCCGAAACACCCGGGCACGTACGAGAGCGCGGTTTCGTTCAGTCCCGACGGCTCCCGCGTAGCAACCTCGTTCTGGGACGGAACGGTCACGATCTGGGATCCACGAACCGGCGATCAGATCGTGACGCTGACCCCCGGAGCCGGAGTCGCGCTGGACCTCGATTTCAGTCCGAACGGATCTCGGCTCGCCATGGGGTTCACCGATGGGACAGTCCGCGTATGGGACCTCAGTGGTGCTGGCGCGTCGGAGACGTTCGTTCTCCCCGGGCACAACGAAGGCGTGGACAGTGTGAGCTTCAGCAGCGATGGAACGATGCTCGCTAGTGCGAGCACGAATTCGGTCAAGGTTTGGGACGTCACGCCGCGCGGCAGCGGCGAGGGGTTGACCGTACCCGGCTCGGGCGGGTTCGCCTACAGCCCGGACGGGCGGCGGTTCGCGATCGGACACGGCGACAACACGGTGCGGCTCTACGACGCGGATACGGGAGAGATTTCGCACACCTTCATCGCGCATGGGACGGTCCTCGGGGTCACGTTCGATCGGAACGGAAACCGACTCGCAGCCGGGACGACCGACGGCTCGATCTGGGTATGGGACGTCGAGACGGGTGACGAACTGCTCAAGCTCGAAGGTCACGAAGGCGGCGATGTGCTCGACGTCGCGTTCAGTCCCGATGGTCGGTTCCTGGGATCGACCTCCGGCAGTTACCCCGAGGTCGGATCGACGGTGATCTGGGACGCCTCCTCGGGAGCGACCGTTCACGCGTTCGAGGGCGGCGGCCAGACCTTGGCGTTCAGTCCTAACGGAGCACAGCTCGCGGCGACCTCCTCCGGAGAGCCCGCGAAGGAGGTACAACGGATCCTCATCTGGGACGTCGGGAGCACGGCGGCCGCTCATGTGCTCAACAACCACTTGCAAGTGAACTCACTCGCGTTCAGCCCTGATGGGAAACGGATCGTCGCGGGCGGGCTCGACGGCGTCCTCAGGGTATGGGATCCCGGGACCGGTCGATCCCTCGGAACCATGGAAGGCAACCTCAGCCAGATCTGGGATATCGCGTTCACTCCCGACGGCAAGCTCCTGGCCACGGCGTCGGATGACGGGACTGTGCGGCTCTGGGATCCGATCGGGCAACGACAGCTCGCGACCGTGGCTATCGAAGACCTGACTGCGGGTTCCGATGCGGGGTTCGACGTCGGGTTCAGCCCCGACGGGACCCGCCTGGCGGCGACCGCCGCAGACGGGAAGCTGCGCGTGTTCGTCCTTCCCATCGAAGAGCTGCTTCGCATAGCGGAGGCGCGTGTGGGTCGCGGGTTCACGGAGCAGGAGTGCCGGCAATACCTGCACCTCGAAACCTGCCCGGCATCTCATTTGGGGGTTCGGCCTTGACCGGTCCGAGAGGTGAAGGGGGTGAACTCGTGAGGAACAAGACAAGGTGCATCATGCTGTCAATCCTGCTCGCCCTCGGGCTGACTGGATGCTCGGGCGGCGCTGACCCGGGGGCGTCCTCGTCCCCCGAGGCCGCGGCGCCATCGCCTACCCCGACGCCGACCGACGCATCGGTCATCGAGGGGTCGTTCGACGTCGGCGGCCACTCGCTCTTCCTGGTGTGCGAGGGGGACGGCTCGCCGACGGTCGTTTACTTCCACGGGATGATTCAAGATCCCAGCGGCGGGGGCAAGGAGAACGGCGTCCAGGTCGCGGCCGCACTGCGCGACGACTACCGCGTTTGCAGGTACGACCGCGCGAACGTCGGTGACAGCGACACGGTGGAGGGCGAGCAGACCACCGATGACGCCGTCGCCGACCTGCACGCGCTCCTGCAAGCCGCAGACGTCCCCGGCCCGTACGTACTCCTCGGCGCCTCGTTCGGTGGGCTGGTCGCATACGACTACGCCGTGACCTACCCAAGGGGCATCGAAGGAATGGTCGTGCTCGACCCGACGCTCCCCCGCGAGAACGTCGATATCGACCCGTACTACCACCCGGTCGACGGCCTGCTGACGGGCAAGGAGTGGAAGGACATCTCCGAGCACATGGACTACCTGGACAGCATGCAGCAGACGCAGGAACTCGAGGGCACGGAGCCGGCGATCCCGCTCACCTACATCGCGCTCAAGCACCCGGAGACCTGGTGGTCTCCGGTCACGAAGGGATCGATGCAGGCGTACCGGACGATGCAGCAGCGGTTCGTCGACCTCTGGTCGCCCGGAACCATGTTGATCCTCGACGTCCCCCACTACATGGAGCCGATCATCCCGGACCGAATCGCGGACGAGGTGCGCGGTGTGATCGCCGCGGCCGAAGGGGGGTCGTAACGGCAGGTGTCCCCTGCCCGTGAGCTCCAGAACACAAGTGATACCGGAATGGGTATCGCAGGTCGCCGACGATCACCGACACGACTCGAGGTACCCGAGACCGCGGAGGTAGTGGACCCAAGGGGATTCGAACCCCTGACCTTCTGGCTGCCAGCCAGACGCTCTACCAGCTGAGCTATGGGCCCGCGGGAGGCTCAGTCTAGCGAACCGGCCGCGGCCTGCTCCGAGCCGTTCCAAGCCAGGCGTGGCGCGTCACGCCACAGACGCTCGAGGTCGTAGTACTCGCGCTCTGCCTGGGCGAACACGTGGACCACGACGTCGATGTAGTCGAGCAACACCCATCGGGAGTCGGCATCGCCCTCGCGGCGGATCGGCTTCTCGCCGAGGTCGCGGACGCCCCTCTCGACCTCCTCGACGATCGTCTTGACCTGTCGGTCGGTCTCGCCCGAGGCGATCACGAAGTAGTCGGTGATCACGATCAGGTCGTGCACGTCCAAGATCGTGACGTCCGCGGCCTGCTTGGCGGCTGCCGCGCGCGCCGCTGCGACGGCGATGGCGCGGCTCTCGGCGTGGGTGGCGTCGCTACCCTGCACGCCGTCTTTGCATCGTGCTCACCCGGCGAAGTCCTTCCCGACGACGATCGTCACGGGAGCGATCCCCGAACCCACCGACACGTACACGCTCCCCACACCGAGCAAGTCTCGCACACGTTCGGCCAAGGCGACGTCGTCGGGCGACCCGACCACGATCAGGGTCTCGGGATGATCGAAGTCCGACGCGTTCTGCGAGACCGCCACGCGGAACCCGCCGGGCAGGAGCCGCTCGGCCACGGCCTCGCCGATCCCGGGGACGCCGTTGCCGTTCAGCACGATGACGGGGACCGCTTCCTCGGCGGGGCCACCGAACGCCTCGACCAGCGCATCCGTCACCTGCTCGGGGCTCGCCCGGAAGATGCCGCTCGCCACCTCGTCGACCTGCAGCGTCGCCACCTCGGAGCCGGCGGCGGTGGTGAGCGCCCGGACGACCGATCCCGGATGCTCGGCGGCGACGAAGTCGGCACTCGCCCACTCGACGTCCGACGAGAGGAGGGCCTCGAGGACGATCTGGAAGGCCGCGACCCCGCCCGCGTCCGGCTCCACGAGCATGTCGGCGACCTCCTGCCCGGTCGCCGTATCCCCGCCGATGAGGATGCCCCCGGACTCGTCCGTGACCTGGGCGATCCGGTCCGCGTCGATCGTCGCTTGCTCGTCGATCCACACGCCGAGGAGGTTGCTCACCGCCGTCGCCGCCTGCCGCGGCGGCAGGTCCAGTGCCTCCCCCACCGTCGACTCGCCCTGGCCGGGGACGACCACGAGGGCCGAGGGCGGGATGACGAGGGCGCCGCCCGTGCCGGATCCGGTCGACCCGACCACCGCGGGGAGCGGACCCCGCTCGGTGCGCACGACGACGAGCGCGAGCCCGGACGCGGTCGGCGCCGCAGGTGCCGGCGCGCTGCGGGCGCGTTCGCGGGCGACGAGGAGCGCCCCGGTCCCCGCGGTCGCCAGGGCGGCGACGAGCACCAGCAGGGTCACCCGGCGCGTCACCGGTACAGCGCCGCCTTCTCGATGTAGCTCTTCACGCCCTCGGGGACGAGGTACCGGATCGGACGGCCGTCACGGATCCGCTCGCGGACGTCGGTCGAGCTGATCGCGAGCGCGGGGATGCTCATCATGCTGACGCTCGCGTCGCGGGCAGGCCCGGCCGCCTCGAACCGCGTGAGGTCGTAGCCGGGGCGGGACGCCGCGATGAAGTGCGCGATCTTGAGCACCTCCTGGGGGTCCTTCCAGTCCAAGATCTCGAACATCGCGTCGGCGCCGGTGATGAAGTACAGCTCGGCGTCCGGGTTCTCCGCCCCGAGCATGCGGAGCGTGTCGACCGTGTAGGTGGGTCCCTCGCGGTCGATCTCGACCCGCGAGACCCGGAACCGGGGGTTGCTCGCGGTCGCGATCACGGTCATCAGGTAGCGGTCCTCCGCGGGCGAGACCTCGCGGCCCTCCTTCATCCACGGCTGTCCCGTCGGCACGAACACGACGGCATCGAGGGCGAACTGCACCAGGGCCTCCTCGGCCGTCACGAGGTGGCCGTAGTGGATCGGGTCGAACGTTCCGCCCATGACCCCGAGGCGTCGTCCCACGCGGGCCATCCTACGGCCGCGTCCGGCGGGCACGGTGGATTTCGCAGGCGCGGGAGACCGCGCCTATTCCCCCCGCGCCCGAGCCCAAGCGCGGAGGTCCAGGATGTGCTCGGCGTAGTGCAACGGTCCACTCTCCTCGAACCACTCGGTGGCATCGGCCGTGAGCGCGGAGAGGGCACCGAAGCGCTCGAGCATCGCCGAACGGCTCCGGTGCAGCTCGGCGCGAACGTCCTCTGCCCGCATCCGACGGGAGCGTTCGAGCTCCCGTTCGTTGACGGGGTCGACCTGTGCTGGCCCCTGGGGTTCACGATCGCGGTCGAACGTGCCGTCGCGCATCGTTTCGAGCGCACGGGCGGTGTCCGCGCACCAGAACGCGATGTGCCACATCAGGTCTCGGACGGCCCATCCGTCCGCGTTCACGCCCGGCCGCTCGAGCAGGTCCGGCGACAACCCCTCGAGGAGCGCGACGAACGCCTCCCAGCCCTCGGCCTCGGCTCGGAGCAGTTCCTCACGCCGTCCCATCGCGCTCCCCCTCCGGGATGAACTCGAACGCGACGTCGCCGATCACGACCTCGTCGCCGCGTCGGGCCCCGGCCGAGGTGAGCTCACGCTCGACCCCTTCCTTCACGAGCCGCCGCTGGAGCCGTTCGAGCTTGGCGGGGTCGTCGAGATCGGTCTCGGAGACCCAGCGCTCGACGCCGCGACCGATCACGCGGAAGCGCTCCCCCTCGCGCTTGACGACGAACCTCGGGAGCGCCGGCCGCAGGACCACGTACGCGCTCCGTTCCTGCGCGACCGCCGCCGCCTCGCGAGCGAGCGCGGCGAGCCGCGATCGCAGGCCCTCGAGCCCCTCCCTCGTGACCGCCGAGACCGCCACCGCGCCGCTCCCGAGGACGGCCTGCGGGTCGACGTCCGGCGCGAGGTCGGCCTTCGTCCCCACGACCAGGCTCGGGCGCGCCGCCATGGCCGGGTCGTACGCCTCGAGCTCGGCCCGGACCGTCCCGAGGTCGGCGGCCGGGTCGGGTGCCGCCAGGTCGACGACGATGACGAGCGCGCGACAGCGGCTGACGTGACGCAGGAACCGATGCCCGAGACCCTTGCCCTCGTGCGCGCCCTCGACGAGACCCGGGACGTCGGCTACGACGAAGCGCTCGTCCTCGCCCGCCACCCCGAGGTTCGGCGCGAGGGTCGTGAACGGGTAGTCCGCGATCTTCGGATGGGCCGCGGTGAGGGTCGCCAGCAGGGTCGACTTGCCGGCGTTCGGCAGGCCGACGAGCCCGACGTCGGCCACGATGCGGAGCTCCACCGACAGGCGCTTCTCCTCGCCCGGCTCGCCAGCCTCGGCGCCGCTCGGGACCCGGTCGCGGGAGGTCGCGAGCGCCGCGTTGCCCCGACCGCCGCGGCCGCCGCGCGCGACGACCGCCCGCGTCCCCTCGCCGACGAGGTCGGCCAGCAGGCCGTGTTCGTCCTCCACCCGCGTGCCGTCGGGGACCCGGATCACGAGGTCCCTGCCCTCAGCCCCCGTCCTGCCTCGCTTGCCGCCCGAGCCGCCGCCGTCGGCTCGCAGGTGCGGGTGATCGGCGAGCCAGGCGAGATCGCGGACGCCGGAGGAGACCTCGAACACCACGTCCCCGCCTCGACCGCCGTCTCCCCCGTCGGGTCCCCCGCGCGGGTTGTACGGCTCGCGAAGGATCGATGAGGAGCCGTTCCCACCTCGGCCGGCGCGGGCGAACACGGTCAGATCGTCGACGAAGGCCACGGGCAGATTGTGGCCGAACGCGCCCCTCCGCGGCATGATGGTGGGGTGCCGAGAGCCGCGACCGTGTGGGCCGTCCACCTCGGGAAGGACGTCCAGCCCGACGAGATCAAGGGCACGCTCGAGCTCGGGACCGATGCCTTGCTCTTCACGCCGAACGACGAGGCGCGTCCGGTCCTGCGGATCCCGCTCGGGGACGTGGCCAAGGTCCGGCGGCTCCGCGGATCGCCCGTGCTCATGCTCGAGCGGACGACCGCGGCTGGCTCACGCAAGACGGCCTTCTACTTCGCGCAGCCGCCGCCGCTCACCGCGCTCCTCGGCACGTCCCCGGAACGGCCGACCGGTCTTGCCGCCTTCCGCAGTCCCAAGCGCAAGGCGCGCCGCGACAACGTCGGGTACCTGGGTCTCATGAACCGCGAGAAGAAGGATGCGCTGTCGGAGTGGGTCCGGGCCGTGAAGGAAGCGGTCGCCCGAGGCGGATCGGGGCCGGACCAAGCGGCCGCCCACGGCTGACCCCACACAGAGGTTCGTCCGCGGCTGGCTAGGGCGTCTTGACGGAGGCGTAGCGACGGCCGCGCGACTCGTGGTACCCCACGATTCCGGGCTGGGTCGCGAACAGCGTGTCGTCCCCGCCCTTGCCGACGCCCTTGCCGGGATGGATCCTGGTCCCGCGCTGGCGCACGATGATCGATCCGGCGGTCACCTCCTGACCGCCGAACACCTTCACGCCGAGCCGCTTGGACTCGGAGTCTCGCCCGTTGCGGGACGAACCGCCGCCCTTCTTGTGTGCCATCGCGCGTTCGAGCGTACCAGACGGTTCGCGGCTACTCGGCGGCCTCGGCCGTGTCCGGAGCCTCGGCGGGCTCGTCCTTCGCGGCCTTGGAGGCGGTCGCCCGCTTGGGCGCGCTCCCGAGCTTCACGTCGGCGATCTCGATGAGCGTCATCAGCTGACGGTGACCCTGCCGGCGTGCGTACCCCGACTTGTTCTTGTACTTGAAGACGTGGACCTTGTCGCCCTTCTGCTCGCCGAGCAGCTTCGCGGTGACGACCGCGTGTTGGGCATCCTTGCCGTAGTGGGTCTTGCCGTCGTCGTCCACCACGAGCAGGGGCTGGAACGTGACCGTGTCGCCCTCGGCGTGCATGAGCTCCACCTCGATGACGTCGCCGGCCTTCACCTTGTGCTGCTTGCCACCCGCCTTGATGACCGCGTACACCGTGTCCTCCTACCTCGGTTGCCTACCTCAGTTGACGTCGTAGGTGATGAGCAGCCCACGGCCCTCGCACGTGGGACACGTCTCCGAGAACGCCTCCAAGAGTCCACCAGACACGCGCTTGCGCGTCACCTCGAGGAGCCCGAGCGGGCTGATGTCGAAGACCTGGCTGCGGGACTTGTCCTGCGCCAGGGCCTCCTTCATCGCGTCGATCACGTTCTTCTTGTTCTGCTCCAAGAGCATGTCGATGAAGTCGATCACGATCATGCCACCGATATCCCGCAGCCGGAGCTGGCGGGCCACCTCGCGCGCAGCCTCCATGTTGGTGTTCACGACGGTCTCCTCGAGGTTCGACTTGCCCACGGACTTGCCCGTGTTCACGTCGATCACCGTCATGGCCTCGGTGCGATCGATCACGAGGTAGCCGCCGGAGGGCAGCCAGACCTTCCGATCGAGCCCCTTGTGGATCTGCTCCACGATGTGGAACTCCTCGAACGCGGACAGCGGACCCTCGTGCAGGCGGACCTTCGAGAGCACCTCGGGCGCGACGTCGCGCAGGTAGTCGGTCACCAGACCGAAGATGCGCGGCGAGTCGGTGACGAGCTCCCGGTACTCCTCGTCGGTGAACAGGTCCCGCACGACCCGCACGGTGAGCTCCGGCTCCTCGTACAGCACGGCGGGAGCCTTGGCCTTCTTGGCGCGCTTCTCGATCTGCTCCCACTCGACCAGCAGGCGGCCGAGGTCGGCCGTGAGCGCCTCCTCGGAGGCGCCCTCGGCGGCGGTGCGCACGATCAGGCCGTGCTCCTTCGGCTTCAGGTTCTTGAAGATCGCCTTCAGACGACGGCGCTCGGCGTCGGGCAGACGCCGGCTGATGCCGGACACGTCCGAGTTCGGCGCGAGGACCAGGAACCGGCCCGGGAGCGAGATCTGAGCGGTCAGGCGAGCGCCCTTGCCTCCGATCGGATCCTTCGTCACCTGGACCAGCACCGACTGTCCGCTCTTCAACACGTGCTCGATCCGCGGGGGGGCACCCTCGAGGTCCTCGGGTGACCAGTTCACCTCGCCCGCGTACAGCACCGCGTTGCGCCCGCGGCCGACGTCGACGAACGCGGCCTCCATGCCGGGCAGCACGTTCTGAACGCGGCCGAGGTACACGTTGCCGACCATCGAGCGCGCGCCCGCGCGCGTGACGTAATGCTGGACGAGCTCGCGTTCCTCTAGGACCGCGATCTGGTCCCGCTCACCATGCTGCGTGATCACCATCAGCTTGTCGGTGACGCGAGGAACGACCGGCATCGACTCACGGCGGCGGCGAACCGTGGTGCGGCCCTGACGCTGTCGCCGGAGTCGAGTCGGCGCCGAGGTCTCGCCGTCGTCCTGCTTGGCGGCTCCATCGGTCTTCCGTTGCGAGCGTTGGGAATCGGTCTTGGCCTTCTTCGGCCGGTCGGACTTCTTCTGCGGTTCCGCCTTGCGCGTGGTCGTGCGTCCCGATGCCCGGCCGGTGCGCGCAGGCGCTGCCTCCTGCCCCTCGGCCGTCGGGGTGGTGTCGTCGGTCTCCGACGCGTCGATCGCCGGCTTGGCCTTGCCCCGCCCACGACCCCCGCGCTTGCGGCGTCGCCGCGTCGTCGTCCCCGGCGTCGGCTGGGCATCGGCCTCGCCCGTCGCCTCGCTCGTCGCCTCGCCCTCGACCCGAGCCTCGGCGGAGTCGTCCGACGCCCCCGCCTCGACGTCGCTCTCGGCCGTCGAGGCCGCCCCGGCGCCGCTGCGTCCTCGACCACGGCCGCCCCGCGACCGCCGCCGGGCTCCGGTTCGGGGCGTGGTGGGGGCGCGCTCGACCTCTCCGGGTTGAGCGTCGAGATCGATCTCCGGCTGCTCGTTCGTGCCCGCCCCCGCTTCAGGCGGGGGAGCCGCCTCGCCCTCTGGCGAGGCGCCGTCGCCGGTCCTCGCGGCCGAACCCGACCCGCGACCACCGCGTCCCCGGCCACCGCGCCGGCGTCGACGGCGCGCACCTGAGCCGGGACTGGTCGGACCGGCGTCCCCCGCAGCCCCGGTGGGCTCCGCCGTTTCGACGATCTCCGTATCGGAGGTCGTCGAAACCGTGTCGTCGTTCATCGTCGCTCCCTTCGCGTCGGGAGAGGCGATGGCTGAGTCGCCGAGGGACGGGGTCCGGTCGCGTCGGGACGACTCGCCGGAGACCCGGTCGTGACGGGCAGGCTCGAAGGCCTGATCTCGTCCGATCCACGCACGGCCGCGGGGAGCTCCTCCCCGGGTCCGCGCGGCGCTTCGTTGCGCACGCGGGAATCCCCGTTCTCGGCGGGCTCTTCCGGCCGCGGCCCTCCGGGTTCGGACCCGGGGCCGGCGTGGCCGGTGCCTCGCCTCTCCATACCTCGCCGGTTCCTCGCGGCCCCGTGGCCGCAACCCGGCGGGCAAACCTGCAGACCAGGATACCGGACGGTCGACCGGTCGGCCGACATCGGCGGGCGGATGGCCTGCGCACCCTGACTAGGTAGTTCAACCTACCCCCCGTGTCGGGTCGTGCGGCCTACGAAACCCACGCCCGCCGGATGGCGCCGCACCGGGCCCGCCCCGAGACTTCGGCACATGGAACCGGCGGTCCTTCCCCGCCCGGTCGGCCACAGCCGGCCGATCCGGGTCCTCGTCGTCGACGACAACGCGGGCTTCCGCGAATCCCTGCTGTCGTTGCTCGAGGCGGGGAACCTGCAGGTGGTCGGCGAGGCCGGCTCGGGGGTCGAGGCGCTCGGCCTGGTCCGCTCGCTCGCACCGGACGTCGTGTTGATGGACGTTCGGATGCCAACCATGGACGGGATCGAGGCGACCCGCCTGCTGAAGGCGGACTTCCCCGAGCTCGGGGTCGTCGCCCTGTCGGGCCACGAGGACCAGGAGATCGTCCGTGGGATGCTCGTCGCCGGCGCCTCGGGCTACGTCCTGAAGGACTCCGACGGCGACGAGATCCTGACCGCGGTCAGCCGCGCGGCCGACGGGGGGGCGCTGCTCTCCTCCGAGGTGACGCCCCACGTGATCGAGGAGCTCACCGAGGCCCTCGAACGCGAGCGGAGACGCACGCGCGAGCTCGAGGCCGCGCAGGATGCGCTCGTCGAGCGTTCGGCCAGGCGGCAGCAGCTCGTCGCCCGGCTGTCCCACGAGCTCCGAACCCCGGTCACGGTCGATCCTCGGGGTCGCCCAGACGCTCGCCGAGGTCGAGGCGTCGCCCGACCAGGAGGCCGAGCTCCTGGCACGGCTCGTCACGCGGGCCCGCGACCTCGCGCAGCTCGTGGAGCGGTTCGAGCTCGCGGTCGATGCCGGACTCACCGAACGCGTCGACGTCGGGGAGGTCGCTCGAGACGTGGCCGCTCGGGACGAACGGGTACACGTCGCCACGGCCGCGGGCTTGCCCGCCGCGAACCTGAACCGCGGCGTCGCCAGCCGGATCTTGGAGGAGCTCGTCGACAACGCGCTGCGGTTCTCGACGCCCGAGACCGATGTGGAAGTCAGGGTCGGCGCCGGGGAGGACGGGATCGAGGTCCGGGTCGTCGACGAGGGGCCCGGCATCGATCCCCGAGAGCACGAGCGCGTCTTCGGTCCGCTGGAGCAGTTGGAGGAGCTGAACGTCCGGATCCATCAGGGGGCGGGGATGGGGTTGGCGCTCGCGCGCACGGCCGCCCGCGCGATGGGCGGCGACGTCGTGATCGAATCCTCAGGTCCGGCCGGATCGACCTTCCTGTGGACGGTGACCTCGTCGAGCTGATCGCGGCTCAGGCGAACCGGCGCATGTGGACGTTCAGCAGGAGCCCCACCGAGGCGAAGTTCAAGATCAGCGAGCTCCCCCCGTACGAGACGAACGGCAGCGGGATCCCGGTGATCGGCATGATGCCGATGTTCATCCCGACGTTCACGAACATCTGCAGCGCGAACATCGAGGCGATCCCCGCAGCCAGGTAGGTACCGAACGGATCCCTGGAGAGCAGGGCGACCCGGAACGCGCGCCAGAGCAGCAGCCCATACAGGGACAGCAGCACGACCGCCCCCGCGAACCCGAACTCCTCGCCCACGACCGTGAAGACGAAGTCCGTGTGCTGTTCGGGGACGAAGTCGAGGTTCGTCTGCGACCCCTGCATGTAGCCGACACCGGTCAACCCCCCGGAGCCGATGGCGATCTCCGCCTGCTCACGGTTGTGGAGCGCGTCCTGGCTCACGCTCGTCGGATCGAGGAACGCCTGGAGGCGTTCGATCTGGTATTCGCGGACCAACCCCACCTGGAACCCGGCGACGATCAGCACGACGGCCGTGAGCGCGAGCATCCCGAGGTACCGGGCCCGGGTCCCCGCCACCACCAGCATCCCGACGAGGATCGCGGCGAACACGATCGACGATCCGAGGTCCGGCTGCAGGAACACCAGGAACGCCGGGATCGCAGCGAGCCCCGCCGCCCGGAACACGTCCCGCAGGGTGAGCTCGCCTCGGAGCTCCGACAAGAACGCGGCGAGCATCGCGATCAGCGCCAGCTTCGCGACCTCCGACGGCGCGAGCTGGAACCCGAACAGCTCGAACCAGCGTTGCGCGCCCTTGACGCTCGTGCCGAGCGGCGTCCGGACGAGCACGAGCAGCACCAACGAGGACACGTAGACGATCCCGGCGTAGACCTTGAGGAGCCGGTAGTCGAAGCTCACCGCGACCATGAGCACGATCGCGCCGACGGCCAGGAAGGTGAGCTGGCGCTTCACGAACCGACCGGGATCCAGGTGCACGGCTTCGAGCGACTGGTGCGTGGCCGAGTAGATCGCGAACAAGCCGATCACCGCCAGGCCGAGCGCCGCCGCGATCAGCACCGGATCGACGTGGCGGATCGAGCGACGCTCGCCCGACGCCAGCTTGCCGGTCGCGAGATCCATCAGTCGGTCCCCGCGATGTCCACGAACTGCGTGAGCGGGAGCCCGTAGAGGCCCTCGATGATGTTCCGCGCGATCGGGGCCGCGGTCGTCGCACCGTGTCCGCCCTGCTCGACCATGACCACGACCACGTGTTCCTGCCCCCCGGCCGCGGTCATCGCCGCGAACCACGAGGTGTCCTGCTTCGGCGGCGTCGCCTGTGCCGTGCCGGTCTTGCCCGCCACCCAGACGGAGCCGAACGGGAAGCCCGCGAACGCGGCCGCCGCCGTCCCTGCGCCGGTCATGGTCCCCGTGAGCGCGTCGCGCACGTACTTCAGGTAGGGCGGATCGATCCGGACGCGGTGGCGGCAGTTCTGCTGGTACCGGCGGACGATCGTGTCGTCGGGCGCGACGACCCGGTCCAGGACGTGCGGAACGCACTCCTTGCCGTCGTTCTCCAGCGCGCCGTAGGCGGTAGCGAGCTGCAGGGGGGTGACGAGCGTGTCTCCCTGCCCGATCGTCATCAGGATGAAGTCACCGGGGAACCACTCGCCCTCCGGGAAGGACTCCGGGTACATGTCGTGGATCGTGCGCTTCCACTCGGCGGTCGGGACCCGTCCGTCCTGCTCGTACGGCAGATCGATCCGGGTCTGCGCGCCGAAGCCGAACCCCTCCAGGTCGTGCTGGAGCGGCTCGTGCGAGACGACGCCGTGCGCCGCCTCATCGCCGTTCACGTAGTACTGGTCCCAGTACCGGTATCCCATCGGGTAGAAGATCGTGTCGCAGGACCTCGCGAGCGCGCCCGCGACGCTCATGTAGCCGAGGTTCGCGGTCGTCCAGTTGTCGAACACGTACTGCGTCGCGGCGGGGTCGCTCGCGTCGTAGGGCGCGGTCCAGCTCGGCGGGCACCCGTAGGACTGGCTCGTCGTCACGATGTCCCGCTGCAGCGCGGAGGCGGCGACGAACGGCTTGTACGTCGAGCCGGGCGCGTACTGACCCTGGATCGCCCGGTTCAGCAGCGGGAGCCCGTGCGCCTGGCCGAACCGCCGATCGAACTCGCGCTGGGAGATGCTGCGGGTGAACACGGAGGGATCGAACGACGGGTACGACGCCATCGCCTCGATCGCGCCGGTCTTCGGGTCGAGCACGATCGCGGCTCCGGCGTTCGCCTTCAGGTATCCGCTGTCGGACTCCACGACCCCACGGGCGTGCTCGATCCCCGCCTTCAGGGACCCCTCCGCCAGCCGCTGGATCTGGGCATCGATCGTCAGCGTGACGTCGTTGCCTGGCACCGGGAGCTGCTCGCCGATCCGGCCGAGGTTCTCCCCCGCCGAGTTGACCCGGTACTTGACGAGGCCCTGTGTGCCGGCCAGGTCGCGCTCGTACACGGCCTCGATGCCCGACACGCCGACGAGGTCGCCGGCCTCGTAGTCGGCGAACGCGGGATCCTTGAGCTTCTCCTTCGAGATCTGGCCGAGGTAGCCGAGCACGTGGGCTCCCACCGACCCCAGGGGGTACCGGCGCACGGGAACCTCGAGCACGTCCACCCCCGGGAACTCGTCGGTGTGCTCCTTGATGAAATAAGCGACGCGCCTGGGCACGTCGATCGCGACGGGGACCGGGCTGAAGACGTAGTAGCGGGGGTCGTCCAGCCGAGCCCCGAGCTCGTCGGCCGGGATGTCGAGGAGCTTCGACAGGTCGAACAGCACGGGTTCGGTCTGGTCGCCGAGGTCCTGCCGGTTGATCGTGATCACGATGCTCGCGCGGTTGTCCACCAGGGGCTGACCGTTCGCGTCCTTGATCACGCCGCGCGGCGCCGGCACCTGGATGAGGCGCACGGCGTTGTCCTTGGCCTCTGCCTTGTACTGCTCGGCCGCGAGCACCTGCAGGAACCACAGGCGCGTCGTGAGCGTCGCGAACATCACGAGCACCAGCGTGGCGAGGACCTTGACCCGCAGGCCCATCCGGGGTTCGGTCACGGGCCGGTCACCCCTCGTTCACCATCGGGCCACGCGTCGCGAACGCGAGCCCTCGGCGGCGCGCCGCAGCAGCGGGAACACGAGCGGGGTCAAGATCGCGTTGTACAGGCCCGAGAGCAACGCCACCCGGAACAGGTAGAGCCAGCCGATGCTCAGCTGCCCGAGGAGGAACGACACGACCCCGTAGAACACGACGCCCGCGAACGTGCCACCCGCGACCAGCAACACGGGGGTGACCGGCGAGGGGCTGACGATGTACTGCCGCGCCATCCCGGTCGCGTAACCGAGGAGCGTGAGCGTGAGCGCCGTGATCCCCTTGGGGGCGTCGAGCAGGAAGTCCTGGGCCATGCCGCCCGCGAACCCCGTGATCGCACCCGAGGCCGGCCCCTCCAAGATCGCGAAGCAGATCGTGAGCAGGTACATGAGCTCCGGTTTGGCACCGAGCAGGTTGACCTCGGAGAAGACCGTGGTCTGCAGGATGAGCGCGGTCAGGATCACCGCCGAGAGCAGGAGCGTGCGCCGCACGGATGACGACCCTACCCTCGGCTGTCACGGGAGAGCACCACGAGCACGAGGGAGAGCGAGGAGAAGTCCACCGCGGGACGCACGGTCAGGAACTTCTCGGTCGCCGAGTCTTCGTCCAGGACCCGCGAGACGGTCCCGATCAGGACGTTGGGCGGATACAGGCTCTCCGCGACGTTCGCGATCCGGTAGCCCGCCGTGACGACGTGCTCGTCGGGCACCACCGCCACCGTCGGCTCGACGAGGCTCATCTGCAGGTCGGAGGGGCCCTGACCCGAGAGCAGCCCCGTCTGGCGGGAGACGTCGAGCCGCCCCGCGACGGACGAATCCGGATCGATGATCAACTGCACGACCGACGAGTTCGTCCCGACGCGCACCACGTGTCCCACCAGGCCGGCGCTCGCCACGACCGCCATGTCCTGGGCGATGCCGTCGCTCGAGCCCTTGTCGATCGTGATCGTCCACTCGAAGTTCGAGACGCCGTTCGCGATCACCTGGGCCGCCGTCGTCGAGATCTTCGGCCCGAGGCTCTCCTGCAGCCCGAGGAGCCCCTCGAGCTCGGCCAGCCGGGCCTGGTCGGCCCTCGTCTCGGCGAGCTGCGTCTCGAGCGCGTCCACACGCTCGCGCAAGGTGTCGCGCTCGTGGCGGATCGACGGGAGGCGGAACAGCGTCGAGAAGAAGTTGCCGATCGGGTGGGTGACCTTGGATACGACCTCCTGGAGCGGACTGATCACGGCGAGCGCGCCGTTGCCGAGCGAGGCGAGGGGCCCCTCGTCGCCCTCACGGTAGTCCACGGTGATCGTCACCAGCGAGATCGAGACGAGGGCCACGACCAGGAGGCGGGTGCTGCGCGCTCGACTGCGCAGGGCCACGGAGGACCTACCTCCGGGACGGGCTCACCAGGACCCGCTGGAGGATCTCGAACTCCTCGAGGCACTTGCCGGATCCGATCGCGACCGATGAGAGCGGGTTGTCGGCGATGTAGACCGGCATGCCGGTCTCGTGGCGGAGCCGCTTGTCGAACCCACGCAGGAGGGCGCCACCCCCGGTGAGCGTGATGCCCTTGTGCATGATGTCGCCTGCGAGCTCGGGAGGGGTTCGGTCCAGGGTCGCCTTGATCGAGTCGATGATCGCGCTGACGGGCTCCTCGATGGCCGCCCGGATCTCGCCGTCGGCGATCTGCAGGGTCTTCGGGAGGCCCGAGACGAGGTCGCGGCCGGGGATCTCGGCCACGAGCTCCTCCTGCATCGGGTAGACGGCGGCGATCGCGAGCTTGATCGCCTCGGCCGTCCGCTCGCCGAGCAACAGCGAGTACTCCTTCTTCACGTGGTTGATGATGGCCTCGTCCAGCTCGTCGCCGCCGATCCGCAACGACGACGAGGTGACGATGCCCCCGAGCGAGATCACCGCGACCTCGGTGGTCCCGCCGCCGATGTCGACGACCATGTTGCCCGCGGGCTCGTGGATCGGCAGGCCGGCACCGATCGCCGCCGCCATCGGCTCCTCGATGATGTACGCGCGCCGCGCGCCGGCGGCGATCGTGGCCTCCTCGACCGCACGCTGCTCGACCCCGGTGATGCCGGAGGGGACGCAGACGACGACGCGGGGCTTGGCGAGCAGGCGTCGCTTGTGCACGCGCTGGATGAAGTAGCGCAGCATCTTCTCGGTGATGTCGAAGTCGGCGATGACGCCGTCCTTCAGCGGACGAACCGCCTGGATGTGCGACGGCGTCCGCCCGATCATCCGCTTGGCCTCGTTGCCCACGGCGAGCACGGCGCCAGACATCGTGTTGATCGCGACGACCGAGGGCTCGTTCAGGACGATGCCCGCGTGCCGAACGTAGACGAGCGTGTTCGCGGTCCCAAGGTCGACTGCCATGTCCTGACCCAGGAACCCGAGGACCCCTTCACCGCCCGCGCTCCGACGGCCTGGGGAAACGGGAAGTCCGCGACGAACCTTCTCGGCCATAGGTTCGCGCCCTGTTCTACAGGACGGTCTTTGGGGTGGCAACTCTCGACCCGACGTGGAGGCAACCTTAGGGTTCACGCATGGTGTGACCTGCGGTTTCACTGTGTCTAGACCCGCGGAGTAGGGTTCGCCGAGCGCGGGTGGAGGGCGGCAGATGAACGCGGCGATCGTGTTCCCAGGTCAAGGTTCACAGTTCGTCGGCATGGCCGACGCGTGGAGCACGCACGACGTCGCACGAGCGGTGCTCGATGACGCAACGGAGATCATCGGACGCGACGTCGTCGCCGGCTGTCGCGACGAGGACGCGCTCGCGACCACCGAGTTCGTGCAACCGGCGATCCTCGCGTGCGACGTCGCGGCCCTCCGGGTGCTCGATGCACTCGACGTCGCGTTCGTGGGTGCGGCAGGGCATTCGCTCGGCGAGTTCGCCGCCCTGGTGGCCGCGGAGGTGCTCGCGCTCGAGGACGCGCTGCGGATCGTGGCCGTACGCGGTCGGGCGATGCAGGCGGCGAGTGAGGCCCGGCCGGGGACGATGACGGCGCTCATCGGCGTCGGGCCTGCCGAGGCCTCCGCGCTCTGCGACGAGGCGCGCGAGGGCGAGGTCCTGCTCGTGGCGAACGAGAACTCGCCGCAGCAGGTGGTGATCAGCGGCACCGTGGCGGCGATCGAGCGGGCGGAGCCGCTCGCCGCCGCCCGCCGGATCCGCGCCATGCGGCTGAACGTCGCCGGCGCCTTCCACTCGCCGCTGATGGAGCCGGCGGTCGAGCCGCTGTCCGCCGCGATCGACGAGGTTGCGTTCGGCCCGCCTCGCTTCCCGATCGCGTCGAACGTGACCGGGGCGGTCGTCACCGATCCTGAGGAGATGCGGGCCCTCGCCAAGCGACACGTCGTGTCCCCCGTGCGCTGGGAGGCCTGCGCGCACGCGCTCCGAACCCTCGGCGCGGACACGTTCGTCGAGGCGGGACCCGGTGACGTGCTGACCAAGCTCGCCAAGCGCGTGGTGCCCGGAGCGCGAGCGTTCGCGGTCGGCGGTCCCGAGGCAGGCCGCGGCGCTCGCGCGGGAACGTGCCTGACCGACGCCTCGCCGCCTCCCCGGCCCGCGTGACGCGTCGTGCCCCACCCCCGGGCGATATCCTCGACCCTCGAGGAGGGCGGCGCGCGCCGCCCTGAGGGGGATCCGTGGGCGCTCAGCGACACGCCACCGTGGCCGGCCTGGGCTCGGTCCTGCCCGAACGCGTCGTGCCCAACGAGTGGTTCGAGTCGTTCATCGAGACCAGCGACGAGTGGATCCGGGAGCGCACCGGGATCGCCGAGCGACACTTCGCGAGCGACGGGCAGACCACGTCGGATCTCGCGACCGACGCCACCCGGCGGGCGCTGGACGCCGCCGCGATCGCCCCGGGGCAGATCGACCTCCTCATCTGCGCCACGCTCACCGGAGACACCCCCATCCCCTCGACCGCCGTCTGGGTGCAGCGCAAGCTCGGGATCGCTGCCCCGGCGTTCGACGTGAACGCGGCATGCGCGGGCTTCTCCTACGCCCTGTCGACCGCGACGGCGTTCATCGAGTCCGGTCAGGCCGAGACCGTGGTGGTCGCGGGTGCCGAGGTGCTCTCCCGCGTGATGAACTTCCACGACCGAACGACCTGCGTGCTGTTCGGCGACGGAGCGGGCGCTGTGGTGCTCACCCGTTCCGAGGCGCCGGGCGTGGTCGGGTCGGTGCTCGGAGCCGACGGACGCGCCGCGGAGATCCTGATCATCCCCGGAGGCGGCTCGTCGAAGCCGCCGAGCCACGCCTCCATCGATGCCAACGACCACACGATCCAGATGCCGAAGGGGCGCGAGGTCTTCAAGCGCGCGGTCGTCGAGATGGCGAACGCGAGCCGCGAGCTGCTCGACAAGTCGGGGTTCACACCGGACGACGTCGATCTGCTGATCCCGCATCAGGCGAACGCGCGCATCATGATCGCGGTGGCCGAACGCCTCAAGATCCCGATCGACCGCGCCGTCGTCGACGTCGAGTCCGTGGGCAACACCTCGGCCGCATCGATCCCCGTCGCGCTCGATCGCGCGTGGCGAGCGGGACGCGTCCGCGAGGGCGACCTGGTGCTGCTCACGTCGTTCGGCGCGGGCCTCGCGTGGGGGGCGAACCTGATCCGCTGGACCGGACCGGAGCCCCCGTGACCGGCTCTGCGAAGGTCGCCGTCGTCACGGGAAGCTCGCGGGGCATCGGGCGGGCGTGCGCGGAGGCGCTCGCCCGCGGGGGGTGGAGCGTGGCGATCGGCTACCGCTCGAGCGAGGCGGACGCCAAGGAGGCCCTCGCAAGCCTCGAGGCGATCGGGGTCCCCGGTCTGGCGGTGTCGATGGACGTGACCGAGGAGGGGTCGGTCGCCGAGGCGTTCCGCCGCGTCGGCGACGAGCTCGGTCCGGTCACGGGCCTCGTGAACAACGCCGGGATGTCGCGGGACGGCCTGCTCCTCAAGTACCCGATGGACGTGTACGAACGCACGATGGCCACCAACCTTCGAGGTGCGTTCCTGTGCTGTCGGGCGGCGATGCGGAGCATGCTCCGGGCCAAGTGGGGGCGGATCGTGAACATGTCCTCCGCGGTGGCCCTCCACGGCAACGCCGGGCAGACGGTGTACGCCGCCACCAAGTCCGGCCTGGTCGGCCTGACGAAGTCGCTCGCACGCGAGGTCGGGGGCAAGGGCATCACCGTGAACGTCCTCTGCCCGGGCCTGCTCGACACGGATATGACCTCGCATCTGACCGAGCCCGCCCGTGCGTACTACCTCGATCAGACCCCCGTCGGCCGGGCGGCGCACCTCGAGGAGGTGGCGGCCGTGGTTCGCTTCCTGATGTCCGAGGAGGCCTCGTACGTGAACGGTGCGGTGGTGCCGGTGGACGGTGGGCTGACCGCCTAGTCGAGGGACGGCCGGCCCCCGTAGCATGAGCCGGCGTCACGACGGACGCGGCCGAACCACCACCGAGGAGCCAGCATAGGAGGAAGGATGGACAAGGCAGAGATCGAGTCTCGGGTCCGCAAGGTGCTCGCCGAGCAGCTCGCGGTCGACGAGGCCCAGGTCGTCCCGGACGCCCGTTTCGCCGAGGACCTGAACGCCGATTCGCTCGACCTCGTCGAGGCGGTGCTCGCGCTCGAGGAGGAGTGGAACATCGACATCCCCGAGGAAGAGATGGAGGGCGTCAAGACGGTCGGACAGGCCGTCGCCCTCGTCGAGCAGAAGCTCGGAACGTCATAGGCCCGATGGGCGAACGGGTCGTCGTCACCGGCATCGGACCGGTCACCCCGGTGGGCACCGGCGTGGACGATTTCTGGGCGGGCCTCACCTCGGGCCGCAACGGGATCCGGCGGATCACGGCGTTCGAGACCGACGATCTGCCCGTCAAGGTCGCGGGCGAGGTCGCGGGCTTCGACCCCGCGCCCTGGCTGGACCCCAAGGAGATCCGCCGGACCGATCGGTTCGTGCAGTACGGCGTCTCGTCCGCGGCCCTCGCATGGGACGACGCCGGCGCGCCCGAGGTCCCCTCGGAGCGTGCGGGCGTGGTCTTCGCCACCGGGATCGGTGGCATCCAGACGCTCCTCGCGCAGCACCTCGTGCTGCTCGAGAAGGGGCCCGGGCGCGTCTCACCCTTCATGGTGCCGGCGCTCATGGCCAACGCCGCGAGCGGTCACATCGCGATGCGGTTCGGCTTCACCGGACCGAACCTCTGCACGGTCTCCGCGTGCTCCTCGTCGAATCACGCGATCGGCGAGGCGATGCGGTACATCCGCGACGGCTATGTGGATCTCTGCGTCGCCGGTGGCTCGGAGGCCGCCACCCTGCCGCTCACGGTCGCCGCGTTCGCGCAGATGACGGCCCTCACCAAGAACCCCGACCCGGAGACGGCCTCCCGACCCTTCGACAAGGCCCGGGACGGGTTCGTGCTCTCCGAGGGCGCCTGCACCTTGATCCTCGAGTCCGAGCGCCACGCGCGGGCGCGGGGCGCTCGGATCTACTGCGAGGTGGCCGGCTACGGCGCGTCCGACGACGCGTTCCACATCACGGCACCCGATCCGAAGGGGTCGGGGGCGGCGCTCGCGATGGGCTGGGCGCTCCGGGACGCCGGTGAGGAACCCGATGCGGTCTCGTACGTGAACGCGCACGGCACCTCTACCCAGTTGAACGACGCGGCCGAGACGGCCGCGATCAAGGCGACCCTCGGCGAGGATGTCGCCCACCGGATCGCGGTGTCGTCGACCAAGTCGATGACCGGCCATATGCTCGGCGCCGCGGGGGCGGTGGAGGGCGCGATCTGCGCGCTCGCGATCGCCAACGGCCTCGTCCCGCCGACGATCCACTATGAGACGAACGACCCCGACTGCGACCTCGACTACGTCGCGAACGAGACGCGGGCGATGGACGTGCGCCTCGCGCTCTCGAACTCGTTCGGGTTCGGCGGCCACAACGCGGTCGTGGCCTTCCGTCGCGCCGCCTAGCTGTAGTTCCCATTCACGTTGTTGACACCCGGTCCATCGGAGAACTGCCGCCGAGCGCGGTGTGGGGTCGCCGGCGATTGTAGAAGTCGAGGAACTTCGGAAGGTCAGCCAGGCGTGCCTGGTTCGAGCGGTAGAGCTTGGTGTAGGCCCATTCCTCCAGCAAGGTGCGGTTGAAGCGCTCTGCCTTGCCGTTGGTCTGGGGCCGGTGTGGCCGGATCGTGAGGTGGTGGACACCCAGATCCACGAGAACTCGCTGGACGTTGGGCGAGCGGGTGTAGCACCAGGCGTTGTCGGTCATGACCTGCTCGATCGAGATTCCGAGCCCGGCGAAGTAGGTGGTCATACGGGTGAAGAACCCCGCGACCGAGCCTGCCCGCTCATCGGGATGCACCTCGACGTAGGCAAGGCGGGTGTGATCGTCCACGGCCACGTGCAGGTAGTCGTAGCCGACCCCGCTCTTGCGATCGCGCTGGCCTTCCCCACGCCCCAGCATCCGCCAACCACCGCCGGTTGGGATCCGACCGAGCTTCTTCACGTCCACGTGGATGAGCTCTCCCGGACGGGAACGCTCGTAGCGGACCGGGGTCCGGGTGGGACGGTCCAGATCGCCCAGGCGCGGCGCTCGGTGCCGGCGAAGCACACCGTAGATCGTCGAGCGAGGATGCCCGAGCCACGGGCCCAGCCGGTGCGGCCCCCATCCGAGGTCATTACGGGCACGCAGGATCTTGCCGACCTGAGCTCTGGACAGCGCGTGCGGGCGCCGGTGGGGAGCCGAGGTGCGATCGAGCAGACCCGCCGGTCCTTCTTCAGCGAATCGTCGGATCCACTTGTAGAGCGTGGGTCGCGAGACACCAGCCGCCTCCGCCGCACGGGCAGGCGCCCATCCCAGCACCGTCACTCGCTCAACGAGCAGAGCTCTGCCGCTCGGTGTGAGCTTCGCCCTAGCATGGCCCACGAGAGCCTCCTTCCGGTCCGAGCTGTCAACCCGAACCGTGCAGGGAGGCTCTCCCTGTGTAAACAACCTCGGTGGGAACTACACCTAGTGCGTCACGCGCCGGATCCCCGGTCAGCCGAAGAACAGCTTCAGCTCGCGTTCGGCCGACTCGGGCGAGTCGCTGCCGTGCACGAGGTTCTCCGTGATGATCAACCCGAAGTCGCCCCGGATCGTCCCGGGCGGCGCGGTCGCGGGATCGGTCGGGCCCATGAGCGTTCGCCAGACGTCGATCGCTCCCACGCCCTCCAGACGGGCGACCACCACGGGTCCCGACGTGATGAACCCGACCAGCTCGTCGAAGAACGTCTTGTCGCGATGCTCGCCGTAATGCTCCTCGGCGAGCGCTCGGTCGATCATCATCGTTCGGATCTCGGCCAGGCGCAGGCCCTTGCGCTCCGCGCGGCGCAGCACCTCCCCGACGAGTCCACGCCGGACCCCGTCGGGCTTCACGATGAGCAGCGTCGATTCCGCTTCCGGGGCCATCCTCAGGGGTCCTCTCGTCCGGCTCTCGGGGGCTTCGCTCGCCCTCGGCTCGACTACGCCCCCGGATCCCCCAGCAACGCCCGGCGGGCGTCCGCGACAGTGTACAAAGAGCCGGTCACCAGGATGAGATCGCCCGCGGCGGCCGCGTCGCCGGCGGCTTCGAGCGCGTCACGGACGGTCGCGAAGGCGTCGGTCGGGACCCCGCCGGCACCCAACGCGGCCGCGACCTCGTCGGGCGGACGCGCACGCACGCTGCCGGCGGCCGCCGCGTAGCCCGCGTCTGCGAGCGGGGCCAGCGGACGCGCGATGCCGTCGAGGTCCTTGTCCGCGAAGACGCCCATCACGAGATGGAGCCGGTCCCACGTGAACGAGTCCGGGAGCGCCTCGGCGAGCGCCTCCGCGGCCGCCGGGTTGTGCGCACCGTCCAGGACCACGAGCGGTCGCCGCCCCACGACCTCGAGGCGCCCAGGCGAGGTGGCCGAGCCGAGCGCCAGCCGGACGGCGTCTCGGTCCAGGGCGCGTTCGAGCAACGCCTCGACGGCCACCACCGCGGCTGCGGCGCTGTGCGCCGCGTGGTCCCCGTAGATCGGCAGCAGCACCTCGTCGTAGGTGGCGTGCAGGCCCCGGACGGCCATCGCCTGCCCCCCGACGGCGGGCGTCAGGTCGTCGAGGTCCCACTCGCGACCCTCGAGCAGGAGCGTCGAGATCTGCTCGTCGCATCGCCGTTCGATCACCGCGAGCGCCTCGGCGGGCTGCTCGCGGACCACGGCGGCCTTGCCCTGCTTCACGATCCCGGCCTTCTCCCCCGCCACCTCCGCGATCGTCGAGCCGAGCTGCGGGTGGTCCAATGAGACGGGGCAGAGCACGGCGACGTCGCCGGACACGAGGTTCGTCGCGTCCCAGGTGCCGCCCATCCCCACCTCGAACACGCCGAGCCCGACCGGGGCATCCGCGAACCACAGGTACGCGAGCGCGGTCAGCGCCTCGAAGTAGGTGACGCGGCCGACCTGCTCGTCGACCGTTCGCAGGAACGTGAGGAGATGCTCGAACTCGTCGCCGAACGCCCCCTCGCCGATGGGCTCCCCGCAGATCTCGAACCGTTCGGTGACCGAGGTGAGGTGGGGCGAGGTGAACAGGCCCGTCGACAGGCCGTGCGCGCAGGCGATCGACGAGGCCAGGCGCGCCGTGGTGGTCTTCCCGTTCGTCCCGGTCACGTGGATCGTCGGGTAGGTGAGCTGCGGGTCGGCCAGCAGCAGCGCGAGCGCGCGCATCCGGTCGAGATCCGGCTGCGGCATGTGCTCGGGCTGACGGGCCTCGAGCTCCGCCATCGCGTCGGCGAACCGCACGGGCTCAGTCCTCGGGCGTCAGCGAAACCTCGATGGAGGGCTCGGTGGCCTCGACGTACTCGATCGAGCGCACCTTGCCCGCCTCGGAGACGTCGCGCTCGACCCCCTGCAGGATCTTGAGGCGCTCCGGCGTGTCCCGGACGACGAGCCGTTCGACGTCGGTGCGGAGCGAGCGCTTCGCGAGCGCCTTGGCCTTGCGGACCTCGCCGAGCGCCCACGCCGCGACGTCGTAGACGACCGGGTCGCCGCCCGCCGGGAATGCCTCGGTCGTCGGCCACGACGCCCGGTGGATCGACCCCCGCCGCCACCACGACCACACCTCCTCCGTGGCGTACGGCAGGAACGGCGCGAACAGGCGGAGCAGGACCTCGAGCGCGAACCGCAGGGACGCGATCGCCGATCCCGCCGCCTCGGGGCCGTGGCCGCCGTACGCGCGGCCCTTCACCAGCTCGAGGTAGTCGTCGGTGAAGCCCCAGAAGAAGCGCTCGACGAGCTCGAGCGCCCGGGCGTGCTCGTAGCCCTCGAACGCGAACGTGGCCTGTTCGACGACACCGGCGAGTTGATCGAGCATCGAGCGGTCGAGCGGGTCCGCGATCTCGGCCTCGGAGCCCTCGAGCGACAGGGCGAAGCGCGAGGCGTTCAGGATCTTGATCGCGAGCCGGCGGCCGATCTTGATCTGCTGCTCGTCGAACGCTGCGTCGATCCCGAGCCGCGCGCTCGCCGCCCAGTACCGCACCGCGTCGGCCCCGTGCTGCTCCAGGTGCGCGATGGGCGTCACGACGTTGCCCTTGGACTTCGACATCTTCTTCCGCTCGGGGTCCAGGACGAAGCCGCTGATCGCGGCGTCCGTGAACGGCAGCGAGCCGTGCTCCAGATGCGCCTTCAGCACGGTGTAGAAGAGCCACGTCCGGATGATCTCGTGGGCCTGCGGCCGCAGATCCATCGGGAACACGCGCGCGAACAGGTCGGGGTCCTCCTCCCAGCCGCCGGCGATCTGCGGGCGTGAGCGAGGACGTCGCCCACGTGTCCATGATGTCCGGGTCGCCCACGAACCCGCCGGGCACGCCGCGCCGATCCTCTGAGAGCCCGTCGGGCGTGTCGGAGGAGGGATCGACGGGCAGCCGGTCTTCGCTCGCGACGAGCGGGTGCTCGTGATCGATGGAGCCCTGCGCGTCGAGCCGGTACCAGACGGGGAACGGCACGCCGAAGAACCGCTGCCGGCTGACGCACCAGTCCCCGTTGAGACCCTCGACCCAGGAGGCGTAGCGGGCGCCCATGTGCTCGGGGTGCCAGCGGATCTGCCGCCCGCGCTCGAGGAGCTGCTGGCGGAACTCGATCGTCTTGACGAACCACTGGCGGCTCGACACGACCTCGAGCGGCCGCTCGCCGCGCTCGTAGAACTTCACGGCGTGGCGGACGCGCTCGGGCTCGCCCACCAGACGTCCCGACGCCTGCAGGAGCTCGGCGATCTTGGGCCGAGCCTTGCGCGCCGGCATCCCCGCGATCTCGAGCTGGGCCGCGGCGGCGGCCTGGGGGTCACGCGAGGCCCACCCCGACTCCCCCCATCGGGGTGGCGAGATCGTCCCGTCCCGGCCGATCACGACGCGGGTCGGCAGCCGCAGCTCACGCCACCACGTGACGTCGGTGATGTCGCCGAACGTGCAGATCATGGCGATCCCCGTGCCCTTCTCGGGATCGGCGAGCTCGTGCGCCACGATCGGGACCTCGGCCCCGAACAGCGGCGTCACGGCCGTCCGACCGACCAGGGCTCGGTACCGTTCGTCGGTGGGGTTCGCGACCAGCGCCACGCACGCGGGGATCAGCTCGGGCCGCGAGGTCTCGATCTCGACCCAGCCCTGCCCGTCCGCGATGTCGAACCGCACGCGGTGGTAGGCGCCGTCGATCTCGCGATCCTCGATCTCGGCCTGCGCCACGGCCGTCTGGAAGTCCACGTCCCACATCGTCGGCGCCTCGACCCGGTACGCGAGGCCCTTCGACAGCAGGCGCACGAACGCTCGCTGCGAGGCGCGGCGCGAACGCTCGTCGATCGTCGTGTAGGTCTGCCTCCAGTCGACCGACAGCCCGGTGAGGCGGAACACGTCCTCGAACGCGCGCTCGTCCTCCTGGGTCAGCCGTTCGCAGAGCTCGATGAAGTTGGGGCGCGAGACCGCGACCAGCTCGCCGTCGGGTCGGTCGAGCGCGTCGACGTCGAACGCCGGGTCGTACGGCAGCGACGGATCGCACCGGACGCCGAAGTAGTTCTGCACCCGCCGCTCGGTCGGCAGACCCGTTGTCGTCCCACCCCATCGGGTAGAAGACGGTCTTGCCGCGCATACGGTGGAACCGCGCGATCAGGTCGGTGTGGGTGTACGACAGGACGTGCCCGATGTGCAGGTTCCCGCTCGCCGT
Source organism: uncultured Actinomycetes bacterium (assembly GCA_963706005.1). Lineage (GTDB taxonomy): Bacteria > Actinomycetota > UBA4738 > UBA4738 > HRBIN12 > DASSJM01. Next base: position 443,252 of record CAVPLL010000005.1, read on the forward strand.
GGGCGGAGGGGTATCGATCGCGAAGATCTCGTCGCGCGGCTTCGAGCGGTCGAAACGATAGGTGCCCGCGGCCTCCCACCACTCGTCCCACTTGGCCTCGAGACCGTCGAGCGTCGGCTTCTCGGGGACGTTCATGCGCGGGAGTCTAAGCGATGCCCTCGGCCCAGCCGCGTGCCTGCCGACCGGGTCGCCTGCCGGTCGTAGACTCGCCGCCGTGAACACGTGCACCGCATGCGGGACCGAGAACGCCCAGGGTGCCCGCTTCTGCTCATCGTGCGGTTCGTCGCTCGTGCCGGCATGTCGGGTCTGCGGCGCGGAGCTATCGACCGAGGCGCGCTTCTGTTCGGCCTGCGGCACGCCCGTCGCGGAACCCGAGTCTGCGCCCGCCGGCCAGGAACGGCGGCTCGTGACGATCTTGTTCGCCGACGTGACGGGGTCGACGGGGCTCGGTGAGCGCCTCGATCCCGAGCGGCTCCAAGAGGTCCTCGCAGCGTACTTCGGCGCGATGCGCGAGGAGATCCAGGCCGAGGGCGGCACGGTGGAGAAGTTCATCGGCGATGCGGTGATGGCGGCCTTCGGGGTCCCGGTCGCCCACGAGGACGATCCGATCCGGGCGCTGCGTGCCGCGCTCCGGATGCGTCGGCGACTCGGAGAGGTGAACGCCGACCTCGGATCGCGCTTCGGCGTCGAGCTGCAGATCCGGACCGGCGTGAACACCGGCGAGGTGCTCGCCGCCACCGCACCCCAGCCGGGCGAGCCGATGGTGACCGGCGACGCCGTCAACGTCGCCGCCCGTCTAGAGCAGCTCGCCGAGCCCGGCCAGATCGTCGTGGCCGAACGTACCGCCCGCGCGGCCCGCGGCTTCCACTACCGCGAGCTCGGCCAGCAGGACCTCCGCGGCAAGGAGGAGCCCGTCCCCGCGGTCGTGCTCGAGTCCGAGGGCTCGGATGGCCGGGCGCAGCGTGGCATCCCCGGCCTGCGCGCGCCGATGATCGGCCGCGACCAGGAGCTCACCCTGCTGGAGACGGTCTACGCGCGGACCGTCGCCGAGGGCCGACCGAACCTCGTGACGATCTACGGAGACCCGGGTGTCGGCAAGAGCCGGCTCACGGCCGAGTTCGTCGCGTGGGTCGAACGGCAGGACCCGCACCCTCGGCTCGCTCGTGGCCGGTGCCTGCCCTACGGCGACGGCATCACGTACTGGCCGCTCGCCGAGATCTTGAAGTCCCACTCGGCGGTGCTCGACACCGACTCGTCGGACGAGGTGATGGACAAGATCCGGCACGCCTGCGACGAGGTCCTGGACGCCGATCCGACCATCGACGCAGACCGGGCCTGTCGGGCCATCGCCTACACCGTAGGCCTCGAGTGGCCCGACACGCCGATGCACGACCTGGAGCCTCGGCAGGTCCGCGCCGAGATGCACCTCGCCTGGCGTTCCTTCTTCTCCGCGATGGCCCTGGCGGGCCCCGTGGTCGTCGTGATCGAGGACATCCACTGGTCGGACCCTGCACTCTTGGACCTGATCGAGGAGGTCGCGGAGAAGGCGATCGGCCCGGTGCTGTTCGTCTGCCCCGCCCGCCACGAGCTCACCGACCGGCGCCCCGGCTGGGGCGGCGGCGGTCGCAACCACTCGGCGATCGCGCTCGAACCCCTGTCGTCCGAGGAGTCCGATCGGCTCGTCCGGCAGCTCCTGACCGTCGCCGACCTGCCCGTGGCGGTCCACGACCAGATCCTCGAGCGTGCCGAGGGCAACCCCTTCTTCCTGGAGGAGATCGTCCGCCACCTGATCGACGAAGGCCGCATCGTCCGGGAGGGCGACCGCTGGCGGGCCGCCGCGTCGATCGGAGACGTTCGGATCCCGGACACCGTGCAGGCGGTCCTGGCGGCCAGGATCGACCTGCTCGACCCCGACGAGAAGCGAGCCCTGCAGCGCGCCGCCGTGGTCGGCCGGGTGTTCTGGCCGGGGCCCGTTCGGCGGCTGTTGAACGGCGATGGCGATCGCATCGCCATCACCCTCGGTCGGCTCGAGGAGCGGGAGCTCGTCCTCTCGCGCCTGGGCTCCTCGGTCGCCGGCGAGCCCGAGTTCATCTTCAAGCACGTCCTCACGCGCGACGTTGCCTACGAGAGCCTCCCTCGCCGCGAACGCGGTCCGGCGCACGAGGAGGTCGCGATCTGGATCGAGGAGACGGCGGGGACCCGCGGCCGCGAGTTCGGCGAGCTGCTCGCCTATCACTACGTCGAGGCGTTCGAGGCCGAGGAGCCAGGTGAGCGCAAGGAGCGGCTGCGACGGCAGGCGTTCGCCGCGCTGCTTGACGTCGCGGAGGAGGCCCGCAGCCGATTCGCGAACACGAAGGCCATGCGCTCGGCCGAGCGCGCGGACGAGCTCGCGAGCGCGCCGATGGAGCGCGTCGCGGTCCTGGAGGCGATCGGCCTGATCGCCTTGAACGACTACCAGGGCGACCTGTCGTGGCGGTCGCTGAAGGAGGCGGTCGACCTTCGACTCGAGCACGCCCCCGGGGATCGCCGGGCGATCGCCGCCGCAGCCGCGCGCGCAACGGAGAACCCGCTGCGGTGGCCCGGGTCGATGAAGGAGCCGCCGAAGGCCGGCGAGGTGCGGCGGTACGTCGACATCGGGTTCGCGAACCTCGACGACGAGGCATCGGAGGAGGGGATCCGCCTGCTCACGCTGGGGTCGTTCGAGCCGTTCGGTTTCGGATGGCAGACCGTGACGACCGAGGAGGACCGCGCCCGCGCCCTCGATGCCGGACGCCGCGCCGCCGCTCTGGCTCGCGCGGCGGGCCGCCTCGACCTCGAGTCCGCCGCGCTGGACGGAGCGAGCTCGGCGGTGCTCAACATCGGCATGTACCGCCAGGTCCGCGAGTTCTCGCAGCGTCGACTCGAGATCGCCGAGACCCTGGAGGATCCGTGGGAGCTCGGCGACATCTACGGAGCCGCGGCGTGGGAGGCCACGATGATCGGCGAGTATGCCGAAGGCGTCCGGTTGGGTCTGCTGGGTCGAGACCGAGCCGAGGGCGCCGAGGGACTCAACAACCACTGCCTGAACTGGGCCGGAGCGAGCGAGTTCCACCTCGGCCGATGGGACGACACCTTGGAGGTGTTCGGGGAAGCGGTGGCGTTGCTCGGCGAACGCGCCGAGGACCCTCCGTACTTCATGATGAACCTGTTCGGGGCGGCCGCCTTCGTCCTCGAGGCACGCGGTCACGACGATGCCGAGCGCCACCTTGCGACACTGGAGCGCGCTCGAGGCTCGATCCACGGCGGCTCGACCATGGCGAGCTACTGGCTCGCCTGGGCGGTGGCCCGACGGGGTGACCGCGACCTGACCTGGGCGATCATCGAGGACGCGCAGGTGCAGACCCAGACGATCCGGCCGTTCCAGGACCAGGTCGCGGCCGAGCTGTTGACGCTGACCGAGCGATGGGACGAAGTCGCCGCGTTCCTCGGATCCTCGCGCGCCTACGCCGCCGAGGCCGGTTTGCTCGCCCTCCCCGTGCATCTGGATCGCCTCGAGGGACGGTCGGCGATCGCTATCGGGCGTCTGGATGACGGACTCGAGGCACTCGAAAAGGCCCGCGAGGGGTTCGCACGCCTGGGCGCCGCATGGGAGCGCGCCAGGACCGAGCTCGATCTGGCCGAAGCCCTCACCTCCGGCGGCAGGGCCGACGACGCACGCCGGACGCTTCAAGCGGGGGCGGCCGACATCGAGCGCGCCGGGGCCCTGATCGAGCTCGACCGGGTGCGCCAGCTCCGAGTGAGGTTGGCCTGAGACTCAGCCCTGGCTGAACTGCAGGACCGGCGTCCCGTCCGCGTCGTTCATCGACATCGAACGTCCGCTCACCTCGAAGGAGGCGACCCCCGCGAGGAGCTGGAGGTACCGGTTCTCGGTATCCGCCTCCGGTCCCGGGCAGGCCTTCTGCGTCGCCGCGATCGGACCGAAGGAGATCTCGCTCCCGCTCGCCTCGTAGGAGGCGTTGTAGGAGTTGCAGCCGGAGTTGCCGCTGATCGCCTTCCCGTCGAACTCGGCACTCACGCCGACGTCGACGATCGCGGTCCCGCCTCCGGCCGTCAGCATCTGCGTGAGGATCCACGTCTGACCCTCGAGGGCCGCGGGATCTGGGTGCCGGAGCCCGAGCTCCCGCCTCCGTCGCTCCCGTCGTCGCCACCGCACGCGGCGAGCGCGAGCGCGAACACGACGAGCGAGAGCGCGAGCGACCCGGCGA